>NZ_QMFA01000003.1 GCF_003285005.1 Paenibacillus sp. YN15 | reverse complement strand
AATAGTACACTCAGTATCTCATGGTGTTCTACTCTTTTGAAGGTGGTCTCAGTTTGACGCTTACGTTAAATGCGGATTGTCCAAAGGCACTACGGTTAAACATTTGCGCTCGTCTCCTCGAAAAAAGATAGCACCCGGATACCCATCCAGGGGCATAAAAAATACGCCTATGCGGCGTGGGCCTTACTCGGCATCCGGGATAGGATTTCCGTCTTGGTCCAGGTCCAGCGACAAGAGATAAGCGGGGACGGACTCTTGTTGTCACCCCCCTCCAAAGGAATGGGACCCAATGGAGTAGCCAATCGGTTACGCATGGAGCGCTGCTTAAAACTGCTGGAGGATCAGCGCTGCCCTTCCGGCTACGTGTAAGCAGCCCAGGCTACGCAACTTTCGCTCACCTACTCACTTAATAAGCACTTGTATAATGTTTTCGGAAACACGCTTCAACACACGGTATCCTTTTGCAGAAGCGGTGGCTACACCCTCATCGTTGGAGGATACACGTCCATTTACTTGTGCAGTTCCATCATCGCGCACAAGCAGCTTTCCGATCATTCCGACAGGGGCCCATTCTGGTCTGTGTTCCCGGCTAACATACTCTTGTTCAGGATTCCAATCAGGATTAAGGACGGGGACGATATCATAGTGCTCCGGAGAAACTTCGATTTCCTCCTCCGTTTCATTCCCTTCGGAATCAATATTGGTAATAGTGTTTTTGACAGCAGGGATAAGAATCTCTTGATACTGAATCCGTCCCCACTCGTCAGTTACATACTTTTCCTTCCATGCTTCATAGGCATCACCTATGATAGCAGGGGTGGCGGACACAATCCCCAGGATATCGTCATCCTCAGATGTCGCTTTCCGGATATTTTCTCCATCCAGGGCAACAAAGAATCCTACGCGATCTTCTTCCTCAGTATTACCATCTAACCACTCGAAGTATTCCGCGTAGTCAGCACCAGTGGAATTGTAAGCTCCATCTGCGTAAGTTGTTCCGTTGAATAAGACTTTAAAGGCATTACTTTTTGCGTATATTGTACCATTGCCTATAATTAATGCTTCTCCAGAAGCATTGTATGCAGTATCTGTTATTGTAGTTGATCCAATATTGAATATACCAATAGCAGTTTGTGCATATCGTGCCTCTGTTCCAAGTCCACCTGCATGAGAGTAATTTCCTGTTGCTCTTGTAGAACCGTTTTGAGCATGAGAAGAAATTCCTGATGCGACTGAATTATCTCCCTCTGTATGAGAATTTGACCCAGAAGCTCTTGTTGAATCGCCTTCTGAATGTGATCTATGACCTAATGCCTCAGAAAAATTTCCTTCTGCATGAGAAAAGTTACCATATGCTTGTGTATAACTTCCTTCTGCATGTGATGCTGTTCCTAACGCCTTACCTCCACTTCCTTCTGCGTGTGACCCCCATGCAGAAGCTAGTGTATAACTTCCCTCTGCGTGTGATGCTTCCCCTCTAGAGGTAGTCAATATTCCTTCTGAATGATTTGCAAGTCCTAATGCAATTGTCGTTAATCCTTCGGCATGAGCACCTTTTCCAAATGCTCCGCATCCCACACCTTCTACATGTTGACCTCTTCCATTTAGATAATCATAAGATTCGTTATATGGTATTATGATCCCATATCCACCATCAGCATTTGCATTTGGTAGTCCATCAGCAATAATTACTGTATTGTCTTCTGGAAATGATACTATTGTTGTTCTAATACACGTAGCAATTGGATCAAATTCAGAAAGATAAGTTACTACAACATCTTGACCAATTGTGTATCCTTGTACTTTATAGGTGTCTTCACCCACTATAGTAAGATAACATTCATTATAGGCATTACCAATCCTTAAAGGCTCCCCTATTTCTCCATTTGCAACTATATTGGCTGCACCTTCTGCATGAGAAGAATGGTCATTGATATAATTTCCTGTACCTTCTATATGAGAATATCCACCGTTAATCTCTACGCTATTTAAGCGTCCCTCTGCATGGGTGGCGGTTCCTTTATTAAAATTAAACCATCCTTCCGTATGAGAATACGGGCCTGTTGATATATTTCTAGACCCTTCCACATGGGAAGCTTCTCCAATAGCTTGGTTATCCGCCCCTTCTGCCAAAGAAGCTGCTCCTGACGCTATATTATTAGTCCCTAAAAGAGTCGAATTGGCGCCTGTTCCCGAAGGGACTCCAGCAGCATATTGAGTAATAGCAGCGCGAACAAAAGCAGCTGACGCAGCGGTGGTATCATTTGTGGATGTACCAGCTGTGGGCACTTTAGGGGAGCCAGTGAAAACAGGAGAATCCAAATTAGCTTTTACACTAAGGGCGCTTTGTACAGATGCATCGACATAGCCCTTATTGGCAATATCGGTAGCATCTGAAGGAGTTGCTGCCCGGGCCCGGCCGTTGGCGTCTCGTTTGACCAGCGTTCCAGCCGTTGCTGCGTTGGTGGCTGCATCGACTGGAGCCAGCCGCGCTTCATGATCTGCAATATTTCCGCGGAAGGCGTCATGGTCATAGGCGGTGAAGTACCGCGCCACTTTCGTTCCCGGACTCCATGCTCTTGCTGTTGTTCCGTTGAAGCCACGGGTGACCCCGGTCAAGCTGTTGCCGGATTTGCCCGTATACAGGATGGTTTCCGGCATTTCATCCGTTCCGATGGTCGCCAGATTCGGAGCCGCAGGAAGGAGAGCCGCATTCACTACATCCATTGATCCGTCCGTTTCCGTAATCGCCGCGCTTAGTTCCGTCCGCGGACTGTTCGGTATTGCCGAATACATCGTTGTTTGCGCCATGGTTCAATGCCCTCCTTAACTAAGCGTCAGTGTCAGATTATTGGCTGATACGGTCAGTCTATCGTTTGTCAATATAGTTCTTGGGTTATCAACGGCGCCGAAAAATAATAAATTTCCGCCGGTTGCCGCATCCTTCAATCCGATATGTGTCACTGTTCCCCAATCCGCCGACGCAATCCCAAACTGTACTTGTGTGCTGTTTTTGAGAACCTGCTTACCCCCTTCAGCTGTTGGGGCAGCGAAAGTAACCGCAAGTCTTGCATAGCCGCCTCCGCTTAGCTCAGTGCCGGTGTCTGCCGCCGTAGGATTGGACGTATATAACGCCACATAGACTGTAGACGGCCGTGTGTATGCGGTGTTCCGAAACACTTGATTCAGAAGCGCAGAAGCCAAATAGTTGGAAATATTCATTGTTACTCCACCTCATATTCGTTTGTTATGGTAAAGCCTGCGAGAGGGCTTGCGCTGATATTGGTCAGCTCGTAAATGGGCGGAGTGGCCTCCATGCCGTCGGATTCAGCGTTGATTACGAACGGAGACGCCGTTAGGACCGTCTCGATAATCCGTTCGGGCCCATAGGCAAACGGATCGGCACATTTGAACGTCAACGTAAATTCTCCGTACCTGCCGAATTGCTCAGCGCCCAGAGAGCCGGTTATTTTGGCATAATAGGTGCGGTCCGGCACATCCGAAAAGATGAGCGGAGAGTATCCAATGGTCGGCTTCAACCAGTTATATATAGCGGATTGGCGTTTTTTGAACGGATCATTGTCCGGAGTAACATCAATGCGCAAGGTAAGGGTACGTTTCCTCCACTCGGTGCCGTAATCAATGACACCCGGCCTGCCGTCTATGTCCTCTTCTGTCTCTCGAAGCTCTGGAGAACCAACCGCATAGGACAGCAAATTAACCCCGAAATCCGTACATCTGCGCGACCGGTAAGTAAAGATATACGCCATGCTTACGCCCCCCCTCCGGTTAGTTGCTTGCGCAGCAGCTCGGCAGTTTCAAACCCGGATGCGCGGACAGTCTCTGTCCAGTCGGTGCCGTCCTCGAATGTTGCGCCGTTCATTTCGATGATTTTTCCGATATGCACCGTTGTAGGGCCAACGCTGGTGCCGGAGCTTACCACTTCAATCAGCGATTTAACCTGCGCCGGCGTCAGCGTTACCTCACCCTGGCGGAGTATGGCAGTCAGTTCATCGGGCATAAGCGTTAAAGCGCTGCGGAAGCTTTGGATGCCGGCAATGCCTCCGCTATGGAACAGCGGCATACCGTTTTTGTACCATGCTCCGTCTACGTAGACTGCGCCTATTTTTGCCCCGAGAGCTTGAGATTCCTTCTGTAAAACGAGCTTCTGGTTAGCATCGGCAGTCCACCAAGCGCTGGCATTTGCTTTCATTTGTGCAATTGCCCCCACCTCTGAAAACGGTACAGTCTGCGTCAGCATGCTGTCAGCCACAGCCATCTCCTGTTTAAAACGCGCCATCTCCGCCATGATCTTGGCATTTGTCGAGACAAAAGCGGCAAAACGGACATCTTCGGTGGCGGCATAGATGGATTGGACATCGCCGTTAAATCCCTCAATGGTCACCTTGATATCGTTATACCAGGATTCAATGTCGTTTTTGCGCTGCTCCAATTTGTTCAACTCCGCGTCACGCGCTTCTTCCAGTGCGGATTTCTGGTCTTCCACGTCCATCTTGCGAAGCTCTTCCGTCAATTCTGCATACCGCTTCTGACCGGCTTCACTTGTTGCCAGATGGTATTTCTCCGCTTCGGCCTCTAATTCCGAACGGCTGCGCTGGCGTTCCGACGCTTCGATTCCTTTGAGCCGCTGATCGTAATAGCTGGCTACCGCCTTTTTTTGCTCATCCAGAGCGTCAAGCTCGGCTTTTTTCTGCTTATCTATGTTGTCAAGCAAGGTCTTGGTGGCATTCCGCGTGCGCTCCTGATGCTCCTCTTCAGCTTCCTTGGCGGCGGATTCCGCCTCCTTGATCAGCTTCATGCGGGCATCATACATAGCCTTATCCGCAGCTTTATACTCGGCGGTATCCTCTTTATAACGGACTCTGACGCGAGTCCAGGCATCAAGCTGCATCTGCGCGATCTCGGATTCAGCCGCTCCTTTTTCCCGAAGACGGCGCTCCTCCATGTCGATCCAGTTGGCAGACACGTCGTACTCAGCCTTGGCTGCCGCTTCTTCATCCTTCAGCTGTTGCACATGAAGCGCCTTTAACTGAAGCTGAAGGGAGCGTGCGTTATCAATACTCTCTTGCAGATATTGTCCATGCTTTTCTTTAATCTGCTGGAGCGCTGCAATTTGTTGCTCTGCAGACTGGTCATACATCTCCGCTTCAAACCGCATGGTGGTCATAGCGGCCTCAAACTGTTCTTTTCGCAGCTCGGCGGCAATTTCTTCCGGAGTTTTACCCGATCCATTGGGATTCAGATTATTGTCCGGTATGGGTTTGTCTGCTTTTGTCGGGAGCTTAAGCTCCTTGTATGTGCCCGATGTGATGGAAGCAATTAGACGGTCAATATCTGCCAGTGTGGTCTGCAGGGTCATTTGCTCATTGACTGCTTCTTCGATATTCTTGTTGGCGCGGGCAAACTGCTTCTCGGTTATGAGATCGTCCACAGACAAACTGCCGGACTGGGCAATCTGGTCCATAGCGGTTTCCAAGCGCTTATAGGAGTCAACCCGGGCTTGCACATAGACAAGCTGCGCTGCTGTTGTATTCCGCAAGTTTTCGAGAAATGCCTTGTTGGAATAGGCGGCAACGGTCACAAGCTCCTTTTCCGCCTCAATCTGCTGATTGACGATACTCATATTGTTGATACGGACCATGCCTTCTTCATCCATTTCGCCAATCAGGCTTGGATACTCCGCTTTTAACTGCTTATAGATCGACAGCGTCTCTTCTTTTTGCGAGTTGTTCAGGGACTCTATGTTCGACAGCTCAACATACCTGTCCCGCAGCTCCTCCATCCGGTCAATATGCTGCACCTTTGCCGACAACGATTCCAGCTCCGCCCGTTTTTCGGACAAAAGCGCAGGCACAGACTCTTCAATTGCGCGAGTCAGCTTCACAATTGCTTCCTCCGCCTTCTCAGCGCCCTGATAGCCCATATCCCGAAGCTTGGCATCGGCCTTCTCCAATTCTTTGTCGAATTCGCGGAGTTCGGACATGGCCATTCCCATTGCACCTATGCCAATCCCTTTCGGCTTAAACGCGTCAATCTTTGCCTGAATATTCGCCCGTTCCTGAAGAACCTGCGTCGTTTCCGAAATTTCCGCACGCATTTCCTCAAGGTCGCCGGCTGTCCGTTTGAGCGGGGACTCATTGAGAGAGTCATTTAATGCTTTATTGGCTTCGGCAAAACGTTTTGTCGCTTCCGCAGCCTCCTGATATTTGCCATGCAAAACGGCAGCCCCTGCGGCCAGTGCGCCGACAGCCAGTGAAATTGCGCCGATAAGCGGAAAAGCGGCATTCGTTGCAATTCCCAACCCCGTTATGGCTACCTTTGCAGCCTCCAACGCCGTCTTCAGCGCCAAAAACGCCACCACTCCCCCGGCAACCAGCGGAGCTATCGTCGTAAAGGCGATAATGGCGCTCTGCAACGACGGGCTAAGAGAATTAAACCCTGACAATATGTGCGTCACGGCCTCTGCTGCCATGCGAATCGCCGGAGCAAATTGATCGCCTACTGTAATGCCGACGCTCTCCAGCGCCCCCTGCAATTGCTTGGTCGACCCCGACAATGTGTCCATCTGGGTTCCGGCCACCAGCTTGGCCGTCCCTCCGGCATTCTTCAAGCTTTCGGTATAGCTGTCAAAGGTGGTGCGTCCCTGGTCAATCAGGGCGATCAAACCGCCGGCGGCGGCATGCCCGACAAGAGTGGCGGCGGCATCCTCCTTCTGAGCTTTCGTCAGGTTGGCAAATGCGCTCTGCAATTGCCCAATCACATCGCCCAGCGGCCGAATGGAGCCGGAGGAATCGGTTGCGGAGACATGGAGCTTTTGCAGATACTCCGCCGCTTCCTTTGACGGCGAGGACAGCGACTCCAAAATAGAGCGGAGAGAGGCGCCGGCGCTTTCTCCCTGGATTCCCGCATCCGATAGTTGTCCGATAGCCGCAACCGCTTCTTCAAGGGATAGCTTCGTGGTCGCAGCAACAGGGGCCACGTATTTAAGCGCCGTTCCCAGGCTGGTTACATTGCTGTGAGTGTCCAGCGACGATTTCGCCAGAACATCCGCTACACGCGCCGTATCTTCCGAAGCTAACCCGAAGCCCTTCAGCGCAGCGGAGGTAATGCCCGCAGAGAAGGCAAGATCGGTTTGGCCGGCAGCGGCCAGGGTCAATACACCTGGAAGGGCAGCCACTACATCCCGGGTCTTCAGTCCGGATTGCGCCATAAGCGCCTGTGCTTCCGCCGCCTGTCCCGCCGTAAATTTCGTGCTTGCTCCAAAAGCAAGCGCCTGATTCCGCAGCGCTTCAAACTCTGTGCCGGTTGCCTGCGAAACTGCCTTGACCTTGGCCATGGATTGCTCGAATGCGGCGGAGGAGGCTATGGATTTTTGGATAAGCGCTGCCATTCCTTTGGCCAATGCCGTATAAGCCTCACCCAAGACGTCGACTTCCGTCCTTATCTTGGACAGGTTTGCCGCCGGCTTTTCGAATTCCTTCATTAGTGTGGCTATATCCCCCTCAGTGGCGCCAAGCTTGCGCATTTCTGCGGTTACATTGGCCAACTGGGCGCGCAACACCTCCGGATTTGCCTTAAGCAAGGCTTCATTGATCCTGTTGATCTGCGCGGCTGAAGCACCTGTGGCAGCCAATGCGGCATTCAGCTTGTCAAACGATGCTGCAGTCAGCGCGCCGTTCAGCTTGCCAAACGACAGCGACGCTTCTTTCCCGGCAACGGAAAGCTCGCGGGCCTTGGTTTTCGCCTTTTCCATACTGGCAAGAAACGAGTTGATATCCCGAAGGACCTTATCCGTCAGCTTTTCTATATTAATGATTTCCGTAATGCTCACCTCCCTAACGCAATGCCCTCCGCAACGCCTCAAAGCCCTCCTCGTCAAACTCCGTCCTGCGGGACTCCGTTGCGATTCCTGCACGCTGCTGGACGCTTTCGGTAAATCTGCACAATGCGGCGGCATCCGCCCCGTTGGACAAAAGGCCGATGCTTAGCTCTTCCAGGGTTTTGCCAGCTTCCATGCGGTTATGGGCTTCGATGACATCGAAGATATCCATAATGTAATACTCCGATTCAAACACCATTTGCGATTTGCCCAATTGGACCGCAGTTTGAATAAAGAACATATCAATGGTTATTGGCTGCCGGCGTCCGGCTTCGCCGGATTGATTCCCAACGGACCCAAGACGCCGCGCACGTTTTTTAGGAGCTCCGCAAAGTTATTCACCTTCGCCGTCTCCAACAGAAATGTGGCAAGCTCATCAAGAGCCCCATTCTGCTCAATCCATTCTTGCTCCAACCCTGTGAGCAGGGCGGTTATGCGTGTTACATCTTCAAGGGATTCCCGAACCGCCACGACAAAATATCCGGCCCGCTCCGACTGCGGCGCCGACAAAACACTGATGAGCAATTGCGGGAGCACATTAATAGTGCTGAACAGCTCGCGCCACTGCGCTATGGTAATTTTGCGCACCGGCACACGTTTCCCTCCGATGGTTACCGAATCCGACCGTACAAAGCGCATAGCTTCCTCTCCTCATGGCAAAGGGAACGGCAAGCCCGTCCCCTCTACGCTGATCTTCATGTGATTTAAGCCTGGGTAATGGTTTCGTCGCCCAGAATCAGAACAATGCCGTTCTCATCCGGAGTGGACCGGAGAGTAATGTTGGTGATGCGTTCATTTTCGTTATTGTACGTATAGGACAGGTCCGTCTCGGAATAGGCAAGGGGAATGGTGACCCAGTAGTCCTTGTCGGTCAGTCTGGCGATGGGCTTAATAACCGCCTTCTTCGCCGTATCCACAAGATTCAGGCCAACTCCCGTATTGATCTGGACCTTGGATTTATCGGCGTTGGTGACAACCGATGCGCCAACCATGATCTTCGGAATGATGGACAGCTCGTACTCCCCAAAGGGAATGGTGACGGAGACATTCCGCCCGGTAATCCGCTTGCCTACAATGGTTTCTCCCGTTTGATCCGTTTTTTGATCACGGTAGGTGGTTTCACTGGTCAGCACAACGCCGCCAATGGTCGTTTCAAACGATACCTTCTCGGCTCCTTCGCCATATTCTACAATACACGGTCCAAGTTCAATCTTATTAATATCCTGTGCCATTTCAATGGTCTCCCTTCGATTCTACATGGTTATTAAAGTAAAATTCAGCGAATACATAATGCGGTTGCTTTCGTCCTTGCCGGTATACCCGGGCGCGGATTGTTCCGCGGTGCATTTGACCACCCGCACTTCGCCAAGCATAAACTCCGACTTGCCGTGAAGTGCCGCATAAACGGCGTTCGCTGCCGCTTCAGCCGTAGCGGTGGATAGAGCGCGCACCACAATTTGAATGCCGGGCTCGGCTTTTTTCGTCCATTTGCTGGGAGCTTTGCCGCCCAATATTCTTGTATACGCACATTCCTCCGGACTGGCGGCGGCAAAATCATTGTCAACAAAGGCAATTTGCGGGACCTCTGTGCGCAAGTAAGAATTTATTTCCTCCACTGTCAACGCCATTTTATCGCCTCCCTGTGACAGCCTCTGCCTTAACGCTTTCTATGCCATCTGCTCACCTCCCTTCGCGCCTGCAATCGCAGGATCACACGCTTTGTCTCGGCAGGGCCGATCCGGCCGTGTCCCTCTCATAACGTATAGGCGCGAGACGGAGGAGAATATCGGTTATGTAGACAAAAAATTATTCAGTCGGCTTACATGGTAGATCACCATCTCTCCGGGGGTTGTATCCCGCATATATTGCGCCGATTGCCTCCGGTTGTGCTGATGGGCCTCCCGGTCACGAAGGCCGATATCCCGCTGGGGTCGCCGCTTCCGCGTAGGAAGTCGATAATCATGTCCGTCAACGCCCCTTTCCTCGGCAATTTTCAGAGCGAGTTCGCGTCTTCTGCGCGCCCGGAATTGAGTTTCCGAGAGGAACGGGTATTCCGTATGGGACACTTTGTACTCGTTCCTGTCCGTAAGCTCCTCATCCAGTATGGCGTTAGCCAATGCCTCCAGCAGGGCGGCATCGCCAGGCAGCGGGCGCGGCCGTTTGCCTTTGCAGCCATTTTGCATCCACTGCTCCATAGCGGCGGATACGCACGCAGAGTGGATCGCCGCGTAATCGGCTGTAATGGCGCGGATCACGCTTATGCGCTCCTCGCGACTGGCTATATCATAAGCTGCACCCTGATACATAAACCGGATCGTGTCGTCGTTCTTGCGCCGCTTCAAGATTTTTTGCAGTGCGGCGGCGGCAAGCTGCGCAGATTGGGCTGTATCATCCTGTGTCATATCGAAGCTTCCCCTCCTTCCACTTCGTTCCAAGAGGCGGCATGGACAACCACCAACTCCTCATAATCCCACCGGCGAAAAGAAGCGGCAATCCGTTCCAACGCCATATCCAGCAGCTCGCTGACGGTATTCTGGCGCACTCCCATAACAAGCGCCGCTTCCTTCTGCGAAAGCTGCCGGCTTCCATATACATAGGCCAGCGCCTTGGTTTGCCTCTCCGTTAGTCCCGCGGACCGGATCGCGCTGTCCAGATCAATGAGAATATCACTGGCCGCAGTATCGCCTTTATACCGTCTGCTGGCAATATGATACTGGTCACAAAGCAGCTCCCGGACGCCGGTTTTATCGTTTAACGCATACCTGGCGGATAATTTGCGCTGATCTTTTTCAATATCCACTTTTACCAAACCCATGACCTCATCTCCCATTGTGCAGAATTTGGATTCCACGCTGCGCAATTCATAAAAAATATATATTGCGCGTATTCACTCATTCTCTTAAATTTTACTCCGCATGGGAATGTATGTTCTGCTTTTTATAGATTCATTCTACCACGCTTGTATTTTTGCGTAAATAGCAATTTTTGCTGAAATGGCAAATGAAATTTGGGATTCTTGGAGGACTACTGCTCGCTCTTACTGCTGCTGCATCGGACTGGTCAAGAGAGGTGTTCGCCTCTGCTTCCCCGACCAATCTCGGTATAATCATATTTGCGGATACACTCCGCCCAATCCCCGCCAATCTCCTCGAAACAGGGATGCAAAAAATCCCACGTAGAGATTACGTAGGATTTGTGGTAAATAATGTGATAGGTAAACGTGTGGCTACGAATCCCTTGCGGATAGTTAACGCGGCTAATTTGACGGGATTTGTATGGCAAAGCAACGTGGAGATGCGAACGCTTAACAAATCGTTGACATATCGCGCCAGTTTATGATACGATATCAACCGTTGACGCTTACGAACAGGATTGAAACAATTGCGCAGCCCTTATAACCGCTGGCTTTGCGTTGTCAGACCGTATCCTGTGCGGTGATACGAATAAAGCGTAGTGAGAAGCGGTGAAACTCCGCAACAGCCAAGCCGGGATGGCGGAATCGGCAGACGCACAGGACTTAAAATCCTGGGGTGGGTGACCACCGTGCGGGTTCAAGTCCCGCTCTCGGCATACTTGATTTTCTTGGGTTCTGGAGGCTTTGACCAAAGTTGAAGCCTACCTGAACAGCCTATGGTTCTGTGTACCTGTAAGCTGCTTTTACGAGCGATTTCACTGCACAGAACTCCCTTGGAACGACTCCTTTTCAGTACTTGTCAAACACAAGTCTGAGGAGGAGTTTTTTCGTGGTACGGGTAAAAAAGATTAAGCAAATGACCGCGGTAAGCTGGCAGGATGCGTTAGGGCAGTTCCTGTTTTTTAAGAAAGCGATTTAAAACAAAACCTGTTTCAACACTTGGGGCAGGAAGATATCAAGCCCTGCACCTTTAATAACCGATTGGTCTATCTTCGGACGTTTTTCAACTGGTGTTTGGAACAGGACTACATTAGTGAAAACCCGCTGTTATCCATCAAGAAGAAAAAAGATGAAGGTCGAATCGTCAATATCCCTGCGGATGTTCTTAAGCATTTGCTTGAGCTGCCGGATAAAACAACCTTCGCTGGCTTGCGTGACCTCGGCCTTATCATGCTGACCATGGATACCGGTTTGCGTCCCAAGGAGGCTTTATTCTTGTCCATCGTTGATTTCAATCCAACCGCTCATGAAATCTACATTACTGCCGCTAACGCCAAAACAAGAGTGTCCAGAACCTTGCCCATTTCGTCACAAACTGTAAAAGTAATACGCTCACTAATCCAAGTCCGTCCTTTAGAATGGAATGAGGCGGTACCCATCTTCTGCTCCTGTGAGGGAAAAAAACTGAACAGGCATACGTGGGGTGACCGTCTTGAAAAGTACAGCGAGATGCTGGGATTCCACATACGCCCCTACGATTTGAGGCATTCATTTGCGTTAGAGTATATCCGCAATGGAGTCAATGCACTGGTACTGCAAAGGACTCTGGGTCACAGTGATTTAACAATGACGAAGCGGTATGTCGCATTAACCAATAATGACCTAAGAGAACAACATGCCGCTGCTTCTCCTTTAAGCAAGTTGCTTCCTGAAGTATCCAGAATTAAAAAGCTTAAGTAAGTCAGGTTCATTCCTACTACAAATTATTGCCGCGGCACAAATAGCCTACCTGCAAATGTGCCGCGGTCCTCCCTGCTTCCCTTCGCGAGACTCTATCCTCCTATCATCCCTAATCACTTAAACATGAATACGGCGTATATAAAGTATATAAACAATACGCTGCATGATATAATGAACTTGAATGGAGTTGATAACCATGGAATTTGAATTGCTCGATCCAAGAGTAGACGTAATTTTCAAGCGAATCTTCGGAAGCGAACATAACAAAGACGTATTGCTGGCGTTCTTGAACAGCACCTTTCGGGAAGCCGGGGAGCCGCCGCTGACGGAGATCGTGCTGCTGAATCCGTATTCGGAGCCAGACAGTCCTGGCGACAAATTGTCCATCATGGATATTAAGGCCAAGACGGCGAACGGGCAGCTTATTAATATTGAACTCCAATTGTTTAACCCGTACCATATGGAAAAGCGGACACTGTTTTATTGGAGCGAAATGTACTA
Source organism: Paenibacillus sp. YN15 (assembly GCF_003285005.1). GTDB lineage: Bacteria > Bacillota > Bacilli > Paenibacillales > NBRC-103111 > Paenibacillus_AR. The sequence goes on along the minus strand of NZ_QMFA01000003.1, from coordinate 326,983 downwards.
TCATCAGATTCCAAAGGGACACAATTACAATACACTAAAGAAGTGCATCACCATTAATATCTTGGATTTCACTCTCCTGAACAATGAGCGGTATCATAGCATCTTTCATCTGCGGGAGGATCATACCGGGATTCCGCTCACCGATGATATCGAGATTCATGTCATTGAATTGTCGAAGCTAGACGAGCATTCTGTGCCGCTGGAGGAAGGCGGACTGGTCAATTGGCTGCTGTTTTTGAAAGGCGTGGACAAATCCAATTGGGAGGTGCTGGCGATGAATGAGCCGATGCTGAAGAAAGCCATGGATACGCTGGAGTTCTTGAGTCAGGATGCCGCGGCCCGGATGGAGTACGAGGCCCGGATGAAGGCTCTAAGTGATGAGAAGTCGCGAATTGAGGGTGCAAGGCTGGAAGGCCAACGTCAGAAGGCAGAAGAAATGGCCCGTGAGTTGCTTGCTCTTGGAGTAGACATCTCTGTTATCTCAAAGGCATCCAAGCTTGTAGAGCAGGAAATCAGGAAGCTTATGCCGCTTCAATGAGTAAACCAAGAGTAGTTGCATTGAAGAAATGAAAAATAAGGGAGCTTCCCAATGCGGAGCTCCCTTGCTATTTCCCCCTCCGGAGATTTCTTTGGTGATTCCATATGGACAGGTCTTCACCAATAAATTTTTCGTAGACAGTCTGATTGAGGGTAGCGGATGCAATGATCGTTTTGATTTTCGGCAATTCCCGTTTGGAGACAAAGAAGATTGTATTACTTCCATGATAGTCTGATTTCTGGAAAGCTTCGGTCTCACGAGTCAGAAAATCAATAACCTTTGATTCAATCTTTACCTTGCCGCAGCTAACGAGTTCCAGCAAATCATCAGCAATGCCACTGTAGTTATATAGAAGGCATGGGATCGAAATATTCATTTCCGCATTCTTAATCATTGTGATTAGACTACTTAACGAATCTGCCTCCTTCAAGCAATAAGACTTCGCTTTATCCCCAAGTGTCTCCAGGTCAGTCAATTTGAATATAGAGCTCCAAGCAGCAGTAACCACTCACAAGCTTTGAGCGATATATGTAATCTTTTGAATGATGGACTGAATTTCATTGCTGTCTTTAATTGCAAACAAATAGTCCGCTTCGCCGCTTGTTGGCGGCAGCACAAATGTTGTTTTCCCGCTATGTGTTTTACCGACTGTAATGATGACTAATCTTTTCATAAGTGCAACTCCATTCTTACCTTAATGATGATATACTGGAAAAAACGGTTATTTATAAGGAGAGCGAAAGAATGATTGGCGAAGTAAGCTTGCTGACGAATGATGTGATTGCTCTCGCAAATTTTTATAAAACGATTCTGCAGATCGACAATGGCAGTAACGACCCTGTACATCAGTTTATCATTACTGAGGGAACTGCACTAACGATTTATAATGATGGAATCCATAGAGCCAAACATAACTCCAATATTGCATTGGCATTTACAGTGGACAATGTTGATGCCGAATACGAACGTTTAAAAAATAATCAAGTGGAGATTATTGAGCCGCCTACCACACGTCCGTGGGGAGCCCGCAACATGCACTTTGTTGACCCTGACGGCAATCATATTTACTTTAGAAGCTTTCCAACCCGTGACCAGGAATTCGACGTTTAAGACGTAAGCGGCTTATTGCTAACACAGCGGGATGAAATCGTGACATGGAAAAAAGCAGTCTCTAAAATGGACTGCTTTTCGCCAGTATGATTGAATTGTATCGGATGATGCTGGCGCTGAGTGGATAGAACTTATATATAGTATTAACGCTGGTCACTGATAGTTGCGCTGTTATTATACTGTGACAATGCCGTGGTGGGATCGTAAGGCGCTCCGGTTGGAGTGCCTACCAGCAGCGCAATATCTACCGCATTTTGTGGAATGCCCCAGGAATTATCCGAGAAAACGAAGATCGCCCGATCCACTACCCAGCCCCGTGTGTTATACACGACGTTATTCATAATTGTCCCTGTAGAGTTGGGATTCAGATAAGCGGATTGCCGGAGAGAATAGAACAAATTGTTTATGACGATTAAATTTGTCACATTGCCTTGGGTGACAAATCCGCGGTTAACCACCCAATCTGTGGAAGGACCGGCTTGGGGAGGGCCAAACAGGACGCTATTTTTCAACTGGTGATTGGAGCCGGCAAACTGAATAAACTCCACAGCGTACGGTAAATTACTGGTGATGGTCAATCCATCCAAAATAACACCTGTTCCTGTTACCAAAAAAGCTCTAACCGCGGCGAGCAGCTGGATCACCGTATTGGCGTACCCCTTCACCGTTATATCCGCTTTATTGATGGTGATCGAGGCCGTAATGGGATAAGTTCCCTCCAGTATATGAACGATACCTGTAGGTGAAACAGCGGCAAGCCCCTCCTGGATTGTACCGAATGGACTCGCCTGGGTTCCGTTGCCGCCAGTAGCTCCTGCCTGGACATACACATTGAACGGATTGGGTTCAAATACTCCTGTTGCACCGGTTGCTCCCGTGGGACCCGTATCGCCTATTGGCCCTGTTTCCCCTATTGGTCCCGTTACCCCAGTCTCTCCTGTTGCTCCTGTAGGCCCTGTATCGCCTGTTGGCCCCGTTGCCCCTACTGTGGCCCCTGTTGGTCCAGTCTCTCCCGTCGCTCCGGTTGCTCCTGTCGGACCCGTATCGCCTGCTGGCCCTGTATCCCCTGTTGCTCCGGTAGCTCCTGTTTCCCCTGTGGCACCCGTTGCTCCTGTTGCTCCTGTTGCTCCCGTGGTTGAATCGAGGGCTTGCATCAGGATTACCTCATCCAGCAGCGTACTGCTGGTACCTGGTGATAGAACGTTGCTGAAGGAGAGTTGTGCGAATGCAGCATTGTCGGGAACTGCTTCCGTAACCCCTTCATACGACTGCCAAAATGTATTCGATAGCGTGTGGGCTGGCACGGCCAGAGTAAGCCCCGTCATCAGGAAGGCAAAACTGGCATTGAAGAAGTTGACCGTCACCATAATCGATTGACTGGGGAGTCCCTGTGCATTTTTCAGCGAAAATGCAAGGTAATACCCTTGCCCCGGAGTCACCGGTACTCCCTGCTGCAACGATGAGGGAGTCGCACCGCCTGCCATTTCGGCACAGAAGGCCCCATCCTTGGCGCCATTGCTGATGGAGCAATTAACTGGAAACCAATTGCTGAAGCCTGCTTCGAAATTGGGATTGACCAATCTGTTGTTAAGCTGAATAGACATTTTCTCTTCTCATCTCCCTTTTCCATAAGATGTTGTTTTCATAGAATTAAAATATCATATTCAATTCTTCCTGATGTTCTACAGAAAATCAGCGGATCTCCTTGCACAAAAAATATCCCCCTGGGCATCACCCAAGGGGATATTCTTCCTCTCCATGTAACCCGCCGTCAAGGCCTTACCGTACACGGAATTCATAAGTATGCCGGGGATAATGCTCCCCGTCGTCGTAGCCGAAGTATACCTCGTCCTCTGTCAGCTTGGTGATGGAGCCGCCGCAGTCAACGAACTTGCCGTCCTTCCATATTTCCACCGCGACCGCAAAATATAAAGCATTGTCAAAATCGACGGACGCCGTCAGGACATCTCCTTTTTTAAACATAAGCCCCATATCCCCCTCGCAGAATTTCTCTCATCATAGAACAGAATGCGCACTTTTATCAATCATTCCTGGCAATGTTCTTAAAAGCTTTGGATTTGACCCGATTGTGAACCGGAACCGGCCCTTCAAACTACCTACCGGATCAGGGTAGGCGGTGTTTTCCCCTGCACGAAAGCCGTCAGGTTCTCCGCGGCCAGCATGGCCATTTTGAATCGTGTTTCCCCGGTGGCCGAGCCGATATGCGGGGCCAGCACCACATTGTCCAGCTTGGTCAGCGGATGATCGCCGGACAGCGGCTCTTCTACGAACACATCCAGCCCCGCGGCATGGATCACCTTCTCCCGGAGGGCCTCCACCAGCGCCTCTTCGTCTACCGTCGCTCCCCGGGAGCCGTTAATGAAGATGGCTGACCGCTTCATCAGGCTGAACTCCCGCTTGCCCATCAATCCGGCCGTAGACGGGGTCAGGGGAGTCATGAGGCACACGAAGTCCGCCTCCTGCAGCAGCTCCTCCAGCCCGCAGTAACGCGCGCCAAAACGCTCCTCCACCTCAGGCTTGCGGCTGCGGTTGTGGTACAGAATGTTCATGCCGAAGCCGAACTTGGCCCGCTGCGCAATGGCCGCCCCGATGCCGCCCATGCCGATGATTCCCAGGGTTTTGTGGTGCACGTCCACGCCATACCAGCTGTCAGCCGGCTCCGTTCCCCATTGGCCCTTGCGGACAGCAGCATCCAGCTCGGGAATTCTCCGCGCCGCAGCCAGCATCAAGGCGATGATAGTGTCCGCCACTGTTTCATTCAGCACCTCGGGCGTATTGGTTGCCGCAATCCCCCGCTTTTTCAGCTCATCCAAATCCAGATTATCGTAGCCTACCGATGTATTGCAGACAATCCGAAGCCGCGGCGCCCGGTCCAGAAGCGCCCGGTCCACCTTCAGCCCGCCGCCCAGAAGCCCCTCCGCCTCCTTCAAGGCGTCCAGGAAGCTGGGATAGACCACATCCGTCAGCTTTTCAAAATAGGTAACGGTACAGGTTTCGGATAAATAATCCAGTACAGCGGGGTCCACTTTTTTGTAGACAATGATGTTGGGCTTGGTCATGCTCTCCACTCCTTTGGGGGATTGTCTTTTATGTAAAGTAAAAAGCACCGGCTGCCACAAGGCGCCGATGCCTCTTATTGCTGCAGTCTAAAGTTTAATGCCGTCCGGACCCGTGACTGTCCATGGCTCCAGCATGAATTTCCGGATAGGTGAGCAGGTTTTCATCATGATAGGTTCCAGGCACTTCCGCCAGCCTGTAGTCGCTCCACTGGTCTACAGTCAGCTCATACAGAGGCAGCAATCTGCCTTCGATGCTGGAATCCGCCTTGGCGATAAAACGGGCGCCGAACTTGCGGTAGAAGGACTCCGCATGGGGATCGGCGAAGAAATACAGCCGCGGAATGCCCAGCTTGCGGCATTGCTCCAGGGCATGCTCCATCAGCTTGGTGCCGATGCCTTGCCCGATATATTCCGGCCGGATATAGTTGTGCTCCAGCCAATAGCCTTTATGGATAAACACTCTTCCCGCCCAGTAATCCTCGTCGGCCTTCACAATCGCATAATAACCAAGTATCATGCCGCCGGTCCGAGCGGTGTACACCAAATTCTTGCTGATATAGTCTTCCGTTATGGTCAGTTCGTCCCGCCAGATTTCGTAATACCGGTCAGGATAATTGCAGTACCGTTTCGAGCGAAAAGTAAGATCCGTCAATTGCATATGATCCGCTGCATGGGCTTTTTCAAAGGTTATCGTCATAAGAGCTCCCTCTCTATTATTTTCCCTTTAAGCTTTCAGCGCCAACTCCAAAATGATTCATTTTCAAACACAGGTGCATGTTTAAGAGGTCATTGGCTTGTGATAGGTATGAGGTTTTTTGAAAACGGATGAAAAGGGTGAGGTTTTTCGTGAAAGAGAATTTGGAAGAGGAAAAAGCAGTGAGATTGTGAAGCCTGATCCCGGGTTCCCCTATGTCAGCTCCTTTCTTTTATAAATAACAGTGTTCCCCAGGCGGGGTCTTACGCGGCTTTTTTTCGAGTCTCCGGCGTGATGCCGCCGAAAAGCTCCCTTACTCCATTATATGCCGGAGACAGCGGAGAAAACCCTTCCGGATTGGTGCTTTCTGTGAACAAACTCCCCAAATCGCACCCTCCATGCCTTACTCCTTCTCCATTGCAGGCGGGTTTTCCTCTATTTTCTGAAAAAAAGCTTCATACCTCTATTATAACGGAATATTCAGAAAATTGGCAAATGAACTTTGGCGAATAGTGGACCCATTTTTTCCGTTCCCCGGTTTGGCGGCAAAGAGTTATAATGAGGATGCCAAAGAAAGGATGAACCAACATGTCTACACCGAAAACCAATGCTCTGCGCATGCTGGACAAGCACAAAATTACCCACACTGTCTTGGAATATGACCATGAGGACGGGCAAATTCACGGAACGGCGGTGGCCCATAAGGTAGGCCGCCCTCCTGAAGCGGTATTCAAAACGCTGGTGGCCCACAGCGGGAGCCGCCTTTTTGTATATGTGATTCCCGTAGGCGATGAGCTGGACCTGAAGAAGGCGGCCCGGGCTGCCGGGGAAAAGAAGATAGAAATGCTTCCCATGAAGGAGCTGCAGCCCTTGACCGGCTATATCCGCGGCGGCTGCTCGCCGGTGGGCATGAAGAAGCTGTATCCCACCTTTATCCATAGAAGCGCGGAGACGCTTGAGCGGATGGCGGTAAGCGCCGGACAGGTGGGGCTGCAGATGGAGCTTGCCCCCCGGGAGCTGGCCGGGTTGGTGCGGGCGGTATTTGTGGAGTTGGTTAAGGAAACAGACGTGCAGGAGCAGATAGTGGAGGAGTAGCTGATGGGGGAGTGTTCAGTGTGCGCTGACATTATGGACCATCCCTTTTCAGACTAATCCGCTCTTTATCCCGGCTCCGGCCTGTTGAATTGGAAATAGAGGAAGGGGACTGTTCGTCCCCCCCCTTGCCCCCTCCCCGTCACAACTGCTTCCGGTAGAACAGCGGCGGATGTCCCGTCACCTGCCGAAACACACGGCCGAAGTGGGTCACGCTGCCGAAGCCGACCTTCCTGGCGATGAGACTCGCCTTCATGCCGGTTTCCTCCAGCAGCTTCATCGCCTCCTTCACCCGTACGCTGTTCACATACTCCACAAAAGCGAAGCCCGTCACCTCCTTGAAGAACCGGCTCAGATAATACGGGCTGATAAAAAACCGCTCCGCCAAGAGCTGCAAGCTCAGTTCCTCCATATAATGCTCGTTGATGTGCCGGACCACAGCGGAAATCCGCTCATGCATGGGGCTGGGATACTCCGGCTGCTCCTCCCCCTTCTCCGCCATCCTGCGGCAGCTGAACAAGAGCAGCTGCTGCGCCAGCGTCAGAGCAAACATCTCAAATCCCGGCTCCTTCCGCTGCACCTCCCCGATAATCCTCCTGGCCAGCTCATCGGTATACAGCCGCTCCTGCAGACTGCACCGGACAATCCGGTAATCCGCCCCCAACAGCGGAGCCAGCACCTCCTTGCCTCCCTCCTGGCTGGGCAGCATCAGATCCCGGTGGATATTCAGGATCAGCCGCTCATGCTGGGGCTCCGCCGCATTGGTAGTACGGTGCAGCACATTGGGGGAAACAATCATCACATCCCCCTCCTGGATCACCAGCGTCCTGTCCCGGATAAAAAACTCCCGTTTGCCCGATAACAAATAATAGATTTCATAAGTGGGGTGAAAATGGCTGGTAGCCATATGATGGGACAGCGCCTGCCGGTGGGTCAGGGAAAAGGTCCCCTCCCCATTCTGGTAAGTCAAGTCTTCCACAGCCATCCCCTCCTGCTATTGGCGTTCATCAGAACCTTTATTTCCTTATGGTATAATTTTGCACGCATTCCCGCAAGATATAAGAAGAATTATCGCCATTCCGCAAATAATGTGCATTTTCATATGATATTATCATGGAAGAAGAGAATGAATCTCAAGGAGGACCATCCATCATGGCAGAAAAAACAACACTTACCCCCATCGGCTGGGCAGAAAAAGCCTGCGAAGCCCTGATGCACAAATTTGAGCCCGAGCAATTGCCGCCGGACCGCTTCCACTACCACCAAGGCGTATTCCTCTCCGGCATGGAGAAGGTTTGGCAGCAAACCCATGAGGACAAATATTTCACCTACATCAAGCGCTGGGTGGATTCTCAGGTGCAGCCGGACGGCAGCATCAAGAAATTCAACCGCGATGAGCTGGACGATATCCAGCCGGGCGTGCTGCTGTTCAACCTGTACAAGGAAACCGGCGACGAGCGCTACAAAACCGCTCTTTTCACCCTGGTGCCCCTCCTGAAAAGCTGGAACGTCAACGAAGAAGGCGGCTTCTGGCACAAAGGCCGTTATCCCAACCAAATGTGGCTGGACGGACTCTACATGGCCGGACCCATTGCCACCATGTTCGGCAAAACCTTCGGCGAGCCGGAATATTTCGACATGATGGCCTTCCAAGCTCTGCTCATGCATAAGCATACCTATGATGAAAAAACCGGTCTGCTTTTCCACGGCTGGGATGCCAGCAAGCAAACCCCTTGGGCCGATCCGGTAACAGGCCGGGCGCCTGAGTTCTGGGGACGGGCTATCGGCTGGTACCCGGTTGCCCTTCTGGAAATGTTCGAATACATGCCGGAGGATCACAAGGACAAGGCGCGGCTGGTGGAAATCACCAAGGATCTTCTCATCGCCCTAACCAAGTTCCAGGACCCGGCTACCGGCCTGTGGTACCAAGTGGTGGATAAGACAGACCGTCCGGACAACTGGCTGGAAAACTCCTGCACCGCCCTGTATGTTCATGCCATTGCCAAGGCTGTCCGCTTCGGCTATCTGGATGAAAGCTACATGGAGTATGCCTGGAAAGGCTATCAGGGCGTCATTGACACCCTGAAATTCGATGATGAGGACTTTGTCCGCATCGGCAACATCTGCATCGGCACCGGCATCGGCGACTATGCCCACTACATCGCCCGCCCCACCAGCGAAAACGACCTGCACGGCGCAGGCGGCTTCCTCCTCATGTGCGCGGAAATGAACCTGGCCAAGCCCCGCGGCTAAGCTTGCACCTATATGCCAACAGACCGCCCTTCCGATAGTATTAATAGCGGAAGGGCGGTCTGTTTCTTCTTATCACACGGAATGCATTACAGCTTCTCATTCCGGCTATACATACTCTCCTTCTGTACCCGGATCAGCACCTTGCCGAAACGGCCGCCTTGGCTGACCGGCACCGGCCCTTCTCCGTAGGTCGCCGCTACATAATCGGATACTATCCGCCGTGTGGGATGATCATCCCGGATACGGCTGTGCTTGAGCAGCGACATAACCTCGTCGACAGCCTGCTCCGGGCTGTAGTCGGCCGACTTCATCTCCCAGGTTACAATCGATTCATAGGCGAAGCCTTTCAGATAAAGCAAATGAAGCAGATACCCCATATCCGGCGCTCCTGCACCTTCCCGCTTCCCCCCGCCTCCGACAAGCGGCAGCACTTCGTTCAAAAGACTATGCTCACGTTCTCCCGCCGAAAGGCTGATGTAGCAATACCGGCGGGCGCAGGCAAGCACCCTCTCAACACTCTTCCAATCGGCAATCGCCGGGCACATGGAGACAAATACGAGATCAAAGGCCTGTTGCCAGCCTTTTGCGGCAATATCAAGCTCCTCGAACGCCTGCGGAACAATGTCCACCCGCGTATGCTCCCGGTTCAGCTCCTCCGTGTTCTGCCGCAGCAGCTCCACCAAGGGCAGGCATGGTTCAACAGCTGTCACAACCGCTCCGCGTTGGGCGAAGGGAACTGCGAAGCCTCCCGAGGCCGCTCCGATGTCCAGCACACGGAGCCCCTTCAAATCAATGTTCTGCCCTTCGATCCAACGGATAATCCGCTCGCTGCGCCGCCTGCCCCCCTCGCTGAATACCTCCCGGTTAAAGCTGTCCGCCTTGCCGTCGAAGCTGCGGGTCATATCAATTCCCGCCTGCTTCATCCGGTTGGTTTGGGCCATCGGGTCCTCCTCCCACGCTTGCTCCCATGCTGCTGCATCAAACCATTCCTTTTTCATAGTGCCTTCATCCTTTCCTTGTCATGTATAACCGGCGGTAATTTCCGGTTAGATAAAGGTTATTGTAGACTATTAATATCTACGATTGGGCAATTAAAACAGCGGAGCGTTACTCCGCCGGTATCGTCTGTGCGGTATGCGCCATTTGGGCCACATCGGCAATTGTCTTCCCCTTCAGATACTGCTCCATCAACTGCTCCGCCTGAGCCACCACCTGCTTGACCACACACCCGCTTCCATGCGCCAGGCTGCATTCAAAAATCGAGTTCGTCCCTTCAATCGCCTGAATAATGTCGAGGAAGGAAATGTCCTCGCCCCTCTGCTTTAACCGGTAACCCCCGTTAACGCCGGATACGGATTGAATCAGTCCCGCCTTTACCAGTTGGGTCATCATCTTGGACAGATAGGTGCGGGAAACGCCCAATTTATCCGCCAGCACCTGTACGCCCACCGGCTTGTCAGGCGGAGCCATCACAAGATGAAGCATGGTATGCAGCGCATAGTCCGTCGCTTGCGAGTATTTCATCTTCCTCTCCCCTTCTGATTTCGTTCATGCTTTTAATTATCGACTTAATGAGTCTATAATATCCTTAAAAAGAGGAAATGTCAATGCCTTCAAAACATCCATTTAACTGATTCGCCGGTCATAAACCGTGACGGATCATGTAGGCATCCGCTCCGGATTTGTCGCAATGCGCGATTGCCCAAGAAATAAAAAACCGGTTCTGTCGCAGATTCACCTGTACAGAACCGGTCCTTTGCCGCCGCGGCGCCGGTTAAGGCTGAGCCAGCTTGTTCACGTACCATTTGGCTACGGGAGTGTTTAATGTCCCCCGCGGGAACGTCAGCAGACTGTTCAGGGTAATCCGGTATACGCCGGGTTCTTCGGGAAGCGGAACATCCAGCTTAAACGCCGCGCCTTCAACCGGAACGGCGAATGTGCCGACAGTCTCATCCGGGTTGTCCTCCCTGGTTACCTTCACACTCAAGCTGCCTGTGACGTCATTGGTCACGGTTCCGCTTATAGTAAACGTACTGCCGGCGGTTTCCGCATAGGCTTGTGACGGGTTCACCCCGCTTACACCCACAAAGCTTCCCGACACATTGGAGGTATCGACTTCAGGCTTAACATTGCGGTAAGTCAATTCCGCCTGAAATTTTTTTATATATAACGGACGCCTGCCTACCTCTACCCTCACCTCCAACTCATTCAGTCCGATATCCGTGCGGGTATTGCTGATATAGGAATAATTGTACAGCTCCTTAAGCCCCTCCCTATCATTAAGAGTCATGGAAGAAATGGCATAGGCCCGATTCTCACCATTTATCCGGTTTTCCGCCAGAATCATAGGAAAATCATATCCCGAAAGATTCCCGACCATACGAACCGTATAGTCATAGTTGTCTATGGACTCCGGAATCCCATAATCCTCCACCTGATAAGTCCTGTAGGTGATATCCAAATCCCTCGTTTCCGGACTCCACACCGTTTCGTAGCCCAGCATATCCTTCAAATCCACTTGGTACGCATACAGCAAGCCGTCCTCCAGGACAGGCGCCTGATACTGTTCAAAGGGCTGAAGCGGAAGGCCGAACCAGCTCCTCTCCGCCTGTTTCTCGCCGGGGTGCAAGGTCAGCTCATAGTTTCCATCCGTTAATCTGACAGCGCCATTTTCATCCTTTTGCGCTTCATATCCAAGCTTCCCGGCAATCCACTCCACAGATAAAAACGGCATCCCCTGCTTAACCACTCCAACGTTTGCCCCTTCGTAAGCGACCCCTTCCGCGCCAATGGCAATACCGCTTAGCTTTATGGCTTCCTGTTCTTCAACAGCAAGCAGCCCCTCCATAAGCCTCCTCTCCGCCCCGGCAGGCTCCGGGATAAAGAACAGCTTGCGCGCCGCTTCGTTCCAATCCAGCTTGCCGAAGGAAGCCAGGTCGTTGAGCACAATGGCCGTTTTTCCGCCAATATTGAAGGAACGGATAGATTCGCCGTTATATGTAGCCCGGATATCGGTAAAAAACACCTCTCCTATCTTCTGCCCTACCGGCAACTCCTGTCTGGAACCAACATCATGGGGATGTACGGGTTTCCCTGCAACGGGAACAATCGCTACCTCCTTGCGCTGGGGAATCCAGGCCACATCAAACCCGTAGCTCCGCAGATCCTCCGCCACCACTGCCGTCAAGCCATCGATATTCATAGAAGCAATAGCACTGCCGTTCACCTGAGCTTCAATATCGGTAGCCAGGACCTGGCCAACAACATCTCCCACCTGCGGAGAGGCTTCCGCTCTGGCAGCCCCTGCCACAACGCCCCCCGCCAGCATTGCACAAACCGCCAATCCTGCTGCGAGCTTTTTAATGGAACCAATCATTGGGTTTCACTCCTTGTTTTTGGGGCCGGGAAACTTAAAGCCGCCCCATTTCTCAGCTACAATATAGACGCCAGCTTTGGCAGAAAGTTCCTTAGCCGTCCGTGTGCACCTTAAATAGGGACGTTGTAAAGAATGTAAACATTCTGATGTGGTCAAAAAAAGCTGCCCCCCAGGTACTTGGAGACAGCTTTCCGTATGGCGGTTATTTTCAATATGTTCCTCTTGTAAGCCAAATCTTGTTCAACGTCCGAACGTCCGCCGCTGCGACACAAACTCCGTAGCCAAGAACGCGCAGCCTGCCAAAAGCGACGCCGCCGCGGCGAACCAGTATATGCTGGGTCCGCCATAGTTGTCGAACAGCCATCCTCCTATCGTTCCCCCGGTCATGCCTGCCAGCCCCAAATACACCATGGACAGCAGGGATTGGCCGGTGGAGATCAACTGCTTGGGCAGCACCCGGACGGTGTAATAGACGGCGGTGAGCCAGAATACCGCATAGGTAACCGTGGCTCCCGCCTGGAGCAGCACCATAACCCACGGCGCGGTTGCCAGCGCATAGCCGGTCCAGCGCAAGGTATACAAGAGGCAGACCAGCCCGAGCAGGGTAAGCTCCCTTACCTTATGCAAATATTTGTTCAGAAAGGCAAACGCCGGGATTTCAAACAGGGCATGCAGCGCCCAGGAATAGCCGACCAGAGCTTCCGAGCCTCCGGCATCCCGGAGATAGAGACTGAACATCACATCATGCATCCGGTGCGGCACCGACATAATGAAGACCAATAGCAAAAACCACAGAAATGACCCTTTGGTTAAAATCGGCTTCAGCGAAGCAAGCGTCATCCGCTCCCCTTCGGTTGGTTCATCCCTAAGCCGGAGCAGCAGAAGCAGGGCGGGAATCCACAGGGCCCAGAAGAGATAGGACAAATTCCCGATCCCAACAAAGGAACCGAACAGTAGTCCTGTGCCAATCAGAATCGTCATGTAACCCATAGACCCGAACAGCCGGATGCTTCCGTAGGAAACGCCTCTTTTTTCCGTGGCCTTAATGGTAATGCTGTCCATCAAGGGCAGCGTGGGCAGCCAGAAGAAATACACCATCGTGGCAAAAAACAGCGCACTGCCGTAGCCCGAGCTTTGGAACAGCCCAATGCTGGCGAGAATGGACATCGCCCATAGCCCGGCAATGATCTTTTTGACCGTGCCCAGCTTGTCGCTTAAATATCCCCAGAAGGGCTGGAACAATACGGCAAGCAGCGGTCCCAGCATCATCATGGTGCCGATCTGGGAGGAAGTATACCCCTTCGCGGAAAAATATACCGGCAGATAGGGCGACAAAATATTGGTGGCATACAGCCAGAACTGCAATCCCCGCAGTGTAGGAAGCTGCTTGTCGCCGGAGGTTGTCCGGGATGATTGGTCTTCATTCTGCGGAAGTGTTTTGTGTGAAATATGCGTTGTCATTGTTAAGTGGCTCCACCTTATAACCGGATGACTTCAGTATAAGAGCCCTTTGCCCGAAACACCATATCCATTTCTGTTCAATTCGGGACAGATTGTGTCTTTTTGCGGATGGATCAAACGCCGGCTTGCCGCTTTCGTTTCCCGGCCATGTAATAGTACACGGGCAGCCCGATCAATGTGATTCCGATACCGATAAAAGAGCGGGCCGGCTCGGCCATAATGGTGCTCACAATGATGTATCCGCCCCCGATAACCCCGACCAGCGGTGTAATGGGATAAAGCGGCACCCGGTACCGCCCGGCCTCGGTTTTCTGGCGGCGGCGCAGCAGGAACACCCCGAATACGCCCATGGTGAAGAAAATCCACAATACAAATACCAGGAGGTCCGTCAAGGTATCGAAGGTGCCGGAGAAGATATACAGCACAGCCAGCGCCGCCTGGAAAATCAGGGCATTGGCAGGTGTCTTGAACTTGGGATGGACAGCGCCCAATACCCGGGAAAAAGGAACCTGCCCTTGTTCGCCCATGGCTTGGGGCACCCGCGCCGCCGTCATCAGGTAGCCGTTCAGCGCGCCCAGCACGGACACAATAATACCTGCGGTAATAAAGGCTCCGCCGCCGTTGCCGAAGAGAGCATCGGCCGCATCGGCGCCGGGGGTTTTGGAATTGACAATGGCCTCAAAAGGAAGCGCGCGGAAAATGGCCAGGTTGAACAGCACGTACACAACCATCACAAACAGAACGCCGCCAAGGATGACCCGCGGCAGCGTCCTGGCCGAATTCCGGATCTCCCCCGCCATATTGGTCACGCCGATCCATCCGTCGTATGCCCAAAGCGTCCCCAGCACTGCTGCGCCGAAGCCCGCCGCAGTCGCCCCCGAACTGATCCCGGCGAAGCCAGGCGCGTCGCCGCTTGCCAAACCAACCGCGATAATCCCGATCACCGGCACCAGCTTGCCCGCAGTGGCAACCATCTGGATAATACCCCCATATTTGGTGGACAGCACGTTCATAAGGAGAATAAACAGCAGAATGCCAACGGCCACCAGCTTTTGCACAAAGCCGCCCATAGGCAGAAAGTAGCCGGAATAGGTGGCGAAGGCGATAGCCAGCGCCGCAACGGAGGCGGGATAGGAAATGACCGTCTGCACCCAGCCCAGCAGAAAGCCGAAGACACCGCCGTACAGCTCTTCCAGGTAGGTGTACAAGCCCCCCGACTTGGGAATGGCGGCAGCGATCTCCGCTACAGTCAGGGCAGAGGCCAATGTAATTACACCGCCTGCAACCCAGGCGAAGATGCTCATCCATTGGGAGCCGGCATGCCCCAGCACAATAGCGGGCTTCAGGAAGATTCCCGACCCGATGATCATACCTACCACAATAGCCAGCGCCTCAATGGTCGTAACCGATTTCTTTAATGTTTCCTTTGACATAACGAGAATGACCCCTCTACGGTGAATTGACCCAGCGATTGACAGACAGATAGTCAAATTATACGGGAAGGGGTTAAGCCTGTCTATAATTTTTTATTAAGAAAAAGAACAGATCGATAGAAAATTTTTATGTAGCAATCAAAGCGGCTTTTATGCCTGCATTGGGGTTGCAAAATGTCCTTATAGTTCCGGTGGCGGCCCCCATCCGATTCTCCTGAATGCCGATGTGGAGCGAGGCGGGCGGTTGAACGGGAAAGACGGCCACGCTCCACCATTCGAGCTGTGACCGTCTATTGGACTTTTTTACCGGAACTGGTTGGCGTCTATCGCCTTTTGCTTTTCATTCAGGATTTCCTGGTAACCCGCATCCAGGAACTTCTTCTTGGCCTCCGCATACAGCTTGTCAAATTGGTCGGAGGGGGACATCACAATCTTCAGATACAGCTCCTGGAAGAGAGCGTTCAGATCGGCCTTATGCTCGCTGACCTTTTTCAGCACCACAGTAAACAACGGATCGGGGATGCGGTACTGGGCCCCGTCATTCCAGTTTTTCAGCAGCTGGTCGGTCAAATGCTCCTGTCCGGCAACTGTCCAGTTAATCCGGTTCGCCTTGTCCGTCAGCTCCGGAGTGGAGAATTCCGCGATTTCGGTGACCAAAGCCCAATAGTCCTTGTTGTTGTTATTGGAAAGCTTGGATTCACCCTTGAAGTCCGCTACTTTTTTTGGCAAGCCATTGGCATCCAGGGTATAGTTCTGGCCCTCTACGCCATTCTGCAGGAAGAAAAGATTCTTCGGCTGGCTCATCCATTCCAGATACAGCCACACTGCCACACGTTCCTGCTCCGTGGATTTATGGTTGATGCCCATGATCAGACCGAAGGGCCAATCGGCACGGCTTGGCGCCTTGCCGCCTTTCGGCACTCCCGCTTCAGGAGGAATCACGGCAAAGGTGGCTCCCGGATTATTCTTCAACGTGGCGTTGAATACATCGGAATTGCTGGTTAGATAGAGCCCGTATGTGCCTGTTTTGCCTGCGACAAATTCAGCCTTGAGCTTGTTGTCGTCGTCACGGAGATAGAATTCTTTGTCGATCAGACCGTTGATGTATTGGTAGTTGAGGTTTTTCAGCCAAGCTTCCGTAGCGGGAGAGGTGAAGTCCGCCACCGCCAAATCGGAATACAGCGCATGTTTCTTCGGATCAACCGGCCACTCCCGGAACGCATAGCTGTAATTGAACACATTCCGCGTCAGCGAAGCTCCCCCAACGCCGAGTCCGGCTTGCTTCCATTTGGCCAGCATCTCATTGTACTTCTCCAGAGAGGTCAGATCCTCCACCTTCATGCCCACCTTCTCCACCCAATCCTTCCGGATGATGCCCACCCAGTTGCTGTAATTGGGCCGTTTGGCGAACACAAACATGTTTTTCTGATCCACATTCCCGTATTGCTCAATGGTCTTGCTCATGTTCTTCCAGTAGGTGGGCGCATACTTCTGGATTTCCTCCAGCTTCAGCGGCTGCAGGACCTCTTCTCCGTAGTAGGTCAGAGCTTGCGGCATATCATAGTGGAAAATAATATCCGGCGCTTTGGCGGCAGACAAGAGCTGTTCAAAGTCCCGCACCTCGTTGGTTCTTGAGATGGGCACAAAATTCACCTTCACATTGTGCTTCTCGCCGAACTCCTTTTGAATCCAGCGTGTATAATAATTGTCCGCCACGTTCCAGCCCTCGAATGCCCGGTCGTACACCGGAATATCCAAGGTGACGGTCTGGGGGAACTTGTTGTTTGCATCCAGCAAACCGGGATTGGCGCTTGCACTTGCGCTTGGACTGGCTGTGCCGGCAGATGCCGACGGCGATGCTGCGCTTCCGCTTTCCTTGTCATTGCAGCCAACCAGCATACCTGCGCTGACTGCTCCGGCCAGCAGTACGGGAACCCATTTCATTTTGCTCATTGAATCTCCCCCATAATTAATTTTTATAAGCGAGGCTATTCCTTGACCGCCCCAAGCATCGTGCCCTTGACGAAATACTTCTGGATAAACGGGTATACACAAACAATCGGCAATGTGGCAAACACCACAACGGATGCCTTCAGCACCTCCGGATTGCTGAGCTGCACATTGACGGATTCAAGCTGGAAGCTTTCGGAGGCTTGAATAACCAGATAATACAGCTTCAGCTGCAATGGACGCAATTCCGTATTATGCTTGATATAAAACAGCGCGTCCTGGTACGCGTTCCAGCGGCCGACTGCATAGAACAGGGATAAAGTAGCCAGAATCGGCTTGCACAGGGGAAGGACAATGTTCCAGAGAATCCGGAAATGTCCGGCCCCGTCGATTCGGGCCGATTCCTCCAGGCTGGCGGGAATGCTGCTCATGATGGAGCTTTTCATAATAAGCAGGTTAAACGCGCTGAAGGACAACGGCAGTACCAGCGCCCATAAGGTATCCAGCATGCCCAGGCTGTTCATCAGCATGTAATCCGGGATAATTCCGCCATGGAAATACATGGTAAACACGAAGATAAAGGTGAATACGGTGCGCCCCTTCAGCTGCTTCCGGGATAACGGATAAGCTGCGCAGACCGTGACAATCATGCCGAGAATGGTGAACAGCACCGTGACCAGGACGGAAATATACAAGGATCTGAGGATGCTGGCGTCGGCGAAGATTTTCTCATAAGCCCCCAACGTAAAACCGGCAGGCCAAAGATAGACCTTGTTAGCGATTACATAAGCATCCTCGCTGAAGGATTTGGCAACGACATGAAGGAACGGCAGTGTGCACGCCAGGGAGGCGAGAATCAGCACCAGATGGATCAGCACATCCCAAATGTCATAACGGTGTCTCTTTTTTGCGGCGTAGGTGCCGGCAGATGGTTTCATGGTTCGCCTCCTTGCTAGATCAAGCCGTCCTCGCCCAGCTTCTTCGCAATCCGGTCCGCTGTCAATACGAGGATCAGCCCGATGACGGATTGGAACAATCCCAGCGCCGTAGCGCGGCTGAAATTGCCGCTTTCAATCCCCCAGCGGTAGACCAGAACCGGAATCGTCGTGGTGAATTCGGTGGTTGCCTTATTTTGCAGCGCCATAATCCGCTCGAAGGAGCCCCCCATTACGCCGCCCAAGCTTAAGATCAGCAGGGTGACGATGGTCATCCGGATGGAGGGCAGCGTCACATTCCACATTTTGCGGAGGCGGCCTGCGCCGTCCACAATAGCGGCCTCGTACAGCTCCGGATTGATGCCGCTCATGGCGGCCAGATAGATGATGGTTCCCCAGCCCATACTCTGCCACACCCCAATGGCCAAATAGCTGATCAGCCAATTGCGGTCTTCCTGCAGAAAAGGGATGCGGCTGCCGCCCAACTGTTCAATTACATTGTTCACCAGCCCGCTGCCTTCGCTTAACAGCTGGTAAGCAATAGCCCCGATAATTACCCAGGACAGAAAGTGGGGCAGATAAAGCAGGGTCTGGTTCACACGCTTAAACACCAGATTCTTGACTTCATTGATCAGAAGCGCCAGTACAATCGGCATGGTGAAGCTGAACATCAGGTCCAGAATATTCAGAAGCAGCGTATTGCGGATGGCTCTGCCGAAATCCGGCTTGGCGAAGATATCCTGAAACACCTGAAGCCCTACCCAGTCGCTTCCCCAGAAGCCTCTTGCAACCTTGTAATCCTTGAATGCAATGGTCAATCCGAACATGGAGGCATATTTGAAGGTCAGCACCATGGCCAAAGGAAGCAAAAGCAGCATATACAGCTCCCAATCCCGGCGCAGATAATAGAACATGCCCCATTTTCGCGTCTTTGTTGCAGATAAAGCGGTTTCATGATTGGGATTAGAAGCAGCCATTCCTTTCACAGTTTCACCTCCTCCTTAACGAAAATCCCCCGGCTACTGCTTCATCCGGTCGGTTCCGAGCTTAGCTTCATCATACCGTTCACCGGGCTTTTCCGTAAATCATGAGGTTTGATTATACCCGTCATTTTTGATAACGCTGCCGGGAAGGGCTTATCCCAGAGGGCCCTGATGATCAAAAATGACGGGTAGGAGCAAAAGTAAGCTGCCCGTTCCGGCTTGTGGACCGGAAAAGACAGCTTACGGAGTGCCTGCAGCTTCACATTTCCAAGGTTCGGGATTTGGCCGCTTTATAGCTGCTGGGGGGCATCCCCTCGAATTTGCGGAAAAACCGGTTGAAGCTTTGCACATTCATGTAGCCTACCTCCAGGGCAATCTGCGAAATGGACAGCGTGGATTCCAGAAGCAGCCGTTTGGCATGTTCGATCCGCAGCTGGTTGAGATAATCGATCAGGCTCATGCCTGTCATCTCATAGGCAATCTTCCGCATATACGAATAACTGATCCCGATTTCCTTGGCCATATCCTCAAAGACAATATCCTCCTGGTAATGCTCATTCAAATAGTGGATCATCCGCTCGCCGTAATTGGCGGTTTCCCCCGGCGTACGCGCCAGATGCTCCACAATCTCGGTGTAGAACTGGCGGAGATACGCCTCCAGCTCATTCAGCGTTTCGATGGAGGCAAGGACGGCATATACATTGCCCCTCCCCACAAAAAAGCGGGCCGTGTTCACATAATTCTCCCGCAGATGCTTGATGGTCACACCGGTGAGCTGGTGGTAAATAAACAGAATATTATCGTAGGAAATGTAATCCGCAGAGCGGATTTCGCCACTGATCACATCCAGCTCCTTGATAATGCTGTCCAGCTGCCCATGATCCAGGAAATTCAGAATGCGCCGTTCGCTGTTGGCGGGATAAATATACCGTTTTTCGATACCATCCTGTTCCTTCCAATAATGGATGCCTCCTCCGCCGGCAATCATGCGGTGCTTGATGCCCTCCATGGCTTCAATGGCGCATTCCGCCACACGGTCGCTTGATTCCGTCGCGCTGCTGACTCCGATGGTTACCGATTGCCCCAGAATCTCCGCCGCCTTGTCCCTGATTTCGCTCAATGCCGCGTCCAGCCCTGCGTTGTCGTGTTCGTACTCCGCATTCCCGTAGTTGATGACAATGGAGAAGCAGCTGTTGCCCTGATACACGCAATGGGCATGAACCCCGCCGGAAAACAGGCCTTCGCAGTGGGAAATCAGTTGCTGGCGGTGGTTATGGCGCGTCTCCTGGTCATTTTCGCTTACGTATGACCTGTATCCGTCAATGGAGACCACCGCAACCAGAAAATACCGGGCCGGAAACATAACCGCCGCCTGGGGCGTCAATTCTCCGCGGAGCAGGCTGTGGACGGCATGGCTGCTGGCATCCTTCTCGCAGACATGGAGCAGTCCATGGAGCGCCTCCTCCTCCTCCTGCATCCTCTGGAAAGCTGCATTCAAGTAGGTAAGCTCATTCCGGTCCTTCACTCCCAGATGCCCGCGTTTGCGCAAGGCCCGGACCAGCTCCCGGGCAGGCTTGGACAGCCAGGTGGCGAACAGCACTGTCAGCACCGTTCCCACAAAAATAATCACCGCCGTCAGGAGAATAATATTCTTCTGCATGGAATGGGTTTTGCTCATCAGCTCATTGACGGAGGAGATATTCACATACATCCAGCCGTACCGCTCCGAACGGGACCAGGTGTAAAGCTGCCGGTCCCCGTCATATTGGCGGAACACATAGCCTTCCGTCCTGTTTTTGTCCATCAGCCCGGCAATGTACGGGTCCTCCATGCCGTTGGTAAGCAGCAGGCTTTTGTCCTGGCTGGAGATCACCGTTCCCTTAGCATTCATGAACATGTATTTATGCTTGCCCCCGTCGGATGAGCGCATGTCCTGCTCCATCTGTGTTTCCCGAACATTCACCACGATGGTGCCGCGGGTAGTGGTGGAAAGCCGGTTCAGCGACAGCACGTAGGAAACCACGTTGACCCCCGATTCCAGCTTGCGGGGATACCAGATGCCCGTGATTCCGCTGCGCTGCGTCAGGGCCTCCTTCATCCATTCCATATCCTCATAACGGTCCAGCGTGGTAATGCCCTTGTCCGTGGAAACCACATAATCCGAGTCGCTCAGATGAAAGAAGGAGGAATAGATGCCGTCTCCGATCTGATTCATATTCCGCAAATCCGTTTGGACCGATAAGGCGTTCAGAACATTCTCGTAATTGGAGTTCATCTCGTCGAAGGTTTCGTAAGAGCGGATCTTGTCAAAAATATGAGTCGCCGCCAGACGTATCGCGTTTTCCGCCATAATATCCAGCGTATTCTCATTCAGATTGCGGCTGGCAATCAGACCGGCAAGGGCAGATTCCGCAATGGCATGCTCCGAGTTCTCCAGAATCTGCGACCCGCTGTACCAGGTCAGCGTCGCCGTAGGAACCGCCATAACACAGAAGAGAATCAATATTAACTGAAGCATCATGGGAAACCGCTTCATAAAGCCCCTCCTATAGTTCGCTATGTTAGCGTTTGCACAACGTCAGCTTATATATAATTCGCTTCAATCCGGCATACTCCTTTTTATGGATGTGAGAAAAACTCGGCGGACACAGGTTCCGTTATTCCGCCAAAATTGGCCTTTTTTACTCCGGAGCGGACACAGGTTCCGTTAAATGTGAACAAGCAGGGGGTTTCTCTACCTCTGGAGCGAAATAGCGGATCGTCTGTCCGCAAGAATCTAAAAAGAGGCCAAATGAGGAAAATAACGGATTCTCTGTCCGCGACCGATACGAAATTGGAGCTTCATTCGCCTCTGTCGGCATCCCCATCAGTTGTCCCCTGGTTCAGCATCATGCTCCGAAGCTTCATTTAATAGCGCCACAATCAACTGTACGCCGTCCCGCATCCCCTGAACATAAAGCATCTCACTCTCCATCGCCCGCCTGAAGTGATGCTTATCCTCCCAATCCATAAACTCCGGGGAGTGCGCCTTGTCCGTCCCGGCGAACAACACTTTCCACGCTTCCTCTTCCTCAGCCCGAGAGAAACGCAACTCCGTATGCCGTTCAATCCTCGCCAGCACCTCAAGCATCCGCTGTTCCATTGCGCTCTGAAACCATGTTGGCAGTTCCATGAATGTTCCTCCTCCTCATCCAGGAATCTATTGTTCTTTATGCTTTCCACAGCCATTAAATTGATAGCCGCTTCGGCTTAATGCGAATATCGGTTTATTTAATTTTAATGCGAAATTCGCATTAAAACAACAATAACTTCGCATACAATTTGGATGAAATGCGAGGTGACAGCAAATGAAGCACCGGAATGAACCGCCCGGCGACAAAAACATTATAGGCACCAAAGTTGTAGCAATCCGAAAAGCTAAGCGGATGAAGCAAAAGGACTTTCTCGCCAGACTGCAAACCTTCGGTTTGGACATCAGCCCCACCAGCCTGTCCCGTCTGGAGGGACAATACCGGCTTGTTCAGGACTATGAGCTTGTCGCCATTGCCAAAGCTCTGGAGGTTTCCGTGCAGGAATTGCTGGGAGAGAAAAAAGAGCAATGAGAAAAACTCGGAGTATTTCGAGGATGAGCGACCGCGTTTAAGCGGAAGTTTTTATCGCCAATCAGAATGTTTGCCTTACGCGCTTTAGCGCTGTAAAGAACTTAAACATTCTGATGTGGAAAAAAGGCTTCGATCGAAGTATTTCGGGGAAGCGGGTTCGTCTTTAGTGGAAGCCTTTTATGCTCTCCAAGAATTTGCTTTTCGGCATGGCCGAAACTTATAAATTCTTTACATGTAAAAAAATGGCAAAGGAGCCCAAGCTCCTTCACCATTTTTTAAGTCATTTTTATA
This sequence comes from Paenibacillus sp. YN15, assembly GCF_003285005.1. GTDB lineage: Bacteria > Bacillota > Bacilli > Paenibacillales > NBRC-103111 > Paenibacillus_AR. The sequence goes on along the minus strand of NZ_QMFA01000003.1, from coordinate 304,185 downwards.
AACTGGAGGCCCCTTACCCGATTCGCCTTCCCGTCTCATCAAATTTCCGAATATACGCCACCAATTCAGCGAGGTTGACCCAGGAAATTCCCACCTTTTGATCCGCCGCGCCATAAGATATGATTAAATCCTCACCCATGACAATTCCTCCCGTACTAAACAGGCACGGTGTCGGGTAATCCGATGGCATTTCCCAATCCCGCTCGGCAAACATCAGACGCTCGGAGCAGCGGTGAACCACCGCCGGGAAATCATCTTCCTGCTCCCGAAGGATCATGAAGGATTGGGTATATCCGAACTCCACATCTTTCTTCGCATGGTAAGGCACCAGCCACTCCTTATTCCCCAAGGCTATCGGCGGCCAGCTGGCGCCAACACGGTTCTCCTCCCAATCAAAGATAGGGTAAGCCAGAAGCCGGTGGGCCGCTTTAGGCGAAGCAAAATCTGCTATGGATTCCGCTGCCGCCAAATAAATGGAAGGCTTTTTAACCTTTTCTCCCCCTTCAAAGGGAAGCACATTCATCGGCCGATGCAGCATGAGATATTGCTTCTTGCCTGCAATCATCATTTTTTCGGGAAATAAGAACACATCGCGGTTATCGCTGACATGTCCCTCGGTGAGCGGGCCCACATACTGAAAGGCGCTTTCATAATCCCGACGCTTCAGCTTCCCCAAATTCAGCTTGTAGAGAACCGTGACCGTATCATTGGACCGGGCTGTCTTCATAAACGGATCAGAATCATCCCCCGCAAACACCCAATCCGGAACGTATTCATAACGGGTTTCCACCGGAGGATGCTGACTGCTAAGCCAATAGGGGCCAGGGGGAAACAGGCGGCACGCAACGGTTACATACAACTCGCCCTCTACATAAAAGATACGCGGGTCTTCCACACAGCCGTTGGCATAATTCCGCACCTTATTTCCGTCTATATCCGTGATATACAGCTCGTGCTCCTCATACCCCAATGCAGGAGCCAGAGCAGGCCTTGAAAAGTCCGCATCCCATGTTTCTCCCGCGTCATTGCTTTTGGCATACCCCAAAAAGATCGGATAGGGATCGTGGCAGCCTTCCCTTCTTTTTTGCGGCCATGGACCCGTTGCCCGAAAGAGCATATGAATTTCATTGGAGTCAGGATCTTTAATAATAGCCGGATTCAAAACCATTTTTTCCGCCCAGTCACAGCCTGGTACAGGCTCAAGAACCGGTTTGTTCAAATAGCGAAAGTTTGGCTTCATATGTTCCTCCTGTTTTACATCATAAAGTACGTTGCGGTCGCGCATGAAACGGACCCTTCCCCTGTCAATCTCTTCGAAGAAGCTATATAATCGGAGCAGAATCGTATCTCCAGGAGGAGAACCTTACCTATGACGAAGTCAGTTCCACCCCAATCCTGCGTCATGTATGCGAATTATTTCGCGCACACGGAGCCCCACTCCGTTAAATATAAAGACGGGCCGAACTTCTACCTGTTCCGGCTTCAGGCCGAAGGAACCTGCCGCGCGCTGGTAGCGGGGAAATACGAGACCATCATCCCCGGGGACCTGCTCATATATGCCCCCGATGATCCATACGAGCTGAACGTGCAGCCCCGAAGCGTTCCGGAATCGGATACGGTGCAGCCCGTGGGAGACTACTACCTGATCGGCAATGGCGAATGGCTGGACTCGTGGTGGAAAAACAAGGACCTTCCGGCCAAAACGAATATCGGCTTCGACGATACGGTCATTACCTTATGGAAGCATATTATCAGCGAAAAGAATAAAGTGATGCAGAACCAAGAGGAGATCATGGACTATCTCCTGCGGGCGTTTTGTCTGACACTGGAGCAAGTGATCCAGCTCAAGCAGCGCACCAAGGGAGCAGATACCGCGTACAAGCTGAAGCTATTCATCGAAAATCACGCCCATGAGCCTCTTAGCCTGGAGCAAATATCGGCCTCCGTCGGATTAAGCGTTTCCCGCTGCTCCTACCTGTTCAAAGCCGCTTTTGGCCAATCGCTGTTCGCCTACTGTATTGATGTCAGGCTAAAGCTTGCGCAGCAGCAGGTGCTCTACAGCAATCTTGCGCTGGAGCAGATTGCCGAAAAAACGGGCTTCCAGAGCTACCCTCATTTCTGCCGGGTGTTCCGTGAGCGGTTCGGACATCCTCCGGGAGAATACCGGCGCAGCTTCGGCTTCCGGTTTAATCATGATTGATCCTACCCTTAGGCGTCTGTATACAACACCTGATTTTCCTGAGCGAGTATGGAATGCAGCTGCTCATACTTGACATGTTGAACGATGCCGTCCGCATCAAGCGCCAGTGAGGCTGCGGCCGCTGCCGATTGCCCCAGGATCATAAATACGGGCTCCATCCGGATCGAGCCGTAGGCGGCATGGGTAGCGGAAACGCATACCGGTACGATGAGATTGGTGCACTCCGTTTGTTTCGGCACAATCGCCCGGTAGCTGATGGGATAGGGCGCTTTCAATTTTACATAAAATCCGCCCTCCGTGCTTACATGCCCGTCCTCGTTCACATAGTATTGGGTGTGGTGCGAGTCCATGGCATAGGAGCCCATTCCAATGGAATCCGGCACCGGGTCTTTCAGTCTGACCACATGCTCCGTCACCACATAATCGCCAATCATTCTGCGGGATTCCCTGACGTACAGCTGGGGAGTCCAATGGCCCGTTTCCGTAAATTCATCGAGGGGCAACCCCCACGGCTTGTAAACCGCCCGGATCTCCTCCGGCACCCGGGGATGGTTCTGGATGGTCCAGACATAGCCTTGCTGGTAAACCAGGTGTTCTTTCCAAATCTGTTCCCGCGTGCGGTAATCCGCCTCGGGATAGCTATGGTTCATCCCGTTGTAATCCGTAGAAATGCCGCTGTTGTTATTGGAATCCGTCTTATCCGCGGATACCATATTCAATTTAAAGAACTTGGAGCTTTGCCCTTGCTCGATGGCCCGGAACAAAATTTCATAATCGGCTTCGTTATATCCCTCGGGCTTCTCAATCTCCAGGCGGTTGGCCGGATTGTTCGTCAGACACATGCGGAAGTTATAGGCCTGAACCTTGTTGTCCCCATCGCCGATGTTGCCGCCGCGGCGGGGATTGACGCGCAAAAGCAAGCCGCTTGAAGGCACCCCTTTCACCACATAAGGGTCGATTCCGGCAGGCAGTTCATTGAGTTCCAGGCCGGGTTGAATGCCGTTTAAGGTCTCCCCGTACTGCGAATTTGACTCCCGGCCGACAAAATAGGAGACGCCGGATTTGCCCATCAGATCTCCTTCATAAGTAGCGTCAATAAACACCTTGCCGCTAAAGACGCGCCCGGATTCCATACGGATGGAGATGATTTTGGAGCCTTGTTTGGTCACCCCGTCCTTGAGCTCAAGCCTTTCCCCGTAAACGACTTCGATGTTGTGTTCCGCCACAAAATCCTGCAAAACCTCCAGAGCTACCTTGGGCTCAAACAGCCAGCAAGCCCCGTTCTGCGAATATTTCCGGGCCACCCGCCGGTAGAACTCCAGGGACAAGCCCCCGATGGCCTCCTTCATCCCTACGTCTGTATCTCCCAGTCCTCCGGTGGTCAAGCCCCCGATCCGCCGGCTAGGTTCGATCACCACCGCGCTTTTGCCCATTATGTTTGCTTGAACAGCCGCCATAATGCCTGCAGCCGTTCCTCCGTAGATGACAATATCAACCTGTTTCTCCTGATCCACTTTGCCCCTCCTCCATCATGATTCCGTTTACAAGCCTTATTATAAACCGCTTGCCGACGGGGCGAGAATGATGGATCTTCCTTTTTCATTTGATGAATCTTACTGTTTTTATCCCTGTACGATGCCATAATAACGCTTGCGGTATTCAGTAGGGGACATGGACTCATACTTTTTGAACATCCGGCTGAAGTGGTTCAGCGTCTGAAAGCCGGAGCGCTCTGCGATCTCCTTCAGGGGGGAGGCTGTGTTGGCAAGCAGCTCCTTCACCCGCTGCAAGCGGAGCTGGCACAAATAATCCGAGGGGGAGATGCCCATTGTTTTGCGGAACAGGAGACGGAGATGGCTTTCGCTGACATATACATATTGAGCCAGATCGGACATGGTCAGCCTTCTGTCCAGGTTCGCTTGCATATAGGCGCACAACCGGCTGATCCGGGGGTCGATTTCCTGGGGCTTGTCAGCCATGTGACCCAGCATCATATGAAGGAAACGGACGATCCAGACGTTGAACGTGGCGTTGACAGCAAGCAGCGCCACTGTCTCGTTGGTATTGACCTTGCCGATGATAAGCTGCGGCTGATCCACGGCATGGAGCGCCCGGATCACTTCCCGGGCTTGCGCCAGCAGCTTTGCGGTAAGCGCCGCGATATCTTGAAAGGCTGCTCTATCTTCTTCGATTCTCGTTATGAGAGGGAGCTTGTACTGCTCCACGAAGTGTAAGGAACCCACTTTAAGATCGCAGCCGATGGTATAGTAATGAAACGAACCGTCAGCCAGATTATTGGGCAATACAATTCGGGGGGTTTGCGGCGGAATGACGACAACATCGCCGGCCTGCACATGATGCCGGGCACCGTCCACCTCGATGGTTCTCGCTCCGTCCAGGACGATCCATATAATCGTATTTGGATAGCTGGCCCGGGGAAATTCCGTTTCGGCTGCCACCACATTTTCGATTACCCATGCCAGCCGTACAAAGTAATCCTCGATAAATCTGATTCTGCTTAGAACGGCCACCCTTGTCCTCCTCCTCATGCTTCTGCAGCCGGTAATCGAATATGCATAAAGGTTAATCGGCTCTCCAGCAATCTCTTATGCTACTATTTGATTGTAGCACACTCGTTCAACAGCTTCATGATAGCGTTGTGACAACGGTATCGCTAAAAAGGAGAATCGATATGCACAACAAACCCAATCTATTGCTGATCCAAACCGACCAGCAATCGGCGGAAACTCTCAGCCTTTACGGCAATCCCGCCTTAAAGACCCCCGCCCTTGAGAGCCTGGCCGAACGCGGCGTTGTCTTTGATTACGCATTCTGCAATTACCCTGCCTGCGCCCCCTCCAGGTCATCGATGTTTACGGGAAGATATGCGTCTACTATCGGAATCCATGCCAACCATATGATGATTAATCCCACGGAGGTTACATTGCCGCAAGTGCTTAAGGAGCATGGATATCAGACGGCGATCATCGGGAAGAATCATGCTTTTATGGAGAACACCAAGACCTACTATCCCGGTGAGGCCGCCGACTCCGAAAGGGCCAGCGTGCTGAGGCAAGTATTCGATTATGTCCGGCTGGCGGATCACGGCCATATGGTTGACGGCTACCGGGATGATCCCGAAGCCAAGGCGGCCCATGAGTGGTCCCATACCTGCTGGGTGAGCCCGCTGGGGCATGGAACCAATCCTGCCCGTCCAGAGAAATGCGGCACGCATCTGCTTGGGGACACCATGGTGGATTATCTTGAGCATCGGCGCGATCCGGAAAAGCCCTTCTTCGCCTGGCTGTCATTCCCGGACCCGCATACGCCTTATCAAGCGCCGGAGCCTTACGCCAGCATGATTGATCCGGCGGATGTGCCCCTTCCGCCCAAAGACAAGCTGGAGGAAAAACCGGAGCGGCAGCGGGTGGCTTATCTGATGGATGCCATGGGCACAGCGGATGATGAGCTGATCCGGCGGGTACGGGCCATTCATTACGGTATGATCCGTTTTATCGACGATACCCTCGCCCGCGTGTTCACGAAGCTGGAGGAGCTTGGTTTGACCGGCAATACGGTCATCGTCTTCACGTCCGACCATGGGGATTCCATGGGCGCTCATGGGCTGATTCAGAAGCATAACCTGTTCTATGACTCTTTTACCCGGGTGCCCTTCATTGTCGCGGCTCCGGGCTATCAGGGACCGGGGCGGACAGACCATCTGGTGGAGCTGGTCGATCTTATGCCGACCTTGCTGGATTTGGCCGGTATCGCAGTTCCGCCTGGTGTACAGGGAAGGAGCCTGGCCCCGTATCTGGAGGGCAAGGACTATACGCCACGTGAATATGTAGTCATGGAAAGCGGCGAGGATGGAGAGCCGCTGCGCGTCTCCGATATTACCGTCCGTCCGGAGCATCCCTTCGATGACCGTTATTTCGTCTGGTGCGCTTACCGTGAGGCGTGGATCGGGAAAGGAAAAAGCATCCGCACCCTGGAGTGGAAGCTGAACATTTACGCCAACGGCGAAGGCGAGCTCTATGACCTGGCGGCCGATCCGGATGAGCTGCACAACCGGTTTAATGATCCAGCTTTGGCAGGCATCCGCTCGGAGCTTGAACGCAAGCTGCTACATTGGTCGATGGCCAAGGAGGACCCCCTTCCTCTCAATACAACCGTAAAGCTGAATTATGCCGAAGTGAAGGCGAAGCAGGAAACGCTTTGAGCAACGCCCGCTCCATCGTATAAATCAGGAAGAGGCCATCCCTCTGTTCATGACTTTTGGGACGGCCTCTTCTCAATAGCGAATTTTATTGTCAAAACGATTGCCAACCAGGATTATCCTATCACCTTTGGAACATAAGTGATTATGTTGGTTTGGGGGTTACCCTCTCTTCTACACTGAGCAATGGCTTGCTGATCGGTTCTCCTCTCTCGTTCTTCGTCACATATACAACACGTTCGTGATCAATAATGTAAATTGCTTGTTTACGATCTTCATCAAGGAAATAAATTTGGAGACGAATCCCGCTGCTACCTTCCCAATCTGGCGCCCCTGTAATTTTGTTAAATCTCTCCGCTATGCCGTCACTGCCTTCGTTTTCCTTCAGAATGTCAATTGCTTCATCCAGCTTTAAACGTCTTGCTTGAGGAGGCAACTCGCCGATGATCTTCAAGGATTCTCTCACCCACTCCCCTTTACCAAGACTGGTGTCTTTCTGCAATTTCAATAAAGCATCTTTTTGCTCTTGCGTTCGGGCCTTCCTCATCCATTCTTCCGATTGGTAACTGATTAATGAGCTTCCTGAATTTTCAACATTCCAGTAGCTTGTAATTGGGTATTTGGCAACCCAGTAATCGGTTAGTTTGGACAAAATGTCAGCTTCACTTAATCCGGAATTTTTAAATAGCGCATACCACTCTTCAAAATCCGTTTTCGTCACTCCAATCCACCATAAATTATCCATGCCAGGTCGTCTTGTTACACCCACAAAGATAATGTCCGCGGATAGAAAGGGTTTTCGTGCATTAAGATAGATCCATATTCTCATGGCTTCTCTGATAGAGTGGGGTTCTCGACCTTGTTCATCCATGGAACCGGGAACAGTACCAACTACACTAATTGCGGTTCCAATAGGCTGTTCGATTTGTAAATCTTGAAGGGTTGAAGCAAATTGATGTTCGAGATTGTGCCAAACCTCAACCCGTTTAACTTTCATTGGCTTTTGGATAAGTTTAAATATATCCTGAGTCATTTCCTTCTCGCTTACAATGGCACCTACGGGGGCTATTTTATCCAAACTATTTCGTTGAATAAGATAAAGACTGGAGGCCAAAAAAATGATTACGCCAATCGTAACAGAGAAGATCATTTTTTTAGACATAATCGCTTCTCCCCCCCCAAAGTTTCCCAGATTCATCCATGGCGAAATGCGCAAAGACTAAAAAAGACACCTTCCCCTCCGGAATGTGTCTTCTGCCGCGTGGTCACATTGCTTTGAATGCTACGAAAAAGAGAAAGATGCCAAGTATGCCGTAAAACACTCTTGCCCCGGTTCTGCCAAACATTTTCACAAAAATGTATGCCCGCCTGTTGTTGAAGAACCAGCTCCAATTGAGGATGGCCGCAAGGATACTGAACAATCCTGCTCCCAAACCTATTAATACAGCGAACGTATTGCTGCCCATTCTATCCCCCACATTCTTTGAAAATTAGTAAACACAGGAATTAAGTCGAATTATAGGGGAAATTATGGAATCTTTCAAGAAAAAGTTTGATGTTCGATTCACATCGGATTACCTGGTCCATTACCAAAAAGATGACGGTTGGTTCGGATCATTTTTTGTAAACCACTTTCCCATCATCGGTATATCCGGTCATGGAATCGAGGGTCACGTGATACTTCGTTTTCCCTTCCGGATTTTCGTTTAACGGGAGGCTGCCTCCGCCGCAGTAATTGGAATATGATTGATCGAATACCAGGCCAGTGTGTAGGTTACTTCCATCCGTCATAAATAGTACAATTCCATCTTTGGCCTCGCCTTTCGCAACAATTATAGGCATTCTGACGCATTTATTCTATTCAAAAAACAACCCACGACACAGCGATAAACTGCACGGAACCGAATATCTCCAGAATCCCGGCCTTCATTGGACGCATTTGTTTGCCGGCGAATAGAAGGGTACGGATCAGCGGGAAGACGAAAGGCAGCGTCATCCAGGGATACCCGCAGGCCCATGGCACAACAAGAATCAGCACATGGTAGAGATATGCCGCAGTCCTCCATTTGGGATTGCCCCGTTCGCGGAATAGGGTTTTCACAAACAATGCCGTCCCCATAAAATATAAGAAGTTAAACAGCGTCACTGTCAGCATTACCTTATCCCAGCCGCCGCCTCCGTACAAATAAGCAGCCGCTCCCCCCAAGGAAAAAATCAGAATCGCGCACAAGTCATTGACGATAGCCCGCTCCGATTTCCGCTTCACATGCCAGACATTCACAATCAACAGGAGCACAAAAGGGATGCCAAAGTAGTATAACTCCGGTTTCTGGATGAGGGGATACAACAATGAAGCCAGTGCAACAACCCCGTAAATTGCCGACCATTTCAACAGATGTCCCCGTTGTCTGCCCCGTTTCAAAGCTTGCAGGAGAGGATATGAGGCCAAATAAAAGAACAACCACGCCATGAACAATAACAAATGGCTCCACCGGGGAGTCCCGGCCATCATCCCGAAGAGAAACGGTACGCTGACCATCGCCCAACCGCCGTGCTCATGGGGAATCACAATGCCGTTATTTTTAGCATCCAAATCGTTCACCGCCTCGCTGATTTGACTCAAAACGCCTTATATGTTCTTCCCCAGGGTTTGCACACTCCCTAGCCGCCAATTTGGGACATTCTGCGTGCAGTCGGCGTGTGGGAAACCGTTGCATCAGCTTTCAAGAAATGCGACATTTCATGATGCTCCGGTTTTGTACGAAGCGCATCCATCAGCATCCGGCGCATGGCCTCATCATCCCCAATGACACGCCTGATATGAAATTGCTCTGTCCAGGCCAGACAAGGCTTGATATAACCGTCTGCAGTAAGCCGCAACCGGTTGCAGGTCTGGCAAAAATGGCTGCTGACCGGGTGAATCAAGCCAAAGCTTCCAAGCGCCCCGTCTATGCGGTAATTCTCCGAAGGGCCGGTTCCTGGGATGGCAGCAACCGGCTCAACCTTCCATTGCTGCTCGGAACAGACCTCCATGACCCGGGATAGCGGCAGGTACAAGCTCTTCCACGCCGCATCGTTATGTCCGATGGGCATGTATTCAATAAACCGGACATGCAGCTCATGATCCCGAGTCAAACGGATAAAATCCGCGATTTCATCCTCGTTCAACCCCTTCATGAGTACCACGTTCAATTTAATGGGGCTTAAATCCGCCTTTGCGCAAGCCTCGATGCCCTCCAGCACCTTCCTCAGCTCTCCGCCGCGGGTAATCGCTTTGAAGCGGTCCGGCTGCAGGGAATCCATACTGATATTGACACGTGTAAGCCCGGCATCCTTCAACAGCTGCGCCTTTGGCGCCAGAAACATTCCGTTGGTCGTCAGCGCGATATCTTCTATGCCGGGTATACCGGCAATCATTGCTATGAGCTGCTCCAGGTTCTTACGCACCAACGGTTCGCCGCCCGTTAACCGGATTTTGCGGATTCCCATGCCGGCGCTGACACGCACCACTTCGGCGATTTCTCCGTACGTCAGGATCTTGTCCGAGGGTTCGAACTCCATCCCTTCCTCAGGCATGCAGTATACGCAGCGCAAATTGCACCGGTCCGTCACCGATATCCGCAAATAATGGTGCTCCCGTCCATATGGATCAATTAAGCGGGGAATGTCCATCCTTCCGCCCCCTCTTCAACGTTATGCCCTATTTTTCTCCGGTATGTCCGGCAGCAATGGCCGCCCCTCCGGATAGGCCTGCCCGTTCAACTGGTCGCCAATCCACTCCGAGCCGTCCTCGCCATGCTCCTTTTTCCAAATGGGCACAATCTGCTTGATCCGTTCAATGACATATTCATTGGCTTCATAAGCTGCTTTGCGGTGCGGCGAGGAGACCGCGATCACCACGGCAATATCCGATATCTCCAGCCGGCCTACCCGATGGGTCACCGCAACGGCGGTATCCGCCCACCTCTCACGCACCTCTTGCCCGATCCGTTCCAATTGCGCAACAGCCATGGCCGGGTAGGCTTCATATTCCAAGTATAAGGTCTTTTTGCCAAAGGTCAACTCACGGACTGTGCCCAGGAACATGGTGATTGCCCCGGCTTCCCTGCGTTTTACCTTTGCCGAGACTTCTTCCGGATCGATGGGCAGATCAGTTATCACAAACAGCGGACTATTCATGGGCAAACTCCTGTCTCGCCACAGTTTCTTGCGCTCACGCATATTTACTTGCGCTTCCGGTACACCACATAGCTGCGGAACAAATATTTGACCGGCAGGCTCAGCATGTGCACAAGTCTTGTAAAAGGAAATACAGCAAACAGCGCCAGACCCAGAATAATATGGATCTTAAAGATCACCGGCACAGTATCCATTAAGGTATAATCCGGCATGAACCGAAGCACACCGCGCATCCACGGTCCAATCGTCTCCCGGTAATCGAATTGGGAGCGTCCAGTCGCATTGAACAGCGTTGCAGCCATACCGACCACCACAATCAGCGTGAGCAAAATAATTGACAGCATATCGCCGAAGCTGCTTGTTCTGCGAATCCGGACATCCGAGAACCGGCGGATCACAAGGATGATGCATCCGACAAGAGTCATCAGTCCGGCAGCTGAGCCGATGGAGAGGGCCATCGTATGGTATAGATGATCCGAGACGCCCAGCGCTTCAAGCCACTGCTTGGGAATCAGAATCCCGCCCACATGACCGAAGAAGACGAGCATAATCCCGATATGAAAAAGATTGCTGCCCCACCGGAGCTTCTTCTTCTCCAGCATTTCACTGGATTTGGCCGTCCAGCCGAACTGATCCGTCTGATAGCGGTAATAGAGTCCCACAAGGAAGATGATGAGGATCAAATAGGGATAAATCACCCAGAGAAACTGGCTTCCCCACGACATTACGCATTCCTCCCTGCGTTCCCGTACCCGGCGGCAGCCCACATGGGCCCGCAGCCCAACGCGGGAGGTGTGCTTCCGGAACCGGCAGAGGCGATCATATCGAAAGACCCCTCCGTGAGGCCCGATTCATCGATGATCCACATGATGCCGTCCAGCACATGGCGGTAGGGGCTGCATGAGCGGTGAAGCGCCTCTTGAATCGTCACCATTGCTTTCCGGAAGGAGACCAGCAAGCGCATTCCCCGGTCCCCACCGGCAACCGCCGCATATTCCAACATCAACGGCAAATAATCCGGCAATTCATCCGTAGCAAGAACAATCTCCTCCTGCTCATAGATTTGTTTCAGCTGCAATAATACCGGGCCGCGCTCCCGGTCCTCTCCCAGCTGTCCGTAGGTCAAGTACAAATTTGACTTTTTGCCAAAATCAAAGGTCTTCACATACGCCGCCTTGATCGCCTCCGCATCCATTCCCGCAAGCTCGGCAAGACATTGGCCTGCAAGCTCTTGAAGCGGCTTAACCGCCTCGTCCTCTTCTTCGCCTTGAATGAAATGGCGCCAATTCACGTACAATTCGTCTGCCGTATCCTGCCAATCCGCCTCCGGATATTGCAGCAGCTGCGAAAATAACATCCAGTTGGAACGCAGCGTCAGCTCCTTCATGTCCCATCCCTCCTCATCCGATAAATAGCAAGCCTAACCGCCGCAGGGTCCCGGACCGCCCATCATATTGGTAAAGCCGCAAGCTCCCTGCTCCGAATAAAGATCGGCAAATTCCTCGCGGTGCGCTGCCGGAATAACAAAGCGGTCCTCATACTTGGCAATGGCCAACAGGCGGTACATTTCTTCCGTATCCCGGGCGGTCATCCCGAATTGCTCCAGCAAAGCAAGGTCAGGGGCCTTCTTCAAGTTCAGAGAGCGCATATGCGAACGCATTACGGCCATCTTTTTCAGCACATGGGTGATGACCTGGGTATTTCCTGCCGACAGCAGATTCGCAAGGTATTGGACGGGAATCCGCATATCGTCTATCGCGGGGAAAATATCCCCGGGCGACGCCGTTGCTCCTTTGCCCTCCACCATGTTCGTGATCGGGCTGAGCGGCGGAACATACCAGACCATCGGCAAGGTCCGGTACTCCGGATGAAGGGGAAGGGCGATTTTCCAATCCACCGCCATTTTGTAGATGGGCGAGCGCTGCGCATGCTCAATCCAATCCTCCGGAATATTCGCTGCACGCGCAGCGGCAATCACTTCAGGATCATGAGGATCGAGGAAAATGTCGAGCTGCGACTCGTACAGCTCCTGCTCCTCGGCAACAGAGGCTGCAGCCTCCACCCGATCTGCGTCATAGAACATAACGCCAAGGTACCGGATACGGCCGACACAGGTTTCCGAACAAATCGTCGGCAAGCCTTGCTCGATCCGCGGGAAGCACAGGGTGCATTTCTCCGCTTTGTTGGTCTGCCAGTTGAAATAGACCTTCTTATACGGACAACTGGATACGCAGAACCGCCATGACCGGCACGCATTCTGATCGACAAGTACAATCCCGTCCTCTTCCCGCTTATACATGGCGCCGGACGGGCAGCTGGATACGCAGGGGGGATTAATGCAATGCTCGCATATCCTGGGCAAATACATCATAAATACCTGCTCAAACTCCATCCGGACCGATTCTTCGATGCCCGCCATATTCGGATCGCGGTAGCCGGACTCATGCACCCCCGCGAGATCGTCCTCCCAGTTAGGTCCCCATTCCAAGTTCATATATTCACCGGTAATCTGAGATTTCGGACGGGCCACCGGCTGATGCTTGCGTTCCGGACTTTGCTGCAGCTTCTCATAATCGTAGTCCCAGGGTTCATAGTAGTCGTCGATCACCGGCTGGTCCGGATTGAAGAAAATATTCTTGAGCCGGTTGGCCCGGCTGCCGGAGCGCAGCTCCAGCTTGCCGTTCTTCAGCACCCAGCCGCCCTTGTATTTGTCCTGATTCTCCCATTGCTTGGGATACCCGATCCCCGGCTTGGTCTCCACATTATTGAACCACATATACTCCGCGCCTTTACGGTTGGTCCATGTGTTTTTGCAGGTAACGGAGCAGGTATGGCATCCAATGCACTTGTCCAGGTTCATAACCATCCCGATCTGCGCCTTAATCCTCAAGCCAGTTCACCTCCTCCAATTTGCGGAGCACCACATACAAGTCCCGCTGATTCCCTGTAGGCCCGTAGTAGTTAAAGCCGTAGCTGAGCTGCGCATACCCGCCGATCATATGGGTGGGCTTCACATGAATCCGCGTCGGGCTGTTGTGTGTTCCGCCGCGTGTGGTCGTCACATCCGTTGCAGGCACGTTGATGGTCCGGTCCTGGGCATGATGCATGTAGGCCATACCCCGGGGCATCCTGTGGGTGACCACCGCACGCGCCACAACGGCTCCATTCTGGTTGAAGCATTCGATCCAATCATTATCCGCTATCTCCGCATCGGCGGCATCGTCTTTGTTGATCCAGACGGTAGGTCCGCCGCGAAACAGCGTAAGCATGGGGAGGGAGTCAAAATACATACTGTGAATGGACCATTTGCTGTGCGGAGTCATGAAATTCAGGACGATCTCCTTCCCTTTGGCTGCCGGGCGGTTCTTGTTGGTATGGAAAGGCGCATGCTTCATGGTCGGCTTGTAAACCGCCAGATTCTCGCCAAATTCAGTCAGCAGCTCATGATCCAGGTAATAATGCTGGCGTCCGGTCAGTGTGCGGTACGGAATCAGCCGCTCCACATTGGTGGTGAATGGCGAATAACGGCGCCCATGCTGCTCTGAGCCGCTGAATGCAGGGGACGTAATAACCGTCTTTGGCTGTGTGGTAATCTCGTTGAAGGTAAAGCGCTCCTCGATGCGATCCTCCGCCAGATCCTTTAATTGAAGCGCGGTTTTCTTTTCCAGTGCTTCCCACGCCTTAACGGCCATTTTCCCGTTGCTGGTGGAGGATAAAGTAAGAATCGCTTCCGACATATGGCGGTCCGTAACCAGCTTCGGGCACCCTTGGCTAATTCCGGGTTCGGCCACAACGCCGTTCACCTTCTTCATCAATTCGTATTCGTTTGCCGCAGACCAGTTAATTCCCTTAATGCCGTATGGCTTATCCTTAATGTTCGGTCCAAGCGAGGTCATCTTCTTATACACCGCAGCGTAATCCCGCTCCACCACCACAAACTTCGGCATGGTCTTGCCCGGAACCGCCCCGGTCTCGCCTTTGCTCCAATCGAGAATTTTGCCGAAGGGCTGCGCCAGCTCATCGGGGGTATCATGCTGCAGCGGCACGGAAACAATATCGCGCTGCGGAGCGTCAAACTGCTTTGCCGCCATCTCCGAGAAGGTCTTCGCAATCGCCTTGAAGGTCTCCCAATCCGACTTGGATTCCCATAACGGCGGAACCGCCGGATTAAAGGGATGAATGAAGGGATGCATATCCGTGGACGAAAGATCGCTTTTTTCATACCAGGTTGCCGCTGGCAGCACGATATCGGAATAGACGGCGGTTCCCGACATCCGGAAATCGATATCCACCATGAGATCGAGCTTGCCTTCCGCAGCTTGGTCATGCCATTTGATTTCTTCGGGACGAAGGGTATCCGAGTCATCATTCAACAGACCGTTATGGGCGCCGAGCAAATATTTCAGGAAATATTCATGCCCCTTGCCGGAGCTGGAGATCAGGTTGGCCCGCCAGACAAACATCACCTTGGGATGATTCGTATCCGCATCGGGATCTTCAATGGCGAACTGCAAGGCTCTGTCCTTCAGCTGATCCGCCACATAGCCGGCAACCGCCTCAGGAGATTGGTGTCCCTGTGCCGCCGCTTCCTCCGCCAGGTCAATGGAGTTCTTATTAAACTGGGGATAAGAAGGCAGCCAGCCCAGGCGCGCAGCCAAAACATTGTAATCCGCATAGTGGGCATAACGGGTTTTGCCGCTTAGGGCTGACGTATGCCCGTCCACGGGATTGGATTCAAACCTCCATTGATTGGTGGCAAAATAGAAAAAGGAGGTTCCGTTCTGCTGCCGTGGCGGCATGGTCCAGTCTCTGGCGAAGGCAACATTGGCCCAGCCTTCCGCAGGGCGCAATTTCTCTTGGCCCACGTAATGCGCCCAGCCGCCGCCGTTGACTCCCTGGCAGCCTGTCATCAACACCAGATTCAGCACACTGCGATAAATCGTATCCGAGTTGTACCAGTGATTGATCCCTGCGCCGACAATGATCATCGACCGGCCTTCGCTGTCTACCGCATTCTGCGCGAACTCCCTTGCAATCTGAATGACGGATGCCCTGTCCACGCCGGTAATTTGCTCCTGCCATGCAGGCGTGTATGCGGAGTCGGCGTCATTGTAGTCGCTGCCATGCCGCAAATCGACGCCATATTGGGCCAGCATAAGATCGAATACAGTAGTGGCGCGATGCTCCACCCCGTTGGCATCCGTAACGGTGCGGTAAGGGATTAACCGGGAAACCGCGGATTTGCTTTGGTCGGAGAAATAAGGAAGTCTGATCTCAAGTCGGCCTTCGGCGGAATCCCCCAATCCCAGCTGCGGTATAATCTCTTCCCCTGTTAACGTGTCAACCATTTCCAGATTCCACTTGCCCTCTTCTCCCCAGCGTGAGCCGATGGTGCCGTTGGGAATCCGCAGCCCGCCGGAGATTTCGTCGATGAGCACGGTCTTCCATTCGCTGTTATTCGTTGCGATTCCCAGATCATGGGCCGTGAGAAACCGGTCTGCCGCGAACGCCCCATCCTGCTCCCGGAGCAGCACAAGGAACGGGAAATCCGTATATTTCTTGGAGTAGTTTTCAAAATAGGGCGTTCTCTGCTTCACATAGAACTCGTTCAGAATGACATGCCCCATGGCCATGGCCAGTGCGCCGTCTGTTCCTTGCTTCGCCGGCAGCCATTTATCCGCGAATTTTACAAACTCCGCATAATCCGGGCTGATGGAGACGACTTTGGTTCCGCGGTAACGGGCTTCCGTCATGAAATGGGCATCCGGGGTTCTTGTCATCGGCAGATTCGAGCCCCAGACCAGCAAATAACTGGAGTTGTACCAGTCGCTGCTTTCGGGAACATCCGTCTGGTCCCCCCAGATTTGCGGCGAGGCCGGCGGCAAATCCGCATACCAATCGTAGAAGCTGAGCAGCGGCGAACCGATGAGGGACAGGAAGCGTGAGCCTGCCGCGTAGCTGACCATGGACATAGCCGGAATAGGGGAAAACCCAATCACACGGTCCGGGCCATACTTTTTGATAGTAGAAATCATGGAGGCGGAGATAATCTCGGTTGCTTCATCCCACGATGCCCGGACCATGCCGCCTTTGCCGCGGGCCGATTTATACGATTGTTTTTTATTCTCGTCCTGCATAATCGAGTTCCACGCCTCAACGGGATCAGAGTATTTGCTCTTCGCTTCCCGCCATAGATTCAGCAGCCTGCCGCGGATATAGGGATATTTCACCCGAAGCGGACTATACAGGTACCAGGAAAAGCTGGCTCCGCGGGGACAGCCCCGGGGTTCGAACTCCGGCATGTCCGGTCCTGTCGTGGGATAATCCGTCTGCTGGGTTTCCCAGGTGACAATTCCGTCTTTCACGAATATTTTCCAGCTGCAGGAGCCTGTGCAGTTTACGCCATGGGTTGAACGGATCACGCTGTCATGCTGCCAACGGTTCCGGTACATATTCTCCCAGGAGCGGTCGGCTGTGGACTCTTCGCTCCACCCCTCCGCATTGGTCTCCCGCTTGCGGAAAAATTTCAGCTTTTGGATCAGAGGATTGAACTTGTTCATCGTTCCAGCTCCTTGCCCCTTATGATACTTCTATTGTAAAGGCAGGAGCAGGCGGATAAGAGAGGGGAACTCCCCCATTCCACGGCAGGGATTCCCCGAAATCGGTGATCGGCTACAGAAGGGAACGTGCAAGGGAAACCGCCGCTTCAAGGACAGAGTCCTCATGCTTGAGCCACAGGGTTGGAGGGGAGGTGCGGCCAACAGGCTTCTCCCAGCTGATCCAAAGCCGGATGTTTGCCGCTTGGGCCGGCAAAGCTTCCATGTCACCGTCATGGCGGATCAGCGCAATCTTGGGATGACGGGCCGATTTGAAGCCTTCGGCGATGAGAATATCAACCTTGCCAACAAGCTGCCGGGCAATGTCGTCCAGGGATGTGGAGCTTTTGCGCATGGAGCGGGTAGCCGTGGATGAAGTCAGGACTGTTTCTACGGCGCCGTGAGACAGATGCTTCTCGCTATCTGTGCCCAGGTCATCCAGGCGGAAATCGTGGGCGTCATGCTTGGCCGAGCCGACACGAAGCCCCTCGGCGGTAAGCGCAGCGATAAGCCTGCACACGAGGGCGGTTTTGCCGCTGTTTTTGTAGCCGATAATTTGCAGGACAGGGACAGCCGGTACGAAAGAAGGCGCGCCGGATGGAATGTTCATGTCTCTTGGCTCCATTAGTCATAGAATCCCTTCAGGGGAATAAGCTCCACCAGGGAGCCGGCCCGATATCCGGAAGGAGAACCCGGAAGACAGATCAGACAATTGGCATCCCGCAGGGATACGGTTAAGCTGGACATATCATAACCCACCGGCGCGGCCATCAGCTTGCCGTCCTGCTCAAACATGCGGCCACGGACAAATCGTGTAAAACGGTCCGATTTCACGTAATCCTCCGTTAAGGTTGCCGTCACCCGGGGTTCAGGGCTAAGCTCTGCGCCCAGCATGCCCCGGAGTGCGGGCCGAAGAAATAATCTGCAGCCGACATAACAGGCGGCAGGGTTGCCGGACAAGGCAAAAACCGGCTTCCCTTGCCATACTCCGAAGGTTGTCGGGCTTCCCGGCCGCATCATCACCTTGTTGAAGAGCAACTCGCCATCCCATGACTGTGTGACATCATACAGAATATCGTGGTCTCCGACAGATACGCCTCCCGTCGTCGCCATAACATCATGCTCACGGAGTGCATCAAGGATCATCCGCTTTGCCACGTCCACATCGTCAGGCGCCTGGTCCAGCACAACGGGAATACCGCCGAAGGACGCAATAGCCGCCGCCAGCATGTACGCGTTGCTGTTCCGGACACGCCCGGGCACCAGCGCCTCTTCTACGCGCAGCAGCTCTGCACCGGTTGCAAGAATCGCCACCTTGGGCCGGCGGTAGACCTGCACCTTATGGATGCCAAACATTGCAAGCAGGGCGATTTCCCCGGCGCCGATCTGAACGCCTTGACGCAGCACGGCTTCCTTCTCGGCAATTTCAATCCCGATGGCAGAGACATTTTCCCCGGCGGACACAGCCCCTTTCACCGTGCAGAGGGCCATGCCGTCCGGCGCCTCCTCCTCCGTTGTCATCTCATATTTGATTACCGCATCCGCTCCCTCCGGCACCGCCGCTCCCGTCATGATCCGGATGCATCGACCGGGCTGCACGGTCTTGCCCGATACCTTCCCGGCGGGGACATTGTCGATAATCTCCAAGGTAACGGGCGCTCCAACCGATGCTTTACCCGTATCGGCAGCCACAACTGCGAACCCGTCCATGCCTGAACGGCGGAAATGGGGGATAGGCTGTGGAGCGATTAGATCGACAGCCAATGTCCTGCCGATGCTCTGCATCAAAGGCACTTCCTCCGTCGGCATCACCCGCACACGCTCAAGCACCAGGTGTGCAGCTTCCTGCACACTAACCGCTTTGCGCGTAAAATTCTTTTGTTCTTTCCTACCGCTCATGAAAATACCTCCTGCTGAATTCCAAAGGATTGATTTCATTGAAAACGCCTACATAATAGTCCGTTTCTCCAGCATCATTTTTGATGGCGTTAATGGCGATATGCTGCAAATACAATTCGCCGTTCCGTTTTTTGTTCCACATGTTGCCCGACCATGCGTTTTCCGCCGTAAGCTGCTCCCACATCGATTCATAGAACGCTTGATCATGCAAGCCCGATTTCAAAAAACCCGGCTTCTGCCCAATCGCCGCCTCTCTCGTATAGCCTGTAAGGGCGGTGAAGGCCGGATTGACGGTTAGAATCAACCCTTTTGAATTGGTGACCAATACCGCCTGTGAGGTGCTCTGTATAATTTGCTCCGCCAATTTAACGCGGTCCTGCCAGTACATGTAGAGAGTAAGCAGAATGCTGCACAAGGCAACCATCGCCAAAGCCATGAATCCGATGGCGTAATGGCCTGTCATTGCCCGCAGTGAAGCGAGCATCAGCGGCGGGAAGAATCCGCCTAATCCGCCAAGGGCGGAAATCAGTCCGTTGGCAATCCCGGATTGCTTGGCAAAGTAGAGGGGAACCAATTTGAAGATCGTCCCGTTGCCCAGCCCCGCACATAGCCCGATCAACAGACAGCCGGCGGTAAAGAGCGGAATGGAGGGAGAAAACGCGAGCAGAATGCCGCCCAAGGTCAGTCCGCTGAACACGAACAGCAATATTTTGAAGGGATTGTACCGGTCCCCAAGCCACCCCCCTGTCGGACGCATGAAGGTGGCCAGGGTAACGAATCCGGCAGTTCGCAGACCCGCATCAACCTTGCTGATCCCGAAGGTATTCACCAGATGATTGGGCAGGAAAACAGTAAATGCCACGAAGGCCCCGAAGCTAATAAAATAGAAAAAGCATATCAGCCATAGCTTCTCGTTCTTGTAGATGCCCTTCATTTGCTCCAGCAGCGGAACATTGAGCTTGGATTCCTTCCGGTCTCCGATGAAGAAGTTGGCAAGGGCGAAGACTGCCAGCAAAATCAAATATACCTGGACTGTCGGACGCCATCCGATCTGCGTCGCCAGCACCGGAGCGAAGAAGGTGCTCAGCGCCGAACCCAAATTTCCCAGCCCGTAAATGCCGTTGACGAATCCGTGCTTTTCTTTGGGATAATACTTCGGCAGAGAGGTTACCCCTACTGAGAAGGTCGCACCCGATATTCCCAGGAACAATCCTCCGGCAATCAGATCGGCGAAGCTCTTGGCTTGGCTGATGTAGAATACAGGAACGAGCAGCACGATGAAGCTGATCAAGAACATATTTCGCGCGCCGTATTTATTCGTCCAATAGCCAAACGGAATCCGCAAAATCGAGCCGAGAACCACAGGTACCGCCGTTACAAGGGATAATTGCCCCGGCGTTAATGCAATACCGTCCTTGATGAATACGATTAACGATGATAAAATGCCCCATACTGCAAATCCGAGGATCAAACTCAAGGTTTGCAGCGGTAAAACCGCTTTGGGTGGTCCCATGGCCATTCCTCCTCATGACATCAACTACCTATCCCCATTATCCGTGTAGTTGGCCATGAAAAAAATTGGGGAAATCCCTCATTTGCTTTGCAGGAATTTCCCCATCTCGGGCTGCCGTTATTCAGTTCCAGTGCAGCTCATCCAGCAATACTCGCGTAGGTATGGTAAAGCGCACCGTTTGGCGGCTTTCCTCCGCCACAATTTCCAAATCGCATTTTAATGCGAGCAGTTGATGCTTAACGGGGTTAAACATCTCGCGGGATATAGGGCAATCCCCCACGCTGTTAAATTCCACCAGCGTATTCCCCGCATCGTCTTGCTCCAACACAAGCCTCGCCGCGGCATGAGCCTGGATGCAATGCTGTGCCAGCAGTTGGAGAATGGCGGCGACCTGTTCCTGGCGGTCATCCGGCAGCCGCGTAATGCGCTGATCCAATAATTCGCAGACCACCCCTTCTGCGCGGAAATCCTTTAGCCGGTGAAGCAGCAGGCTTGCCTTGTCATCCTGGACCGGAGCTTGCGCATCAGGAGCCTGGGAGTAGGCCGTAATGCTGTCGTACAAAACAGCCAGC
Source organism: Paenibacillus sp. YN15 (assembly GCF_003285005.1). Taxonomy (GTDB): domain Bacteria; phylum Bacillota; class Bacilli; order Paenibacillales; family NBRC-103111; genus Paenibacillus_AR. Next base: position 283,007 of record NZ_QMFA01000003.1, on the reverse strand, counting down.
CTCGCGGCAGAACACTTCACCTCTTCGATGTCTTCTTCGCTGAATACCCGTTCCTCCCGCTGCCCTACCAGCAGGACGCCGTAGGCCTGCTTCCGCTCGCCCCCAATGGAATCCACCGAAACCCCCACGCCGGAGCGCAGCGATTCCACGAGGAATATCGGATATCCCAGTACCTCATCCTGCACCTCCTCCGGAAAAAAGGTGACCACATGCGGCCGTCTGGCTTGCAGGACTTTTCCTGCCATCCCGTTGCCCATGCGGACGGTAATTTTTTTATAACGCCCCGACCGGGCGCCCAGGGCGATTTTCCAATGAATGTCCCGGTAATTGGCATCCGCCAGCGCTAAGGCAACGAAATCGAGCGCCATGCCGGATTTCAGCTGCTGCAATTCAAGCTGAATCTGCTGCTGTGTGGTAAGCGGTTGGCCGCTGTCATTAATCAAAGTCGAGCAGCCCCCTTTGAAGCGCAAACTTCATCAACTCGCGCCGGTTGTTCAATTGCAGCTTTTCCATAATATTGGCCTTGTGGTTCTCAATTGTCTTGACACTGATGGTAAGCAGCTCAGCGGCTTCTTTATTGGTGTATCCCTTGGCCACCAGCGTCAGAATCTCCTTCTCCCGTTCGGTTAACGTCTCGAATGAGTCCGTTGCCTCCCGTGTCTGGCCCTGCAGATAACCCTCGATTACTTTCTTTGTGGCATTCGGATGCAAGTAGACGAGTCCTTGATGAACCTGCATGATAGCCGTCATAAGCTCCGAGATTGGCGCCGACTTGAGTATGTAGCCTGACGCCCCTGCCTTCAATGCACGGTATAGGTACTGTTCCTCATCATGCATCGTCAGGATAATGACCTTGATCTCAGGCATGGATTGCAGCAGCTCGCTTGTGGTATACAGACCATCGCGGCCATTGGGCATGCTCAGATCCATCAGCACAAGATCGGGATGGAGCTCGAAGGCCTTCTTCATGCACGATACGCCATCCGCCGCTTCTCCGACAACCTTGATCCCCGGCTTCGCATCCAGCACGGCGCGGAGTCCGTCCCGGACAACGGCATGATCATCGACAATCAATACTTTGATATCCATCATATATCCATCCTCCCGTTTACCTGGCCTGCCGCTCGCCAATGGGCACCTTTACTTGAATAACCGTTCCTTGGCCCGGTGCGGATTCAATGGCAAATTCCCCGCCCAGAATATTCACCCGTTCCTCCATACTATAGAGCCCCACGCCTTGACGCAATTCCGCAGTGATGACAAACCCGGTTCCATAATCGCGAATATGCAATTCCGTATACAACGGAAGCAGCTTTAAGCTGACATCAACCACTTCAGTCTGCGAATATTTCGCCGCATTGGTGAGCGCTTCCTGAACGATGCGGTAAAGAGCAATTTCATGCGCGGCCGGCAAACGGCCACTGTCTCCTTCAATCGTGAACAGCACTTGAATGCCGAATTTTTGCCGGTACAGCCGCACGTAATTGCGAAGCGCCGCCGCGAGCCCAATATCATCCAGCGCGGAAGGACGAAGCTCAGCGGACAAATCGCGGATATCCTCGATGGTATGGCGGATCGATTCCTGCAAAGCCGACATGGGTTCGTCTGCTGCTGAATTCTCCTCCGATTCGAGAGACGCTTTGATGATTTCCGTCTGAATCAGAATACTGTACAGGGACTGGCCGATCCCGTCATGCAGCTCCCGCGAGATGCGCTTCCGCTCATTCTCCTGTGCGGACAAAATGGAGTGGGTAATCATCTTGGCGATCCGGTTCTGCTCCTCCTGACGCCGCTCCTCCACCTCCTGCATGCGGATAATGTTCAAAGGGCCATATATCGGGTCCTGATATTGCGACAGGCTGGCATTTATGGACTTCTTCCTTCCGCTTGGCGTGGTCAGCTGCAGCGTCATCACCTGCGCGCCTGGCTCGGTAATAAAACAATTTTGATATGAGCACAGCTTATGCAAACCCGGATAATTCGAGCAAAAATTGCAAAAGCTCAGCGCAGCCGGTTCATCGCCAATCTGCATCATCTGTCCTGCGACAGGATTCATCCGGACAATATTCAGCGTATGATCCAGCACCAGAATCCCGTCCGGGCTATGCTTGAACACATTCGACAGCAGCTCCTGCTCGGACCGGAGCTTGTGGCTCTGCCAATAAATAATAAAAAAGAAAAGCGTAATGATCATGACCACAAACAAAAAAATCGGGACATACTCCAGCCAGCCCCGCTCCTTCTCATGAAGAATCGCGCGTATCGCCAATACAATGATCAGGCTTGTGGCCAGTGTCAATATCCCGTTTTTGACCATAAACCTCATGAATGTCTTCGTCTTCCGGAACGTTGTCATCTCTGGTGCCCATCCCTCCGTCACCACTTCTTATTGAAAGTATAACATTGATTGAATTTGTTTGGCGGGATGGCATTCAATAAAAAGAAAACCAGGCTGATTGCTGAGCCTGGTTTTTTACATGCGCAAGACTATTTTTCATTTCTGACAATGGCTACAAGCATTAACTGCACCTACTATACCCGCAGCTGGTGCAGGTTTTGCATCCGTCGGAGGGAATCAGCGAGGCGCTGCCGCAGCTGGGGCAGATGTCCTTGCTGACGGCGCCCAGATCCAGGCTGCTGTGGCCATGGCCGTGGCCGCCGTGGGCGTCGTGACCGTGACCCGCCGCGTGGCTGTACGCGGTTGCTTCCGCCGACGCGGTGACATACGGCGCGCTGTTATGCGCGGCGTTGGTGGCATTGGCCTGCACGTGCATTTCCAGCGACTTCGCTACAGCGTCGGCGATGGACTCTACCCGGTTGGCGCCAAAGCCGATAGCCCCGGAGCCGCCGATGCCCTTCAGATGTTTGATAAGCAACGCTTCCTTGTTGCCGTGGTTGCCATAGCGCAGGAACAGGGAGCATACCCGGCCCAGAGCCTCGGACATGGCGAACACGTCGGAGCCGGCTTTGCCTACGTTCAGGAAGATTTCGCTGGGAATGCCGTCCAGATCATTGATGGTGATATAGGCCATCCCGAAGGGCGTATTGACCTTATAGGTTGCGCCGCGGAGCACCTGCGGACGGCGTTTGTATTGGTTGTCGAAGACCTGCTCGGTTTTCTTGTCCACGTTGACGGAGAGGGCCGAGCCAATGGCTTCCAGAGACTCGTTTTCCGCGTCGGATTGCTCCGGCTTCACAGCGGCTGCAACCGCTTTGTCTGCTTCCGGAGCGGCTTCGGCCTTGGGAGCCTCCGCTTCCTTTTTGTCTTCCTTCTTCTCGGTGGAGAGCACCTGCACGTCGCGGCTGCCGTCCCGGTAAATGGTGACGCCCTTGCAGCCCAAATCAAAGGCCAGCTCATACAGCCGCTCGGTTTCCTCTACTGTAAAGTCGGCGGGGCAGTTGGCTGTTTTGGAGATGGAGCTGTCCACCCAGCGCTGGATGGCGGCTTGCGCCCGGATATGATCCTCTGCCGACAGATTCATGGCAGTGACGAAATAGTCCGGCAGCTCCTCCCCGGGATGGGCGTCCTTCCACTCCTGGGCAATGGGCACCAGCTGCTTGTCGAAGCCCAGACGGCTTTGCCGGAAATATTCAAAGGCAAAATACGGCTCAATGCCGGTGGAGGTGCCCACCATGGTCCCGGTGCTGCCCGTAGGCGCCTGGGTAATCACGGTGACATTGCGCATCCCTTTGGCTTGGATGGCGGCTCCCACTTCGGGGAAGGCCTGCATCATATTTTTCATAAAGCCGCTTTGCAAATATTTCTCCGCATCGAACATCTTGAAGCTGCCCTTCTCCTCGGCAATCTCCGCAGAGGCCAGGTATGCCTCCTTGGCCATAAAACCATAGAGCTTGTCCAGGAATTCCAGGGATTCCGGGCTGCCGTAGCGGATTTCCAGCTTGATCATCAGCTCGGCCAGGCCCATGGAGCCCATGCCCACCCGACGCTCGTTCAGCTGGTTCTCGCGGTTTTCTTCAAAATGGTACGGCGTCTTGTCGATGACATTGTCCAGGAAACGGGCGGAATACCGCACCACCCGGCCCAGCTCCTCCCAGGCCACATCATGCTTGTCCGCATCGTAGAAGCGGGACAGGTTGACGGCGGACAGGTTGCACACGCCCCATGCCGGCAGCCCTTGCTCGCCGCAGGGATTGGTGCAGATAATGGGATTGAAGTACCAGCTGTTGGACATCTGGTTGTAATATTCCATAAATACAACGCCGGGTTCGGCAGACTTCCAGGCGGATTCGATAATGGTATGCCACACGTCCCGGGCTTTGACGGTTTTGTAGACCTTGACGGCTTTACCCTTGGCTTTCCACGCATCCAAATCGCCGTTCCATACGGCGTCGTATTCGCTGTCCGTGGTGTCCGGGAATACCAGCTCCCAGTCCAGATCCTCCTTCACCGCCTTCATAAAGCCGTTGCTGACGCACACGGAGAGATTGGCGTTGGTGATCTGGTTCATGGTTTGCTTGACGGTAATGAAGTCCAGCAGGTCCGGATGCCAGTCGTTCATCATCAGCATCAGGGCTCCGCGCCGGCTGCCGCCCTGCTCGATAAGGCCGGTGGTGTAGCTGAACAGCCCGCCCCAGGATACAGCGCCTGACGAAGATCCGCTGACGCCGCGAACCACGGACCTGCGGGGCCGCAGGGAAGACAGGTTGATGCCCACACCGCCGCCGCGGGACATAATCTCCGTCATTTCCGACAAGGTGGCCATAATTCCGCCGCGGCTGTCATGGGGAGACGGGACGACGTAGCAGTTGAACAGGGTCAGCTCATCGCTGGCATCGGCGCCTGCCGCAATCCGCCCGCCGGGCACCAGCTTCCAGTCGTCCAGTATGTAGCGGAACTTTTCGGTCCATTCCTGGCGTTTCTCGGGCGTGGCTTCCACCGACGCCATGGCCTTGGCCAGCCGGTCCCACAGCTCCTCGGGAGTCTGCTCCTTGGTCAACGTCAGCTTTTCCACGGTGGATTCCACCATTTCTCCGCTGCGCAGCTTGATGGTGACCTGCTTGCCATTCCGGGCAACCACCTGTCCCACTTCCTTGGCGGGGAATTTCGGATCGTCCTTGGTCAGCACCAAAACCGCGTCTCCCACCTTGGTATTATTGGTATCGGGGTCCTTCATCGCATAACGGTCCAAAAATATTTTTTCGCTAAGCCCCTCCAATTTGGATTGCTTCAGTTGCATGGTTTCCACATGAACACCCTCCCGGCTATGATTATTTCGGCTTGACAAAACATCTGGAATATGTTCTATAAAGAGGCAGAACGTTCAAGATATAGTGCGAGAAGTCCATTATACACCACTATATGTAGTGTTTCTAATGAAATAAAGCCGAAATTGACGAATTTGTGCCGAAAGGCCGGGGAGAAGCTGTCATTTTCTCAACCTGGCTCACTTTTTCGTGGTCAATAACCTGTAATGGTCTGTGGACACTCTCCGCTCCCATCTCATTAGCGCGTTTGAGCGGCCAGCATGGAAGGCGCAGATTGGGTACACGTACGGAAACAGACTGTGGATTAGCGGCAGCTATTTTCCGTTATTGGCAGCCGCATGATTCGTGATGGCCCGTTAGCGGAAGGCTTTTTCCGTTAACCTGCTCTTTTCCCCGGTTTGGCCGGACGTCTGCTCCGGATAGTGGAAATTCGTTTCCGCTATTGCCGATGCGAGGGGCTCCGCCGCAGGAATAGCGGAAAAAAGCTTCCGCTATTCTTCCCCTGTGCAATTTTACGCGATTAGGGGTAAAATAGGGAAAACCGAAATTTGCCAAAAAGGAGCTTGCCCGCCATGAAATTTCTCCATAATCTCACCATCACGGATTACCAGGACGCCGCCATACACCCGGATGACCGGGGCTATTATTTCGGCGACGGCATTTATGAGGTTTTCCGGATTTATAACGGCCGCCTGTTTCAGGAGGATGCCCATCTGGTCAGACTGGCCCGCAGCGCTGCCGAGCTGAGGATTCCCCTCCCCTACGGCCTTCCCGAAATTACCGGGCTGCTGTACAAGCTGCTGGAGGAGGACCCTGTGGAGGAGGGCATCCTGTACATGCAGATTACCCGCGGCGCCTCCCCCCGAGGCCATGCCTTTCCCCCGGAGGGCACCCAGCCTGTGCTGACAGCCTACTGCAAGCCCTTGCCCCGGAACCGGGACAAGATTACAGGAGGCATCCGCATCGTATCCGTGCCCGACATCCGCTGGCTGCGCTGCGACATCAAAACGCTGAACCTGCTGGGCAACGTGCTGGCCAAACAGGAAGCGGTGGAGCGCGGGGCTGACGAGGCTGTGCTGCACCGGAACGGGACGGTTACGGAATGCAGCTCCTCCAATATTATGATGGTCAAGGACGGAGCCGTATGGACCCACCCGGCGAATAACCTGATCCTGCCCGGCGTAACCCGTCAAGTGGTGCTGGAGCAAGCCCGCGCCCTGGGTATTCCGGTCCATGAGCAGGCTTTCGGCCTGGAGGAGCTGTACAAGGCCGATGAAGTGTTCATCACAGGAACCACCACAGAGGTGACGCCTGTGATCCTCATTGACGAAACGCCCATTGCGGCAGGCCAGCCCGGCCCCGTTACCCGCCGGCTTCAGCGGGAGTTCCAGACACTCTTTATGTAGAAAAAAACACTCACTTCTCCAGCATACTAAACAGGGACGCGGAAAGCCATCATCCATCCGTCCCTGTTTTTATGCGAACAGTTCTGCCTGCTGCCTCGCCGCGGGACGGCGTGCAGGGGCATGAGTCGTCTCCCGCCCCTCTCTGCCCCCTACTGCCCCTCGCCTCCTGCTGCCTCTCGCCCCTCTCCCCCTGTCACCGCTAACCTCCGGAAGCTATGCCACCCGCCCTCCCGCACCACGCACTGCGCGCTTGCGTCCCGCAAGCCCATATCCCTGCCCCAACTGAAAAGGCCCTGCAAAAGGCTTGCGCCTGCTGCAGGGCCTGTATTCGTGACACTTACGGATGCAATACCTCGACGGTGATGCTGTCGCTCATGGTGCTTCCGGCTGCATTGACCAGCTCGCAGCGGTATTCATAGACTCCCGGCTGCCTTCCGGCAACCGCCGTCCGGGCGCTTTGGGCTTGGGGAGTGCGCAGCTCCAACGCCTGGGTGTCGATAAGCTCCCCGTTCTCATACAGGCGGTAGGCAGTGCCGTTGGTGCCCCACCACAAATTCATGGTCAGCCTATAGCTCCCGTCCCCATCCCAGTTATCTGCGGACAGCACCGGTTTGGAGGGGGCGGCATTCTGCACGGTAACGGTTATCTCCTCGCTCCGGCTTGTGCCATGGGCATAGGACAGCTCCGCGTAATAGCGGTAAATCCCATCCCCTCTTCCGGCAATGGAGGTTGCTGCGGTCTGGGGATTGGGCGTCTGCGCCGCAAGGGCCTGGGAATCAATCAGCACCCCGTTTTCATACAGCCTGTAATCGTCTGCATTGTTTCCCCACCACAGGTTCATCCGCACCTCATAATCCCCGTCAAGCAGCCCGGTATCATGGCCATTATTATGGGACAACTCCGGCCGTCCGGGTGCGGCCGCGGCTTCCTCCCCCTCTGCACTCCCGCCGGAAGAGGAAGCAACCTCCAGCAAATACGGCGTATAAGGCGCAAGCTCAAAGGACGCCGGATTCACCGGCTTGCCGGAAATCCGCTCCAACACAGGCGTCTGCACCGCCTGGCCGTAAACCTCCAGGGAGACCGTCTGGGTCCGGTTGGTGTAATTGACAGCATTAATCAGCAGCTTCCCGTCGTTGTTGGCAGAACGCCATTCCACTCCATAAACCGGCTGCTGGCTCGCCGCCTCCTCCAGCATCACCGGGGTCATGTCCTCCTGCTCCAGAAGAGGAAGCAGAGTCTGGCGGATCTGCTCTCCCGAAGCGCTGCTCCCCACAATAACGGCCTGAGCGGCGGCTGCTTGCACCTTGGCCGGAGAATGAGCTTCATTATGCTCATTCCTGCCCAACGATTGGCCGTCGATCATCACTACCTTGCCGCCCTGCTCCGCAAAACCGGAAATCCCTTCCAGCACATCTTCCGTCACATGGGTGGCCGCAGGAATAAGCAGCAGCTTGCAGCCGTCCAAGCCGCCCTCTTCAAGCTGTTCCTCCGAGACAAAACGGATGCTTTGGCCGCTGTACGACAAAGCCTCATAGCCGCGATACAGCGTGGCAAAAAAGTCGCTGTTGTACAAGGACGACGGCCTGGAATAGAGAATCGCGGCCTGGGCCGGCGCATCCTGAAGCGCCTTTACTTCATAGGCCAGCCGGTTCAGGTCCAGATTGGTCCGGCCAATGGCGGACACCACATCCGGCCGGTGCAGCAGACTGCCCTCGAAAACGCTGGAGGTATCATAGGTCCGCTCCCACACCCAGGCTGTGGAGGCGCTGCGGCCGTGAACGGCGCCCTGCCAGAACAGGGCTTTGGCATGTACAGCCTGGTCCTTGCTGTAATTGATATCCCCGTCCCGAATAAAATGATACTCCGAGTTGAACACCGGCGCCTTATTGAAGGAGCGCTGGATATCATAGAAAACAGCCTCGTTGCGGAACGAACTGGGCCGGTCGCCCAGGATATTGTATACATCATTGCCATTAATCTGGCCAAGCTGGGCGAATTGCTCCAAGTCCGTACCCCGCTCCAGGTTTCGCTTAAAATCGGCCATGACCTTCACATGAAGCGGAATGTCCGGGGCGATCTCATGGATAATATCCGCCATCCATTGATGCCACTGGCTGAACATCTGGTTGTTGAAGAGCAGATAATCGTAGTTGACCGGCTTGGCCTCCTGCACCGCAGGCATGGGAACCTCCTGGAAGGAGGCATAGGCGGTTCCGTAGATCCGGTTCAGCTCCCCGATATTCCCCTCGTATACTTCACTGAGATACTGCTGCCAGTCCGGCAGATGGACCGGATTCAGATTGGCGTAATACACCGGCTCATTGGACAAGGTTAGGCTGTGCAGAGAACGATAATCCTTAATCAGCGGAATAACCGCCCGCAGATAGATTTCGATAACCTCCTTGGCCTTGGGATGATAGATATTGTACTTCAGGAAGCCCTTATTGTCGGTGTAGCGCATCTCGGGATATTTTTGCAGCACCGAGCTGGGAAAATAGTGGGGGGAAAGCAGCACATTGACCGCAATATCATTCGCCTCTCCGGCCTGGAGCGTGCTGATGACATCCTGCTCGAGCCTGTCTGTGGCAATGAGATAATCCGTTCCCGGCACCGATACAGTCTCGGGAAACTCCTCAAAGCCGCTGTTCTTGACCAGGTTCTGCGTGCTGCTCTGTTCGGTCACGCTAATATCGTCAATCCAGATGGTGCCGATATTCTCCAGCACAAACATCATATCTATGGATACGGCCTTGGAATCGGTCGTGTAGGTAGCCGAAACCTCAGTCCAGTCATAGGTGCCTGCCGGAACCTTGGTCCGCCACAGCCAGTTGGGACCTCCCGGGAACCAGGCATTCTCGCCCACGAGACCGTCAGCCTTGACCCATGCCTTGAAGGTATAGGTGGTGTTCGCCTTCAGAGTCATCGTTTGCCATACCCGCAAATAGACGTTGGGGGCCTTAGGGGTGCGGTTAACCATCTTCAGCGATCTGCTGCCGCTTCGGCTTACCGTATCATCCACGCCATACTCGCCGGATACCGCCCCCCTTGTGCCGCCGGAAAACTGGGGTATGTAGTCCTTTGGAAACACAACCTTGTTCGGACCGGTTTCTATTTGCACAATATTGGTCCCATAGTCCTGGAATTTGGACATGTCGCTGCGAACCTGGTTAAAATGCCCGTAGCCGTTGAAGAAGATCGGGCGGTCCTGCTCCACCTCCTGGGTGCTTCTGGTTTTGGCCGTGCCGGTAAAGCCGTAGTCTTCGATGTCCACCTTGCCGGTGGTGTAGCGGGGAACGGCCCAGGACTCCCGGACGCCGGACAGATATGCCTCCAGGCTGTCAATAGCTCCGGCCAGCATCGCCTCCAGTTCATTCAGCACGTAATTGGCCCGCTGCAGCCTGCCCTTGGCCATATCCTCCCGGCCGTAGCCCAGGAAATTCTGCAGAACCGTGAGATCCACCTGCTCATAATCCGTGGCAATTCCCCGAAGCGCAGCCTGCTCCATCAGGCTCTCCAACTGGGGCAGCCTGCTCTCCAGCTCATCATACCTGACAGACAGCTCCTCTGCCGTTACGATAGCGTAAACCGGAAGCTCCAGATTGCGCGTAATGCCTGCCGCCGCTTCCGATACTTCCACCCCAAGGGAGAATTCGCCGCTGTCCGGCATGGAATAGGCCGAGGTCAAATGAAGGGCCGTCCCCGGAGCCAGCTCCGCCTGCCGCTGCAGCCCCAGCAGGGGAGCGGATAAAGTAAGCGTTCTCATTTCATCGCTGTAATTGACAACGGTTAAGGTGTAGGGAACCTGCTCGCCCGGTCTGATCTCCTGCTTGGTATCCAGCCAGAAGCTCCAGTTGTCGTGAAGCGGCACCGGATACAGCAGGCTCATCTGACTGGTATTCTTCAATAGTCCGATGGAATTATTCCATTCCACCCATCCCCTTCTGCCCGTTCCGTCGTTGTCGTTGGCCAGAAGCGAAAACTGCACCGGTCCCCGCAAATCCGGTTCCTGGGTAAAGATGGCTCGCCAGGGGATGGCTGCTTCATATACCGTCACATTGCCGGTACGGTTGGCCCGGAGGGTTGCCGCATCCTTCCCCAAATCCGCCTCTGCATCCACCCAGCGCCAGATCTGGGCTTCCCCGCCCACCAGGGCAAAGCCGTATTCCGGCCCGTAGAGGCTGCCGCTGCCAAAAGCCAGCTGAATGCCGTCCCCGCTCCACATGGCGTCATTGGCAACCGCATAATGCACGTTGTCGGTTACACGTGCCGCCAGATAGAAATTCTCTTCATCATATGCGAACCGGGCGGACAGGGAAAGATCCTCCGCGCCGCTCCAACCGCTAAGCTGCACCTGGCTTGGATCGGACGGCAGAGCAATTTCCGAATATTCCCCCGCGTCCCAATCCTCCAATTGTCCGTCCATTACCAGATTGCCCCCGGCGTGAAAAATCGGCATCTGGGACTCCGCCCCAAAGCCGCCCCGCATAGCCTCCCACTCCTCCAGGCTTTCCGCAGGAGCGGCAGCCTGCGCCTTATGGCCGGGACCGGCCAGCGCCCAAGAGCTAAACAGCAAGCTTAGGGCCAGGAACAAAATAAGCGTTTTTCTCATCATTTCACACTCCCTTTGGATTGCTTGCCGGGCCGGTATACACCGGCGCCGGCAGCAGTTGATGCAGCGTGACACCTCAGCTTTTTGACTTGTTCGGCCCCACTCCTAAAACTTCATCTCGTACAAATCCTTCATGAAGACCCAGCTATTCTTGTTTTCCTGATACCATTTTTTGTGCCAGTCCTCTGCCTTCTGGCCGCCGGAGCTGTACCAGGCATCCTTGATCTGCTCCACCGCCTTGTCCAAGTCTCCGTTGCTGACTATAGCCTTCAGAATCGTATCATGCCATTGGCTCCAGCCGCTATCCACTGTGGCGTTGATATCCTTCTCCAGATTGGGGCGAATCTTGAAGTGGGTGTAGCCGGGTGTCGGGCGGCTGGGATCAATATAGAGCTTATCCATCATCTGGGACAGCTTGATCCATTCCTGATCGAAGGGGTCCTTCGAGTTGAGCATAACCCCGTCCTTCTGGTAATCCTTCAGAAAATAGGTGGGCATGAACATTTTGTAGTCCAAGTTATAGTTTATTTCCTTGGTATTTTTGTCCTTGTCAATGGTTTCCGGAGTGCCGTCTGCGCCCCTTTTGAAGTGAACGCCTTCCTCTCCGTACTGGAAATGCTCCACAGTAGAGGGTTTAATCATAAAGTCCACGTACTGCATCACCGCCTGCGGGTCCTTGGTTTTGGCGTTGACTACCCCCACAATATCAAGAGGGGAATTGAAGTCGGGGCTGTATTGGCCAAAAGAGGTTTCCGGCAATACAATGGGCAAGATTTCCGCTTTGGAATCACTCTTCTTCAGAATTTCATAATTTTTTTTGACATTGGCTATATAGCCGACAAAAATACCGGTTTTGCCATTGGCAAAATCCTGCTGCGCCTTTTGTCCGGTCTTGTCGGTCAGGAAGTCCTTATCCACCACGCCGTTCTCGAACAGCTTTTTCTTCACCTCGGCGGCAGGCTTGATCCGGTCAAACGTGCGGACCAGCTCTCCGTTCTCAATAATGAATAACTCGCTGCCAAACATCTTGTCAATGATATAATGCTCATTCATATTAAAGCCGTAGGTGTCATTCTTGCCGTTGCCGTCAGGGTCGTTATGGGCAAAGGCATAGGCCACATTGTAGAAATCGTCCACAGTTTTGGGCACCTGCAGCTTCAGCTTATCCAGCCAGTCCTTGCGAATGACCATTACCGTCTGGGCGGTGGGTTTGATTACCTTGCCAATTTGATAGGTTTTTCCATCGGGCATAGCCGTAACCTTTTTCAACTGAGGAAACTTCTCCAGCAACTGCTTGTATTCCGTACTGTACTTGTCGATAATATCATCCAGCGGCATTAACTGCTTCTGGCTCCAGAGCTGGCTGCGCATACCGGCGTTGTATTCCAGCACCAGATCAGGCGCATCGCCGGAAGCGAACAGCACCGGAATTTTCTGCTCCGATCCGTTTCTCTGCACCGGCACATATTTTACATCCACAGGCCCCTTCTCATTGACCCACTTGGTCCAGCGGTTATTGTCGTAGGTGCCCTCATCGGGAGAAATTTGCCCCCGGTCATAAATGGTGACGCTCAAGCTGCCCCGCTTGGCAGGCGCCGTTGCCGCTGTCCCGGCGCCGGGCTGCACGCTGGACTGGGCCTCCTGGCCGCCCTCCTTGCTGCTGCAAGCCGGCAGCACTGTTCCTGCCGCCAGCACGGCTGCCATTGCCGCCGGAGTCCATAATTTCATTTTCTTCCGCTCCATGTCTAACCCCTCCATTATGAGTTGTGACAAGCTCTTTTTGCCTCTTGCTGTCCGGCTTTCCAATGTTTTCAGCTTCTTCCGCCGCTTGCGCCCGCCGTCCGGCTGTCCTTTTCCCTTCGCCCGAGGCTGCGGCAAAAGACGGCATCCCCCCTTTCAATCCGCATTCCCCATCACCGTCGTCCGTCCCTATCCTTTTATCGCGCCAATCATGACGCCTTTTACGAAATATTTTTGCAGGAAGGGGTAGACAAGCAGCATCGGCAGCGTCATCACAATCACACTGGCCGATTTGATGGATTCCGGCGTCAGCATCTTGTAGTCATCCGGATTCAGATTGCTCATTTCCGTCAGGATGGAGGCATTCTGGATCATATTCTGCACCAGTACGGACAGATTGTATTTGTTGGGATCATTAATATAAATCATGACGTTGAAGAAGGAATTCCAGTGCCCCACTCCATAGAACAGCGTCAGCGTGGCAATAACAGGCAGGGATAAGGGCAGAATCACCTGCATAATCAGCCGCCATTCGCTGCAGCCGTCAATCCGCGCCGCATCCTCCAGCTCCTCGGGAATAGCCGCGAAGAAGGACCGCAGCAGCAGCATATTGTAGACGCTGATTAGTCCCGGCAGCCACAAGGCCCAATATTTGCCCACCAGATGCAGCGATTTGACCAGCATATAATCGGGAATGAGCCCGGCCTTGAACATCATGGTGAAGACAATGGCCAGGGTAAAAATACGCCTGAAGTAAAAATGCTTTTTGGACAAGGGATACGCTGCCAGAATGGTAAATACCATATTGAACACGGTTCCCGCAAGGGTAATCAGCAGACTGTTTTTGAAGGCCTTCACAATATTGGTTCCTTCAATCATGCTTTTATACGCCAGCCAGGAGGGCTCCACCGGCCACAGACTGACCCTGCCGGTAGCAATGGCCGTATTGCTGCTGAAGGAAATGGCCACAATGTGAACCAGAGGCAGCAAGCATAACAGCCCGATCAGCGTTAACAGGATATAATTGACTCCATAAAAAACTCGTTCTCCCACTGTTGTTTTCATCAGATATCCTTCCTTTCGTTAACATCCCCCATCAAAAATTACCACAGGCCCTGATCGTATTTGCGCGCAATGCTGTTGGTCACCAGCACCAGGCTCAAGCCAATCAGCGATTCAAATAATCCAAGGGCCGTCCCGTAGCTGAACTCTCCCATACCCAGACCAAATTTGTAGTTCCAGGTGCTGATTACTTCGGAAATATCGGAGACCATCGAATTCTGGAGCACAAAAACCTGATCGAAGCCCACATCCATCACATGGCCGATATTCAGAATAAACATGAGAACCACCGTCGCTCTGATGCCGGGCAGGGTAATATGCCAGATTTGCCGCCACTTGCTGGCTCCATCCATGTTGGCGGCCTCGTACAGGTTCAGATCAATGGAGGTTAAGGCGGCCAGATAAATAATCGCGCTCCAGCCGGCGCCCTTCCAGATGGTGGAGCCTACGAAGATCGTCAGCCAGGACAGCTTGTTGTACAGAAAAGGATAAGCCTCCCCGGTAATCTGCCTGACCACATGATTGACAACTCCCGTCTCCTGGGCGAATACCATAATAATCATGCCGCCCACAATGACCCAATTCAGAAAATGGGGCAAATAAACCAGGGTCTGAACCCATTTTTTGAACCATGTCCGCCTGACCTCATTCAGTAAAATGGCCAGAATAACGGGGAATGGAAAGCCGATTAAAACATTCATCAAACTTAGCATCAGCGTATTGCGGATAACACTGGTCATTTGCGGACTATGGAAGATATAGCGGTAGTTCTCCAACCCCACCCAGGGGCTGCCCCAAATGCCGTCCGCCATATTGTAGTCCTTGAAGGCGATCACAATCCCCAGCATCGGGATATACTTGAAGATAATGAAATACGCCGCGACCGGAATAAACATGATGACCAGCGGTTTGTTCAAATTCCAGATGCGGCTGCTTGCAATTCCCCTGCTCCGTTCTGCACCGGCTTGCTTATTCATTTTTGTTCCCAGTCCAGGGGCTTCCCTTGGTTCCATCTCCTGCTCCACCTTTCTTTTTTGTGAAAAAGGCTTTTGCCCCTTTTCATTCCGAGGCTCCCCCAAAAGTACCCGGATTTCGCTTCAAAGCTTCTCGTCACTTTTGAAGGATTGCTTTTATTTGGCCTTTTATCCCGATCCTGCCAACAGGCGCCGCCATCAGCTTGCAGCCTGCCCGGCGGATACAGTTGCATTATAGGCGGCGCCGGTCCGTTTCCACAACTAACACCTTTGGAGGGGGTAACAAAAATGAAACTCCGGTCAAATCCGGGCTATGTAGCCGTTTTCGCCTGCTGACAATATTGGAACGGAGTTGTCCGAAAAGTACTCCAAGGTGAATCCATATTCGGCAGAAAGGACCGGGAGGTAAAGGGGGTTCTGCAGGAAAACCAGCTTCGGAAGCATCCGTCTGAGGACAAGCAGAATCTGGCTAACGAATCTATATCACACTATTTCGCAAAAACGGGCATGAAAAAAAATCTAACGAATCTATATCGCGCTATTCGCCTGTTTGAACGCAGTTCGGCGCAAATTCGGACAAATAGCGCTCCTACGATTCGTTAGATTTCAAACAGGCTCACCTATAGGCAAATAGCGATGCATAGATTCGTTAGCCTTTTTCCGCGAGAGCTTGTAGCTTTCGAACAGCCTCAGGGTTGTTCATATGCCGTTGCGATGGCCGGAGCTCCCGGCGGTTACTTGCGGTAGTCGCCGGGCGTAACGCCGGCAATCCGTTTGAATACCCGGTTGAAGGAGACGTAATGGGTATAGCCGGCCCGGACAGCCACCTCCTGAACGGTCAGCTCCGTTTCCTTCAGCAGCCGCATGGCCTGCTGGATGCGGATGCGGGCCAGATAATCCACGAAATTCTCGCCGGTTTCCTCCTTGAAGAGCCGGCTTAAATAATTGGAGGTAATGTGAAAATGCTCCCCGACATAAGTCAGCGACATATCCGGATTAGCATAATTTTCTTCAATAAAGCGCCTTGCCTCCCAAACGATGGAGTGAGCGGCCCGTTTTTCCCTGATCTGCCGGATCAGAGCATCCTGCTCCTCCAGAATGGGCAATATCTGGCAGGAAAGCTCTTCCAGCGTATCCATCCCGCCCATGACCCGCTCCAGTCCGGGAGCAGCCTGCTCCTCCCACGGCCGGCGGCTCTCCTCCGGCAGCCCGGCCAGCTCAAGGTTCAATTGGTACAGCATATACCCCATCAGATTGACAATATCATCTCTGGAGAACCTGCCTTTTTTCAACGCGTCCATCACCTGGGCTAACAGCTCCCGCCACTTCTCCTCGCCAAGACGGAAGGCTGTGGCCATGGCGCGGATGGGCTGCAGTTGGCTGAACACATCCCCGGGGGATTGAACGGGCAGATCCAGTTGGGCAATCACCCGGCTATTGCCCAGCACCGATTTGTACTTCATCGCCTCCGCGGCGCTTTCATAGGACAGTCCCACCTCTGCCGCCTTCTCTACCGCAACGCCCAGGGCAATAGTGATAGTGAGGCGCAAATTCTGGCGGACCCATTCCACCGCGCTGCCGGTCACAAGCTGGAGCCGCCCCTCCGATTCCGGAGCCTGTCCTCCGCTCTGATGCAGAATCAACAGGCCCATCCGCTGGCTGGTCAGCCACTCCGCCCAGATGCGAAGGCCTTGCTGCTCCGCAAGCTCCGACACCACATTGCCCAGGGCAAACCGGAGCAGCCCCTGGTCCCGATGGTTGTAGCTGCGGCAGAAATCCTCATACCGGTCGATGTCCACAATGCCGGTCTGCAGCCGGTCGACAGGCTCTTCCATCCCCAGCCCCTTCAGCTGCTCCCGCCATTGCTCCGGAGATATCGCCCTGCTGCCCTCAAACAGCTCCTGAAACAGCAGCTTCCGCCGGTAGATCACATCCTCCCCGGTTTGGCGAATCAGATCATCCAGCGCCTTGGCGATAAAAGCAAATTCATCCCCGCCCCCGCCGTTTCGCAGCTTGGGAGGTTCTACAGACGCATATGTTTCAATGCTCTCCATAATCTTGCCGATGGGCTTGTAGTTCCGCATGGTGATATAGATGATAAAACCGATGCCAAGAAGCACCGTCAGAACCGCCAGCGCCAGCCAGACCCGGGGAGGAATGGTGTAGCCTCCCGCATAGCTGCCGTCCTTCAGGCCGCTCTGCACCTCCCAGCCGGTATAATCGGATTTG
Organism: Paenibacillus sp. YN15; assembly: GCF_003285005.1. Lineage (GTDB taxonomy): Bacteria > Bacillota > Bacilli > Paenibacillales > NBRC-103111 > Paenibacillus_AR. The sequence continues at coordinate 265,761 of NZ_QMFA01000003.1, read as the reverse complement.
ATCCGGGTCAGGACATTGGCGTTCTTGGTCGGCGGCTGTTTCTCATAGCCTGCGCCCCCTTGCTGCATGTCCGTGCCGTATACAAGGGCTCCGTTGTCATCGTACAGCCTGATGAAGCTTAAGCCCGAATCGGAGAAGCTGTTCAGCAATTCGGCAATCGCGGCAGTCTGAATATTCACCACCACCATGCCCTGCTCCCCGTCCAGCAGCGGATAACGAAGCAAGAGAGAGAATATGCTCCTCTCCTCCTTTCCCACACCGGCCGCCGTGCGGGGGCTGGTCCAGAACCTCATCTCTTCCGTCCTGCTCTGGGCCTCCTGCAGAAAGCTTCTGTCGGGAAAACTCTCCAGGCTCAGCATGGAGGAATTGGTCATGACCTTCTGATCCGCGAAGCGCACCAGATAGATGGAATCAATCAGCGGAGAATTATCCGTGAGTCCGATCAGCTTGCTGGAAAGCTCATATTCGGCGAGGTAGCGGTTAGTCTGCGGCTTCGGCTCAAAAAAGTCGCTCCACAGCGTATTCATCCACAGCTCCCCCAGGATCATCTGATCGACCACGCGCAGGGAATAATCGATGGATTGCTGCACCTGGGAGGCGAATATCCGGTTGGCCCGGAGCGCTTCTTTTTTTCCTACTCCAACGGCGGCAAAAACAAACAGAATGCTGAGAACGGCGGCAATCGCCAAAAATACAGGCAAGTAAGACATGAGCAGCCTCTTGAACCAGGGTCTCTTGCTAAGCATAAATCTGTCATCCCCTCCCCCATTCAAGGGTAATCGCGCATACGCCGCTTTTCAATCCTTTTCTGTGGCCACCTTATGATATTCCTCTACCGATTGCAACTAACAAATTTGGAGCAAGTATCATTTTTACCGCATTCCCAAGAGCTTCCGGCCCAAGTCCGCGATCCGCCGAATAATCCGCGTTATGAAAGCGCAGCATTTGGTTCATACTATACAATACTGCCTTATGTATGCTTACGAAGGAGGTGTGCGGTATGAGCGAACCAACGTCCCCGGAAGAATCGGTGCGGGCCTTAAGCAGCATTCTGGACATGCATATCGACCGCAGTTGGCTCGCCGAGATGCGGCAGCGGGACGAAAAAAACGGTCCTTGGGACGATTGGACCCTGTTCCAGCTGGCCTACGAAGCGGAAGCATCCCGGCTGGTAAGCAGCTTCGACGAGCTGCTGTGCCTGAAGCATCTGAACCAGGTGGAGCCCATGGCCCACCAATTGGAGACGGCGCGGCGGGTGCTGCTGGAGATGCGGGGACGGGCTATTTTGGCCGATGAGGTGGGGTTGGGGAAAACCATTGAAGCCGGGCTGATCTTAAAGGAGTATATCGTCCGCGGCCTGGTCAAAAAAGCGCTGATCCTGGTCCCCGCCTCTCTCGTCCTGCAATGGGTCCGGGAGCTGAACTCCAAATTCGGCATCCCCGCCGCCGCCCAGAAAAAGGAATATATGTGGGAGCAATGCGACATTATCGTGGCCTCCATGGATACGGCCAAGCGGGACCCCCACCGGGAGATCGTCCTGAACATGGACTATGACATGCTGATCATTGACGAAGCCCACAAGCTGAAGAACAAAAAAACCAGCAACTACCAGTTTGTCAGCGAGCTGCGGAAAAAATATTGCCTTTTGCTCACAGCCACGCCTGTCCAGAATGATCTGAAGGAGCTGTACAATCTCATCAATGTACTGAAGCCGGGACAGCTGGGGGGGCAGGGCCAGTTCCAATCCTCCTTCATTCTGAGCAAACGCACGCCCAAAAACGAGCGCGGCCTCCAGGACGAGCTGTCCAAGATCATGATCCGCAACCGGCGCAGCGATGGCGGTGTTACTTACACCAAGCGCAAGGTGCGCAATGTCACCCTGGAGCTTTCCGCGGAGGAAATGGAGCTGTACAACGGGGTCACCGATTTCGTGCGGAAGCGGTATGAGGAATCCCAGGGGGATCTGTCCGGGATTCTGTCTCTGGTTACCCTCCAGCGGGAGGTCTGCTCCAGCCGGGATGCGGTTTTCCTGACCCTGTTCAATATGTTCAAAAAAATGCCCGAGGACTCTCCCGTACGCGGCCGCATCGGCGAGCTGGTCCAACTGATCCGCGGCATCAAGGCCAACACCAAGGCGGAAAAAGCCTTGGAGCTGATTGAGGAGATTAACGACAAGGTGATTATTTTCACCGAATACCGGGCCTCCCAGGAATATCTCCTCCATTATCTGAAGGAGCGGGGCATTTCCGCGGTGCCCTACCGCGGCGGTATGAACCGGGGCAAAAAAGACTGGATGATGGACCTCTTCCGCACCCGGGCCAGAGTGCTGGTAGCCACAGAGGCGGGGGGCGAGGGGATCAACCTGCAATTTTGCCACCACATGATCAACTTCGACCTGCCGTGGAATCCCATGCGGGTGGAACAGCGGATCGGTCGGGTCCACCGCCTGGGCCAGACCGAGGATGTGATGATCCACAATATGTCCACCAAGGGCACAATCGAGGAGCATATCCTGTCGCTCCTGCATGAAAAAATCAATATGTTCGAGATGGTCATCGGCGGACTGGACGCCATTCTGGAGCGGATTGAGAAGAAATCCGCCAGTCTGGAAAGCCTGCTGCTGCGCATGTCCCTGGAATCCCGCAATGAGACGGAGCTGCGCCGCAGAATGGATGAGCTGGGCGCGGAATTCCGCACTGTCCGGCAGGAGGTGGAAGAGGAGGAGCAACAGGCCGGACCCGGAGTGCTGGCCGCCTTTATCCCCGCCTCGCAAGACACCGCCCAGACCAACACCATCTCATGGAGGTGAAGCAAGCATGAACCGGGAGATGATCGAAAGCTTCGTGCAGCGTTATCTGGATGCCACCGGCAGCCAAGTGACGGAGAAGAATGACGGCTGGATCACCGTGCAGCTGTCCCCGGAGGCGGACAAGGATCTGATGAACCGCTCCTACTATTGGGGGTTTGTGGAGCGGACGGGAGCGCCGCCGGAGCCCATGCGGTTCACCTTTATCTATGATCCCGAGAGCTACGGGGCCAAAGCCGCTCCTCCCCGCCCTGCTCCGCCGCCTGCAACTCAGCAGCCAGCCGCAGGAAACACACCCGACGGGGCCCCTGCGGCTCCCGGAACGCCGGCGGCAACCGGCGACAGCATTCTGGGGCGCTACTTCGGCACCACCACCGTTCTCTCCTCCGGCTACGGCCGCATCCCCAGCGATGTGATGGCCTTCGGCAGCCGCCGGATGGAGCAGCTGTTCGGGGTGGTCAAGGCCCGGGGGCGGTTTGTCCGCCTGTTCGAGAGCCCGTCCCCTGGCGTGCTGAACCCGTATGCCTCCCTGGGCTTCTCCACCTGGCTCTGCGTCAATTACAAGGTGGAGCTGATCTGCGACATGAAGCGGGACGAGCTGCATTCCCTGGGCATCAACATGGCCACCGGACAGATTGTGGAGGGCTTTTATGACCGGGTCAAAAAACGTCCGCTGACCCCGCAGATTCCGCCCACCATCCATCTTCAGCCCGCCTCCCTGTCCCTGGACCGGGCAGTTGCCGAGCTGGAGAACTTCCTCACGGCAAAGATCGGAGCCTACGACCAAACCTGGTCTGTGGAGGCCTGGAGGCGGCTGAAGGAGGAATGGAACCGGATCGACAGCTATTACGGGGAGCTCCTGCGAACTGTGGAACCCTCCCAAAAAACGGAGGTGGAGGAGCAGTACAAAGCCCGGGAGCAGGAAATCGACTGGCAATACCGCCCCCGGATTGCAGTGTCCGTCACGAACTGCGGTTTCTTTCATCTGTATGAAGGAATCCGGACACCAATTGACCCCAGTCGCTAAATGTTCTTAAAAAAAACAAAGCCCCTGTCCACAAAAACAAACAGCCTTTTTGCCGCCGTTCCGCTAAGCTGAATATAACGCTCCCATTTGAAGGTTGGTGCAAAACTTTGGCACATTGGAAAAAAAGAATGGCCTTGACTGTCCTTCTGGGCAGTCTGCTGGCAGTTTGGTCCTTGGCTTCTTCCGCATTGGCGGATTCCACCGGAGAAGTCCTGGCGGGACAAGCCCCTCCGCAGGACGTGCAGATCATGGCAGCAGGTTACGCACCTGGGGACAGCTCCCGGCAAGCTCCCGAGGGGGAGGAAGCCGGCATGACGGCCGTGATCCGCTCCTGGCTGGACACGCTGTCGGACGAACCCGGCTTTGAGGGCTGGGCCGCCGCCACCTGGACCGTCTATCCCCTGGGCCCCGGCACCCATAGCTGGGTGGTGCTGCTCCAGGCAGACTCCCGGGAGGTGGGATATCTGGTGCTTACCGCAGACGGAGACGGCTACCGGCTGCAGGAATACGGGCAAGGGGATTACCCCCTGTTCAGCATGAATACGCTGCACCGCACCTTGGCGCAGCGGGGACTTATTTCCGAATCCATTCCTTCTTATACAGTTACCCGTCTCTATGCAGCGCCTCTGCAAGGTGTGTGGCGGGTGGAGGTTGCAGCGGAAGAGCCGCTGTATCTGGACGCCAAAACCGGCGAGGAGCTTCCCGTTCTCGATTCCTGGGTCACCGAGCAGCCCACCGGAGATTCCGCTCCGCCTTCTGCGGAAAGCCCGGCCGCCCAGCCTGGAACATTGTCGGGGGTTTTGATCAAGAGAGCTTTTGACCCACTGCTGAAGCCGGTATGGATCAAGGGCAACCCCCAGCCTGCTGTGGACTTTGCTTCCTGGAGGACCGGCCCTGTGGCGGCGGAGGAGACACCCGTTACCTATCTGGGCAAATGGTTCGGCGGCAAAGCCCTGTATCCCCTGGCGGTTACAGGCTACCATGAGTGGAGCCGCGCCGGTCCGTTTATCCGGTTGGAGCATGAAGGCTCCCGGTTTGTCCCTTACGCCGAAGCCGTTAAGCTGGGCAGCTTCTTCACTCCATAACGATTGGTTCTCCTCCTATTCCTATATAGAAAAGCTGCGGAAGCGCCGCCGCCAACAACCGGCATTGCCTCTCGCAGCTTTTCGGTTCCCAGTCCGTCCCGTTTTATTCGGGAGTGGGCTGTTTTTTTCGCCGCTGTTCCTTCCAGACCTTGATGGACAAAGGCAGCAATCCGAACCACCGGACTGTCCAGGGAGTGCTGTGCCGGAGGATGCGGCGCTCCTGACGGTGCCGCCTGCGGACATCCGTAGGTGTATCGATATATGTGACCACCTGCTGGGTAATGTACTTCACCAGATCATCGCTTTTTGCCATAGCCAAACTCCTTGTCATCTTGGTGTGATATCGCCTCTTGTCCTCAGTTTCCCCAGCTTCTCCCCTCTCTAAACTTTTTTGGGCCTGGATGGCCGCGGCGGCGGAATCTTTGGTTTCAGCTGTTTTTGGCATAGCTTCCGCTTTGAAGCCCGTTTACACTGGAGGCATTGGAGTGAGAAAGGGAGGCGGCGCACCCATGAGAAACCGCCTGCGGCTGGTATCCCGTTACCGGGACAACCACAGCCTGCGGCTCAGCTTTAATCGGCTGGCGCAGAAGACCTTTGGCATTGATTTTGAAGGGTGGTACCAAAAAGGAGCCTGGGACGACAGCTACGCCTGCTACTCCTTCGCGGACGGAGAGGAGATTGTGGCCAATGTCTCCGTTACGGCCATGACCATGCTGCTGGACGGCAGCACGCTGCCCGCCTTGCAGGTGGGCACAGTGATGACGCACCCGGGTTACCGGGGGCAAGGGCTGTTCAGCACGCTGATGGGAGAGGCGCTGGCTTCCCATGGAGAGCAGGAAGGTGGCTTTACATTTCTGTTCGCCAACGCATCGGTGGCGGACTTGTACCCTAAGCTAGGTTTCCGGCGGCGTCCATTCTACCGGATTGAAGCGGATGTGGAGATTGGCGGACAAGCGGTCGCGCCGCGGCTCCGCAAGCTGGATGTGAACCGGGCGGAGGATTGGGCGCTCATCGTCCGGTTGGCCCGGGAGCGGGCTCCCTTGTCGGGAAAATGCTCCGCACCCGGTTCCGCCTCCATCTTCCTGTGGTACTGCCTGAATATTTTCCCCCATGCCCTCTATTATGCGGAAGACCGAGAGCTGCTGCTTGTTTATGAATGGTCCGGGGAGAAAATCCAGCTGATGGATGCGGTCAGCCCCCGCCCCTTGCTGATGCGGGATATTGCGGAGTGTTTAGCCGCGGCGCGTCCGGGAGAAGAGGCGGCGAATAACGGCCGCTGGCCGGTGGAGTTCCACTTCACCCCCGATTTTGCCGACTTGGCGTCGGAGGAGATCAGGTGGCGCGAGGATGAGGAGGAGTTCTTTTTTGTCAGAGAGGAGTGCGCCCGGATGCCCCCGGGATACGTGATCCCGCTGTCGGCCCGGACGTGACTCATATACTCCAATCCCCAAACGGAAGCGTTCTGCGGTCCAGAAGAGAAGATGCGGCAGGAGTCCAGTTTAGTCGGCCCCCGAAAAGAAGATACGGCAGAACCGTGTCCCGCTGGCCCCGAAGAGAGGTGCGGCAGAACAGATGTCCCACCGTCCCTCCAAGCGGACCGACGATCCGTTATTTCCCGTATTTGCGCCTTTTTGTAAATTTCGCGGACCGACGATCCTCTATTTGTCCGTGGATACCGCCAAACCGGCTGTTTTCCGCCACTTAACGGATTCTCTGTCCGCTCAGCTCCGAAAACATCCGTTTTTCGCAAAATAACGGAACCTGGGTCCGGCTCGTTGGCCCACGCCGCAGAAAGTACAGCAAAGGACAGCCCGAAGGCTGTCCTTTGGCATTTCTTATGCTCCCCATGCCTGGCCCGCTACAGAAGCCAAACCATCAGATCATCTCCGGCGATTCCAGGCCGATCAGGGCCAGGCCGTTGCGCAGGGTGATCTGCACGGACTTGACCAGCGCCAGACGGGCATTGCGCACCGCCTGATCCTCCACCAGAATCGGGCATTCGTGGTAGAAGCGGTTGAACGCCTGGGCCAGATCCACCAAATAGCGGCTGACGATAGACGGCTCCAGCTTCCACATGGCCTGCTGCACCTGCTCGCCGAAAATGTACAGCTCCTTCAGCGCTGCTTGGGCTTCCGCATTCAGCAGTTGGCTTGCATCCACCTCCGCTGCCCCGGCAAACTCAATGCTGGAGCTGCCGCCGTTGGATTTGCGCAGCACGCTGCACGCCCGGGCATGGGTGTATTGCACATACGGGCCGGACTCGCCTTCAAAGTTCAGGGCATCCTCCCAGGAGAAAACCACGTCCTTGATCCGGTTGGTGGACAGGTCATTGAACACAATGGCGCCGACGCCTACCTGGCGGGCCACCTCTTCCTTGTTGGGCATATCCGGGTTCTTCGCCTCGATAATCTCCCGCACCCGGTCTATCGAACGGGTCAAAAGCTCATCCAGCATCACCACATTGCCCTTCCGCGTGGACAGCTTGGCCCCTTCCAGGCTCACCTGGCCAAAGGGCACGTGAACCATATCCTTGGCCCACTCGTAGCCCATCAGCTCGACAATTTTGAACAGCTGCTGGAAGTGGAGATTTTGCGCCGCGCCGGTAACATAGACGCTTTTATGAAAATTGTAGGTATTCTTCCGGTAGATGGCCGCGGCTACGTCACGGGTGTGGTACAGGGTGGCTCCATCCTTCTTGATCATCAGCGCCGGAGGCATGTTGAACTGGTCCAGACGCACCAGGAGAGCCCCGTCGTCCTCCTCCAGCAGCCCCTTGTCCTTCAGTTCCTGAACGGGCTTGTCCATCTTGTCGTTGTAGAAGCTTTCGCCGGCGAAGGAATCGAATTTGATGCCCAGCAGGTCATAAATTTTGTTGAATTCCTTCAGGCTGATGTCCACGAACCAGCGCCACAGCCGGTTGGCCTCCTCGTCCCCCTGCTCCAGACGCACGAACCAGGAACGGGCTACCTCCTCCAGCTCGGGATTCTTGTCCGCTTCGTCATGGAACTGCACATACAGGCGCAGCAGCTCCAGAATGCCGCCCTCCTCCACAGCCGCTTCATCGCCCCAGTTTTTGTAGGCCACAATCAGCTTGCCGAATTGGGTTCCCCAGTCTCCCAGATGGTTGACGCCCACGCAGGTATACCCCAGGAATTGATGAATGCGATACAGGGCGTTGCCGATCATGGTCGAACGCAGATGCCCCACGTGAAACGGCTTGGCGATATTGGGCGAGGAAAAGTCGAAGACAACGGTTTTGCCCGCTCCCAAATCGGAGGAGCCGTAGCGCTCCCGCTCGGTCAGGATGGTCGACAGCAGATTAGCGGCAAAACCCTGCTTGTCCAGGAACACATTTACGTATCCCGAAACGGATTCCACCCGGCTGAACAGGCCGTCCGTTCCCAGCTTGGATTTGATCTCGTCGGCAATGGCCTGGGGAGATTTGCGGAGAGCCTTGGACAGCTTGAAGCAGGGCAGGGAAAAGTCCCCCAGCTCCGGGTTGGGCGGATATTCGATCAGCTCCCGCAGGGCGGCTGCCTCCACTCCCTCGAATCCTTCGGCAATCTGTTTGGCCAGTTCGTCTTTGTAATTGATCATAGTACCCTTCCTCTCATATATACAAAGGCAGCCCTTCACAGCGTCCACTCGGCGCTGCAGGGTACCCGAAACTATAACTTGGGGGCGAATGCCGGTTCATACCCGGGGGTTGCTGGCTGGCTGATATGGGATGGCTGGCTTATGCGACAGGTGCCGCTTTATGCGGAATACCGCCTTATACGGCAGATGCCGCTCCACCCGCGGGTTGTCGGCTGATGCGGGAGCGCTAACGGAACTCAGCGACTCTTAAACGGTAAATTGGGCTCATTATCCAAAATAACGGAACTGGGAGACTCTTAAAACGAGAAAACTAGCCTTTGGGAGCCTGCCAGGGCCTGCCAAGCCCTAGTTAGCGTCTCTCAGTTCCGCTAGCACGCCAAAACTGCCGTTTTCGCACCGTAAGCGTCAAATAGTTCCGTTACACCGTCCGCAGCATCCCTTCGGCTCACACAAAAGCAGCAAATTGCTGCCTTTTCAAACGGAAACATAGCAACAGAACACCCCTGGCGGGGTGCTCTGATAATAACCGGTCTTTAGGACGTGTCTGAAAACCCGCTTGAGGGCAGCTTTCACCGCCTTTTCGCCCCATGCTTCGTTACTTCCGCTTGACGTACCCCCGGTACGCCTTCACGAAAGTGCCTTGCCTGGAACGAAAATTTGAGCATTAGCTGCTTCCCTCGGAGTTATCAGACACGCCCTAGACAAATTCCGGACCCTCATCCGAAACTACATTATACAGCAAGCCGGTTTCCATGGCAAATACCGGCACTCCGCGATCCCGCGGTGATCCGCACACTTGCCGGCAGGCGCTGCCTTACCGCAAGCAGGCGGACAGCACGGGGATATCCTGCTCCCGGATGCCTTCGGCCACCAAGGCGGCGATAGCCAAAGCGCCCTGCTCCGAAAAGTGGGTGTTGTCCGTGGTGCCCTCCGGCAAACCGGCATATTCCCCCGGCGCCGTCCACATGAACAGAGCCTTGGAGGGTTCGTCTCCCATCCGCTCCAGCAGCGCCCTGCTTTTGGCCGCCAGATTGATGTACGGCACCTCCAGCTCCCGGGCCAGCTCCTCCATGGCCGGGATGTAATCCCCATGGGTATCCTTCACGGTGCCATCCTCCTCGAAGAAGCGCCGCTGCATGGCGGACACCAGCACAGGCACCGCCCCGCGCTCCCGGGCTCCCTCAATATAGCGGGTCAAATGCTCCTTATAGGTGGAAAAAGCCTCGGTGCCGCGCTCATCGTCCTTTTCGTCATTGTGGCCGAACTGCACCACCAGCACATCCCCCGGCTTGATCAGCTTCCACACCCGGTTCAGACGGTCCTCCGCAATGAAGCTTTTGGAGCTGCGGCCGGAACGGGCGTGGTTGTCCACCGCGATCCCCGCGTTCAGGAACTTGCCGATGGCCTGGCCCCATCCGGTATAGGGATACCCTGCCGAAGGCTGATCCGTCACAGTGGAATCCCCCGCCAGGAACAGTGTGGGCAGCATTGGCGCATGGGTGATCTCGACGGCATCCACCCGGACCCCCTCCCCGACCCAGGCCAGCTTCAGCTGCCCGTCGCAAACATGCATGGCGAATTCCCCGCGGACACTCTCTCCCGCCCGGACGGGCGCATGGTCAAGGACAATCCGTCCGCGCCCTTCTTTAACAGTCAGCGCAGCAGCCCCCTCCACGCCGGTGAAGGAAACGGCAACCACATAGTTCCCCTTCGGAACATTCACCAGAAAGGACGGCCGCATGGGCACAAAATAATCCCCCGGCCAGGAATCCATCAGCTCCTCATAACGTGAAAAAGCCGGCGGCATGAAAAAGCCGTACCCTGTTTTCCAACTGAAACTCTCATTCTCCTTCAGCTCAATCCAACCCGCTCCCCGATTCTTCCGATCAAACGCAAAACGAAAATTCGGACGCAAACCCAACACCCTTTCGCCTATAATCAATGAACAAACGGAGATGAACAAATGTGTTCAAAACCTTCCGATATAAGAATATCCCGTTACAGGGCAGATGTCCATGGCAAATTCGCGTCTTCTCTTGGAAGCAGCGGATGTGCGTCTATAGACATTATAGGTTATGGGTCTTGGACGAAAGGACGTTCTTTTGTTATCTTGAAAAGAACGCAAGAATGAGAGAGAGGAGTCCTTTGCCGTGTTCACCGCCGTGTTCAGCACCATGCTTCAAGTGATCGTTCCCATTTCCATCCCCGTTGTCGCCGGAGCTCTGCTGCGCCGGTTTACCCAACTGGATGTGAAGCCCCTGCTGACCCTGTATCTGTACTTCCTTAGCCCTGCAATTATTTTCGATACCCTGTCCAAGGCCGCCATCAGCACAGGCGATATTTACCAGACCTTGGGCTTTTGCCTGCTGAACCTGCTTCTGCTGTGGGGCTGCGCCCAGCTGCTGGGCCGTATGATGAAGCTGCCCCAACCCGAAACAGCCGGCTTAACCCTGATGTCCACCTTCACCAACAGCGTCAATTACGGCCTGCCTCTGGTGCTGCTGGCCTTCGGCCAGGCCGGGCTTGACCATGCCTCCGTTTATGTCATCGCCCAGATGGTGATCGTCAATACAGTCGGGATATTTTTTGCCGCCCGTTCCCACTTTTCCTTCCGCAATGCCCTTCTGTCGATTTTCCGTCTGCCTGCCATCTATGCCGCGGCGATGGCCATTCTGCTCCGCATCACAGGCCTGCACCTGCCGGAGGGCGTGGACAAAGGGATTACCATGGTAGCCGGAGCCTATTCTCCTGTAGTATTGGCTATTCTTGGCGCACAAATGGTGCGGGTAGCCGGCGTAAAGCTGGAGCCCCATGCCAACAAAACCTTTATCGCAGGCATGGCTGTCCGGCTCCTGCTGTCTCCCGTTATCGCCTTCGCGGGCTTGTGGATACTGCGGGTAGAAGGAACGCTTTTTTCCGTGCTGCTCATTCTCGCCTCCATGCCTGCCGCGGTTAACGCTACAGTGCTGGCGGAGAAATACGGCGCCGCTCCGCAGATTGTGTCCAAGTGTATTCTATGGACCACCTTGGCTTCCTTTTTGGTGCTGCCTATCTTATTGGCTCTGACTCCGGGTTAAGCTTCCGAAGAATCGCCGGGAGGCGTCGCGGAGGCCGATCTCCCAAGAAACACCAAAAAACCCTGCTGCGCCATTGCGTGCAGGGATCAAACGAAAGAGCTAAAGGGGCGGCCGGCTACGGAAGCTGCCGGTTCGCGGCCGGTGTCTGCTCCTCCTCCGCCAACGTGCTTTGGAAGGAGTGGCGGATCACATCCCCGCGGCTGATAATGCCTACCAGAACGCCGTTTTTCTCCACAGGAACCTTCTTGATCTGGCGTTTGCCCAACAGTGATGCAATATCCTCCACCTCGGCATCCCAGGAGACCTTGTACACCTTCTTCTTGGCAATAAGCATCACGTTCAAGCCAAGAACCTTCCTGATCCGGTCCTCGTACTCATCCTGATCCCCTTTGAACACCAGGCTGAAGAACAGGGAGCCTACCACCACCTGATCCTCCTGGCGCCCCACATACCGAAGAATATCCCCGTCGCTGATATAGGCGACAATTTCATTGCGCTCATTCACTATAGGAAGGCCGCTGATGCGGTACTTGATGAACTTCTCGATCACCGCCCGGACAGTATCCGTTTCCTTCACCTTGTAAGCGGGGTTGACCATAATTTCATGGGCCTTCATTTCCCATTCCTCCACGAATGCAATCTTATAATTGTATTATACAACTAAATTCCGGACTGTCAACGGACATCTAATGGAACGATTAAGGGCATGCCCAGCCGCCGAAAAGGAGAAAAAACAGCCTGGAAATAAGCCTTCCAGGCTGTCAAATCCTTGCATGGATCAGTGAACGGAAACCGGCTCCTTCTGGATCACCTGCTCCGCCTCCGGCATCTTGTTGGAGGTCCGCAGCGGAATCTCGCGAATGAAGAAGGTCAGGACCAGGGCCAAGGCCAACAGCAGGGTGCCCGACAGGAAAACGGTGGTCAGCGCAGAGCTGAGCGCGTCCTTCAGAGCATCAATCATATGCTGGACGATAGGCTGGAGGTCTGCAGGCAGGGATGCCATCAGCTCCTTCAGCTTCGGCTGGTCCAGCAATGCCTGGGGACCTTGGAAATCCTTGAGGGCGGTTGCCAGCTTGGGGTCCAAATTGGCCAGATTGGCCGCGCCCGCTCCTCCGTCCGCAGAGGCTCCGCTTTGCATGTTGTGTTTCAGCGAAGTGGTCATGATGGTGCCCATTACGGCTACGCCAATGGTGCCGCCCATGTTCCGGAACAGCTGCGAGGAAGCGGTGGCTACGCCCAATTCGTTGGGCTTAACGGCATTCTGCACCGTCAGGGAGAAGACCGGCATGCCCAGGCCCAGGCCTGCGCCGAACACGATCATGGCGATAACCGCCATCCATACGGAATCCATGTAGGCCATGATCAGCATACCTGCCACCATGATAGGGAAGCCGATGAGAGCATAGCGCTTATATTTGCCGGTTTTGGTAATCATCCGCCCGGTCATGGCGCTGACGAATACCATAGCCAGGGACATGGGCATGGTCACATAGCCGGAATAAGTGGGCGAGATGCCCTCCACACCTTGTACGAAGAACGGCAGATAAATCAGCGCGCCCATCATGCCTGCATTCATAATAAAGCCGATGACATTGGACAGGGTGACGATATCATTGCGGAACAGCGACAAGGGCAATACCGGACTTTGGGCCCGGGTTTCCACCAGGATGAAGATCAGCAGGAACACCGCCGCGGCGGCAAAAAGCCCGATGGTCTGCGTGGACCCCCATGCATATTTGGTGCCTGCCCAGGAGAAGCCCAACAGCAGCGGCACAATGGTCAGGGTCAGGAAAATCGAACCCAGATAGTCGATTTTCTCCGATTCCTTGCGGGGGACCTTCGGGAACAAAGCCAGAATCATAATGAAGGCGACAACGCCCAAGGGCAGGAAGATCCAGAACAGCCATTTCCACGGCATATTGTCTACCAGCCAGCCGCCCAGTGTAGGACCGAGCACGCTGGAGAAGCCGAATACCGCCATCATCACCCCGGTCCACTTGCCTCTTTCCCGGGGGGAAAACAGATCGCCCACGGCCGTAAAGGCGGAGGACATAATAATGCCGGCGCCGATGCCCTGAATGCCGCGGTAGGTAATCAATTGAAAAATATCCTTGGAAAATCCGCTCAGGAAGGCGCCGATCATAAAGAAGACAATACCGGCCAGGATAAACGGCTTGCGCCCGTAAATATCCGACAGCTTGCCGACCAGCACTGTGGCGATGGTGGAGGTCAGCATGTAGATGGTGATGACCCAGGTGTAATAGTCCATGCCGCCCAGAATGGCGATAATCCGGGGCATGGCGGTGCTGACAATGGTTTGGTTAATTGCGGAAAAAAACATGGCGCCAATAATGGCAATCATGATGGATAATTTCCGCTTGTGTGAAAGTTCTTCCATTCGTCTCTCTTCTCCTTTAATATGGTCTTTCTTTTCGTCCGTCGGCAAAACCGGCAAGCCCTCTCCTATTCTTTTTCTTGGGGGGCCATTTTTTCCAGCAGCTCCGTAAGGGCTCTTCTCTCTTCAGGCTCCAGCCGGGAAAAATAGTCGCGGATAATGTCATTCCGGTGGGAAACCGCCTGCTCCAGCATTTCCTCTCCGGAAGCGGTCAGTTCCACCAGTATGGATCTGCGGTCTGCGGGATCATCACGGCGGACGACATACCCGGCACGTTCCATCCGGTCAATCATCACCGTAACGGCGCTGGGCTTTACCTCAACCTTATCGGCTATGTCGCTCAGCTTGCATTTTCCCTTCCGCTTGACATAGAAGAGCACATACATCTGCGGCGCCGTGATGGAGGGGCCCATCCGCTGCAGGAGCCGGCATTCGAAGCCGCGGCGGAAACGCAGATTCGCCGTGTGAAACCGCTCAATAAGGTCTTCGGAATCCTGTGCCATTAGTTCTGTGTCTCCCTGTTATTTATTTAAACAATTTAAATATTATACAGTTTCAATAATCCCGTCAAGTCTATTTGGCGAGTGCCCGTACACTTGGTTGGACGGAACTGGGGGCGATTGCGGGCGGGACGGAGCTAGGCGCGGTCCCTTGGGAAGCGGCGGAGACGGAGATAGCGGAAGGCAAAACTTCCGCTATTTCCCGCCGCCGCGGGCAAACTTGGCAATAACGGAAAGCATCTTTCCGCTATTGCCTCCTTTTCCCCGGGCAGGCTCCAACCAGTAAGCGATTAGCGGAAAGTAGGCTTCCGTTATCTGCTTCAATTGAACTGCGCAGCTCAAATAGCGGAAAATGGCTTTCCGTTATTCACCTGCTTCCAGTCCGCTACCCGATCCCAATGGGCATACGGGCCAGGGATCACATCATAACGGAAGCCCGTTTCCGCTATCACGCCGCGCGGTCCAAAACAGACAACAATAGCGGTAGCGTTCTTCCGCTATTACCGGCCCCACCCCGTTATCCCGGTCTGCCAGCCCGGATAACGGAAATCTCCTTCCGTTATCCTCACGGAAGCCAAGCCCTACCAAGCTTAGCGGAAATCCCTTTCCGCTAAAAATCTAAAGCTTACATCCCCCCACTCCCCCGCAGCCTATTGCCTCAATTAGAGCTTTTTCACGTGGTCTAGTTTGCCCCCATCAGGACTCTTCCCCATTCCCTGGTTTGCTCCCAAAGCTCTCCCCCAGCCCCCAATTGTCTCCACCAGCCGCCCTCCGCCATCCCTCGAGTTTTCAAACCCCCGCGCCTATGTTAATCTTTACATAAGCAATCCAACGGAGGTCCTTTATGATGAACCATCAGTCCCTGGAGGAAGTAGAGCTGGAGCTGGCTTTGCTGATCCGCCGCCTCACATCCATGGTCACCGCCCAAAAGGTGGGCAGCCTCGACCGGGCCGCTTATTTGCTCCTGACCCAGATTTCCCTGGGCGGGGCCTGCAGCGTCAAAACCTTGTCCCAAACCTTCCATCTGGATATCTCCACCGTCAGCCGCCAGGTTTCTTCCCTGGAGCAAAAGGGCTACGTCCGCCGGGTTCCCGACGAATTGGACGGGCGCGCTTTCATTCTGAGCATTACCGGATTGGGGGAGCAGCTGCTGGCGGACGACAAGGCTAACCGAATTGCCCGTCTGGGCCATGTGCTGGATAACTGGGAGGAAGGCGAGATGAAGCAGTTTGGACAGCTTCTGAGGAAATTCAACCACAGCGTGGTGGAAGCGGAGCAAATGGAAAAGGTGTCCCAGCATGATGGCTGAGGCACCTTTTTTCGTAAAAAGAGAGCGGTCCCATGTTCACCGGAGCTTGTATTGCGCACTTGAGCTTGCATTGCGTGCTTGAGCCTGTATTGTCGGGAGAAATTGTGTTATTGGTTTTCTCAGTCCCTTAGGAGTGCAGCAGCTTCTGCCGCTCCCGGTACTCGGTGGGAGTGCAGCGGAACACCTTTTTGAACTGGCGGGCATAGTAATTCTGGTCGGAAAAGCCGCTTTCCATGGCCGCCTGCTGAATCGTGACCCCGTCGTCCCGCAGCAGCGTGCAGGAATAATCCAGCCTGCGGCGGATGATATAGTCGATGGGCGTGGTCTGGTAATTGCGGGCGAACACGCGGCAGAATTGGCGTTTGGACAGGTAGGCCGCCTCCGCCAGCTGATCCAGGGTAATCGGCTCCAGGAAATGCTCCTCAATAAACGTCACCGCCTCGCCGATCCGCAGCGCCTTGTTCTCCTCCCCGCCGCTGTTGGCGGAATAATACCGGGACAAGGTAGCCATTAGAGCCGAAAAGCAGGTCCGGATCATCAGCCGATACCCCTCCTCCTTCCGTTCTTCCTCCTCCAAAATGGCATCCAGCATCCCCGACACCTTCGCCAGCTGCTCCGGCCCCAGGGACAGCATCCCCTTGAAGTTCATCTCCTTGCGGTAAAATGGCTCAATATAAAACAGCGCCTGGAAGCCCGACAGACATTTCAGCTCCGACAGCTGCAGCAGCTGATCCCGGTGAAACATGACGTTAATGTACTGAATATTGTTCACATCGCGGTAGCCGTGGGCCACATCCTCGTGAATCAGGAATACCTGCCCCGCGGACACGGGATACTCCCTTCCTTCAATAATATGGACAGCGCTGCCCTCCAGAATCACCACCAGCTCGGAAAAATCATGGCTATGGACAAAGTAGTCATGGGTTAACGGGCATTTTTGGATGCGGAAAATAAACCCCGGGTCCAGATCCATATCCCTGTAAAAAATTTTCTTCGTCATGTCATTATTATGCTAAACAAAGGCCCAATCGTCAAGGCGCAACCCCTCCGCTTGGCTTACCATAAAAGAGAAGGAATAAAGCTTGCTTAAACGGAGGTGGATGCAGTGAAGCGCTGTCAATTCAGGGCTGAAATGAATGCGGATACAGATATACAGACTTTTTTGGAGCCAAATAATCCTGCCCTTCAGGAACGAATGGCGGAAAACGGCGTCAGCCGACTCAGTCTTTTTCAGTGGGAGAGCCAGCTGTTTGTGTATTACGAATGCCCTGGTGAATCTCCGGCTGCGGGTCCTCATGTGCTATTCTCCAATGCCGAGGAGATTCTGCGGGTTTGGCCAGGCGGCACGGGGGACCGCTATTGGGCTCCAATGGCGGATATCTTCCATTATCAGGCCCCGACGGAGGAAACTCCCTGGCGGACCCCGCAGGGCAACGGCGCCCCCTACGGCAGACTGGCCCGGCTCCAGCCGGATATGATCTCCAGCTATATCTTTTATCACTATCAGTATCAGGAGGAAAAACCGGGGGACGGCTGCAAATACGGCATCATCTCCCTGCATGAGGACCTGATGTTCTTTTATTCGGAAAAGCCCGGACTGGTGGAAAAAGCCCCCTACCGCGGCAAGCTCTCCACCGCCAATACCCCGGCCGACTGGGGAGCCCTCATGGACCCCCACTTCGTCAAGTGGCCGGACTCCCGCCCCTGGCTGGACATCCCGCTGGTTCTCCATGCGGAGATTGAACAAGGAAGGTGACGAACATGCGGACAACCGTCTGCCTAAACGGAGAATGGGATTTTATGCCTCTCTACTCCACTCCCAACAGCCTGGAGCTGCCCTACCAATTGGCCTTTGAGCTGCGCAAGGTGCAGGTGCCCTCCAGTTGGAGAAGCGCTTATGAGAATGTTCCCGGTAAAAAAATGGGCGATATTCCCGAGCATGAATACCGTCCTTATGATCTGTTCGGCTATCCCAGGGAATGGGAAGCGGCGGCGGCAGGTGTGCTGCACCGTACGTTCACGGTTCCCGCCGAAATGGAAGGGCAGCGGATTTTCCTGCGGCTGGACGGAATCATGCAGCAGGCTGCCGTTTATCTGGACCGGGAGCAAATCGCCTTCTGGCAGGACGGCTATCTGCCCCTCCGTGTGGAGGTTACGGGCAAGGTGAAGCCCGGCGGCGAGCACCGGCTGCATGTGGTATGCAGCAGCTTTCCCAAGGTGAAGATTCCCTCCGGTCTGGAAAAGGTCACCGGACTTACCGGCTCCTGGTTCGGCTATATTGCCCGGGGCATCTGGCAGGATGTGTTCCTGGAGAGCCAGCCCGCACAGGCCATTGAGGATGTTGTTGTGCGCACCTCTGTCCGGGAGAAGCGGCTGGAGGTGGACGCTTTGGTGACGCTGCCGTTGTCAGGTGCGGCGTTGACAGCCGGGCCAACGGGAACCGCCCCGGTTCTGAGCTTAACAGTGAAGCCGTGGGACAACGCTGCGGGAACGGCTGTGCTGACGGCAGAAGCCGCAGCCAATAGCAATAGCACAGGAGGCTTGATCCGCTTCGCGCTGGATTGGGCGGACCCGGTGCTGTGGAGCCCGGACCGGCCGTTCCTGTACATGCTGGAGCTGGAGCTGCTGGCGGACGGGCAGGTGCTGGACCGGCAGGAGGTGCGTTTTGGCTTCCGGGAGGTATGGACCGAGGGCCGTCATTTTATCCTGAACGGCATTCCGGTGAACCTGCGGGGGGATTCCTGGCACTTCCAGGGAGCCAACCAGCAGACGGAGGGGTATGTGCGCACCTGGTACAGCATGTGCAAGGAAGCGGGCGTCAACTGCGTCCGTCTTCATGCGGAACCGTACCCCGTTTATTACCTGGACATTGCCGATGAGATGGGCATGCTGATCGTGGACGAAACTGCCATCTACGGCTCCGGCAAAACCATGCAGGCCGACCATCCCGAGTATATCGAGAACTGCCGCCGCCATGTGGAACGGCTGGTGCGGCGGGACAAAAACCACCCCTCCATTATGATGTGGAGCGTGGAGAACGAGATGCGCTGGGTGGACGGGCGGGATATTTTCAAAACCTTTATCCCCGAATTTATGGACATTATCCGCCGACTGGACGCTACCCGCCCCATTATTGTGGAGGGGGACAACCGCCTGCTGCCCAAGGAGCTGACAGAGGTGGAAACCCGCCATTACAACATTGACGGCATTATCAGCCAATGGGACCGGACGGTGCCGCTGGTGTTCGGCGAGCACGGCGGCTGGTGGTATATCTGCCCGCAGAACAGCAGCATGTATGTGGGCTTCGACGCTTACCGGCATACGGACGAGGCGGCCAAGGGACTGGCGGAGAAGGAGCGGCTGTTTGTGGAATACGCCCGCCGTCACGGGGTTTCCGGCATCTCTACCTTTAACTTCGCCCACTATTTCATGCGGGCCATGCCGGAGCGCGACATTCCCTTGCCGGCGCCGGAGCGTCTGGACACGCCGGGACCCAAACCCAAGGTGATTCCGCGCTATTCCCTGTCGCTGAACAACGGGCTTTTGCCCCCTGAATATCCGGCGTACCGGACCAACCCGTCCTTCGATATTATGGCGGCATCCTTTAAGCCGGCCACCATTCTGGCAGCGGAGTACAACACCAGCTTCTTCGACGATCTGCCTGTGCGGCGCAGCCTTGATGTATTTAACGATACGCTGGCAGCGCGGGACGTGGAGGTAGCGTGCAGCATCCTCCAGAGCGGACGGACGGTATTCGAAGAGACCTTCCGCTTTGTGCAGGAGCCGGCGGACCACCGGGTGGTTTCCTTCGAATGGTCGCCTGCCTGCGTTGATGCTGTTGAGGAGGCTGTGCTGACGGCGGTGTTGCGGCATGATGGGCAGCGGGTGCACGAGCTGGTATTGCCCTACCGGATTTATCCGGCCGGGTTGAAGACTTCTCCTGCCGGTGTGGCGCGGCCTGCCGTTTTTGTGGGCAGCGCGGAGGATTACGCAGGGTTGCTGCCTTTGGTGCCGAGCTGCCGCAAGGCCGGGCTGGAGGAGCTTGCCGGGCTTCCGCCGGAGACCCTGATCATCGCCGGAAGCAGGCTGGAGGACAGGGACGGCGGATTGGAAGCGGTGCTGAAGCGGCATGTGGCAAAAGGCGGGCGTGTGCTTCTCTTGGAGCAGATAAGTCTGTCCCTGGGCAAGCTGGCCCTGAGCAGGCAAAGCTTCCTGCGGGCCCACGGCGCCGATTGGAAGCATCCGGTGCTGTCGGGCTTGGGCAGCGGCGACTTTATGTTCTGGCATGAGGCGCTCCATGAGGACGGGCCGGAGCCGGTGGTCCGGGCGGCCTTTGAGAAGCCCCTGCACGGCGACTTCACCATGATTCTGGAATGCAGCTCCGGGGATTTCGGGGATGGCGGCGATCTGTGGACTCCGCTCCTGGAATACAAGAGCGGAAACGGCTTATTTGTGGCCAATCAGATGGAGATTATGCCCCATATCGGACGTGTGCCCCAAGCGTGTCTGCTGCTGCGGAATCTGCTGGCTTATGCGGGGGAAGCGGCGGAGACGGAGGAGACGGAAGCGCCCGCTGTAACTGTGGTGAAGGCGGGAGGCCGCACCGTGATTTCAGCGCAGGCCAAGGCCCTGCCGGTGTCTGCGGCTTGGGTGAAGCCGGGCGGCGAGGCGGCGGACTTCCTGGAGGCCATCCGGCTGGAGCACCGGCTTCTGGCCCGGCGCGAGGAGCTGGCGGCATTGCCTGCGGGAAGCCTCGTCATCGTGGAGGCGGCTCTTTTGAAGGGGCAGGCGGATGGGGATGGAAGCGCCAACGGGGATGCTGGTGCGTGGGCGGATGTGAGCGCGGATGCCGGTGCAAGCGCCAACGCCGATGCCCTGCGGCGGTTTGCCCAAGGCGGCGGAACCGTGCTGGTGCTGCCCGCGCTGCCGGAGGATGCCCCCGGCCTTGCACGGCTGGCGGACAGAGCTGTCCTTGCGGCGGCCCATGAGACCTATCACCTGGAGGCGGCTTATCAGTACCGGGAGGTTTCGGGCATGAGCCCGGTGGATCTGTTCGGCTTCGATAAGGTTCACCTGTCCCCGCGGAATGTGGTGAACCGGCCTCTGGCTCTGCACAGCCTGGACATTTCCGGCGCCGCCGCTCTGTGCCGCAGTATAGAAGGCACCGCCTGGAAGGATTTCTTCGTCGGGCAATACGCAGCCGAATACAGCCGCCTGGCGCTGGTGGAATTCAACCGGGACAAGGCCCGCAGCTCCGGCGTGTTCCTGGCGGGGCTTCCCGCAGGAGAAGGACAGCTGGTGTTCTCCCAACTGCTCACAGACGCCGCCAGCGCCAAGAGCATCCGGCTCTACACCCGGCTGTTGGCCAACCTGGGAGCAGCTTTCGGTGACGGCCTGCTGGAATCCGTCAAGGGAGACGGGGAATGGGCCGTGGAAAGCCTGATGGCGCTCCCCTGCCCGGCCTATGTGGATTTTGCAGCCATGAAGAGCTATTATACCGATCCGGAATTTTCGCTGAACAATCTGGGCGAAGGCCTGTACGGCTGGATGAAAAAGAAGGAGCGCAGCTCCGCAGACGGCACTGTTTTACTGGATTCTCCGGGCGGAACTCCCTGGTTCCTGAGCTGCTTTGTGCATGTGCCGGAGGCTGACGGAGCCGGGCGCACCGGAAAGCTGCGGGTGAACACCGATGCTCCCTGCGAAATATACCTAAACGGCAAGCTGGAGCCGGAGCCGCAGAACCGGATCACCCTGCAGCAGGGTGTCAACCGCCTGATTGCCATTGTGCAGTCCGGCAGTGAGGATGTCCGGCTGGGCCTGGTATTCCTGAACGAGGACGGCAGCTATATGAAGGACCTGCAATACCGCATGACCATGGACGAGATGGAGCCGAAATAAGGCTGCTTTGGGCAGCCATCCGATTGGAGCGGCAAACAGGCCGGGAGTTTCCGGCGGGAACAAAAAAGACCGCCATACTAATCGGATGGTGACCCCAACACAACCAGCCACTTTAAATCTGACGTCCGTCACCACCTGCCTGCCTATAACGGAACTATTTGACTCTTATTGAGCTAAAAGCAGCTTGTGGGTTTGCTTACGGAACTCAACGACCCTTACAGGAAGAAATTCGGCCCGGTGAACCAATATACCCGTCATAACGGTCTCTAAGTTCCGTTGCCAACTGAAACCAACGGATTTTCCCCTGTAAGAGTCTATAAGTTCCGTTACAGCAGAGAGTGTACCGTATGGTGCATCCCCAGTGCCTGCATTCTGATGTGGTCAAAAAAAGGAGCGATCCCATGAAAAAGCCAGCACAGCAATCCCTGGAGCAAACCTTCCGCTTCCTCGACGACAAGAAGGAAGTGGAGTTTCTCCGGCATGACACCCCGACCCCCTGGATGAACTATTTGTCCAACGGCACCTTTCATACCATGATGTCCCAGGCCGGCGGCGGCGTCGCTTTCTACAAGTCCCCGCAAATCTGGCGGATCACCCGCTACCGCTTCTTCCATCTGCCCACCGACCGCTCCGGACCGTACATTTACCTTCAGGACCGGGCCAACGGGGAATATTGGTGCCCCACCAACGAGCCGGCCCATACCCGGCCCACCTCCTGGAAAAGCGCCCACGGCATGGGCTACACCCGCTTTGAAGCGGAGCGGGACGGCCTGGCGGCGAAGACGGTTTATTTTGTCGGCCCCTTTGAAAACTCGCTGATCTGGAACCTGACCCTGACCAACAACAGCGGCAGCGCCAAATCCCTGAACGTATACGCCTACGCCGAGTTCGGCATGATGGAATTTATGCGGGAGCTGCAATGGCAGTGCTACAACAAGCACCAGGTGTCCGTAACCTACCATGACAAGGAAGCGCTGGTCTACAAATACGGCGTGGAAAATCAGCCCAAACCCGACGAAACTCCGCTGGTCTATTTCGCCTCGGATGCGCCGCTTTATGCTTATGACGGGGACCGGGACGAATTCATCGGCACCTACCGCAGCGAAGCCAACCCGGAGGCCATAGAAGAAGAGGGCTGCACCAACTCCACCCTGTTGGGCGGCGATCCCTGCGGCGCGCTTCAATTCCAGGTCACCCTCCAGCCCGGCGAAACCCGGACGCTGAACATCTTCCTCGGATGCGCCATGACGGAAGAAGAAATTGCAGCAGCCTTGGACCGTTCCCGGGAAAAAGACTTCGTCTCCAAATCCTTCGCGGCGCTGACCGCCAACTGGGCGGATTACCTGGGCAAGCTGGAATGCCAACTGCCGGATGCGGAAGCCTCCCGGATGATCAACATCTGGAATCCGTACCAGGCGGAGCGGAACTTCCAGTTTTCCCGGAACATCTCCTTTTACGCCACCGGCACCTTCCGTGGAGTCGGCTACCGGGACACCGCCCAGGATATTTTGTCGGTTATCCCCTTCGATCAGGAGCGGGCCAAGGACAAGATCAAGCTGCTTTTGGGCCAGCAATATCAGGACGGCCACGTGAACCACTATTTCTTCCCCACAGAGGGCTGGGAGCCTGTCACCAGCATCCATTCGGACGATCATCTGTGGACCGCCCTCTCCGTTTGGGATCTGGCCGCGGAAACCGGAGATGCCTCCTTCATCCAGGAAACCGTACCCTTTTATGACGGCGGCGAGGACACCATCTACAACCATCTGAAGCGCGCCATCACCTTCACCGCCTCCAAGCTGGGCCCCAACGGCTTCCCGCTGATGCTGCGCTCCGACTGGAACGACCAGCTGTTCCGGGTCTGCCGCAAGGGCAAGGGCGAAAGCATCTGGACCGCCATGCAGTTGGGCGCCGTTCTCTTGAAGATGCAGGACCTGGCCGTGCTGGCCGGGCATTCCGAGGATGCGGACGGGTACCGGAAGATGTACGCGGAGCAACGGGAGCTGGTAAACACTCTTGGCTGGGACGGCAAATGGTTCCGGCGCGCCGTGATGGACGATGGGCGCTTCCTGGGCAGCGATGTCCATGATGAAGCAAAAATTTGGCTCAACGCCCAAACCTGGGCCACGCTGTCAGGAATGGCCGAGGAGTCCAAGGGCATCCAGGCCATGGACAGCGTACGGGAAATGCTGGATACGGAACTGGGCATCAAGAAGCTGCATCCCTCCATCACCACCTTCCCCGACCCGGCGGACCCACTCACTAATTACAACAAGGGTACCGGTGAAAATGGAGCTGTCTTCTGCCACGCCAACACCTGGGCGATTATTGCCGAATGTATGCTGGGCAGAGGCGACCTGGCATACAAGTATTACCGCCAGCTGATTCCCCAGGTGGCCATGGAAAAAGCCGGACTGAACCGTTACAAGGCAGAGCCGTATGTCTACGCCTCCAACCTGTTCGGTCCCGAGTCCGACAAGTTCGGTCTGGCCAACGTTTCCTGGCTGTCGGGAACCGCCGCCTGGATGTACGTGGCCGCCACCCAGTACATCATGGGCATCAAGCCCGGCTTGGACGGTCTTCGCATTGACCCCTGCATCCCCTCCGATTGGGAGGGCTTCACGGCCAAACGCCGCTTCCGCGGCTGCGTATATGACATTAAGGTTATAAATAAGACTGGCTCCTGCAAAGGCGTCAAGGAAATCCGGGTGGACGGCCGGCTGATCGCCGGGCAGGTGCTCCCGGTTTATCCTGCCGGAACCAGCGTTCAGGTGGAAGTGGTGCTGTAATCCGGGTTTGAACATAAACCGGCATTGCCTTTAACGGCATGCCGGTTTGTTTTTGGAGCTGCGGCTTTTCTATATGGAAGCCACGGCCGTTATTTCTGGCCGATGAGGGAGCGTGCATCTCGCGGCGGCGCTCCGATTAATGACAAGCGGCTCACTCCCCTCACCCCCACGCGCCAAAAAAAGATTCATTTCCCCTGAATGATGTTGCGAATATAGAGAACACTAGCTTAAAAATCCCAAAATGAGGTGTCCCCTTGCTGCATCATCACGAGACCAACCGGGAAGGGTTGGAAACCATCCGCAAGCTGATCAAAGGCATTGATACTGCCATGCTGACAACCGTAACCGATGAAGGCGTCGTATCCCGCCCCATGAAAACCCAGGATGTGGAATTTGACGGAGATATTTGGTTTTTGACCAAAAAGGATACCAGCAAATACCATGAGCTTCTTCATAACGCCAAGGTCAATGTGGCCTATGCCGACAAATCCTATGTCTCCATCAGCGGGACGGCGGAGATTGTGCAGAGCCGGGAGAAGGTCAAGGAATTCTGGAATCCGGTTTATGAAAAAATGCTGGAGACCTCCTGGGACGATCCCAACATCGTGCTTATCAAGATAAAAGCCGAAACCGCCGAATACTGGGAATCCGGCAGCCTGATCAAACAAGCCAAGTTCCTGTTTGAGAAGCTGACGGGAAAAGAAACCGAATCCAAGCTTAACGATACCGTGCGGCTGTAATCTTGGCTGGCGGCCCGCGGCAATAACAAAAGCCTGCCGGAACTTATCCGACAGGCTTTTCGTTATTCAATCAAAAAAAGCAGGTCCTCCCCTTTGGCGTCAATTGTAAGGTTCCGCTCTTCCAGAAACCATAAATCACTTTGCTTCATATAGATGAAAAAGCCGCCGCTGCTCATTTGAATGATTTGATCATTGTTCTCGGGCTTTTCCCTCAGGATTCCCAAGGCATAGGCTTCACTTCCGCCGCTGGCGTACCTTACATAGACCCGAATGTAATCGCCGTCTGTAAAACCCCATTCTTGTTTGAGACAGGACACTGCCGTTTCCGTGATCCGCAGGTTCATGACTGCACCTCCAAGGTTAATCTCCATTATTGCCAAATTCATTATGGCAGATACGGCTAGGTGCAGATACGGCTAGGTTAACACCATCCCCGAAGAATGCTATAATAGCATGTAAACGTTTTATCATACGCAGTGCCGCTTCCGGAGGGTGGTTTTTATATGAAGAAAAAGTCCACAATCAAAGGCCGCATTATTCTGATCATGACCGCCTTTGCCCTATTAACCGCCACGCTGCTGTCCGTGTTCAGCTACGAGCTCATCTCTTTTTTTCAGCGCAAAACCACGATTCAGGCTACAAAATTCAACCTGCAGCTAATCGCCAATATCATCGAGCAGGATCTGATCAATCTCTCCTCTCTGGCCATGGGGTGCAGCACCAATTCCACCGCCAATACCAAGCTGGCCGAATATTTCAAAGCGGAGGAGCCTAGCCCGT
The DNA here is from genome assembly GCF_003285005.1 of Paenibacillus sp. YN15. Lineage (GTDB taxonomy): Bacteria > Bacillota > Bacilli > Paenibacillales > NBRC-103111 > Paenibacillus_AR. The sequence continues at coordinate 239,758 of NZ_QMFA01000003.1, read as the reverse complement.
GGATGGCCATCGATGTGTTTAACTCCATGTTGGAGGCTTCCCGCAGCAACCGTTCCACCACCTACGCCCGGCGGCTGATCGCTACCAATAATAATACCCTTTTTGTGCAGGTGGACAATACCGGAAACTCTATTCCCTTAAACATACATAACCTCGATGAGCTGCCGAAACTGGACGATCCTGCGGGTGAGCAATGGAATGCGGTGATGCAGGACCCCTTTTCCTCGACCACTGTTATTCCCTTCGCTATGCCTATCTATGGAAACGGAGCATCCAACATCGGAACCGTTTATCTGTTTGCCAATGTCTCCGTCATTACCGACAAGCTCAAAGGCTACAGCATCCCCAAGGAATCCCGGCTTGTGCTTACGCTGGGCGGCCGGCATTACCAGATCACCGGGGAGAAGATATCCACAGAGCCCATTCACTATAAGGAGGAGCCCTACACCAACGACAGCTTCTCCGACCTGGGAGCCGCATTGTCGTATATATCCGACAGCTCCGGCCGCCATCTGGCCGTCTCCTTCCCCGTCCGCTCCGGCGTGGAGCTGACCCAAACTCTGGAGGGCTACCAGTTTGCTCCCCAAGCGAATATCTGGCTTTTCCTTATGGCCGGAGTTTGTCTTTTGATTATCGCCGCAAGCGGCATCATTACCCTGTATTTGACCCGCACCATCAGCCTCCCCGTGGAAAAACTCAAGAAACGGATGGACAAAATCGCCCAGGGCCAATTTTATATGGACAAAAATATCGAGTGGAACAGCGAGCTGGGGGATGTGGGCAGAGGCATCAACCGTCTTTCCCAGGATATTGTGGCGCTGATGGAAAACCGCATGGCCCAGGAAAAGCAAAAGCAGGAGCTGGAATACCGGGTGCTCCAGAGCCAGATCAATCCCCATTTTCTCTATAATACGCTGAACTCCATCCGCTGGATGGCTACCATCCAGAATGCCACCGGCATCGCCGAAATGACCACCTCCCTGTCCCGGTTATTGCGCAGCATTGCCAAGAATATGGGAAAACCGGTTCCGCTGAAGGATGAGCTTAGCCTCTTGGATGACTATTTCCTCATTCAAAAATACCGCTACGGCAGCAGCATCACCATGGACCAGCAGGTGGAAAGCGAGGATTTGCTGGAGGCGCTGATCCCTCGGCTGACCCTGCAGCCATTGGTGGAAAACGCCATTTTTCACGGCATCGAGCCAAAAGGCAAGGGGCATGTGCAAATCACCGTCGCCAAACAAGGTGTCTTCGATATCCGCATTACCATTGAGGACAACGGCGTAGGCATGGACAGGGAGCAGATTGCCGCCGCGCTGGCAGAGGAAATTCCTGACACCAAAGGCATGATGGAGCATATGGGGCTCCGCAGTGTCAATGAACGGCTGCGCCTGGCCTATGGCGAGAGATACGGCGTCACCCTTGAAAGCGAAGTAGGCCGGTATACGCGCACGATCATTATGCTGCCTTTTCAATGAACCATGCATGTATCAAGGAGACTCCGGTCTTCCGGACAAGGATGTGACCACAATGATCAAGCTGCTTATTGCCGACGACGAGGCTTTGGTATGTATAGGCTTGCAGTCCATGCTCAAATGGGAGGAATACAACATCGAAATTGTGGGGATTGCCCACAACGGCGCCCAGGCCGAGGAAATGATCGAATCCCTGCGCCCGGATATTGTCATTACCGATATTAAGATGCCGGTGAAAACAGGACTGGAGGTAGCGGATGCCGTGCGTAAAAAGCAGGGCCGCCTCCCTCTGTTCATCATCCTGACCAGCTTTGAGGAATTTGAATATGCCAAGAGCGCCATTGAGCTGCAGGCTGTGGATTACCTGGTCAAGCTGGAGCTGACGCCCCAAATGCTGACCGCCTCCATTTTGAAAGCCATCTCCCGTCTGGAGGAATATAAATCTCTGGAAAAAAACAGCTCCGACTCCGCTCACCGCAGCGATCTTCAGGGACACCGGGAGAAGTTTTTTACCCGGCTTCTGAACAATCTGTTTGACAATAAAAACCAATACCTGCTTCAGCTGAAGGATCTGGAGATCGAGCTGGCCCAGCCTGCCTATGTGGTCTCCACCTGCCGCATTCTGGGTCCCACCAGTGTTCCTCCCCGGGGGGATAAGCTGGTGGCGCTGTGCACCAGCACTGTCCAGATGGCCAAGGAGACACTTGCCCAGGCAGGGGCCTGCCATGTAATCAGCCTGGATATGCGCAACTTTGCCGTTGTTCTGCCTGTTGCCGGAGCTGATCCGGCATGCTGGACGCCGGAAATCGGGAAGCTTATGGCCCATATGACCTCCGTGCTGCACAACTACTTTAATGTGACCGTTATCGGCTCTGTCGGTTATGCCGTGGAGGACCCCTACCTGCTGCGGGACAGCTACGAATCCGCCCGCAGAGCCATGCCGGAGGCGGTGCGCGAGCAGAGCTTCGTGTTCTACTCTCCGGAGACTCACGCGAGAGAGGAGCATCCCCTCTTCGACTTTTCCGAGTCCCGCCAGGATATCCGCCGCGCCTTCGAGGAAATGGATACACGGGCGTTGTACGCCATCATCACCAGGATGATCGAGGATTTCGACAGCCGTCCCGAGCTGGTTGTCCCGGCTATGGATGCCGCCTGCAATGTGCTGTATATGGCCACTTCGCTCTTGGCAGACGGCAAGAACATGGTGGAGCAAATCTTCGGGGACGAGCCGGAGGGCTACCGGGCCATCTACCAGCAGCATACTATGGAAGGCATTGTGGACTGGCTGATCCGGTTCCGGGATGGAAGCTGCGAGCTTTTGTCTACCCGCCGGCAGAGCTACAAGGAGCAGCTGGTCAAAAATGTCCAGTCCTACATCAAGCGCAATCTGGACAGCAAGCTGTCTCTGAACCAGGTGGCCGACGTATTCAGCTTCAGCCCCAATTATTTGAGCCACCTGTTCTCCAAAACCGCAGGCATCAATTTCGTCGATTACATCACCGAAACCAAAATCGCCGCCGCCAAGGACATGATGCTCCGCGGGGAAGGCCGCGTCTACGAAATCTCGCAAAAGCTGGGCTACGAAAGCGCCTTTTATTTCAGCAAGGTGTTCAAAAAGGTAGAGGGCATCTCCCCCAGAGAGTTTATGCAGCAGGTGGAGGGCGCTGGTGGGGAGTGAGGAGGGATCGTAACTAAAATAGCAGAACAAATAAAATTAGCGTTCAAATGCGCGTTTGTAGACATCTTGGCTAAATTATATGCTATAATGGGTTCAAAAGAGGCTTCATTCACTAAAGACAAAGGAAGCCGTGTTGGCAGCACGACTTCCAATACAGCAAATAGAACCGCTTTAAGGGCGTTCGGCTTTAACCAAAGGATGACGGACAAAAAGTAGACCGATTCCCTTCTCACAGGCGGTCTACTTTTTGTTGTGGAATGACAATATGAGAACGACCAGTGTCGCAAATGAAATCATAAGCGCCAAGGTGTCTTTAATGTCCACAGGCATCACCTCCCTTCCGAGAGGCTAGCCGACCGCCCATATAAGCCTATCTATCGCTTGTTTAATTGTATCATATTTTGGCGCTGAGTGGCAGATTATGCTGCTCTTTTTGTTGTGCAAAAAGCCCCCTCTAAGGCACGGTGCTTCATCAACCCGGTTGCCCTAGAGGGAGCCCCTCATTTATATAGCGCGCTTTACTTCAAATTCTTCAGCAAATTGTACAGCACCTGGACGCTTTCGGCGCGGGTGAGCTGGTTCTGGGGAGCGAACTGCCCGTTGCCCCGGCCTTGGAGCAGCCCTGCCGCGTTGGCGGCGGCTACGGCGTCCTTGGCCCATGCGCTGATTTGATCGGCATCCGCAAAGGCGGCTTCCGTGGAATCTGCCAGTTGCCGGTCCGCCTTCAACCGGTAAGCCCGCACCAGCATCACAGCCATTTCCTCCCGGCTCACCGTGCTGTCCGGCTCAAAGCTGCTGTCGCTGCGGCCCGTTACCAGGCCTGCCTGTGCTGCTGCCGCTACGGCATCCGCGTACCAGGCTTCCTGCGGCACATCGGCAAATCCGGCTGCGTCGCTGCGGTCGGAAGCCTGAATGCCCAAGAGCCGCACCAGCATAGCGGCAAACTCGGCCCGGGTTACTTCCCCCTGAGGCTCAAACCTGGCTTCGTCAACTCCGTCGATCACATGCTTTGCCGCCATCCGTGCAATGACGGTTTTGGCCCAATGGCTGTCGTCCACATCCGCGAAGCTGCGTTCATAGGCCAGCACCGCGTATTGGCCTCCCAGCGGAACCGTGGCGGCAATTTCGCCGTTGCTCCACTGGCCTCCCATATAAACGGGTTTGCCGTCAGCGCCGATGGCATACACGCCCAGCAGCTCCGGATCGGCCACCGGACCTGTTTGGATGGCCAGCACAACCGTTTCCTTCGGCAATGCGGTGGCGCTATTCAATTGATCGCCGTTTTGGCTTATCGCTTCCGCCTGGATGCGGTACAACCCGCTGGCAGCTGTCCAATTCACGGCTCCCGGAACGGTTGCGCCCTCTATGGCCTGCTTCATCAAACCGGAATCGGCAATTTCAGCCGTAATCTTGATTTGCCCCTCCCGCGCTCCATCTCCTGCTTCCGCCAGCAGCTTGCGCAGGGTTTGCCCGCTGAGCTCAAGGGCCACCTGATCCTTCACCAGCTTCAGGGCGCCGCCCGCTTCCACAGCGCCGGCCACCTCCGCCGGCAACAACAGCGTTTCCTTTTCCTTGCTCCACTGGACAGTGAAGCTTCCCTGTCCATCCGGCTTCAGATCCTCACGGCTTACCTGCTGGGTGTCTACCGGTGGCTGAGGCACAGGAACAGGTGTAGAGGGTATTCCAGAAGTAGTGTCGTCGTCTCCGCCGGAGTTATCTACCGGTGCGGCAACAATCACCTGGCGTGTCACTTTCTCCGCCGCGTTGCCCGCCGCATCCTTTACATTGTAATGGTACATATAGGTTCCGGCCACTGTGGTGTCCACGGCCGAAACAGCCTTGTCACCAAAGGTAATGGTGGTCACCATCCGGTCGCTGATATCCCCGTCCCGGTCATCCGCAGCTATGGCTCCGGCATCGGTATAAATTGCTCCGTTTTCCACATATACCGTTGCGTCGCCCAACAGGGTAATGACCGGCTTCACCGTATCGGGTCCGCCGTATGTGGCCACTACCACTGTCCGGGTAACCTCATCGGCCCAATTGCCTGCCAGGTCGCTGACATTGTAATGGACCTTGTAGGTGGCTTCCGTCACTGTGCTGATACCTGCCGCAGGAAGACCGTTCCAGCTGTAGGTAGTGATGATCCGGTCTGTAATATTTCCATCCCGGTCATCCGCAGCCAGTGCTCCCGCATCCGTATACTCTCTGCCCACACCCAGGGTCACAAGCTCATGTCCCAGCAAGGTGATCACAGGCTTCACCGAATCCGGAGTAACCGGCGGCGCTCCCACAATAACCGTTCTGACCGCCTCGTCAGCCGCGTTGCCTGCCAGGTCGCTGACATTGTAATGGACGGTGTAGGTAGCCTCCGTTACCGTGTCGATCTTGTCTACCGGGGTTCCCTGCCATTTGTAAGCAACTACAATCCGGTCCGTAATATCCCCGTCCCGGTCATCCGACGCTACTGCTCCCGCATCGGTATACACCGCTCCGTTTTCCACGTGGACTGCAGCATCGCCCAAAAGTGTAATGACCGGCTTCACCGTATCCTCGCCTTGGGGTTTGGCAATCATGATCCAACTGAGCTGCATATCGGTGTTGCTGCCGGAATTGGCGGGAGCCACCGTGATTTCCATGGTCCCGTCTTCATTCATGACGATTCCCTTGTGCTCCGCCACAGCGTAAGAGGCATCGATAATCCGGCCTGTCTCCACGGTGCTGCCGTTAATGATGGTATTGGCAACCCGCTTGGACTGGGAGCTGGAGAACCATGGGTCATAGAAGCCCATGTAGACAGTATAATTGCCCTTTTCCAGATCGAATTTGTAGGTCAGGCTTCGCTGGGAAGAGCTGTTCACATAACGCAGACTTTGGAAAATATCCGTTGTATTGGCCCGCAGTGCACTGTTGGAGCCGGTATAGCCCCATGTTTTTCCGCTTGCCGGATCGTACCCTTGCTCCGCCGTATCATGGCGCAGGGTTTTACCCGTTGATGCTCTGTAAGCATCCACCAATTGGGTATATTCGGCAACATCGCCGGATGCCGGATTGACGAAATAAAGCAGATTGTCCGGAAGGGCGACCGTAACCTCGTAATCGATCCGGCTTCCTGCCAACTCCCCTCCAAGCGTCCCCTGAACGGTGGCGGCTCCCAGTTTTAAGTGCACAGCCTCTACACTGGCTGCATCCCAGGTTACCGGCACATTCCGGTGCACCGCCGAGCCCTTTTGCACATCCAGGGTCATAGGCAGTTCAGGAATCTCTCCCAGCCGGAAGGTATTGCTCCCGCCCCCGGCAGACAGCACCTTCAGCGGAGCAAAGCTATCCATCACGTCAAGGCTCCAGTCGCTCAAGGTCTGGCCTTCAATTTGAGTGCCGTTGGCCGTTATGCGCAGCGGAACCCAGACATAGCCGGAGGTTTCCAGCGCCCGTTGAATCCAGCGGTCCCCCATGTAGATGAACAGCCCGTTCTCCGCGTCGTAAGGAATAACCGCCGTGGATTGCGTCCGGTAGGAGGTATTGGAGCTGTCGTTGGGGAACGGATTCCCCAGCTTGGTATAGGGCGTAAAGGTTTGGCCCCCGTCTGTGGTATTGCCGAAAATATGATTGGCCCGGTAGGCAATGGACGGGTTCGGGTCCCAGCCGGTGGTGCCGGAGGTAATGAAATAATAATACCCGTCATACTTGAAGACTGCCGGAGCCTCCCTGCTGGCATCCGGGAATACCCGGGCGGTGAAGGTTTCACCCAGCCCTGCCGTGCCGTCCTGTGCAGGAGCGGTATACGATTCATTCAGAAGAGAAACATACGTGTACTTGTTCTCTTCGCTGGAATAAATGGCATATGCCTTGCCGTCATCATCCTTGAACACAGTCATGTCCCGGGCCATCCCCTGGTTGCTGGGATAATAGCCCTCAATGTAGTTCATTTTTTGGGCATTGACCAGCTTGAAGGGGCCGAAGGGCGTATCCGATTCGGCGAAGCCCATCTGCGCACGGCTGTAACGGCTGATGCCGGTATTGTACATAGGGTCATTTTGCAGAGTATCAAAATATTCCAGAATTCGCGCATCCGTCGGACCGTCCGCGTGGTACACAATCACATACTTGCCCGTCTGTTCGTTGTAGAGCATCTTCGGGCGTTCCATGATGGTGTAGTAAGCATAGGTGCGGTCAAACGCCAGCTTGAGACTTGCCTCATCATAGACTGCAGCTAGGTAGTCGAAGCCTGCATCGCCGCTGCGGCTGTAGCCGGGATGGGCGCTCCGGTCCACGTAGGCCTGCAGGAAATCCCGGGCATAGTCGATATCCTCCTGGGTCAACGGCTGGCCCAGTTCATTGACGCCTGCTCCGGGTGCCGCCATAGCCCGCCCCTTAAGCGCCGCCAAGCGGGTATCGCTCAACTGAACTCCCGTACCGTCGGAGGTCTTCTCCATCGGGAACACACGGTGGGGATACAGGGCCACGCCCATATCCACCCAGTTGTACAAATCCTTGGAGACATAGGTGTGGATGCCGCCGATGGGCCGCCCGCCATAGGTTTTATCTTCCCCTACCCACAGCCATGCGCCGTCGCCCGTGGCCGGAGAAACCGTGTAGGAAGGCACCTCGCCGTTCCATTTCACATGCTCCACCCACGTCACCTGGCCGCCGTGGGCCTGAATGGGCACTCCCTTGGTATCGAACCAAACATCGGTATTCTCGCCTGCTACGCCGCCAATGGAGGAATAAACCGGAGTTTGGGCCGCGCCGGCCAGCTCCTCCACCGCCAGCCAACTGATGGCGGCATTCTTGTTGGTTTTGCCTGCTCCCGGACCGGCAGTATACGAGCCCACATTGGTCAGCACATAGCGCACATCCGATGCCCCTTCAGGCAGATTGATGCTGTACTCCACCTGCCGGGAATGTCCGGCGTGGTCCAGATGGAGCCTGTTGACCAGTTGGGAAACCGTTTTGCCGTTCAAGTTGTATTCAATGGCGATCTTGAGCGGCATTTCATTGTCCCACCACAGCCGGTGATAGGAGGTAAAGCGGTAGCTTTTGCCCCCCTCCAGGCCTTCCAGCCGGTAGGTCAGGGTGGACAAAGGATCGCCGCCGTCAATCATGATGCCTGTGGCGTTTTTGTCCAAATCGGATTGGGCGGACTTGTTGATAATCGGCTTCACGGCTCCGGCGCTGCTGAGAGCGGTATACCCCCAGCCCGATCCGGCGCTGTAGAGCTGATTGGCCGAGCTGTTCAGCAAACCATTGCCCGTCAATTTGTTTACGGCATCATACACATATTGGTTTGCCGCCCCAGTGTCGATGAAGTATTTCAAGCCTTGGGGAACGACCTCCACATAAGCCTGGAATTGCTTTTCCCCGCTGCCGTCCGAATAGTGGCCGTATACCGGGACAGTTTCATATGGTGTGTCAAAATCGGTTCCGGAGATAACGCCTCCGTCTGCTGTCCATCCCGTGACGGAATATTCAGGTCCTCCGTCAACCAGACGGACGCTCTGGGGAAGCTGGGGAACCGTTCCCGCATAGGCGGCAAATACCTCCGTTGTGCGGGATGTATCCACCACCGGGGCTTTAATCGCACCGCTGGCCGCCGCCGACTCCTCCGCCTCGCCTTTGGTCAGCGCCGCCGTAAAGCTGAAGCTTCCCGGTGTTAAACCGGAGGAGGGCTGGAAGGAGGTAAAGGCGATATTGCCGACAGTTACTCCTGTAGCGCCAAAGCCATTCAGTCCGTTGATGGTTTGAAGCAGCCAGGCGCGGACATCCGCCTCTGTGTTGGCCGCAGCCTTTTCCACATTGTAGGCCGCTCCTTCAAGAATGCTCTTGGCTTCATTCACCGCCTGGACATCCGCAGGGCTGGCCGTCCGTTTGGCTACCGCCACATAGCTGACCAGTGCAGCCTGATTGCCCGAATACGTGTTGTTAATCGACAGCTTCACCGTCCCGTCAACCGGAAGGGTAAAGTTATGGTTGACCGTTACGCCGTTGGGGCCTGCCACAAGCCCGGTTTTGACGGTTTCCGTCACAGTGGTGCCCTGAGCATCCTTGTAACTTAAGCTAAGGTCCATGGTCCGGTTGGTGTTGTTCCACCAGTCCCGGTGGAAAGAGGTGATGGTATACTTGCCCGCCGTCAACGGGAACACATAGCCCAGCGGATTGTTCAGGGTATCGGAGCCGTACACGCCGGTTTGGCTTTTGTCGGTTGCGACTACCGAACCGGTAAGCCCCTTAAGCTTATAGTTGGTGTTGGTGGGCGTATGCCCCCAGACCGTATCCCCGGTGGAGGGCTGATCGGCCTTGTTGTTGAGCAGGGCGTCTCCCGCCAGATTTTTGACCAGCGTATACGGCGGTGTATCGCCATCCGCCGTGACGCCGGGGTCCACGAAGTACACGAGACCCGCAGGCACAACCTCCACATACGCCACTGTCTCCAGATTGCCGTAGGTGCCCTTCACAGCCACCGTTTCGTAAGAAGTGTTGAAGCTGGTCTCCTGGAGCTTCCAGTCCACCGTTACAAGAGAGGTGGTGCCGTCCTCATGCTTCGCCTCCACCTTTTGGGGAAGCGCCGGAGCGGTCCCGGTGTAGGTTGCTGCGTACAAAGGTGTGGCAAGAGAAATAATGTCGCCTATATACAGCTGGTTCTGCGTATAAACCAGACGCGCCGCAAGCTGCTCCGCTCCTTCCTGATCCAGCCGGTAAGCGGCGGGATCAGCCAAAGCCTCTTGTACGGCGCTCCGCATGGCCTCGAACAGCTGCCAATCGGCCTCCTTGAACTCATCCTGCCGGGTCACGGCTTGCGCTGCGTCCAAGGCCGCCTGGAGCGGCGCAGTATCCGTTGCACCCTGTACCAGACCGGGCTCAACCGCCACCGCATCCACAGACAGGTTGCCGCTGACCACCTTGATTTGCACCGTATGCTGCCCGTATGGAAGCCCGCGAAGAGCATAGGTCTGGTACAGCTCCTTGGAGGCAACAGTGGCGGCGGACTTGGCGATCACCTGACCGTCCACCGTAACCTCAAGCTTCGCCGTGCCGTCATTGGGCCCGAGAATATCCAGCCCTGTTCCGGTAAACGTATAGGCTAAGGCTGCGCCTGCCCCCTGGCTTGCCGAAATGGAGCGCTGATAAATATACATGCCCTGTCCGTTGGTATGGCTCCATGCTCCGCTGTAGACCAGCTTCTCATTGGGAACCTGGGCCAAGTCGGTCATTTCCAAGTTGTCCAGCAGCTCGGAATAGTACGGCTCGTAGCCATCGAGCTTTTCCACCTTCAAGTTATCGAACCGGGTATGGTAATAGCCGCTGGCCAAATCCACCCGGCCGGACAGCTTGGGGCTGGGATCGGTATAGGCGGCCAGCTTTACCCCGTCCAGATAAGCGGTGATCCGGCTGCCTGCCGCCTCAATGGCAATGTTGTGCCACGCGTCATAAGCGGCATTAAAGCCGTCGATCTTCACGCCGCCGGCGCCTGTGGCCGCATTGCCGTTGGCTACGGAGGCATTGTTCACCAGCAGCTGCCAGCCGCCGTCAAACCAGAATTTCAGCACATACGGCGTGCCCGTAATGGAATGGGAGCTGCCGCCGCCCTGGTAGCGGGCGCCGATGGCCGCATAATTGGCTCCGCTCTGGGTGCTGTTATTCTCAAAAGACACATCCACGCTGGCCTTGTAGTTGGTCCACCGGTTGTCGCCAATGGCGGTAACCGGCTCGCCGTTGTTCCAGGTGCCGCCTAAGCCCATGATGCTTTTGTCCAACTGCTGGCGCAGCACGTAATTTCCGGTGGCTTCGTCCAGATAAGCCTCGAAGGCGCCGTTGCGGTCATGGGTGTAGCGGGGCATGGCGCCCTTGGACCCACCACGGGAATCGATGTAGCTTTGGCTGCCGGTAATCTGGCCGCCTGGGCCGATGACGGCTGCGGTTTTTCCGGTATAGTTGAAATCGTCGGCATACAGAATGCTGTCGGTCGTATTTTGTACTGAGCCGGTGGCGTCCGTATCCAGCACCGTCCGCTCTCCTTCAACGGGAAGGGGCTTGGAATAGGCCTCCTTGTCGTTGCAGTCCAGGGAAGTCACCGTCACGATGGAATACGGCTTCACCTTCACCGTGTACACCCCTGCCCCATCGGCGGCTGCCTCGCCCAGGTACTGCATATATCTGCTGTTGAAGGCTTCTCCCGCTTCGGCTGCCCGGGTTTCCCAAACCTCCAGAGGCGGCGTGCCGGACGCAAAGGCCATATTCACAGTCTGGAGCTTGTAGGTCCGCTCATATTCGCTGTCATTGACGATTACAGTGGAAAAATTGCTCTTATCCGGCGCAGCCATCGTCATGTAGCTGGGGGTGCCATTGCGTCCGCTGACCGGGTTGGTGCCGGTGGCTCCGGTATAGCTGGCTTGGGGAATCGCCCGCCAGATGCCGGCGTTGTTGGCTTCATTTTCCCATCCGGCCTTCATGAACCAGTTGAAATGCTGCAGAATAGCCAGCCCTGCGTCATAGTGAATCCACCCTGACCAGGGGTCCCGGGCGCTGAGCAGCTCCTTGAAGGAATATTGCCCGCCCTCATAAAAGGAACCGATAGCCGGCTGGTATACAAAATGAGTCCGGCGGGAGTTCACAAAGCCCTTGATGATGGTGTTGCCCATCTCCAAAGCGCTGCCTGTGCCGCCGATGCCGGTGCCTGCCACTGACGGGTCCTTGGCATTGTTGTGGGGGCGGAAAGCCGAGTTGCTGAAGGTGGCCTGGGCTTCGCTGTTCCAGATCTCCAGATCGTACTGCTCCGCCAGCTTCTTGAAATTGCCGGCGCTGTCATCGTCGGTATTGTAGTGATAGCCAGCTACAGACACTGCCTCCCGGAGAGCGGCATCGCTGATCATGCTGCCGCCGAAGGAGCCGATGCCCACCTCGTCGGAGATGACCACCTCAATGCGGTTATAAAGCGCTTTCTCCTCCGGGCTCAGGAAGCCCTCGGCATCGCTCCTGACCTTGGCGGCATATTGCTTGGTCCAGGTTAGATCAGCCGCATGTTCGTTAATATGGGGGTTCACATAATCCGCCATATAGCCGTACTGCCTGTAAGCGGCCAGAATGGTGTTTTTATACCAGGTATAAATCTTGTCGTTATTGTCCGCCCAGGCCGGAGCGCTCCAGCGCAGAATGCTCACCTTGAGCTGGGGATTGACGGCCTTGGCGTCGGCAGCCAGCTGGAAGCCGGGATGCCGGGCCACATTGGCCGCTTCATCGGCGGTGCGCATGGTGGCCGGATCAGGGCCGGTGGAGTTGTTCCGGTCATTGCCCATTTCAATCTTCACATGGGTCATGAGAGGATGCTCGCCGCCGAACAGCACCTGGAGCAGCTCCGCATATTTCTCGGGATGCTCGGCTTTGTAATCCATTAAAAGAGCGCTCGTGCTGTTGGCGCTAAGCACGCCAAAACCCTTGAAGGTCAACCCGTTGACATTATCCGCCTTGATGTCGTTGCCGTCCAGCAGTACCTTGACCATGGAGGCCGCCGCCTTGCGGGCGTCTTCGATCATGGTTTTGATGCCGCCCTTGGCTACGGCGAACCAGCTTACGATAGGCGCTTCGCCGGACACATTGGCATAGGTCAGCTTCAATGGAACGCTGGTGTCCGCATCTGCCGGAAGGGTAAATTCACTGGACACCTGGGTAGTGGAATTGGTGTTGAACTGGTCCAGCAGAATGGTCTTCACGCTGCCGCTTGTATCCGTATACTCGATCCGGGGCCGTGTCTCCCGGGAGCGGTTGCCGTACCAGTCGAAGAAGCCGCTGGTCAGGGTGTAGGTGCCAGGCTCCAATGTAAGCCTATAGGATATGGAGGTATTGCCGGTGCGCAGGCCGATGCGGTAAAGATCGGCGGAATCTCCGGCGGCTGCCCCGTCCGGGCTTTGCAGCGGATCGGTTCTGGTTGTCCCGGTGCGCAGCCCCACCACCGCTCCCCAGGTGTTGTCAGGCTCCCCAGCCATATTGAAAATCTGGTCGGAAACCTCATTGGCCAGCTGCACGCCGTCCAAGTTGGCAACCGCCTCGTAGAACAAGGAACGGATCACCGGCTTTTTGTCGGTTCCGGCAGGCGGGTTGGCCCAATCGGGACCGGTGCCGCTGTCTACAAAATACACCAGCGGATTGCTCCGGGGAGGCAGCACCTCCACGCTGGCGACCGCCGTTGCACCGTTGGCCGCCGTTCCGGTGACGGTGACGGTATCATAAGGGGTGGCAAAGGTATCCTCCCCAATATGCCAGGTTACCGCTGTTGGCACTCCTTCCACCTCTATCGTGGCAGGCAGGGACGTTTCTTCTGTTGTTTGGGCCCCCATGTAAGCGGCGGCATAAACCGTGCTTGGCGCAGCGGCCGATGCCCCCTGGGGCAGAACAGATTGGAACAATCCGGCCAGAAGCACGGCTGCCATGGCAAGAGCGCAGACCCGGCTTCCTAAAGAATGCTTTCGCTTCATTGAAATCCTCCTTGTGTAGGTGATGAGGATAGGCTCCTTACATTTACGCAACGTGAACTCGGTTTTTCATACACAATGTGCCGCTCCGGCCGTTTTTCCGGGATTTATGCTCGGTTTTTCATACACAATGTGCCGCTCCGGCCGTTTTTCCGGGATTTGTGCTCGGTTTTTCATACACAATGTGCCGCTCCAGGCGTTTTTCCGGGATTTATGCTCGGTTTTTCATACACATGTGCCGCTCCGGCCGTTTTTCCGGATTTATGCTCGGTTTTTCATACACAATGTGCCGCTCCGCCCCCCCTCCACACGGCCATCTGAACAAATGAAGCGCAGCCGCGAAAGCCACGCTTCATCTTGTCTTGTTGTCATATAGCGGTCAACCCTTGATGCCTGATGAGGCGATGCCCTGTACGAAATACTTTTGAAGAGCCAGGAATACAACCAGCACAGGTATGATGGAAATGACGCTGGCCGCCATAATAAGGCCGTATTCCGCGGAATATTGGGAAATGAACATCCGCAAGCCGATCTGAATGGTTTTCAGCTCGGTTTTGGTCAGGTAAATCATCGGTCCCAGGAAGTCGTTCCAGGTAGAGACGAAGGTGAATATCACCAGCGTGGACAAAGCCGGCTTGGACAAGGGAAGCATGATTCTGGCCCAAATGCCGTATTCGCTTAATCCGTCGATCCGGGCGGCCTCGCACAGCTCATCGGGAATGCCCTGGTAGAACTGCCGCATCAGGAATACCCCGAAGGCGGAGAAGGCCTGCAGCAGGATAATCGCCAGATGGGTATTGTTCAGTCCCAAGGAACGCATCAGGATGAACTGGGGCACCATATACGCCTGCCAAGGGATAGCAATGGTGGCGATATAGCCCAGGAACAGCGTGTTCCGCCCCTTGAACCTCAGCTTGGAGAACGCATACGCGGCGAAGCTGGAGGTAAGAAGCTGAAGGATGGTGACAATGACCGACAGCTTGGCGGTATTAAAAATGAATTTGCCCAGCGGAATCCGGGTCCAGATATCCGCATAATTCTGCCAGCGCGGCGCCTCGGGAATCCACTGCATGGGAAAGGTGAATACGTCCTTGTTCAGCTTCAGCGAGGAAGACAGCATCCATACATAGGGCACCAGCATAAACAGCACGGTAACAATCAGCAATACATAGATACATGTCATCAAAACGAATTTTAGTCCTCTGCTACGTCCTGCCATAGCGGATACCCCCTCCTTCATTCCATTTGCCCGCCGAAAGGTTATTATCCATACTTCTTTTCCCCGCGGAATTGAAGAATGGTAATGCCCAGGACAAGCAGGAACAGCACGATGCTGATGGCGCTGGCATAGCCGTAGTCGAGAGAACGGAATGCCGTATTGTAAATCTGATAGACCAATACCCGCGTGGAGTCATTCAATTGATTGTCTGCTCCCGCGAACAGGTTGATGAAGATATCATAAACCTTGAAGGAATTGATAATCAGAATCATCAGCACAAAGAAGGTGGTGGGCGCCAGCTGGGGAATCGTAACATTCCGGAACCGCTGCCAGGCATTGGCCCCGTCCAATTGCGCCGCTTCATGAAGCTCGGGATTAACACCCTGCAGCCCGGCCAAATAAATGACCATGTAGTACCCCATATTTTTCCACACTGTAAAAAGAACAACGGTCACCATCGCCCAGTTCTTGTCCGCCGCCCAGCGGGGCAGCTGCTCCAGGGGAATGCCGGTGATGGCGTGCAGAAGATTGTTGATCGGCCCCAGGGTGGGGCTGAAGATGAAGTTCCATACGGCGGCCACCGCTACCAGCGATGCCACATACGGGAAGAAAAATACGGTGCGCATAAAATTCCGCCCAAAAATCTTCTGATTAAGCAGAATCGCCAGGGCAAGGGCGCATACCATGGTAAGCGGCACAACACCAATCGTATAGACAATGGTATTCCACAACGCTTTATGAAAAACGGTATCCTCAAACAGCCTCAGGAAATTATCCAGCCCGATAAACGCCATGGGATTGGACCCATCCCACTCCACAAAGGCAAGAATCAGGGCGAAGGCCATGGGAACCAGGGTAAACACGGCAAACCCGAGAAAGTTTGGAGCAATGAAGCTGTATGCCACCAGATGCTCCCTGACGCTTTTGGACATCAGTCTTTTGGGCGGTTTATCCATTTTCAGGACGGTTTCATTCTGCATGATATCTCCTCCAGACCTCCGTCATCTCCGGCAGCCCTCCTTGAAGGAGGCAGGCGAGCGGCCCGCCCCCCATCATGGATGAGGCTTTTTGTCTGTTACTTTTTCAGCACGGCCTGCACTCTGGTTTTCATATCCGCCAGACCCTTGTCGATGGTCACATTCTTGGTCATGATATTGTCATGGACCTCGTTAAGCACCACTTCGATTTCGGCGCTCTTCTCATGAAGCGGCATTTCCAGATAGGTCTTCACCGTAGTCAGCGCCTGCTTGCTGTTTTCGTCTGTCGGGAAGCCCTTCATGGAGGCGATGGAATTGACCACCTGGCTGTCCTTGATGGCGGGAATCGTGCCGGTGGCGGCGATCACGGCTGCCCCTTCCTTGCCGGTAACGAACTTCATGAACTCCAGAGCGGCATCCTTCTTGGCCGACTTCTTGTTGACAGCCAGGGAGGTGATGGTGCCCAGGGTGGTGCCTGCCGGTACGCCGTCCGGGTGAGGATATTTCACAATGCCCCAGTTCTTGGCTTTGGACTCGCCGCTTTCCACCTTGGCGATTTGGGTGGCGATAAACCAGCTGCCCATGTTCATCATGGCCACATTATTGTTATAGAAGACGCCGGAGTAGTGGGTGCTGGAGGTCTTCAGGGTGGCGTAGTCCATCACAATGCCGTCGGTTTGCTGCTTCAGGATTCGCTCATAGGTGGGCTTCAGGAACTCATATTCTCCATCCACAATCGTATTCTTGCCGTCCAGAATGCCGAACAGCTGGACTGCGCTGCGCCAGGTATGGTAGTGGCCGCCGTACACCTTGGCCGAGCCGGAGCCGGAGGTCAGCTTGCGGGCCAGAGCGTCATATTGGTCCAGGGTCATGTCATTGGTGGGATATGCCACGCCGGCTTTGTCAAACAGGTCCTTATTGTAATACACCACCCAGAAATCGCTGCGGAAAGGAAGCGCATACACCTCATTGTTGACTTGGATCTGTTCTACCGTTCCGCCATAATCCGCCGTATTGATGGACGCTTTGGAAATGTAGCTCTTAAGCGGCTCCAGATGGTTCTGCTTCACCAGGTTGGCGTAACCGGGAATATCCTTGATGGTCAAAATATCCAGATCCGCGCCGCCGGACAATTGGGTGCTGAGCATGGTCATGTAATCTGTGGAGCCCAGATCCACATATTCGATGGTCACATTGGGATGGGTTTTCTTGTAGGCTTCAATCAAAGGCTTGTAGTAGGCGGTTGCTTCCCAGTCCCACAGGGCCCACTTCAATTTTACAGGCTCATTGCTTGGCGCTGCGGAAGCGTTTGCAGAAGCTGCCGGTTGAGACGGTGCAGTGGTTGCCGTACTGTTATTGTCGTTATTCCCGCCGCAGCCTGCCAGCAGCCCGGCGCTAAGGGCGCCTGCAAGGGTAATATTGAATACGCTCTTCATTTTCATGCCGATTCCCCCTCAATTTTATCCTTGATTATGGATTCGATTGTCCGAACCTGATTCTGATTATAGCGAATAGGCTTCAAAAAGAATATGTACATTCAAAATGAGTTCATGTATTTTTTACCGGGGATTATCCGCTGTCGAACAAAAAGCTGTATTATTTCACGGAAAACATGCACTTTTTTAAGCATTTGATTAAATCCGCCGCAAAGAAAACGTAATCATTGGATTGAAATGGAGAAAAATGATAAATTGATGCCAGCGCCGCAGCAAAAAGCCATCCCTGGCCCGTTCACCGGTAACCATGGATGGCTTTTGCGCATTGCCGTTTTCGGCTCGAATGATGAATTAGAGAGAAGGGTTGAGAGCGTCCAGCAGCTTCACAGAGTAATCGGCCTTCAGCGCATTGGCGTCCTGGCTGCTCAGGGAGCCGGCGGTCACATAGGTGTTGATTTCCTTATTGGTCTGCTTCACAAGTCCCTTGTACAGGGTTGCCGCATCGGTTTGCGCTGCAGCCGCCAGGCTCCGCCCTTGGGCCAGCCCTTCGAGAATTTGCGCAGCCGGGGTGCCTGTGACGGCGGCGGCGTCATACACAATACGGTCCGCCCGTTCCTGCAGATAGGCATCGGCATCCACTTCCCCGGTATAACCTGCCTGATCCACTGCAGCCAGCAGCTCCGCATAGGCCGCATCCTTGGTGGAAGCCGCTGCCTCCGTCTTCAGCCAACCGTTATCTGCCGCTTGATCGATATAAGCATCCACAGAGCTGTCCAGCGCCGATGCAAGCTCCGCCGCACTTAAATCCGCCGCAGCCGCAAGGGTTGCACCGCTGTCAAGCTGGCTTCTCAGCTCCGCCAGGCCAAGACCGGCATAGCTTGCCGTTTGACTGACGATGGAGCGCAGGCTCTCCTTGACAATAGCCGGGTCGGCTTCCGTTGCGGCTCCGTAGCCGTTGGCGGTTACAGCCGCCAAGAGCTGCTTCTGCGCTTCGGCTTTCCATTCATCAAGCTTGGCCGTGCTCAACGCTCCTGAAATCCACGCCGCATCAAGGGCTTTGTCAACGTCCGCCTGCAGATGAGCGGCCAGTTGATCGGCATCCATACCGGTAGCCGTCTCCAAGCTTTGGCCTGCCGCAAGGGCGTTTGCCACATCGGTGTAGTCCTCATCCGCATAAATGGCAGCCAGTCTGGCAACGCTGCTTAGCTTTTCGTTAATCAGTGATTGGGCATACACATCCATCCAGGCATTTTCCTCGGCATCATAACCCTTGGTGTTGACGATTTTGGCCACAGCCAATGCCGCTTCGCTCTTCAGGCCGCTGCTTTCCTCCTGGGTCAACCGATTGGTTTGCACCAGCCGGTCCAAATCCTGATTCAGCCCGGAGAGCAAATAGGCGGTCAGATCGGATTCACTCAAACCGGAAGCCTCCACCAGGGATTCCCCGGCTTTTAACGCCGCCCTTACATCCGCTGTGGAAATCTCGGACACACCGGCAGTAAGCTGGACCAATTGGCTTAACCGGTTGTTTAATGCCTCACGGCCCAGATGCAACGCCTCTGCTGCCGCATCGTAGCCGGACCAGGCCTGGCTCAACAGCTTGGGAAGCAGACTCTCCACCTGCTTGGCTGCATCGGCTGCTTCCTCTACTGTAAGGTAACCGTGGGCCACTTCATTTTCCGCATCCTTATTGAACAGCGCCGTCAGATCCGAAACGATAGTAGTATATGACTCGCCTGCCGCATCCGCAATGGAAGCCCCATCGGCCAAACGCTCGGCGTAAATGTCCTGATCTTCACTGTACAAACCGGATACCCGCTCGGGAAGGCTGTTCAACCATGCGGATACAAACACATCGGAGTATGTAACGGTCTGCTGAGAGGCTTCATCCGCATTTATGGATATGGACACGGTGTATGTATCTGCCGCAGCATGGGCCGCAGTGCCTGCCCATCCCCATCCTCCCGCCGCCAGAACCGCCGCACTCATAACAACTGCCAATTGCTTTTTCATTATTCATCTCTTCCCTTCAGATTTGGATTGGATTTGTTAATGTATAGAGCTTATCCCCCAAACCTTAAACGGCGATGAAATAAAGCTGAATACAAACTGAGAGTTTCCTGAAAGATTTTTTATTGATTGTTATCCGTATGACCTTTCTTTTTCCCGATGTTCCCGATCCCATTGTAAAGAATGGACAAAAGCGCAGGCATACATACGGGGAGCATGATAAAGCTGAGCAGCAGCAATCCGATAATAATGGAGATGGCCACTTCAATAAGAGTGATGACACCCGAGGGGATCAATGCGGCGAAGGTCCCGCTTAAAATAACGGCCGCCGAAATGACAACGCCGCCCATGTAGCGTGCAGCTTCCACAATGCCCGGAGCAGAGAGATTCCCCCTTTCTTTGAACCGCATCATCAGGAAGATACTGTAATCCACACCTAAAGCGACAATCATAATAAAGGTGAAGAAAGGCACGTTCCACCCCAGATTATCCACGCCCAGCAGCCGCGTGCCGATTAATTCGCCCAGGCCGAGAGACGCGCCATATGCCAGCAGCAAGGAGCCAATAATAAATACCGGCTGCCAAAAGGAGCGGGTAACCAGGACCAGCATTAATCCGATGCCGGCCAGCATCAGCACGACAGTGCGTGAAAAATCCTCTCCGGCCATGGCCTGCAGATCCACGTTCTGCGAGGATTTCCCTCCTACCGCCACCTTGGCGCCAGACAGACCGCTTCCCTCCAGCGCAGCTT
Source organism: Paenibacillus sp. YN15 (assembly GCF_003285005.1). Classification (GTDB taxonomy): domain Bacteria; phylum Bacillota; class Bacilli; order Paenibacillales; family NBRC-103111; genus Paenibacillus_AR. The sequence goes on along the minus strand of NZ_QMFA01000003.1, from coordinate 219,746 downwards.
TTATTTGTCCGTTCAAATCTTCTGCAATATCCATGGCTTCTGCGGAATACGGATTTACCTCGAGAATTACCGCCATCCTGACCATTTTCCGATCGGACGACATATACATATCCACCGATTTTTGGAATTCTTCACTTTTCAAAACCTGGGCTGGAATATAGAATTTCTGTGAAGCCTCGGAGCTGCTGAGACCGTCCAAATATTCACGGGCATCGTTAAGTCCTTCGCTGATGGCAGCCAGCCCGGCTGTGCTTTCGCCGAGTCCCGCTTTTAGGGTCTCCATCTTTCCCTCAAGCTGGCCCAATCCGGCCAGAAGCTCCTTCTGCCCTTCATATACCTGGGACAGTCCTGCCTCCAGTTCTGCGGTTTTGCCCGAAATCTGCGCCGAGCCTGCCGCCCCTTCCTTCAGCCCCGTCTCTAGCCCGGCTGCGCCCGTGCCCAGTTGAGCGGCTCCCTGCTCCACCTGCCCAAGCCCTGCCTGAAGCTGCGCCAACGCTCCATTGGCTGTTTGAAAAGAGGCGATTGCCTCTTCATAGGGGGGAATGGTCTGCTCCAATTGGGCAGACAGCTCTGCCAACTGTTTTTCGCCGGATGCCGCTATGTCCATGACAGTCCGAATATTCCTGTCGTCGTTAAGCTCCGGACGGCTTTTGACCAGCTCCGTCATGGAAGCTCCAATCTGCCGGTAACCCGCTGACGCTCCGCCGATCCTCCGGCTGATGTCATCCAGATACCCGGAGTAGGAGGATAAACCCGCTTCCAGTCCGGCATAGCCCTCAGCCAGGCGGAAAGCAGCCTGGGACATTCCGCCAAGCTGCTGCTGCAGTGTGGACAGACCGGATTGCAGCTCACTGGCTCCTGCAGCTCCGGAGTTAATGCCTGCCGCCACCTGATTGAGCGCATTCCCCAAAATTGCCGTTCCTTCCCTTAATTTCCCTGTTCCGTCGATTAAGGCCTGCACATGAGTCAAGCTGTTTGCGCCCGAATGTTTAAACTCCTCCTGAGCGGAGGCTAATCCCGCATGGATGCTTGCAATTCCGCTGCCTGCCTCATCCAGTCCGTCCTTCAATTCATGGGACTGGCCGCTGATATAAAGCTCCTTGAGTTTTCCGCCGGTTGGCCGCGTTACTGTATACACCCCTTCAATGCCCTTGACCTTGGAAATCTTCTCAGCCAGTTCGTCCACAGTCTGGAGACTTTCTGTGGTATCAAGGGGATGGTCAGCTTCAATGACGATGGTGGCGGGTGAGGAAAAGCCCGGGGAGAAGTGCTCTTCGATGATGCTGATCCCCTGCTTGGAGGCATAAGCATCGTCCACTTCAAGCAGGTCGTTATAGCTTAACCTGCCGCTGTAGCCCATAATGAGAGGTGTGCACAGCAGCGCCACCGCCGCCAGAACGGCAACGGGACGGCGGACGGAGACACGGGACAAAGCGCCCCAGATGCGGCTGTCTCCATGTCCTGCAAGGGATTGGGACGGCCAGAACAGCTTTTTTCCCAGCAGAGCCATAAAAAAGGGATTCAGCGTGTTTAATACCAGCAGCAAAACGGCAATTCCAATGGCTACGGACGAGCTGGAGCGGTAAATATTGAACTCGGCCAGAATCAGCGCCGCAAAGCCGATAAACACCGCCAGCCCGCTGTACAGCACAGTCCGCCCGGCCGATTTGTAGGTGGCCTTAATGGCGGCATTGCCATGCTCCTGACGGCCCAACTCCTCCTTATATCTGGTGAACAGGAGAATATTGTAGTCCGTTCCTATGCCAAACAGCACCACCACCAGAAAGACCTGGGTGAAATTGGAAAACGGATAATTGAACTTGTCGACGAGATGGGCAATGATTCCCATGGAAACCAGGTAAGACACCCCCACTGTAGCCAAAGAAACCAGCGGCACAACGGGAGAGCGGAACACGATGATCAATACGGCTAGGATGAAGCCTACCGCAATGACCTCCGTCTTTTTGATCCCCTCCTGGGTAGATTTCACGAAATCCTCGATAACCAAATCCGTTCCGGTTAAATAGGTTTGCAGCCCATCTTTTTGGATAACTGCCTCCAACCGCTCCGACACCTCCGAGATGATGCCGCTCTCCTTGGATATGGCGATTTGGGCCAAAATCGTCGATTGGTCCCGGGAGACCAATTGCTGTCTCATTTCATCGCTGTCCAAATAGGAGTTCACTTGCCGGATGCCCAATTCCCCGCTCCGGCTCTGCAGCTCTTCGATGGACATCTTCACCTGCTCCAACTGCGCGCCGGACAAGGCTGTGCCGCTGCCGCTGTAAAAGACGGCGATCAGATCATAATTCTCTCTGCCATTCTCATTCATCTTGCTGATCATGGAATTGGCGATTCGGCTTTGTTTGGTATCCGGCACACCGGCTTGACCCTTTTCTCTCACCAAAACATCCATGTCGGGCATGGTGAACAGCAAAACGGCCGTTACCGCCCCCCAAATCAACAAGGAAATACTTCTTGAAGTCAAGATTTTTTTCATGGTATCCCTCCATCTGTATTATTCGGAATGAATATTCATTCCGTTCGCTGCAAAAAAAGAGTCAGATGACTCTGACGGCATCCCAGCAGCTCTCCTCCACCCCTGCCAGCAGCTCCCGGGTTTCTGTTAGAATCCCCGCGCTGATGAGCTTGAAGATCTGCACATATGCGCCATACACCAGGGCAATCAGCGCATTTATATCAAAATCCTTAATCATACCCGCTTTTTTGCCGTTCAGGATCACCTGCCGGAAGGTGCCCAGCAGCTCCTCAAAAACCTTCTTGCTTTCCTGATCCAGATAATAGGCGCTGTTGTGGGAATCAATGAAGAGCAGCGCAAGCAGGTTATTGTCCGCAAAAGCCACCAGACGCTGAAAGATAAAGTGGAATTGCTCCCTGATATCCTCTTTAGAGTGGAGGGCATCGAAATGCAGAGTATCGGCAAATTCCTTCACGCATGACTGGAACAGGCCGTTCACCAGGGACTCCTTATTCTCGAAATAGCGGTAAATCGTCCCCGCCCCCACTTGGGCCCGATCGGCAATCATGGGCACAGTGGTGCCGTCATAGCCCCTTTCCGCAAAAAGCTGCAGCGCGGCTTTCAGGATGCTGTCCCGCTTATTGGCTGCCAATGAGTTGTCCCCCTTTGTCTCGGAATGAATATTCATTCACATTGTAAAAGATTATGCGCTCGTTGGCAAGTATAAATTCCGCGAGTCCGGGAAGCAGCCCCATGGGCGCACCCTCCATACCTACAGATAAGGGAAGCCTATTTTCCGTTATCTCCTCAGCGCTCCGGAAAAGGCAAGAATAGCGGCAAGCAATTTTCCGCTATTCGCCCAACACCGAGTTGGTTTGCCGGTAAACCGGAGCAATAGCGGAAATCGGCCTGCCCTTATCTGCGGCTTCCCCTCCTTTTGACCAGAATAGAGGAAATTAAACTTCCGCTATCCCCAAATAGCCAGCCCCATTCTAACTGAAGGCAAAGCCGTGGGAGCCTAGCCGGCATTCAATAAATCAGCAAATAAACACAATAGGTCAGTTTTTTGCCGGGATACTCTATTGCCCGCCGCGGGACGGGCCCATATACTGTTCAGTAAGACAACCCGATGTATGGAGGGAGAATGGATTTTGACACAGCAGAAAAGCTACTCCGGCTATGTAATGGCCCATTTTATTGGCGAGCAGCCTGACGGCGAGCAGGTTTATTTCGCATACAGCGAGGATGGGCTCCATTGGAAGGATTTGAACGGGGGTTTGCCGGTGCTCCGCTCCGGCTTGGGCGAAAAAGGAGCCCGCGACCCGTTTTTGGTGCGTGACCCAAAAGCCGCCAAGTTCTATCTGATTGCCACCGATCTGCGCATCGCCAGCGGCAAAGGCTGGGCGACAGCAGTCCAGGCCGGAAGCCGGGATATGATCGTATGGGAATCCGCCGACCTGGTGAACTGGTCTTCCCCTTGGGCCGTCACCTTGGCTGTGCCTGGCGCAGGCTGCCTGTGGGCGCCTGAAGCGGTTTTTGATGAAGCCAGCGGGGACTTCCTGGTATTCTGGGCCTCCGCCACCCAAGAGCAGCATGAAACAGAGCGGAAGCATAAAATCTACAGCGCTCGGACCAAGGACTTCAGAAGCTTTACCCCTGCGGAAAAATATATCGAACGGGATAACCATATTATCGATACCACTATCCTGCTTCATAACGGGGTCTGCTTCCGCTATTCCAAGGATGAAACCACCAAGAATATCCGGGTGGAGCAAGGGGCTTCCCTGGATAAGGACGCTTTTGTCCCCCTCTTCGCTCCCGTGCTGGAGGAGCTCACCGGCGTGGAAGGGCCGGAAATCTTCAAATTCAATGACCGCGAGGAATGGTGTCTGATTGTGGACCGCTTCGCCACGGGCAAGGGGTATCTGCCTCTGGTCACAACCGATCTGGCAAGCGGCGAATTCCGTGTGCTGGATGATGAGGAATTCGATATGGGCAAGAGCAAAAAGCGGCACGGCGGTGTCCTCCCCATCACCCGCGACGAATGCAGCCGTCTTCTGGCCGCATTCGGGGACGGCCATCAGGTGCTTCCGGGCCAGTTTGCCGATCCGGATCTGGCCAAGTTCGGGGACCGTTATTACCTGTACCCCACCACGGACGGGTTCACCAAATGGTCCGGCACCCAATTCCATGTGTTTTCCTCCGCGGATCTGAAGCTGTGGAGGGATGAAGGCATCATCCTGGATCTGGCTACCGACGATGTTCCCTGGGCGGTGGGCAGCGCCTGGGCCCCCTGCATTGCTGCCCGAAACGGCAAATACTACTATTATTTCTGCGGCAAAAGACCGGATGGCAAAAGCGCCATCGGCGCAGCGGTAAGCGAATCCCCGGTTGGCCCCTTCCGGGCGGAGCCTCAGCCGCTTATCACCATGGAGCTGCTGGAGCGCCTTGCCATAACTATGGGGCAGGCCATTGATCCCTCTATTTTTGTGGAGGAGGACGGGAGTGTCTACCTGCTGTTCGGCAACAGCCATGCCGCCATCGTCAGGCTGAATGAGGATATGGTCAGCATCGCCGAGGAAACCATGCGGAATTTGGAGGGACTGTTCGATTTCCGCGAGGCGGTAACGGTGCTTAAGCGGGGCGGACTGTACCACTTCACCTGGTCCTGCGACGATACGGGCAGCGAGGATTACCACATTAATTACGGCACTGCCGAGGAGCTGTACGGCCCTGTTGCCTACCGTTACCCCGTCCTTGTCAAAAACAAGGCAAAGGATATGCTGGGCACCGGCCACCACTCCATTTTCCAGGAGCCCGGCACGGACAAGTATTGGATTGCCTACCACCGCTTCGTGACGCCCCTTACCCGGTTTGCCGAAGGCAAGGGTTTTCACCGCGAGGTGTGCATTGATCCGCTGGACTTTGGCCCGGACGGACTGATGGCGCCGGTGAAATTGTAGGATTTAACGATCCGCTAACAAATTTTTTACCGAAAATGCATCTCCTTGGTGTATGATGGGACTGACGGTTGGGCAGTTCTCATCATACATGAAGGGGAGCTTTGCACATGAAGATCGGACTATTTACGGACACCTATTATCCGCAAATTAACGGCGTGGCCACATCCGTACTGATGCACAAAAAATTTCTGGAGATGCTGGGACATCAGGTGTATGTGTTCACCACCACCGACCCCAGGGCCGATCCCCATGAGCCCGGCGTATTCCGTGTCACCAGCCTTCCGTTTGCCAGCTCCAGACGGATCGGCATCTTTATCCATCCCAAAGCCATCTCCTTCATCCGCAGGCTGGGCTTGGACGCTATCCATACCCATACGGAGTTTTCCTTGGGCATAGTGGGCAGAACCCTGGCGAAGCTCTTAAAAATCCCTTTTTTGCATACCTACCATACCATCTACGAAAATTATACCCACTATATCGTTAAATTCGGGGTGTTGGAGCCCGCGGCCAAAAAGCTGGCCCGCTCCATCAGCACCCGTTTTTGCAATTCCGCCGACCAGGTGATTGTCCCTACGGAAAAGGTCCGGAGCCTGCTGCTTTCCTACGGCGTCCGTCCGGATATCGGGGTTATCCCCACCCCCATCGATGTCAGCCGGTTCGGCAGCGGCTCCGGTTCCTCTGCGGAGCTGCCGGAGCTGCGGGCATCTCTGGGCATTGAAGACGGGGACAAGGTGCTGCTCTACATCGGCAGGATGGCCAAGGAAAAGAATGTGGACCTGCTGCTCCAGCATCTGCAGGATTATCTGCTCTTGGCTAAGGAGCCGGTGAAGCTTCTGCTGGTAGGGGACGGGCCGGAGCGGAAGCGGCTGGAGGAGATTGCGGAGGAATACGGCATTGCCCACCGGACGATTTTTGCCGGGGAGGTGCTGTGGGACCGGGTCTGCCTGTATTACCGGCTGGGAGATGTGTTCGTCAACGCCTCGCAAAGCGAAACCCAAGGCATTACCTACACCGAAGCGCTGGCCTCCGGCCTGCCGGTGGTGGCCATGGCCGACCCTTGCCTGGAAGGAGTCATCCGGCATGGCGCCAACGGGTTCGTGTTTCAGGAGCAGGCGGATTTCATCCGTTACGTTGAAGCCATCCTCGGCGACCGCCTGATGCAGGAGCGCATGTCGGCGGAAGCCTGCCGCTCCGTGTCCGAGCTGACCGGCATCCGTTTTGCCAAGGATGTGGAGGGGCTGTACCGGGAGACCATCGCCCGCGCCTATATGCCGGTAGGTTCGGAAAAGCTGAGTTAGGCTTCCGGATTGAATAATCTTCGAGACCCAAAATACCCAAAAAGACGATACCCGACAATACCCTGACTTCTAGGGCGTGTCTGATAACTCCGAGGGGAGCAGCTAAGGCCCAAATTTTCGTTCATGGCAAGGAACTTTCGTGAAGGCGTACCGGGAGTACGTCAAGCGGAAGTGACGATGCAAGGGACGAAAAGGCGGTGAAAGATGCCCTCAAGCGGGTTTTCAGACACGCCCTAAAACCGGAGCCAGGGTATTTTTACTGGCGCAGCATCGGCGAGAAAGGCGGAGCAGGCCTCCTTCACATGCTTCCTCAAGGAATAGCAGGAATCCGCCAGCAGGTACACGGATGCAATGACAGCGGCTCCGGCCGTTAGATTGCCGGGCAAGAGACGCAGAGCGTTAGCTACCGGGGGATGAATGAGCACAGCGAATACCAGCGCAAGGGCCCCCCACAGCAGGGAGTAAAACAGGCAGATATGGCCGCCCAAATTCATCCGGTTGCCGCTGTAATCCCACCATCTGCGGTGAAACAGCTTTTGAAGCGCCGCGCCGGTCAGATATTCCAGCAGCGAAACCAGCGCCATGGAGAGAAGGAACAAAAGCAGGTACCGGACAGCAGCCGATACGGCAAGGGAAAGCGTCCAGTTGGATACAGCAATGATAATCAATGCCCCCGCCCCATAAATGGGACAATAGCCGCCATGCAAAAATCCCCTGTTCACAAACCTTTTCTCACGCAAGGAAGCATATGCACTCTCCAGTATCCAACCCGCAAACGCGTAACAGACAAAATAAAGAATGCCTGTGGCAAGTTGATAGCCCATTTCTCTCATCCCTTTCCAGTTTATTATTCACCCATAAAACCCAAAAACTCTACAAAGCTCTTGCGAGCTTGTCATTCGGTCTTAGCGTGTGTGTTGGCATACACGCCCTAACCTCACAGAGCTTCGCCCATCAGCTCATACAGCATGGCCTGCTCTTTGACGGGCAGCTCCTTCATGATCCTTAAAAATTCAGCTACCAGGTCCGCGGCTTCTAGCCCCAGCTCCTCATTGACGCTATGGATGATGGTTCCCAGAACTGTTCCCACAAACATGGTCAGCCCCATTTCCTTATCCGGCGCCTTGCCCGAAATATGGCGGATCAGGGTTTCCGTCTTTCCCCCCAGTTTTTTCAGGTAAATCATTAACAGCCCCAGGACGTATCCGCAAAATTCCACATTGGTGGTTTTTTCGGGAATCTCCTTCAGCACTTTTTTGATCAAATCGTTAACGCCGGTATATTTCAGGCTTTTCAGCAGAGCTTTAATGCCGGCAACTGTCTCATTCCATGCTCCAGAATCCGCAGTATCGGTCCGGCTTTGCTTGAGCAGGCCGGAGGCTTTAGCCGTAGGAGTGAAAACCACTTGAGAACGGCCCGTTTCATTGGGATTGCCCTCATAGCTCCGGGACACAAAGCCCAGCTTTTCGATTTCCTTCAGCATGTCATAAGCCGTCCATTTGCTGACGCCCAATGCTTGGCCCAAGGTTTCATAATGGATGGGGAGGCTGGTTTTGTGGTACAGGTCAACCAGCTTCTGCAAAAATTGCATCCGCCGCGTAGTCAGGGTCATGCCGCTCACCTCAGTTTGGTTCTTAGTTTTTGGTCTTTTTGTGCTTTTTGTGTTTCCTGTGATTTTATATTAGCACCGTGTGAACTTCCAGTCAATGACAAGGTGAATACTAATGCAGAGCTTAGGCAGCGCATATGTCAAAAGAAAAAGCCGACACCGCCAAATAGGCTGATGTCAGCTTGATTTTCCACATTTCCGGCACGGCGCTCCTTACCAGAACAACTCCCCATGCCCCAGCAAACGGGACAGGCCCTCCACGAAATAATAGTCGCCGTAGATCAGCGGCACATCCATGTTTTTGCGTTCCGGGTAGTGGCTGGTGCCGTGCAGGATCAGCCCTTCCTCCTCCGCGGAATCCCAGGAGCCATAGTTGGCATACAGGGAATGGAGAATCCGCTCCCCGGCTTGGCGGTACAGATCCGCCTCCAGACCGTCCACCTGCTCGGCGATCAGCAGCAAACCGCAGGCGGCGCAAGCGCCGGCGGAGGAGTCCCGGTAATGGGGCACATCCTCAGGCAGCCGGAAATCCCAATGGGGCACATGATCCTCAGGCAGATTGGCGATGAAGAAATGGGCCACCCGCTTGGCCGCCTCCAGATAGCGGAGATCGCCGGTGTGCTTGCAGGACAGCGCCATGCCATAGATGGCCCAGGACGCCCCCCGGGACCAGGCGGAATCCGGCGCAAAGCCCTGGCCGCCGTTGACGGATACCTTCTCCCCGGTAAGAGGATCGAAGATTACGATATGGTTCACCGAGCCGTCCGGCCGGATAAAATGGTCCAGCGCCGTATCGGCATGGCGGACGGCGATATGGCGGTAGCGGGGATCACCGGTAATTTCGGTGGCCCAATGCAGCAGGGACAGATTCATCATGCAGTCGATAATGGCCCAGCCCGCATTCTCCTGGCCCTCATGCCACGGGTTCCAGGCCCGGATATAGTTGCCCTGGACATTGAACCGCGCCGCCAGCAAATTGGCCGCCAGCAGTCCGCGGCGCTTGGAATCCTCCGCCTCCGCGGCGCCCAGAACCTTGTACCGGGCCACGCTGGTCAGCGTCCACATAAAGCCAATATCGTGATCCAGCTTGTAATAGTCGGAAATTACGCTGTCCAGCTGCTTTTCGCAGGATTCGGCCAACTCCCGCAAACCGGCGTCTCCGGTTTTCCGGTACAGCAGCCAAAGCAGCCCCGGCCAAAAGCCAGCAGTCCACCAATATGCCGGCTCCAGCTTGTACATCCCGTCTGCACTGGCATGGGGGAAGCCGTCTTTGATGCGCTTGCTGGTCCGTCCAATCTTCTCCACTGTTTTGTCCCATGCGTCCTGGGCCCAATTTTGCGGTAAGCTCATGAATTCAAACTCCTTTACACATCGATTGTTAAAACGTTTAAAGTAATGAAACCCATTTCATTTTACCAGTTTCCGCCGCAGGATTCCATATGCATTTACGAAAAGATACGCAGCCGAGGGCTCCAGCCTGGACATGAGGAAACCTAACGGAAGTGAGCGCCTCTATGCCGGCTAAAAACAGGGCGGCCGGATTCTAACGGAAGCAGGAGCCCTTATTTAAGCCAAACCGGGTCCATAGCGCCCCTTTTGTCTCACATAGTGTCTCTCCCCGCCGTTAGAAGAAAAATAGAGAGGATCAGCGATCCCCTCTATCCCCGCCTTGTCAGGCTCATTATTTTTTGTTGGCGTCAATCAGCTTTTGCGTGCGTTCCTGGGAGTTCTTGATCATCTGGTCGATGTTTTGCTTATCCAGGATGAGCTTTTCATATTCCTCGTTGATAACCTTGTACACATCCGCATTGTAGGAAGCGGGAGGCACCAGGCTGGTAGACTTGGCGCTGAGCAGAACCCGCTTCAGGGATTCCTTGTCCACCTTTTCCGGATTCTTGGTGCCGGCCAGAATGGTGTCGATGATGGAGCTCAGCTGGTCGTCCTTGATCTTGGACCAGGACGGAACATACTTCTCTTGGGCAATTACGCCTTCGGTGGTGGCGAACCGGATGAACTGGTAAGCCGCATCCTTGTTCTTGGAGTTATTGGACATGGCGTAGAAGTCGGTAGTCACCATGGAATAGGTGTCTTTATCCCCGGCATTGTTCTTCGGGAACGGAGCCACCGCCACATTGAAGTTCAGCGGGAATTGCTCGGTGCCGCCGATTTCGGAGTTCATCCAGCTGCCGATGACGATCATGCTGGCCGCTTGGTTGAAGAACTGCGGACGGTAGTTCAGCTTCTGCGAAATCATATCGGTGTAAGGAGTGGAGGACTTGTCCACCTTCTCCATGTTGTAGCGCAGCTCAATGGACTTGCGGAAGTTGGGGTTGTCCAGATTGGAGGTGCCGTCTTCCTTCAGATAGTCGCCGCCGGTAGCCTGGTTGGCCATGGCCAACCGGGTGAATTCCAGCCAGCCGCCGCCTTGGGGGCCGTGGAAATAGGTGCCGTACCGCTTGGTGGCGCCTTCGCCCTTGGTCAGCTTTTTGGCGTAATCCCGGAAGTCATCCCAGGTCCAGTCGGTGGGAACCTTCAAGCCCGCCTCGTCCAGATGGGTCTTGTTCAGAAGCACATACCAGGGGTTGAACTTGCCGGGCAAAGCGTAATATTTGCCGTTCAGCATAGTATCCACCTTGTATTCCTCGGGAACCTTATAGCCTTCCTTATTGATGAAATCATCCAGAGGAGCAACCATGCCCAAGGCTACACGCTGGGCGTACATGCCCGCTTCACTGAACATGATCACGTCCATGGCTTCATTGGAGGCAGCCGCCAGGTCCAGCTTTTTGGCATATTCCTGGGTATCGCCCTTTTCACTCAGGTTGATCAGATCCACCTTAATGTTGGGATACTTGGTCTCGAAGGCACTGATAACCTTGCTCCAGTTTTGCTGGGCTTCGCTGCCGAAGGCATGAAACTTGATGGTAACCTGCTTGTTGCCGTCTGTAGCAGCGGCATTGCCGTTATTGCTCTCGTCTTTACTGCCGCAGCCTGCCAGCATTCCGGCAACCAAAGCGCCGCACAGCAAACCTGCCGTCAATTTACGCTTTTGCATGTAGGGACCCCTCCATATTAATCGAGAATGTATAGCGCTTTCTCTCGTCTTGCACTTTGATTATAGCAAGGACGAAATTTCCGTTGATAACGCAATATTTACTTCTCCCGATGTTATTTTGACATTGTAGCGGAAGTCTCGGGAGTTTATGAATTCCCGTTCCGGTACTCCTGAGGGGTTGTCCCCGCCACAGAACGGAACATCTTGATGAAGTAGCTGTGATTGTCGTATCCCAGGGTTTCCCCGATTTTGGCTACAGACAAGCTGGTCTGGTCCAGCAGCTCCTTGGCCCGCTCCACCTTCATCCGGTTGACGTATTCAATGAAGGTTTCGCCGGTCTCCTTGCGGAACAGCCTGCTGAAGTAGCTGGGGTTCATGAAAAGATGCTCCGCCACCTCATCCAGAGTAATCCGCCGGTTCAAATTCAGAGTGACATACTGGCAAGCATCCAACACCTCCGTGCGCTTGCTCAGCTCCTTGACTTCGCCGGCCACCACCAGGGAGGATTCAAAGAAATGAATCATCCACAGCTCCATTTCCTCCAGCGTATCGATCTCCAGAAGCTCCCGGTGAAGAATCTCCACGGAGAAATGGTTGCGGAACATCTGCATGGATTGCAGCTTCAGCTTCAGATCCAGCATCAGCTTCATCGCCCAGTCCTTCACCGTATCCGGCCGGAAGCGTTCCTCCCGGATGAACTGCATCCAGCGACGGATGACAGGCTGCACCTGGTCCGCCTTCCCCTCGATGAGAATTTCCCGAAATTCATTGGCCGCTTCATCATAGGAAGCGAACAAATCGGCTGAAGAGAATACCTGCTTATTCTTCCTCTCCAACGAATTGCTATACATATAAAAGCGCTGCCCGGAGGAGCCCAGCAATCCGTTCAGTTCCTGCTTCAGCTCCTGGGGAGTCTTGCACATAGTCCCGATAATAAAGGACAAGCCGACCTTAATTGTGCCGGCGGACGCCGCCTGAATGCGCCTGAACAAGGCTTCCGCCAGATCATACGGATTGGTCTTGATTCCGCCCACCACCGGAGCAATGATGAAGGACCGGAGGGCATCATAAGTAAAATTTACAATATTGGTTTTTACTTCCGCCAGCATCTCTTCCAGCAGGTTATTGACGGCAAACCGGAGCACATCATCGGTCACGAAACGCTGCCGGGCGGAGCGCTGCCCATCGATATAGCAGATCACCGGAAGGAACGAGCCGCCTGTCGCCAGCCCAAAAGCTTCCGCCTCGTTTATCCATGACAGCTCATTGAGGAGAGGCGTATGGACCGTTCCCCGGATAAAAGCCTCCTTATGCTGCTCCCGGTTCCGGTCCACCAGCTGGCGGAGCTGGTCGTTCTTCATAAACCGGCTGGTTTCCTCATCCAGACTCGCCTTCATCTGCCCAAGCAGTGTCTCCAGGTCCTGGGGATCAAGGGTGTCCTTGACCAGGTAGTCCTGCACATTCAGCTTCATGGCCTGCTGGGCGTAGTGAAACTCGCTGTGGCAGGAGAGAATCACCACCCGGATGGCGGGATTCAATTCCTTCAAAGCGCGGATCAGCTCCAGCCCGTTCAACCGCGGCATTCCGATGTCCGTGACCACAATATCGGGCATTACCGTTTGGGCCGCCTCCAGCGCCACCGCTCCATTCTCATAGACGCCCATAAGCTCAACCCCCAGCCGGTCCCAGGGAATGGCTTCGGACAACAGCTCCAGCACCGGATAATCGTCATCCACCAGCATCACTTTGTACATGGGCCCCACACCTCCTCGCCGCTGCGCAATTTATCCTTAAAGGGGCAGGTACATGGAAATGCACGTACCGGCTCCTTCTTCACTTTCAATCTCCATACTGAAGCTGCTTCCGAAGGTCATCCGCATCCGCTCGTACACATTGGCCAGCCCAATTCCGGAAAAGCCCCTCTTCTCGCTCCTGTCCTCCGCCTCCCCATGCAGCCCCAGCATCCGGCGGCGCAGCCCCTCCAAGGCGGCGGCATCCATCCCCTTGCCGTTGTCCCTGACCTGAATCAGAATCGCCCCCTCTTCTCTTTTGGCATGCAGATAGATGGTTCCCTCCATCTGGTTCAAGCCATGAATCAGGGCATTCTCAATCAGCGGCTGAAGGACAAAACGCGGCACCCGCTCCATCAGCACATCGGCGGCGATATCCACCTCCAGCGCCACCTCCTGCTTCTGCCTCATGTTCATCAGCAATACATAATCGATAGCCGTCTCCACCTCATCGTGGAGGGGGATATTGCCTGTATCCTGGATGGTCATACGCAGCAGCTTGGACAAGGAACTGAGCATATCGGCGCTCTCCCTGTCCCCGTTCCTCATCACCTTCATGCGGATGGAGTTCATGACATTGAACAGGAAGTGGGGATTGATCTGGGCCTGCAGCATATCCAGCTCGGCCTTGCGCTTGCGGGCCTGGGTCTCCGTAATCTCCCTGATCATGTCGGAGATCCGGTCCAGCATCTGATCGAAGGACTTGCCCAGCCGGCCCACCTCATCCTGGCCGCGGATGGAGGAGCGCACCTCCAGATCCCCCTGCTGCACCCGCAGAGCCACCTTGTCCAGCTTTACCAGCGGCTTGGTGAACGCCCGGAGAAGAACCAGCAGCAGCAGGAAGAACAGAATGAAGGATACAAGCTGAAACAGGAAGACGTTCTGGAAAATATCATTGATCTTGGCCACAGCGGACTTGTACGGAGTCAGGGAAACCAGCTTCCAGCCGCCGATGCTGATTTCCTTTTCCGATACCAGATAGGCGATGCCTCCCCGTTGAAGAATCGGCGTGCCCTCCCGGGAAAGCACCTCTCTCATTTCGGGAAAGGGGGAGCCGATGAGTCCGCTGTCCGTATGGGACAAAATTCTGTCCTCCCGGTCCAGCAGCATAATCTCCTGCCGGGTAGGCAGCCCCTCGAAGTATTGGTGAATCAGACTCTCCATTACCGTTACCACCACATAGCCGTATATGGCATTCCGGTCTCCCCGGAGGGGACGGACGGAGGTAATCTGGTAGGGATTCCGGGCCTTCTCGCTGCTGAAGACGGTAGGCATAACTCCGGCCCAGTAGGACTCCAAGCCGAAGGTATTCTCCGATTCCTTGACCCAGGGCTTGTCCAGCAGCAGCCGGGGATCATATTCATAACCCCAATAATTAGTAAACGCCATGCCGTTGTTCAGCACAATGGACACAAAGCTTTGCTGGCCTGCCGCAGTCAGGCTGCTGATGCTCTTGCGCACCTCATTGCCGTTCAGAAACTGCTCCTCCGTCTCCCGGTTGCGGTCATAGGGCTCCGCCGCCAGATTCTTCAGAAGGAACAGAATGTCCTGATCCACGGTAAAATAATTCATCAGATAGAGCATGTACCGAAACTCGTTGGATACATGCCCTTCCACCAGCTTCAGGGTTTGGTCGGCATTCTGTATCGCCTGGTCCTTCACCGCGTCCCGGGTCAGATAGTTATACACCATCATGGTGCCCAAGGCCGGCAGCAGGATGCACGCCACTGATGCGAGAATCAGCTTGCTTCTAAAGGATCTGGCGGCAAAGGAAGACCGGACCCATCTCATAAACAGCCCCCCTTTGCGGATAATTGGAGTATGCCGCTTTTTACCGGCGCCCATGTCCAGGCTCCATAGACAAAAATACGCGGGAGGAAGAGCCTGCACCCTCCCTCTCGCGTATATTGCAGCATGTAATCCTGCTTGTGCGGCGGGTGCTTTCCTTCAAAATTACCCTTTGACACCACCCAAGGCAATACCTTCGATTACGTTCTTTTGGCCGATGATGAAAATAATCAAGAGCGGCAGAATGGCCGAAACCGCGGCAGCCATAATCAGAGAGTAGAACTCGCCGTTCAGAGAAGCAAATTTCTGCATCGCCAGTTGGATCGTATACCACTTGTCCGAACGGATGAAGATCAACGGATTCTGGTAGTCGTTCCAGGTCCAGATAAACCGGAGAATGGCATAGGTGGCCACGGAAGGACGAACCAGCGGCAGCGCAATCTGCCAGAAGATCCGGGCGTGGCTGGCGCCGTCGATTTTGCCGGATTCTATATACTCCGTACTCAGGCTCATGAAGAACTGGCGCAGCATGAAGGTGCCCAATACACTGAAGCAGTTGATAATGACAAGACCCAGCAGGCTGTCGAACAGGCCGATGTTGCGGTACAGGATGAATTGGGGAACCAGGATGGCTTGTCCCGGCACCATGTAGGTGGCCAGAATCAGCAGGAACATGCCGTTGCGGCCCTTGAACTCGATCTTGGTAAAGCCATATGCCGCAAGCGCCGACACCACGCAGGAGATAGCGGTTGTGGCCACGGACACCACAATCGAATTGAGATAATATTTGTAGAAGGGATTGGAGCCCAACCAGACTTCCTTGTAGTTTTCAATGGCGTTCCAATGCTTGGGAATCCACTGGATGGGATAGGTGAACACATCTGTTTCCACCTTGAAGGAAGCCGACAGCATCCAGACGAAAGGCAGCAGGAACAGGATGCTGACAACGAGAAGCAGGATGGTGCCGATAAGCTTTTTTATACTGAACGGTTCCTTAATGCCCGAATCCATACGAAAACCTCCTCTTTAGTAATTGACCCATTTTTTCTGAGCGACCCACTGGATGCCGGTAATAATCAGCACGCAGGCAAACAGTACGACAGCAATGGAGGACGCATAACCCACCCGCAGGCTGACGAAAGCTTCATCGTACAAATACCAGACCAGCATACTGGTGGAGCGCATCGGTCCGCCGGCTGTCATTACCGCGATCAGATCGAAGGCCTTGAAGGTGGAGATCACGCCGGTAATGAGCAGAAAGAAAGTAGTGGGCGAAAGCATCGGGATGGTAATATGGCGCAATTGCACCCAGGAGTTGGCTCCGTCGATTTCCGCCGCTTCATACAGATCCTTGGGAATGGACTGCAGCCCTGCCATATAAACGATCATGTTGTAGCCGATGGAAATCCAGACCGAGATCATCATTACCGAAATCAGGGCAAAATTGGGGTCGGCGATCCACTTGGGCGGATTGTCAATGCCGATGGACATCAGGAACTGGTTCACCGGACCGGAGGACGGGTGGAACAGAACCTGCCATACAATGGCCACGGCCACTACGCTGGAGATGTACGGCATGAAGAAGGCAACCTTGAAATAAGACTTCATGTACACGTACTTGTTGATGAGAATGGCCAGCGCCATGGAAACGGCCAGATAAGCCGGCACTGTCAGCAGGAAGATCAGGTTGTTGCGCATGGAAATATGGAATGTATCCTCACGGAACAGCCGGGAGAAGTTGTCCAGCCCGATCCATGTGATTCCCTTGAAGCCTTGCACAAAATTCCAGTCGGCCAGACTGAGTACAAATGTCGCGATAATCGGCAATAAGGTCAGTACGATCAACCCGATCATCATGGGACTGACAAACAGGAGCCCGGAGATGGTTTCTTGTCTGCGCAGATTGCCTGCCTTCAGCTTGGCGCGTTCCGATTTCATGTTCTCGTTCACCTCTCGCAATGGTTTTCTTCTGATTTTTCGTCGATGGTTGAATTATAAAGAATAACGTTATTTTGAAGATAACGCTATTTTGATATTTTCGGATTCAATTTTGACATATTGGCTTCCGGCAGTATTTCCTTCGGGAAAATTGTCTTATAATGGGTTGAAGACAATACCCATTTCCCTTTTCGGATGGAGGCCTCTCAAAACAATGAATCCGTTTCCCTTGCCCATTCAGCACAATCCTCTCAAAACCAAGGCTGATCTTGCCCAAGCCTTCCGGCAGCTCACCGATCCGCTCACCCCCTACTATTCTCCCGGCAAGGCCGGACTGACAGTGGGCAGCACCGGCACCAGCTACAGCGGCAGCGTCGCCGCCATGGAGGGCTTCTCCCGCGTGCTGTGGGGGCTTGTTCCGCTATTGGCCGGCGGAGGAGAAAGCCCGCTGTGGGATACGTACATCCAGGGTATCCGCAACGGCACCGATCCCGAACATGAAGAATACTGGGGCGCAGCGGGAGACTATGACCAGCGCAGCGTGGAGATGGCGGCCTTCGGTCTGGCTCTCGCCTTGGTGCCCGGCAAGCTGGTGGACGGTCTGGGGAAGGAAGGACTGGATCAGCTGACAGCCTGGCTTGCCCCCATCAACGGGCATAAGCTGTGGGAATGCAACTGGCTGCTGTTTCGGGTGATGGTCCAGATGGGCTTCCGCAAGGCCGGGCTTTCTTATGACAAGGAGCTTACAGAGAGGACGCTGGAAGCCGTCGAACCCTTCTATATGGAGGAAGGCTGGTATGCGGACGGACTCAAGGGCCAGGCTCACAGTGATTATTATGTACCTTTTGCCATCCATTATTACGGATTGCTGTACGCCGCGTTGATGGAGGAGGAAGATCCCGGACGCAGCAGACTGTATAAGGAGAGGGCCGTTCAGTTTGCCCGCCAGTTCATTCATTGGTTCGCCGAGGACGGCTCTGCCCTGCCTTACGGCCGCAGCCTGACCTACCGCTTCTCCCAGGCCGCCTTCTGGAGCGTCATGGCCTTCGCGGGTTTGGAGGAGCCTTATTCCATGGGCGTGCTGAAGGGGCTCGTCCTGCGGCATCTGCGCTGGTGGTTTGCCCAGCCCATTTTTACCCCCGACGGGCTGTTGACCATCGGGTACGCCTATCCCAATCTGGTCATGGGGGAAAACTACAATTCTCCCGGCTCCCCTTACTGGGCGCTGAAGACCTTCCTGGTCCTGGCCCTGCCGGACAGCCATCCCTTCTGGACGGCGGAAGAGGAACCGCTGCCCAAGCTGGAGAGCAGCTTCGTGCAGAAGGCGCCTCATCTGGTTCTGTGCCGCCAGTCCGAGGTTCCCCACGTGACGGCGTTTAATTCCGGCCATACGTCCTCCAATGAGCATACCCATACCTCGGCCAAATATGAAAAATTCGCCTACTCCACCTTCTTCGGCTTCAGTGTGCCGCGTGCGGAGTGGGGGCTGGGCCAGGGTGCCTTCGACTCCATGCTGGCGCTGTCGGAGGGAGACAATCTGTACCGCGTTAAACGGCGCTGCGAGGAGACCCGGGTGGAGGAAGGACTGATCTATACCCGCTGGAAGCCTTGGGCGGATGTGGAGGTCAGCACCTGGATCATCCCCGGCCTGCCATGGCATGTGCGGGTCCACCGGATCGCAGCCGGGCGGGTGCTGGACGGCGCCGAAGGCGGCTTCGCCTTGGGCATCGAAGGCCTGGGCTCCGGCGGCCGGCTTCCCGGCAGCGGCGGCAAGCCTGCACGGCCTTACAGCGCCATGCCGCCCCACGGTGCGGAGAGCGCCGGCAGCGGTGAAGCGGCGTATGCCGCATACGGCAGAGGCGCCAGCGGCGTGAAGCTGCTCTACGGAAGCGGACAGGCGGAGCTGCTGACGCCCCAAGCCAACACCAACATTATGGTGAACCGGACGGTGATCCCCACGGTCCGCACCCATGTGGAGGCGGGCGCCACCGCATGGCTGGCTGTGGCGGTCTACGGGGAAGCCTTCGGGCCGGAGGGCTACGGCACCGGGGAATGGGCTGCCGCACCCAGAGCAGCAGTGCAGGACCGGGAGCTGCTGATCTATACCGCCGCCGGGGGTGACGCCGCGCCGGTATTCCGGGTCCGCCTGGACGCGTAGGGAAACCGTTTGGCGAGAGCCGCCTGCGTACATTTGCTCCATAACCACATTGCGGCCAAAAAAGAAACCGCCGGGGAATAAACTTCCCTGACGGTTTTTTTACGAAAAATGCACGATTGTCGCATTTTCATTCGGGGGCTCCCCCAAAAGTACCCCGAATTTGCTTCCAAGTATCCTCTTCACTTTTGGGGGATTGTTTTGTGCCGGAGTGGAATAGTAATCATGAGCCTGAACTGCAGAAAATTTCCTTAGAAGGAGTATGTCCGATGACAATCGTTGTTTCCATTTTAGTGCTTTTACCTTGGCTGGCTGTTGGCTTCTTAAGCAAGCACAAGCTGCGGCAGTTTATTTCGGCGGCGTTTTTTGGCAGCCTGATCAATATCGCCGCGTTTCAATTCGGCGATTATATGGGATGGTGGACAACCTACCAATCCTTCCCGCCGCTTGGCAATATTCCCACATTTGTGTTTGGCTTTTCCCCCGTTGTTGCGCTGTTTATCTTCTGTTTCGCCTACCCCAACCTGTGGCTGTTCCTGGGCGCCAATCTGGTGCTGGATGCCTTGCAGGCATATATCGTCGGGCCTCTGGTGTTTGAAAAGCTTGGTTTCTATGAAATGACCGGCTCCAGCGATACCCGGTTGTATCTGGTTCTGATCAGCCTGGTGCCCCTGATCTATGTTTACCAGCTGTGGTACGACAACAGCCGCTACACAAGCGACGAGATTGCGGGATTCCCCCGTCTGACCGGGTACCGCAAAGCCCGGTAAGGCCGGAGCGAAGCCGGGGACGAACCGGCATAGCCCCGGCATGTCCCGCAGAAGCTGCCGCCGCCCCCGGCCGGGCTCCGCTCACCCGTGGCGCAGTATCATCACCCCGTACCCGCTAACGGATGCGGTCCCCGTCACCCGGTTGCCGGTCAGCAGATCAAGAGCCTCCAACGCCCCCATATGAATCGAAGCTGCCGCCGAATTATGGTTCAGCACAAACGTATACACTGCCCCGTCCTTCTTCCGCTGCACCAGCTCAATGCCCGCATCCGCGCCAAACGGGGCAGCCACACCGGTTTGCGCGCACAAGGTCCGGCAGAGGTCCGCAATCATCCTGTCCTCCGCGTCCGCCGCCACATAATAGGCTTTGCCTGCGCCGAACTCATTGACGGTAAGAGCGGGCATCCCGGCATAAAAATCATCCCCGTACACCGCCAGAGCCCGGGCTCCCTCCAGATGAAGCAGATCGCACAGCAGTCCGCATTCGTATTCGCCCTGCACCTGCCCGAAGCCTCCTTGCAGCACCATCCGGTTCTTCATCTCCGGCAGCAGGCTGTCGATCTCCTCCACCCAGATGCCCAGCAGCTTCCGCAGCTCCCCCGGATAGCCGCCCAGCTTCACCCGGTCATTCTCATCCACGATCCCGCTGAAAAAGGTGGTGACAAAGGTGCCGCCGTTCTGGACATAGGCCTCCAGCCGCTCCGCTACGCCGGGCTTCATCATATACAGCACCGGGGCGATCACCAGCTTGTACTTGGAGAAATCCGACAGCGGACTGATGACATCCACACCGATGTGGGCTTCATAGAAGGCCTTGTAATATTTCTGGGCCTGCTTCAGATAGTCCAGATCCACACTGGGTCCGCTGGTGATCTCCACGGCGTTCCAGGTGTCAATATCGAACAGCAGCGCCACCTGGTTGTCCGCCGCCGCGTCAAGCAGCGTATCCCCAAGCGCCTCCAGCTCCCGGCCCAGCTCCGCGCATTCCCGGAACACCCGGGTGTTCCCGTGGCCCACATGCTCGATGACTGCCCCATGGTATTTCTCGCATGCGCCGAAGGAACGCCGCAGCTGGAAGAACATCACCGTGTCGGCGCCGTGGGCCACCGCCTGGTAGCTCCACAGCCGCATTACGCCGGGGCGCTTCAGACTGTTGTAGGGCTGCCAGTTCTGCTGGCTGGGGGTTTGCTCCATCAGCATAAAGGGCTTGCCGTCCTTCAGGCCCCGCATATAATCATGCCGCATGGCCACATTGGTCATGGGCTCATTCATTTGCGGGTAGCTGTCCCAGGAGACCACATCCATGCGCTCCCCCCATTTTTTCAGATCCAGGCCGTTAAACAAGCCCCAGATGTTCGTGGTAATGGGGATGTCCGGCGTAATCGCCTTAATAACATCGTACTCCGCCTGGTAGCAGGCCAGGATGGAATCGGACATAAAACGCTTGTAATCCAGCGTCATCCCTTGGAAGCAGCGGTTGTCCCCGTTGAGATTGGACGGCGGCACAATCTCCTCCCAATCGTAAACCGTGTGCCCCCAGAAGCTCATGTTCCAGCGCCGGTTCAGCTCCTCTATTGTCCCGTAGCGCTCCTTCAGCCATTCCCGGAACGCCGCCGCGCATTGGCCGCAATAACAATGAGGCCCGTATTCATTGGCCACATGCCAGATCAGAAGCGCCGGATGATCCTTATACCGCAGCGCCATCCGTCTGGCCAGCTCCACGGAGAAACGGCGGTACACCCCGCTGTTGGGACAAAAATTCACCCGGGAGCCATGGGTCCGTTTGTTCCCGTCGATATCCACCGGCAGCACCTCGGGATACTGCCGCGACATCCACGCCGGTTGGGCGGCGGTGGAGGTGGCCAGACAGGCGTAGATGCCGTTTTCCGCAACAAGATTGAGGATTTTATCCAGCCACTCAAAGGAATAGGTGGTTTCATCCGGCTGAAGTTTGGCCCAGCTGAACACCGGCAGGGTTACAATATTGATGCCCGCCTCCTTAAAAAGCCGCATATCCTCCCGCCAGATTTCCTCCGGCCATTGATCGGGATTGTAGTCGCCTCCATACCAGATGGTCGGCAGCTTGGGGTTAATCATCGGCATGTCCTCCGTTCGATTCGGTTTTATTGAAACCCATTTCATGAAATGGGTTTCACTCATAGGCAGGGCAACGCCGCCAGAGCGTCCCCTTCTCCCCCCATCTTAAAGCAGGCCCCTAAAATGGTCAATCCTTACTTTTGCCGGAATGCCGCCGGGCCTGTGCTCTGCCGGCAGATCAGCTGCGGCTCCAACACCGTAAGCTTTTTCACCTTCTCATTGCCGATCATCTGATGGAGGAGCTGTACGGCATATTCTCCCAGAGCATGGGAATTCTGCGACACTGTCGTAAGCTCGGGGGTGATGGAGGATGCCAGCAGCGTGTCGTCAAAGCCAGTCACGGAAAGCTCCCCGGGAATATGCACCCCCGCCTCCAACGCCGCCTTGACGGCACCAACCGCCACATTATCATTCACGCACATTACTGCCGTAGGCCGCTTTTCTCCTGCGAGAACTGTCTCCATCAATTTCCGGCCGCACGCGATGGAAAAGCCCCCGTACAGAACCGTGTCCGGCTGAAACGGCAGGCCGTTCTCTTCCATCACCGCCTTTAAGGCCTGCACCTTTTGCACCGTGGCAGTAATGGAGCTCTCTCCCCCGATAAAGCGGATCTCGCGGTGCCCCAGCCCGATGAGATGCTGCGCCGCCAGCCGGAACCCTGCGGCTTCGTCGGTCATCACCCGGGGCAACGAAACCCGCGGCATATTGCCGTTGACCAGGACAACGGGCAGCCTGGCGGCGCAATCCGCCATTTCCCGGGCTAATTCCGCCTTGGAGCGGACCTGGTTGATTCTCCCGCCGAGAAAAATAATCCCGTCCACCCGCTTTTCCTGCAGCAGAGTCAGGTATTCGGATTCCTTCTCCTGCTCCCCCATGGTGTTGCACAGGAAAATGGCGTAGCCCCTTGCCCGCGCCTCCTTCTCCGCTCCAAGAAACACCTCCGGAAAGAAAGGATTCCCAATATCCGGCATAATCATCCCGATCATGCCGCTTTCCTTCTTGATCAGACTTCTGGCCAGAGCATTGGGCTGGAATTGATGCCTGTTGATCACTTCCAGCACCCGCTCCCGGGTACTGGCCTTAACAGGAGCCGTGCCGTTTAAGACCCGGGAAACGGTAGCCACCGAAACCTGGGCCTCCTGGGCAATATCGTAGACGGTAATTTGCTTCATGAATGAATCCCTCTCATGTCCAAAAGTACATCGCATGTTCGATTATAACACGAAATTGGAGGAGAAGAATTCAATCGGGCCAGCAGCTGTGCCATTCCAACGCAATGGGACATTCAAGCTTTGCGCTTGAACATCCCATTGTACTAAAGAGTGTAACTACCGTTAAGCTTGCCGGTTAGTTTCCGTAAATCTTGACCTCCCACAGTCTGGGCGTATACCAATTGTTCGGGTTGTTGTGAAGCACTGCTTTGACCATATTGATGCGCACATATCGCGCCGTAGCCGACAAGGTATCCGAGGTGAAGCCATAGGTTGTATTGTTGGTCCGGTCCAGAGCCACTGTCCAATTTACGTTGTCGGTGCTGGTTTCAATTTTGTATTGGTAGTACCCCTCTGAGCCTTTCATCATCCACCAGGAAATCTGGACATTCTTGATGGTTTTCGTGGAACCAAGATCAACCTTCCACCAATGGGGCCAGGTTGCACCTGTGCCGGTCCATTCGGTTTGGTAGTTTCCGTCATTGGCATAGCCGGCCGGATTGCTTCCCGATGCAGATTGGGCCGTTGCGGTTTTCCCCTGGGACAGCAGCGTTCCGTTCGGCACACCGGAAACAACACCCGTAGCCGCATCAATGCTGATGGTATCATAATAGTCCATGGAAGCTGTGGTTCCGTTCAGAGTCAGAGGCAGCCAGACATACCGGGAATCCCCCAAAGCGCCGGAGTTCCATCTGTCTCCCGCATAAATATATGATGTGGTGCTTGTTCCTTGGACGGTGAAAATGAAGGCAGGCTGTGAAAAAAAGGTGGACGAGTTGCCGATGGGCTTCAATGCCGACCAAGGGCCGTTAATATTGGTTGCCGTTGAATACATGGCTTGATTGGGATACCAGCCTGTGGCTCCGGAGGTAATCAGATAGTAGGTGGAACCCTTCTTGACAATGGCCGGAGCTTCCCGGTGATCCCCTTCGTAGATCATGTTCAATTCAGTGTCGATTCCCAAATAATCCGAAGTCAGCCTATACAGTCTCAGATTGTAGTTATTGTCGGAGGAGGAGAAGAGATACGCCTTCCCGTCTGTATCCTTAAAAATCGTCATATCCCTGGAAGCGTTTCCATTTGGTTGAAAGCTTTTTTGGTAAGTAAACGGCCCCACGGGAGTGGAAGAGATTGCCACGGCAACCCTTGCAAGAGTATACCCTGCTCCGTCCTCATAGTGCGCCCACATGACATATTTGCCTGTGGCTTCATTGTAAATAACCTTAGGCCGCTCAATCTTGGCATACTCCAGCTCCGGGCTTGAGGTTGTTTTCAGAGCATAGCTGCGCCACGTCCAGTTTTTCAGGTCCGTGGAGGAATACACGCAGACTGCCTTGAAATTGGCGCTGTTGTGTATTTTATCTTCTCCGTACCAGTAATAGGTTGATCCCACCTTCAGAATAGAACCGCCGTGCGCTTGAATAGAACCATTCGTCACATCCTTCCATACCGTACCATTGGCTATGGTTTGCGCCGCCGCGTCAGCCGGCCGCAAGCCTGCCGGAAGAAAACCAGCGATTAAAGCGCAAATGACAATAAGCCTCGCCCAAAATTTCATCAATAAACCTCTCCTTCCTTATTAAGGAAATTTTTAATTGCGAGTCTAAGGTACCACACCTCCCAGCAAAAATTATAGTATAAAATCCATACCTAATTGGACAAATCCCATATGTACAGGCTGCACAATTCAGATTTTATTCAAAAAACCTGCAATGTCCTGGTTCGCCGCGCTGTGAAAAACAACAAGGCTCCATGAAAAAGCAACCTCAAGCTATGGGCGTTCATGGGCAGCCTGTGTTTTAATGCAAGATAGCAAGACAACCTGATTGGAAGAAAGGATGAATGAGCATGAGCCACCATCAACCGCTTGGCTTGAAGCCTTCCATGGGCTGGAATTCATGGAACACCTTTACTTGGGATATTAATGAACAGTTGATTCGCGATGTGGCCGATATGTTCGTGTCGCAGGGCTACAAGGAGGCGGGGTACGAGTATATCGTCATCGATGACTGCTGGAGCTTGAAGGAGAGAGATGCCGACGGCAAGCTCGTTGCCGATCCGGCCAAATTCCCGAGTGGAATGAAGGCGCTTGCCGATTATATTCACGAGAAAGGGCTGAAATTCGGCATGTATTCCTGCGTCGGCACCCATACCTGCGCCGGTTATCCCGGCAGCTTCGAGCATGAATTTCAGGATGCCGCCCGCTTCGCCGAATGGGGAGTCGATTTTTTGAAATACGATTATTGCTTCAAGCCACGCCATATTTCGGGAGAGCTTCTGTACAAGCGCATGAGTCTGGCGCTGAAGAACTGCGGACGCGACATTCTGTTCTCGGCCTGCAACTGGGGCGCCGACGGCGTCTACGATTGGATTCGCGAATCGGGCGCCCATATGTACCGCTCCACTGAGGACATCCGGGACAATTGGGAATCGGTCAAGTCACTCGCCCTGTCGCAGCTCGGCAAACAAAGCTATACCGGCTCCTTCTGCCACAATGACATGGACATGCTGGTGGTCGGCATGTATGGGGGAAGCAACAGCGATTTCATCGGCCGGATCGGAGGCTGCAGCGATACTGAATACAAGACCCATTTCTCACTCTGGAGTCTCATGGGTTCTCCTCTGATGATCGGATGCGATATCCGGAAGGACAATCCGGTGACCAAGGAGATTCTGCTGAATCCCGACCTGATCGCTATCAATCAGGACATGGAGTGCCGGGGAGCCTACCGCATCAAGCCCGAACCGCAGTGGTTCCATACGGACGATGTGTTTATGCTGGTGAAGGTGCTCACGGATGGCGATCTGGCAATCGGCTTTTTCAACCTCAGCGACAGTTCACGGGAGCTTTCCCTGCAATTCTGGGATATGGGCCTGCCGTACACCGCCGGATTCTCCCTCTCGCTGTACGACTGCTGGGCGCACCGGGAATTGGGCGTCTTCCGGGAACGCTACGCCCCCGTGGTAGCGGCGCATGATTGTCTGGTTGTCCGGGCCAAGCTGGTGCGGTAGCATGGACAACGACCGATTTTGCCTGACCTGCAAGGTTCCGCTTGCCGCCGACGATGTGGCAATCTATCTGAAGCTGGTTTCCCGGACGGACCGGAAATTTCTGTGTTTGGATTGCCTTGGAGACAAGCTGAAATGCGGGCGTGAGCCGCTTGAGAAGCTAATCGCCTATTACCGGCAATCGGGCAACTGTTCCTTGTTCCGGTAAGCCGTAGGAGAGTGGGAGGTCGCTTTTTTGAATACCCGCGAAAAATGCAGCGGATCATGGTAACCGATGGAATAAGCGACCGACTGAACCGATAAGCCGGACGACTTCAGCAGCTCCCGGGCACGCTGGATTCGGAACCAAGTGATGTAGCCGGACACGGATTGGCCGGTCGCTTCCTTAAACAGACGAAACAAATAGCTCCGTTCGATACTGACGGCATTTGCAATTTCGGAGGCCTTCAACGACGCTTTCCAATAATTGCGCTCGATATACGTTTTGGCCATCCGGACATAGTCTGTGGGAGCCGCCTCCCCGCTTGGATAAAACTCCAGATAGCAGGATAGCAGGAGCCGCAAGCGGGCATCCAACCGCAGCCGCTCAAAAGGCTGCACCCCGGGGTTCCAGGCGATATGGAAAAACTGCTGCAGCTCTTCGGGAGCTGCACCCACAACAGGGCGGTCCTCCTCCAGCTTGGTCATCGCCAGCAGACGCCGTGCCTCCTCTCCCGTGAACTCATTCCAGACATATTCCCAAGGGTCCTCCGGATCGGGGTAATAGTACACCTCCGTCTGCGGAAAAATAATAAAGCTCTCCCCTGCGCCAATTTGAAAAACCGCCCCCCTCGTCTCAAGCGTGCCCCGGCCGCTTATAATATAATGCAGCGCGTAGACATCCCGTATGCCTGGCCCCCACCGGTGCTGGTTGGCAGGCTTATACCCGCCCGCCAGGAAGCTCAGACTACTCAACGCATAACTGTTAACGGCATACATTTGTTCCATGGGAGAATCTCCGTTTCTCTTAAAGTCTTACCGGACCGCACTTTGCTGCAAGTGTATCAGAAAACAGGCGAACCCTCAAGAAAGACCACCTCCCCGCTGCTCCCCATCCTTGCCCAAAATGCAAAAGTACATTTACTTTATGGGCCAGCCCCTTAGACGGGAGGACAAAATGTAAAAGTGCAGTTATTTCCCGCGAATTCCACCCGTTTGGCGGTTTCAACGAAAAATAGATGCACTTTTGCAGGATGGGAGCGTAAAAGAGGGATCACGGTCAAAAATAACTGCACTTTTGCAGGATAGCCCGGCCCGCTGAATTTCTTCAGCGCAGGTTTCGTACCGGCATTCCTATTCTTTCACAGAACCAAGCAAAACCCCCTTAACGAAGAAGCGCTGGGCAAACGGATACAGAATAATCATGGGCAAGGAGGCCAGCACCATTGCCGCCAGCTCGATGGTATGCGCCGAAACTACCCCCTGTGTTTTCGAGGAGCTGATCATCTGGGCCACACTGAAATTGGAGCTGTCCAGAGAGCTCATCATGTTTTCCACCGCCCGGTTGGATTGGATCAACTTGAGAATTACATACTGCAGCGTTTGCAGGCGCGGGGATTGGGTAAAAAACAAGGTCGTGCCATAGTCATTCCATATCCCCACAGCCGTGAAAACAGAGAGTGCAGCCAGAACAGGCTTTGACAGCGGAAAGACGATCTGGAAGAAAATCCGGTATTCGCTGGCTCCATCCATCTTGGCGGATTCAAACAGCGAATCGGGAATCCCCTTGTAGTTCGCATTGAAAATAATCACATTGTAAAAGCCTCCAAACAGGCTTGGCAGAATATAGACCATATAGTTATCATACAGTCCCAGCCAGTTCATCAACAGAAACGACGGAATCAGACCGCCGTGGAAGTACATGCTGGCAAAGCCGAGGATCACATAAAACCTTTTCATTTTCAGATAAGAGCGGGAAAAAGCATAGGCGAACATAGCCGTGTAGACGATGGAAATAACCGTCACAATCACCGTCCGGGACGCCGTGATCCAGGTTGCCCGGAGAATAGCCGGATCAGCCAGCACCGCCCGCCAACTGGCAAAGGTAAAGTCCCGGGGGAGCAAAAATACGGGGCCCCGCAGCAGATCCTTCCCCGAATTCAAGGAGCTGACCAGGGAAAACCAGAATGGATAGACCGTTACGGCCATCAAAATGATCATAATCATTATTGTGGATACGTTAAAAGAACGCTCAGCGACGCTTTTCCCTCCAACCATAACCCATCACCTCAAAATAATCCTGTTTTTGTAATTTTATTCGACAATGCATTGGCGCCAAACAGCAGCAGCAGGGCAAACACCGTTTTCAGCAAACCAATCGCGGTGGCTGAAGCAAATTGAAAGTTAAGCAGGCCGGTTTGATAAACATAGGTGTCAATCACCTGGCTGGCCGGCAAATTCAGCGTGTTCTGCAGAACATAAATTTGCGTAAAGTTGTTGTTCAGCATGCCGCTTACTGCGAATATGATCAAGACCATAAAAGTCGGTAATATTCCAGGCAAGGTAATATGCAGCATCCGCTTGAACCGGCCTGCCCCATCGATGGCAGCCGCTTCATACAGATTCTGGTCCACTCCGGCCATCGCCGCCAGATAGAGAATCGCCCCCCAGCCAATATCCTTGACCAATCCGGTCAGGATGGCGATTCCCCAGAAATATTTGGGCTCAGCCAAAAATTGCAGCGGTTTGCTGATCAGGTTCAATTCCAGCAGCACATAATTGACAATGCCATCCGTGTTCAATAACGTAATGAACAGTCCTCCAAAAATAACCCAGGAGAGAAAGTGGGGAAGATAGGTGACCGTCTGAACCAAGGATTTGAACCGGGGGTTCTTCACTTCATTCAGGAGCAGCGCAAACAGCAGGGTTGCCGGAATGGACACCGCAGCGCCCAAAAGATTAATGCCCAGCGTATTTCTCACCATGGGCCAGAATTGAAAGTTGTCAAAAATGCTGGTGAAATGATAGAAATTGTTCCATTCCGCGGTAAAGATTCCCTTGATGCCCATGACCGGCTCGTAGTTTTTGAACGCCATCAGCAATCCGAACAAGGGTGTGAAGTTAAAGACCAACATAAGCGCCACTGCAGGCAGCAGCATGGTTTTCAGCTCGAACTGAGTCCTGAAGTCATAGCCAAGCCTGAACGTTTTCTTGTGCTGTGATTGCATGAAAGTTCCTCCGTTCCTGGTAACAGCAGTGCCAAAGGATGGCAGAGCCGAATCACTTTGGCACTCTTGTACTGTTCTCTATATTCGTTTAGGAGTTAATGCCCTTTACATGAATGCCGTATTTCTTGTTCTTCTCCTGAACCCAATCATTCCTCACCTTGTCAAGCTCCTCAATGCCAAGCTTCTTCAACTGGGCAATCATCTCATCATAGAGCTGATTGAACTGGGCGTCGTCCTTGGCCAGAATGATCTTGGCAATTTGCGCTTGTTTATAGGTTTTGATTTGCAGCTCCGCATTGGTCAGCTTGGCGTCCTTGGCAAACAGGTCCCCCGGCAGCCGGATGGATGAATCATCATACCGGACAACCTCGGGAGATTTTCCGAAGGCCGTAAACACACGCTGCCCGGTAATGGATTGGATATCTGTTTTTTCCGTAGGGGGCTGCACGATGCTGCCGGTAAGAGCGGTATTGGTAAACGGCCAGAAGGCGCTTACCCCTGTCTTCATATAATCGCTGGCATTCTTCAACCCCTGCTCTGTCTTCTCCAAGAATCCTTCCGCATTCCACTTGTAATCAACGCCCTCGAAGCCAAACTGGTGAAGCAGAAGCCCTTCCTTGCTGCTCATAAAGCTGAGGAATTTGGCCAGCTTCTCTGGTTCCTTGGCTGTTTTGGAGATGTAGGTCAGCATCCATCCGCTGCCCGCCAGGTAGTTCTTGGCAAAGGCAGGTTTGGTGCCGGCATCCGACAGGATCACCCCGGAGGAGGTCCAGTAATCATTCAATTGGAAGGATGTATTCGCCATATTGCCCATAAAGGTAAACACTCTGCCGGAAGCCACATCTGTCTTTACAGC
The DNA here is from genome assembly GCF_003285005.1 of Paenibacillus sp. YN15. Classification (GTDB taxonomy): domain Bacteria; phylum Bacillota; class Bacilli; order Paenibacillales; family NBRC-103111; genus Paenibacillus_AR. The sequence continues at coordinate 189,522 of NZ_QMFA01000003.1, read as the reverse complement.
GGCGTTGTCTACGGTCATCTGCCCCGGATCAAGGTAATTATTCTGGTATGCTTTGCGCAGGAAATTCAAAGCCAGCTTGGTTTCCGGCGCCAGCAGCCGGTCCCGGTAATTGCCGTCCTTGTCAAGCGCCATCGCCCCGAAGGTATCCTGCAAAAAGCTTAACGAAGTATCCTGATACGATTTTCCGTCTACCAGCAGAGGAATTACAGAAGCGCCATCCACCTTCAAGGCTTTAACCTTTTCATACGCGGCCAACAGACCCTTTTCCGTTTTAATATCCTCCAGGGTCAAGCCGGCTTCCTTCAACAGCTTGCTGTTCACCATAATCCCGTTATTGGCGGCATAATCCAGATTGGTTTGCTGGAACGGGGAGGGCGGATACACCTTCCGCGCATCGGGTGAATTGACATTGCTGGGGAAAGCAAAAAACGATCCGTCCCTGTCGATAATGGCCGCCTTCATGTCGGCAGGAAAGTCCTTCAGTATATGCGATTCCGGATCATATTTCTTGAGAAACTCCTCAATATCCCATACCTTTCCCGAATCCTTCAGCTTTTTCCCGAGAACCGCGTTTGTCAATGTCAGCAAATCCGGGAAGCTGTCGCCGGAGGAGACCAGCATCAGATTCAATTTGGTTTCCCCGTCCTGAGCCGGAATATTGAATTCGAAGGTCAGGCCGGTTTTTTCGGTAATCTTCCCCTGTACAGTGTTAGGGTCGGTACTCCAGTTGGCCGGCGGATTCCAAAAGTCCACGGTAGAAAACCATACTGCCTTGGAGGGAGCCTGTGTTCCCGCTGCGCCGGAATTCACCGGCTCCGGTGTCTTTTGCGCTTCCTGTTCCTTGTCTGCGCCACTGCTGCAGCCCGTAAACGCCAATGTTAATGCCAGCAGCGACAAAATCGAATATTTGCTTTTGCCTTTCATGTTGAACAACGACCTCCCTGTTTGGTTTGTTTAAGAACAACCCCATTGTAACCGCATTCTTGGCATCCGGGGATGTCTCCTGTTTTGTCTTTTTGGTGTTCTGTTCGTTTTTGGGATTTTATAGCTTGCGGTATTGGCTGGGCGTAATGCCCAGCATTTTCTTGAACAGCTTATTGAAATGGTAGTAATCTTTATATCCTACCTCTTGAACGATGTCGAACACGGAGAGGGCCGTATTGCTCAGAAGCTCCTTGGCCATGGTTAGACGCTTGTTCATAATATATTCCGAATACGTCGTACCGGTTTGCTTCTTGATCAATGAGCTGAGATGCCCGGTGCTGATATTGAATCGTTTGGATATATCGCTCAATAGGATATCTTCTGTAAATTTCTGGTTTATGTATGCAATCACCTTCTCTACCTGCTCATTGGAAATATTCACTTCCTGCCGCGCCAGCTGATTCATAAACAAATGGATATGCCGGAATAGTTGCTCAGGCGAATGGAAGAGCCGGACAATCTGCTCATAGGACAGGTATTCCATCTCATCCGCATGGCTCATGCCGCCGCGGTATTTATAGATCATGGAGACAATCTGATTATAGATGGCGGCAATCTGATCGATATGCAATTGCTGTCCGCCGCATTCGCGGCTTATTCCCGCCAATAAACTGCCCGTCTGCTCCTTGTCATTCTCCTTGACGGACAATTCCAGATTGAGCAGGAGCTTCCGGATGGTGTCCGGCACCTCCGGACGTTTATAGGGGGCAACCGCAGCGCCTTGATGAAAATAGGAGCTGAACATGGCAATTTCCGATTCCTGAAACAGCCTTGCGATGGGCGTGGAGTACAGGCCGATGGAGCTGATGCCCACATATTCGGCGCCGGATACATATTCGGAGATAAAATTCAACAGAGCCAGGGGATGATGCTGCTCATCGTAATTGACAAGGATGGAAACCTTATTTTGTCCCGTGCGGAATCTGACGGCGCTTATGTCCTGAAGTGAAGCTATGTTCCCATGGAAGACCGCTCTGGCGGAGGAAGCTGCCGGATACAAGCAGCCCAAGAACCGGTAATGCGGGTATTGCGCCGCAAGCTGCCGGTTGGCCTGAAAGTTGCTGATTGTAATGCGGTTGGCCGGGTCCAGCAATTCAAACAGATCGTCCAGGAACAGATCAACCGCGGCAAATGCGGTTTCCTGTCCTTTTTCCAATTCCGCCGCGGCTCTGCGTATGGTCTCCTCCAGCTTGCTTTCATCGATCTGCTTGACCAAATAATCGAATGCGCCCAGGCGGATGGCCTTCTGCGCATATTCAAAATCGGCATAGCCGCTGATCAGAATAACCTTCGTGTTCAATTGCAGCCCATTGATTTTCTCCAGAAGCATGATTCCGTCCAGCCCCGGCATTCGGATGTCGGAAATGACAATCTCCGGCTTGTGCCTGGAAATATAAGCCAACGCCTCCTGCCCGTTATGCGCTTCCCCGCCCACACGGCATCCGAGGCTTTCCCAATCGATCAGATGGGCAATTCCGTAAGCCACCCATGGCTCATCATCCACAATCAGTACCTGAAGCATACAATTCTCCTATTCTGCCTGGGGAAGCTCCCTGGGCAATATGATGGTGACGGTGGTTCCTTGGTTAATTTGGCTTTGGATGGCCAGCTCCGCCTGATCGCCATAGATCAGCTTGATTCTGCGGTGAATATTGTACAGGCCGATGCCTTTGTTTCCCTGCCGCCAATGATCCTGCGAATCGTAGCGGGCAAGCCGCTGCCGCAGCTCCATCAGCTGCCCATGGCCGATCCCGATGCCGTCATCTGAAATGACGAATGCCAGGCGGTTATGGTCGGCAGCCGCAATCCTGACCTGAACGGTTCCAGGCTCAATCTTCTTCTCCAAGCCGTGAAACACCGCATTTTCCACGATAGGCTGCAGCAGCAGCTGGGGAGTTTTGCTGGATAACAACGCCTCCTCGGCATCAATCATGATTCGGATTTTCCCGGTGAACCGGTAATCGATGATCTTGGCATATTCCTGCAAGTGGGAGATTTCCTCCTGAAGAGACACAAAGCTTGCCCCCCGGAGCGAATAGCGGAAGATATTGGATAAGGACGAAGTGATTTTTACAATATCATGGGCCTTATGGTAAATGGCAATCGCCCGGATACACTCCAGGGTGTTATACAGAAAATGCGGGTTAATTTGGTTGCGGTAAACCGAAATCTCCATTTGTTTTTTCGCCAATTCCGTTTCGTACATTTTCTTCTGGACCGCCTGCATCCCGCTGCTAAGTGTGGAAATATCATCCAGCATCTGGTTCAAGCTGCTGGCCAACACCCCGATTTCGTTATGATAAACCACACTGAACCGTCTGCTCCCGCCGCTCTTGGCAAAAGATTTCACAAAATCGAGCAGGGCCTTCACCGGCTTCAGCAGCCGGTTGTAAAAATGGAGCAAAAACACGCAAAAAATCGTAAATATAATGAGATATGTGGTGACATTCAGCTTCTTGACGATTCCCAGCTCCTCCACAACCTCGGCTTTGGGAACGATGCTGATGATCTTCCAGCCGGTATGCTCCAGCACAATTTCCTGCATGATATAGCTCTTGTTTTGGGCAAAAGCATCCAAGTCCAGGGATTGCGCGGAATCCAGCGGGCCCGAGCCGGTCATAATCCGGTTGTCTTTATCGATAAGCAGCAGCCTGGAATGAGCCGATACCTTTGACTTTTGCAGGATGGAGCTGAAGTTGGACACATCCATAATGAACAGACACATGCCCCGGTAATCTCTTAACACCAGATTGTTTTGCAAATTGAATACAGGAACGGAAATGGTATAAAAGGACCCTTCCATATCCGCGGTATTCAAGGTGGCATATTCGATCGCCTCCACTCTTCGTTTTTCCGCCGGAGCCATCGTCCGCCCCAGGCTGACTGCCAGTTTTTCCTGATCATCATACAGCTGGATGCCCACGATGTTTTCCTTCAGGGAAAGGGTGCTGGAGAATTGAAGCACAATATCCTTGTTCATGAGAATCCGGGACAGAATATCATTCGTGCTCAGATAGGACTGGATGGTCGGATTGTATAACAGGGAATAGGAGATTCCGTCCATGTCCTTATAAAAGCTCATGATGGTTTCTTCCACCTGCAGCATAATTTTTTGGACGGATTCCGTTACCTTCTTCTCCACAATCCGCTGGGCAATGTAATTTGAAATAACAAAGGACAGCAGCAAAATGCTCATCATGATGGAAATTAAATAAATGAATTGCTTCACCAGACTGTTTCTGCCGAATGGACCCACTCTGATCGTCTCCCTCGTTCGCAAAGCCTCTTGAAACAGAAGAAACGGTCAGATGTCCCGGTGCCGGGAATCTATCCGTTTCTTCCGATCATTTCTGGGGATGTTTGCTTATCCCGGGAATGCCATTCTATATATCACAACCGCAGCCTGGGCTCTGGTTGACAAGCCCTGGGGAGCAAAGATTTGGTGCTCCAGCCCGTTTACAATGCCTTGCCGCTGCATGGCGGCTACTGCTTCGGCGGCGTATTCCGCAATATCCGCTTGGTCGGCAAACGGGGCTGCGGCTGCTGCAGACTCTCCTTCCAATCCGAGAATCTTGGAAGCACGGTGCAGCATAACCGCCAGGTCCTGTCTGCTAATCCGCTCGTCCACTCCGAAGGTGCCGTCTTCCCTGCCGTCCACAATCCCCAGCTTTTGGGCGGTTGCTACAGAGGGATAATACCAGGCATCCCTGGCCGTGTCCGTAAACGATGAAACAGCGGTGGAATCCGTCAAATCAAACATATTGACAAGCATGGCAATGAATTGCCCGCGGGTAAGCTGCCCATTGGGATCAAATTGCCCGTCGCTCATGCCATCCACCACATCTCTGGCAGCCAACGCCTCAATATACTCTCTGGCCCATTCGGCCTCATGCAGATCCTGGAAGGATTTATTGGCATAAGCGGCGAAATATTGGCCGGAATGGTTGGGGGCAAATTGCACGGTGCCTGCCGCCTGATCATACCTGGCGTTTTTCACCACTTCAGGCTGCCCGTTGGCGGATACGCGGTAAATGACAACCTTATGTCCGGCTTCCCCCTGGCGCAGGGTGTACGGAAGCTCTACCGTTGCTTCCTTGTCCTCCAATACGGTTATGGGGCGTTCATCCAGCTTCAATTGAAAATCATAGATCACCGTATCCGCCTTCACTTGCTCCTTGGCGGCTGCCGGCAAGGCAGAAGAGTCCATTTGAGTGACAGAAAGCTGCAGATTGGCCGCGGCTTTTGCTTCTTCCCTGGCAAACAGCTTCTCATTCAAAGCGACGGCGGCCAGGCTGCTCGTGATGGAGACGGTCTTTATTTTTTGACCTGCCGCATTTCGCACTTGCTCCAGCGGGATTTCAACCTCCACCTGTTTAGGCTTGGCAGCTGCATCGGTCTCCAGGACAATGTTCAAGCCAGTGCCAGCGAGTTTGTCGATTGCTTTTTGCAGGTTGGCCAAATCAATCTTCACCGACACAATCCCAGCATCGTTTGGAAGCGCCTTGACCAGAAGCATGGAATCGGTAATGGTCGGTTCATTCCCCGCAGCCGGTGTTTCGGTGTAGCCTCCGCCAGTGTAGCCGTCGCTGCTGCCGCCAATTTGTACACGGGTCCCGACATTCGGAGTATAGGCAGCCCAATGATTCCCGGTTTGACCGACTTTAATCTTCTCCAGTGTAAAGGTATCTGTGCCGTTGGCTTGGGCAGTAAGCCTCACTTTCCCCAAAACAACCTCTCCGCTTTCGCCTGCCGCGTTGCCTTTTTTTGTAAATACGGCTCGCACATGGCCGCCGCTGAACAATTCGGGATTTACAATCGAACTGAAGCCATCCTGCAGATTCGTCATGAACGAAATGTCTTCGATGCCGGTTTTCCATAACGAAGCATCAAATGACAGATTCAGCTCATAGGCAACCCAGTCCTGGGCATTCCGCACCCGAATCTCCACTTCAACCTGATCTCCGACAACCGCTGCGGTTTTGGACACTGTGAGAGTACAATCTGGCTCCGCCGCCGCAAACAACACAGAAGGCCACAAAGCGCATAACAGCAGGATCATCAGACCAATAGCCGATATTCTCTTCCTCAACGGATTCAACTTCCCTTCTTTTCTTTCCGAGGCTAACTTAATGCAAAGAGCAGTCCCGAACAATAGCCGGTTTTTAATGGCTTTGGTCCAGAAGCATGCTTGCCAAAGCATACAGATCCTCGATATCGATTACGTTATCGTCGTTCAAATCCGCCTGCTTGTACTGGTCCCAATCGGCTTGCAAGCTGTTCCTTCCATAGTAGACTGCTGCCATTCTGGCCAAGTCTCCCACCCCGACTCTGCCGTCTCCGTTCAAATCTCCCCTTACTTCGGGAATCACCTTAGATGCAAAGGCTTGAACGGCCGCATTCAGTTGAGCGAGGGCTTGATCCACTTGGGCTTGGGCAGCCGCGCCATCATTCAGTACCCCATCCGCCTGTTGAATCGCAGCCAACAGCAACGCTTTGGAGCCTGCCGGATACTGCCCGGCGAGGGCGCCTTCCACCGCGGAATCATGCAGCGTTTGCGCATCGGCAACCGCTGCGCGCAACGCGGATTTGGAGACTGCCGCAGCAATTTCGAAGCTGCAATACACCGCATCCGTTACCGTTGTTTCAGCCCCTGCCCCATCCGCCAGCACCACATTGGACAAGTACACGCTGCTGGTGACGGTTTGACCAACTTCCTTGGCCCTGAATTGTGCCTTCAGCAGGCTGACAGGGCTTGCGGGCGTCTGTCCCGCCTGCAGATCAACCGTTATAAACCGGATTTGGCCCGGTGCAGCCGACTCCTGCAAAATGGAGAATCCGGGCTTCACCGGCTCTGCCGACAGATAATCCACCTTCGATGGATCATAATGGAAGGTAACATCCTGGGCATATACACTTTGGGAGACAGTGTTCAGTCCGAATGTCACGTCAAATACTTGGTTGCCAACCACACTCTGCGGTCCCGACAAGGTGACAAGGGCTGCCGCAGGCGGTTTCCGCTCCAGACCGGCTACCGCTGTTTGCAATGCGGCCACAGCAGCAGCCACCTGCTCTTCCGTTGCCCCGGCATGGTCGCGAACGGAGATGGCCGTTGTCAGCGTCTGCTGCAAATAGGTCCAGCTCGTTACGGTATAGTCATCTTCGGTGAGGGTTTGGGCTGCGGCAATGGCTGCGGCCAAAACCGACCGATCAATCGTAACCGTATAGCTCTTTTCCAACACCGCGCTGGTTGCTCCGTCTACTACTGCAACTGCCTTGAGCGTGCTTTCGCCCAGAGGCAGCGCAATCGGCGCCGTATAAAGCGTGCTTGCAGAGGTAGGCGCGCTGCCGTCCAGCGTATAATAAATCCGGGCGTCTTTCACCGCATGCGACAGCGTCACTTGTTTCGGAGACGTATACGTGCCCGCCTCCACATCCGCGCTGGGCGGGGTCAGCGCAAACGGATCAGCCGAGTTGGCGTAAACCTGAACCTCAACCAGCCCGCTGCCCCAGCCATTGCTAAGGGCATTGTTGTTGACGCGCCTCACCTCGTTCACCTTAAGCTTCACATATTGATAACGTCCGCTGAGCTTATCCGAGTTGAAGCCGGCCCACATATTGGTGCTGTTATTGACCAGTTCTGTCCAATTGTTGTTATCGTTGGAGCCGAAAATCTGATACCGGTGGTACATTTCCGAGCCGTTATAAAGCCTGTAAGCCACATCCATCCGGGATAAGTCATAAACAGCGCCCAGATCGACAGTGTATTCGTACGGAGCGGCAAGGCCGCCGAAGAAGTGAGTCGAATCGCCTGACGTACTGAGGCTGTATTCAATGCCGTCATTGGCTTTTTCAATCCCCGCTACCGTATTCCCGTCGCCGTTGACAAAGGTTGCGCTTTTGCCTTGGGAGACGAGATAAGCCTGGGGAAGCTGTACATTGCCGGTGGCCGCATTCAGCTTCCACCCTGTGGTGAATGTGATCGAAGCGGTATGCTCCGTCTCGTCGAATGTGATCGGCAGCCATACGTAGCGGGAGTCGGAAAGCTGGCTGGAGCGCCATCTGTCACCCATGTAAACATAGGTTTTTTCTCCCTTTTCGTTAACCAGCTTCATAATGTTGGTCGGTTGGCTGTAATAGGTGCTGTTATTGCCGAAGGCATATTTCTCCACAATCCGGCCGTTCTCCTTGACTGTGGTCCAGCCTGCGTGGTCTGTGAGATCGGCATTAAAGCTGACCGTTCCCTGGTTCGGCAGCCAGCCCGATTGGCCGGAGGAGACCATATAATATCCGTCATCCGCCCTTACCACCGCCGGCGCTTCGCGTCCGACACCTTCGTAGAAGCTGTAGGATTCAAAATCCTCCGCTTTCCCGGCAGGGTCGCTGAAGGTGTAAGTGGTAAAGTCCACGTCGGTATATTCATCGTTCAGCCGGTGGATGCGCATGGAATGTCCTTCCGCCGAGACCAGATATGCCGTCTTGTCATCATCGACAAATACGGTGAAGTCGCGGGAGGTATAGCCCAACTGGGATACATCGTTTACCGTCTCCGCCGGAACGGTTGCTTTGACGCCGCTGGTTTTGTAATAATCGGAATCCAGGTAAATCCCGTTTTCACTCCGCCAATTGCGCAAGGTGCCGCCCGGACGCCAGTGCCCCAGGAAGGTATACGGGCCTGCCACTTGATCGGCAGTCGCTACCGCAATCTGGCTGCTTGCATAGCTGCCCGCTGTTTCCCAATGGCCCCACAGTACATACTTTTTGGTTTTCTCGTTGTACAGAAGCTTCGGGCGTTCCCACTTATTATCCAGAAGCCCATACTCTGCCCCTTCTGCTGCTTGGGTAAACGGATCAATAATATCGCCCTCATAAACCCAATTGACCAAATCCCGGGAGGAGTACAGCGCTACCGCATGGAAGGAGGCCCGGTTGTGAAGCTTGTTTTCTCCCACCCAATAATAGATGGGTTTGCCGTCTGCGGCGGTTTGCTGCAGGAATCCGCCGCCGTGGGCCTGAATGGGATTGCCTTCGGTATCGTACCAGGTTTCTCCCACAGGCACGCCGGCAGAGGCATAGTCCACCACATGATCCGGTTGAACGGTCAGCACCCAATTGAAGGCCTCGTCGATTTGCAGGGCCGCCCGGTCAACGGTCCACTGCGTAGCGGAAGCGTCCGCCAATACCGCTGCGGCATGATCAAGAGCCCCCACAATGGTGTTCCAGGTTGCGTTGGTATAATGTCCTTTTGGCGTGTCTTTTCTGGCATCGTATTTGGCCTGAAGCTCCGATTTATCGATATATGGAGTCCCAAATACCGCCAATTCAATAATCCCGTCGGCCCAAATGGCGCTCTGTCCGGTATGCACATTGATGATATTGTGAACCGTTAAGCGGACATAGCGGTAGCGCCCTGTATCCGTAACCGGATTGGCCACAAAACCGCTGACATTGTTCGCCGACCCGTCCACAAGCTGCGTCCAGGTCCCATTGTCCAGACTGCCTTCCAGCGTATAGCGGTAAACCGTATCCGAACCGGTGACGATTCGGGTAGTCAGGTTAATCTCCGACAGCCGGGAGGGCTGCTCCAGATCAATGACCATACTATAGGGCAAGGAGGTGTGCTGAACCCGCGGGGATGACGCCAAATCCGCCCCGTCCGTCACCGCTGTTGCATCCAGTCCCAGAAAATCGGTTGCCTTCTTGCCCAGAGAGAGGAGCTGCCCTGACTGAACCGGAATCAGCCCGTAAACCGGGTCCAGATCCAGCTGAAAGAACCAATCCGCTGTGGCAACCCCGTTATGGAAGGCCATCGGGAACAATCTTGCATAGGTGCCCATCGGGTCCTTGTAGTCTGCGGCATACTGGGCTCCCCAATGATAGCCGTTCTCTGCGAAGGCAATCCGTCCGTTGGAGCCGGTCCATACTCCCACTCCGTTCGCCTGCGTGGCAAACGTAGAACCGTTGCCGATGGGGCGAAGCGGGGTCCACTCCCCGTCGAGAGATTCTGCGGAGGCATACTCGGCCTGGCTCGGATACCAGCCATTGGCCGTGGAGCCGAAGAAGTAATAACGCCCTTCATATTTGATAACCGTCGGCGATTCCTTGTGTTTGCCTGCAAAAGCAATGTTTACAATCCTGTCGGGATGCTCCCATCCCGCATCCAGCTTGAGAATCCCGATATCGCTGTTATTGCGGGTGGCAAATATCAGGTATGCGCTGCCGTCATCATCTGCAAAAAGCGACATATCGCGGGAATCCATTAAAGACGAATCCGCATTGGACGGACGGCCTCTGAAGGTTGCGGCAAAATCATTCCCCCCGGGAGTTGCCGAAGCAATGAATATGGCTGCTCTGGTGTAACCGCTGCTGGCTTCCTCATGGGCTGTAAAGATAATTTTCCCGGTTGCGGGATGGAGCTTATACCCTGCGCCTTCAACCCGCATATCCTCAAAAGAGCCAAGCAGCCGGTCGTTGCCATAGTTGCGCCCGTCTGTTCCGGTCTGCTCATAGATGCCGGTTGTGACAATCCCTGTTGTCTCGTTCTTCACCGCTTTATAAACATAATGGTACCATGCATTTCCGATCTGAACCCCGTAGGTACTGCCCGTCCCCAGGCTGTCCGCGCCGTTGTAGTTATTTTTCTTTCCGGTAACCGCCGCAGGATCATAGGAGAAGGTATGTACCGCATTGGTTTGGGCGAAAGCAATTTGTTTGCCGCCGCTGACAGCCTTGACGGTATACGTGCAGCTCTGGCCGACTTCAAGGTTATAGTCGTCCACGGTATCTCCGTATGTCCGGTTGATCAGCTGCTCCCCGCGATAAACCTCGTAATAGTCGGCTCCCGCAATCAGCGGCCAGGAAATTTTCACATTATTGACCGTTGATTGGCCGTCCAACCGGAACTCATTGGCGGTAGCCGCCCATTCGCTGCCGTAGTATTGAACGCTTGCGATCTCGCTTCTGTTCCCGTTGGGGGCAATGGCCGCCGCCTTCACCGTCTTGCCGTGCTCTACTGTGAAGGGGCCTGTATACTTCGTGCTGGCCAAGGTCGGATCTGCGCCATCGGTGGTGTAATAAAGATAGTTATTCCCCGCCGGATGGGAAACCGTAACCGGAACGTAGATCTGTCCGCCAGCGGCGGGAGAAATCAACGGCGAAATATTCGTCACCCTGTATTCGGTCAGATCGTCCTGAGAGAGCGCTTTATTGAAAATTTGGAAATTGTCAATCAGCCCGGCATAATATTCGCCCGTTCCCCAGTTGCCTTTGCCGATCTGGAGGATTCCGCCCGAGGCCGTGAGAATATCCGTTATGGCATAGCTGCTTGCCGCAGTCGATTGCAGCACGCCGTCAATATAAGGCTCGGTAGCCGCCGCTTTGACCACCACATCCACATGCTTCCACTCCGTGCCGCTTGTGGCAGCGGGGTTTGCCGGACGGGCGCCGTTATTGTTATACCGCTCCACAGTTAAGGAATTGGTCTTGTCAAGGATGCCCAGATAATGCTCCTTATTAACCGTCTGCGCGGTGGTGTTGGGAGCGGCGAAGAATGCCCAGCCGCTGCCTCCGCCAGTCTTGCTGTCATAGGAAATCGTCAATTCCTCAAGCCCGGCAAGCAGCGGTGTTGTTCCGTCTTCCTTGGTCACATTCAGCCAGAAGGCGCTGCCGATATTGGCCGCCTTCCCGTTGCCCTCAAAGGAGTCCGCATAGCTGGCGGTTCCTTGAACAGCAGCCTTCGCTCCGCCGCCAACCAGCCCGCTTGCCCCATCATTAAAATTGAAATCGGCAATGAGATAGTCCCCGGCGTCAATGGGCATAACCGTTACCGTATAAGCCTGGCTGAACCCCTCAAACCAGTTCATGGTCAAGGTAACTCTCTTCGCCGCAGTACCTTTGGCCGGACGGGTCACCGTACCTGTAGCCGGGTCAATTACATGATTGTCGCTGGAGGTCCAGGCAATATTGGCGTCCCGCAGCAGCGCAAGATCCTTGCGGACCACCAGACCATCGGTTAACGGCTTGGAAGCAAGCAGGTCGTTCCAGGTGAAGCTGCGGATTTCATTGGCCATAATCAGGGCAGCGTTTTCATCCAGAGCATCATCAAATACGCGGACATCCCGGTAGTGGGAGTCCAGATTGGCAGCGGTGCTAATGGTCCGGTTGAGCCGGAATGCCCCATTGCCGATCTCATCCGCTCCGATCCCGTTGGAAGCGGCCTCCGCCGCTTTGACCCCGTCCACCCAAACAATCAGCTTGCCGGTACCGGCGGTGCCGTCCAGCGAGATGGTGTAATTATGCCACATATCGGCTGCCGGTGCCGGGAAGGAGGCCACAACAGCATCTGTTCCATTCCGTTTCAGGACTACTGCAGCCATGCCCGCGCTGTAGTAAGGCCGGAGCGTAATATTGGTGTTATTATCCGCGCCGTAGGAAAACAGGGTGTTTGCCGCGCTGACGGTACGGGTTTGGGTCTTGTTCAATTTGATATCCAGGGAGAAGGAAAGCTTCCTTCCCGTTACAGGGGTTCCCGGATTGGTGCCGGCAATATGCCCGTTATTGGCATTGCCCGGGTTGACCAATGATACATACTCCGCTTTCCAGGCCGCATTGTCGCTGGCCAAAGCCTGGGCCGGATTCAGCCTGTTTTTTGCCTGGTACGTGCTGTTCAGCGGATAATGCGCTACGGTGACGCCATCCAGAGAACCGTCGTTTTTCAGCACAGTCAAATGGTAGTCCTGGCTGTGCCCGCGCCAGTTCAGGGTTAACACCACATCGGCATCCTGTGCGGATTCGCCTTGCGGACGGGTCACAGCCCCCGTTTGCGGATTGATGACAGCCGCGTCGCTGGACACCCAGGTAATCCCAGGGTCCCGAATCATGAACAGATTTCCTTTTACCATCGCTCCATCGGAAATCGTAAGCGCTTGCAAGGAAAGCAGCTCATTCCAAATAAAGCTGTCCACCTCATCCGTTAACGCTTGCGCCACAGCTTGGTCAACCGTGTTATTGATCACCCTTACATCCCGGTAATGCGCATCAAGGTTGGGGTTGCCCCCGGAGGTCATCATCCGGTTGAGCCGGAATTGCCCGTGCCGATCTGGTCTGCACCAATACCGTTTGAGCTTGCCTCCGCCGCTTTTATTCCATCGACCCATACAATCAGCTTGCCGGTACCGGCGGTGCCGTCCAGGGAAATGGTATAATTATGCCACATATCTGCCGCCGGCGCCGGGAAGGAAGCGACCACAGCATCCGCTCCGCCTTGCTTGAGCACAACTGCGGCCAGACCGTCGGCATAATAGGGCCGCAGGGTGATATTATTGGCATCGCCCGCTCCGTAAGCCAGAAGATTGTAGGCCGGGGTGTAAGAACGGGTTTGCGTTTTGTTCAATTTTATATTCAGGGAAAAGGAAATTCGGGCGCCCGTTACAGCGGCGCTTGGGTTGGCGCCGGCAATATGCCCATTGTTGGCATTTCCCGGATTGACCAGAGAAACATAATCCGTTTTCCAGGACGGTGAACTGCCGCTTAAGACCTGGGATTCATTCAATTTGTTTTTATACTGGTATGCGCCATTCAACGGGTAATGGGCCACTGTGCCCGCCGGCTCATAATCGGCTTCCGCAGCGTAAACGTGTTCAGGCAGCACATAAGCGCTCAAGCATATGCTTAGGGCCAGCAGCAATACCATTGCTTTTTTCAATGACGCCGCCAAATGCTGGTATCGTTTGGATTTCATATCATTCTCCTTTTTCTTCTCAAGCGTAGAGTCTGAAGTGTCAGTAAAGGTGCCAAGCTTTCCCGGCTTGGCACCTCCACTTTCTTCGTTCCGCAGGGCTTACTTAATGCCCTTCTCCGCTGTATAAGCCAGCCATTGCTTCTTGTATTCGGCCTGCACCTTCTCCAAGCCTGCGGTTTTGGCCTTGCTCAGGAAGGTTTTGATACCCTCCTCCACGTTGTCGATCTGGCCCGCGTACAGCGGGAAGAGGTACTGCTTCACCACCTGCTCCAGAGCGGCCCGCTCGGCCTGATACCCGCTGTAGTCCTCGGCAAAACCAAGGAAAATATCCGGCTTTTGAATCTTATCCAGCTCGGCGAAAATTTCCTTCACGGTGTCATAACCCGGGTCAAACAGCATAATTTCCGGATTCCGCCATGCCCAGCCGTTCATGGACTCCCGGGGGAAGCCATTGGAATTTTTATCGCCCAGCATTTTATAATAGCCGTTTTCCACTGCGAAGTTCTTGCCTTCAATTCCGTATTGGGTCAGCCAGTTATAGCGTTTGTCGGTGACCAGCTTCTCATAGAAAGCCAATGCCCGCTCGGCATTCTTGCTGCTCTTGGGAACGGCATAGCCGTTGTGGATGGGATGCACCGGGGTTGCAAAACCGGTGGCCAGCCCGTAGGGGGAATAGCCCAAATCCCAATCCGGATGCGCCGATTTGATTTTTTGCAGGCTGTCATTGTAGCGTGTGGGATTGTCGCCGATAATGGCGGCTGTTTTGCCGTTTACCAAGAGATCCGTAGTGGCGTCCTTGATATTCAGCACGTTCTTCGGGAAATATCCCTTGTCGGCCCAGCTCTTCATAGTGAGCATATCCTGCTTGAACTCGTCCGACTCCCAATACGAGTACACATCGTTGGGCTTGTTGTATTGAATGCCCAGCCCGTAAGGAACGGCTCCCACCCATCCGCGGAATTCGCGGAAGGCGTTGACCACGCCGTCAATGGCGGCGTTGGCAGTCAGCGGAGTCATGGTGGGCTCATTTTTCTTGATGCCCTCCAGATACGCCTCAAAGGTCTTCATATCTGTCGGCTTGGGCAGATTGTACTTCTTCCGCAGGTCCTCCCGCCATACGAAGCCGCCGGTGACATATTCCTTGTATGTGGAAGGCACCGTATAGATTTTTCCGTTGATCTTAACCGCTTCCCACATGTCCTTGGGAACGAAGGAATACAGCTTCGGCGCCGCCTTGGGCAGGAGATCGCCGATATCCAGGAACGCTCCGCTTTTGGCATAGGCCTGGAATTCGGCCCATTCCGTGGTATAGATCAGGTCCACATCCTGCCCGGAGGACAAGAGCAGCTTGTACTTCTGCTGCCAATCGGTCCAAGTGGTATAGTTGAACTTCACAGTTGCGTTAAGATCAGCCAGCGCCAGCTTGTTTACCTCCGCTTCAATTACGGACAAGTCCTTGGGCGCGCTGCCCAGCATGTAGAACTGGAGCTCCACCTTTTTGGAGGTGTCAATCCCCGGCTTGGCGGTTTCCTGGGCTGCGGCGCTTGCGCCGGCAGACGCGCTGGGGCTTGCGGCGCTGCTGTCCTCATCCTTGCCTGCGCATCCTGAAAGAGCCGTAACGGCCAAGGAAGCGGCAAGTATGGCTGCGGCGGATTTTCCTTTAATTTGTTTCATCTGAATCCTCCCTTTTCATGTTCATGAATATGTTAACCGGCCGGGATATTCCCATAGGCCAGGTTTAACCTTTGACAGCACCGATTGTCAAGCCTTTTACAAAATACCGTTGGATAAAGGGGTACAACAGCACGATTGGGCCCGTAACAATCAGAGCCATGGCCATCTTGGTGGATTCTGTGGGAACATCCTGCGACAGGGCGACCCCTGTGCCTGCCCCCATATTGGCCAGGAACGAGATGGTATTGATGATGTTGTAGAGATAATATTGCAGCTGGTACATCTTCTGATCATTAATGAACAGCGAAGAGGAGAACCAGTCATTCCAGAAGTGCAGGGCCAGGAACAAGCTAACGGTGGCAATGCCCGGCAAGGAAAGCTTCAGCACAATCCTCCAGTAAATGGTGAAATCATTGGCTCCGTCTATTTTGGCCGATTCGACGATTTCATCGGGAACGGCGGAACGGATGAAGTTTTTCATCAGGATGATCAGAAAAGGAGACATTAACCCCGGGAGCACCAGGATGGTATAGGTGTCCATCAGCTTGAAATACTTGGTGTACATGATGTACCAGGGAATCAAACCGCCGCCGAACAGGGTGGTGAAGTAGATGTAGAAGGAAAGCTGGTTGCGGTATTTGAAATCCTTGCGCTGCAGCACATAACCGGCCATGGTGATGAGAAACAGCCCCAGCAGGGTTCCGATTATCGTTGTGGAGGTGGTGACCCCATAAGCCCGCAGCACCTCCTGGGGAAATTCAAGCACCATTCTGTACCCTGCCAAGGAGAATTTTTGCGGAATCAGGCTGTAGCCTTCCCGGATAATGTACTCATTGTCGGTGAATGATGCGGATATGATCAGAAGAAACGGAATCAGACAAGCTATTGTGACAAGGGTTACGGTGAGATAAGCAATGGTCTGGAATAGCCCAAAATATTTTTCGTCTTTAATTTTCATGTGATCCTCCCCTGGCGGAAAACTGGTCTTGAGAGCTTAAAACAGCGCATATTCGTCATTCAATTTGCGAATGATGTAATTCACCGTCATGATCAGGATGAAGCCGAACAGGGATTGGTACAGTCCTGCCGCGGTAGCCATGCCGATCTCGAAGGTAACCTTCAGCGAGCGGAACACATACGTATCCAGAATATCGGTGGTGTTGTACAGAAGCCCGTTGTTTCCGATGAGCTGGTAGAAAAGATCGAACTGCCCCTTCATAATGCTGCCCAAGGCAAACAGGAGAAGCAGCACAAAGGTGGATTTCAGCATGGGCACCGTGATGTACCAGATGCGCTGAAAGATGTTGGCCCCGTCAATTTTCGCCGCTTCATAATATTCGTCGCTGATGCCGGTAATCGCCGCCAGATAAATCACCATGCTGTAGCCGATGTTTTTCCACAAATAAAAGATAATGATCAGAAAAATCCAGACCACCGGCTTGCTGTATACATCCACCGGCTCCATCCCGAAGGATTTCAGCAGCGTGTTCCATACCCCGGTCTCATAATTGAAGATGTTGTAAACAATAACGCTCAGGATAACAAAGGAAATGAAATACGGCAGGAACATAATCGATTGGGTCAGCTTCTTGAACCACTTGATTCTTAGCTCGCTGATCATGATGGCAATGGCGACGGCAAAGGTGTTGACAAGAACGATAAAGGCTACGTTGTAGCTCAGCGTATTCAACGTCAGACGCGCCAGAATGCCCGATTTCCATAGGAACTCAAAGTTCTTAAGCCCAACAAAATCGCTTTCAAATAAGCTTTTGTTAAAATCGAATTTGGTAAACGCATAATAGATGCCTACCATTGGAAAATAGCTGTTGATCAGAAAAAAGACCAACGCGGGTAAAATCATGAAAAATAAAATCCGGTTCTTCACCAGTTCATGCCAGAAGCCCCGTCTCTTCTTGATCCCCGCGGCAGCTTGAATATGCTCTCCTCCATTTTGTTGCCCTGCAACCGTTGTGGTTCCTCCTGTGGCGCTCAAGCTCCATCACCTTCCTGGTTTTCTGTGTTTTCAGCGTTTCCGCTTGTAATTCAGATTATAGGGACGGCCTGGCGGGCCGGGTAGTGAAACATTGCGCAGTTTATGCAATCGGCAAACTTTCGGCATGTAGACATTTCATCACAGATTGCACAAAGGCATACTCCGCAAAAAAGCCGGGGCTCTATAACCGCTCCCCGGCGCGTGTTCACAAAAGTATGATTTGTACACTCACATCTTGTTTTTCTACTAGCGAAACCGGAAGCCTCTGTAGTATGATGTGCACTGTACCGCCTCCGGCAGGCAGAGCGACCATAGAGAGGAGACAAGATCCTTTGAAGATGCCGAGAATCCGAAAACCGATGAAGCTCTATACCGCGTTTGTGATGAGCATTACCCTAAGCATCGTTGCAACCGTGCTGATTTCTTCATATATTTATTACCGCAACTACACCCATGCCGCCCTGAACCAAACCTTTCTTGGCGACCTCGACCTTCTGACTCGCACCAGCAAGGATGTAAACAGCATGAAGGACAGCGCCCAATCCCTGTCCTTCCAGATCTACCGCAACAGCGCCATCTCCAAGCTGCTCAATTATTCGTCCCCCGATGTGTATGATGTGGCGGCCGGCATGAATGAGCTGTCCAATACGTTAAACTCCATGCCCTTTATCGATTCCATCATGGTGTACAATTCGGCGTCCAATACCTTCTACATCGCCGCCATGTCCGGCCAGAACGGAATCTACGCCAAGGAGGAGCTGGTGGACAGGGACATTATCCGCACCCTGGACCGCTTCAAAGACTATAAGCCGTTCACCCCCATACCACGGGTGTATAATAATCATCCTGACACGGTAACGCCGGTAAGCGTATACACATATCTTTGTTACGACGCCATCAACACCAGCCAAACCATCAACTCCGCTGTTGCCGTCAATATATCCGCCTCCTGGATCAACCGGAGCATTGCCTTGAAGGAAGGCCAGCTGCCTGGACAAACCTTCATTATCGATGACCAGGACCGGATTCTATCCACGGAAACTCTGCTGCCCGCCGAATTGACCAAAGCCGAGGAGCAGCTTATCCGCCAATCGGTGATGAATCAGGAAACCGGCTATCTGATCCGCGATTTTCACAATGTGAAATCCTTAATCACCTTTACCCGGAAGGATTCGCTCGGTTGGCAATATGTCAAGATTACCCCGTACCATACTCTGGTGGACAGCGTGGGGGCCATCCGCAACACCTCTCTGACCATTGCAGGCGCCATTCTGGCGGCGGGCCTTATTATTTCGTGGCTTCTGTCCGGTTTCCTGTACCGCCCGGTGCGCCGGATTTCCGCCAAGCTGAATGTGCTGGAAACGGAAAGGCGGAACAATTCCCAAACCATCCGGCAAAATACGCTGCGGGATCTTCTGCTTGGCGTCCGCACCCTCACCAGCGAGCAGAAGCTGGAAAGGCTGAAGCACGCGGGGATAACCTTTCAGTTTCAACAGGATTACCGGGTCATTCTGCTCCGGATTGACCGTTTCCAGGAGTTTCTTGCCAAACGCGGCAGCGATCTGGCCACCTACAAATATGCCATCCTGAACATCAGCTCGGAGATTATGTCCCAGACCTATCCGGTGGAAGCCGTAACCATGGATGACGACAGTCTGGTGCTCCTTGTCAATAGCGGATCGACCGAAGCGCCGGAGACGGCCGATGATGAGACCGTCTTCCTGGAGCGGCTGGAGCAGGTGAAGCAGGCCATCCTTGATTTTCTGTCCATCAGTATTTCGGTGACATACAGTCCGGTGACCAACCATCCCCTCCATCTGCATCCTCTGTACGAGCAGGTGAAGGAGGCCTCCCTCCACCGGATGTTTTACGGGCACGGCTCCACTATTGATTCCGACGCCATTCTTGCCCTGAAGTCCAAGGAATACATTTACCCCATGGACAAGGAAAAGCGGTTATCCGAAGCGGTCAAGCTGGGGAGAACCCCGGAGGTGATGGACATTCTCCATGAGATTCTTGGGGAAACGGCGCAATATCCCATCCAGGTATTGCGGCTGGCCATTTCCCATCTTACGATGACCATCAATAATCTGATCTACAGCATCCAGAAGAACAGCGCCATGGATTTGTCCGGCAGCGCCAGTGTGTATATGCCGTCCCTGGACAGTGTGGAAACTCTGGAGGAGTTTATTGCAGCCTTCCGCTTATTTCTGGAGGAGGTCCAAAGCAAGCTGACGGAGAAACGGAGCATGAAACAGGGAGATTTGGTAAGAAGCATCAGCAGCCTGATTGAAAAGCACTACGCCGATCCGGACCTGAGCGTGAACTGGATTGCCGACCAATTTGATATGTCTTCGTTATATATCAGCAGAATCTATAAGCAGCAGACCCTCCGCGCCTTGGGGGACGCCATCAGCGAATACCGGATGGAGCAGGCCAAGCAGCTGCTGGAGCAAACGCAAATTCCCATTGCCCAAATCGCCGACCGGGTAGGCTACACCAGCAGCACCTACTTCCACCGGATTTTCAAAAAGCATTACGGCGTTACGCCGACGGAATTCCGCAAGGCCGTGACCCGTCAGCCGAATGAGTAGCTTCCGCCCGGAGCAGCCTTTGCCCCCGCCAGCGCCACAGCACCAGTATGCCGCGGACCAACTCGTCGGCAATCATGCACAGATAAATGCCAAGCAATCCATAGCCCAGGGCGATGCCCGCCAGATAGGCGCCGCCCACTCCAATAAGAGACATGGATATCAGAGAGGTGGCCATGGTATAGGCGGTATCGCCGATGGCATTAAGGGAATTGCCTATGGCCATGTTGATCATTTTGGCAGGCTGCAAAAGCAGATTGAGGCCCAAGAGGGAGTAGGCCAGCTTCAGAATCCCCTCATCCGCGGTAAACAAGCCGAGAAGCTGCCGCCCGCACAAATAAATGACCAGCATGTTGGCTGTCACCACGGCAAGGCCGATCCCCATGGTGCGGTAAGCTCCCGTATACGCCTCCCGCATCCTTCCCGCCCCAAAAAGATGGGCTGTCCGGATCTGTCCCGCCATGGCAATGGCATAGCCCAGGGTGAAACAGAAGGATTCCAGGGTATTCAAATAGGTGCGGGCCGCCAGCGCTTCCCCGCCCAGCCGGGCCAGGAAGGTATAAACCAGCAGCTGGGAGAACACCCAGCTGAAGGAATTGATGCCAAGGGGCCAGGCAATCCGCAGAATTCCCCTAAGCAGCTTGCCGTCAAAGGAGATGAAATCCTTTGGAGTGATGGAGGGAACAAAGGATTTGCGGAACAGGAAAAGCAGAATGATGACGCCGAAAACCCGGCTGATGCCCGTGGACAGCGCAACTCCCGGCAATCCCATTTCGGGGAAGCCCAACGCGCCGAAGATAAAGACATAGTTAAGCAGGATGTGAAGCACATTGACGGCAACCCCTGTATACATAGGGCCTTTCGTATTGCCCATGTTGCGTATGGCTGTGCCGAGGGCGATGCTTAGGCCAACCAGAAACAGGCTGCCGCCGGCATATCCGATATAGATTCCCCCAAGCTCCTTAAGCTCCGGGGGAATCCCCAGCATACGCCCGAATATGTCCGGGACCGCCAACAGAACCGCGCTGACGGAAACCCCCAGAAGCAAGCTTACGGACACCCCCTGAACGGCCAGCTCCCTTGCTTCCTCCGTTTTGCCGGAGCCCATGCGTTGGGCAATCAGAATGCCCGCGCCGCCTGCAAAAGCGGTGAACAGCGTGATCAGGGCGCCAAAAAGCTGGTTGGATATCCCGACCACAGCTACAGCTCCATCGGAAATCCGGCTTACCATCAGGGTATCCACCATTCCCAGAAGGGTTTGAAGCAGCAGCTCCAGAAAAATCGGCCATGCCAGCGGCCACAGACTGATGGGGGAATATGCTTTTGATGCTGTCATAGATATGTTTCCTCTCCAGTTGTATTCTGTTGAGGAAAGTATAGAGGATTGCAGAGGGAGAAAATATCATATTTCCAACCTGAATTTATTTATTCCCAACTTATCGACCAGAAGGAGCGCCATGAACATTCTGCATCTTGCCGCACCTCCCATGCCCTATTACATTGCCAGCGGCTGCCACTTTTTCGCCCCGGGCCAACGGCATGTAAGCCGCAAACGCATCCGGGTATTCGATCTGCTGCATGTCAGCACCGGCTGCCTTTATATTGGAGAAGAAACCCAAAGCTTTACGGTTAAGGCGGGGGAAACCCTTATTCTGCTGCCTGACCGCCATCATTCCGGCCTTCGGGACTGCACCGAGGAAACCCGCTATCACTGGCTCCATTTTGCAACCCAGGGAGCCTGGCATGTGACAAGCAGGGACTCCGTTTATCCCGATGAAGCCAACGGACGGGATCTCCTGTCGCCCGAGTTTGACGCCCATCCCTTTTACATCAGCCTTCTGCAGCAGAGCAGCGTCCTTCCCGCCTCCAAGCTGGAGGCCCTCCTGCTCCAACTGGAGGGTCTGCTCCCCCAGGCCCATCTTCCCGCAACACCGCTGCACCAGCAGATGCTGTTCCAGCAGATTCTCCTGCTCTTGAGCAGCTCCCTGAACAACAGCAGGCTTTCCCCCTCCACGGAATGCGCCGAGAAGGCAGCCTCCTACCTGCGGATTCATTACCGCGAGCCGGTTACCGCCGCCTTGCTGGGAGAAGCCCTCCGCTTTCATCCGGTTTACATCGCCCGCTGCATGCAGCGGGAATACGGCTCTTCTCCCATGGGTTATCTTCAACGGTACCGGATTGAGCAAAGCAAGCTTCTGCTGATGCAGACCGGCGCTTCCGTCGCCAGGATCGCAGAAGAGGTGGGGTTTCATAGCGTTCCTTATTTCAGTTCAATCTTCTGCAGGCTTGAAGGAATGACTCCCAGCCAGTACCGCAAGCAATTCTTGTAAACGTGCGGATTGGGCCACGGCGGCACAGACTGTCCGTCACCGCCGCAGCTTCTCCCCTTCCCCCGCCGCTGCGGCGCGGTATTGGCCAGGGGTTAATCCGGTGGTCCGTTTGAACAGCCGGTGGAAGAACTTCATATCCGTATACCCCACGGATGATGCAATGGATGAAACCGTATCGGCGGAGGCCTTCAGCAGACGGCAGGCGGCCTCTATCCGCAGATGGTGCAGATAAGCCAGATAGCTCATCCCCGTCTGCTTCTGAAACAGGCGGCTGAACTGGCGTTCGCTGAGCTTGGACACCTCCGCCAGCTTCTCCAGGGAAAGCTCCTTGGAGCGGTAATGGGCCTCCATGTGGGCAATAGCCTGATGAACCGGACTCCAAGCCCCGCCCTCCGCGCCGTCTGTGCTGGCCCTGCGGTACAAGCCGATGAAAATCCGCACCACCAGCACCGTCAATAAGGAGCGGTAGCCCGGCGGTTTGCCTGCGTATTCCCGGTACAGCTCCATAAACAGCGGCAGAAAATCCCCTGTATCCCGGGCTTGCAGCCAAGTGGCGGAGGAGCCGGAGAACATGGCCAGAATATCTGCCGACTCGGGGAAGGCTCCCGGCAGCCCGGCCATAAACCTGACATCCAGCACACAATTGTACACGATCAGCTGCCGCTCCTTCCGAAGGGTGGACGGACGGAACACATGGGACACCCCCACGGGAAGAAAAAACACATCCCCCCGCGAGACGGCAATGGCCTCCCCGTTGATATAATGCACCCCGCTGCCTTCAAAGACATAGGTCAGCTCCACAAAGTCATGGCGGTGCTCCACCACCTCGAAGGTTTCCACGGCGCGGTTCACGTAAATCAAGCTGTCCGGCTCAAAGAAATAAGACCCGTAAAGCTCTCCGATAGACCGTTTTACAGTCATGGTCTCCCCCCTCACTTCTCTTGATTCAATTCTAGTTCATCCCTCTGTAAAATGTCCAGATCAGCCTATTATCTTGTCTATTCCGGCCGATAAAAAATGTCCCGTTCCCTTATATACTGAAGGTGCCGGGTGAACCGCAAACCGGAAATTGATAAAGGACGGGATCATGATGAAAATCGGCAATATGACATGCAACCGGATTGAGAATCCGCTTGGGTTTTTCTTGGGCAAGCCGCGTTTGAGCTGGATTACGGAGGGTGAGGAAGCGACCGTCCAAACCGCCTGCCAGGTGCAGGTTGCCTATGATGAGGCTTTCCTGGACATCCTCCATGACAGCGGCAAACGCGAGGATATTGACAGCATCGGTTATACCCTGGATCTCCGCCTTAAGCCCCGCACCCGGTATTACTGGAGAGTCCGGGTGTGGACGGAATGCGGCGAGGTCATGAGCCCTGCCGCCTGGTTTGAAACCTCCAAGCTGGAGGAGCCCTGGTCCGGCATGTGGATCACACCCGGCTGGGAGGACAAGAGCGTTCATCCCCT
Organism: Paenibacillus sp. YN15; assembly: GCF_003285005.1. Taxonomy (GTDB): domain Bacteria; phylum Bacillota; class Bacilli; order Paenibacillales; family NBRC-103111; genus Paenibacillus_AR. Next base: position 165,750 of record NZ_QMFA01000003.1, on the reverse strand, counting down.
GCTGAGAAAAAGCTTTACCCTGGACCGGGAGATTGCCCAAGCCCGGCTTTATATCTGCGGGCTGGGGCTTTATATGGCGGAGATTAACGGCGCGCGGGTAGGAGACGAGTACCTGACTCCCTACTGCAACAGCTATAACCACTGGCTGCAATATCAGACCTTTGATGTGACAGACCTGGTGGGCAAAGGCGAGAATGCCCTTGGCGTGATGCTGGGCAACGGGTGGTACAAGGGGCGCTTCGGCTTCCAGGGCCGTCCGGACGGGTATTACGGCGACGATTTCACATTGCTGTGCGAGCTTGCGGTAACCTTTGCCGACGGCAGCACGGCAACGGTCTCCTCTGACGGCAGCTGGAAAGCGCTCCCCGCCCCTGTGCTGGAGAGCAATATTTACGACGGCGAGGTCCAGGATGCCAACCGGACAGTGGACGGATGGTCGTCCTCCGGGCTGGATGACGGCGGCTGGTCGGAGGTGCTCCCCTTTGAAGTGGACTTCAAGCTGCTGGAGCCCCGCAGAAGCATTCCGGTGCGGATCAAGGAAACCTTAACACCTGTGCGGGTCATTCATACCCCCAAGGGGGAAACGGTTCTGGACATGGGCCAGAACATGGTGGGCTGGCTCCGCTTCCAGGCGTCCGCCCCCAAGGGCAGCCATATCCGGCTGCAATACGGCGAGGAGCTGCAGGACGGCTGCTTCTACCGGGAGAATCTGCGCACCGCCAAGGCGGAATTCACCTATATCTCCGACGGCAAGCCGACCCTGGTGCAGCCTTATTTCACCTTCTACGGCTTCCGCTATGTGAAGGTGGAGGGCTGGACCGGAGAGCTCAATGTCGCAGATTTCACCGGCTGTGTTGTCTACTCCGACATGCGGCGGACGGGAAATATTGAAACCTCCAGCCCCTTAGTCAACCGGCTGTTCCAAAATGCCCTGTGGGGGCAAAAGGGCAATTTCCTGGATGTGCCCACGGACTGCCCGCAGCGCGACGAGCGGATGGGCTGGACCGGGGATGCGCAGATGTTCTCCGGGACCGCCTGCTTCAATATGGATGCCGATGCCTTCTTCCACAAATATCTGTATGATCTGGCCAAGGATCAGGCCGCCTTGGACGGAGTCGTCCCCCATGTAGTGCCGGCCTTCGGCGCAGGTCAAGCCGGCGACGAAAACGGAAAAGGCTCCAGCGCCTGGTCGGAAGCGGCCACGGTCATTCCCTGGAATCTGTATCTCCATTATGGCGACCGGGCTATTCTGGAGCAGCAGCTGGACAGCATGAAGGCTTATGTGGATTCCATCCGCAGGCAGGATGACGGCAGCAGGCTGTGGAATACGGGCTTCCACTATGGAGATTGGCTGGCTCTGGACGGACAAGGGGAATTTGCCGTTTTCGGAGGCACGCCCACGGATTTGATTTCCACCGCTTATTACGCCTATTCCGCGGAATTGGTGGCGAAGGCCGCCAAGGTGCTGGGACGGGAGGAAGTGGCTGAGGAGTACGGCCGGCTGGCCGCCGAGGTGCGGAAGGCGTTTACGGAGGAGTTCATTTCGCCCCGGGGACGGCTGGCCGTGGATACCCAAACCGCCTATATTCTGGCGCTGTTTATGGACCTGGCGCCGGAGGAGTTCCGCCTCCGAATTCTTGATTCCCTGAAGCAAAATTTAGAGAAGAACAAAAACTACTTAAAAACGGGCTTTGTCGGCACCCCCTACTTCTGCCGGGTGCTCTCGGAAAACGGCTGCAACGATCTGGCCTACAAGCTCCTCCTGAACGAGGAATTTCCAAGCTGGCTGTATGCCGTGAAGCTGGGAGCCACCACCATCTGGGAGCGGTGGAATTCCCTTCTGCCCGACGGAAAGTTCGGGGAGCTGGGCATGAACTCCCTGAACCACTATACCTACGGCTCCATTGCGGAGTGGATGTACCGGAACATGTGCGGCATTCAGCCCCTGGAGGATTGCCCGGGCTTCCGGAGAATCCGGCTGGCTCCCCAGCCCAATCGGCAGTTGGAATATGCCAAGGCGGTTTTGGACACCGCCGCGGGCCGCTATGAAAGCGGCTGGAGCTATGAGGGGAATAGCCTGCGCTACCATTTCCGCATTCCGTTCCACGCCCAAGCCGAGCTGGCGCTTCCTGATGCGGCTGCGGAGGACATTACGGTAAACGGAGCAGCGCTGGCAGACTCCAAGCTTGAATACAAGGAGGCCGACGGCAAGCTGACCATCCGGCTGACAACTGGCCGTTACGAGCTTACCCATCCGGCGCAGGGGTAACCCTTCCGCAAAAACGGCAAAAGAGGCCCGGTGCGGGCCTCTTTTGTTGTTTATTTCACATGGATGATCAGTTGGGCCGGATACATACCCTCCGCTTCCGCCGACAGGACCACCCGCCCCGTCTCTCCCGTAAACCGCAGAACCGTGCTGACCTGTCCGCGGTACAGATGCATCCATGTTCTGTCATACGGCTCGCTGGAGGACAGGTCGCCATTGTCCACACCGGCAATTCCGGCCGGCCCGGCCACGCGGAACGTGACCTTGGCGCTTTCCCGGAACACGGGAACCCCTTCCGCATCCTTGGCCCGGGCGGTAAACAGCTTATGGACCACATCCGCGGCATTGACACTGATTTCCTCCGCATCAAACGCCAGCTGCACCGCCGGTCCCGCCGTCTGCAGCGTATAGCGGCATACCTCCTGTCCCCCGATCCATCCCTTGACCACCACCGTTCCCGGCAGATAAGGAAGATAGCCGGTAATCATCCGGTTGGGGAAATCGGAGGGTTTCTTGATGTGAAGCAGCTTGCCGTTCAGCTCCATCGTCGCTTCCTCACAATTGGTGGCGATCATATAAGGAAGCACCGTTTTGTGGAATTGCGGGAAATTCCAGTGGCTGGCATAACGCGGCGCATCCCAATGCTCCTTCACGCCTTCATCGGCCAGAGAATAGTCCAGCACCGCCATATAGACCATGGGCTTGTCGGACCAGTAGCTTTCGTAGAGATAGGACAGAGGCTTGCGCTCATTGTTGGTCCAGAACAAGGAACCCGCCCAGCCCTTGGCCGGGTACCCCATGGATTCCCCCAGGTAATCGATTCCCGTCCACAGCATCCCCCCGATGACGTAATCATGCTTCTCCACATCCATCCAGGGAACATCCTCGCTGAAGTTCTGCATCTGGTCGGGATGCCCCCGGAAATACTGGTAGGTTTCCGTCCCCAGAATCAATTTGCCGGGAACGGCCTCATGGATGGCGGGATACCATTGCTCCTGGTAATTGCAGCTGATCACATCGACAATTTCGGCAATGCGCCGGATGCGCTCGATCCGGTCCTCCAGCTTATAAATTTCCGTATCGCTGACCTCGTCCACAAACTGCTGGATATCCTTCACCTTGGACAAATCCGCATTGCTCTCATACTTGAAATGCGGGTTCATGGCGTACGAAACCGGCCGGGTATCATCCAGAGTAAGCAAATGTTCTTTAAGCATCCGCAGAATGGCCAGCATGGATTCCTGCCCCTGGTTCTCAACCTCATTGCCTACACCCCACATGAAGATACAAGCGCGGTTCCGGTCCCGTTTCACCATACATTCCAGGTCCTTTTGCCATTCCGTCTCAAAATACCTGCGGTACAGGCCGCCGACCCACTTGTCAAACGGCTCCTCGTACACCAGCAGCCCCAGCTCATCGCAGATATCGAGAATTTCCGGAGCGAACATGTGATGGGCGGTGCGGATGGCATTGCAGCCGATCTCCTTGAACTTGACCAGCCGGTCTCTCCAGATTTCCGGCGTGACGGCAACGCCCAGACAGCCTGCATCCTGATGAATACACAGGCCCTTAATCTTCACCGGCTTGCCGTTGATGAACATTCCCTTGTCCGGAATCAGCTCAATCTCGCGGATGCCGATCTGCAAGCTGTACGTGTCCGCGATTTTCCCTCCCTCATAGAGGGACAACTCCACCCGGTATAAATGGGGCGTTTCAGGACTCCACAGCTTCACGTCCGGGATTTCCACCCGGATCACGCCGTTGTCGGCTTCCCCGGCGAAACAGACCTGTTCATTTGACACCGTTGCCTTTACCAAGGATGCCACCCCTGTGGCAATGGTCACAGTGGCATGATTGCCCTCAATGGCCGTTTTCACCTGAATCTCCTCCGGCTTCAGATGGCTGCGGTTTAATTCAACCAGCTTCACCGTCCGGTAGATGCCCGCTCCGGAATACCAGCGGTCCGCCGGGAACGAGGTATTGTCCACCTTCACCAGAATCAGATTCTCCCCTTCATGAATCAGGTCGGTAATATCCAGTGTAAACGGGGAATAGCCGTATTTGCGGCCGCCGGCCTCCACGCCGTTCACCCAGACGGTGCTGTTTTCATATACGCCGTCAAAGTGCAGATGGTACACATGCCCTTCCGTAATCGCCGGAATCGCAAGCCTCTTCCGGTACCAGCCGACTCCCCATCTGTCCCGGAAACCTTGCGCCTCTCCCTGCTTCATATCTTTATTAATAGGCGCGTAAATCGCCCAATCATGGGGCAAATGGACAGGCGAAAAATGCTGGTCCAGCGGCTCCTTTAACGTAAATTCCCAATCCGTCATAATGGCGGTTTCCCTGCGGGTCATCCCCGATCCCTTCCTCTCGCGCTCCATTTTTCCCATCCCCTTGCGTCCTCATTAACTTTGTTATATTTTGATTATATACAAAGCTTAATTAGCCAACAATCTGAGGATATTAAGCATAATATTAAAATATTAAGGGGTAATCATGATGAAAAGATACATACCTGTGATTACCGAATCCGACAGGGAGCTTCCTTATTATCTGGTGGATGCGGGACATCAATGGAACCAGGAGCATATTGTCCGGCCCAACGGATATTTGTACCAATGGATTCAATGCGTCCAGGGCGAGGGAGAGCTGATTACCGGAGGCAAAACCTACCGGGTGAAGGAAGGCACGGGAATGCTTTTGTTCAAGGGGGCTCCTCATGAGTATTACGCCATTACTTCCACATGGATTACGGACTGGATTGTCTTCGACGGGCATCAGGCAGGCCCCTTCCTGCAGCACACGGCAGGCTTTCCCGGCTCGGCCGTATTATATGTGTCCAGACCGGAGATTCTGCTGGCCCGGGTCCGGCAGCTTCTGGACATCGGCCACTCCGACGCCGCCCTCAAAAGCCTCAAAAGCTCCGCCGTGATCTATTCCCTTCTCACCGATATCATGCAGCATACATCCGTCCATCCCAACAGCAGCGCCACCCATCTCAACTACAAGCTGAAGCCGCTGTTTCAATATATTGAGGATAACCTCCACAGCCCGCTTACCCTGGAGGCCATGGCGGACATTGCGGGAATGACGCCGCAGCATCTGTGCACCGTTTTCAAAAAAACAACCGGCATCCGGATTTTCCAATACATCAATTCCGTCCGGATCAAAAAAAGCAAGGAGCTTCTGCTCCAGCACCCCCACCTGCAAGTAAAAGAAATTGCCGGCTTGTCCGGCTTCGAGGACGCCAATTACTTCTGCTCCGTCTTTAAGAAGCAGGAGCAGCTCACCCCCAACCAATTCAGGAGGATACATCATTAAGACGCGTTGGAAAGCAGTTTGCTTTTATTGGCGGAATATTGCCCGGAGTAATAATTACAGAATAAGGTTATATTAAGGAAAAAGTCCGAGGGTGATGCAAATGGAATATTGGTCGCAAGTTGTACAACGCCTGGACCTTCCAGCCAAGGGAGCTTGGCTGGTATACGGCCTGGGAACATTACTGGTTCTGCTTGCCCTTCTCCTGAGAAGAAAGCTTACCTGGAGGGAGTATTACGTAACCTTCGGAATTATGGCTACGGCGGGGTGGCTGGGGAATATCGTCTTATTCTTTCAGTTGGACCTGCTGGACTCCGGCGACCCTTCCATCGGAGGGATTGCCGATATTATTGTGTTTACCCTGGCTCCGTCGAGTATCGCGTTGCTTTATTTGAATTTTTACAAACCGAATATAAAATGGATCATCAGTCTTATCTTCACGGGGATGGCCTTTGTAATGGAATACTGCCTGACAGCACTTGGCTTTTTTACCCAGAAGGGCTGGCATGTATGGTATTCCATCCCCTTGTATTTTGTGCTTTTCTTCTTCTTTCTGCCGTGGCACTTGCGTTATGTGCGGGGCAAAACCGAAGTCCACGTGAATTACGTAGCCAAGCCCCCGCGGGGAAAATAAGGCGGGGGCAGGGCGGCTTCCGGAGCTATTCCAGCCAAACCTTTACTTCATACTGCCCGTTCTCCTCGTAAGGCAATAGCGGGGACGGGTGCGGCTTTCCGTTTACGATAATCTCGGCTATCTTCAGGCAGCCGTTTCCGTGCCGCTGCTCGTAGGAGATTCGGTATTCCGCGCTCCTGAAGCGTTTGCGGATCGAACATGTCTTCCATGACGGCGGCAAGCAGGGGTCAAGCCGCAAGCCGTCCATTTCAGGCTGGAGCCCGAAGATATATTGAACGAGTGATTTGGCCAGCCATGCGCCCGTTGCCGTTCTCCAGCTCTGTCCCGGAGTTGCGTAGCGGTAGCCGGTTTCCTCGGAAAAGTAAGAATTGCACATGATATAGGGCTCGCACTTCTTTTCCACCCATGTATGATCAAATGGAAGGATCTTCTCCAGACCGGTCTGAATTTTGCCGGGACGCTTCAGCATGCTGTCCACCGCAAGCTTCCAAACGGAAGGATGCAGGTAAACCCCTCCGTTTTCATGGACACCGGGAGGCTTTTGGGTCATGGAGCCGATAGACGGGTTATTCCGGGTAAAAGCCGGCCAGGAAACCAGTGTCCCCAGCTCCCGTTCCAGATACCGGTCAATGGCGTCCATGGCTTGAAGCTCCTTGCCATCCTTGGAAATTCCGGACAGCACCGCCCACAGCTGCGGAAGAACAAATATTTTCCCCTCCTCATTCTCCTTGGAGCCAAGCCGCACTCCCTCATCCGTATAAGCGGTGATATAGTATTCCCCATCCCACCCGTATCGGTCCACCAGCTCCTTCATTTCCTCTGCCTGACGGTCAGCCTCTTCCGCATCGGCAGTCGCCCCCTTCAGGCGGGCAATTTCGGCAAACTGGCGGTTGGCTCTGTACCAGGCAATGGAGAGCCATACACTGACGCCCTGCCCCTTCAGTCCGGCGGCGTTCAGGCAATCGTTCCAATCGCCGCCCCACAGCTTAATGAGCCCATGCTGGCTGCGGAAATTCCAGAGGAACCGGATGGAGCGCTGAATATGCTCGTATACGGTGCCCTCAGTGCCATCGTTAAAAGGAACGGTCTCCTCCAGCAGCTCCAGGCGGCCAAGCTCCTTCAGCGCATGATAAACGGCAAAGGTCAGCCACACGGTATTATCGGCAAAATTATGGTCGAGGATGGAACCGTTCAGGAATGTGCGCGGAGCGTACCCGTTGCTGTATTGATAGGAAAGCACCCGCTTGATCCTTGTCCAGGCCAGCTCCGGATTAATGGAGCCCAAACATTCGGAATCGCTGGTCATATCCCGGTAGCCATTGTGGCGGACACGGGCCCAGCGGCTGCCAAGATTGGTCTGGTGCTTCAGCCACGTGTTGAACAGGCAGTTCAAGTTTTCATCCGGGGTATCTATGGCAACACCGTCAATTTGGGAGCGGAACCGGGAGACCGCATTTTCCCATTCGCTGTCAATTGCGCCCGGCGTGAAGAAACGGGCCCGCTCGCGGCCCAACTCCTCCGTGCTGAAGGCAATACCGGCGACAAAATGAAGCTCCAGCTTTTGGCCCCTTTCAAGCTCCACTGTATTTTCCAGCGCAAAAACCAGCTTTTCCGCCACGCAATCGCTATTGGTGCAGCCTCCTCCGGCGCTCAGTGAGGCGGGTCTTTCCTCATGGCCATAGGTGCCGATAAATGCCGTTTTCCGGCTGTCGTAGCCGGTGGCCGGCAACTGCGAGGTTAAATATGCGAAGATCTCCTTGGAAACCGGCGAATCGAATGCGGCGAAGCTTCTTCCAATCACGGCCTGCTGCTCCGGGAGAAAATATCCGGTGGCGGTATTGTAGCCCTGCGGCTTATAATGACCGTCCAAATCCGTTCCAAAATAGGGTATAACCTTTACACGGCATTTTTCGGGGCGGAGATTTTGCAGCGTAACGGTCCATATCTCGCATAAACCATCCTCGGGTATAAACACCCGGTATGAAGAGGCGATCTGGTTGCAGGCCAGCGAGATTTGGCTGTATCCCAAGCCGTGACGGCATGAATAATCCGTGTAGCTCCGCTCTGAAGGAAGTCCGTTGGCATGCCAAAAATCGCCTGTTTCGCAATCCGCTACATACACCTGCCGGCTGGCTGCAAGCGGTATGCGGCGGCCCAGGTCATCCTGGGCAAAGCTTTCGCCGAAGCCCACCTGGGAGGCAAACCCGATAAAGCGGTCATTCCAGAAATAGTTATACCAGTGCCGCGGAGGATCGGATCTTGTTACAACAAACTCCTCCCCTTCCCCCGAGAAATGGCCGTAAGGACTGACCATTAAAATCACAACCCTTCCATTCTTATTAAAGCCCGGTATAAAAGCGGAACCCATTGAGTGTTTTCAAGGCATAGTATAAAATATTGGGAGAGTGATTACGATTCAGTATCTTGCCCTCCTCTATCAAAATCTTGCTTTAAAGCAAAGGATCTCCCATGGATAAAATTTCTCCTGTCGTTATCCGCAGCTCGGTCCTGCTGAATGGTATGAGCTATCCCCCCGGCCACAGGTTTACGCATCGGGTGGTTCAGGATTACGAGTTGGAATTGTATACGGAAAGCAGCGGCTTTATGATGCTGGACGATCACCTCTATCCCCTCCGGAAAGGGGATATTGCCTTCCGCAGACCGGGGCAGGTTACTCAAGGAATCCTGCCGTATAATTGTTTTTTAATCTGTTTGGACCTGCTGGGGAATACAGGAAAAAAGCCGAAGGGATATAACTTTCTGGCTCCCCAGGACCTTCAGGCCCATTATCCAAATCCGGTATTGGACAGCATTCCTTCGGTTATCCATCCGCCTTCTCCGGAACAGTATGAGCGGCTGTTTTCCCTGGTTCTCCGGGAATTTATCCGCTCCTCGCCCCCCTCTCCCCTTCTCTTGAAATCCTATGTGCTCCAGATTCTGGCGCATTTGAGCGAAGACGCCGCCCGGATGCCCAGTCAGGGAAAGAGAGACGCCACTGTCCAGGAGCGGCTGATTGAGAAGCTTTGCGATCACATGCAGCTTCATCTGAATAAAAGGCTGACTCTGGAAGCTCTTGGCCACATAGCCAATATGAGCCCCTATTATCTGCACCGGATATTTACCAAGCTGAAAGGAGCAACCCCCGCAGAGCATCTGGCAAAGCTCCGCATTGACAAAGCCAAAGAGCTGCTGGTGACCACTGGGCTGCCCGTTAAGGCGGTGGCGCTGGAATGCGGCTTTGAGCAGATCCCCTATTTCAGCCAGGTGTTTAAGAAACGCGAGGGATGTACGCCAAGCGAATTCCGGAGAAAGCACGGTTATGCAAATGCCTCCTATTTCTCCGCGCCTTACTGAGGAGTTGCACAAGCAAAAGCAAAGGACTATAATACATGCATGTGCATACATATTTCAAAGATGGAGGAGAGAATCGACATGTTAGATCTGTTTACACCTTACAAATTAAAGAACCTGGAGCTGAAGAACCGGGTCGTGATGCCGCCGATGTGCCAATACTCGGTACCGGCAAAGGATGGCATCGCTACCGAATGGCATTACCTGCATTATGTTAGCCGTGCTGTAGGCGGCGCCGGTCTGATCATTATCGAGATGACCGACGTGGAGCCGGACGGCCGTATTACGGATTACGACCTTGGATTATGGTCGGATGAGCAGATAGCCCCGCTCGCCCGCATTGTTGATGCTTGCCACTCTTACGGAGCAAAAGTCGGCATCCAGATTGCCCATGCCGGCCGGAAAGCGGAAGACGCGCCGGTTCCAGTGGCTCCGTCACCGCTTGCCTTCAGTGACCAGTCCAAGACGCCGCGTGAACTGACCACCGAAGAGGTTAAGGGGCTGGTCGAGAAATTCCGGCTTGCTGTTCGCCGGGCCGTTCAAGCCGGTTTCGACACGATTGAGCTGCACGGGGCGCACGGCTATCTGATCCATCAGTTTCATTCACCGCTCACCAACCGGAGAATGGACGAGTATGGCCAGGAGCTAACCCGTTTCGGCGTAGAAGTGATTCGGGCAGCCAAAGCAGAAATGCCCTCCGACATGCCGCTTATCCTGCGCATCTCCGCCCAGGAATATGTCGACGGCGGATACGGCATTGCGGATGCCATCGCCTTCTCCCGGGTGTACCGGGACGCCGGTGTTGATCTGTTCCATGTTTCTTCCGGCGGCGAGGGACCGATTGGCGGATCAGGCCGCCCCGGCACACATGTCGGTTATCAAGTTCCGCTGGCCCGCAAGCTGAAGGAAGCATTGGACGTTCCGGTCATCGCCGTTGGCCGTCTGGATGATGCTGCTTTGGCCAATGCTGTTATCGGCAATGAAGACGCCGCTCTCGTCGCTGTGGGCCGCGGTATGCTGAAGGATGCCTATTGGACGCTGGCTGCGGCAAAAATCTTAAACAAGAACGCTGAGGTGCCTAAACAATATGAATTCGGGTTTGCCCTTCGAAAATAATATAAACACATGGACAAACGGGCTGCTGGATGGCTGGATGGCCCTCTCCCAGCTCCAGTCGGAAGTGGCGGCCAAATTGGAGCAGGAGTTGAAAGCACGCCACAATTGGTCGCTGAACGATTTTTACCTGCTCTATTTCCTGTCCGTCGCACCGGAAAAAAAGCTGCGGCTGCAGCAGCTCGAAGCAATGCTGGGGCTCAGCCAAAGCGCTGTATCCCGGTTGGTCAGCCGGTTCGAGGCGAGAGGATGCGGGGCGCTGCGCCGGCATATCTGTGAGGAGGACCGCCGCAGCATCTATACCGGCTTAACCGAGCTGGGCGAGGGCAAGGTGCAGGAGGCGCTGGCTACATTCCTCGCGGTACTGGGAGAGACGTTATCTGCGGAAACCCTTATGCAAGCTGTCGCGCTGCTGAAACCAAACGGCCAACTTAACGAAGGAGGAAAATCCAATGACCTTTAAAAGTCTGGTGAAAAATTAGCTTTTGGCCAAATCCAACGGTTACAGAAATCCCTACATCCGCGGCTTAACCTGCCAATTGAGATCGTTGTCCGTTCTTGGGCAGTATCCGCAACCGGATTCGCGCATATTAAACTACCGGCTACAGGCCGATTTTTCTTAAATCGGCAGAGTCGTTTCAAATTCTGGACAATGCCTGTCCACGTTGCCTGTTCTTGCATGCGATCCAATCCACGACTATTGGCGCGGTCCATCCCATGGACATTCTTCGCCTCTGCAAATCCATGTTCACAACGGACCCTCATCCTCTGAACGTGACGGTATCCGCCATGGATTTGCTTCGCCGCGTTAGAGATTTGGATCAGTCGGATCTTGTTTGCCCGTTGGGCTTGGATTCTGGGGTTGTGGCTCTTCCGCTTGTACACCGGTTCATCGTCCAACTCCAGACTCTTCAAACTAACAAGCGGCGTGATGCCCAAATCCTTCAGGCTGGCCAAATATTCCTTGCTGCCGTATGCTTTGTCCGCAGATAAGGTGCGGATGGTAATGGACGGATGCCGAAATCGAATCGCGGCCAATTGTTGCAGACTGACTTCTCGTTCTGCGGTACCCGAAGCTCGACTCGCACGACGATCCAGAATCACACCCGTTCGAACATCCACAAGATCATGGACAAGGAACCGAGGATGGGCCTCTTGTCCGGCACTCTTTTTGTAAAGACGGGAATCCGGATCGCTGGTGCTTCGGTGACTTTCGTTTGAGAAGGTTTTTCCATGAAAGTCCTCATGGACTGCCTGTTCCATCAAGCCGGACGCGCCACGTGCTGAAGGTGGGGGCGGATCTGGGTCATCCTTGGATGACGATTCCTGCTCGTGGCCTTTATCTTCGACGGCTTGCCGAGCCAGATAGGCCTCGATGGATTCCACGGGAGCCAATTGGATTTCTTCCAAGCCATGAATCGAAACGTTCGCTCGAACCTGGGTGCCATCAACAGCGGCATCGACAGCGGCATCGACATTCGTTTTCACAAGGCCGGCAGCCAGGCATTGATCCACAACGTGTTTCATGAGCTTGTCGAGAACGCCGTGTTCCCGCCAGAGCTTGCGTGTCTTCACAAGGGTCGTTCGATCAGGTAATCAAAGGTCGGCCGTATCCGGGTGCTGAACAGACTCAAAGTCCAAGCCGCAGAACCAGAGGTTGTTTGTATTAGTTTACCATATTCGCGTCAGGTCTCTTCATAGAGATTGACTTTTTCACCAGACTTTTAAGCCATATCGGCGCATTTTTGTATTTCGAAAACTGTCATTTGCTTTCACAATTCATCCATTCGACTTATAAAAGCGATAAAAAACATTCATTTTATAGGAAAGAGGGCTCCAAATGAGTGGAACCCTCCCGCCTGATTTCATATTTGTTAATAAATACGTAAGGAAGATGTTTTGTCGTTCCAGCCATATGGACTTAGCGATGTCTGGTCCGCAGTCAATGTCAGCTTGGAACCTTGAAAATTATTATCCCAATATAGTTCTACCGTCGCTCCTCCGTATATTCTCAAGGAGGTAATATCGTCGTTCCGGATCCCGGCCTCCTGGAGCTCGGCAAGCGTATATTTCCCTTTGGGCAGGCTGACCGCATATCCGCCATAGCTTCCGTCCTTGTAGAATGTCGCGCCCTGTTGCTGCCCGTATACCCCAAGTTCGTAGATGCGGGCCGAGTTATCCCCGTTCCTGGCTGTACTATCCGTAACGAGCAATCGAACATATCTACCGAATGTGTTCACTTGGTGCGTGGTTGCATTGGCCTTGTTGTTCGCGACATTCACTTCGCTGGTCCAATCGGTGCCATTGTCGCTTACTTGAATTTGGTAGGCCACCGTATTGTAATCAGCATTCTCACCGCCCGCTGCGGCATGCAGTATGACAAATTGTGTGAAGTTGTGACGGACACCCAAATCCAATTGCAACCAATGTGGCTCGGACCCGACAGAGCACCATTTGCTATTTCCAACGGTTGTTCCATCCACGGCTTTTTCCGGCGTTTCCCCGCTGCGATAGCCGTCCGCACTTACGGCTGCATTTCGAGCGACATTCACGTAATCAAACAATTGCAGCTCAGACAGTTGTAGAGCAGAGCCGCCGTTGCTCGTTATCTCTAGCCGGATATATTCGAAGCCGGTAGCATTGTTGAACGTATATTCCTTCGTCTGAAAACGCAATTCAAAACTTTGATTGGATCTGGTGTCGAGAGTGACCCAATTCACGCCGTCATTCGAACCCTTGACCGTCCAATTTTTCGGATCACGAGTCGTCTGGTTGTCATTCGCTGAGGAGATGCGATACCGATTCACGACAAACTGGCTTTCGTTCGCGAATCGAAACTGAATCCACGCTGTGCCGTGCGGCGTGTAGTATTTAGTTAATTTGTTGTGATCGAACGCCTTTGTTATATCCTCGCCGGCCGGACTGTCTGTATATTGTGACGACGGGCTTCCGAAGTTCGTACGATCCGGGGCCGGGTCTCCTGTCAGCGGTATGTCTACCACCAATTGAACCGGGTAATGATCGGAAGGATAATGCCCGTTCTCGTTGTATCTGTTAATTTGGATCGATTGGATCTGGCGAACATTTCGTTGGAAAATCCAATCGATATGACCTGTCGTCGTAGACCCGTCGAAGTTGCTATAGGTTCCATCATCATCCGTATAAGAGTGACCCGCATCCGCCCACGTATCATTCAGGTCTGAATTCTGAAGCGCAAGGAAGGCGTTGCTTGTTTCCTGTACGTTCAGATCTCCTCCGAGAAGTACCGGCGCGTTAGGTGAAATCGCATATTTAGCGATCCGATCCAAGATAACGTAAGCTGCCTGCTCTTGTGCGCCTTCCGTCAATCCAAAATGAGTGTTGAAGTAATAAAACTCGGCTTTATTGTTATCCTTGGACCTAAACTTGGCCCAGGTGCAAATGCGAGGCCAAGCCGTATCATACGGACTCTTGCTGCCGACGATATCCGGCGTATCGCTTAACCAGAATTGTCCCGATTCTACCACTTCGAACTTGTCCGATCGATACATGATGTTGTTGTATTCATTGGTTGTATTGCCGAAGCGCGAGATTCCAATCGAAGCGTACGGTCCGTTCAAGTGACCCAACAAGTAGTCAATCTGAAATTGATAGCCTTCCTGCATTCCCAATACGTCAGGGCCGAACGAATCGATCGCGTTGACGACCCTGTCTTTACGAACGTCCCAGGCTTGGTCGCCACTTCCCGATCCCCCGTTGCGAATATTGAAAGTCATAATCTTAAGGTTGTACGGGCTCAATTCCGCGGCTGTTGCTCTTGAGACTGGTTGTACGCCAAGGCCGAATCCGGTAAAGGCGACCACGATTGCCAGTATCATAATAAAGCGCTTTCTTATATTTGCAAACATCATTATCACTCCTTGCTTTATAATGCAAACATAACGCAGAAGCATCATAATGAGTTTTCTGCGTTATGTTTGTCAAACTATTAAATTGAGAATCTATTTGTCAAGCATATTCAGCAGCAAGGTCACGGCTTCCGCGCGGGTCGCCGAATCGTTCGGAGCGAATATATCCCCTCCTCGTCCGCTGATGATGCCGAGCCCTGTGAGAGCCTTGACCGCCGATTTGGCCCATTGCGGAATCTTCTCGTCGTCGACGAAACCCGTATCCGTTGCCTGATCCGCTGGCAACTGAAGCGCCTTGGCGATCATGACTGCCATCTCCGATCGCGTGATGATTGTATTCGGGCGGAAATTGCCGTCCTCATAACCGCTGACGATACCAGCTTCGACGGCTTGGGCGACCGCTTTTGCCGCCCACTCACCGATCTTATCGCGGTCCTTGAACGTTAGCACTGTGTCAGTAGTCTCCTTCTTCAGCGCATTCATCAGCATGATCGTAAACTCGGCGCGTGTGACAGACTTGTTCGGCTTGAACGTGCCATCAGGATAACCGACAACCAGCTTCTTGGCCACTGCGCTGATGATGGAGCTATTCGCCCAATGCCCTTCAATATCCGAAAATGTCGGCAATGACGGGCTCGGTTCGCCATCGGCCTGCTCTACCGCCAGTACCGCGAATTTAGTGAAGTGGTTTACCTCGGCTGTGATACGATCTCCTTCAATCTTGCCGCCAATTTCAACCCAAACTTTTTTGGCTTCGTCATAGTAGAAGATCGCAGCTCTTTGACCTGCCTTCATCGCAGTCTGATCGAACTTCAGCGAGATCGTGACCGGTTTTTTGAAGTTGCCGGAGACATTCTTCAGCATCTCGAACACATGGCTGACGATGTCACCCTGATCCGTCTTCCATGGCGTCGCGTCAAGCAGCTTCTCTATTGTGATGCGCAACTCTTGTTCGGCTGCGCCTGCGGGAACCTTGACGAGAGCTGCATCTTCAAGGCCAACCTCACCGGCTTTCCCGGCAGGTATGACGATGCTGCCGCTGGTCGATTTGACAGGGTTGTCGGTGACTGGGGTATTACCGTTATCCGAGGGTGTCGACGGTTCTGACGGTTCAGATGGTAACACGACAGCCGGTTCTACCCGTAGTTCGCTAACTTTGAGCGATTTACCCACACCGATTGCGAACACCTTGATGATGAAATCTTTATTGCCGTCCCAACTTGTTATTTTCCTCAAGTCGAAGGTGAATACACCCGTTTCATCAGTGTCACCTTGTATTGTGATATCTCCTCCACTTTGATGAGGTTCCGTATGAAGCTTGAGCGCCCATTTCGCCCCATCGTCCAGGCTATCAATTTTGACTCGAAGAATGGGAAGATCGGTAAGATTGTAAGACACAGGAATCCCTGCATATCCGAAACTTCTATCCTTATAAATAGTTCCGTCATAGTTCATTTCATTTACGCTAATCGTACCGACACCGTCAGTCGCTGTTACTTTGCCGTATCTTAAGTCCGTCCAATCCGAAACATCGGAAAAATCCTCGATTTGCAAAGGTTGAACACCAGCTGTCGGCAACACGTCCTTGGAGTACGCTGTGGATTGGAACCCGAGAATCCGGGTGTACACGAGGATCGCTGCCGCTCCACTTGGTACCGTTTTTTTGTCAAAAGTGTAATTTACGTCTTCCATGTTGCCCACCGGAATTGTTGCGATTGGAACCTCTGACAGTTTCCCGCTTGCATTTCCCCAAAACAGGGCGTATTCCTGGTCGTCAACCGGGTTATTCGTTGGCGTGATGGTTATTTTGCCGCTTACCAAATGGTCCGACGAAACAGCAGCTGCCAGATACGGCAAGCCAAGTTCCTCATTCGCCAATTCGTAGATCGGCTTGGAAGGATTCGATTGGGCGGATTCGCCGACCGCATTTACAGCCGACACTGTAAACGTGTATTCGCCATCCTTATCCAGCCCTGTGACGGAAATTGGGCTTGCGTCCCCTTTCACCGTCTTGACGGGAATGCCGCCCTGCAATACCGTAACCTTATAATTCAGAACCTCACTGCCTCCATCGTCTCTAGATGGAACGAAGAGCACTTTGGCCGATCCCTCATCAGAGGCGGCATATACATCGTGAGGCGCACCAGGAACAGTTGCCCCCACGCGGCCGGTTAATGGAATTTCCACGACCAATTCAACTGGATAATGATCGGAAGGATAGACACCACCTTCATTGTAATGATTGATCTTGATCGATTGAATTTTGTTTACATTGCGTTCGAAAATCCAATCAATGTGTCCCTCGTTAAGCAAGCCTTCAAAATTGCCGTAGGTGCCATCATCCGTATAGGAATGTCCCGCTTCTGTCCAGGTATCGTTGAGGCTGGAATTCTCAAGCAATTTAAAAGCGGCATTGTCTGTGTCGGCATTTAAATCGCCCCCCAGAAATACGGGTACATCTGGCGAGTATACAATTTGGTCCATCTGATCCAGAATAACAGAGGAACCTTGCTTCTTGGCCTCATCTTTCGTTGAAAAATGGGTGTTAAAGTAATAAAACTCGGCTTGCGGGTTATCGATTACCTTGAACTTAGCCCAGGTGGCTATACGAGGATATTGCGGATCAAATAAGCTCTTACTTCCCACAAGATTCGGTGTATCGCTTAACCAGAATGTTCCCGAATCCACCACTTCGAATTTGTCAGAGCGATACAAGATGTTATTATATTCTTCTTCCGTATTGCCATAGCGCGAGACTCCAATTGAGGCGTACTGTTCGTCCAAGTTATCAATCAAATAATTAATAAGCTCGTTATGGGCTTCCTGCATGCCAAACACGTCTGGAGCAAAATCATTAATGATTTTGGTAAATATTCTTTTGCGAGTGTTCCATAATTCTGCATCAACACCTGATCCATCCTTGATATTGAACGTCATTAAATTCAGTTTGTATGTTGGAATCGGTGCCGCGATTGCCACCGCTGAATAATCACTCTCCCCTTCAGCGTTCTTAGCCTTTACCGCAAATGCGTATTCCTTACCGATCGTTAGGCCTGTCGCCGTGAACGTAGCGTCCGGTACGTCTGTTCCTACGCGCTCCCAATCAGCAGGATTTTCCGGTGCAGTCGAACCCTCATATTGGTATATATCGTAACGATCCTCTACCCCGTAACCACTCGCATCTACTATATCATTCCATGATAAGGTCGCCCATGAATTCCCGACTGTTGCAACGAGATCGTTTGGTGCCGCTGGTGCTGCTGCCGGCTCCGCCCACAGTTCGCTGATTCTGAAGGATTTGTTCCCAGTGCCGCTCGGGTACACGAGTCTGATTGTGAAGTTCTTTAAACCAGCCATCCCCCATGACTTATCTGCCTTACGCAGATCGAAGGCAAATTCGCCAGTTTTGACAGTGTCAGTTACTACTGTTAATTCCCCATCACTTGTTTTAAGTTTTAATGCCCATGTTATTCCTTCGTCAACGCCGTCAATCTTGATACGAAGGATGGGAAGATCTGTGACGTTGTAAGTCACCGGAATGCCTACATTTCCCCATTTATCTTCAGTATGAGTGATCACCCCAGCACCGTTGATTTCTTCTATCGTCCCCCTTACCAAGTCTGTCCAATTCGAAACATCGCCATCGCTGAAGTCTTCAAGCCGCAGCGGTTCAATCTCATGTTTGGAACCATCCGCTTCGGGCCTTGCGATTGCAGTTCCTGAATAATCACTCGCGCCTAGTGCGTTCGTTGCCTTTACCGCGAATGTGTAGCTTGTACCATTCGTAAGTCCTTTCACGGTGTACGCAGGATCTGTCACAACTTCTCCCACAAGCTTCCAGTCTGCAGGATTCACCGGTGCAACCATGCCCTCATATTGGTATACATTGTAACTGACCGTCCCTGCCGAAGCATTCCACATCAAGGTCGCCGATGAATCGCCGGCCGATGCTACAAGACCGCTTGGCGTCGATGGCGCTCCTGGCTCCGCCCATAGTTCGCTGATTCTGTATGACTTATTTTTCGTGTTACTCCCGAACATCAATCTGAGTTCAAATTTTTTTACACCGCTCCAGTTCTTTGTATTCTCATTTTTCCTCAAATCAAAGGCAACTTCTCCAGTTACATTCGTATCTCCTTGTATCGTTTTATCTCCGTCGCCTGCATTCAGCTTTAACGCCCACAGACCTCCCTCGTCAACGCTGTCTATCTTTAGGTGTAGAATCGGCAGCTCGGAAACATTGTAGGTCACTGATTTCCCTACATATCCATAACTGTCACTATTTGAAGTCATCACCCCAACGCCTTCGATTGCTTCAAACGTACCGCGGCTTTTGTAGACGTCCGTCCAATCTGAAACATCGATGAAGTCCTCAAGCAGCAAAGGCGCAATATCACCTGAGGAACCAACCGCCGCTTCTGCCCTAGGGACTGTCTGTGTACCAAGACCCAATCCCGCAAAGACCAACAAGCCTGTTAGAAACAAGATAAAGCGCTTTCTTATTTTTAAACCGGCCATTATTCCATTCACTCCCTTAACACAATTATTGTTTGCCTTATAAGGTTAGCAAGCGCTTGCAATATACGTCTATTTCGAAAACTGGATACGGCTTTAAATGTGCCGTATCCTGCTTTCAAAATCCGGCATTCGCCTTCACTTTTAAGCATTTCTATACTCAATAAGGGTCATCTGCTTTATAGTGAAACAAATAGGGCAACAAGAGCCTTCGTCAAACAGCGGGAGGAATTCATTCATGAAGGGCACTTTAAGCCGACTCATCCGATATAAAGCATGAGTTCTGTTAACCGAATATAGCGTTGAACTTGCCTTCCACTTTCACCGGCGTCTCGCCCTACAACTTCTGCGCTTTCCGACTCCCGACAACTTGTCGGGAAATTAGATCTGTTCGTTAACCCTGCCGATTTATCGCCGCCAGCTTCATCCGATAGGCAAACGCTTTTTCGCTCGGTGAGATATATTCCCGTTGCAGGTTGCTATCCACCATGATAATCGTAGCTTGGTCGTCGTCCAGTTCGCGAACGAGACAAGGAGCTATCGGCGTGTCGAATTTCTCTATCGATCAGCTGTGGGAAGCGAACAAGGATGGTTATGTGGATGTACTGCAATCCCACTATAATCTGCTGCACCGCAAGGCCGAGCAGGATTTGCTTCCCTATACCCGCGAGCATGGGATTTCCTTTGTGCCGTATTTCCCGCTTGGGTCGGGGCTTCTTGGCGGCAAGTATCGGCCGTGGGATACGTTTAGGACTTCCGCAAAAACAACCCGTTGTTCCAGGGCGAGACCTTCGCGCGCAATCTTGATAAGGTAGAACAGGTACGCCGCATTGCGGAAGCCAAAGGGGCGGAGGTAGCGCATACTGGCGTGGTATTTAACCGTGGATGGAATTGATGCTCTGATTCCCGGCGCAAAACGGCCCGAGCAGGTGCTTTCCAATCTGGAGCCCCTCAAGGTGGAGTTGACGGAAGAAGAGATCCGCAGATTGACGCGATTTTTGCTTCATGATGCGTTCATAGATCACTGTTAAGGTAAGAACAACAGCCAGACGGTGAATGCAACACTTCGCCCGTCTGGCTGTCTTCGATAATTGCAACAACTGCAAATCCTCTCTCCATCATGTTTAACCGAATTACCGGGCAATCTCCCAAGCAATTTCGTGACAATCATGAAAAAACGCATTACATCACTTAACGCGAAACCAGCCGAATCGCTACCTCTGGACGGCACGGCTGTTAGCTTTATCCCAAAACCTCAACGCCCGTGAAATCCATTCCTGCGGACGGTGCACACTCAGCTCTCCATGGCGGTACTCCGGAAGAATTTCCACCCGGCAATCGTGCATGACCTCTTGAAGGAGCGTAGCCGATCTGCGGATGGGAGCCGGGTCCTTGCCGGCCACCAGACAAAGCAGCGGCACCTCGCAAACGCGAAGCTCCTCTCTCAGAACATAAGCGTTATGCGAAACGAACAAGGCATCGATGCTGTCCTTATGAAATGCCGACATTTCCTGAATGCAGGCATCCATGGAAGCGCGGTCCAGTTGAAAATGCCGGGGCAGCCTGCGGTTGGACAATTTGGCCATCACGCCTCCTGTCATGAAGCGAAATAAGCCGCGGTGGATAAGCGTATATTTCAACAAATGCGGCTGCGGGATACAAAGCGCCCCTTCAACGATGGCATACTTTGCCAGCTTCCTCCGTTGGGTCAGCATTTCCAGCGCAATCTGCCCGCCAAGCGACACGCCGGCCAGGGCAAACAGCTTCCCTCCCCATACTTCATCGATATAGGCAAGCAATTCATTGGCCGACTGGACGGTTGAGCCATAACGCTGCGTTGCATCATTGCCATACCCGTCCAAGACGGGAACAACGACGCAGTAGCGGTCCTTCAGCTGCTCCGCATGTCTGACAAAGGTCCGCGACCAGCCGGCTCCATGAATCAGCATCACAACGGGCAGGTGTTTTTCCCCAAAAACCAAGAACTCCATAACAAGTCTCCTTCGTGCCCCGTGCTTCAGACAATGTCGATCCGCAGCGACTTTTCCCCGGGCTCCTTTGCCGGTTCGTCCTTAAAATAGCCAAGCCCCAGCACGCCGGCAATCCGTTCATGCTGCTGAAGTCCTGCGGCAGTGCAGAAAGCCCGGCATTCCTCCCGCAACGGCAAATGCCACTCCATGCCCAACCCGCTGGCTGAAGCGAGAATCTGCAGATTCTGAATCAGGCAGCAGGCGGCGGCAAAATCTTCCCCAGCTTCCCGGGCATCCTCGGGAACGGGAGCCACTACAATCAGGCAAGCCGGCGCCTCCATGATCATCCCCTGGATGGCTGCATGGGTGGGCAAGTCGAATAAATCCGCCAGCTTGGCGCGGTAATCCCCGGCCACCCAAATAAACCGCCAAGGCTCGCGCAAATGATGATTCGGCGCCCACACCGCTTCCTCCAGAAGCGCCTGTACTTGCCCCTCCGTCACCGGATGCCCGTCGAACTGTTCGCGGCCTCCGATCCGCTTCATTATCGGCTGGATACTCATGCTTCTCCTCCTTGTCCCGTGTCCCCTCCCAGCACAGTCCACTTTTCCGCGGCAGGGGTGCGGCTTTTTCCTTTTGGCAGCTTGTCGTATGCTCCAACATACAGCAGGCAAACAAGACGCTCGTCTCCGGCAAGTCCGAGCCCGGCCTTCAGCAGCTCATGCTCAATAACCAGCTCCGTATTCCATACCAGCCCGATTTGGCGCTCCCAGGCAAGCAGCGTAAAGCTATGAATAATCCCGCTGGCCGCGGCTATTTGCCGGTCATTATAGGAAGGATTGCCGCATTCCCGGACAATAACAGCCGCAATCAGCGGGATTTTGGCCACTTGTCCGGCCATAGCCTGCACAACCTTGCCCGGCATCCAACGGTATAAGCCCTGACCGCTGTAAGCGGCCATAATGGCTTGACCCGCCTTGCGCTTCCCTTCGTCGCTGGCAAAAAAAATAAACCGCAGCCCATCCGGGTCATACTCCAAGGCAACCGTGTCCGCCGCCAGCTTGAGCATAGCTGCCAGCTCCTGCACCGGCACAGCTTGTTTGGCGAATCTGCGGATGGTTCTTCGCTCGCGAATCAAGCGGGCTGCCTCTCTGCAAGAATCAGGCAGAACAGATTGCGCTGTCCGGCGGCCCGCTTCGGGAGGGTCTCCCCCCGCCGCGCGGTTATTCGCCATTTTCAACTCCTCCATTGCCTCAGCCCCTCCGTATTTGATCTATACTGATTATATCGATAATGATAATCATTTTCAATTGATAAACTGCCTTTTTCCGCCAGCACAAAAAAAGCAACCCATCTCGCTTGATGAGTTACTTTTTTATAGAGCGTAATCGGCATTATCTCGGAGTTAACCGTTTGTACACATCCCGCGTTATGATTCCTTTCGGTTGGGCGCCGGATAATAACCGCTTCAAATCCTCAATAACGAAATTCCCCATCTCCGGCTTGAGCCTGCTGTGAAACCCGCCGATATGCGGCAGACACCATACATTCGGCAAATGAAGAAGCGGATTGTCCGCAGGCAGCGGCTCCCGTTCATATACATCCAATACCGCTTGAAATCTTCCCGTGGACAGCTCGCTTATCAGCATTTGCTCGTCGATGATAGCGCCCCGCGCTGTGTTTACAAGGAGAGCGCCGTCGCGTATTTTCCGCAGCTGCTCGGAGCCGATCATTTTTTCGGTAGCCGGCGTCCATGTGTTATGCAGTGAAATAATATCCGAACGCGACAACAACGAATCCAGCGAGCATAGCTCAACCCCCAGGGAGGCGGCTTCCGTCTCGCTGCAATAGCGGGAATATAAAAGAAGCTTCGGGCGAAAAGGCTTCAGCAGCCGGATCACATGGCGGGAGATTTCTCCGTAACCGATAAGTCCCACCGTACAATAGGATAAGCCGGGAACCGTTTCCACATTATTATTTGACCACATGCCGGCTCTTAAGGACTCGCCATAGCTCCGGAGCTTCCATGCCCCCGCCAGCATATAGGCAACTGCTGCCTCGGCGGTGGACTGGGCCAACAGCGGATTGGCATTCGTCACGGTGATGGGGGTATCAAAAACATCCTCATTCACCACAGAAACCACTGAGCCGGCCGCATGCCCGATAAATTTCAGGCGGTCGGCGTGGCGCAGCACCTCATAGCCCAGCTTCGGCGATCCCCATGAGGTAATGCACGCATCATACTCCCTCACAAGGGAGGCCAGCTCTTGCTCTGTATAAGCCCGTCCTTCCTCCAGCCAGCCCACTTCCGAAAAAGCCTCCAACCGTTTAACCGTTTCCGGACGGAACAACAATTGCCTGAGATCATGATTGGTCACGGTAATTAATGTTTTCACTGAAATCCCTCCATTGCCGCGATTATGATAAATTCTCCATATATTGAATATAAGAAGGGAATACCTCTGCCGGCTCCTTCTTCATAGCCTGCAGCTCCTTGCGCCACTTCGACTCCCATTCCAGCGAAAAATAACCCTTATACCCGCTCTCCTCCAACAGGCGGACGATACGCGCAATGGGTACCTTGCCCTCGCCGGGCCAGGTATATTTCCAGTCATGTGCCAGAGGATCGTCGAAGGGTTCGCCGTCCTTGATATGAACGTGAACACAGGCTTCCCCCAGAAGCAACAGCGTCTGCTCCGGCTCCTCCCCATCCTCCAGCGGATGGATCACATCATAAATAACGCGGCAGTTCTCCCGATCCACTTCATCCAACAGCTGCCGCAATGTTTTTCCGGTGGCATATTCATTGTGGGTCTCGATCCAAATGGCAGCCCCATGGGCGGCAACCAAATCGCAGGCCGCCTGCAGCCACTTTACAATGCCCGGATGATCAACAGGCTCCACCGGCGCATCATACCGTTGGGCAAAATTGCCCAGAAATATCCGGATGCCCTTGCAGCCGAATACCGCTGCCATCTCCGCCAACCGCCTCAATTGGGGCAGTTGGCCGTTTCCGTGGGCTTCATTTCGTACACAGATGCCGGAGCCGATATTCGTAACCTGTATACCCGCTTCTCTAAATACGGCCGCTGTCCGCTGCCATTGCTCCCTTGAATCCTGGGCAGCGATTACTGAGCCCGGTCCCTCGCGCAGCTCCACCCCTGCAAATCCGTATGCTTTACAAGCGTCGGCAATTTCCCCGGCGCTCCATCCTTCGCATGGCAGCGTACTGAAGGCATATTGGCGCATTTCAATCCCTCCATCCTTCCTGTCTCCTTCCTCTTTACTTTACAAGGTTCAGCTTATCGAATGCCTATTCTAATTTTAGAATTGCTTTGCATTTTTTCCGAATTTCAAATCATGGTATAGTTAGTCTGAGCAAAGAATGGCGGCGATCGTAAAGTGAAGGAAGGAGGCTGCTGCATGTCCTTTCCTGTTTATGGGCAGCGGGAATTTTTGCCCGAGGAGGATTTTCCCTTCAAAATAGAAGTCCGGTCTCAGGACGAGTACAACCCGGTGCTGCACGCCCATGAGCATCTTCAATTATGCTACGTGACCTACGGGACATGCATTCACAAGCTGGGCAATATGGAGGCCGTTGTAGTGCAGGGCAACTTTTTTTCGGTTCCTCCCTTTCTTGAGCATCAGATCATACCGATAAAGCTTACCCCCTTCGAAATCATCCAGATTGACTTCATTCCGCATTTTATTCATGAAAGCTTGCGTGATTTGTCCAGCTTCGGCAGCTTTATGGATTTTGCCTATATCCAGCCCCTGATCGAAAAAAGCGGGCTTCCGGCGCCCAAAATGAGCTTCAGCATCGAGGACAAGCTGGAAGCGGAAACACGGATTGCATCGATGAGAAAAGAGCTTGCAAACAAGGAGGAAGGATACAGGCTGGCCATCAAGGCAGACCTGTTGAAGCTTCTTGTCCTGGCCGGCAGGGCTTTCCGGTATAATCGCCGGAGCCCCCAAGACCACAAGGCGTTCACCATGTACCGGCAGTCCTTCCACCAGGCGATTTCCCATATGGAGAAGCATTTTGCAGAGGATCTCCGCCTTGAAGAAATGGCTGAACTGGCTCACATGTCGCCTACTTATTTCAGCAGTGTATTTAAGCTGGTGAAAGGAATGGGCTTCAGCGATTATTTGAACTATTTGCGTATTTTGAAGGCTACTCAACTATTGGTTGAAACCGATAAAAGCGTGACGGAGATCGTTTTTGAAGCCGGTTATAACAATGTGGCCCATTTTAATAAAACCTTTAAGAAGCTGGTGGGCATTACGCCAACAGAATACCGGAAAAGCGGCTCAAAGAAGCCCGGCGGCGGCAAATTCCCCGACATTCCCGCCGGGAAGCGACTGTGAGTGCAGTTAAAATGAAAAGTCAAAAAGAGAAGCCGCCCATAAGCGGCTTCTCCCGTTATTCAGCTTGCCGGCGATTATAATCTTCCCCACCGCTTGGCTAGTGGTTAGCCACGACCAGCCCCCACAGCGGTCTTCCGCCGCCTAGGTCATCGCCATGCATGGCGCACTACAAGCACAACCGTCCGCAGATGATCCGTGGACGGTTGTAATGATTTCTAATTGACCTCAACTGCCCCACCGCTCTCCCCGTCCTGCAGCGCTGCCCCTTTCTCTTTGCCTTTCAGCGCTGCCAGCTTCGCCGCGGTTAACCCTGTGGCGGTTTCAATCACTTTCGGCTCCACTCCCAGCTTGAGCAGCTTGACCGCTACTTCTTCCTTGCCTTCTTTCCTGCCTCGTTTCTCCGCATACTTCTCGAACGTCGTCTTCCACTCCATGACCTCTTCCCCTGCCTTTCCATAAACTTGTTCGATCTCCCGCCATACCTGCTGCTCTTCTTTCTCCTTCAATGGCAGGTACGTATCGAAGAACACCGCCAGCAAGTGCATCTTCGCCGGGTTCAGTTCCAGCCGCGTCATCATCCGTACAAACTCTACCTTCATCTGTACCTTGTCACTCTCATTATAATCCATGCTGCTCAACAATGCAGCTGCCACCGGATTATTCGAGTGCATAAAGTCCCGCCACTTGTACCTGCGCAGCTGCAGCCGGTAATACCGGAACTGCATCACCTCCAGGAACGGCAGACTCCAGCCAAACTTCTCCGGCTCCGGTTTCTTCCGCTTGTAGCTCAAGATGGCGATAGGCAACACCGGCAGCCGATGCTTCTCATACAGCCGCGCCGCATAGAGGAACATCCGCTCCGGAAACGCCTTCTCATAGTAAGCCTGCGGTTCCTTATGCACCAGAATATAGGCTTTTTTCCCCTTCAATCGGGTCTTGATCAGAATATCCAGCCGCTTCCTGGTTCCTCCTTTGATATCCACCACGATCTCCTCCGACAGAAACTCGGTGTAGGTAAAGTCGATCCATCTCGCCGCCTCCGGGAAAAATAATTCCATAAATTCCTTGAAGAATGTCTTCAGCAATTCCTTGTACAACCCGTCATGATCCGTCAATCGTATACCCCTTCCCTTCTCCTGACACAGCCGTCAAAGCAGCCCTCTGGACAACAAAAAAAGCACATCCCGCCAGTCCTTGTCGCAACAAGGATTCTGGCAGAGTGTGCTTCACTACTGCTTCATATAGCTGAATTGTATCACGGCCTCAGGACGATAACAAGCCTGCTGTGAAATCACCTGCATCAGCAGGGAATTGGGGGTCAGAACAGTCTGATCCGCTCTCCTATAAAAGTAAATCGAGTCGATCCGAATGATCTGAGTGGTATAGATCAGATTGCGCAGCAGCACCTACGGCTCATGATTCCATCAACCCCTTTTTCATCCAGGCTCAGTGTTATCGCTCTCCTTGCGTCCCATAATGCCGTAGAGATAGATATCCCACAGCTTGGATGAAAACTCCTTCAGCTCCATCCCTTCCGGCAGCAGCATCCAGTTCTGGGCTACGGCGCGGCGAAGCATCACTGTATAGACCAGAAGCATCTCTGTGTCCACATCCATCCGGACAATGCCGTCAATTTTGGCGGCACGGATGAAATCGCGGAAAATCGGCAGCACAATGCCGATTAATTTATTGATCGACCGCATCACTACATGGGGATAGTCATTCATAATATCCTCAATGAAATGAGTTTGGAAAAAGCGGTCGTAGTCATTCACATCGAAGAAGCCAATAAAATTTTCTTTGGTCATTCTCTCCTGTTTGGCCCGCTGCACAAGCTGCTTCAGACGCTCAACGAGCACATCCGACACCACATCCAAAACAGCCTCTACAAGAGCCTCCTTGCCGGAAAAATATTTATAGAAGGTGGCTTTGCTTACACCCGCTTCCCCCACCACCTCTTCCACCGTAACGGCATGCACCCCTTTTTCGAAGAAGAGACGTTCCGCCGTCGTGAGCAATGCTTCTTTTTTGCCGGATTTTCGCCGGACTACTTCCTTTGCCATAGCCAGTCCTCCTGCATTAAGGGGATCATCTCGTTGACCATACTAAGAAACGATTGTCTCCCTATTATAGCAGGTAATGAACTCTACAGGCTAAGGCTGCGGCGGCGAAAGGCCAAGAGACCCGCCGCCGTCAGCACCACCGCAACGGCCAGCATCCACAGAAGCGGTCCGGCCGTTACATCCTCCGCGGGATAGGCGGCCACATGGGTAAACGGAGAAATATTCTTCGCCCATTGGGGCAGCTGGAGCAGTTCCGCGACCATGGGACCTGCCAGCAAACTTGCGCCCAGCCCCGCCCAGGCGATGATCTGGGAAAGCCGGGGGGCCAATCCGAAGGCGAAGGAGGCAATGCCGCCCAGAATCAGCACAGGGGGAGCCTGCAGAAGAGCGGCAACGGGCAGCTCATACAAGTGTACTCCCTTGCCGGTTACCAAAAATGCGGTCAAGCCGGTAACAAGCCCCAGCAGAAGGAGCAAGCCCAAGGCGCCTGTAACGGCGCATGCCATATAGCCCAGCTTCCAGCGGTAACGGCTCATTGCCGTGCCCAGCACCGGCTCAAGCGTCCCCCTCTCTTCCTCGCTTCTCATGCGGAGCATGGCCGAAACGAGATAAACCGCCAGGACGCAGCCCATAATGCCCATAGCCATGGCAAAGAAGGTATCGAGCAAACCTGCGGTCCCGCCTAACTGCTCCAACAGTCCCATCACCTTCTCATTCTCCCTTAGCATATCCTCCAATTCATTGCTGATGCCGCCGAACACGGCGCCGAATACGGCAGTTCCGACGGCCCAGCCGATCCAACTGCTGCGCTGCAGTCTCCAGGCCAACCCGAAGGGTTTGGCCAAAGCGGGATGGGCGGTGGGAGAACCCTTGCGGGCGGGAAGCAGCCCCGCTCCCAAGTCTCTGGCGGAAGCAAACCACAGCGCCAGGGCCGATAGCACGACGAAAGCCGCCGCGAATAACGCGAGAGTCCACCAGTTGTTGTCATGAAAGGCCCGCATTTGGCCGCCCCAGCCCAGGGGCGACAGCCAAGCCGGCCAGGCGCTTTCGACGCGGAGCCCGTTCTCCGTGGCCTTGCCCAGCATGTTACCTGTGGCGCTGAGCAGGAAGGAGAGGCCAAGGCCGGCTGCCGCCAGGCTGTTGGCTCCCCTAGAGGTTTCCGACAGCTGCGACATCAGAGCGGCCAAACCGGCAAACGCCAGGCCGATGCCGCCAAAAGCCGCCGCGGCTGCGAAGGAGCCTTCCGCAGGGAGGCCGTTTACCGTGAGCGCCAGGGCGAAGAGCGGAACAAGGGCAAGGCTGGCTCCCGCCGCCACGATCAGCCCAGCCGCCAGACCGGCAAACCGTCCCACTGACGCCGAGCCGATCATCTCGGATCTTCCTGTTTCCTCATTCTGCCGGGTATGGCGGACGACGGTCTGCGCAGCCATCAGCGCCACCAGCACGGCAATGAATGTATACATCTCCAGCATAGTGAAGCCGCCGAGACTGGCCCCCGAAACCGGAGGATCAAACAGGCGCATGACCGGGCTGGAGGTCCGGACCGCAACCATATCGATCATTTCCTGCTCCGAAGCGAAAAAGCCGTCATAGGTAGCCGCCAGAGAGAACAGCAGCGCCGTCAGGCCAACCAGCCATACGGCAAGCTTGATCCGGTCCCGGCGCAAGGCCAGCCGGACCAGCGGCGCGGTTCCTGCAAAAAGGTTGGATTTCATTTTTTGCTCAGCTCCTTCTTTGTCCCGGAAGCGGAAAGGCTGGAGGCTTCATCCCCGTAATGGCGCATAAACAGCTCCTCCAAAGAGGGCGGAGTGCTGGTCAAGGTTTTGATGCCAAATCCGTAGAGGTGATTCAGGGCGGCCCCCAGCTCCCGGTTGTCTACCCTGAACTCGAAATGTGCTCCCAATGCGTGCAGTTCTGTGATGCCCTGCAGCCGTTCCAAGCCGGTGACAGGACGCTCCGTTTCTCCCGAAACCTTGGTCAGGGATACAAGCCGCATATCCCGCAAGGTTCCCGATTCGACAATTTTGCCTTTGCGGATGATGCTGATCCGGTCGCACAGGGTTTCCACCTCAGCCAGAATGTGGCTGGACAGCAGAACTGTATGGCCGGATGCCTTGGCCTCGGCTACGCATTCCTGAAAGACGGCCTCCATCAACGGATCAAGCCCGGAGGTGGGCTCATCAAGAATGAACAGCTCCGCTTCGGAGGCAAAAGCGGCCACAAGCGCCACCTTTTGCCGATTCCCCTTGGAATAGGTGCCGCATTTTTTCGTCGGATCAAGATCAAAGCGTTCCAGCAATTGCGCGCGGCGCTTGGAATCCAGCCTGCCCCGCAGCCTGCCGAACAGATCCACAACCTCGCCTCCGGTCAGATTGGGCCACAGATGCACATCCCCCGGCACGTAAGCCAGGCGGCGGTGAAGCTTCACGGCATCCTTCCACGGGTCCTTGCCGAAGAGCCGCATCTCTCCCCCGTCCCTGCGCAGCAATCCGAGGAGAATCCGGATGGTGGTGGATTTTCCCGCGCCGTTGGGGCCGATAAAGCCCAGCACTTCTCCTTTTCCCACCTGCAAACTCACATCCTGCAAAGCTTGAAATTTGCCGAATGATTTTTGCACACGATTCATATGAATGACTGACAAGCTCAACACCTCCAAAATAGATAAAACCTATTAAATGAACGATTTATAGTTTTTCGTTCATATAACAGATATACGTTCGATAAAAATATACGTTTCAAATGTTTTTTGTTTATTTATTGCGAAACTTCTCTGCTGAAGCCCCAAAAAAATAAAGAGACAGGCGACAATCGCCTATCTCCTTATTTATCCAATAACCCCTATTTTCATCTGCCCGCCTGTCGCCTGCCTTCAGTTCCACTCCATTTCTCAAGTGTAGTGCCTTCCGGGATAAGGATCGATGGGACTTTGGAAACCCCTATTTTCTGGGAGGTATAGATGCCCGTATGGCCGGAAGCCAAATAGCTGACAACACAAGCGATAAACAAATACTGGGCTCCACTCGAACCGAACAATTCGATGCCCATAATGAAGCAGGCAATCGGCGTGTTGGTGGCCCCGCAAAAAACCGCGATAAACCCAAGCGCGGCCAGGAACGGCGCGTATAAGCCGAACAGCTCCGCCAAGGTATGGCCCAAAGTCGCGCCGATCCCGAACAGCGGTGTCACCTCTCCCCCCTGAAAGCCGGCGCCAAGCGTAACCGAGGTGAACAGAAGCTTCCACATAAAGGCCAGCGGCGGGACATCGCCATCGAAGGAATGCTGAATCAAGGGGATGCTCAGCCCCAAATAATCCCTCGTGCCAAGGGCATACACCAGACCAATGACAATGAAGCCGCCAACGGCCGATTTAAGCATGGGGTTTTTGAATATCCGGGCATACAGCTTCTTCAGAAAATGTGTCAGCTTGCTGAAGACGAGACTTGTCAGGCCAAACAGAACCGAAGCCGCCACAACCTTGAGCAGAACGATGAGCGAAAAATCAGGCACCGCTCCCATATTGTAATGAATATGATGCACACCCCAGAATGAACCTGTGACGGCATTGCCTACCATACTTGCGATGAAAGCAGGAATCAACGCTTCGTGGGAGATCAGTCCAATGGCCAATACTTCCAGTCCAAACAGAGTTCCGGCCAGCGGCGTGCCGAAGATGGAGCCAAAACCGCCGCTGATTCCGCAGATCAGCAGTATCCTGCGATCCCGGGCATTCACCTTGAAGAGCCGCCCGAATGCCTCGGCCAGGCTGCCGCCCATCTGTACGGCGGTGCCCTCCCGCCCGGCGGAGCCGCCGAACAAATGCGTAACTAACGTGCCAAACAGAACAAGCGGTGCCATCCTTAAGGGAATCGTCCCATTTCCCTCATGAATTTGTTCCAGGATTAAATTATTTCCCTTTGAGCAGCTTCCGCCAAACTTCCGGTATAAGCAGCTGACAAGCGCGCCGCCCAGCGGCAGTCCAAACAACAGCCACGGATGAAGATTGCGGAGGCCCGTAACATAGTCCAGACTCTCCAGAAAAAAGGCCGAAGCTGTCCCGGCTAATATGCCTACGCCTCCCCCAAGCAGTATCCATTTGATAAAGGTTAACACCACCGCCATAGATATGGATTGTTTCGTAAAGCCTCTGCGTTTCAGCCTGATTCTGATCATTTGCTGTGAATTGCACCCTCTCAGAGCTTTATTTTGGAGAAAAAAATAGACTCCTACCAGGGATATATCATCTCTGGTAGGAGTCATTAGCCTTGCGGCGGTTATGGCGAACTCCATCGCCTATTCAACTTATCTGTATAATAGTTCTTTCTCCAGAGGGAGTCAAGACGAAATTTCCCCTGGACTCCCTGCGTCACGCGTCTCATTGCGCGGACTGTGGTTCCGTTACCTGGATCAGGCCTGTCACTCTATTTTGAGGCCACCTCCATTTTCAGCTTTAACCGCTCACTGATGCCGGATGGTCAATCCATTCAAGATAATGTCCGTTTCGGATCGGATCGGCTCACAGCAGGTCATCAAGTGCAAAGCGACACGGTATACCCGGCAAGGGTTTATGGAAACGACTGGCGCGCAGTCGTCCAGAAGCCCGTTTTTGCCCAGAAAAGTCAGCACTCCGTCCAAGCTCCACCGGACCTGCTCATAAATCCAATCCGTTTTGTCCCAGAACGGCTTGGTTTCCTTCAACAGGCAATATTGGGCCACGATCAGCGAGATATTCGCGTACCGCCTTGTTCGTTGCCGTCGCAGAAGCTTTTGCCGATATAGCGGAAAGCGCCGTCCATCGTTCTGGCGCCGTCCCACATGACCGCGCACAGTCTACTCGGCTTGATCGGCTCATACAGTACGCAATCATGCTATTTTGTACACGATTGCAGCAGATAGCCGACAAAAAAGGACTGTCCCGTTGCTTGCGGTCCAGCCCTTTTTCACTCATATGCTATTCATTATACGCTCTGATCTCGTAGACACCTGCGTACGGCGTCCCCCAGGTGGAGAGGAAGGAAATGCGGACTGCATCCGCCTCAACCGTCTCAAACCGGTGGACGCGAAACCGCTGGTAGTTGCCGCTGACTTCGGCCAGCTGCCTCCATTCGCCGCCCACCTTGGCCTCGATTGCATAATCCATCACGCAGTTGACGATGACATGGAACGGATACGGCACCCACTGGTTCTTCAGTTCTTTATCCAGATCCGAATCGAAGGCCAGCTGGAGACGGTTCAGCCGGACTGCGCTCTGCCACTTGAGCGTCAGCGTCTCCGGTTCGGTAAAATCCGTTCGGGCGGATACCCACAGGTTCGGCTCATGATACGGCCGGGAATAGCCGTTGGCCACTTTATCCGCTGTATAAAGCGCCGGCTCCGGCTCGATGCGCATGTAGGGCGCTCCCACCTCATCCAGCCTTGGCCACCGGGAGTAAACTCTCCGTCCGCGGGGATAGTATTTCATCACCCGGAAGCCTGGAAGCCGGTCCGGAGAAGCCCAAAGCGCAAGCCCGGCACCCTTCACATGAAGAAAATACCAGCCGTCCGGCAAATCTTCCATCTGCAAGGGCAAGACGGTCCATCCGCGGGCGCCGTCATTCTTCACCTCAACAGTAAACTTGCCGATGCTGACCGCAGGGTAAAAGTTGCGCTTCTTGTCGCACTGCCACAGCTCGGCCTCCAATACGCCCGCACCCTCCATGAGCAGTCTGACCTCGTCTAGACGGCCGGTCAGCACAGGAAACATGATGTCGTTGCCGTCGCCGTCCAGCTCCAGCCGAAGAGCTCGCTCCGGTTCGAAATCTTCGGCTCCCTGGCCCGCATGAACGGAGGAGGCGGAGATTTGAGCCTGACGGGCCAGATCGTCCGGATCAGCGCCCTGCACGCCCACGATATAGTGGTCCTCCTTCAGCAGGCTTTGTTGAATGCGGCCGATCTGCTCCCCGGTTAATCCTGCCGGGAAGGAGCCCGACTTCAGACATTCCTGCACGGCGGCGCCTACCGCCTGCCCCATCTGGGCAGCTGTCAGCATAACGCGGGTCGAGCACATCGCCACATGGGTTGCGCTGATATCCCTGCCTGCGAAGAACAGATTCTCCACATTGACGGCGTACAAGGAGCGCAGCGGAATGTTGTAAAGCCCATTATGATGAAAATGGCGGGAAGGCTCGCGCTCCTTGTCCCAGAAGCCGCCGGGAGGATGATGGTCCAGACTCCACCCGCCGTATGCAACCGCATCGGGAAATTCGGTCTGGTTCATAATGTCCTGTTCCGTCAGCTTGTGCGGGCCGGCCAATCTTCTGGATTCCCGCTTGCCGGGAATCGTCCCCACCCATTCCAGCTCCAGGTTCCGGGTTTCCGGCCGGTGCTCAGGGTCGTTCTTCAGATGGTCCCAGATGCCATAGACAATCCGCCACAGCTCATGCTTGATCTTCTCGTTTTCGTGAATGGTGTCGCTTTCGCCGCCGTATTCAATCCACCAGAAATAAATGCCGGACTGCCTGTGGGTATGCTCCCGGTGCTGCAGATCCTTCTCCTCGAAGCGGTATGCCCAGGAAGGCCGCTTAAACTCCACCGGATGCCCGGCGTCCTTGGCCAGAAACATAATGGTGTTGCCCAAGGTGCCGGGATCATATTGCGCCGGCGCCAGAGATTCGCCGTACTCCTCCCGGCTCTCCTGTCCGACGGAATACGGCACCCCCGCCAAATAACCGATGGTTCCGTCTCCTGTGGAATCCAGGAAGAAGGGGGCGGTAAAGGTGGTCCATATTTCCGAGGCCAGCGTAAAGCCTTTTACGCTTTGGATGCGGCTTCCGTCCATCTTCAATTCGGTGACGACTGTATTGAGGTACAGATCCAGGCGCTTCTCTTCCATCACCATCGTGTGAAGGATGACATGCCATGGCTCCGCTTCGCCGTCCGGATTCCAGTACAAATTTTCCAGCCTCAGTTCTTCCATCAGGCCCGTTTCACGAAAATAGGCATTATTGCCGCCGCCGTCGCCGCCAAGCAGCCATAAGCGCACTTCCTTGCTGGCATTCCCCCCTAGAACAGGGCGGTCCTGGATAAGGGCGGTTCGCAGACCTCTGCGCGAAGCGGTTACCGCCGCCGCTATGCCGGCCATCCCGCCGCCGATCACAACAAAATCGTAACATAGAGTTCTTTCCTGAAATTTGTTCATTCCACGGCCTCCTGCTTGGATCTCCTTCCTTGCCCAAGATCATCCTAGCAAAAAGCCGAACTCTGTTACAGAACCGCCACCGATTATTGCTAGCACAAACCGCTTATCCCAAAGAGCGTCAGCCTTCCGCCCCCCAAATCCGAAACTGCCGCCTGTACTCCGTAGGCGTGCAGCCGGTTTTGGCTTTGAACAGCCGCGCAAAATAATTCGGCTCCGCAAATCCCAACCCCGCTGCAATCTCCGAAATCCGGCGGTCGTTCTCCGCCAGCTCCCGCTTGGCCTGCTCAATCTTGACATAATGGATGTAATGGGCAGGCGACAGCCCCGTATACTGCCGGAACAGCTTGCGAAGATGGGATTCGCTTACATCCGCGATCTGTGCCAGCTCCTGCACCTCGGGAATCCGGCTGCTCCGGGTAAAGATATAATCGGCAGCCCGCCGGACCCGCATGTCTCCGCAATCCTTCATCTGTTCGCTTCTCTCGGCGACGCCTTCCCTGATCAGCCCGGCCAACAGGTGAAGCAAGTCCCCCTGCAGCGTTATTCTGCGGCTGATCCCGCTTTCCTCGCGGTGCGACAGCATGCGGCCAAAAGCCTCCTTTACCTCCACGGACGCACGCGATTGAACCGGGATTCCGAATAGCTCAAGCCAGTTTC
This sequence comes from Paenibacillus sp. YN15, assembly GCF_003285005.1. GTDB lineage: Bacteria > Bacillota > Bacilli > Paenibacillales > NBRC-103111 > Paenibacillus_AR. The sequence continues at coordinate 130,431 of NZ_QMFA01000003.1, read as the reverse complement.
CTGTTCCGAACAAAGGCACATTTCCGTCAAAATTGATGCTGATTACCCGGTTGGGGCCGGTTATTGTCCGGTTGTAAACTGTCATGCCGGCGGGAAAAACGAATAAATCGCCGCTTTGCCCCCGGTATGTCTGCCCGTCCGCCTCCACATGCAGCGCGCTGTCCTCCAGGTACCACATGACGCAATGCTTCAGCCGTACCGGAGTCATGACATAATACTCGGAGATATGGTATCGGGTAATGTGCAGGAATCGGACCTGCAGAGAATCGATGTAGGGCTGAAGCCAATGCAAGCGCAGCACCTCGCTCACTTTTTCTTTCTATTGTAGGCGATAAGCGGCAGCCGCGGCTACGGCGTATCGAAGACAAAAACCCGGCGCCAATTCCTTCGAGCCGGGCTAAATATGCTATTTTCCCTCACCCGCAAACCAGGTTGGATAAATCCAGGCGTGGGACACATAAAAGCCGCTGTTGCTGTTCTTGTGGCCCGCAATGGGCCGGCAGGGAGAGACCAGCCGCTCATATTCCGGGTCCCGGTACACACCGGCCATGGCTTCATACAGGTCCAACGGCCAGGCATGAGGAGCCAGCGGCTTGGGGAAATTCTGATCCGCCTCGAAGGGCCACTGGTCCACACGCCCGTCGATGAAATAGAATAAGGTGTCGAGAGCCAGCTTGAGGCTTTTGCCTCCGGGCGAGATCCAATGGAACAGGTCTTCGCCGGTGGTGTCAAGCACCAGCTTGGCTGCCGCCGTTAAGGGAGCCAAGGCGAAATAATGGTACCATATGCCGTTTTTCCCTCTTACGGTTTCTTCCGGAAGGAAGCCGTCCGCGGCAATGGAGGAGTCGATCTGCTCCTTCAGGTTGGCGGCTTCCTCCGCAAAGCGGGCGCTGTCGCCCATGAACTGAAACAGCGTCAGTTGGGCGTATAAGCTCCAGCTCCACCAGTTATTGCGTCCGGGAATGCCGTCCCAGCCGGGCAGGAAAATCGCGGTCAGCCAATGGATAAACTGCTCCCGGTCCCGGCCGCTCCAGCCGGAGTAGCCCTTCACCAGCTCCGCCGCCTTGATCAGCCCCACTCCCAGATAAGCGGAAACCAGCGGGCCGTCATGATCCGCGACCTCCCGGTTGACCGCCGCCCAGCCGTTAAGCAGCTCCACGGTTTTGTCCGCATAGGCGGGCTTTCCCGTTATCCGGTAGGCAAGGGCAGCCGCGTAGGCATTCTGGGCATCCTCCTCCATCAGCCGTTTGGCCGCGGTATGGCCGGCGGCATCCAGATAATAGCCGGGAATGCTCCAAACCGGAACAGCATGGCAGGGCGCCGCCATTCCTGCCTCCGCTTCCCGAAGCACCAATTGAACAGCCGCTGAACTATTCATGGCGCTATTCGACCTTCATGCTGTAGATATCCTTGCTGAACACCCATTTGTCCTTGTTTTCCTGATACCATTTCTTATACCAATCCTCCAGTGCCTTGCCGCCGGTTTTGCTCCACGAGCTTTGCGCCTCGCTGATGGCCTGGTCCACCGTATAGGAGCTTCCGCTGACAATGGCTTTATTGCATATATAAGAGTTTTCCGCCTGCAGAATCATAATATTTTTGATAAGAGACTCCGTCCTTCACTCCTTCTCCTGGGGAGACGGAGAGTGGACGATATTCCTCAGCGCCGCCAGCTCCGCCGCGGATAGGCCTGTAGCCGCCTCAATAACCTCAGGCTCCAGTCCCAGGTTCAGCAGCTTTACAGCCACTTCCTGCTTGGCTTCCTTTTCCCCCTCCTGCCTGCCCTCTCTTTTCCCCTCCTGTTTACCTTTCTTTTCAGCCAGCTTCTCAAATGAGGTTTTCCATTCCATGATCTCTTCCCCTTTTTCACCGTAGATTCGTTCGACCTCCTGCCAGACTTGCCGTTCCTCTTCCTCTTTCAGCGGCAGATATGTCTCTAAAAACACCGTCAACAGCTCCATGCGCGCCGGATCAAGCTGCATTCGTGTTATCATGCGCACAAACTCCAGCTTCAATTGAATCTTATCCTCTTCATTATAACTCATGCTGCTGAGCAATGCAGCAGCTACCGGATTATCCGAGTGGATATAGTCCCGCCAGTTAAACCTGCGCAGCTGCAGCCGGTAATACCGGAACTGCAACACATTCAGAAACGGCAGACTCCAGCCAAAGGTATCCGGCTCGTCAACCTGCTGATCATGGCTCAACACAGCGATAGGCAGCACGCGAAGCCGATGCTTCTCATACAGCCGAGCCGCATAAATAAACATCCGCTCGGGATACTCCTGCTGATAATAGGACTGGGGCTCCTGATGCACCAGGATAAAGGCCTCTTCTCCTTTCAACCGGGTCTTAACCAGAATATCCAGCCGCTTCTTCGTCCCTCCGGCAATGTCCACCACTACCTCCTCCGACAAAAACTCCACATAGCCAAAATCAATCATCTCCGCTGCCTCGGGGAAGAACAATTCCATAAACTCCCGGAAATAGGTACGCAGCAATTCCTTATACAGTCCATCATGATCAATCAACCTAACGTCCCCTTTCTCACTTGAGGTCACAGGCAAGCCGATACGATTGCAACAAAAAAAAGCGCGCCCCATCCGCCCCTTTCCATAGAAAGCGAGCAGACAGTGCGTGCTTCGCAACCGTCTCAACCATATGTCAGAAGCATATCACAGATGCAGGCGCTGCACAACCACCTGTTGAAATCCTGCTGCAGGATTTCCTACGGGGTTTCCGGGAAATCAAGGAGATAAGTCCGGATGGCCTGGGCCACTCCATCCTCTTCATTGGTGCCGGTTACGGCGTCGGCAGCCTGCTTCACCGCCTCCTGGGCATTGCCCATGGCGATGCCCAGTCCTGCCGCACGAATCATTTCCAGATCATTCAGGCTGTCGCCGCAGGCCGCCACCTCCTCCATGCGGATGCCAAGCAAACGGCATACCTCCCGCAGGCCGCTGGCCTTATTGATCCCCAGCGGGTTCACCTCAATATTGCGCGGACTGGAGTTGGTCAGCTCATACCGGCAGGTCTTAGCCAGAATGTCCCGGATATCCGCAAGCACGGCAGGATCATCCGAATGAAGACCGAACTTCAGCCACGGATCATCAGCGGGCCGGCGCACATGCTCGGGCCAGTTTCGGGTGGTAAACACGTCATTCACCGTGTAGGCCCAATACCGGCAATGCCGCCCGGAGGCCAAGGCATAAAGCTCGGCTATCCATTCATCCTGAAGCACATGCCGCATCATAATTTGCCCCGGGGCGGACCATACCTCGCTGCCGTTAACCGTCACCAGCGGGGAGTTTAGACCCAACTTGCGGATATACCCCTCGATGCTCTGAACCTCCCGGCCCGTGGCGAACATGACGGTGATTCCGCTTGCAACAGCCTGCCCGATCCACTGGCAGGTGGTGTCGGTTATTTCATGGGCGGCATTCAGCACCGTTCCATCCATATCAAGAGCAAGCAGCTTGTATGATGACAATATAACCACTCCACTACATCTTAATTTCCGCCTGCCGCACATGGGAATCGGCGCGGACCGCCAGCTTCGAGATTCGCTGCTTCCATTCCGTCTGTTTGTTGGACAGGACGAAATGAAGCTGCACCGTCCCCTCCTCCAGCATGTTCATCTTCAACGACTTGACGCGGACCCCCTCATCCCGGAAAAAGTCCAGAAAGATTCCCGGATTTCCTTCCTTCGCAAGGGTGACTGTGTAAGCTTCTGTTTTGTTGGAGGCGAACAGCCGCTTCTCCAGCCTGGGCAATACCAGGAGACTGACCAGCACGCAGACAAGGGTAAGCAATGCCCCGTAATAAAACCCTGCCCCGACAGCGATACCCATAGCGGCCACCACCCACAGGGAGGCGGCGGTGGTCAGGCCGGAGATAGCATTGCCGTTGCGCATGATGGTGCCTGCCCCCAAAAAGCCAATCCCGCTGATAATCTGCGCAGCAATGCGGCCAGGGTCCATCCGCACGCTGGGTTCATCGACAAACTGGCTAAACCCGTAGATAGAGATCAGCGTAATCAGCGTTGAGCCCAGGCAGACCAGAATATGGGTGCGGAACCCGGCGTGATGCTGCCCCCGCTCCCGCTCCAGTCCCACAAGACCGCCAACCAGGAGAGCCATCCCAATGCGGATGCTGATTTCCATATAGTCAATTTGCCATACACCAAGACCGGCCATTAGCTCCTTCACCTGCCTTACACGATCTTTCCATGTCCCGCAAACGGATAGTCGATGGTGAGCCTTCCCGTTTGGCAATCTCCGATGCCGCTGTAAAGATCGGCCTTGCCGTCCGCCCGCATGACAATGCCGGAGGTAAAGGCGCAATCGGCCAGATCCGGCTTTTTGGCCGGTCCGGGGGGATAGCAGGTGCGGGTTCCAATCAGGCGCAGGTCTGCCGCCAGCCGTGTTTGCGGATCGAATATCAAGGACATATTCATATAAACCTTCAGCTCACCGCCGTCATGATCCTGACCTCGATAGCAAATATGACCGATAATTCCAATTTCACCACTGTCCAACAGGTAAGCCTGGTTGACTCCGCCCCATTCGCCATGGCCAAAAATGTCGGAGATGTATGGGGCATGGGCAATTGTCTCCGATGTCAGCTCATCCAGGCTGTTGATCACCGTAAAGCCGATCATGGATTCGCTCCCATACTTCCCCTTCACCTCCTCCCCACGCGGTCGGGAGAAGACTCCGATCCGCCCGTCGGCCAGCTGCACCAGGCGGATATCCTTCATTTTCCTGGGGCCGGTGGCAAAATATCTTAAATCCTGCAAATCCGAACCGCGAAAGAAATATCCGAAATAGGTGCTGACTTTTCCCGCCTCATACTGGACACTGGTTCCGCCAAGGACAACCTCATGATTGATGATGCTGACAAAAGGGTCCTCCAGGGTATAGATCATGCTGTCCGGCGCCAGCGTCCATTCATCCTTGCCCGTTTCCTCAAACAGGCGCACCCAGGACCGGGCCCACTCCTCACGGCGTTCCACCCTTCCAAACAAAAAACGTTTGCCGTTCCACTGAAAAGGAATGGAGCAATTGTAGACATCAAAGCCATCCACACCGCGGAAGGCAAGCAGCGCACTTTCATAAATATTCTTGTTCAGCTCAAATGCAGCTCTTCGTTCAAGCAGACTCATTTCCGTTCACTCCCATATGTGATATTTCCAGCCTGTCGCAGCCCGGCCTTATTTCCCTTGTTTGGCCTGATACTCCTTAAATTGCCGCTGATATTCGGCTACTACCTTGTCAAGCCCTGCCTTCTTCATCTTATCGAGAGCGGCCGGGAAGGCTTTGTCGTATTCCAGAACCCCCATGTAAATGGGAATAATGCTGGCTGCGGCTTCCGATGCGATATTGGTGTATTCTGTCCGGACACTGGTGGGATCAAATACAAAGTTGGCGGCGATGCTGTTCACTGCTTTGGTATTAGCCTCGTACAAAACCTTGTTGTTCTCCGGGATGCTGCTCTCCAGATCGAAGCGCATGAAGCTCACATTGCCGTTTTGGGATTCCGATCCTTTGTAGCCGGGTTTATTGTTGTTGGCCGGATCATTGATGGCCTTCATGCCTTTGTCCCCGTCCTTGGTATAATGCTTGCCTTCAATCCCGTACTGGAACAGGTCGTAATTGTCCTGGCTGGCCAAAATCCAGTCGAGAAGCTGGACAGCCTCCTCCGGATGTTTGCTGTTCACCGGCACGGCATTGCCGTTCTTAAAGGTCAGCGGACGCAAGTATACCCTCTCCGGGTTAAACCAGACGACCCCGATATCGTTCACAGTGGCATCCGGATTGTTCTTCTTTAAGGCGCTTAAGCTGCCGCCTGTGCCCAAATTGACAAACCAGTCCCCGCTGTCAAGCTGGGCCTTGACCTGCTCCTGCTTCAGGACGAGAATATCCGGATTGGTAATGCCTTTGGTGTACAGCTTGCGCATAAATTCCGCGTCCTTCTTAAACTCCTCCGTCTCGATCCATGACTTCACCGTGCCGTTTTGATTCACATAAAAGAACTTGTCCTTGACGGTAAACGGAAACGTGTCATAGGTCCGGTGCAGAATGGTAGTATGCAGGCTGACGGGATCAAAGTCCGCCTTGGAGGCAAAATAGGGCTTGCTGCTTCCTTTCCAGTTCTTCATTACCGTCTCCCAGACGCTGATCAGCTCATCGGGAGTGGCGGGTTCCTTCAGATTGTTCTGCTTCAGAATATCCCGGCGGATGTTGAATTCCCCTTCACTGGCCATCTCCACCCAATAAGAAGGCACGGCGAAATATTTGCCGTCGATTTTGGCCCCGTCGAAGATGTCGTCGGGGATATGCTTCCGCAGATTCTTCCCGTATTTCTCAATGGCTCCGGTAATATCGGCCAAGGCGCCGCGGTTGTAGTAGCTGGAGAAGGGGGTGCGGTCCTGCATAATATGGAACAGATCGAAGTCCTCGCCGGTAGAGAGCATCAGATTAAGCTTCTGATCCCAGGCGTCGCTGGGGATATACACCTTCTCCAGCTCAATATTTAGCCCGTCCTCCTGCAGCTTCTTGTTAATGGCTGCCATCACTTCCTTGTAATCCTTAGGCTCCGTGCCGGGCGCAATGTACTTCAGCTTGACCAATTGCGCCGGTTTCGCTGTGGCGCCGCTTGAATTTGCAGCGGAAGACGGTTTGGCCGTTCCCTCTTGGGTGCTGCCGGTGGACTTGGCGCTGCATCCGGCAATGGAGCTGGCTGCAAGAAGACCTGCAAGGGCAAGTGCGAAGCTTTTTTTCATGTAGAATCGACTCCTTTTCTCATTCTATATATAAACCCGGCCGGGATTTATATCAACCTTTTACTGAACCGATTACAAGGCCCTTCACGAAATATTTTTGCAGATAGGGGTAAAAGAAGACGATGGGACCGATGGTAACTACAGCAGTAGCCATTTTCACCGATTCCGCCGGAAGGGTAACATCATCCGCCCCGGCCAGCATGGTCATTTCATTGAGCATACTGATCTCGGACTTCAGCCGCAGCAGCATGAATTGCAGCGGATACAGACTTTTGTCGTCAATGAGCATAATGGCGTTCCACCAGTTGTTCCAGTAATCCAGCCCGTAGAAGAGGGCAATGGTGGCCAGAACCGGCGTGCTAAGGGGAAAATAAATCCGGAAGGCAATCGCCAGATCATTGGCTCCGTCGATGGTAGCGGATTCCCGCAGGGAATCTGGAACGCCCCCCATAAAATTGCGCACCAGAAACAGATTGAACGGGCTGAACAGAAGGGAAGGAATGATCAACGCCAGAATATTGTTGGTAAGCCCCAGGGAGCGGTTCATCAAATACCACGGAACAATGCCTGCGCTGAAGATCATGGTGATGAAAAAATAAAGGGCCAGCCCATTGCGGTACCGCACACTCTTATTGGCCAGCGTGTAGCCGGCCATGGCCGTAATCAGAACCGCCGCTATCGTCCCCGCAAGGGTAACAAAAATGGAGATCAGATAACTGCGCATTACCTGTGATCCGCCGGTAAAAATGACCTGGTACGCATACAAGGAAAATTTCTCCGGAAAAAGGCTGTATCCGTTGCGCAAAATGGCATCCTCGTCGGTGATGGAAATCATCAAGACAAGAAGCATGGGAAGAAGACATAAGGCGGAATAAACGGCAATGCTCACATACATGACTGCTCTGCTGACAGAAAGCTTCCTCACTTTCATTCCTCCTTCAATAAAGGGCGCCGTCCTTGAAGAACGTGCGAGTGATCCAGTTGGTGCCGAAGACCAGGATAAAACCGACTGCGGATTGGAATAATCCCACAGCCATGGCCTCCGAAGGATCGCCGACCTGCCTCAAGGAGCGGAATACATAGGTGTCAATGATATCTGTTGTGGGATAGAGGGTGCCGTTATCTCCCACCAAGGCGTAAATCATTCCGAAATCCCCATACATAATCTTGCCGATGGACAGCAGCATCAGAATCACCACGGTAGGCATCATCAACGGGATGGTAATCCGCAAGCACATCTGCCAGCGGTTTGCTCCGTCAATCTGGGCCGCCTCATACAAGGTATCATCAATCCCGGTGATGGTGGCCAGATAGATCACGGCGCTCATTCCCGCTCCTTTCCACACATGCATCACAGTCAGAATGACCGGCCATACCCCAGGCTGGGTATACCAGTTAACGGCGTCAAGATGCAGCTTAACCAGCAGTTGGTTGACAATCCCCATATCCATGGAAAAAAACGCGTACAGCACATAGCTGATGACAATCCAGGAGATAAAGTTGGGAAAAAGCATAATCGATTGGCTGAGCTTCACAAAAAGCTTCTTGCGCAGCTCATTCAGGACCAGCGCGATGGTCAGCGCCGTCAGCGTGCCGAAGAAAATAAAGAGCATATTCAGAAATATGGTATTGAAGGTAACAGTAAAGGCTTTGTTGGAGCGGAAGAAAAATTCGAAGTTCTTCAACCCCACCCATTCACTGTTCCATATTCCTTTTTTGTAATTGAACCGCTGAAAGGCAATCATCATGTAGGGATAGGTCATATATCCGAAAATAAAGGTGTACAGCATGGCCGGAAATACCAGCACATACGATGTCGGATTTTTCAGGATATCGGATAGAAGCCCCTTCCTCCGGCGAAGATGTGTATTCACGCTCAAGTCCTCCCATTCAAATGTCATGCAGCCGTGTTGTTCGCTGTGAAGCTAACTTTACGGCATCTCCAAGCCTTTTGTATATTTCAAATCCCGGCTTTTGCTTTCATAATGCGGCTGCCGGCTTGCAGGGCGCGGGAATATCGATAACCAACTGCACCGGATAATGGTCGGAGGGGTACTTCCCCTGTTGGTGATACCGGTTGATTTCGATGGAACGGATTCCAAGGGCATTTCTCTGAAATATCCAATCAATATGCTCCTTATCGGGGGAACCTTCAAAGTGGTGGACGGTTCCATCCCCGTCAAACGGGCAGCCAGCGCCGGTCCAGGTATCCTGCAAGCCGGAGCTTTCGATCTGCCTGAATAAAGGATGGGTTTCCTCCAGATTGAAATCGCCGCCAAGAAAAACCGGAATCCGCGGTGAGGAAACGATCTGGCCGATCCGTTCCAGGATGACATGGACGCCTTGGACCTTGGCCTCCTCCGCCAGCCCAAGATGCGTATTAAAGTAATAGAAGGCGGCGGCTGAAGCATCATCAAGAAGCGCAAATTGGGCCCAGGTGCAGATTCGCGGATACTTGGCCTCGCATCTGTTCTTGCTGCCTGCCGTGTCCGGCGTATCGCTGAGCCAGAATTGCCCCCATTCCAATACCCGATATTTGTCCGCACGATACAGAATGTTGTTGTATTCATCCTCCGTATTCCCGTAGCGGGATACGCCAATGGATTGATAGGAAGGGCCCAGCCCGGCAAGAAGGTCTTGAATCTGGCTTTCATATCCCTCCTGCAGCCCTGCCAGATCGGGTCCGAAGGACCGGATGGCCCGGACGGCCAGCCTCCTGCGGTTATCCCACCCCATATCTCCCGAGCCTGAAGGGTTGCGGATGTTAAAGGTCATCAGCTTTACCTGCAAAGCGCCTGCATTCATGTTTATCCCTCCGGTTTATCGCAGTTCCCCCTCATCATAGGCGGCGCCTCCGGGAATGTCTATTTTAAAAACCGGCTTTCCCCTTCAGATTGCGGCCAAGGGGTTTCAAAATGAGGGAATCGCTTTCATTTTTCGGCAATCGGGTATCGGTTTTGGTGAATATGCCCTATAGTAGAAGTAGCATTCCAGCAGCAAATGGGAGGAACACCGCCATGAGACGCATCCTGGGCCGCCTGGTCCGCTACAAAACCTTTCAAAAGCTGGCCATTTCTTATTTCCTGCTCGTTCTGCTTACCTTGAGCGTGCTTTCGGCTGTGCTGTTTTCTCTCTTTTCCAACAGCGCCGTGAAGGAAATTGACCGCAACTCCAAAATCATGCTGACTCAAATCAGCTATGCCTCCGATGTGGTGTACAATCAGGTCATGACCATCGGCAACGCTCTGATCAACGAACCCCAGATGGTTTCCTTTCTGAATGCCGCCCAAGAAGACAAAACGCAAAATTATTCGGTTTTCAGGCAGCTTGCCCAGATCAAAAACGCCTATCCCTCCTTGTACAGCATCGGCATCTACCGGCCTTCCACAGGAACCAATGTGGATACGTCAGGGTTGCCTTTTGACAAATCCCTTTATGGGATCAACGCCAAGCAATATATGGAGTTCTACCCACGGGAGCTGACAGCCAGCGGCATCAACAACAGTCAACCGGTTAAGCTTCTGACCTTTCTGCTTTTTCCCAATTATTCGCTGCGCTCCTCGGCCAATCCGCTGATCTATATCAACGTGGAAGAAAATACCATTCTGAATACCATCAACAAGATTGACAAGGGAAATTCCATGAACAATGTGTTTGTCATGAATCAGGAGGGGCGAGTGCTGTCCCATACCGACTCCAATCTGTTTATGAAGGATCTTTCCTCGGAGCAGTATATCCAGCAGATTCTTCTGGAGAACAAGCCCGAGCACAGCTTCCAAACCACCATCGAAAACGAAAAGCATCTGGTTACCTATGTAAAATCCGCCTCGATGAATTGGTATTTTGTCAGCGTCACTCCCTACAAGAAGATGATCTCCAATATCCGGGAGCTGCGGACGGTCACTCTGGTTACTGCCGCGGGGTTGGCGCTGGCGGGATTCCTGCTTTCCATCCTGCTGACAAGGAATATGTATAAGCCCATGTCCTCCCTGTTTGATCTTGTAAAACCCCGGTCGGCGCCGTCATCCTCGCCGGTCATTGACGAGTATCAGGTGCTGACGGAGATGTTTCTGTCCCTGGAGGAAAATGAACGCTCCATGCAGTTTGTGATCAACCGTTCCGCGCGGACGGTCCGGGAGCATTATTTGCAGGCTTTGCTGAAGGGCAGCACACGGAATATGGACGCTCCCGAAGAAATCATCGCCATGATTGACAAACAACTGACCGGACCTTATTTTTACACCGTGGTGTTTAAAATGGATGACATGAGCGGAATGGCAGACCGGAGCGGCACCGAGCAGTCCTTGCTCCGGTTTGCCCTCTGCAATATTGGCAAGGAAATTCTGGAGCCCTACGGCGCTTCCGACATTCTGATTACGGAAGAGAATGAATCGGTGGCCGTCATCCAGAGCAGCTCCGGCGAGCTTCCGGCCGGGCTGAAGGATGCGCTGCGCTCTGTCCAGCATTTTATGAACCGCTACTTCAAATTGACGGTTTCCGCCGGCATCGGGGACCGGTTCAGCGGCCGGAGGAATATCCAGTATTCCTATTCCTCTGCGCAGCAATATGTCAAGTACCGGATGATTTACGGCAAGGAATCCATTCTCGATCAGGGGGAAATCCGCTCCCATTTCATGACCGTACTGAACTATCCCACTGCCACCGAGAAAAAACTGACCGAGCTGATCCAATCGGGAAAACCGGAGGACATCCAAGAGCAGGCGGAGCATTTTGTCCGGCATGTTTCGGCGGCAACCTGCAATCAGGCTGTCACCTATTGCCTGCAGCTTCTCCTGTCGCAGTATAAGCATTTTGAATACCTGGGAACCAACGAGGCTTCCTTCTTTAACAAATATCTGGATGCGGCGGCCGCCATTGAAGCGGCGGAGAGTCTGGAGGAGATCAAGGGGATTATTCAGGAGTTCTGCTTCGGCATCCGCAGCTTGATCCGGGAGAAGAGCCAGTGGCTCAATGCCCAGAAGCATAACAGTGTAATTGAAACGGTCCAGGCATATGTTCATGACCATTACGCCGAAGCCAATCTGTCCCTGGAGACGGTCTCCCAATTCGCAGGCCTGTCCTCCAGCTACCTGGGCAAGCTGTTCAAGAGCACGATGGGCATGTCCTTCAGCGAATATCTGAGCCATACCCGCCTGGAAAAAGCCCGGGAGCTGCTCCTGACTACCGAGGAGACCGCATTCCGGATCAGCGAATCGGTGGGCATGTACAATGTTTCCTATTTCACCACCCTGTTCAAAAAGAAATACGGCGTCACCCCCTCCATGTACCGGGAGCAAGCCGTCCTAAAAAGGATCACCGGCAGCAAAACGGAGCTTTCCGGGGAGTGATTGGCAAACACGTTTTGTTTAAAAATTAGGGGCTGTCCCTCAGTCATGTTCAGACATTTGGGACAGCCCTTTCTGTTAATGAAAATCGATACTTCCCAATAGCCTATCATAACCTTCGAAGCGCTCATAAACCTGTAAGGTATTTTTAGAAAAGAAGAACCAATCGACTGTTGTAATCGTTACCGTTTTCTTCAAGTTCGTGCCAAGTGCCAACGCTTCATCATTTGCTGAAGAGGCAGTTTCCATTACAAATTCTTTTTGTGCAACGGGGTCAAAATCAATTAGCTTCAATACCAGCTTCCGCTCTCCGCCGACCGCTTCAAGTGAAGAATTTTTCTCTAAATCGTAGCGGAAGATAAAGTCTATCTTGTAGCCTGTGGCCTGATTGTAGGTATAACTCAGATCCATATCGTAAATTGAAAAATGGTAAGGCTCACTATCCACTTCCAAGGCAGCAGCGGTTTTTAATTTTATAGCCGTTTCAGCCTTGGGGAGTACCATACTGGCAGACTTGGTGAACGCATCCGGCACTTCTCCCGCCTTCGTCAAACGGGTTCCCGTTATTCCCTCACCAACCACTAATTCCAGGTGATCATTTGAATACCTCTTTGGTATAAGCGCCCAAAAGCCAACCCGTGCATGGCCTTGCGGGCTAATCTTCTGGGTGAAGCTTGAAAGCTTTGCTGCAAAGTAAACATTGTCCTTTGTCTTGAATTGTCCGCTCCATTCTCCTGGAGTGATAAACCGGTTCTCCATATTTTGAATATTAACCTCTGCATAAACAAGATTCATTGTCGAACCCTCATATACTTTAACTGCCGCGGGTTTCATCATCATCTGACTTCCAACTTCACCGATGCTTAAACCCTCAGATCCGGATGAGGGCACCGTCCACATATCAGATTCTGACTGGAAGGAAAGACGATCGCCAGAATCCGAATCTTTCAACACCACTGAGATCTTGTTAACTTGCTGGTAATAAGGAATTTTAGTCAGCAGAACTACACTTCGCTTTTCTCCCGGCGCCAGACTGTTGACCTCTCCCAGATCTGCTGTCCGCACCTGCTCAGCATCTACCGGTATACCGTCAAGCTGAATATCGCCATTTATTTTAGGATTCGCAATGGTATCCGTTCCCACATTAGTAATTGTGGCATCAATAGAAATGATGTCCTGCTCCTCCCAAGGCAATCGCTGAACTTTATTTACTTGCAGCTGATAAGGATTCCCCGCCGAATCTTGTAATTCACCTGCAACCCCCGCATCCGTCACCGCAGATGGCGTTACATTCTTCAGCTTGAACATAGCCAATGGAGGAGCGGCAATTTCAGTTGTAGACACATTGGAGTCATAAATCTCCAAACGCAAGTCCTCCAGAGATGCCGACTTAGGAATTCCTGTTGCGCTTAGCGCCAGATTCAAATGGGATTGAGGAAGAATATTTCCTGCAGAGGAAGCACTTAATGGATAAGCTGCCCCATCCGAAGTTCGAAGCAGATAGGCATAGGACGGCAAAGCAACATTTGCATATCCATGATTCTCCCAAATTAGATTGAGATCAGCAGCGTATTTATCGTATTGGATATCCACGTTGGCCCGGGTTAAGGCCACTCGCATAGACTGGTCGGAAACCGTAAGCTCTACAGCCTCCTGCTCTTCCGCTATCCTGACACTATTGGACTGGGGAAGCTCAAACTCGGCCACAGGAATTTCGACACTTTTTTCGCCCTGGAAGCTCTCGGTTATCAGCAATTTCGACTTCTGAACCGAAACAGCTTTAGGAAGCTTTCCGGTCAGCGTCAGTTCTTTCATCTCCAGTGCGTCAATACTTAAGCTTTCCGATTTGTCCGCTGCCAGCGGATATGTAAGACCATCTTCGCTTTGAAGGGCATATGAATAGGCAGGAATTTTTACATTATGCGAACCCGCATTTTGGAATGCCAATTTGACTTGAACCAGTCGGTCGGAGTTATCCTCCAAGTCACTTACTTGCAATGCTTGCATTTTTACAGGAGCTCCTGCAACTTGGACCAAGGAAACGGAACCTGCCGGAACAGCAGGGGAATACCCCGGACTAACAGAAACCTGGCCCATTTGTCTCTCTAAGCCTGGTAAAGAAAAATCCCATTTCATAACCTTAAAGATGAGATCCTGCACCTCAATCGTCTCGGGAAGCTCGGCGTAATACCGGAATTGGGATGTGCTTCCTGGAGCAATGCTTGTCTGACTTCTGCTTTCAGGCAGTAATATCGGTGTTAAACTCTTGCCTGAACGTGATTCGAGATGAATAAAGAAGTCACGGATGGAAAGGCTTTTTTGATCTCCGTTGTAAACAGTGAAAGAGAAGGAAGCTCGCCTGGCTCCCTCTTTATTCAGCACCAGAACTTCTTTAAGCTGCATATAGCTTGAGCCAGTCAAATTTACAGAAGGGAATTCCGGCAATTGGTAAATTGAAGCGGACTCAATAGATGCAGCACTTGCATACGACGGAATTTCTAGTGTCGGGATCAGCAAAGCCGCCGCTAACAACGCAGTCCTGGCGGTATGTATCCATGGTTTATTCATGAAAAGCAATCTCCTTTTGGCTAAATAATGAGTTGATTAGTCCATTCTTAATGCTTCAATTGGCTTCAGTTTGGCCGCCTTATTGGCTGGGAATAGACCGAAGGATACACCAACAGCTACGGAAAAAATAAAAGCAAAGCCCGCTGTTCCAAGAGAAACGGAAACATCAATGCCCATTAATTTTCCCAAAGATACTGCACCGCTGCCACCGAGAACCAAACCGATTATTCCTCCGATTCCACCCAAAAGAATGGATTCAATCAAAAATTGGATGAGGATGTCCCTTCTCTTGGCTCCGATAGCCTTCCGAATCCCAATTTCACGTGTTCTTTCACTAACGGAAACCAGCATAATGTTCATAATGCCGATCCCGCCTACCAATAAAGAGATCCCTGCAATTCCCGCCAAGGCTGTGGTAAGCGTGCTAGTAATAGTGCCTACCGCGCTGAGCATCTCCTTTTGATTGAAGATCTGGTAGGGTTCATATTCATCATCTTCCTGCTTAGGGAATTTTGAACTTAAATCTTTTTCCAGCTGCGAAACGACCTGATCTACTGTATCTGATGTCTCTGCCTGAACGTAAAACATTTGCACCCCTTTGTTTTTGACCAACCGTTCGGCAGTCCGTATCGGAATCAGGATTTTATCATCATTGCTGCCCGTCATTCCGCTCCCTTTCTCCTCCAACACACCGACAACACGGAATGGGGTACCGTTAACTTGCATCATTTCGCCAATAGGGGACTTCTCTCCAAATAAATTCGCTGCTGTTTCAGCTCCGATAAGCGCCACCTTTTGACCGTAATCGATATCAATTGGCAGCAAAAATCTGCCTGAGGCAACCGAAAAATTTCTTACAGTTTCATAGTCAGGTGTAATCCCTTCAAGCGAGATTGTATCGGTTACATTGGCATATCTGACCTTCACCATACCTGATACAACAGGCGCAACCGCACTAACGCCTTTCTTTTCTCCATAAGCCATCGCTTCGTCAAGGGTAAGAGAAGTTTTAACACCTCTTCCCTGAATGCTTACTGAAATCAAATTCGTGCCCAAATCATTCACTTGACTCGTTACAGATTGAGTAACTCCTTGTCCAATGGATACAAGGGAAATTACTGCCGCGACTCCAATAACGATACCCAACATCGTTAAAATGGACCTCATCTTATTTGTCCGGATAGCTTGCCATGCCATCTTAAAAGCCTGGGCCGTGTTCATCCTGACTTCACCCCGCTATCCCCAACGATCCGGCCATCCTGAATCCGAACAACCCGATTTGATTGCTCAGCAATATACATATCATGTGTAATGAGGATAATGGTATGTCCCGATTGATTGAGCTTCTGCAGCATTTGGAGAATGTCTTTTCCTGTTTTGGAATCCAATGCTCCAGTAGGCTCGTCTGCAAGCAATACAGGAGGCTCCCCTGCCAATGCCCGTGCGATTGCAACCCGCTGCTGCTGCCCGCCTGACAATTCTGTAGGGCGGTGGTTCATCCGCTCTTTCAGGCCTACTTTCTCAAGAGCCAAAGCACTTAATTCCTTTCGTTTTTTAGAGTTTATTCCGCGGTAAATTAACGGTAATTCCACATTCTCGATAGCCGATAGCTTTGAAAGCAAATTAAACGATTGGAAAATAAAGCCGATTTTCTCGTTGCGGATTTTTGCCAACATGTTGTCATTCTGCTTGCTTATCTCGTAACCATCAAGAAAATACGCCCCTTCACCGGGTGTATCCAGACATCCGATCATGTTCATCAGCGTTGACTTCCCGGAGCCGGATGGTCCGACAATTGCGACAAACTCTCCTTCTTCTACATTAAGGGACACCCCATCCAAAACATTCAATGTCTCGGAACCTACAGTATAAACTTTCTTCACATCTTTGATCCGGATTAATTCTCTTCGACTCTCATTCAAGTTTTATTACCTCCCGTGATCTCCTCAAAATCCACCCGGACCACCGGACATGGGACCAGTGCCAAAGGATTTCTTTTCAGCTTCCGTGGCGGGAAGAATGACAATATCCCCTTCCTGCAGACCATCTGCAATCTCAATGTGCGTTTCATTATATAATCCTGTGCGAACCTCAACGACTTGACCTATATCTGATGCTGAGCCACCATTTTTTGAAGGCACGGTAACTTTCTTCATTCCGCCCGACTCTTCTACTGCTTCTATTGGGAGTAGGAGGGCATCCTTCTTCTCATTAGCTAAAATGGATGCTTGAGCACTCATGCCCGACCTTATTCCTTCTATGCCGACAAAACGAATCGTGACCTCATAAATGGAAACGCCGTTATCTGCCTTGCCTTGGTTGGATATTTTATAAACCTCACCTTCATAAGTTTGATTCGGCAAAGCATCAAAGGTAAGCTCCGTCTTCATACCGGTTTTTAACTTGGGAATATCCAACTCGTCCACTTCAACTGCAACCTCCAAAAGATCATAATTCACCAGCTTAGCTATCGTTGCCCCTGCAGTTAATTGATCGCCTTGCACCGGATTAAGCTCTGTAATCTCACCGTTAATTGTTGCCAGAACCGGATCAGGGGCATCTGCAAGCTCCAGATAATTGTTTAACCTCACTTGAGAGAGCTCCAAGTCTATTTGAAGCTTCCTAACGTTATTCTTTAACGTATCCGAAACGCCGTCCACAGCTTGATCCTTTAACGCTTGTTGCGCTTCCTCTAATTGAATTTGCATCTTCTGAAGCGTCAATTCTTCTTGTCTAATTTCACTGCTTTTGTCTACACTCTCATACTCAATCAATAAATCCCCTTGCTTCACCCGCTCTCCCTCTATCCCGCCAACCCTCAATACCTTTCCGGATTCGGAGGCTTTTATGGTTGCCTCTTCTACTGGCCTTACTGTTCCTGAACCGCTCACCTTCATCACAATTGAACCTTTTTCCACCTGAACCGTCTGAATCTCCGGACTGGCAGAAGAATGTGAGGTTCGATTTACAAGTAAATATCCACCCACACAAATTAGAATAGCTGCTACTGCTGTTCCCACAAAAACCTTTTTCATCTTTTTCGGAATACCTCCTGCCAAGAATTTTCTTGATGTAAATATACAGACATATGATAGTGAAACTGCGTGCTTATGCCTAAGGCAGCTTATGCAGCTTCAAATTGACTGTTATACAGTTCAGCGTAAAAGCCATTCTTTTGAAGCAGCTCCTCATGGTTGCCGCTTTCAATGATATCTCCATCCTTCACGACCAAAATTATGTCGGCATTTTTAATGGTGGAAAGGCGGTGGGCGATAATAAAGGATGTACGCCCCTTCATCAATTCGTCCATAGCGCTTTGAATTTGAAGCTCTGTGCGTGTGTCCACAGAACTGGTCGCCTCATCCAGAATGAGCATGGGCCTGTTCGCAATCATTGCACGGGCGATTGTGATTTGCTGCTTCTGACCTGCCGATAGATTAACCTGGTCGTTTAATACTGTGTCATATCCATGCGGAAGTGTGCGAATGAAGTGATGAAGCCCTACTGCCTTACAGGCAATTTTGATCTTCTCATCAGATACGTTTTCTGTGGAATAGATCAGATTCTCCCTCATGGTTCCCTCAAAAAGCCATGTATCCTGAAGAACCATACAGAATTGCGCGTGAACGTCCTCTCGCCTCAGTTCGCGTATGGAAATTCCGTCAATTCGAATGTCGCCGCTTTGTATCTCGTAAAACCTCATGAGCAGATTTACCAAGGTACTCTTGCCTGCTCCGGTAGGCCCGACAATTGCAATCTTCTGTCCAGGAGTCGCCTTTGCGGAGAAATCATTAATCACGGTTTTCTCTGAATCCTCGTATCCAAACTGGACATGGCTAAACTCCACAGTCCCCTGTGCTTTTTCAAGCCGCGTACCCTTCTCACTTTCGTCCTCCATTTCCTCCGCCTCAAGAAATTCAAAAACGCGTTCTCCCGCAGCAGCCGCGGATTGCATAGACTGCGCCGCCTGGGCAAGTTGAGCCAATGGCTGCGTGAAATAGCGCACATACAACATAAAAGCGACAATTACACCAAAGGAAATGTTTCCGTTGATAGCCAATAAAGCTCCGACCACACAGACAGCCACATAGCCAAAATTTCCAATAAAGGACATGAGCGGCATCATCAAACCGGAAAGACACTGTGCCTTAAATCCACTGTCTCGCAAATTGTTATTCATCTTGTCAAATATCTCTTTGGCTGCTTTCTCTCCGTTATATGCCTTTACCACGATATGTCCGGCGTACACTTCCTCCACATGTCCATTGATTTCACCAAGATGCTTTTGTTGGCTGGAAAAGTATTTCTGTGACTTTCCCATAATCGCAATCATCAGTCCAAAACCAATCAAGGTAGCAACAATGGCTGTAACCGTCATAAGGAGATTAGTTTTCAGCATCATGATCAGCGAACCTGCCAGAAGTGTAATGGAGGAAATGATCGTACCTATGCTCTGGTTAAGAGACTGGCCAATGGTATCCACGTCGTTGGTAACACGCGACAATACGTCTCCGGTAGTTGCCCGGCTGTAATATTTCATTGGAAGCCGATTTATTTTCTCGGATATATCGCTCCTCATTCTTTTTGAAACCCTCTGCGTGATTGTAGCCATAATAATTCCTTGCACAAGAGAGAGAATAGCACTAAAACCGTAGAACGCCACCAGCACGAAACCAATTTTCGTTACTGCATCCATATCAATTCCTGACATCAGTCCATCTTTGATAAGGTCCGTCATTTCAGAAAGCTTATCCGGGCCGAGAAGCGTCAGCACGGTTCCAAGCATGGCACAAACAAGCGAGACTATGATAACTGCCCAGTATTGTCTGCAATAACGAAGCAGCTTTACCCATATGGCTGAAAAATCCTTCGCCTTTTCTCCACCGCCCATTCCCGGCCCCGGAGGCCCTGGAAGACCAGCTTGTTTCCGCTCCGCATTTTGACCAAGCTTATACCTATCTTTAGCCATTATGCCAATTCCTCCTTCGACAGTTGCGAATAAGCAATTTGTTGATATACCTCGCAGGTTTTCATCAACTCATCGTGAGTACCGCAGCCAACGACGCTGCCAGCATCGAGAACGATAATTTTGTCAGCATCCCGGATGGTTCCGATGCGTTGTGCAACGATAAGTTTAGTAGCGTCTGCACACTCCTTTTTCAAGGCTTCCCGAAGTTTTCTGTCTGTTCTATAATCCAGCGCGGAGAATGAATCGTCAAAAATGAAAACTTCAGGACGGCGGCAGACCGCTCGGGCAATGGACAACCGCTGCTTTTGACCTCCTGAAAAATTCGATCCGCCTTGTGCTACAAAACCGTCGTACCCTCCCTCCATGCCTTCCACAAAGTCGGACGCTTGAGCAGTAAATATGGCATCAATAATATCTGACGCAAGCATGTCGTTTTTTCCATTGTCCCCATAGGCAACATTAGATTCGATAGTTCCGGTAAATAGGGTGGCTTTTTGGGACACATAACCAATTTTATTGCGAAGAGCCTTTTGTCTGTAGCTTCGGACATTGATGCCATTCACAAGAACCTCTCCTTCAGTTGCGTCGTAGAAGCGGGGAATCAAATTGACAACCGTGCTTTTACCACAACCAGTCGAGCCAATAAAAGCAACGGTTTCGCCTTTATGGGCTATAAAATTTACATCGCGGATTACATATTCTTCAGCATCAGGATATTTAAAGCTCACATTTCTAAACTCCACTTCCCCCCTAAGCTGCGCCGTCGACTCCGAAATGCTGCCGTCCATGATAGTTGGCTTTGTTTGAAGCACCTCCAGAATGCGCTTCGCTGACACAGAGGAGCGGGGAAGTATAATAAAAATCATAATTAGCATCATAAACGCCATTACGATCTGCATGGCATATGACGAGTACACCACCATATCCGAAAACAAGCTTATTTTATTGGCCATTCCTGCGTTTTGGATAAGCCATGCGCCGACCCAGTAAATGGCCAACGACAAGCTGCTCATAATGGTCTGAATACTGGGAAGCATAATGGCCATAACACGATTGGCATACAGGTTCGCACTGGTCAATTCGGTGTTGGCCGTTTCAAATTTACGCTTCTGGTAGTTCTCTGCGTTGTACGCCCTTACCACCCGAAGACCCGTAAGATTCTCGCGTGTTACCCGGTTCAGATCATCCATCAGCCTTTGCAGTTTTCGAAATTTAGGAAACGCAAGACCTATACAGATGCCAACAATGAGCAATAGAAGCAAAACGGAGACGCCTGTAGACATTGTCCATTGCCAGCTTTTACCTGATATTTTTACAATCGCCCAAATTGCCAATATGGGAGCCTTTATCATCACCTGCAGGCCCATTACCATCAGCATTTGGACCTGCGTGATGTCATTTGTTGAACGCGTGATAAGACTTGCTGTAGAAAATCCGTTTATTTCCTCCATGGAAAAGGATTGTACCTTGTCAAATAAAAGCTCCCGCAACCGCGCTCCAAAATTTGCAGCTATTCGGGATGCAAAAATTGCAACAACGATTGACGCCGCGAGGCTGCCAAATGCGCACAACAGCATTTTGATTCCGGCAGGAAGAATTTCACTCATGGTGCTGCCGGGAGTTTGGATAAGCATTGTAATGGTGCTCATGTAGTCAGGCATTTTTAAATCAAGCCAGACCTGAGCTACAATGAATATAAGGCTTGCCCCGACCAACGCCCATTCCTTTTTTGTAAGGTATCGAAATATGTTAAGCATGTATTTCTCCCTCCACAGTATATTTTTTCAATGGCTCATACAGATGTATGCTACAATAAAAACCTAAACTCAATCTAAACAATAAAGAACTATCGTAGCGATAGTTCTTTGTTCTTTTTATATTTTTATGTTTTCGGCAGTTTAATGGAAAATGCCGTTTCTTCAGGAGAACTGATTACGGAAATACTGCCTTTATGCAGTTCTGCAATCCGTCTGACTAAGGAGAGCCCGATTCCCGTACCTTCCGACGAATGTGAGGCATCTCCTTGCCAAAACTTATCAAATATACGTTTTTTATCCTCATAGCTGATTTCCGGTCCATTATTTTTTACTGAAACGACTATCGCATCAGGCTTTTCTGTAATCATGATAGCAATCACGCCGCCATTAGGAGAAAACTTAACCGCGTTATCTAAAAGATTGATCCATACTTGCTTTAATAACTCCTCATTTGCATGTATATAATAGTCATCAAAATGGACAACCATATTCAAGCTCTTCTTTGACCAATTCTTTTCAAGCAGCAGGACGCAATTGCGAATTTGTTCCGAGAGGTTAAACCGTGTAATATCCGTGAGTATGTTCTGATTTTCCACCTTTGCCAGGTTAAGGACATTGGTCGCCATATCAGCGAGACGGGTGGATTCCTCTACGATAATAGTAAGGTATTCCTGTTCTTTTGCTTCGGATAAGTTTCCTTTTAGCAGGAGTTTGGCAAAGCCGCGAATGGAAACGATAGGTGTTTTAAATTCATGAGAGAAATTGTTGACGAAATCCGAACGGAGCATTTCTGTGTCCTGCAGTTCTTCTGCCAGCATATTGAAACTACTGGAGACTTTCTGTGCAATATAAAGGGTGCCCATATTAATTCTTGCTTCGAAATCGCCATTGGCCAATCGATTCATTCCGTTAATCAGAATGTTAACCGGTTTTAACGGAAAGCGGCTCATAATAGCTCCGACTGCTGTTCCTATCAGGATGCTCGCAAATGCAAGCACAATTATAAGAAATACCATGTTAGGGGGCCCAACTTTTTCAAGTATACCAGCTTGAAACAGAATAAGTACCGCAAATCCGACAATACACATAGTGATGAAAAGAATGATAAACACTACTGTGGCAAACAGCAATGTCAGCACTACCTGCGGTGAAATTTTGTGCTCTCTCATATTTTTTTTACTGCCTTGTATCCAAGACCCCTTACGGATTCTATCTCAAATTCAGGCCAACCATCAAACCGCTTACGAAGCCGTCCAATATGAACAGTGACGGTCTCCCAACCCGTATCGGTATCAGCGCCCCATATTTCATCCATGAGTTGAATGCGAGTAAAGATTTTCCCCGGATAGGATAAAAGCTTACAGAGGAGCAGAAATTCTTTTTGCGGAAGCACCTGCGTTTCGCCATTCCTTGTAACACTAAGGGAATCATAGTCGATGGTAACATTCCCGATTACGATTTTACGCTCACTGGCTATCTTGGCTCGTCGCAAAAGCGCTCTGATGCGCAGGAGCATTTCTTCTTCATCCACAGGTTTTGTCATAAAATCATCCGTTCCTGCAAGAAAACCCTGTTTTTTGTCGGCGGGGAGCTGCTTGGCCGAGACCATCAGAATTGGCAGCTCGTTTTGAACGCTGCGAAGTGTCTTCGTAAACTCGTAACCGTCCATCCTTGGCATCATTACATCCAGCACCACGAGATCAATGTGTTCTACCCCCATGACTTTAAGGGCCTCCATGCCATCTTGGGCAGTAAATACAGAATAACGTTCTGCCTCTAATACAGCCCGCATCAGAAGTCGTGTATTTTTATCGTCTTCAACAACGAGAATACGAAACAAGTATTACCACCTCCCAATGAAATCATATAGCAGAAGACTAAACTGAAGCTAAACAGAACCAGTTTCTATTAAACACGGCGTAGATTGTATCCTTCCGCAGCAAAGCTATTTTTGCCCCCTCCGTTATTATTATACCTATCGCGCGCCGCCGCGGCCGCATCTTATTTGCCTATAGCCGGCGCAGCTTGGCATCCGCTGGAAAAGTCCCTGACCATAACGGTCAGAGACTCCTTTTTTGAGCTCCCTGCAAGTCCCGGACGGCTATCCACATCACTGTTGCCTTTCTTCTATGGCCCGAATCATCTCTACTCTTCTGGCATGCCGGTCTGCTTCATAGCGGGCGCCCAGCCAGGAGTCAATGATCATCTTCGCCAGCTCGCTGCCTACAACTCTTGCGCCAAATGCCAATATGTTCGTGTCATTATGCTGCTTGGACAGCATGGCGGTATAAGGCTCACTGCACACAACCGCCCTTATGCCCTTGACCTTGTTGGCTGCAAGGGATATTCCCACTCCCGTGCCGCAAATCAGAATTCCGCAATCCACTTTCCCGGAAACCACCGCCTGGGCTACTGCTTTCCCGTATACGGGATAATCCGTTCTTGCTTCATTATGGTGCCCGAAGTCAACCACCTCATGGCCCAATTTCTGCAAATATTCCACAATCTCCAACTTTAGTGTATAAGCTACATGATCATTTCCGATTCCAATCTTCACTGCTCCGCCTCCATTGCTTCTTTTTTCTTTAATCTCCTGATAATGGTCTCATAATCTTCCTCTTTTCCGAATAACGCGGAGGTTCCTAATATGAAGCCGTCCACACCCAGATCTGAAAGCGCATCGATCTTCTCCGGCGAAATAGCGCCATCCACCATCAGCTTGAATCCGTAACTGGCCTTCGACAAAACAAGTTTTTCAATCTTATGGTTTACAAAGCTTAGGTACTTCTGGCCTGCAAAACCCGGATTGACGGTCATCACCATCAGATAGTCGATCAGAGGAAGCAGCTCCTCGATGGTTTCCATGGAGGTTCCCGGATTGACCGCTACCCCGGCCATTCTGCCTGCCGCTTTAATTTTGCCCAAGGTTCTGGCGGGATGTTTATCCGCTTCAGGATGAATATAGATAAGATCTGCCCCCAGGCTGACGAACAGATCAATATAGTTTCCAGGATTCTCAATCATCAGATGGGCATCAACCAGCTTGGTTGTATGCTTGCGAATACATTGCACATCCTGGGTCCCCATGCCAAAGTTAGGCACAAAGCTCCCGTCCATAATATCGATATGGAAGATGTCCGCTCCTGCAGCATCCAAGGATACGATCTCTTCCTTCAAAACATCGTAATTCGCACACATCATGGACGGACAAATGATCTTTTCCACCTTGCTTCCACCTCCTTGTTATGAAATATCGCACCTGACTGCGCCTTTAATGAAATTCCCCGCTTTGGATTCCATCTCTTCATTGGCTTTATCGAATTCCTCCATGCTGTAGATATGGCTGGTTGCTCCGGTAAACTGCCAAAGCCCCTTCGACAGAAGCTTCAAAGCCCGCCGGCACAGCGTGGCCTCATACGAAATACGCCGTTCATGGCAGTGGATCATGGTCATCGCCTTGATATTCCACAATTTCATGTCTACCGTGCGAAAGGCATCATTGTGATAACCTCCGATTCCAAGGCGTCCGTGTGCGCATACCAGCTCCGCAGCCAATGCCAGTCCTTCGGGCGTGCCGGAAAACTCCATTACATCGCGGAAGCCCAGACCGAAAATATCCGCCTTATGTCCATCCCGGGTCAGATCGGGTTTTCCCCAAGTGTCCCAGTTCAAGCGGTACTCTTGCGGCAGCCCTTCAGGGCTGTATACCTCCGAGGCGCCATAACGCAACGCGTTCGTCCTGGCCGCCTCCCTTGGATCAACGGCAATAATATCCCCATACCCCATGGCTTTGAACAAGGATATGATGCCAAGCCCCATATACCCTGCTCCTACCACTGCGATCCGGTCGCCGCATAATAAGGGCGACATCTTTTGCCCGGCGCTCAATAGACAGGCAAGGGGCTCTCCAAGCGCATCCTCGTCCTTTACGTTATCGGGAATCCGGCATGTTTTTTCCGGCTCCATAACGATATATTCCTTATAGCCTCCGCCGCCAAGGCCGGTAACCCGGTCTCCGATGCGAAAACCCTTTACCTCGCATCCCGCATCTGCAATGATGCCTACCGTTTCGTGTCCGAAGATATCGCCTGGGGAGGCAGTGGACCACGGATACCACTCCGAATGGCACATTCCCGTATAAATGACCTTTACCAGCAATTGATTGCTGTTGATCTTGGGGATATCAACATCGATGACTTTACTCTTCCTCGGTCCTTCCATAACAATCTGCTTCATGCAGCCTCATCCTTTCGGCGAAAGCTTCTGAAAGGCGTACAGTCCCGCTCCAATAACCCCGGCCTCCTGCCTATTCTTCGAGTACATTATTTGAAGGGCTTCAGCCGGATACGGCTTTCTCACGTGCCGCTTCATACACTGCTCAAAGTACGCCTTCGGAAATCCCTTCATGGCCGGGATTCCGCCTCCGATAACGATATAATCCGGATCAAAGATATTGATCTCCGTTGCGATAGGAATGGTCAGCCCATCCACAAACTGCTTCAGCCGCTCATCTTCGCCGTGCTCGGCAAAAACATCTCCGATATAGGTATCCGGAAAAAATCTTTCCTTCAACCGCTGCAAAGCCGCTCCCGATGCGTAAACCTCCGCGCACCCTACATTGCCGCATCCGCAGCGCAGCTTCATATTGAGCGTCGGAATATGCCCGAGCTCTCCCGCAACGCCGTTTTTCCCGTCCAGGAACTCGCCATTTATATAGATGGAATTGCCGAAGCCGGTGCCGATATACAAACCGAGAGTGATCCCTTTCCTCTCCAGCTTCAGCTTAGCCAAATCATAGGTCAGCAGAAAATGGACATCCTTATTAATCCATACCGGCACGTTCATTCTATTCCCGATATATGCGGCGATATTTACATTCTCAAAGCCGTTTAAATTTAAATTGGGAGTGGAAAATACCATGGTTTTATCCTTGCTTACGGTAGACGGGAACCCGATGGCTATTCCCTTGAGTATGCCGCCGTCCAGATTTTCCGCCAAATAGGCCTCCATGCGCGCAGCCAGATTTTCCAATGAATGATTCTCCGCCGTTACCAGCACATGACTGCCTTCAGCCTTATAATTCACTAATTCCCCGGCTTCGTTCACAAGCCCCATTCTGAAGTTGGTGCCGCCAATGTCGACTCCAAGGACTGCTTTCCCGTTGTTCATTATCCCCACCTATTACTCATACGATATAGGGCTCAAAGTCATCCGCCGTCATATCGATAGCCGCCTTCATATATTTGCCGTATTTCGTTTCAATTTCCTCCTGTGCCTGATCAAACTTGTTTCTCGGATAAATCTTGGTCGGGATATTGGTGAAATTCCATTCTCCGGAGCAAAGCAGCTTTACGGCATTTTGTGCGCCAATTTTATTGAGCTGCGCCTCGCGGGGATGGACGCTTAAGCACTCAATGGCCTTTACATTCAGCTGCTGGACGTCGACCAGACGTTTTCCGCCGGTATGGTACGCGCCAATGCAGAGCTGCCCGCAGGTATTGGTCAGGTTAATGGCCAAATCCAATGACTCCTCCGTCTCTCCCCATTCCATCACCACATCAAATCCCGTACCATTCGTACTGCGAACGGGCAGGAACGCTTTCTTGGCCTCGTCGGCCAGATAGATTTCGTCCGCGCCATACTTTTTGGCATTTTCCAACGATTCCGTTCGGATATCCACTGCAACTACGTAAGCCCCTCTTGTCTTCAGGAGACTTATCGCGCCGCAGCCCATATACCCTGTGCCCACAACGCATACTCTTGTGCCGGGCATGGGAATTTTCGCTTTGCTTACAGCGCTCATAATGCACGCCAGCGGCTCCAAAATGGCGTCCGTATCGCGTAAATCCTCCGGTATTTTTACAATCACGCTTTTCCTGGGATCTGCAACGGCATATTCGACCATTCCGCCCGAGCCCGGAAGCGTGGACCCCCAAAGCCCGCTTACTCTGTCTCCCACTTCATATTCCGTTACATTCCGGCCAACCGCCGCAATGACGCCCATGGGTTCGTGGCCGAAGGCGGCTCCTTCCTTTGCAACCGACCAGTCATAATGCTCAGACATACAAACTCCCACATATTTCAGCTTAATCAGCACTTCATCATCATTCGGCTCCACATCCCGGATGTCCGCCACTGCGCTTGTTTTCGGTCCCTTCATGATCACATGCTTCATGCTTCATCTCTCCCCAACCGTCGTTTTTTAATGAATTACCAGCCAAAACCTCCGTGAAATTCTGCACGCCATGCCCAACCGGCCGAAAATCAAAAGGTAGAGTAAAACGATATTCCTGCTCCGGAATATTTCTCGATTGTCCCGATATTACCCGCTGCTTCCTCAAACTTACCGTTGCCCGGACGACAATCTGCGCCTGCTCCCTTCCATCCTTATTGCACATTCTTATTTTACCGAAAAGGTTTCTCAAACCATAAGAACTTTTCAGCTTTTTAGGTGGACAAAAACGACATTTCGGCTTATTGTTGGATTAAAGGGTGAAAGGAGGGATGCCAATTGTCTGTGATCACGGTGGGAATGTCTCCGCAAGTGTATAGACAGGTCCAGGCCCATGACCATGCTGCCTGGGAGCTGGTATTGAATTTGCAGGGGAGCGGCAATACCGTTATAGGAGACCAGTGTTATGATTTCGGGCCGGGCAGCATTATTTGTCAGCCGCCCAATATTCCTCACACCAAGTTTTCGCAGGAAGGGTTTAGGGATGTGTATATCCAACTGACATCGTTTCCCCTTGCGCGCATTGCCGAAGAAAATCGCCCCCTGATCTTTCAGGATGACGCGGAAAAAAGCTTTGAGACCTTACTCTTAATGGCCCATAAGGCTTACCATGCCAAGAAAAACAATCACCGGTTGTTGGTTGAATCTCTTGCCGAGGCCGTGAATCAATTATTAATCGGCTGGCAAAACCGCGCTCCGGAAGCAAAGGATGTGGATCAATTAAAAAACAGACTGATCGAGTCCTTTTCCAATCCGGAAATGACCACCTCACAGTTGCTTGCAGAGGGTCCGTACTGCAATGACCATTTGCGCCGCCGCTTCAAAAAATCCACCGGCCAGACTCCCGGCGAATACCTTACCAACCTGCGCATTGAATATGCCAAGAAGCTAATGAATGAAAACAACATGCTTCGCTACAGCATCGCGGAAATTTGCGTCATGTCGGGTTATTACGACAGCCACTACTTTTCCCGCATCTTCAAGAAAAAAACGGGGATGACGCCTGCCGAGTATATGAAGAAGGCTTCTGCAGGAAAAGAAGCCTCCGGTCCGGCATAATAAAGCACAACCGTCCACAGATGATCCGTGGACGGTTGTATTAGTCTCATTAAGCCGCGGCTTCGCGGCAATACGTGATTATTTTCCGAAACCCAGCTCATTCAGTTGCTTCGTGGCAGAGTCCAGATAGACCTTATAATTCATCGTTTTCTCCAGGGTTTGGAGGAAAGCGTCATATTCGGAGATCGGCCTTTTGCCAAAAGCGAATTTCAGCGTTTCTTCCTGAATATATCGGGTGGCGTCCGAAGGATTATAGCCTTCCGGAGCATCGATATAGCCGTTCAAAACCTGAACCCGGGGCAGCTCCTTGGCAAATGCGATGTATTCCTTCTGCTTCGGGAATTTCACCTCCAGGTATTCCTGCTCCGGCCGGCCAATAAATTGATACAGGTAGAAATAGGCGCCTTCTTTATCAAGCAAGCTGGTCGGAGCCACTTTATTCCCTTCCAGATTATAATGGGTTCCCTGAATGCCGTACTGCACCAGCCGGGAGCCTTCCTCGGTAGAAATGTAGTTCAGCAAGTCAAACACGCGCTGCAGCTTCTCCGGGTTCTTCTCCATGGATTTCGGGATGGCCAGCATCCAGCCGCTGGCGCCGACGTCCCATACTCCCTCGAACTGGCCGCCAGGTCCTGCCGGAGGCTTCAGTTGAATCCACTCCGCATTGGGATTAACGGCCTTGATTTGCTCCACAACCTGATCCTTGGCAATGGTCGGCCAGGTGATATGGGCGATGCCTGCCTGTCCCTTAATCGCTTTTTGCTGATGCTGTACACCGTTGATGGCGGGCAGCTCCGAATCGATCAGCCCATCCTCCCCCATCTTGCGAATGTATTCAAGGGCATCCTTCATCATCGGGTCATAGAGGGAGTTGACCACCTTGCCGCCCTTCACATAAAAATCTCCGGGCAGGCCTACGCCGAATGCGCCAAAAATGGAGCCCAGCGCCATCAGATTGGTTCCCTTGCCTGTCAGTCCAAGAGTATCAGCCTTGCCGTTTCCATCCGGATCATTCTTCACAAAGGCCTGTATCACATTGCGGAACTCCTCCAGCGTGGCAGGCGGCTTCAGATTTAACTTATCCAGCCAATCCTTGCGCACCCACAGCGAATCCTGGGGAAGACTCAGCGCCTTGGCGATTCCGTACAGCTTGCCGTTCCATGTCCCCTTCTTCCAGCTATCTTCGCCAATAAAGTCCTGTACGCCCTTTAATTTGGATTTATATGGAGTCAGGTCGAGCAATAAATTCTGCTGGGCATACTGTTTAAGCTGAAGCCTGTCTACCACAAACAGATCGGGAATATTATTGGAAGCCATCCGGATATTCAGTTGGTTCTTGTAATCCTCCGTGGAAGCATACAACTGCATGGAAATATCGATATTGAGCTTCTGATCCAACTCCTTCTTGATTACATCTGTGCCGTCAGCCGGCAACCCGCTTCCCGGATTCAAGACCTCGATCTTGAACCGTTCATTTGACTTGACTTCCTTGCTTGCCACCGGACTTGCCTCCGGCGACGAAGCAGGCGCCGCTGACTCGTTCCCCCCGCACCCGGCCAATACAATTGACGCGGTCAACACGGTTGCCATCATTTTTTTTACCGATATCATACCCATAACCCCTTCTTTCTTCTCCGTTTGAACTATTGAAATTGCCTGTATGGGCAAGGTCAACCTTTTACCGAGCCTAACAGCATCCCCTTGGTGAAATGCTTCTGCAAGAACGGATAGATAACAATGATCGGCAAGGAGGCCATAATGACAGCCGCCATCTGCACCGTCTCGGTGGGCATAATGTTCTCCGGGTTTTCCAGCGGCTCCTGCGTCAGCATCAGAATCTCCCGGACAATCACCTGCAAGGGAAGCAGCTTCCGGTCCGTTACATACATAATCGCCTGAAAGAACTCATTCCAATGGCCCACCATATAGAACAAGCCGATTGTGATCAGGGACGGAATGGACAGGGGCATAACAATCTGCGCCAGAATGCGCAATTCCCGCGCTCCATCCATCCGGGCGGATTCAAACAATTCTTCGGGCAAGCTCTCAAAAAAGCTTTTCATGATCAGCATATTGAAGGTCCAAATGGCATTGGGCAGAATCATGGACCAGATGGAGTTGAGCAGGCCCAAATCCTTCACGATCAGATAGGTGGGAATCAGCCCGCCGTTGAACAGCAGCGTAAATACGATCATGAGAAGAAAGAAGCTCCGTCCCGGCAGTTTCCTCCGGCTTAACGGGTATGCCATAAGCAGGGTCAGAACCAAATTGACGGCGGTTCCCGCAACGGTCAGGATCACCGTCACCCACAAAGCATGGGGCAGCCCGGAGGTTGTAAACAATTGCTTATACGCGCCCACATCCACCTTGCTGGGAATGAGCACGAACCCTCCGTTCTTCAGCACCTCGGAGAAGGGAGTGATGGAAACGGTGAACACGTACATGAGGGGCAGCACGGCAATCAATCCCACCATTCCCAGCAAGGCCAATACGAAGCCGTCGAACACTTTTTCATCCCGGCTTTTTACCATATGCCTTCCCCCCAACGCTTGGCAAGCCGGTTAGAGAACAAGATCAGAACCATGCCTATCAAGGATTTGAACAAGCCGACAGCCGCCGCCAGACTGAAATTCAATTGATGCAGGCCCGTCCGGAACACCCAGGTATCCAATATGTCGGCAACCTCATACACCTGTATGTTGTATAAAATGTAAATCTGGTCGAAGCCCGCATCCATAACATGTCCCAGCTTCAGGATCAGCAGCATAACCATAACCGAGCGGATACCGGGCAACGTGATATGCCAGATCATGCGGAACCTTCCCGCGCCGTCCACCTTGGCCGCTTCATAAAGCGTGGGATCAATGCTGGTCATGGCCGCCAGGTAGATAATGGCTCCCCATCCCAGGTCCTTCCATACATCCGAACCGATAAGGATGCTACGGAAATATTGGGTGGAAGTGAGAAATTGGATGGGGTTTCCTCCCATATCCTGAATCCAGCGGTTGATCAGACCGGAGTTTTCGGAGAAAAAGGCCAGCAGAATCCCAAAAATGATCACCCATGACAGGAAATGCGGCATGTAAGCCAAGGTCTGTATGAATGATTTAAACCATCTGATCCGGCACTCATTCAACAGGATCGCAAAGAGAATGGGAGGAATGATCCCGAAGACCATTTTGTAAAAGCTGATCAAAAACGTGTTTGTCAAAACCTGTGAGAAATACGGCGATTCATAGAACATCTGAAAATACTTGTACCAGGGGTCTGCCCAGGCGCTGAACAGAATGCCGTCCGAAAAATTGAATTCCTTAAACGCAATCAGGATTCCATACATCGGGACGTACTTAAACATGATGAAATAAATAAGTCCGGGCAATAGCATGAGATAAAAGGCCCGGTAGCTCCAAAGCTTGTTTCCGAAGTTGGGAAAACGGATTGATTTCCAGGCTTTTGGGGTACCGGACAGGATTGGGGAACCTCCCGGTTTCATATTTCGCACTCACTCCTTCCTTGCTCTCTCTATGTTTTGTTTGCACTCTAATAGTAGCATCCGGCGGTCGAGGGGATAAGAATCATATTTAGTGTCCTATCATACAAATTTAATGGATTGATTCATGATTCATACTCGTCTTCCTGTACTCGCCGGGTGTTTGTTGCATCCATCTCTTGAATATTTTCACAAAATAGGTGAGATTGGCAAAGCCGACTCTTTCCGCGATTTCCCCGATTGTTAAGGTGGATTGCAGCAAATAAAACCGGGCCTGCTCAATCCTCACCTTATGCAAATAATGGATTAAGGTACATCCCATCTTCTTTTTGAACAGGCCGCTTAAATAATACTCATCCAGGGAGACGTATTCCGCCATGGATTTCAGCGTGATTTCCTTGTGGCAGTTGCCGTTGATATAATCCACAATCCGGTTGATTTCGGGATGGCTGGAGGGCAGGGAGGACGGCTGCCTCCATCCTTTGAGCCAACATCCGATTCGTTCTTCCAAGGCACGGCGGAGCTCCTCATGGCTTGCCACGGCCAGCCAATCCCCGTTCCGGCTTCTGGCCTCTCCCGTAATACGGGCAAACATCTCGTCCAGACGCTCAGCCGTCTCCATAACGACGGTCATCATCATCTGTTTTTGCTTCATCCCGCCGAACATGGCCGCTAACAGATGGGTGCAATTGAGCCTATCCCGGCGTTCAAACGTCTGCAACAGATCGCGCTCCATATTCCACAGCGACTGTGCGGATATTTCCGCCGCTTGGCCGATTGGGCCCTTGGGTGAATAGGCAACGGCTCTTCGGGTCCCTTCATACCAGGAAGCCTCCAACAGCTTAATCATCTCACCCCAGGCAGACTCCAGATCGGATAAATGGACAGAAGAGGCATATACCGCCGAGTACGGAAAAGCGGAATACACTTCCGGTCGGCATGGAGTCAAATCCTCGGAACGGGGGAGCCATGAGAAAAACGCGGTGCAGCCATGCACTCCAAATTTATGGATGACAGGAGACTCCATGGAAGGCAGCAGCCCGGATTGCATCAGACTGCTCTCATCAATCCGATGGGCCCCGTGCAGAACAACGCATAAGGCCGTA
This sequence comes from Paenibacillus sp. YN15, assembly GCF_003285005.1. Taxonomy (GTDB): domain Bacteria; phylum Bacillota; class Bacilli; order Paenibacillales; family NBRC-103111; genus Paenibacillus_AR. Next base: position 97,121 of record NZ_QMFA01000003.1, on the reverse strand, counting down.
TGAGTGAAGCCGCTGGCGGCAATGCGCTCCTGCAAGGCCTTCATCTCCGGCTCCGCATCATCAATCCCGTGTATCTGCCTCCACATATACCGGTACAGCAATTCAAATTCACGGTAGGTAATCTGCCGGGCCGGTATGGCGGGTTTGCTTAGCTCCCGCTGAACCTTCGCCAGCATGTCACGGATCGTATCGACGTTAAGCGAAAGCTTCAATACATAGCCTGTCGCTCCATACTCAATGGCTTGCCTGGCCAATTCAAACTCATTCATGCAGGTCAGCATGACGAAAGGGCCCTCAAAGCCCATCTCACGGGACTTCTGGAGCAATTCAATGCCATCCATAAGCGGCATCATGATATCGCACAGGATAAAATGCGGGGAATGCTCATGAATGGCCGCCAACGCTTCGATCCCGTTGGCGGCCTCCCCTGCAATTACAAACCCCATTTCCTCCCAATTGACAAATTCCTTAATCATTCGCCGGACGCGGGTCTCATCTTCAACCAATAGTACTTTCCACATGAGATCATTCTCCCTTCTGGTATGGGTCCGAAAGCAGCAGCGGGAATTTCAGGCGGACAAGCGTTCCATTATCCAGCGGGAGCATTTCCAGTTGGCCGTCGGATTTAAACAGCAGTTGCAGCCGCTCCCGGAGATTGCCGATGCCGATTCCCTTGCTTTGGCGGAGCGGCCGGTTGTTGGCCGACGCCTCCAGGCCGATTCCATTATCCGTCACCTCCATCAGCAGGAAACGGTCCTCGGCGTACACCCGAATGGTAATGCAGCCTTGCTCCTGCATTTGGGTAAACCCGTGATAGAACGAATTTTCTACCAAGGGCTGCAGGCTCAGCTTGGGCACCAGCGCATACCGGAGAGAGTCGTCATATTCGTAATGGACGGCAATGTTGCTGTCAAACCGGAAGTTCTGAATCCGTACATGGGCCTGCACCAGAGTTAATTCCTCATGAAGATGGATCAAGTCAGTCTGCACATTCAAGCTTGCTTCCAGCAGCTCGCCGAGACTGACGCAGATTTCCGCGATTTCGGAATCCTTGTGTCCAAGGGCAGTCCATTTGATGGCATTCAGCGTATTGAGCAGGAAGTGGGGATTCATCTGGGCCAGCAGCATTTGGAACCGGGACGCTTCCTTCTCCCGCTCCTCCACCTTCAGCTTATGGATCAAGCTTCGGATATCGGCAATCATCCGGTTAAAGGTGATCCCCAATTCACGAACCTCGCCGGGGCCGATCTTCTCGGGCAATGCGGACTTAAAGCGGTTGCCTACGATAATGGACATATGATGCTGCAGAAGCTGCAGCGGCCTTGTAATCCGGTGGGAGATGACGAAGGTTATGAAAATAAACAGCAGGGAAAATAACACAAGAATGCAAACCAGCCTTCGTTTGGCTTGATCGATATCTCCGAAAAAAGTGTCAAGCGGAAACCGGTTTACCAGGTGCCATTTATACGAGGGCAGGTAGACCGCATTCAGCAGGTCCTGGCCATTGGTCCAGAAGCTTTCCATAACGTTGCTTCTCGCCCGCACAATCCCGATATCTCTCACGGAAAGGGAGACATCCGGACTCGTCTCCATGACAATGCTTCCCGATTGATCGACAATGAAATAATCCTGCCTGATGGTGAAAAACCTCCGCAAGGAGTTCATCCATTCCATGTAATCGAAGCTGATGAGCAGATGGCCGTCCAGGCTGCCGTCCGGTTGAGCCAGTTCAACCGTAAGCGTATACATTTTCTTAAGCCTGTTATTCATCGTTGAACCCGCCCCCTCGGCGGCCCATTGAAGCTCCTCGTGATTCCTCCACCGCTCTTCCCCGCTGAAGTCCGAATAGTTCATCTGGCCTGCCAATGTGGAATGGACTTCCCGGTGGCGGTGGTCGATCAGGGTATAATACACATGCGACAGGAACGGGGAAATTCCGTCCGCCAAGCGGTTTTCCAACAGATGCTCCGTTACGGCCAGCCTGCGCTTCTCCGAGTCAGCCGAATCATCCCGCAGCGTGGAAAGCAGCGTCTTGTCCTTGCTTAACACAAGGGATTGGGCAAAAAGCCCAAATCGGGTGTTTTCCAGGCTTTCCTTCATATAATTCAACTGTGTGGCGCTTTGTGCGCTTATGTTCTCCTTCAATGAGCTTTCCAGTGCATTGAAATAGTAAAAAACCATTGCAGCGGCTGGGAGCAGGATGAATAATAGAAACGAGACAAAAAAGCGGTATTTGATTTTTTGCGGAAACCAACCCGATAATCTTCGTTTCATGGCTGAGATGCCTCCTGTCTGTCCATTACCGCATTATATCATGCCATTCAACCATTTTAGTGTAAAACCGCAACGATTTGAAGGAACAATATTAGTGATCTTTTCAACGAATTTAATCTCCTTGCCGGATTCCGCGGCATGTTTGGCGTATCGAAAAAAAGGCGTCCCCTGTTCTGCGGGAGACGCCTTCGTTTCTTCTACAGCTTCATGTAAAAACGGAATACGACCGCTGCGGCCTGGGCCCGGGTGGATGGCTCCTGCGGCAAAAAACGTTTATGCTCAAATCCGTCCATAATGCCGGAAGCTTCCATGGCGGCAACGGCCTCTGCGGCATATCCGGCGATGTCTTCCCCATCGGCGAAGGATGGAGCGTCCTCTATCCGGGAAACCCCTTCAACCCGAAGCAGCATGGCCGTGCGGTAAAGCATAACCGCCATATCCTGTCTGCTTATCCCGTCATTGGGCCCGAAGGTTCCGTCCTCCCTGCCCTGGATGATTCCCAGTTCCCCCGCGGTGGCGATTGCGCGGGAATACCATTGGCCGTCTTCCATATCGCGGAATGGGGAGGCGGCCTCCCGTGAGCCTGCCCCGCCGTCCGGACCGGCGGCTTCCATAAGCATTGTGACAAATTGGGCCCGCGTTACCCGGCTATGGGGATCGAACCGGTTATCCCCCACTCCGCGAATAACCTCCCGGGCCGCCAAGGTCTCTACATATTCCTTGGCCCAAGCCGCATCCGCCATATCCTGGAAGATGATGTTGGCGTACACGGCGGCATATTGGCCGAAGTGCTCCGCCGGCTTAAAGACGACCATTCCCGTTTCCGGGTTATATCTGCTGTTTTTGATTGCCGCAGGAGCGTCGCTGCTGCGGGATAAATCATAAACCACCACCTGATGGGGAGTTTCCCCGCCTTTCAGGCGGTACGGGAGATTGACCGTTATCTCCCCGTTCCCCAGCTTGCCTATGGCCTGTCCGCCAACGCTCAGGCTGAAACCGTAGAGGATGCTTTGGCCGTTAAGCTTTTCCCGCACTGCCGCCGACAGGCTGCCGGCATCCGCCTTCGCCACGGCAAGCACCAGGCCCTCCGCCGGAGAACCGCTCAGATGAGTGACCAAGCCGGGATGAAGCATAACCTGGACCAAGCCGGTGTCAATTTCTATAGTTTGAATCCTGCTGCCAAAAGCCGCCAGCACCTGCCTGACAGGCAACTGCACCTGCATCTGAACCGTCTCCGGAGGCGCAGACACCACAACTCGGATGCTCTCCGTTCCCTTGCTGTCCAACGCTGCACCAAGCTCCGCCACAGCCTTGACCCCCTCGGCAGAGGACTGTGCCGCCGCTTCTACAATGAATATGCCGGGACTGCCCGACGGGGTTGAACCCGGAGCAGGGGTTGGCGTCGGAACAGGAGACGGCGTCGATTCCCCGGAAGAGGAAGCATAGCGGATATCCACAGATACGCCCTCTCCCAAAGCGGCGCTGCGGCTTGCCGCCTGATCGTCCACCAGAGTGGCGGAGGTAAGCGATACTGCGGCAGAGCCAGTGGCGATAGCCTCGAAGGATAGCTCGTACAGCGGCATATCCCCCGTCAGCCCCGGCGTATTTCTGCCGGTCCGGGTAAACGCCAACACCAGGCCTCCCTCCGTGACCATAGGCTTCACTTCATAAATGGCGCCGCCGCTTACCCTTCGTTGGGCGCTCTTGAACCTGAGCTTGCCGGAATCATAAGCAAGCCGGATTTCGGCCCCATACAAATTGGACAGACGCTGGCCCTCCACGGCAACCGTCAGTAGTTCCCCCGGCTGCACAGTCTGTTTTGCAGCCGTGAGACAGATCATATCGCCCCCGGCGGCAGATGCTGTGACAGGCCAAGCCTGAAGCAGGAGAAGCACAGCGATGAAGCAACCTTTTAATTTGCGTATCATGCAGTAGATGCTCCTTTCTGATGAAAAGCGGACGGAAGAAAGGCCTGCGCCTCCCTTCCGTCCATCAGCCAATGGCTACGGCAAAATCTTAAGCGCCATTGCCGACAGGTCCGCAATGTTCAGCACACCGTCGCCGTTGAGATCATATATCCGGTAAACGGACCACAGGGGCGATTCCCCCGTCAGATCATAGTGAACGGCAATCGGCGCCAAATCGCCGATGCTGGCAGCCGAAACATTGGCCGCAGCGGCAAATCCAGTCATTGCCTCCTCCAGCCCATTCGCTGCGGTGTCAACCTGCTCCTGACCGGCGTCCGGCAGCCCGCTTGCGGCTTCAGCCGCCTCCAGCGCTGAGCGGAGCGCCGTCACGGCTGCCTCCGGATAATAGCCGAAACGCGGGTGCGCAGGATCGAGAATCCTGGCTTTGCCCAGCTCCGCTTGAGCCAAAGCGATGACCGCCAGCAGCGCCGACTTGTCTGTCGCTGCTCCTTCAATGCGGATCACCTTGGCCGGACCGCCGTGAAGCCCGTATTCCTCCCCGTTCTCATCGGCCACGACAATGCCTGACAATACAATGGAGGCATCCGAGGCTTGAGCAGTCTCCCGCGCCCGGAAGAGCAGCTTGAGCAGCGGGGCATCGACGGCGGCAGGATAATCCGCCCCCGTACTGGCCGCCAGTAGACGAATCCGGCCAGGCTCCGCAGACTCTCCCACTACTGCAAAGCCTTCCGCCAGCGGTTCCGCTCCCGTGTATTCCATAAGCTCCGGATCATACTGAACCGTCAGCGACTTGGCGTACACGGCAAAGCTTAATCCCCGCAGCCCATAAGTCAGGGCGAAGTCCTCTCCCGGGCCTACCCTGTCGGGACCGGTCAGACTCACGCCGCCGCCCATCAGAGCGGCAATGGCCGCCTGGAGCCCGACTGCGGCTGCATCGGCCTGCTGCTGCGTGCTGGAGGCGCTATCGTACCCAGACTGGGCTGCAAGCTTCGCCGCAGCAAGGAGCTGCCACGATTCCACCGTGTAGTCCGCTTCGGACAGTCCTGCGGCAGCGGCAAGGGCCTCTGCCAGAGCGGTCTTGTCCGTTTGCGCCGCCTCCCCGGCAGGCATAAGCTGCATAGAGCGGTACAGCCCGGGATCTTTAGTCCCGCCAATTCCCGAGCCCCATTCAACGAACCCGTCCCGCTGGCCGGTATCGTTCTCGTTCACCAGAAAGGAGAAGCTGATGACGGAATCGGCAACCGGAAGAATCGGCTCCAATTCCCGCCAGGGCATCTTCAACCGGTACCGGGTCAGCTTGTTTTCTTCATCCCGCGCAACGGTGAGCTCCATATCCCCATTGTCGTGAATCCCCAGGGGAATACCGGACGGGGCGGAATAGCAATAAATTTGTGGACCGTCCGCCGTCATGGAGAGGCCGTATTCGTAGTAGAATTCCCCCATCCCCGGGATGCCTTCCGTCATCGCAAACTGAATGCTGTCATTCTTGAACATCTCTTGGCTGGGGAAAGGCGTCAGGAATATGTCGTCGGTCACATCCGCCTCCAGGTAGAAATTGTCCTCGTCCCAACTGACGGAGAAGGTGCCGCTCAGGTCCTCCGGTCCGGTATATTGGTCCGCCTTCAGCTTGTTGCTCCCGGTTTCGTAGAAATCAATGACGGTAGGCGCCGCCTCTCCGCCATAATAAGCTACGCGGTTGAACTGAATATCGCCCTTGATGTTTACCCGGTCAAAGCCCTCCAGATCGATATGGACCTCCATAGCATAGGTATGGGCTTCCGCCAGTCCCGGCAAGGGGATCGATTTGACCAGGGTGCCGGAGGGCGGAATCGTCTCTTGGGCAACAGTTCCGGAACGGTCGCCCAACGCCCATTCGGCGCCGTTCAAAACCAGAGGGGCGGTGGAAGCATGGTTATGGATCATCAGTTGAAGCTGCGGATCTGCTCCCGGTGCAGGAGGCAGGTATGGCTTCACTTCAACCGCATACGGTGTGTTGAAGGCCACCTCGGTATACAACCGGCCCAGCGGCTCATCCGAATCGGAATACAGCTCAGCCTGTACCTGCACCGTGCCTTCATCATCCCGACCCGCAATAGAGATGCTGATCTGATCCTCTCCCCCCGCCGGAGCCCCGAAGGGATAGCTGAGCCCATCAACCTGGATTCTCCCGTACAGCGGCAGGGGGCCGGGATTGGTTACGCCCAGCACAACCTGGCCCTGTTCCCGGATAATCGACGGCTCCCCGGTCAATACAAAGGTGGCATCCTCCTCCATGCCGTCGATGTCTCCATGAATATAAACGGGCTCGCCGCTTAGGGTCAGATAAATTTTGCCCTGAACCGGAGTATAGACCTTCTCATTGCCCATAAAATCCACAACGGCAACCGGTCCTTGGGTGCTAACCGCCACGGTTGTGGGATTGACCGCCCAGGCCACGCGGATATCCTCGGCCCCCCTTATGAAGCGATACTGATAGAAGGCGTTCTCCTGTGAAAGATCGGCGTCATAAACCGCATCCGCCAATTGACGGGTCAATACCGCATAGGCGGTATACGACGGCTTGGGGGTATAGGCGCCCAGTAAATCGGCTTTGTTGTGCACAAGGCCGAAATTATGCTCGTTGTACGACTTGTCGGTGCCATCGTCCATCAGGTCGTACCAGTAAATCTTCTCTGCTCCGTTGGCCAGCGAAATGACCATACTCCGCACCAAATAATCGGCGGATATCTTCTCACTGACACCCGTCGCTGTCAGATGGGTCGGCCAGCCCAGCTCCGATAACCAGAGCGGCATTGTCTGTCCGTTATTGTATCGGCTTACCAATTGGTTCACGCCCCGGAGTGTGGAAATCAGCTGCTCCGGAGCCTTAGGATATACATAGGGGTGTATGGATATAACGTCCAGATAGTCCAGACCGCCCAGCCTCATGACGCTCTCCAGCCAGCTAAGCGGCGCTCCTGCCGTAGCCATACCCGCAACCCGCACATCCGGGTGGGCTGCTTTTACCGTCTCATAGGTTTTCTTCAGCAGAGGATAATAATACTCCGGACGGGAGTCCGCAGGACCTGTTCCCCGGTCGCCGAACGCAATATTGAACTCATTGTACACCTCTACGTTCTTCAAGAACAGCTCATAGTCCGGTGCAGCGGAATCGGAACCGTTGTATCCGTCCAGCACGGCCTTGCTGTAATTGGCAAATCCCTCACGGCCTTCATCCGTGTATGGGGTGCTGTTATTGTCATAGAACGGATTGGTATAGGCGAACAACCAGATCTGTTCAAGAGACAGCGTCCGCACGGCATTCATATGCGCTTCATGCTCATCCGAGATAGGAATGGAATAAATCCCCTTTTGCTTTTCCACCGAGCCCCATTCGTAGTTGCCCCGGACATCCTTAATGCCTGCACGTGAAGCCAACTCCGGCAGTTCAGTGCTCCAGCCATGGGTATTGATCCCGAAGGGCGACGCAGCCACCATGCCGGAATGAAAGGGCGATAATACGGTGAGGGTGGTTTGGAGCGGCACTGGAGTGCGCCCTTCCTGCACGGCGGAGGCTTCCAGCATGAAGTAGCCAAGCAGTGTGGAAGGAAGCTGGATCAGCCCCTCGCCGTTCTGCACGCTGACAGTGCCTGCGGCCGCTTCCGCGCCCCATACATCCAGCAATCTCCAGTTCACGGCAGGCCGCCCTGTCTCCACTTTAACCACCAATGGCTCATTGCTGTAAAAAATGTTGCCCAGCTTGGTCTGCACCAGCTTTGTGACGCGTGTAGCCGCTGTCACCAAGGGACCGTCCGTGCTCCATGCCCCCGCTGCTGTTCCCGCCTCCACCTTGACTGTATAGCTTCTTCCCATCTCAAGCCCCGCAGCGGTGTATTGCAGCGCATTGGCATCGGCATGGCCGTGCAGCACGCCATTGAGGTAAATCCGGTATTGCTCCGCTCCTTCCGCCGGTGTCCAGGCAATGGACAGTTCATCCTCTCCCGAATGGGTCACGGTGACGGCGGAATCCCTTCCCCAAGCGGGGGCATCCGGGTTGGCTCTCTCCTGCCGCAATTGCAGATAGGGCTGATTGGCCGTATTCTCCCTGCTGTTCAAGGCCACAAGCAAGCCGCCGGCAGACGCCTGGCTGATCAAAAAGCCGGCATGGGAGCTCTCTTCGCTTTGCCACATCCGCCGGACATATTGGGTTACATCAAGAGTGTGCCATTGGGCGGTTTTATCCGTGGTAAAGGAAGCCAGATAATCCCCCGCCGCCGGTCTGGTATTCCAAGTGGCTTCCAATTCGCTCCATCCCGCAGCCGTTGAATACAACTGATTCTCAATGGCAGTGCCGGCGCTCTCTTTCATTGAACCGTACACATAAAGAAGGGCTGTGCCGATATCCGAAAGTTTAACCTGACTTAAGTCAAATTTAAGCAGGGCCTCCCGGCCAAAGTTCACATCTGAAGTGCGCTTGATCTGAATAACGTCGCTGGCGCCATAGTTATTGTCGGCGTTGCTGCCGGATTGCACATACGTATCCCCTGCCGGCAACAGCTTCTGCTGGATTAACGGCATGTTCACTTCAGACCGGGGGCCGTTTGTCGTCCAGAGCTGATTTCCGTCTCCCGCCTCGACCCGAAACTGATACGTTTCTCCCGCAACAAGCGACCCGGCTTCATAGCTTGTCACTTCTCCCGGAACGGTAGCCAGGAGAACCCCATTGGCGTAAATCCGGTAGCCGGACAAACCCGACTGATCCTGAGCCGCAGGCCAGCTCAGCAGCACGGCATCGTGCCCCGTCAAAGCATAGCTCAAGCTTGCGCCCTCAGGCCATACCGGGGGCTCCGCATCCTCCGGGTCGCCGGGGATGTAAGCAACAGACAAATACGGCTTATTGCTCCTGCTTCCGGTATCCACCAGAACCAGATTCAAGGCGTTGTCCCTGTCTGCAATGGCCACGCTTGCCAACTGATCCTCCAGATGCTGCCCGGCAATGTAGGACGTCAGGTCCGCGGAAATCCATTCGTAGACAGCCGTCCCCCGCCTGTTGAGCAGAGTCTGGAAGCTGGCCTGCTCGCTTCCTTTGGCCGGACGGTTGTTGTAGGTGAGCGTATCCTCCGACCAGGTGTCGTCCGCCACCCGGTAAGCGGCCAGTGTCACCGGATTTCCTTCCGGGGCCACGTTGGCGTCTCTGGCAGCCGCGTACAGGTGAAGCTCGGCCCTTGTGACAATGCCCGGAATCTGACTCAAGTCAAATTTCAGATACGCCTCGCGGATGGTGCTGGAATCCGTATGATTTTTAATCTGCAAATCGTTCGGAGAGGAGGCTTTATAATTGGTATTCGCGTAGCTCCCTCCCCGAACATACGTATCCTCCGACGCGTATACGGCAACGGTAACCGGAGCCGGACCGGCTCCTCCAGATTCAGCCCCTGCTTCCGGTGCAGCGCGGGTTTGCTGCGGAACAGCCCCCAGAAAAGCGGAAAATGCCAGGACCATACACAGCCATACGGAAATTCCCGAACGGATAAAATAGTGCTTTGAAGCATACCTCGTCACCTTCGTACCTCCTTTGGTTTCGATCCTCTTATTGTAAGCGCTGTCGCAACATTGCCGACCCTATCATTAAACCTGAAAAACCAGCAGGTTAAAAGCATCATTCTTAGTGAATATTACTACAATTTTAATCATCCCCGATTCATCCAATTGCGCCGCGGACGCCAAAAACCCAGGAGCCAAGCGACAAACAAGCCGCTTGGCTCCTGGGTTCCTGTTACGGCGTCGGCAGCCTGCTTTACCGCCTCCTGGGCATTGCCCATGGCGATGCCCAGTCCTGCCGCACGAATCATTTCCAGATCATTCAGGCTGTCGCCGCAGGCCGCCACCTCCTCCATGTACCGGGAGCAAGCCGCCCTAATCCCACTAAGGCGGTGTCTTGTGTCATGGCGGTCAGTATTTGACGCTTAACCTTATCAGGTATCCACATCTGTGTTCAGCGGCATGTCAAGGTCAAGCGGGCCGAAATTAACCCTTCTCCCTCTGCCACTATTTCAATGGGGCCCGGCTCATCTCCCGAGCGGATCAGAGCCAGGCATCTGCCCTTAAACACCTTGCAGCTATTGGCCCTGTAGCTTGCATTGCTGGTCAGATCGGCAGATATCACCCCCAGCAGACTTCCCGAGCCTTTCACCCTTATGGCCACCTGGTGGGAGGCATCCGGCACCGGAACTCCGTTGTCATCCGCGACGGCAATGCCAATGGCCGCATCCTCCCGCTCTCCCGCCTGAAGAACGCTGTCCGGGCAGGACAGACGAATCCGCGAAGGGCGGCTGGCGGTGGTCAGCTCGCTGGTGCGGACCGGTTCGCCTCCAATATAACCTACAGCCTGCAGGGTGCCTGGCGCATATTCCAGGCTCCACTCCATGGCATAGGGATTATCCGGCTCCGTATTCCGCACCCCCAGAGAGGTCCCGTTGAGAAAAAGCTCCACCTGCTCGCAATTGGTAAAGCAATAGACGGTTTTGGCGGCTCCGCTCTCGGGGAAATTCCAATGCAGGTCGGCCTTCAGATACCGGTAATGCCCATATTTCTCCGCGCCCTCCGCTTTTACTGCCAATTGGAGCACCGGACGGTCAGACCAGATGCCCGCTCTATAGAAATATTCTCCGTTGGGAATATCCAGGCTATCTACCATGCCGTAGGCATAACCGTGGCGCAGCACCCTGTCTGCGGTTTGCCGGGAGCTGGCCAGCTGCGATATATCGAAGGTATCCCCCAGCCGGGCATCCTCGCCAAAACGGTCCACTCCCTCTCCCATATAGTCGTACCCGGCCCACAGGAACTGGCCCAGGGCATACTCCTGCTCCCGGATGGCCTGCCAATGCTCCGGCTCAAAGCCCGTCTCCGACCCCAGCAGAACCCAATCGGGATGCTGCCGGTGCAGGTTGGCATAATACGCCTTGCCCTCCCGGTTGGACACATAGTTGAACCCGGCCACCTCCACCTGATCCATCATTCCCTCGTATATAGGAAGCATATGGCTGCCCTCTGCGCACACCGTCACCGGACGGGTCGCATCCTCCTCCTTGCAAATCTCCACTAATCTTTTGAGAAGCCCGATGCCTTCCTTAAAATATAATTCCGGTATCTCATTTCCCACACTCCACATGATAATGCTGGGGTGATTGCGGCCACGGCGGACCATGGCCCGCAGATCGGTTTCATGCCACTGTTCAAAATCCAGGTAATACCCGTACTTGTTTTTGCCGTAGGGTTGGTCGCTGTAGCCCCGGGTCCATCCGGCCTGCCATTCGTCAAAGGCTTCATCCATAACCAGCAGGCCCAGAAAATCGCAGGCATGATAAAACTCGGCGGGAAAGGGATGATGCGCCGTACGGATGGCGTTGACTCCGGCCTCTTTGAGCAGCCGCAGCCTTCTGACCCACGCTTTGAGGGGAACCGCTCCTCCATAAATCCCCGCATCCTGATGCAAGCAGACCCCCTTCAGCTTCATGGACTGCCCGTTAATGGCAAACCCCTGATCCGGATGAAAGGAAAGGGTTCTGATTCCCAACGGGGTGATGCAATCATCCACCAGCTCCCCATCCGCCAGAAGCCTGGAATGAAGCCTGTAGAGCTCCGGATGCTCCGGACTCCAGAGGCCGGGATGCGCCACCTGCAGCCGCTGTGTGAACTCATGCCTGCTGAATTGGGGGAGCGGCGCCGAATCCCTGGCCTCCGCCACCACATTCCCTTTGCTGTCAATAAGAGAGGTCACCAGCAAGGCGTTCTTCTGCACCTCACAGTTACCCTTCATTCCTGTTCCCTGCCAATTGAAGGCATTCCAGACCGTATCCTTATACCGCTCCACACGGACACGGGTATGAACCGCAAGCTCTGCCAGCTCCGCTCCGGCTTGGACCGTTTCCGTCCTGATTCCCCATTGCTCAATGTGCAGGGCATTCATGGAGAGTAAGGAGACCTGACGGTACAAGCCCGCTCCCGTATAAAACCGGGAATAAGGCTGCAGAGAGCTGTCGGCCCTAACCGCAATCACATTCACTGCCCCTTCTTCCCCGTGGACAAAGGGAGTAATGTCATACCAGAAGGGGGTAAAACCATAGGGATGCTGCCCCAGATAATGCCCATTGATCCATACCTGGCTGGCCATGGATACCCCGTCAAACAGCAGATAATGCTTCTCATGCTTGCTCCCGGCAGGCAGCGCCAGCCGCTTCCGGTACCAGAGCACGCCGCTTTGCACAAAGCCGTTGGCCTCATGCGCCCCCGAAAACTCCCCCTCCACGGAATAGTCGTGGGGCAGATCAAGGGTCCGCCAGGAGGAATCATCAAACTCCTCCCGAAACGCCCCCGGCACATCCTCCGGGCAGAATCTCCAAGCCTGGCCCAGAACCTGCACCTCTCTGGCTTCCAGGTCCGAGATCATCCGCTTCATATATGATGCCATATTGGTGTATACACTCGCGCTCATTTCAAACCTCCATAAACAGCAATGTTAAAGATCCCAAGGCAAAGGAACAGGATTGTGCTGCAGCCGCAGCATCGCCTCGTACAAGAAATAGTCTCCGTAAATCAAGCTTTGGTTCGGATAGAGGTATGTCCGTTCCTTCTCCTCCCTGCTGCCTTGCGTGTAGGCAGGACCGACACATCCATGCAAGAGAAAAGCATGGACCGGAGGAAGAGCCGGGGGGCGGTGGGCCTGGAGCAAACGTGAAACCATCCGTTCCGCCAACTCCGGCATCTCTGTGTCCCCCGGAGAGTGCAAACACAGCTCCAGAATCCCGCAGGCGGCGATGCTCATGGCGGATGTATCCAGCGGAAGCCATTGATCGCGAGGCGCGGCAAAATCCCAAGGAGCGTCGCCTTCAGGCAAAAGGGCTTGCTTCCAATATTTCAGGCAGCGCCGTGATGCCTGAAGGAAGCCGGCATTTCCCGTATACCGGTATGCCAACGCAAAGCCATATATGGCCCACGCCTGTCCCCTGGACCAAACAGATTCACGGGCATAGCCCTGCCGGGTGTTTCCTCCTGCAGGAAAGCCTGTATCAGGATCAAAATTATAGGTGTGGTAGGTACTGCCGTTTTCCCTTACAATATAACGGGCCAATTGCTGAATATGGGACTCCGCCGCCTGCCGGTAGCGGGCCTCGCCGGTTTCGCCGGCAGCCCAGAACAACAGCGGCATATTCATCAGGCTGTCGATGATGGCCTTCCCCTTTTTCTCGTGCCGGAATTCCGGGGTATCCGTTTCCCAGTCATCCCAGGCGCGGATATAGCCGCCCTTATCCTGATAGCGGCCCAGCAGCAAGGCGGCTGCCCGCAGCCCGATTTCTCTGGAAGTCTGCGCCCCGGTGAGTATATAATGATACACAGCCGTCAGATGAAAGATAAATCCCACATCATGGTCCAGATTCAGATACCCGCGCTGCTTGTTCTCCGCCGGGTCATTCTCCACCCGCTCCTGCAGAAACGGCATATACCGCTCATACTCGCGCAACAGCAGGTCATCCTTCAATCCGGCATATGCCAGAAGAAGCAGCCCCGGCCAGAAACCGTCGGTCCATTGCCCCTTGCCCGGCAGGGTGTACTGCCCGTCCGCCGAACCAACCGCAAAGGGAATATCGCCATTGTAGAGCAGGCAGTTTCGGTATATGTTCATGTTTAGCTGCTGCATTGTCTCATTTCGTTCCATGTTTGTTTTATCCTTTCACCGCGCCAAGGGTAACCCCTTTTACAAAATATTTTTGCAAAAAAGGATACAGAATCACAATTGGCAAGGCTGTGAGAATGACGGTGGCCATCTGGATGGAAACCGCCGGAGGCAAGGGGCGGTCCGAGTCATTCAGATTAAACATATCGGACTGTCCAACGGAAACCACCTGCCGGAGAAGCACCTGCAGCGGCCATAGTGTCGGTTTGTTAATATAGATAACGGCGGAGAAATACTGGTTCCAGTTGCCTACGGCATAAAATAAAGTAAATGTGGCAAGCGAGGCCGTGGAAAGCGGCAGTACGATCCGCCAGAAGATTCCCCAATCGGAGCAGCCGTCGATAACCGCTGATTCGATAATCCCTTCATCAATGCCTTCAAAGAATTCCCGGATAATGATAACATTGAAGGCCGAAACAGCCCCGGGAATAATCATCGCCCACAGACTGTTGATAAGGCCTGTTGCTTTTACCACCAGATAAGTAGGGATGAGTCCGCCTCCGAACATCATCGTGAAGATGATCATCAGCATAATCCAGCGTCTGCCTGAGAATTTTCGCCTTGACAAGGCGAAGGCCAGGAATGTAGTAAGGATCATGTTGACGGCAGTACCCGTTACCGTGATAAACACGGAATTGCGGAACGACTGAAAAAAGACGCCGGTGTCAAAAATATAGATATAGGAGGTAAAATCCCAGGTTTTCGGCCACAAGATAAAATTGCCGGACATCTGATCCTTCACCGTCGCCGTAGACATAGCGAACACATGAAAGAACGGAATAATACACAGCAAGGCGAAGATAGACAACAGTATTACATTCAACATGTCAAACAATCGGGAAGACCATTTTTCTGTCATGCTGCAAGCTCCTCTCCATCAAACATCAAACCTCTGTACGCATCAAAACAATCCCTGCCCGTTTATTCTTCGCGCCGCTTTGTTTGATCCGTATATGAGCACAAAGCCAATCAGCCCCTTAAGCAAGCCCACAGCAGTAGCAAAGCTGTATTTGCCGCTTACCAGTCCGGTGGAATACAGATATGTCTCCAGCACTTCCCCAACTCCGCTGACCCGCGCGTTCAGCATCAGGAAAACCTGCTCGAAGCCTACATCCAGAACATTGCCCAGCCGCAAAGTGAAGAGGACCATAATGGTGCTGCGCAGACCGGGAAGCGATATATGCCAGATTTGCCGAAACCGGCCGGCTCCGTCTATTTTGGCCGCTTCATACAGCTCCGGACTGATGCTTAGCAGGGCGGCCAAATAAATAATCGTTCCCCAGCCCGATTCCTTCCAGATCAACTGAAGCACAAGCATCAGCCGGAAATGGCCGGGATCGGACAGCAGATTGAAATCATGAATTCCCCATTGCCCCAGAAGGGTTGTAATGCCTCCGTTGCTGCTGAACATGAGGTAGAAAATACCGGCAATCACCGGCCAGGACAAAAAGTGGGGTAAATAGACAATGGTTTGGATCGACCGCTTCAGCCAGCTTCTGCCCACTTCATTGATCATGATGGCCAGCACAATGGGAAACGAAAAAGCCAGCACAATCTGATAGAAGCTAATGACCAGGGTATTCCATAACACCCGGGGAATGGCATCATTATGGATGAGATTGGAAAAATGCTTGAGCCCAACCCACGGGCTATCCATAATACCGCGGACTGGATTGTAATCTTGAAAGGCAACTACGATACCCAGCATGGGGATATACTTGTAAATGATAAAAAACAGGACACCGGGCAAAACCATCAACCATAGATACCGTTCCCGCCTCAATGTCTTCCAGAATCCACTTCGCTTCGTTGCCGAAGCATCCGCTCTCACCGCCAGCTCTTGTGTATTCATTGCCGTCCTCCTTTATAAACAGAAACCTTCATATGAAGCAAATTTATCATTCCGCAGCCCATTCATAACGGGACAGCCTGCCACCAAGCCGTCCCGTTATGAACGTGAGCCGATTTCATTTATTTACTGCTGGCCTTATACGCTTCGTTCATTTCATCCAGAATCTTCTGGCCTCCTTTGGCCTTCCAATCCGTCAGCGCCTTATCGTAATATTCCAATGGCTGTTCTCCGCTAATGACTTTTACAATGTCCTCGAACAAGATCTTGTTTAATTCGGTTCCCTTTTCCTTAAAGGTTGGAGTAGGCACAAGCTTGAGCGCGGGGTCGGAATAGGGGGTTCCTGCCAGCCCCGCTTTGTAGGAAGCATTCCTGATATCCTGAATTTCCTTGCTGTCGTTGGGATTATTCAAGCCAGTGGCTTCCGACGGAGGATTCGTCAGGAGATACAGGTAAGGCCGCTCCTTAGTGCCCAGATCGGTATAAACGACTTTACCGTCCTTCAGGCTGTAATGCTCGCCCTCTTTTCCGTAGTTCAACAATTTGTACAAATCGGAATTCATATCCGCTTCCATCTGGTCATCCAGGAATTTCAGCATGCGCTTTACCTTTGCTTCATCCTTGGCCTGTGTAGCCGGGATGGCAATGAAGCCATTGAAGCCCGATCCCTTGGCATAACCTTGGAAACCGTTCGGTCCCTTCAGAGGAGGAACCGGCTCCCATTGAAAATTCGGATTTACCGCCTTAGCCTTTTTCAGCCGGTCCTCGTTGTAGGCATTCCAGGCAAAATCTCCGAATACTCCGGCCCGTCCACTCAGGAAGTCATCCTCTGCTTGATTGCCTTTCATAATGACAAAATCCTTGGAAATAATGCCTTCCTTGTACAGCTTGGCCAGATAGGCCAGACTGTCGCGAAAGTTCGGATGTGCAAGGATGGGATAAATTTTTCCGTCCGTATGCTTGTTCCAGTTAATATTCGTGGGAGTATTGAAGGAGCTGAGAAGAGACACTGCGCCGAGTGTGCCTGACCCTGCATTGAAGGCCAGACCATAGGTATCCTTCTTCCCGTTCCCGTCCGGGTCGCGCTCCACGAACTGCTTCATGACATTTTCCAATTCTTCGTAAGTCGTCGGCATGGCCAAACCCAGCTTATCCAGCCAATCCTTGCGGATGGTCAAGGTGTGGGCGGCCTGGGAGCGAAGCCGGGGAAGACCGTAGATATGGCCTTTATACGTCACCAAGTCCATGGTTTCTTTGGGCATTTTGGCCAGATTGGGCGTGTCCTTCTCATTAATGTATTTTTCGAGGGGCATAAACACGCCATTATCCAAATAGTTGTACCAATTTTCATCCAATCCCGGGTAAACCGTAAGATCGGGAAGATCGCCGGAGGCGACGGCTACGCCAAGCTTGTTGTAATAATCAGCGGCAGCAACAGGAATGTAGGTGTAATCCATGTTGTACTTATCCTCAAGGATTTTCATTCCTGAGCTTTTGTCGGGAGGGGCCGCTGAATACAGAATGGTCATGGCCGACACCTTGATTCTTTTGGCGGTGTCGCCGTTGTTGCTTGCGGCAGCCTGTGCCGGTGAAGACGCTGCTTCAGGACTGTTGTCTTTGTTGTTATTGCACGCTGCTGCCAGCGGCGTTAAAGCCAGCATGGACGCCAGCGGCAAAGCAATTATTTTTTTCATCTGGCAAACAAACCTCCCTTTAGTAATTGCGTTTAGTTCTCGCGGCTTAGCAAGTACCATCGGCCGAATGGATGCTTTAACTTTACCTCACCGTTTGAATCGCAGGCAATGAAACTCTTTTGTCCCCGGTGATTCTATTGTTTTTGTAAGCTTTTGCAAACGAGGTTCATCCTTTTGCAAAAAGCGTTCATGGTCCTGCAGGGTATAGGACGTATCCTTATAAGTCGCCGCTGTGAAGCTGCCGGCGTCGATTCTCTACACGCCGTCAGCTGCCGCAGGAGCAGCAGGGAGGATGGGGGCAGTCCTGCCATCGTCAACAAATACCCAATCGATGGAGCCGCTCCACGTGCTTGCAAGAGAACTGATCCGGTAATTCCAGCGGTAGGAGGGCTGAATCATGAGACGCTCAATGGTTCCAGTCCAGGCCGGTATGGTGGACATATCCAGAACATAATCCACCATCCCGCTTCCAGGCACCAGCGGGAACACGATCCCCCTTCCGTCCACTTCATTGCCGGGAGGAAAGCCTTTCTCCGGGATGTCGAAGGCGGGCGCATCGCTTTTCGTAAACAACAGATACGCAGTAAGCCGGTTGTCGGGGTTGGACATGCGGATATGCACGTAACGCTGCGTCGCCGCATCGATTCCCAAGCCATCGGGAGAGAGGAGAGCCGGCTCATAAGCGCCGCTTCCAACGATCCTTCCATTGGCTGCCGTAACGGGTGCATACCCCTCGTCAACCGGAGTTGCCTCGAACTGTGTAGCGGAATAGGTGCGGAATCGCATGCTGCGTTTTGCCGAACCCTCCGGCCCGCGCCAGATGCCCCTGCCGTCTACGCTGTAGTAAACATTGCCTTGCGGATAGCGGCCGATGTCATCATAACCGATACCATAGTTGCCGCCGTTCGGAACCACATAAGGGCTGAAGATTTGCCAGCTGTACAGCTCATTGGGATCAAGTCCCGTAAGCCGCGGATATACGCTGATGAAATTCCCGCCTGTTGTGACTGCACTGGGGGGAACTGCGCCTGTGAACAACGCCTTGTCATTGGAGTCCGCCACCCGGATATAGAGGGGGCCTGCCGGGTTGCCTGTTTTGTACGCCCACACGTCCAATTGCGCCAATGTGCCTGTTGCTGCGCGGAAGGTTTGGGAACGGGCCTTGTTCCAGTTAATGTCCGCAACCTTGCTGGTGCTCCAGTCTCCGTTATTGATGTCGATTTCCGGATCAAGGGGACGAATCCCTGCCGATGCGGTGCTGATGTCGGGATTTATCTTCCAGCCTTCGTCACTGTCGAAGTCCCACCGCGGACCTGCAGGATTAGCAAACTGCACCGAGTCGATCCTCACCTCGCCTTCGCCTGTACTCGTACCAAGTTGGATGCGGAGCTGGTCAATGGTCCCGCTCCAGCCGTCGGCTTCGGCTTCAGCAACCGGAACGAGAATGTCCACGAAGCCCTCCGCCAGTCCCTCCGTTTCGCGGGGATTCACATGAAAGTTAACCGCTTGGGCCTCTGAAAAGTCTTCACCGTTTGTACGGAACTGCAGCCTTCCCGAGCTTATGCCGCTTCGGTTGGCAAGCCGGAGGCGGATGGCGCTGCTGGATGCCGCCTCAATGCCCAAGGACGGGGGGGAGGTCAATGTTGCTCCAGCCGAAGCCGTTTCCACGGCAAGCCAGCCGGCCTTTACCCGGATGGCGCTGTCCGAGGTCCAGCCTTGGGTATCATTGTCTACTGAAAAGCTCCACTCTCCGGGAGCATCTGCAGACACAGCCTCTCCCGTGAAGCTAACCGCTGGCGTCCAACTGACTGCCGGTCCGCCCGCCGGGGCAACAAAACGCACCACATCCCCAGCCTGCACGGTGATAGCATCGGCAAGCAGCACCGCACCTTGAGCATCCACGGCAGCGGCCGCAACCTCCGTTCCGTTGACGGTGATGCTGACGGAAGAGGTTCCTGAACGCGCGATTGGGTAGCTGCGGATGGCGATCTTGCCGGAGCGCGGAGCGGTCCAGGCAAGTGCGGCGGAGGAGCTTGCCCCAGGGGTGAGCTCGAAGCGGGAAATGGCAACGTCGCCGTCCCGGTGCGTCCCGGTTGCGGAATCCGGCAGCAGAGCCGTCCAGCCCGAAGCAGTGGAGCGTTGGTAAGACCACAGGCTGGATGCGCTTTCATAGTCTGCCGCAGATTGTGAAATCCAGTCGTCTGTCTCCAGCTGAAGATTGTTTTGGACAGTGAACTTTGATACAGTCCCTCTCAGATGTGCGGTAAGGAAAGCATATGGCTCATATGCAATATTGTCAGCGATGACTGCATCCGGGACAATGCCGTTGCCAACTTGGGCAATAGAGCCGCCGCCGGGATAGGGAATGTTATGAATATAGCCGTTGCGGACGAAAACATTGGCCCGAATGGCATTGCCGGTGGAGTAATCGTTGGCGCCATGGATTGCCAGATACTCCACCCCGCCGCCATAGTTGTCAGCGAAGTAATTGCCTGCAATCAGCACGTTGCTGGTGCTGGCTTCATGGTCGATGGCCACCATATCGGGGTTCTCGGTATTCGGAGTGTTTATGAAGACATTGTTGGCAACCACAACATCTCTGACCGATCCCATATAAAGGGCTGCGGTTCCCGAATTGGTCCGGCAGCCTGCCGAGCCGTCAAGCACCGAGTTGCGGATCATGATTGAAGAGGCCGAGCCAAGAGAAAGGCTGTCGGGGCATCCGGCATCAATCTGGGCGAACACCCGGGATGGATCAGGGTTGTTGTTGTCGTCGTCATGCTGCCGAAGACCCTCAATCAGCACATTTCGAAAAATCCGGTTGGCGGTGTTCTCCGGCGATGCCACAGCCGCAGGGTTGGTGACGGTGCCCTGATTGGCAAATACAATGCCGTGAGCATTGTGGGTGGTCTCAATGTTGCGCAGGGTTATGCCGTCTATGGCGGTATCCGTTCTCAGCAGCGTTGTGGTATTGCGGATAAACATGCCTGCAACGCGGTTATCGTGAATGTAAAGATCCTCAAACACGACATTGCTGTTGCCCAGAGTGGAAAAATCTACGCGAAGCCCATACTGGAAAGCTCCTTTTCCCTCTGCTGTTGTGTCGCCGATATCCAGATTCCGCACGGTCACATTGCTGGGATTGGTGATGGTCATGGCTGTATTGGTGCCGTTGGCGACGAATCGCGGACGGAGCCCTTGGCCATATGCTTCGATGATAACAGGTTCGGAGGCAGTGCCCTGTGGATTGTTAATGACGACTTGCTCGGCGAAGCTGGTTCCCCGGGCAATGAGAAGCCTGTCGCCTGGCCCCAGATTGATGCCGCTGAGCGGGGCGAAGCTTCTCCATGGCGCATTGGGGTCGGTACCATCGCCATCATCAGAGCTGGTTGGGGAAAGATTATCAATGTAGTACGTTTGCCCGGCAGCCTTTGCCGGCTGTGAAAACGCTAACAACATACTCAAAAGCAAGAGAAGGAATATGGCGGGTATCAGCTTGCCTCTTGCACTTGCCGGACTTACCGGACTTGCCGGATCGAACAAAATAATCGGTTCCATCGTTTTCAGAACAGCTCCTTCCTTTGAGATAAATTGCTTGCCCAAAAAACATATTCGCGCTTCATGCCAAACGCCGGACCGCTGAGTCTGGTTATGCCGGCATGCGGATCATTCACCTCCTTGAAGCAACAATTCAACTTTACCTATCATATGAACGACAGACAATGAACCTATTTTGCCGGCTTGCTGCAGGCAGAAGCGGTGTTTATCCGCAAAATCGGTTCATCCGCTGCAAAAGATGTTCATGCTCCATCCGCCAATATCCGTCCCTTCCATATTGACCTGTCCCGGACATCAAGCTATGATAAATAGGCACTTGGACGAAGGAGGTGCCTGTGTGAAGCATCGGGTAATGCGCTTTTTTCGATTGGCCTCCACACCTACGCTAAAAACCAAAATGCTAGCTTATCTGCTTCTGCTGTCGAGCATTCCGGTCGCCATTATGGGGATCGTCTCGGCCTACAGCACCTCAAAAATCATTCGCGGACAGGCGGTTGAATCCAATGCCGTACTGCTCAAACAGACAGAAAAGGAACTGAATCTTTTCTTCAAGAAAATCGACGATTTGATGCTCCAATATACGTATGCCTCCTCTACCTCCACCCTGTTGCTGAAACGGTTTGTAGAAGAGGATCTCTCCGTTGGAAATTGGAAAACTGTTATGGATCTGAGCGAAATCCTTGTCAAGCTGCAAAGCGGAATGGAGCATGTCCTGGAGCTTGACTTCTATTCTGTTCCTTACGGCAAGATATTGAGCTCCCGCGGCAACATCTACACGGAAGAAGAGTTCAGCGATCCTACAGCTATCAATGAAGCCAAAAAACTGACTTACTCCAACCGTTTTCTTAATCTGCGCATGTCCATTTTCGACCATGAGACCCAAAAGAGGCCCGTTCTGACCATTATCAAGCCGATTCTGCAAAACAACCATGTGAACGCCGCCCTTATTGTCTATCTCGATGCCGCGTCCATCAGCAGCTACAAACTGGCGCCGCCAGCCCCATACGAAGGCTCCTCGCTGTTTGTCACGGATGAGCAAGGCAACATTATTTTGCATTCTCAGACCTCCCGAATCGGCACCTGGGCAGGCGAGACTGTTCTTCAGAAAATCAAGGAAACTGTCGATGCGGATTGGATTATCCAGGATAAGTTGAATCTGGATGGGTTTTCTTCCAATACTGTGATGCTGCGTTCTGAATCAAAAAACTGGTATTACTTTGCGGCCGTACCCGAGAAAGCGTTTACCACAAAAGTGAACACCCAGCGCAATGTGATGCTTGGCATCAGCCTCGGACTGGCTTCTGCGGGTTTGCTTGTCGGCTATCGCGCCTCCCGTGTGTTGTACCGCCCTCTCCAGCAACTAACCAATAAGCTAAAGCCAACTGAGGCAAATGCAAATCTGGGCTCAGATGGCGATGAAGTGGTATGGCTGGACCGCTATCTGGAGCGCCTCAGCTTGGAGAACAAGCAGCTTTCCAAAGAGATAGGCCTTTATTACAATCATGCCAAGCATTTTCTGCTCCACCAATTGCTTGTTGGAAACATGCCGCATCAGAATATTTTGCTTGGCGAGCAAGAAACCTTCTCCGATCATTGCTTTTTCATTCCCCTCCTCATCGTAGATTTGAACCGGATCAGAATGATGGAGAGCTATTCCCAGCGGGATTGCTCCTTGTATTATTATGCGGTGGACAATATTGCCATGGAATTGCTGGAGGAGTATGGAAAACCGCAGGTGATCATGATTCAGCCGGGCATGTTTGTTACCATAGTTCCCATGGAAAACCGGCTCACGGCTGAGGAGCTGCGCGGGTTGGGCCGCAAGCTTCAGGAGGCGCTGCTGGGGTATCTGAAGCTGAATTCGTTTATTGCCGTCAGTTATTCCGAGACTGGAACGGACGGTTTGCATGAAGCCTATGAAGAAGCCTCCTCCCTTTTGCGTTGCCAATTTCTTGCAGGTGACAATCAGGTGATGCTGATTCATGACCTGGAGGCTTCCGTCTCCATGCAAGCGGATGTATTGTTTCACAGTGAAAGTGAAATTGCCGCCGCAATCCGTTTGCGTCAATGGAACGAAGCAGAAGAGCTTTTCCAGACTCTGGCCGATACGCTGCAGGAATCCTTTCATATATCGGAGGACATTCTGCGCGGCTACTTTCCCCAATTGCTCGGCACCATTATAAAATCCGTCAGACTTGCGCAGCAGAATCCCTTCGATGCCGCTATGGTCCAAGAGCTTCTGCTCCATCTGGCCAAGTGCCGTACCCTTGAAGAAGTCCGGAGTTTTTTTCGGAACCGCGTTTTTGCGGCGCTGCGCCAAGAATACGAGGAAACCGGCGTTTCATCGGAGCGTATCCTTCTTGTGGAGCAGGTGCAGGATTACATTCACAAGCATTACGATACCGATCTTTCCTTGCAGCAATGCGCGGAACAAACCGGTTTAACCCCGTTTGATCTAAGCCGGATGTTCAAGCAGGTTACCGGAGTCAATTTCATTGATTACTTGATTGAGTTTCGCATGGAAAAGGCCAAATTGCTGCTGACCGATCCGAATATGCGGATACAGGATATTACCGATAAGCTCCGTTACTCCTCCATGCAGGGATTTATGCGGGCCTTCAAGAAATCAACGGGGATGACTCCCGGGCAATACCGCAGCAAACTTAATAAGGGTTAATCAGGCAACTCGGTGGCTTATGAGGATGCAAAGGAAGATGGCGCGGCGGGGAGAACGAACGAAAGCCGGCAATGCTCATTTGTGGAGGGGGAAAAGTCAAATGGGAGAAACGCTAACGAATCTATGCATAGCTATTTGCCTATAGGTGAGCCTGTTTGAAATCTAACGAATCGTAGGATCGCTATTGGTCCGAATTTGCGCCGAAATGCGTTCAAACAGGCGAATAGCGCGATATAGATTCGTTAGATTTTTTATCATGCCCGTTTTGGCGAAATAGCGTGAGAGAGATTCGTTAGCCAAATTCTGCTTGTCCTTAGACATATGTAACAATTACTCTCATTGGCGTATTCCTCCATGGATTGGATCGCTTCAATCGGCGCTGTTCATCAAGATTTTCGGCTTATATTCCTCATAGGCATCTTGTATGTTCCCGAAGTTTAGCCTTTCGTCTTGAATAATGGCTTTGCGTTTGGCTTTAAGAAGAATCTGCTCCATATCGGCAAAGCTGCACCCTCTGAGCAATGCTGCCGCTTTATCCTGAAGCCCCTCCTCCTGATCCATACCTTCCAGCAGCAAGCGGATAAATTCATTCCGGCATGCTTCATCCGGCATGTGATACGTCATTTTGGTATCGAATCTACGCCAGACGGCATGATCCAGCTCCTCATCCAGGTTGGTGGCGGCAACAAAAATACTGTCGCCCTCAAATTCATCCAGACATTGCAGCAATGTATTGACCACCCTGGCCATTTCTTTAATTTCATCGTTGTTATTCCTTGTCCGGGCAATGGCATCAAATTCATCCAGAAACAGAACACAAGGCGAGGCCTTGGCATATTCAAATATTTTGCGCACGTTGCTTGCCGTTTCCCCCAAATGACTATGGATTACCGCATCCAGACGGACCAGAATCAAGGGCAGCTCCAGCATATGGGCCAAATAATACGCAGTCAACGTCTTGCCTGTTCCCGGAGGGCCGAACATCACGATTTTGTTGGGAATGGGCACATCATACTCCCCAAACCGGTCCTTCATGCCCAATATGGCAATAAACTCCTCAATAATTCGGCGGTTTTCCGGATGGAATACAATCCGTTTTACCTTCCTTGCACATTCCTTCGGCATATAAACCGTAGCCATATCGATTCCCTTAGCGCGGGGAAGCCGGTTGTTGGGGTAATTCTTGTTCTTCATGATGGTCTCTCTCCTTACAAAACAATCCCTTTAATCCGGTACTAAATTGTAATTTTTACGAATATAATGTATCATACACATATGCCATAGCCTTGTCAATATGAGATGAAGCTACGTTCGCACCATGTGTATCAATGAAAGCCAACTGAAAGGAGTCTTCATCTTGCAGCAAGTACCTGTTATTATCATTAGCGGATTTTTGGGCAGCGGCAAAACGACTCTCCTCCTGAAACTTTTGAAAGACGCTCAAACGAAAGAACTGCGCGCCGCCGTGCTTATGAACGAGCTGGGCAGGGCGGATGTGGACGGCAGCCTTATTCAAGCCGGAAGCTCCGGCCTGGCCCTGGAAAAGATGGTGGACGGCTGTATCTGTTGTGACAAAAAAGGCGAAATTGCCCAGTGTCTGCTTCAGCTCCTGCAAACGCAGCCTGATGTTATCTTTATCGAACTGACCGGGGTTGCCAATCCGGAGGAAATCGCCGAAAGTCTCACTGAACCGCGGCTTCGCCATCACGTGGCGCTAAAGCGCATCGTAACGGTATTGGATTCCGAGCTGACTCTGGAATATAACAGTATTTTTTCTGCGGACAAGTTATTGGTGCATACCTTAAGACGCCAGATGGAAACGGCAGATGTTATTTTGCTTAACAAAATGGATTTGACCGACAGGCATACAACCGACAAGCTTCTGAAGGTAATCCGCGAGCGCAATAACAAGGCCATTCCCATTATAACTTCCTTCTCTTCCATGGATACCGATCTCTTGCTTCACGATGTGGAGCGCCGTACCATTTGCGGGCAAACGCGGCAGCTGGGATAAAACCGATTATTCGGGAGCTTCTTACCTGGTCCTTATCGGAATTGACCTGGATGAGCGCTCCATCCGCAATTCCTGGGAGGCGCTGTTTTCTTAAGAATCCATCTGTTTTGTTTTCAAAATAAGAGGCTGTCCCTCAGTCATTTTTCATGACTTTTGGGACAGCCTCTTCCTCACTCTGATTAGTTTCCAAAGCTCAGATCATTCAACTGCTTGGTGGCGGAATCTGGATACACTTTATATATCGTTCACAATTTGAGAATGCGAATGGCCTCGCTGGCTCATAGCATCTCCAATGAAGGCGTTATTTCAAATTACCCTCATCCAAGACCTTCAACAGCCTCTATTCCAATCTGTTTCAGATCACTCATGACTCCAAATAGTGCCCCATCACTCCTGCCAAATACAGACTGTATAGCATGAAAATGGTGATACAACCTATCATAGGTTTCCTTCGTTGCCGGATTGGGGAGATAACTTCGCTCCTGGACTTGCCCCATTGCTTGAATGGCCTCTTGGGATGCAGCTCCTTCAGGAAATCATCCGAAGGGTACCCTTCCGTTTTGTGCCACATCCCTTTGTAGCCGGCACAGCAGCTGTTGCGGGTTAGTTCACCGCACAGCTGCCAGACAACCCAATCCGCTGCCTCTATGAAGATGTCCGCAGCTTCAAACACAGAAGGCGCCAGCTCAGCTGTCTCCAGCAGCTTGGGCAGCAGCCACTCCGGGGAGATGCTTCCGCCGTAGCGTGAGAGAAACCGCTCCCCCCGGCGAGCGGCCAGCACATTCAAGCGTTTGGCCTGCGGCTCCGCAGCGTGATGCTTCCACAGCTTGACCCAGCTATGAGGATTTTCACGGTATTCGTCAATGAGGCATAACGGAACACCCGCATGATTCACCGGAAGCAGCGTGCAGGCGGTAAATCCGCCCCAATGCCGATCACTTCCTCCGGCTTCGCAAGATAATCCCCAGGATGCTGCAAAGCCCAATCATGTGGAATCAGAACCTTCGAACCTGGCAGCGCCTCATCAATCACTCCATGAGGATACGGCGTCACATGGACTGCCAGCTCCTCGCCTGTGCGGACATCCACCAAAATCGCGCGGCCGCTCTCTGTGCCGTAATCCACGCCGATGGTATACTTTCTGTCGTTCATCTCAAAAGCCTACCTTTCAACATACGGATCTGCCCGATGGGTCAGGATGCTGCCGTCAGGAGCCTTCACGGTAATTTCCCGAATCATGAATAAATCGTCCCTCGGAACTTCATAATCGGGAAGCCGCCGGTCAGTGACTTCATACTGGAGCAGCTGCTTTTGCAGATCATCGAGACTGCATTTCTCATCGAACATAATAACCATCCAGGCGTTATCCAGCCTGTGCTGGCGAAGACAGCACTCGTCTCCGCGATAGAGTATCCGGCGCAGCCGCAAAGCTCCATCCGCCATCTCGATTTCCGGTTCCCCGGCTTGCGCTTCGTCGGCCCCATAGCCCCAATATCCCAGCGCCAATATCCCCACATAACAGTGGTCATACTCCAGCACGATCCACTGGTTGCCGCTGTTCTCAACATTCCGCGGAACAGAATGGGTCACATTGACCGTGGAGGTGCGATGAATACGGTTCTTCCCGTGCAGCTTATGCACCTTTCCGCCAAACCGCTGGATAAGCCACTCATCCGCAATCTCCGATGCGCAATTGGCTAGATGCTTGATATTCCGTTGAACGATCAATATCCGTTCCTTCTGGGTGCACAAGGTTTCCACTCCGGGCAAGCATTCCTCCCGGAAGAGAGCGGGATTGAGATAGGCATGATGGAAATCCTGCGACGGATGCGAGCGGAATCTCTCCCCTTCTCTTGCTGCGAACCGAAGGAAAGAAACCTGCTCATCCTCAACCAGGAAGCTGGCCGGCATGGATTGCCATCCCAATCCCCATGAGGGCCATTGATAGCTTCCGGGCATAACCGGAAACCGGTTTAAGCTGCCTATTCTGCAGTTGCCGCCAATCCATGTATAAGCGAACGTATCGTCAAAAACCCGTTCCGTCCATGTGCGGGGAACGGGAAGCTTGGGATGAGCGGGGAGCAATTTCTTCGGGTCGTCTGAAATCTCCAGCCCATCCTGCGGAAATAACTCCTCATAGAGCAGAATATCCTGAACAAAACTCCCGATATTGGAGACCGTTTCTTTTTCCCAAAATCTTACACCCGCCAGCAGATTCGCAGTCGAAGGTTTGATCACCTGGCCCGCGAAATTATAAGAACGGATGGTAGGAACAAATTCCCTTCCCTCATGAAAACGGACATAATCCAGCAGAGCGTCTCGCCGGGCCCGGATGGCTGCCTCCAGCTCGCCCCCCTTGCCGTTCCACGCCCGCAAAGCCAACTGGAATGCGTTCAGAATCACCTTCACATAACCGGTGCTGGTGTTTTCCCCCCAGCCCCAGCCTCTTCTCGTTGTGTACGATTCCCATCGCGCGAAGAATGCATTGGCCCCTTTCTCCGCCTCTTCATCCCCGACAATGACTGCAAGCGCAAGCAACAGGGCGCCGTCACTCAGAATCTTGTTGGGATAAAACAGCTTGGGATTGGCGCATTCATGAGAGAACCAGTGAAGCGCCCGCCGGAACATCCGCTGAATGACCGTCTTATGAGAGGACGGAATAACCTGGGGTGCAGCCAAGGACAGAGAAGCAAGAGGCACCAGTGTGAAAAAAGCCGCATTCGTATCATCGATTTGCGTCTCTTCCCGGTACCAGCGGAACCCGCCCCTTTGCGGGTGATCATCCTCCTGCACCTGCAGCTTCTCAAGCTCTTGAAGGCTCTGCTGCCCTTCCTCCTCTCCGATTCCCCCCAGATAGGCTCCTGCGGCATAATAGAGCGATGTTTCAGGCCCCGGATGGCAATATTCCAATACGGATACTTCCCGGGTATGCCCCTTTTCCTTGCGGATCATATGGTCATCCATTTGCCGGGTCACCCGACTCTGAAACTCCCCGAACCGCTTGACCACATCCAGTTGCTCAAACATTTGCTTCGATCTGCCGGTTACTTTTGTCATGCCATGATGCACCTCGGGTTCTCAAGATGAACCGAATATACGCCCCGGGCGCTTCTATCGTCAATCCACATTAATTTCAGATGCACAATTTTACAAAAGCCGCTGCATGGCCTCATTTGGCCGAATCGCTTTTCCGGTAATCCCCGGGAGTGACCCCCTCCAGCTTTTTGAAGACGCGGATAAAGGAGAAGGCATGGTTGTAGCCAATCTCTTCCGCAATTTCATGAACCGATTTCTCCGTCTCCTGCAAAAGCCGTTTCGCCAGCTCCATCCGCATCCTTGCCAAATAATCCACAAATTTCTCGCCAAATTCATTCTTGAACAGCCGGCTGAGGGTGGATTGCGTCATTCCGAAATGCTCGCTAACCGATTGCAAGGATAAATTCGGGTCAGATAACCGCTCCCGGATGAAATCCCGCACCTCCGTCATCGTATGCAGAACATTCCGCTTTGCCCGCAAGGACTCCAGCTGCTCCGCCCCCGAACGAAGCCCTCTCATCAGCCTCTCTTCCAGCTCCTGCAGCGTTTCAAAACGGTTCAGAACAGCGCTAAGCTCCGGTTGGATATGCTTTTTCCAAATCTCGTTGTATTCCTCGGACATTTCCGTAATCCGGGAAAGCAGACAGTATTGGAAATAGTGGAAGATGTTTAGGATTTCGCTTTTGGAGAAAAGATTGTCCTTTAAGTTGACGAAAACCGCTTGCAGCTCTTCTTCCCAGCCTTCATTTCCTGTGCAATATTGTTGGGCGATCACCCGTATTTTGGCAACCTGGTCGAATAGCTCCTTCGATTCGGCCCGGTCCAGATTCCAATAGCCGATAACGCGATTGGTGCCCAGTGTGGATTTATACTTCAATGCCGTAGCCGCACTTTCAAAGGAAAGGGGCAATTCTTCGATTACATCCACACATTCCCCTACCCCTATGGTAAGGGTGAACTTCAGGTACTGCTCCACCCATTTCCTGACCAGCTCGCACCAGCCTTCAATCACCGTCTGGGAAGACTCGATCTGCTCGGGCTTGGTCTGGGCGATTACCGCCAGCTGATTGGAATTGATCCACTCCGGCCATACAAGCAATCCGGAGGCTTGCGCGCACTCAATAACCACATTGTCCAAAGCAAACTTGAGCAGGTATTGGTCTTTGGTGTTATATTCGGCGATAAAATCAGAAAACCGGTCAATCTCAAATACGATCAGCGCCAGCTTCTGATAGTCGGCGGACAAGCCCGCACTGGAAAACATCATTTTCCAGTCCAACTGCTCCGGTTTAAAGCTGCCCTCCATCACTTCCACGAAAAACTGCTTTTTCTTATAACGCAAGCCTTCATCCGCCTCCCGCTCATACTGCTGAGACTGCTCCACCAGCTTATCAAGAGCCGATTCGATAAATTGAAACTCATCCTTGCCGGTGCCGAGAAGCTGGCTTTTTTTGAAGGCGTAGGTCTTAATCCG
This sequence comes from Paenibacillus sp. YN15, assembly GCF_003285005.1. GTDB lineage: Bacteria > Bacillota > Bacilli > Paenibacillales > NBRC-103111 > Paenibacillus_AR. The sequence goes on along the minus strand of NZ_QMFA01000003.1, from coordinate 66,905 downwards.
GTCGATAATCGCGTCAACAGGCCGGGTGCTCTTCCTGATCAGGTAGACAAACAGCAAAACTCCCAGCACCACAATGGCAATGACGATCCAAAGCCAATTATCCGCCAAACGGGTGATCAAGCCGAAAGAACGTTCCTGCAGGAAGGCTCCCCCCACCGAAAAACCGGTTATATCCGAGGTGTAAAGGCTTGCCTTATCCTTTGCAGGCGCGCTCTTCGTCCCGAAGAAGCCCTTTCCACCGCGATCATACAAACTGTAATTCACGATATTGGACTGGGCCAGCTCCCTGAACAGGGTTTGGATTTTGTTCAAGGATACGTTCACAATCAGCATCCCCTGATTGCCCAATCCGGCAGGCACATGCTTAACCAGCGTAATTACCCGGTCTTTAGTAGCCCCCGTATAATCCGGGTAATCTCTGGGGTTGGTCCATCCGTCGGACGAAACCTCCGCTTCCGCTGCCTCCACAAAGCCCTTGTCCGAAAAACGGTCCAATGCCAGTACACCGCTGTCCGTTATCACCGTCTTGTCGTGCTGGCGGTACAAATAAGCGGAGTGCATGCTTGTCAGGACCACCAAATCCTTGAGTCTTGTGGCCACCTCATAGTTGAGGAAATGATTGCCCAGCTCGCTGGCATCCAGAAACTGATGAAACATCCGGTTGCTTAGCAGCTCATAGGTGGCATGCTGATCGATGGTGAGCAACAGGGAATCGACTGCCGCGCTGATTTGCCGAGCCTGCACTCCCGCCGCTTGCTCCGCTTCCTTCTCGGCTGTCTCCGTCAGAACCATGAAGAAGGTAGTGAGGATCGCTGAGATAATGAGCACGAATACAGGCAAAAAAGTGAACAACAATCGGTAAAACCACCGGATCTTCATCCCGCACCACCCTGAATAGACCGGGCAAGCCCCTAACCGCCGTTAGATGACTTGCCCGGAATAATAACTCACTATTTTTTGGTTGCAAACTCGTACATATCCTTGGTCAAAAAGGCCGTGTCCTTCTTGCTATCATACCATTTCGCATAAAACTCGTCCACCTTGGCGCCGCCCGCCTTCTCCCAGGCAGCCATCGCGTCCTTCAGCGCCATGTCTGTGGTATAACCGGTTCCGTTCACAACAGATTTTGCCCAGATGTCCTTCATCGCTTTTGTAGCATTGGTTACCGTCAATTGAAGATCCTGCGGCAGCGGCGGCATATGCTCTCCGTGAGTAAGCGCACCCATGGGACGGTCTTTGTCGATATACAGCTTCAGCGCTTCCTTGGCAATTTCCGCACGTCTCAATGCCACTTTCTTATCCCAATCCGATGTTTTATCGGTAAATCTCGGATTCATATATCCGTTCCAGCCGCCGCACTTGTCCTCCGGATCTGCGGGGAGCGGCATTTGCACATCTCCGATATATCCCCGCTCAAGCTTATTTTTCTCCGCACTGATTACGGTAGGACAGCCGTCGACAATACTGTATTGCTCTCCTTCAAATCCATTGCGAAGCACTACAGCCGTATCTTCATCAAGAAGAAAATCGTAATATTTCATCACTGCATCCGGATTTTTGGCCGAAGAGGTTACAGCCGCCACCATTTGCACCGGATTGGTAATGACCGGACTGAATTTGCCGATTGAGGTTTCGGGAATCTGAATCGGGATATATTCGCCAGTCGGATTATTCTTCATAAAGGAATCCAGCAAACCTTGATCGGAAGCTCCGCCATTAGCCCCGTAAATCCCCAGCTTTCCGCTTAGCCAATCCTGCTTCGACTTTTCTCCCTTGGTGTCGGCCAGATAGTCCTTATCGACTACGCCGGCGTCGAACAGCTGCTTCTTATAATCAGCCGCGGCTTTAACCCGGTCCCATGCATGGACTACCTTGCCGTCCTTCAACGCCCAGTCCGTTCCGGCTCCAAACGCGTAATCAATGATCTGATCGCCAATAAAACTCAAGCCGATGCCGAAGGTGTCCTTCTTCCCGTTGCCGTCGGGGTCCTGCTCCGTAAACGCCTTGGCCACCTTAAGCAGATCCTCGGCCGTCTTGGGCACTTCCAGATTCAATTTCTTCAGCCAGTCCGAACGGATAAACAGTGCATGATTCGGCTTCAATTCATTGACTCTGCCCAATTCATACATTTTGCCGTCCTCCCGCGTGCTAACCTTCTTCAGCGCAGGATATTTCTCCAGCATCTTCTTGTAATTCGGGCTGTACTTTTCGATCAAATCATCCAGGGGCCTTAGCTGCTTCTGGGTATACAGCTGATTCCGGTAGCCGCTGTCATATTCAAAAATCAAATCCGGGGCGCTGCCGGAAGCAAACAGAGTATTGTATTTTTGCGTTGACTCCCATCTTGGAATTGCGACGAATTTCACATTGGCCGGCCCTTGCTCATTCAGCCATTTGGTCCAGCGGTTGTTTTCGATGGTTCCTTCTTCGGGAGGCACCGTGCCCCGGTCATAAATGGAAACGGTAATATCCTTCTTCGGCTCCGGCTTCTCGGAAGCGCCGGCAGTAGGCGCAACATTCTCATCTTTGTCCCCGCAGCCTGCAATCAGTACCGTACATGCCATAGCTGCAGCCATCAGGACGGAATAACGCTTTTTCATTCGGTTCACACTCTCCGTTCTCTAGTTTGATTGCCAACTAACCCCTTTGCCGTTCCTCATCCCTGTACAATTATCCGTTCGGAGTCTCACCTCCTTCATGTATTCGCTTTGCGCTGCTCTTATCCTTTAATTGCTCCGATCATAACTCCCTTCACAAAATACTTCTGAATGAAGGGATAGACGAGAAGCATCGGGACCATGAGTACAATTACTCCGGAGGCCTTGACTCCCTCAGGGGTAATATTGGCAATATCCTCGGGCTGCAGATTGTTCATGGACTGCATAATCGACTGGCTGCGGACCATATTCTGCACGAGCACCATCAAGTTGTGCTTATCGGTATCATTGATATAGATCAGTATGGACATAAACGCATTCCAATAGCCGACTCCATAAAACAGGGCGATGGTCGCCAGCATGGGAAGGGACAGGGGCAGCACGATCTTCCAAATGAAGAGCACCTCCGTGGCTCCGTCCATTCTTGCGGCTTCCTCCAGCTCCTCCGGCAAATTCTCGAAGTAATTTTTCATGATCAGCATATTGTATACACTCACCAAACCCGGCAGCCAAATCGCTCCATAGCTGTTTACGAGCCCAAGCGACTTGATCAGCATAAAGCTGGGAATGAGTCCGCCGCCGAACATCATGGTGAATACGATGGCAAGCGAGAAGAAGCGGCGGCCGTAGAAGCCCTTGCGCGAAAGCGGATAAGCGGCAAGAACCGTGAAGAACAGGCATAGCACAACGCCGACTGTGGTCAGGATCACACTGTTGCCGAATGACCGGACGATGGGAGTGCCTTCAATCAAAGCGCTGTACGAATCCCAATTGAGGCCTATAGGGAATATGGTGACCTTGCCGGCCATTACGGCAGCGGGATCGCTGATGGAAACCGCTGCGATATTCACAATCGGGACAAGACATAATAGGGCAACAAGGGTCAGAAACGTATAGTTGATGGCATAAAAAACTTTATCTCCGAAGGAATCTCTCACGGATGTATCCCCTTTCTACCACAGTCCATTATCAAACTTGCGTGCAATCTGATTGGCGATGACAACCAATATAAGTCCTACCATGGATTCAAAAAATCCCATCGCCGTGGTCAGGCTGAACTGTGCGCCTTGAATGCCTACGCGGTAAATATAGGTGCTGATCACCTCCGAAATATCGGAAACAATCGGATTCTGCAGCACGAATACCTTATCGAAGCCAACCTCCATCACGTTCTGCATGGACAAAATCAGCATAAGCACGATAATCGAGCGAAGTCCCGGCAGCGTGATATGCCAGATCTGGCGCCATTTGTTGGCTCCGTCCACACTGGCGGCTTCATAAAGACTGGGGTCAATGTTGGAGAGGGCCGCCAAATAGATAATTGCCCCGAAGCCCATCTCCTTCCATATGCCCGATCCAAGAAAGATCGCCAGCCAGGAGCCCTTGGAATACAGGAAGGGAAAGGTTTCTCCCGTCCAGCTCTTCAGCAGCTGGTTGATGGGGCCTGTCTCCTGGGAGAAGAGGGTGATGACCATCCCCCCGACAATAACCCAGCTGAGAAAGTGGGGGAGATACAGCAAGGTTTGTGCTGTTTTGCGGAACCACATGCTTTTTACTTCATGAAACATGATGGCGATCATAATCGGAAACGGAAAACCGGCGACAATGCTAAGGACACTGATCATCAGCGTATTGCGAATGGTGGAGAAGGCCAGGGGATCGCTGAACAGCAACCGGAAATTATCGAAGCCAACCCACGGACTGCCCAGTATCCCGTCAAAAAAATTGTAGTTCTTAAAGGCAATGACGAGTCCGAGCATGGGTACATATTTGAATAAAATGAAAAAAATAATAATGGGGGCAAACATAATCATCCACGGCATGTTCTGTTTAAGACGCCTTCTCTTGCGGAGCTTCTCCGCGTCTGGGACAACCCCTGTGGATTCCTCTCCGAATGATGCCTGGATCGGTTTGGACATCGCTCTCTCTCCTCCGATGTTAAGTTTGATTTGGTGATGCCATCACTGTAACAAGAAAATAAAAAAAGTTCGATACACATGATTTTTAGCGGCACATCCGCTGTTTTCCGGGCCCATGCACAACTTTTGCAATGCACAAGGGCTGCAAAAAGGGCCGTCCCTCCGCAGTTCCGGTGAACTGTGAAAGGGCAGCCCTTTGAATGTTATTGCAGCAGGCTACTGGATGAGACCGGATTTGAGCAGCAGGCGCTGTACCAGCACAGCGGTTTCCGCTCTGGAAATGAACGCCTTCGGAGCCAGCTCCGTGCTGCTGCGGCCGGAGATGATCCCCGTCTGCAAGCATTGGAGGATGCCGGGAACCGCCCATGACGCCGCCCTGTCCGCATCATCATAACCGTTCAGCAGGCTTGGCGCCGGCTGAACGGTTGGGATGCCGGCCAAGCCCATGGCTTTGGCAATGATGGCCATGGCTTGCTCCCGGGTAATGTTGTCCATCGGGCGGAAAGTACCGTCTTCGAAGCCGCCGATCAGCTTGTAAGCATACGCGGTCTGTACAGCAGAGCTGTACCAGTCGGCCGCCTGCATATCGGAGAAGGGCGAAGCGCTGTTCTCCGGAGCGAGCCCCAACCCCCGCACAACAATGGCCGCAAACTCTGCGCGGGTAATGTTCTGGTCGGGGTTGAACAGCTCCTGGCCGATGCCGCCGATGACCAGGCGGGAGCCCATGTCATGAACGGCATTTTGGGCCCAATGGGAGGCAACGTCCTTGAATGTTACCGGATGCCAGACGATAGCATAGATGCCGTTGGTCAGGCTGTTGATTTGGGCCACATAGCTGCCGTTGGCAGCCTTCGTTATTTTTGTCGGCACATGCCGGACTGCATTGCCTTCCGGATCGATGACGACGCCGGTGGTTATTCGCTGCGGATCGGCGCCGCTCGGAAGAGTTATCGTCCGCTCCACAAATCCATTAAACCTCGAGACCTCGATTGTTTTGCCGTTGTAAGCGGCGCTGACGGTAAATTCAAGCGGGTCGGTTACCAGAGTCAGATTATTTTGCTTGGCTGCCTGCCGCGCCGCGCTGAGGGCGTTGGCCGCCGGTTTGGCGATTTCAATCCGTACCCGGAGGTCCTCCAGCGCCATGTCCGCACCAAGCTGACCGGAAATCCCGCTGATATTTATTTGCCCGGCAGGGATCGTATAGGTGGCGCTGTCGGTTTTCATTTCCAGAACGGCCTGCCTTTGCTCCAAACTTTTCACCATTTGACCGGTAAGCTCTCCGGCCGCAATATCGGCTTTGGCGGTAAACGGAATGGTTACGCGGGCATGCTGCCCCTCCCCAGCCAGCCTTTCCTCCAGCTTTTTCGGATCAAGGGTTACCGTGGTTACCGTTCTGTCGTCTCTCTTGCCATTCGTCAGTGTTCCCGCATCCTGGGGTTTGCCGTTCACCAGCACTTGCGCGCTGTTGTTCACCGGGGCCGATTGCTTTCACGACAAAATAATAGGAGACTCCATTGGTCAAGCCTTGAGCGGTATAGCTGTAGGTCGAACCTGTGACCGTGTCCAGCGCCAATCCATAACTGCCGGATGCGGTACTTTTGAAAATGGCATAGCCGGTGGCTCCGTCAACGGCCGTCCAAGTCAGGCTGGCCCGGGTGCTCTCCGTTGCCCCAAGCTGCAGCGCCGGAGCTGCCGGAGCCGGGACTGTCGGGTTGTCAGGATTGTCAGGCTCCGGATAGCTGAGGGTAATCGTGCCCGTTCTGGAATACAGCCCCATGAAGCCGGGTGTTGTCAAATGTCCGTTCAAGGAATCCACCGTATCGATGACACTGTGGCCGTCAACATTCAGGATGATCCGGACGCCATCGGCAACATTCAGCGCGCCGAACTCCACGGTGTGCCTTTCGCCGAAGCTGAAGTATTCATTGGGAATAGGCGGTCCCATAATCCCGTCTGTCCCATTAAATGTGCCATAAACCACTGTTCTTACACTTTTGTTGAACCGATGCAGCTCCACAGCCTCCGGGGTCATGGTGATCATGTAATCCTCATTGACAGAGCTGGAGTAGCTTTGATCCTCCTTCAGATTGCGGAAGGTAATGGCATGCCAGCCACCCGTGGGATCATCAATTTGCATGTTCACCTTCAGCAGCTCGTCCTCATACCGCTTGCCTTGAAAAATAGCGTCTCCGCTGGGCGTGCTGACCGTCAGACTGCCGTCTCCGGGGATGGCCTTGCTGGTGCCGCTCAGATACCAATAATCGATATCCTTGATGATATCGTCAGCCTGGGCATTGGCCACCGTGATGGTCACGCTGCCCGACATCGGCATTCCGTTGCTTTGCGCCGTAACCACAATTTCGGCACTTCCGATACCGGTTGCCGTTACCTTGCCTGTATCGCTGACTGTCGCTGCCTGCGGGTTGGCGCTTGCAAAGGTCAAGGGCCCCTTGGAATACAGCTTCCCGTATTTCGAAACTCCCAGCACATCCAGATGGATGGATTGACCGGGCATCAGAATGGGCTTTGAAGCACTCACGGTCAGCTTGTCATAATGATCATCGACGTAAATCGCATTGGCGACGATAACCGGTTGACCGTTTACCGTTGCACGCAGGCTGGCCTTGCCGGGTCCAACCGCGGTGGCGGTTCCTGAACCGTCAATTGTAACCACTTCCGGATTGTCACTGGTAAATTTGATGTCGGACAGGGATAAATCAACGGAAGCTCCGTTATGCGTCAATGCAGCCGCCACTTGGATTTCCGCCGACTGTCCGCTCTGAAGCGGCAGGTCTTGAATAAACAGCCTTTCAACCGGTTCGGACGGCCGGAGATGCCGGTACGGAGCCTCCAATCCCGCCTGCTTGATGATGTCGAGAGCCTCCGACGGCCAGACGGCATCCTGGAACCACTGGGTATTGGAAACCCTTGTATGGGTTCCGTCATTCCGGAACAGGTTCGTACTGGTGTACGTATTATTCACATGAACATCTTCGATGGTATCCTTCCAAATATGCAGATACGTAGGAGCCGTTTCCACCACGTTATCTGTAGCATTCCAGTAGTTGCTTCCTTCGTCAAAATAAAGCGCCCCAAATTCATTATGCATCCGCAGAAGATAGTTGCCCGATACGCGGCTTGTTTCTTCCGGCGAACCTCCGGTGGTGCCCAGGGTGTAAATCGCCCCGCCGTCATGGAGCTGTTCCATGGAATCATAGATCAGATTATTCCGGATGCTCACATTTCGAAGATTCGAATCCGGAGAAGTGGCCCAGCCATAACCCACATGAAGCCCGCTGTAGGGAACATGCCCAATCTCGTTATGGGAGATCTCCATATCCATGGGATATCCGGCGGAAATTGCGGCCGAGGACCGGTACTCTACTCCGATGTCCCGGATATAGTTGTTAAGCACATTGTTATTCCGGTTCAGCTTTCTTATGTCCGTGGTGTGCTGCTGATCAAAGCTCGGCTCGCCAATGGCGATGGCATTGCCGGAAATATCGGTAAAGGTGTTGCCGATAATCAGATTGTCCTGGCTTCCTTCCAAAGTTTTAAGTGCAATGGAACCTAAATGACTGAACGTATTGCCCTCGAAAACAACCGCTTTGGCATTTTGCAGCGTCACCGCCGCCAACCCCAGACGGTCGCCGAAGCCGGAGCCCGTTTCTCTGATATGGCTGTTCTGGGCATCCGACAATCCGCTGTTGGTGCTTGGTCTGAGCCATGTATTGTATTCGAAGGTGATTCCCGAGAACTTCATATGGTGAACCGGAGTATCAAGTGTGCTTCCTTGAATGGTCAGCAATTGTTCAAGCTCCGGAGCCACTGCATCGGCTGTTGCCATGTTTTCCCCGGACCGGGGTTTATAATAGAAATATCCCTCAGAGGAATCCAGGTACCATTCTCCCGGCTGATCCAGCAGCTCATAGGCATTCTCGTAATACCAGGGGGTTTTTATGCTGGTTCCCCCCTTATTGGCGGCAAAGCTATAACCCGGCTGCTGCATAGTAATATGGGCTACGCCGTCAGCAACGCTAATGGATTGGACCTTGGCTCTCGGGTTTGTCCATTCCACCTTAAAAACCATTTCTAGATCGGAAACCTTCCTCCAATCGGCAAGAAAGGTATCGGATGTGGTATAACCGGCTGCAGTCTGAACGGCATTCGTCAATCCGCCCTCACTTCTTGCTCTTACTGCGCGAACCCCGTTTACATAGAGCTGCCTGGTATCCAAATTTCCGCCGCTGGAGGCTTTGTAGATATTTTTCTCCGCATCATGCAACTCCCAGCCGGTAATGCTTCTCCCGCCGCTGATAACCGGAGCTTCACCGGGGGCCGCCTGGTAAATGACATTGAACCCGTTGGTGCCCGAATCTCTTTCATCAAAGGTCAAGGTGCCGGACTTGATCTGTCTGGTGGCATAGATTTTGCCAAACTGGTCATACAACGGCTCGTCTATTAAGGTGCAGCCCTGCTCATACCTGCCTCCCTTCAAAACCACCGTTATGTCATGGGTCATGTCGCTGCTGCTCATTCGTACAATGTCTCTTGCTTTTTGAATCGTTTTGAAGGCCTCGTTTTCGTTCGTACCGCTGTTGGTGTCGTCTCCATTTACCGGGTCCACATAATAAACGGAAGAGGCAACTGCGGCTATTTTCTCGGTAGGCTGACTCAGATAAGCTCCACCCCTGGAATAAGCGTCAGAGGGGGTAACCTCGAACTGAATATATTTTCCCTCCAAGCCGGCTGAAAGCTCCAACACAGCTTGCACCGCCCCGTCGATCGGACTGTATGTCCCGTCGGGCGAATCGCTTTGCAGCCATCTGTAGACAGACCCGGCCTCCGGATCGCCGTCCGCATCCTTGTAGGTATAGGCGGCACTCAACTGCCTGCCTACAAATTGCACCCCGCTGATACAGACATTTTCCGCGGTAGGAGCTGCATTGGCCATTACCGGTACGGGCTGGCTGGACTTGGAATCCCCGACAGCAGGATCAGCCCCATTCTTGGGAGTCACCTGGAATTGAACGTATTTGTTGAGATCATCCTCTGAAACAGTATAGGTCCGGCCCAAGGCTTCGGGGATTGCAGCAAACGCTCCGGTTGGCGTATCGCCGATCAGCCAATTGTAGGATGATCCCGCCTCCTTATCCCCATTGGCATCGGTATAATCGTAGAGGCCTGTCAACACCCTTCCCGGCTTCGCGCTGCCATCCACTCGGACATTGGCAGCAACAGGCGCTTTGGGCTCAGGGTCCGGCGTGCTTGGGGTGAGTTCTACAGGATAAGCTGCCGCTGCGGATGGATTCACATCCGATACGGCGCGGACCGCAATTATGCCCGCCTCCGCAGTGTCGGTTACGGTCAGCGCGCCTGTGGTTCTGTCAATGCTGACTCCTTCGGGGTTTCCATCTACAGACCAGGTAATTGCGGAATCGGTGATGCCTGTAGTGTTGCCCATCTGATTCTTCACCGTTTTGGTGTAAAAATAGGTTTGGCTGCCTGCCGGAGGAATGGCTGCGGAAGCGCTTCCGCTAATCGCAATCGTCGATGGCAAAACCGGCTCCGCGATAATATCATCTACATAAAAATCCACATAATGGCCTGCCGGATCTTTCGTTTCTTTATCGTCGACCTTATGCTGAATGTACACATCCGCATTGTCGTACACATACCCTGACGGCGCCGGGGACGGTTCGGTGGGGAAGGTTTTGATGCCCTCGATATGGGTCCAGTTTGTTCCGACCACAGCTTCCGCCATAATGGGATAGGTGGAATTGTTCCATTTATTTCCTGTTTGGGTAATATAGATTGCGACGGCTCCCGAGCCGGACACACGCTTGACCCATGCGGAGAAATAATAGGCTTGGCCTGGCTCGAATGAAACCCCGAGCTGGCGAATATTGCCGGAGTAAGAGGTTGATCTGACCAGAGCAGCCGTGCTGCCGGCATTCCACCCTTTCAGATCCGTTTCAAACCCGGAATTGGTTAATAAATTGTAGTCCGGACGGACGGCGGGCTCCGCCAATGCGGCAGGGACTCCTATGGGGCCGATAGGAATTGAAGCCATAAGCATTGCGGATAAAATTAACTTTGAAATCGCTTTCTTTTTGCTGATCAATCAACTCACACTTCCTTTCTCAGATTCCAAACCGATTAGAAGCCGGCAGGGGCATGGCTTGACCCTGCTGATGCCGATTCACCTCCCACTCCTCAACTTAGCTTCACTATAAAGAAGGTTCAGCAGGGGTTCAATCCACATAAATTTCACCGGCACATCCCCTCTATTTGCGGTGCATCCACAATTTTTTCGGTACACAGCATGAGCTTCGCGTAAGCAATAAAAAGACTCCGGTAAAAATCACCGGAGCCTTATTCCATTACCCCTTCAACGAACCAAGCAGCATACCCTTATTGAAGTGCTTTTGAAGAAACGGATAAATCACCATCATCGGCAGCGCAGACACAACGATGGCCGCCATCCTTGCTCCGGGGGTATAGACAATCACCTGCTCCATCAGGGTAGCGGTTTCGTCCATGGATGTGTTCAGAACGAGGATTTGCCTTAAGAATACTTGCAGCGGCCACATGTTGGAGTCATTCAAATAGATCAAGGCTGAGAAATACGTGTTCCAAAAGCCGACCATATAAAACAAAACAAAGGTGGCGATGGACGGCTTGGATAAAGGAAGCATAATGCTGAAGAACATCCTCCACTCCCCGCAGCCGTCCACCCTTGCCGATTCCTCCAGCTCATACGGGATGGAGGAAAAGAAGCTCCGCATAACAATCATATAGAACGGAGCCACCGCCCCCGGAAGCCACAGGGACCAGAAGGTATCGATCAAGCCGAACTGCTTGATAATCAGATAAGTGGGAATCATGCCGCCTGAGAACAGCATGGTGAATACCACCATGAAGTTGAACACCTTCCGTCCCTTCAGCCATTTCTTGGACAGGCCGTAGGCCATCAATGTGGTGATGGCGATGCTGATTGCCGTGCCAATCGCCGTAATCACCGCCGCGTTTTTGAAGCTTTGCGAAAAGCTGTCGTTGGCCAGCAAATACAAGTAGGCGTCCCATGTCCATTCCTTCGGTATGATGAAGAATCCCCGGGTCAAATATTCTTTTTCGGTGGCGAAGGATGTCATCAGAACATACAGCAGCGGAAACAGGATGAATATCCCCCAGATGATGAGCACCGCGTAGATGAGAATATCGAAATATCGTTCACTGCCGGATACGCGCCTGTTGTTCATCAGTATACACCCTCCCTTCCCGTTCCTTTGGCAATGGCGTTGGCGGAGAGCACCATCACAAGCCCAACCACCGACTTGAACAGGCCAACCGCTGTCGTATAGCTGAATTCACCCTGCTGTACCCCAACCCGGTAGATGTAGGTTTCAAAAACATCGGATACGGCAAGATTAAGCGGGTTTTGCAGCAGGAATACATGCTCGAAGCCCACATCGATAAAGCTTCCCAGACGGAGGATGAACAGGATGATAATGATCTCCACAAGAGATGGCAGGGTGATATGCCAGATCTGTCTCCACCGGCTGGCTCCGTCCACTACGGCAGCCTCATACAGTGTCGGATCAATGGAGGCAAGAGCGGCCAAATAGATGATTGCACTCCAGCCCACTTCCTTCCAGATATTCTGCAAGAGCCATATCCAGCGGAAATGGTCCGGGTCGTTCAACCCTTGGTATCTGGGAAGACCGAGAGAATCGAGAAACAGATTGATCCCGCCGAATTCTCCGGCAAACAGGACAACGGTGATGCCAACAACCACAACCATAGAGACAAAGTGGGGCAAATACACAATGGTTTGCATCGACGTTTTGAACCATTTCAGACGAACCTCATTAAGAATCAAAGCGAACAGAATGGGGGCCGGGAAATAAAAGCAAATATCAATCAGGTTAAGCACGAGGGTATTCTTAAGGAGCGTCAGAAATTGATGCTCGGTGAACAGCCGGACGAAATGATCAAGTCCCACCCACTCGCTCCCCCAGATCCCCCGGAAGGGACTGTATTTCTGAAAGGAGATGACAACGCCGAACATGGGCAAATATTTAAACAGAACAATGCACAAAAGTCCCGGCAGAACCATGGAGTAGATAGGGAAAGCCCGTTTAAGATAATGGGCAAAGGCTGAGGAAGTCCTTGGCCGGCTATTGGTGCTTAATTCGCTTACAGTCGATTTCATGCTCTCCCGCCTTCCTTGTGAGAAAGAATAGGCCGGCCGCGGATGCAGCCGACCCGGCATTTATTTATTTGCCATTATATTTGGCGTAAGCGTCGTTCATTTCCTGAATGATCTTGTCTCCGCCGTTTGCCTTCCAGGCTGCAATGGCCTTGTCGATGCTGTCCAAAGGCTCCTGCCCCACGACGATTTTCAGTTGGGTCTCCTTGAATTTCGTGTCCAGATCCTTCCATAGCTTCGCATGAGTCTCCGAATAGATTTCCAGGCCGCCGGAGTCATTTTTCCAGGGATATTTGGCATTGTTTTTATTAAAGCTATCAATGAACTCGGCTACCTCCGGGTCCGTCCACCTGAATATATTCATATTGGGGTCTGCGCGTTTGAAAAACCAATTGTTCAAAATCCTCGGAAGATCCGTGTCGATAAGCGGAGTTGACGTATATTTGCCATCGGCCACCTTTGTATAGTGGGGACCCTCAATCCCGCTTTTCATAATATCCGTACCTTCGTCGGTGACCCACCAGTCCAGAATCTTCAGAATGCGCTCCTGCTTTTTGGGATCGATTTTGCCGTTGACCACCACTTTATTCGCCCCGTTCAAACCTGTCCCATTACCGCGGAGACCGGTGGGACCAATAGGCGGAGCAAGCTGAACCAATTCGGCGTTGGGGTCGATTTTCTTCAGCTTTTCGTTATCCGCCAGCATGGCAGAAGGGTGATGGGTGTATATGCCCGACTTGCCCGACTGCATCAGCTCGTAAACATTTTGGCCTTTTTTGCTGAGGAAATCCTTGTCCATAATGCCTTCTTCATACATTTTGCGGAGATAACCGAGGAAATCCTTTTGCTCCTTGGCTTGAACCTGTTGGGGAATCAGCTTGCCGTCCACCAGCTTCCAGCCGTTGGCCAGGCCAAAGGCGGCCCGCAGTTGGGCTGTGTTCACGCCCAGTTCGTTGTCGGTGGTGAAGCCAACCGTATCCTTCTTCCCGTTTTTGTCCGGGTCATTAAGGGCGAACGCTTTCATGAGCTGATAAAACTCATCTAGGTTAAACGTCTCTTCCTTCGGCATCGGCAGTCCCACATTGCGAATCCAGTCGGCCCGAATTTGATAGCTGTCCCGGATTTCAATTTCCCACAGCGGTATCCCGTATGTCTTTCCCTGCGGATTCAGCATCTTCCATTGATCCTCCGGGAAGGCCTTGGCCAGATTCGGATACTTGCTCAAATGAGGAGCCAGATCCATGAAGATCCCCTCATTCTGCCATTTGCCGAAATTATCCGAGGTGACTCTGTACATGTCCGGCAAGCTGTTGGACGCAGCCATCACATTCAATTTGTCTTTGTATGTCGGACCATCCGTCCACATGAGCTTCAAATCGATATTAAACTTTTCGTTCAGATACTTGATCGTCGGGTGGTCCTCCCTCCACTTGCCGCCACTCCACGATTCCGGTAAAAAGGTGATAGTCAGCTTTTCCTTGCCGTCATCCACGGCGCCCGCGGCAACGCTTGCGGCGGCGCTTGGCTGGCCCGCTGTTTTCCCGGGTTCTTCCGTCTTTCCATTCCCTGAGCAGCCCGCCAGAGCGGAAGCGCCCAGAGCGCCTGCAAGAAAAAGTGCGATTTGTTTTCTCAAGTTTTAAACCCCTCCTCTATTTTGCCTTCACGTATATCGTAGCCCAAAAGAACCTGCTTGTTTTTTCACATTTTACGCTTTGTTATCCAATTTTACTTTTTGTAAGGGATACGGATGGAAACCACCGTTCCTCTTGCCGGGAACGAATTGATGCCCACTCCGTACCGGTCTCCATATTGCAGGACAAGGCGGGCATGGACATTGGCCAGTCCCAGGGAATCCTGCGTAGCGTTCTGGTCTGTAGCCTGATAGTCGCCCATCTGTACTAGAGAGCGCCGAAGACTCTCGAGTTTGTCTGCCCGTATGCCTGGCCCATTATCCGCCACTTCAAGGACAAGATCATCTCCTTCGTCGAAGGCGCTGATCAGGATGGCGGCATTCCCATTCTTCGGCTCCACCGCATATTTCACCGCATTCTCCACGATAGGCTGCAGGGACAGCTTAACAAGATGCGCCTCCATAAACTTCTCGTTTACATAAATCTGGCTTTGGAAATTCTGCATGAACCGGATATGAATGATATCCAGGTATTTCCTAAGATGGTCGATTTCCTCGCGCAGCGTCACCTCAAGAGGCTCCAGCTTGGCCGTGTACCGGAAGAAGGAAGCCAGGTTGCCGGCAATTTTCTCGATCCGGGGGACCTCCTCCAGATAAGCCATGCTTCGGATAATATCCAATGTATTATACAGAAAATGCGGGTTGATCTGCCCCTGAAGGGCCTTGATGGCCGCGTCCTTCTGTCTTACCTCCAGCTGTATCTCCCGCAATTGATACTGGATCACATCCTCGATAAGCTTCTTCAGCCGTTGGATCATTTGGCCGAAGCTGCGGTTCAAGCTCTGAAACTCATCATTGCCGGGGTGAAATTCCACCTGAACGTCCAGATTGCCCCTCTCTACTTCGTGCATCACCTTTTTCAACCGGACCACAGGCTCCATCAGCAGCTTGGTCAAGGCCGGCACAACCAGAATGACAAAGAGAAACAGGAAGGACAGCACGATCAGCATGGATTTTGTGGCAACATTCAATCCGGTCGCCATCTCATGAAGCGGGACAATGGCAATAATTCGCCATTCGGTAAACTCGGACCGGGTAAATGTGATTAAATAGTCCACATCCCTGGCTTTTTGCAGAGTGTCCGGTTCGTGGAGATGAAAATCATTTAGCGGCGTCTGGGAAATGGGTTTGCCAAGAAGGCTGGAGTCCGGATGATGCACAATCGTGTCCGCGGAAGAAACGATGACGAAGGTGCCCGTTTTCCCGATGGTGGTTTTGCCCATCATTTCCTTCAGCTCCGCCAGGGACAGGTTAATCACCAGCCTGCCGATAATGCGCGCATTCTCCGTGCTGAATACAGGAATAACCAGGGATACAATCGACACCTTATACGGATAGGACTCATAAGTGGGAAGCACTGCTGTTTGGGAAGTAAACGGCAGGTTGAGCCATGGCTCCTCCGGCCGGTAATCGGGCTGTCCGTTGGAAGAAACCAGCTCGCCGTTTTCCTTCAGAAGAATCAGACTTTCAATCTCGGAGTAGTTGATTGTGATGTAGCGGCGAAGAATATCTTCTATAATTAACCGGGTTGATGATGTCAATGGGGTCTTTCCGGCCAGCCAGGCCTGGATCATTCCGGTTTCCTGGCTCGGATACAGCGGGCCGCCGAGAGGAGGAAGCGGCCCGGCAATAACAGCTGACGTGGATTGAATCATTTGCTTGAAATAGCGGTCAATTTGATTGTTCAGACTGGCCGAGGAGCTTTTTGCAAGGTTATAGAAGTCCTGGGTTGTTGCTTTGGTGTAATAATGCTGTGCGGAGAAGGCGATGATCACAACCCCCATCAGACTGATCGTGAGGAAGGCGACGATCATCTTCTGCTTCATGGAGTACCGGTACATAAAATGCTTCATATGATTCATGGCCCCATTCTCTTTCGGAACGAATTGGGAGAAACGCCTACCGTATTTTTAAATACGCGGATAAAATAAGGCTGTGTGGCAAAGCCCACCTGCTCGGCAATCTCATAATTTTTCAGCTGTGTCTCCAGGAGAAGCTGCTTGGCCTTTTCAATCCTGACCTCCTGAATATATTGAACCAAGGTTCGTCCGGTGCATCTTTTGAACCAGGAGCTGAAGTAGGAAATGCTCATGTTCGCATATTGCGCCATTTCTGTTAACGAAATATCCTTCTTATAATGCGTCTGGATATAATCGCAGACCCGTTTGGTCATCAGATGGGTATCCGCTTTGTTCTGCTCCGCAGAATGCATGATCAGAAGCATGGCCAATTGGTCAAAATGGCGGATGATTGCCGTGTCCTCCGCATCGGCGGGAATCGAGGGCAAGGCCTGCCCCGGTGACAGCTCCTTCACCAGGCCGGTCAATTTCCATTCAAAGATGCGAAGCAAATTCAATCTGGCGGCGGGATTGAGATGTTTAAGCCTCAGAACAGAATGGATGAGGTCGGACATCTTTCTGCCGGCGGTCTGTGGGGTTATCTCGCCGAGGCTGTTCACAAGCTGCTGGAACCGCGACATATATTGGCTGATTTCCTTCAGGCTGCCGATACTTTGCTCGGATCTGCGCAGCGCCTCCCGAAGCTGGTCCAGATCCACCGGCTTCAGCAAATATTCCGTAACCCCGTAGCGAATCGCTTTTTGCGCATATTGGAAATTATCGTACCCGCTGATGATGATGAAGGCCATCGGAATCCCGTATTCATGAATCTTCTGGATCAGCGACAGGCCGTCCATCATCGGCATCATAATGTCCGTAATCAGCACAGTGGGCCATGACTCCTGAATCAATGCCCAGGCCTCTTCCCCGTTGGTCGCCTGCGACACGGTGAACGTCTCTTCTCCGATCCGGTTCACCATCTCCACAACAGAGCTTCGAATCCAAGGCTCATCCTCGGCCACCAAGATATGATACATGGCTGTCACCACCCTATCATTAGCGTTATCCTTTTATTGTAGCAAAAAATTATTATCCGATTTTTTATTTTTTATCTTATCTTCCAAAACATGTGGCAAAACCACCGGCCCTTTAAAGAACCGGTGGTTTTGTGGGTTATGTTTTATGGCGTGATCTTGTTGCCGCAGAAATATATTCCTAACCTGCAGCAAAGAAGCTATAATCTAACTGTACAAGGGGGGGATTAACATCATACGGCAGGTGGAAGAGGATCGAAAAAATCTGGAATCCCTTGTCGGGTATGAGGTAGTTGGCATGGCGTATCCCGGCGGCGGTGTCAATAACAATGAGTTCGTTGCCGATGTCATTAAAAGGCATACGTCCATCCGTTATTCAAGAACCATCACGTCAACAGGCAATTTTGATATCCAGCATGAGCTTCACCGCTTCAATCCCACCGTCTATCATCATCGGGAATGGGATATGATGTTCAAGCTGGCAGAAGAGTTCCTCCGGCAAACCAAACAGCTTGCCGACAAAACTGACGCTGCCGGAAATAGCCCCGATTTTTTTGCCGAAGCGGTCCAGCACCTCCCCCTCTTCTCCGGGAATGTCGCGGACAAGCTCATGAAATCCGTCCCCGAACAGATCCACCACAGACAGCTTGTGGCTGCCGCGCGCCCCCGGCTCTCCATGCACGTATCCGCCGATAATAAAATTGCGGTACATGTAACTGAGAGGCTGCAGCCTTTCCTTGACCGGCCAAGGCCATTGGCCCAGGCTTGCGCCTGTGCGGGAATCCGCATATGCTTCCATCATGATCTTCAGGAATTGGGATATGGTCGGGGCACGCCTCAGCCTTCAAGACTTCTGCTCCCTTTCGCCCATAAAAAGTGTCAAAGTTTTGGAAGTGGGGCCGGAAGTTGACTCCAGTCCTGCTTCTTCATTATCCATGTCAACTCCGATAAATACCAATTTGATCACCCGATCTCCCATTCAGAATCCCAATCGGGTGATTTGTCAAGTTCATCAATCTGATGTAATTTCCGTTCCTCCGTCCGAGATAATCCCCCGCCTTCTCTAACCAATTCGGCATCAATATTTATTTCACTACAGAATTTTAGTCTGCATATTCACACCTCTCCTTCAATATGTAGAAAAACCGGACATTAATGTTTGTCCGGTTGTGTCAAGGCTTCGTGTTATCGAGTTTCCCGATGCAAGGTGTACTTTTTTAAACGTGGACAATATTTCTTCAACTCAAGACGTTCCGGATTATTTCTCTTGTTTTTTGTGGTTGTATAGTTCCGGTCACCGCATTCTGTACAAGCCAAGGTAACAACTACTCTCATTCGTATATTCCTCCATGTTCTAAATTTTTGTTCAGAACGAGATCATTTGCCGCTCGAATCTGATCCTCAAGCAATCGGAACATCCTCTTGGATCACCGCTCCATCGAGACTGACTTTCCCAATTTTGTTCATTATTACAGCCGGCAACAAATCCCTTTCTTCTTGTCTAAAATGCATAACCTTACCACTTTATTTAAAGCTGGGCAACGGATCGGGAAGCTTCCGCCAATTACTGTTCATCTCCTCGGGTGTCAATAACGCTGTGTCCAGAGATCGGACAATTTCATCCCGGTTCATGTCAATCCCAATAAAAACAAGCCTCGTCACACGATCACCCCATTGATCATCCCAGTCCGGTGTCTTCGGATAATCCTTGCCAAAATAGGAGACTCGTTCCTCCTCCGTTAATGAAGCGACCCACAGACCCGCTGGGGCCAGTTGCCGGGACACACCTGCTTGACTGAAGGAAACAGCCATATTGTTACGGGTAGCAAGCCACAAAATCCCCTTGGAGCGTACCACCGATTGAGGCCACTTGGCCATCCAGTGCAGCAGCCGTTCCGTATGAAAGGGAATCTTCCTGGTATATACAAACGAAGTTATTCCGTATTCCTCGGTTTCCGGAATGTGTTCCCCTTTTTGCAATTCCTGAATCCAGCCGGCCGACATACTGGCCTTCTGAAAGTCAAACAAATTCGTATTCAGAATATCTCTGGGATCTACTTTCCCGTGACTGGAACGGATAATCCTCGCACCGGGCTGCAAGCTCCGCAAGGCGGACTCCAGCTTTTCCAGCTCTTCCTCGCTGACCAAATCACACTTGTTGATGATAAGCACATCGCAGAATTCCACCTGCTCAATCAACAAATTGACAACCGCTCTCCGATCGCCCTCCCCGGTTTCCTGCCCCCGGTCGCGCAGGGTTTCCCGGGTGTTATAATCCCTCCAAAAATGATAGGCGTCTACCACCGTTACCATGCAATCCAGCCGGGTCAGCTTGGTCAGGTCAATTCCTTTTTCTTCATCTACATAACTGAAGGTCTGGGCTACAGGCACGGGTTCGCCGATTCCGGTGGACTCAATCAATATATAATCAAACCGCTTTTCCTCCGCAAGTCTTTGCACCTCTGCCAGCAAATCATCGCGCAAGGTACAGCAGATGCACCCGTTGGACAACGAGATCAGCTTTTCCTCCGTACGGCTCAGCCCTCCCCCATCGCGAATGAGGTCGGCATCCACATTAACCTCGCCCAGATCATTTACAATTACGGCAACCTTTAGCCCTTCCCGATTGTTCAGCACATGGTTAAGAATGGTTGTTTTGCCAGCTCCCAGATATCCGCATAACACAGTGACGGGAATTTTTTCATCTGTCATTACCTGCATCTTCCTTTCTTATCCCATTACGGCATGACATGTCTCACACTGACCAAAAATATCAAATTGAAAATTTAGTAATCGATAATTTTCAGGAAGAAATAATTTTAACTGATTCGGATCAATTTGAATGGATGTCATGGTTCCGCAATTCTGACAGATAAAATGATAATGCGGACGTTCCTCATCTACCAGTCGAAAACGAATCTCGTTTGCATAAGCAAAGGATTCAATCAGCTTTAAATCCAAAAACAACTTAATGTTCTTATAAACAGTTCCATAGCTTAATCCTGTAAATTCAGGAGCCATACATTGATAGATTTCCATGGCCGATAGAGGACGCTCCGCTTGAAGCAACATCGTAAGCAAGCATTTTCGCTGCTCGGTAATGCGATGACCCGTTGTGGTTAATTTTAACAACAACTCCTCCTGATAATTCCGTTCTTGTGCCATGATAGTCCCTCCTGCTTAGAGGCGGATACGAAGGCTTTCACCTTCATATCCGCTTGCCAGCCTTATTCGTTTAATGCCTTTTTGCAGCGCCGCCAAATTATTTTTCATGATGCCAATGTAATCCAGGTTATTTTTCTTATCCTCGTCTGTTAAACCTTCCAAGGGATTAAGCACATCCGTTTTGGCGCCAAGCTCGTTAGCGATGGTTTGTGCTACCTTCGGATCGACCAGTGTTTCAAAGAAGATAGTCTTTACCTGCTTTTCCTTGGCAAATTGGATAATATCCGCCATCTTGTCCGGAGAAGGCTCCTGTTCCGGTGAAAGGCCGGCAATCGGCACCTGCGTCAGTCCATACTCCTTGGCCAGATAACCGAAGGCAGCATGCTGAGTAACGAACTCCTTGCGTTTGACATCCTTTAATCCGGTTTTATAAGCATTATCCAGCTCCTTCAGCTTGGCGATATAGGCATCGGCATTCTTCACATAATCGTCTTTATGGGCGGGGTCGGCTTTGACCAGGGCAGCCTCAATCGCCTTTACTTCCTTCTGAGCAAGCACCGGACTCAACCATACATGGGGATCAAGAGCATGTTCGTGATGGTCTTCTTCATGCGCCGCTTCCTCTTCGTGTTCTTCCTCGCCTTCATGCTCTTCTTCATGTGTTCCTTCCATCAGCTCGATTTCCTGGCTTGCTTCCACTACAATGCGCTTGTCATTTGCCGCTCCCTTCAGAGCGTCCTCTGCCCATTCCTCCACTATCCCGTTATAGACAAACACATCTGCTTCCTTGAGCTGGGCAATGTCTTTGGGGCTCGGCTCCCAGTCATGGGGCTCCACGCCGGTTGGGATCAACCCGATAACCTCGGCATGGCTGCCGGCTACTTGCCGGGAGAATTCCACCATGGGGTAGAAGGTGGCCACTACCTTCAATTTTTTGCTTGTATCGGTTGGTTGGACGGAAGGTACGGAAGAGACCGCAGGTGAAGGACTGGATGATGCTGTTAAATCCGATTCCTTGTTTGCTCCGCAGCCCGTGAGCAGCAAAGCAAGAGCCGCTGTTGTGATAAACGCATGTTTTACACTGAACCTCATGATCGAATACCTCCTGATTGACAATTCATTTGGTTTTTATATTTAGCCACTTTCAAAACAAGCTTGCGCAAGCCTGTGCCAGCTATTAAAAACAGCAGCAAAATCAACGCAATGGTGCCTCCCGGAGGCGTACTGAGCCGGTAAGAAGCGGCCAGCCCTGTCCATGAACCGATCAGCCCGAAGACCATAGAGAAGACAATTGCGGTGTTAAAGGAGGGCGCGATCCGAATAGCCAAGGCGGCAGGCAGCACAATCAGCGCCGATACCAGCAATACGCCTACAACCGGTATAGCGGAAGCCACGATCATCCCGGTTATTATGCTGAACAGGAGGGAGATCCGGTCAACCGGAAGCCCGTTGGTTTTAGCCGTATCCTCATCGAAGGTTATTTGGTAGAGAGGACGCCGGAAAATAAAAAAGAAAGCCGCTCCCACAGCGGCAGCGATTCCCAACAGCAGCAGCTCGCTGCTATTGATTGCTACCACTGAGCCGAACAGATAGGACGACAAGCTTTTATTCAAGCTTTTGTTCAAGCTCATCAGCACAACGGCGGAAGACAGCCCGCCGATCATGATAACCGCAATGGATATCTCACTATACGTTTTATAAACTCTCCGGACATACTCCACGGCAACTGCACCGATTACAGCTACGGCAAAACCGCTCCATACCGGATTTACCCGCAGCAATGCTCCCGCCGCGACCCCGGCCAATGAGACATGAGACAGCATATCCGCCATCAGAGCCTGCCGTCTCAGCATAAGATAGACTCCCAAGACAGAAGCGAGCAAGGCGGTCAGCCCGCTGGAGAAAAATGCCCGCTGCATGAAGTCATAGTGCAGCATCTCCATCCCCCATCCTCCCTTCGGACCAATTCAATGATGCGGTCCAGCCGGGATTCCAGCTCCGCCAAATTATGAGTGACCATGATGACCGTCCGTCCTTCCTCCCGCACCTGCTGCTGCATCAGTTCGTAAAAAGCCATCCGGCTGGCCTGATCCATTCCCGTTGCCGGCTCATCCAGCACCAATAAATGAGGCTCCTGGGCCAATGCACGGGCGATGCAGACCCGCTGCTTTTGCCCGCCGGACAGCTCCCCGATCTTGCGATGACGCAATTCCCACATCCCCATCTGCCGCAGTGCCCCCTCCGTCTGTTCCTTGTCCCGATTTCCCAGCCTCCTCAGCCAAGAACCTGCCGTAAACCTGCCGGAGCGGACAAATTCATGCACGGTGCTGGGAAAGCCGGCGTTAAAGGAGGCGATCTGCTGGGGAACATAACCGATACGCAGCTTCTCTCCATCCTCCTTCTGCTTGGCAAGGTATATTCGCCCTCTCCACGGCTTCAATAACCCCAAAGCCAGCTTCAGCAAGGTGGTCTTGGAGGCTCCGTTGGGGCCTGTTACCGCTACGAATTCACCACTTGCAATGGTTAAATTAACGTTTTCCAAGCTTGGCGTATCCGAATAGCCAAAAATCACTTCTTCCATGGAAATCAAGTCCATTTTCATCAACCCTTATTCACATGTTTACCAGCTGGACTTGGTTATTCCCGGTATTTGTCCTTTATGGGCCAATTCACGAAAGGCAATCCGCGAGATCTTATACTTTCTCAGATAGCCTCTGGGTCTCCCTGATATCTGGCAGCGATTGTGAAGCCTTGTCGGCGAAGCATTCCTGGGTAACTTGCTTAGACCTTCGTAATCCTTATTTTTCTTGAGTTCCATCCTTTTCTCGGCATATTTAGCAACAGTAGCCTGTCTTTGAAGTTCCTTTATTACCTTTGATTTTTTAGCCATGACTCTCCGGCCTCCTAGTTGTAATTTTTACTATTATTATAATATAAAAAAATAATTTATACGTAATATTTACGATTTAATTATAGTGGCAGCCTTTTTCTTTTTCAAGTCTTATAACCATAATATTTTTCTATGCGTCTGCTTCCAAAAATTTCAGTGCGCCATTGTAAATACCGACAGCAAGCTGTTCATGGAACGTAGACAGCAGACTGTTAGCTAATTCCTCAGGGTTAGACAGGAAACAACCTTCTACCAATACTGCAGGCTGCTTATTCTGCCGCAGCACAACGAACGGTTGTTTCTCCACCCTGTGCCTTGTATTTTCCCCACCGATAGAATCGTTAATCCCTTCTTCAATGAGCTGTGCGGCTTTTAAGGAATTTTCGTTACTATAAAAGGTAATGGCTCCGGCTACAGTGGGGTCCTCCACAAATGCATTTTGATGGATGCTGATAAATAAATCCGCATGATTTCGGTTGGAAATATCCGCTCTGCTCTCCAGGGAGACGGTCTCCTCATTCGTGGTCCGTGTCATAATAACTTGGGCACCTGCCGCGAGCAGCTTGTTTTTTAGTACAATGGCAACGGATAAATTGACGTCCCTTTCATAAACCTTCTTGATTTGTGCGATGGCCCCTGTATCCTTCCCTCCATGACCCGGATCAAGCACGATTGTTTTCCCGGCAAGCTTCCCTAATGCTTCCTTCCGAGAGCTTGCGGAGATACTGACGCTTGCAGCTACTGCAGCATTCGGCTGTCCGTAAGTCCAGACGACCTGCTCAGCCGGTACCCAAAGAGAGCTTTGGAACTTTTTCTCCTTTAACTCAATCCACTGTCCGCTTACTTGCTTCGGTACATACGAAGAGCCCTCCTCTGCAATTCCAAGCTTCTCAAACGAATAATCAGGACCGCTATATAGGGGCGTCTGTGAAGCAACTCTCAAAATCTGGGTGGGATCAGAAAGCTTATGCATTTGAACTTCCCCTCCCTGCAGCCATCCGGTTTGACTTGCTCCCAGCTTTACTTTTGTCCATTGCTTCTCTTGTTTAACAACCGGCAGCCATTCTCCAGCCGGAATAACCATGATCTCGGGGGAGGTTTCTTTGGCCTCGTTGCGCACAACCCCCTTTTTCAATAATTGAACCCATAAGGTAGAGGCTTCGGGACTGCCGGCGGGTGACAGCTTGCTGATTCTTAATTCCTTCTCTTCACCCTGCTGCTTGGCTTCCTGTACAGGAAGAGAAGCAGAATTCGTTTCTACAGCAGTAGTTGATGCCTCAGGGACCTGATCACTGTAAGGTGATAATTCCGCTTGACTTGGCAATTCCATATTCAGCATTCCAACCAACATTTTATCAGGAATAAAAATGGCACGGGCTGTCCAATGTTCAAGATATGCTCCCACTTCAGTTGGAATTAAATCCGGATATTTTACAGGAACAATGATGAGCGTTAGTAGAAAACTCAACAGAGAAACTCCAATCAATAATATTTTTATTATGCTGGTCATTATTCCCGCTCCGAAAGTTGGCTTATTGCTCATGTGCACGTATCTCTCCTTTCTCTCAATCTGCTAACGATTATATGAGAAAAAGAGATAGATTATGTGGCTTTCACGATTTTACATGCAAAAAACGCACCTACAAGGAGCTTGCTCCTCATAAATGCGTTTCCAAGTCCTATATTAGGAGCGAACTAGCTCACTAGGTCTCACTAGGCGCATCTTAATGAAACATTGAAGATATTTAGAAAATCTTAACAAGGTTTTAATACTCACCAAATCATTCATATAAAGCCCTTGCCAAAAACCTCAAGCCCAATACGAAATATTACTACCAGGTAGGAAGCGAGCATGGAGAAAAAAGTCCTGTAGGCCAGTTCCAAACCTCCGGCGCAGCGGGAGACAAGTTTACTTTCGTCCAATATACGGATACTCAAAATGCTTATTGGAACGAGCATGCGAGAAATGAAGCCGCCTATGGAGCCAGTACTCTGGAAAAAGCGCTGGAAACGGCCCCTGATACCGACTTCGTTATACACACGGGAGATATTGTGGAAATCGCCGAGGTGGAAGATGAATGGGTTGATCTCCTGGAGAAATCCCAAAAATCGATTTTAAGTCGGCCCTGGGCTCCCACTGCCGGAAATCATGATGAATACGGTCTTAATTACAATGAACTCTTTCCCGAAACCTACAACAATCACTTCAATGTTCCTGCGGCACAAGGGAAAATTGATGGCGGCTCCTACTATTCTTATGATTACAACGGAGTTCATTTCGTAGTCGCAAACACAAACGATTATAAAAACCCGGCCAAAAAAGCGCTGGGCGAAGAGCAGCTTGCCTGGATCAAAGAAGACGTCCAGGAGGCTAGAAAACGGGGCACAAACTGGGTTGTTTTGCAATATCACAAGCCTCTGTTTTCCAAATCGTTAAGAGAGGATTTCATGAAGCTCATTGATGAACTGGATATTGACCTTGCGCTTCAAGGACATGATCATGTTATATCGCGGACCAAGTCGTTGAACTATGCTTCAAAAGAAGAGAGCTTCGTGAACGCCCAAATCGATTTTGCCGACATTGTGCTGGGCAAGGATCATGTTGAGTACTATCAAAATCCCAAAGGAACCACATTCATCCTTCCCAACACAGGCGGGACCAAAGCATACGATGCGCTTTACGACAAATCCCTGGAGCACATTAAGTCCGTCAGACCCAAGCTGAACTGGCTGACCCAGGAACAGCTTGACCACTACAACTCGTTGTTTGCTTACGGCAAGCAGCCGCAAAAGTCCGAGAACTTCAAATCCTCACATGAAAACTTCAGAGATTCATCGGAGCAGAACTTTGCCGTTTACGAATTTGATGATAACGTGCTGAAGGTCAAGCTTTATCAGGTCTATGGCGAGCTTTCCAACAACGAGCCTCGCCAGGTCAAGCTCATTGATGAGTTTGGGATTCAAAAGAATAAATAATAAAAAGAGGCAACTTGCTTAATGGCTTTTCAGCCAGCAAGTTGCCTCTTTTTACTATTCTGGATGCAGGAGTGCTCGAAGGATGCACGAAGCTTGCCGCGGCGATGTTGGATTTCCTTAAACCACAAAATTCGAGGCAAAAAAATGCTTGACAAATAAATTGAGCCGGATTAGAACTCTTATCATAAATTTTCCTCGGGTAAGAATAATTTCTTTAGTACAATAAAATTGTAATATTTACATTTAAATGCAGTTCCTACGTTGTTTTTTGGGAGGAGGTTTTATCTTATGCATAAAGTATGGCATATAAGCAAACCCCTGTATTGTGGGACATAAATCTGCTAAAACCGATTTCAGGTGAAATTCTTTGCCGGTATTGTAATTGCGTTTATGCTATTTCAATCACGGGAGCCTGTTGTTTTAGCCATCGGCACTTTTTTTGCAGGGATTGTTGCTTTCTTGACCATTCTTTTTTTGGCATAGGAATGGTTTAGTTGGGAAACTATTAACCAAATCAAAAAATTAGAGGATTCTAAAAATAACCTCAATGATACATTAATCTGAATTTATCGTTGGCTGATGAGGTGATACTTGATTCATCCGCCAGAAGTTGGCCGGTAGAGGCCTTAATCTGGACAAATTTGCCGGTTTGAACCGACTTGATGCCGATTCCTCCATTCCCCTGATCAACAAAGATAAATTTGTTCTGATTGCCGATGACGGATGCATCCTTCGCCTTCAACGGATCTGTTGTACTGGATACGGATACATAAAGGTTGTTGGCGAGGGACTTCAACGTCCACATGCCGCTTCCTGCATAGGTGACCAAGAATTTTTCCGCATTGGAGGCTGACTTGAAATAGCTTAGAGTTGCGTTGGCCAACAAAGGCGAAGTCCCGCCTGAAGGAGCCGTTATGTAGCTTGTTGTCTCCTTCACATTAAAGGACACCGTATGGGACAGCGAATTGGCCGGCCTGGAGATACGTGAATACATCAGGGAGCTGAAGGGCTGATGATCCGTATGCACCGATTCGGGCCAGATGGCGGCATTCATGCTTCGGGTATAATATACGGGATCAGTAGCAGCAGAATCCGCCAAGCCCTTGACGTATTTATAATGGTTCCAAACCATGCTGTAGACAGGTCGGATCTGGCTGCGCCCGGAAGTGGATACGGCCGATTCCACACGACCCCAGCTGTTATTAGTAGAGGTATAAACTGGTGCAAAAGGAACGGACTGCCCAAGGTTGTATTTGGCGGTGTATTCGAACCCCTTCAGAATCAAACGGTTGGAATACTCGTAAAGATCCTCAAAAGAAGCGTCTCCTTTCTTTTGGACATAGGACATCTGCGCCATCGTAGCCAAAAGACCGAGTCCCAACTGCGAATGGGGCTGGTCTCTGCCGCTCTCCTCACTTTGTGCCAGCATGGCATCGCTGGATACCTTCAAATAGTTGTTGATATTGCCGTTAAACTTGCCGGACTTGAAGGCCGAAACTGCCTCATTGTATATTGCAATGTCATCACACAGAATACCTATGGCCATAATGGAGACCATTGCCGCCTGATCCTGGTTGCCCCTGTAATAATAAGGATAAGCAGTACCGTTATTTTTCCCTTGATGATTGGCCAAGAAGGTCTTCAAGGGCGGATAAAAATAATTGCGGAGCATATTTTTTGCCGCCGTCAGTTTTCCACTGTTCACCCAGGCCGAATCCGCCCGCATGATATCCGCCGCTGCCGCCAGCTTGTAGGCAGTAAGCCCCGCGAGCAATTGGTTCTCATCTCCGCCTACTGCCTTGTTTACCGTTTCTGACCAGGCGTCAAGGATCTGATCCGCCTTTGCCTTCGCCGCCGCCGCTTCCGTGGCATTGTTGGAAACCTTCCATATAATGGCCTGGGTCAGCGCCGCCGTAGCGTCATCGAACAGCTGTTGGTTGCCCACATTCTTGGAGGAATCCCCATAGCGGGCCGGAGCCGCTACCGGACTGGGATTATATGTGGAAGAAGCATATTTATTCTGCTTCCCCGTCTCCCAGGCCTCGATCCATGGGCTAGTACCCGATGCAATATTGGTCTTGGCCCGGTCAAAATCGCTCTGTTCATACAAAATGCCGGAATGAGTGAAGACAGGGGCAGCCTCTGCCTTGTTGCCGGCCATCCATGGACCGGTTGCCGGAACCGTGAACGCAACCAGCCCAGCCAGAACTAGCAAACGCGTTCGTGCCCAAATTTTTTTACCCCTTTTCATCATGTTCATCTCCTTTACCTGCCATATTGTTTTCCCAACTTGACACTATGATGTTCGCTTCAAGCTGCACTTTGTGCTAATTTGGCCCTCCTTTCATAGGCTTTGTCATCAGCGGTGTAACCGCATTCATTTTATGGGTGATACACTCGCCTACTTGAGCATAAATCACCTTCCATTTATTGGCTACCCCAAAATGTCACGATTTCTACTTCATGTGGGACGAGTTTGTTTACAGAAAAAAATTATTCTTACCTAAAAACTAACGAATTCCCCAAAATAACACGATCACCAAAATGATTTACTCAAATTTTCACGAACTAAAAAAACATCATGTTCATCTAAAAAGAACGCATATATACTCGTGATATATTCAAGCTGAAAGGATGTGAAAGCGCTATAACCAAATGTGAGAGACTATTGACTTACAAATTCGGAAATCGGAGGTATGTCTAAAGATGTTTAATCGACTATGGAACAAGCGGATATCCTGCATGGTCGCTTTGAGCATGGTGTTCAGCTTTTGCGCAGGGATTGTCTCTCCTGCTTATGCAGAGGAATCCGAGGGCCTCAGTACTGTTGTACTTAAACTTAGCCCGACAGATGACGCCAGCGTAAACTCATACAGCACCAGCGCTACATCACCGAGCGGTACATTGATCCTGGGAGCCAACAGGCAATTTATGATGAAATTCGATTTATCCGGCATTACCGACCCGATTGAAAGCGCTACCCTTAAGCTCTACAAATCGAATGCGAATAGCGGAGCCAATTATTCGGTGTATAAAAGCGTCTATGATAATTGGTCGGAGCAATCCGTCACATACGCAAACCGGCCCCAGGACCCCCCGGAGGAAAATCTAATCGCCAGCGGCACAGCAAGCGGCGCTGCCGGAACCGTGGTTGCGGTGCCCTTAACCGATACGGTTAGAACTGAAGCCGAAGGTGACCAGGTTTTGACCCTTGTATTCAAACGGGATAATATAGTTGCGACCCCTGGAGTCGATTTGGCCTCCAAGGAGCACGCCACCGTCGCCTGGAGACCTGTGCTGGAAGTCTCCGTTTTGAAAGCGCTCACGAATGAGGAGCGCATAGCCAGCGATAAAGCAATGCTGCTGCAGCAATTCCAGGGTAAAACAGTAACGGAGAATCTGAATTTGCCCACGGAGGGACTCCTGAACTCCTCCATTGTTTGGACCTCGGACAACCCTTCGGTCATTAGCCATACAGGCGCCGTTGTCCGGCCCGAATATACGGAAACGGATATTCCGGTGACGCTGACGGCAGCATTGGCTTACGGCGCAGCCTCCGACACTGCCGTCATACAGGTGACAGTCCAAAAGCTGCCTACCCCCACCGACACCCAGCGGGTGGCCAGGGATAAGGAGCTGCTGGTTGCCAAATACAACAATATGACTGTATACGAGGATGTCTATCTGCAAACGGTAGGAGATTACGGCTTCTCCTCCATTGTCTGGAGCTCAGACCGGCCGGACGTCATCTCGGACACGGGCGCCGTCAACCGCCCCGCAGCAACTGGAGCTGACGCCAATGTGAAAATGACCGTGACCCTCCAATACGGCTCAATTGCCGATTCGTCCGTGATCAATATGATGGTGCCCAAGCTGGCTCCCCGCACCGCATCACTGGAGGGGAGCATGGCCGCGCTGCTGGATAAAGCCGAGCTGCTGCTTGGTCAATACAGCGTTGGAGCCGGCCCCGGTCAGGTCAGCCAAACCGCCAAGGACCGGTTCGCCGCCAAGGTAGAGGCCGCCCGCTCCGTTCTGGCCGATCCCTCCGGGGATTTGGCGCTGGGAATCAAGCAGCTGCGGGAAGCGGGAACGGCCTATCACAAAAGCACCGTCATCTCCGACAAGGTGGTGGATGCCAAAGCCAACAAGCTGGAATTCTCCGAATACCGGCAAACCCTTCACACGCTGATTTGGGAAGCGGAAACCATGCTGCTGATTGAACCGGAGATGTACACCCAAGCCTCCAAACAGGCGGTAGCCGATGAAATTGCCCATGCCAGCTCCGTTCTGGAGGGAAGCTACCAGGTGCCCTTTGTCCGCCATCGCGCCTTTTATTCCCCTCGCCCGGACGAGGATATCCGGTTTGCCATTGAGCATTATTCCAGAGCCTCCCACCCGTTCTCCAACAAGTACGGGCTGAAAGAAGCGGTGGCATGGTATCCCGGCAGCCATATTCTCTCCGGCACGTATGCGACCGTTTCGCTCCCGCCGGTGGATGACGCCTTCATCTGGACAACGGAGAAAAACAAGCCCCATAACGGCGGTACGCTGATTTACGGGGAAGGGCGAACCGCTTACATGAAATTTGATCTGTCCGCCATTTCCGGAGAAGTGAAGCAAGCCCAGCTTCGCGTAACCAACTGGAAAACCGACCGGAATACCACCGAGGTCCATTATGAGACCGACGATTCCTGGTCGGAGGGCAGCCTCCTCTACCCGGCTTCGGGAGAGCCGGCTTTGGGGCCTGTGGTCAGCACCTTTACATTGGGGGCCAAGGACGCGGCGGGAACCGGCGTGGCGGATCTGACCGTTCCTGTACAGATTGAGCTGCTGGGAGACAAGCTGCTCAGCCTCAGCTTCAGCAATGTGGCGGGAACCCGGTACGCCTCGGAAATTCACTCCAAGGAAACCGCTGCCGCCGCCAATCGGCCCTATCTGGAGTTAAGCCTCAACCAGATCGTAGACGCCAAGCTGCAGGACAAATATGATAGAATCACCGGCGCCGCAAACGACCTGTTGACCAGTAGTGAAGCCGGAACACAAGCCTGGCAGTATCCGCAAGCGGCTATTGATACGCTGCAGGACAGCCTTGCTGCCGCCGCCCAAGCTAGGCAGGAAGGTGAGGTGCAGGCTATCGGCGCTGCGCTTGTCAACGTGTATAATGCCATGAAGGCCATGCGGGATGCCCAGACTCTCAGAAGTGAAGCCGAACCGGAAGCCTCTTTGTATTTCACCCAAGAAGGCTTGGAGAATTTACGGTCCAAAATTGAACAAAGCGCCGATCTGAAAGCCAAATACGAAGAAGCCAAGCAAATATCGGATGAACAATCGCTGGATGATTTGCTTGACCAGAAGCGGTTCCTGCAGGATGATGTGGATTATGATGCCCTGAACAAGGAATACAAGCTGTGGAGCAATTCAACAACCTTGATCTTCACTCCCCCGTCGGGTACGGCTTCCATCAAATTGCAGTTCACGCTGGATTCGGCGGACAATGAAGCTTCAGGTCTCGGACATACATGGATCGACAGTGTGGTCATATCCCCCGCCGATACGGCAGATCTGGATATCAAGAATGCAGGCTTCGAAAATGGTGACCAGAATCCCGAATATTGGACACCGACAGCAATCAAGGGAAATCCGGTTCTAACGTGGGAAAGCCGAAGCAATTATTCCAATGAGGGCAGCCGTTCCATCTATATTGAAAACCCCACTGGAAATGACCAGGGAGCCTGGACTTCCTCACAGGATATCGCGGTGGCAGCAGGTGTATCGCACACGCTGACCTTTGCCGCCAAAATTGATGGCAAGCTGAAAAATGGTGTAAAGGCAGTTATTACGTATAAGGATGCCAACGGAACAGCGCTGGGTTCAACGGAACTGGCTAATAACCGCAAATCCACTATAGCTGCTCCCAGCAACTTGAGCCTTCAAGCAGATGCTTTGGTTTATGCCGTTACCGGAGACATTGCTTATGCGCAAAAGGCCAAAGAACGTATTTTTTTGAAGCTTAACGACTTCCTGCAAGGCGCTGAGTATTGGCAGATCGCTGATGCCAGACCGGACAATATCGATGCCTACGGAAAAGTCCAGGGAGGACGGGTCGCCTCCGTCATCGCTTCCGCCCTGACCTTCATCAAAAATGCGGAAGTATACTCGGATGAGGAATACCGGGATCTTCTCAACAAACTGAATTATTTAAATCTATTCCTGAATGATGGCAGAGACCGTAATGAGCTGGACGATTACAATGTACAATTGGGAGCGAGCAACTGGGAGTCCGACGCAGTCATTGGGGCCGCCATGCTGTCCATGGTATATCCCGAATTGGATAACGGCAAGCAGTTGATCGCTAACGCCAACAAGTTAATCAAAGCGCAACTTCTCTACAGCGTGGGGGAAGAAGGAGAATGGCCGGAATCCGTGCGTTATCATGTGGCGGTACTACAGCGCTTTGCCGCTTATGCCAAATCTCTGCGCAACCAGACGGGCGAGGATTGGTTTGCCTTCCCCAAGCTCGTGAAGATGTTTGAATACAATACGGACGTGCAAACGCCGCCGTATGCCTATGCAAACGGCTACATTAACTCGCCGATATTCGGCGATGATGTGATGACCTTCGGAAACGAGTTTGCCTTGCTGGGCGTCTATTACGATGAGGTTGCCCGAACCAACAGCGGACTAGCCTCCAAGATGTATCAGACCTGGGTAAAGGCCGGCAGCCGTCTGCCGGCCAACGGAGTGGAAACCATTCTGCTGGAAAGTTTCTTTACTCCAGTCGGTGAAACGCCTGCATATGTACCATTCAAACTAACCTCCACAGATATGTATAAAGGCGTCGGACTTGTGATGTTCCGCAACCATTTCGGCACCCCGAAGGATACCTTCATGTCTGTGATGGCCAATACGACTGCATTGGGCCACGGTCATTATGACCAGGGCAGCTTTACTTTGTATGCAAACAGTACGCCGCTGGTGCTGGACCCGGGCATTGAGAGCTATTTTGCCGGCTCCACCAACTGGTACCGGGGTTCCTCCACCCATGCAACGGTGCAGTTCCGAAAATCGGACAATTCCTCTTACTTGAATACGCCGACAACAAGCACTAATCACGCTTTCTCGACCAATAGCCATCTGGATTCATTTTCGCTGCAGGTCGCCGACCCGAACAGCGGTTCCACAGGCACCCAGACCCGTAAAATCGCTTATATCAAGGACGGCTTTGAAGCCTTTGTCGTTTG
Organism: Paenibacillus sp. YN15; assembly: GCF_003285005.1. GTDB lineage: Bacteria > Bacillota > Bacilli > Paenibacillales > NBRC-103111 > Paenibacillus_AR. Next base: position 33,283 of record NZ_QMFA01000003.1, on the reverse strand, counting down.
GGACCAAATAAAAGGAGCCTCCGCCGGCACGATCTGGAATCTGCCCGTTGCCGCATCCAAGCCGTCGGAGATCAACGGCAGCCGGATTGAATCGACAGGACACTATGGCACCGATCTGGAAACCACTGTCCTAGAGCCCGCCAATCCGGCCATCACCCGGGAATGGGGCAGAACAACCAACATGGTACCGTCAGTGGACGGCGAAAAGAAGCTTGATTATATCCGCATTGCCAACGGCCCAAACATGAACTACCTAACACTGCTTTATCCTAAGGCTCAAGGTGCGGAGGGATTGACTACCGAGAAGCTTGAGGTCGATGCGCCGCTGGATGTTTACCGCTTGCGTACGGCGGGCGGCAAGATAGCCTATGCGGTCGTCAATAACAATGGGGACTCGGCCTCACTGAGCCTGAATTCGGACGCCGATCTGATGAACCTGAAGACAGAGGAGGTATATATCTCTACAGATGGGACGGTTAGCCTGCCGATTGCCGGAAACGAACTGGTCATCCTGATGGAGTCTGCAAAGCCGCCGCTGTGGCCTGCTGAAGCGGCAGTATCCGCCAAAAATATTACTGCTACAGGGGCCACTATCCAATGGAGCCCTGCCACTGGCGCAACAGGTTATGACCTGCGTGTCGGCAACAACTGGTATATGGGAGTTGCCGACACACTCTATACAGTGACGGGACTTCAGCCGGAAACCGGCTACAGCGTTGAAGTCCGCGCTTACAATGATGACGGTTATGCTGCAGACATGATTGCCGGGCAGTTCACCACCATCAAAAACGCCGGTTCTTCTGTTACGGATACCAATCAGTCAAGCAATACCGGTGTAACATCCGACAACAAGCTTCAGACCGTCGGCACTGATGGGATCATTGATGCTACAGCGCTGAAGCTGGCATGGAAGAACACTGACCAAGTGAATCTGAGGATTCTGGGTGATATAGCCATTCTTCCTGCAGCTGCGCTGGCAGACGCGGCCTTGAATCCGACTTCCTCCATTGTGATAACATCAGACCTGGGCTCCTATACCCTGCCGCTTAAAGTGCTGCAACTGGCAAAACAAGCAGAACTGCTGGGTGTGAATGTGGCGGACCTGAAATTCCGGGTCACGATTGCTGCAGCTTCGGCAAATGAACAGGGAGCCCTTGCAAGCGCAATTGAGTCCATCGGAGCCAAACTACTATCTTCGGCAGTCGATTTCAGACTTGCCGCCGAGACAGAGAACGGCCGCGTGCTTCCGATTGAGAACTTCGGCAGCACCTATGTGAAACGTACAATTGCATTGAAGGGTGCGGAGGCCTCTCAAACGGCAACCGTTGCCTTATACGATGCGGCCGCGCGACGTCTTGCCTTTGTTCCGGGCAAAATAAAAGACGGTGAAGCTGAATTTATGCGGCCTGGCAACAGCATTTACACCGTTATAGAACTTAACCGGACCTTTGAAGATCTGAAAGGCCACTGGGCTGAATCGGATATTCAGCGTTTGGCAAGCAAGCTGATCGTGGAGGGCGTGTCCAATGCCACATTCGAAGCAAACCGAAGCATTACCCGGGCTGAATGGGCTTCCCTGCTCGTCCGCTCTCTGGGCCTGACACTGTCCGGAGAAAGCTCCTTCCGCGACGTTTCTCCGGACGACTGGTATTATACGGCTGTTTCGGCTGCAGTACAAGCCGGAATCGTGAACGGATATCCCGATAGCACCTTCCGGCCCGATGCTCCGATTACCCGTGAAGAGCTTGCCGCTATGCTTATCCGCGCTCTGACGTTTGCAGGCAGCCCGGCTGTCTCCCTCACTGCCGAACAGACGGTAGCCGTGCTTGGAAATTTCAGTGACAGCAGCAGCATCCAGTGGGCCAAACAGGAAATGGCGCAGGCAATTCAGGAGGGAATCCTGCAGGGTCAAGCGGCGGCATCCTTGGCAGCGTCCGCCCAAGCCACCAGAGCAGAGGCGGTAACCATGCTGAAGCGTTTCCTGGAGAAGTGCGATTTTATCGAATAAACCCAAGCACAGGATCAAGGGGCGGTCCAGAAAGTCAGTGAAAACTGACACTGGACCGCCCCACCTGGTAATCATGCGCTTTACAACGCTTGTTCATCTCCAAACAGCTTGATTGCGTAAACCTCATAACAGGGTGCACCGTGAGTGGACTCAAACCAGCAACGGATTTCAACGATGCTATGCTTACAAATCTTCAAACCCTGCAATTAAAAAAATGAAAAAAGCAACGATAATAATGTGAGCAATTGAAAAAATAAGATGTGCCGACAGTTTCCAATCTGTATCGGAAAGTTTCCACTTTATCAGTAATTTATGAAATAAATAGCCCAATAAATTAGCAACCAATAGAGACTGTATTAGCCATTTTGAAACAGTAATAAATGCAGGGGTATTATTTACATTTGGTATCAAAAACCAACTAAAACCCTCGAAAGCCAAAGAAACAACTATGATTACCCACGCAAAAAAATGAATTGGAACAGCTATCGGGATATTCTGACGAATATGGACCAGCTCCCTTGTCGCTTTCATCCTTATGCTGCCCCCCTCACTGTTAAGTTTCTCAAATAAAAGTATATCGTCAGTTGTTACAAAATGGGAAGCAAGAACGTCATCTTTATTATAAAGTTAGATTTCTGTAATATTTTGAGGGTAATCCAATCTATAATCACAAGGGGGGCCGCTATGCCTTTTACTTTTTCCCATCCCATCTATGCGCTTCCACTGAAATATATAAGTCCCAAAAAGCTTAATGTTACTGGTCTGGTATTGGGGAGTATGGCTCCCGATTTTGAATATTTCATTATGCTGGAGCCTTATAGCAGAATAGGCCATTCTATATTGGGCTTGATTGCGCAAGCACTTCCTTTGAGCATATTGCTTGCCTTTATCTTTCACCGTGTTGTTAAGGAGCAAATGGCAATCCATTTGCCTTCAATGTTTAGTCTGAATCGAAGAGCATATCATGCCATAAGAGAATGGAAGCTTTACAGCACAAACGATTGGATAATTTTTCTATTATCAATCACTGTTGGTTTTTTCTCGCATATAGCATTAGACGCTTTTACGCACAATCAAGGTTATTTTGTTATTCACCTTTCTTTTTTACGTGAAACATACTGGGGTTTGCCATTATTCAAAATATTGCAGCACAGCTTATCTCTATTGGGGCTATTGTTAATTTTTATTTTTATGGCAATTTATCTTCTGAAAACCAGCCCTGTTTCGAATAAAGCGTTGAACACAACAATGAAGCAAAAACTGTTATTTTGGTTGGCTGCAATAGCATGTTCAATCATTGTCACCGGTTTAAAGCTATTGTTTACCCCAAGTAAAAATATCATTGGCATCTTAGTTGTAGCTCCCATTTCCGGCTTGATGTTAGGCATAGCCTTGATCTCTTTAACAATCAAATTAAATAAATCCGTTAAATGAAATGTATTGTCTGCGGGAACAGGCCCGACCCTTCCTCTTTTCCTGTTCCCGCCGCGGCTTATCCTTGCCCTCACAATAGCTCGATATACCCTTCTGTTCCGTGTACGCGAATTCGCTGCCCGTCTTTTATCAGCTTGGTAGCATTTTCCACTCCCACAACTGCCGGCAGCCCATATTCACGGGCGATAACTGCCCCATGGGTCATCAGTCCGCCCACTTCGGTGACCAAGCCTTTAATGGAGATAAACAACGGCGTCCAGCCGGGGTCAGTAAAGGAGGTGACCAATATATCCCCCTCTTCCAGATGGGCATCCTCCATGTTTAAAATAACCCGCGCCCGTCCTTCCACAACTCCGGAGGAAACAGGCAAACCCGCTATCGCTTCGGGCGGCAGGTTTTCCCGTTTGTACTCGCCTGTAATGATTTCGCCATCAGAGGTGATGACAGCCGGGGGCGTTAGCTTTTCAAACTGTTTATGCTCGTCCTTTCGCTTGCTGATGATCTGCTTATCCAGCTTATATTCACGTACAACCTGGCGAAGCTCTTCAAAAGTAAGATAATAGATATCTTCTTTTTCCTGAATCACACCGGCTTGCACCAGTCGTTCGGCTTCCTTCAGCAATGCCTGCTTATATAGGAAGTAACGGCTAATCATACCGTATTTAGGATATTCCCTAAACCCGCTGAAATTCCGGATCAGGCTAATGGCCCGTTTGGTCTCTTCGGCTTTTGCTTCACCCTCCGGCAATTGCTTCAAGCGGTCCAGCAATTCCTTCTCTTTTTCCAAAGCTTCCTGCCGCCCTTGCTCAAACTTCATCTTGCCTGCATTCGGCGCAAAGCTTTTGATGTTACCCAGAATCATCGGAAGAAGCGCAATTGGTTTTTCACTCCAACGGGTTCTCGTAATATCGATTTCCCCCACACACCGCATTCCGTACTTATGAAGAAAAGCACAAATCGCGTCATGAGCTTCCTGACCGCCCTCCAGCTTTACGAGCTCCTCCAAAAAGTGCTCGTCTTTCGTATGCTGCAAAAAATCAATGACGTCCGGATAAGGACGAATCACATCTGCCACATCCAATAACGCCAGGCCCATTTCTGACGTAATATTGTTGGGGACGGATTGGGAAAGGATATCTGCCGCGTTTTTCTCGCCTAGCCACTTATTCATATGCTCATTGATCCATAATGAAGCATTCATGGCAGCCATATACAAAGCGGAGCCTTGCGGGTCAAATAAAAACTTTTTTAGCACCTGGATGTCCTCCAGAATAAAATCCAATACATCTGATCCGGATTTCATTTGGATGGTATGCTTTAATTCATCGATGGAGGCTTGATTTTTCTTAATCAAATCAGAAACGATTGCCGGGTCATTCGGGATTTGCGGTTGGGACTCCGGCGGAACCCCTTTGGGACTGGGACTCCCTTCTTTTTTATCATTCGGCAATAATTTTATATAATCCCGCTGGATTATGGTGGTGAGTGCGTCCTTTATGAGCGGAGCGGATTGCTCAAAGGAGCTTAGCAGCATTTCTCTGCTGTCAGACGAAGCAAGCATCTGTGTAACATCAACAAATAATCTTCCGCCGGCCTTAAACCTCGGTCCAAAGGATGTTAGCTCGAATAAAGACATCCCCAAGGGTCTCAAAGGATCAGTCATCATTTGTTGGTAACCGACGGATAAGTAAACGTGATTTTCCTGGTCATTTGCTTCAGGGATGGGGTATAAGGTAGTGATAGGCCGACTCTGGACAATATAAAAGGTATCATCAGCCAAACACCATTCGATGTCTTGGGGGCATCCAAAATAAGCTTCGATCTGTCTTCCGATGCGCGCCAACCGCAAAATTTGTTGCTCCGTAAGGGTTTGAGCCTGTTGCCGATCGGGATCGATCTGCCGTGTCTCCGTTCCCCCTTCCTTCCGGCCATAGATAGCCAACTTTTTGGCCGCTATCCGCTTATTGACGATTTCCCCTGCTTGCACTTTATAACAATCGGCAGAAACCAAACCGGAGACCAGCGCTTCCCCAAGTCCAAAACCCGCATCAATGGATAGCAGCCTCCGGTTGGAGGTAACCGGATCAGCGGTGAATACAATCCCCGAGGCTTCCGGGAAAACCATTCTTTGAACGATCACGGATAAATAAACTTGGCGGTGGCCGAAGCCATTTTGTATACGGTAGATTACCGCGCGGTCTGTGAATAGGGAAGCCCAGCATTTGCTGATATGCTGCAGGATTGCTTCTTTGCCGATGATATTTAAATAGGTGTCTTGTTGGCCGGCAAAAGAAGCATGCGGCAAATCTTCAGCAGTCGCACTGGAACGCACCGCATAGGCATGTTCCTCGCCAAACCGGGAGAGATGGCAAGTTACTGCATCCATAACATCGGAAGGAATCTCTGTATCCATAATGATTTGCCGAAGCTTCCCGCTGATTTCGCCGATTTGTTCCCGGTCTTCTGCTTTTAGCATGGTTAATCGATCCAATAAAGCATGAACCGTTTCGTTTTGCCCGATGGCTTTTTGATAGCCCGCTGTGGTAACACAAAATCCTTCCGGTACTTGTATCCCTTGAATTTTGGATAATTCCCCTAAATTCAACCCTTTTCCGCCAACAAGCGAAAGCTGCATGTTTTCCGCTTCCTGAAAACTGAGCACGAAAGAACTCAACCCACATCGCCCCTAACCTTGAATTTAAAAAACATTTGACAAGAGCTCGCCGGCATGGTATATTTAAATTGTAAGATGCAATATTTATGATTATATTCCACAACACGGTCGTGGTTTGATTATATCATTGTATTTGTTTACATGCAATCTAAAGAACCTGGCAAAGTTGCCCAGGTTCTTTTTCAACATATCAGAAAANTTGTATTTGTTTACATGCAATCTAAAGAACCTGGCAAAGTTGCCCAGGTTCTTTTTCAACATATCAGAAAATATATATCGGAAGCGGCAGGGCAATTGCATTAGACTTTGTACGAAACATGCCCCTATGCGTTTCTAACGCGGTTGTGCTGTGGTTTTGTTCGCTCACAGTAGACATTTTGCGAATTTTGTCTTTCATACAGTGGACATGAGCAGAGTAGCTCTCTCCTCCCCTACTTTGCTCACAAAACACAATATACGGAAAACGCACGCTGTTCAACAACTATATATAGACGTATATCCTGGAGCGACCTCTATAGCCGCAATGTCCACTTTCCAACGGACATTCAGGAAGCTTTTGTCCTTCTGACGCATACAAAACCTGGATACCGTCTTGATAAACGCGCAGCTTCACATTAAAAGCTGCAGCTTCCTTCTACCCTGCCGCGTTCTTGCCGGTTCCGGCCGCAGGCAGCGCAGGCCGTTTACTCCCTGTCTGCATCCGGTCACGCTGCACCAGGTACATAGCGGCCAGCACGCCTGCGCCGCCGATGACCTGGGACAGGCTAACGGATTCGTTCAGCAGAAAATAACCGGCCACCGCGGCTGTAATCGGCTGAATATAGCCGTAGAACGAAGATTTGAACGGCCCGAGCCGGGCCAGGGACCAATTATGCAGCGTAAACCCGACCAGCGTGGCCAGAAAGGCCGTGTACAGCAGGCTCAGCCAGCCTGCGCTGCTGATGCCCGCAAAATACGCGGCATCCGCCTTCCACAAGACATAAGGCAGCATGGAAAGAGCGCCGGCCGTCATTTCCCAGGAGATCAGCAGCATCAGCGAATATTTGGCGGTCAGCTTGCTCATGCCGATCAGATAGAAGGCGCCGAACAGGCTGCGCAGAAGCAGCAGCACATCGCCCCGAAGGGTATCGGGACCGAAATGCAGCCCCTGCTCCCCTCCGGCGACAATCAGGACGACGCTGGCAAAAGCAACCGGCAGACCGACCAAAATACGGGGAGTCAGCCGGATCTCCCGGAGCGCAAGGGAGATCATGACGGTGAGAATCGGCATGACCCCCCGTCCGAGAACGGAGCCGTTGGCCGCGTTGGAATATTGGAGGGCATAGGACAGCAGCGCCTCCATGCCCACAGCCGAAAGAACGCCAAGGAATAGGATCAGCCCCAGACTCCGGGCTTCCATACGAAGGCTTAAGCCTTTTTTCCGGAAAGACGAATACGTATATGCCCATAAAACCGGTGTAATGATCAGGTAGCGAAGCCCGTTAAACATAACAGGGTCCCATTCCCGGCCGCCGATTTTCATTGAGCCCATGTTCAAGCCCCAAATCAGGTAAACCAGCAAAAATCCAAGGTGGGGATACAGGCTCTTCAAAGACCGGGATTCCATTGGCTTAAACCTCTCCTCTGTAGAAAAGCCTATTGATTCACGACATGGATGGGATTACCCTCCAGAAACTTCTGCAGGTTTTCCACCGCAATATCCATAAGTCTCGCTCTTGCTTCTTTTGTAGCCCAGGATATATGGGGAGTTATGATGCAGTTCTTCGCCGTCAGCAAAGGATTATCCGCCTTAGGCGGCTCCACCGAAAGCACATCCAGACCTGCTCCCGCAATCACACCATCGTTCAAGGCTGCAGCCAGATCCTCATCTACAATCAGGGGACCTCTGGAAGTATTGATCACAAAGGCGGATTGCTTCATTTTGGACAGACTTTCCTTGTTGATGATGCCCTGGGTCTCCGGAAACAAGGGACAATGGAGGCTCACAATATCGGCTTCCGCCAGAAGCTGGGACAGTTCGACCCATCTGAACCCTTTACGCAAAGACTGGTCGCTTTGATGATGGTCATACGCAATCACATTCATCCCGAAGGCCTGGGCAATATCCTCCGTCTGCTGCCCGATTCTGCCAAAGCCGATGATGCCCAGCGTCTTGCCCTCCAGCTCCACCAACGGAAAATTCCAGAAGCAGAAATCCTGGCAGTTGGTCCAATCCCCATTATGAACGGCCACATTATGCTCCTGCACATGGTGGCAAAGCTCCAGAATCAAGGCAAAGACCATCTGCGCCACAGATATTGTTCCATATGTGGGAATATTCGTAACCGGAATCTGTCTCTTCCTAGCCGCTTCGATATCCACTACGTTGTATCCTGTAGCCAATACTCCGATATATTTCAGCTTCGGCAGCTGCGAGATAAGCTCCTCGCTCAGCGGCGTTTTGTTGGTGATCAGAATATCGGCATCCTTGGAGCGCTCCAGAATCAGATCGGCAGGCGTCCGGTCATAAAGAACAACCTCGCCCAACTGATGGAAGCCCTCCCAGCTTAAATCGCCCGGGTTCAGCGTATAACCGTCCAATATCGTGATTTTCATCCTTTTCTCCTTATACCCTTGCCCATGCAAGGTTTAATGTTCGTTTGGCATTCGCCACTACAATATCCGGGTCTTCATCCCCAAAGGGCTTCACTTCAAAACTGACAATCGGCGGATTGCTTTCATTCAGGAATCCGATCTGAAGCAGCAATCGCAAGTATTCCACCAGCTCATCCATATCATTCTCCCCACCGGGAAAGCCGAACCGCGGATGGACGTCCCCATAAGCAGGCAGTGAAGGCTCCTTCACAACGCAATTTCCCATGTGGGCATGCACGATATAGTCTTTGATGGGAAGAATGGCTTCCTCCGCTGTTTCCTTAATCAATGGAATATGGCTCAAATCCACCATTAACCCGAAATTATCGAATTCTTTTGTTATATCCTCCGCATACCGTTTCGCCAACGCTGCCGGACCGACCAGACTTTTCTTATCGATGTCGTAGTCAAACACCTCATGAACCACCCGCAGCCCACCCTTGGATTTTGCATAACGGCATAGCTCGCGGGTGGAGGCCAGCAATGCTTCATAGGCTTGTTCCTTTTGGTCTTCCTCATATTTTCCGCTCAGAAAGGCGAAGCCTACTGCACCCATTTCATAAGCTTCATCAATCCCTTCCTTCAAGGTTTCGACGGCTTTTAACCGGCCTTCCTCATTCAGATCATTGATGTTAAGACCCGTCGTCAGCAAACGGGGCTGTCCTCCGTAAGCAACGGTCATATGAGAGGAATCCAGCATTTTTTTAACCTGGGCCCTTGTTTCCCCGTTCTTGATCCAGGTGATCTCGATGACGTTAAAATAATCGTCCACCGCAAGCTTCCGCACGGTTTCCACCAGTGGGCCCTCCCCGTTCATGGTAGAAGGATATGCCATAAAATGTACCAGACCAACCCTCATGTATTTATGCATAGACTCGAACATCTTTTTATTCCTCCTTTAATTCGTCAGATTCTGATACTCCAGCACCTGGTTGACCGCATGAATGATATGGGGAGTCATAAGTCCGTATTTATTCAACAGCCCCTGATATGTGCCGCTTTCGCCAAAGGTATCCGCCAGACCGACCCGCCGCAGCCGGGCGGGGCAGTTCTCCGACAAATATTCTGCGATAGCGCCGCCCAGTCCCCCCAGAACCGTATGCTCCTCTACGCTGACTACCGCCCCTGTCTTCTTGGCATACCGGACCAAAGTTTCACCGTCCAAAGGTTTTATTGTAGGAAACTCCACCACAGCCGCGCTGATTCCCAATTTCTCCAACTGCTCCGCCGCCGAAAGAACATAGGGAAGCAGCGTTCCGCTTACAGCAAGAGTTACATCGTTCCCATCCTTTAATACCTTGGCGCAGCCGATCTCAAAGCTTTCGTCCCCTCCATGGCAGGAGCCCGCCAGATCGCGGGACAGCCGCAAATATACCGGCCCGTTATGCTTCAGCATAGCAGCCACTGCGCCATAAGTCGTTTCAATGTCCGAAGGAACCAGGACGGTCATATTGGGCATAGCCCGCATGATGGATATATCCATCACTGACTGATGGCTTGCACCGTCGGCAAAATCGGAAAGTCCCGCATAGCCGCCTGCAAGCTTTACATTAAGCTTGTTGTAGGCAATGAGGCTTTGCACCGGGTCCCCGGCTCTTAAAGCCAGCAGGAATGCAAAGGTAGACGCTACAGGGATTAGTCCGGAAGCTGCCATACCCGCAGCGGCGCCAACCATGTTGGCTTCCGCAATCCCAAAGTTAAAAAACCGCTCCGGATATTTTTGCGCAAACAAACGGGTCTGTGTGCTGCTGGATACATCGCAGTCAAGAACGGCCAGTTGCGGAATTTCCTCGCCCAGCCGGCACAGCGCTTCGCCAAACACCACTCTCATTGGCTTTGACACGGTCATCCGAGCACCTCCTTTAATTCCTTCATGGCTTGGACGTACTCATCCTTGCCGATGGGCTTCCCATGCCATGCCGACTGGCCTTCCATGAAGGAAATCCCCTTCCCTTTTACAGTTTCTGCGATGATAGCCACCGGTCCACGCTTCTGAAGCGCCTCCTTGCAGGCATCCAGGATGGATTGAACATGATGTCCGTCACAAGCAATCGTATGAAGTCCAAAAGCCTCCAGCTTCGCCTTTAAATCCCCCATAGGCATAACTTCCTCCACCGTGCCATCCAATTGCACATGGTTTCGGTCGATCAGGATAACCAGGTTATCCAGCTTCCATTTGGCAACGGACATCATAGCCTCCCAGTTTTGCCCTTCCTGCAGCTCCCCGTCTCCGCAGAGCACGAAGGTTCTGTAGCTCCTTCCCAGAAGCTTGGCCGCCAGAGCCATGCCAACCCCCACGGAAATCCCCATTCCCAGGGAGCCTGTCGACATTTCCACCCCTGGAAGCTTGAACATGCAGGGATGGCCCTGAAGACAGCTTTCCATCTGCCGCAAGGTATTCAGTTCAGCCGGATCAAAATAGCCCTTCTTCGCCAAAACCGCATATAATGCAGGCGCAGCATGGCCTTTGCTTAGCACAAACCGGTCCCTGTCCGGCCATTGCGGCTCCCCGGGCCTGATATTCATGATTTCCCCGTACAGCGCCGTTAAGATTTCGGCACAGGATAAGCTGCCGCCCGAATGGCCGCTTCCTGCCTTATGGATCATGTCGATGATGGTTATCCGAAGCTCTTGTGCTTCGCGCTGGAGCTTTTCAGCCGTGGGCATTGCGCTTCCTCCCTTCAAGGTCGTTCTCACTTATTCAAGTTATACTGCCGGATTTTGGGCAAAAGGAACTGGATTGCCTGGCGGGCCGCCGTATCCGGATCGGGCTTTGCCAGAATTTCTACTGAGGCCCACCCGTCATAGCCGATTTCCCTCAGTCCGCTAAACACCTCCTCAAAGTCCAAATGCCCCTGTCCGGGAGCCAAGCGGTTGGAGTCTGCCAAGTGGATATACTTAATCCACGCAGCGTTGCGCTTAAGGCTTGCTCCGATTCGGTCATCTTCAATATTCATGTGGAAAACATCCGGCATCAATCCTACATTCCGGTATGAAAGCTTTGACAGCAGCCGGCTGCCCTCATCCAGATTATTGACAAAGTTGATCTCATAACGATTCACCGGCTCCAGAATGATCGTAACCCCATGCTTCTCCGCATTTTCACAGACCCGTTCCATCGTTTCAATAAAAAGATTCTCCATCTGGCTGCATGTCTGGCTCTCGGCAATAAATCCCCGAACCCGCCCCACATTGACCAGCCTTCCAAAGTCCTTGGCCAGGCCAATAAAGCCGTCAAATACCTCTACCGCCTTATCCCGCACGCTTCTGTCCGGATGGGTAAAATACAAGCCCAAATCGGCAAAAACCTGACCGGTGCTAATACAGCTCACTTCCAGCTTGTATTGGGCCAGCCAAGCAGCCAGGTCATCGGGGCAGATATCCTCCGCAGTTTTCAAGGCCAGCTCGACTCCATCGTAACCGTACTCAGAAGCCTTCCGCATCGAATCGCGGAATCCCCTCCAAACAACAAACGCCGAGGGCAAGGCCTTGTCACCGGCAATGGCCACCGACAATCTCATTGTGCGTCACCTCCTATGGATGGAATCATTTTTCCGGGCCATGCTCCCAGGCATTGGATGTGCATAACGCTTCCTCCGCCTCGGCGATCAAACCCAGGGAAATATCATGTCTTCCCCCTTCATATTCAGTAGTCAGCCAGGTCTCCAGAATATCCAGCGCTTCAAGAACACCGGTAATTTTGCCGCCAAGACAAAGCAGATTGGAATTGTTGTGAGCCCTGGTCATTCTCCCCATATAAGTGCTGGTGCAAAGCGATGCCCTTATTCCCTTGAACCGGTTGGCAAAAATACTCATGCCAATCCCCGTGGAGCAAATGAGGATTCCTCTGTCGGCCTCCCCTCCGGAGACGGCCTCAGCCACTTTGGCTGCATAATAGGGATACCGGACGATCTGCGCAGAATCCGTTCCAACATCATGGTAGGCAATTCCCTTGCTTTTAAAATAATCGATAATGTGGAGCTTAAGGTCGTAGCCCCCGTGATCGTTGCCGATCCAAATCGGTTTTTGCTGCATGCTTTTGTTCCTCTCCTTCTGTTCATCCAGTTTCGATGAAACGTTTCATTTAGAACGCAAAAAAATGCTTCCCAACAAAGGGCCAAACGATAAGGACTCATACGCTTACCGCTTGGCATAACCGACACTTTCCCGGATGATGAGGTCCGTGTCCAAAACCACGGTTTCCGGCTGGTGGGCCGCTTTCTTCTCTATGGCGAGCATCTGCTCGACCAGCGCTTCGGCCCCCATGGTACCCAACTCATATTTGGGCTGGCGCACTGTAGTAAGCTGGGGTGTGCAGAGAGAAGCCATATCCACATCGTCGAACCCCACCAGAGAAAGCTGATGCGGAATCACCAACTGCCGCTCCCGGGCTGCTTTCATCGCTCCCAACGCCATCAGATCATTGGCCGCGAAGATGGCCGTAGGAGGATCAACGCCGCGCAAAAGTTCCGTCGTGCATTTGTACCCGCTGAACCAGTCGTAGGAGCCCCTCTTGATCAGCCGTTCATCCACCGGAATGTGCTGCCGGGTCAAAAATTCCACATAGGCCTCCTGCCGGCACCGGCTGCTTTTGGATTCCAGCAATCCGCTGATGAAGGCAATTCTCCTGTGTCCGGACTCATACAGCAGGTCCATGGCCTTCAGGGTTCCCCCCCTGTCATCCACATTGATGATATCGCAGCCCGGAATCTCCGCATCATACATGTCCACCAGGACAACCGCGCATTGCTTCCGTATTTCCTGTATTTCATCGCTGCTTATGCTGGGTTTGACAAGGATCATTCCGTCCACATTTTTTTCAATCAGGATGTTGATATATTCCCGTTCTTTTTCGATGCTCCGGTCATTATTGCACAGGAATAAGGAATAGCCGTAACGCTTCGCAACATCCTCCGCACCTCTTGCCACTTCCGGATAGAAGGGGTTGGTTATATCGGGGATCAATAACCCAAGGCTTTTGGAAGCTTTGGTCTTTAAGGTTCTCGCTGTAATATTCGGTCTGTATTTCAGCCTTTGAACCGCCTCCAGCACCTTCTTCCTGCTTTCCTCGGTGACTGAAGGATGATTATTCAATACATTGGATACCGTTCCCAGCGAAACTCCGGCTTCCGCCGCGACTTCCTTCATTGTAGCCATTATTCCGCATTCTCCTAAAAAACGATTCTAAGCCAACTCCGAAATGAAACGTTTCATAGTTATTTTATACCCTGCCATTCTTCATGTCAATGGCTATAATACAAGCTAATGTCTCTGCTTCATCAATTCGGCATCTACAACCGTAAAAATGTTGAGAACAGCATAAAACGGAAAGCTTACTTGACATTTCTTGCATTGCACGATATGCTTCATTAATGGAAAGTTAACTTTCCATGAATGAGGGAGGAACGCATGAACAACCGTTTGGAAGAAATCCGCAAGCAACGCGGAATTAAACAAGAAGAATTAGCGGCTGCTCTTGAAGTGTCAAGGCAAACTATCGGTTCGCTGGAAAACGGACGTTATAACCCTTCGATTCTTCTAGCGTTCAAGATTGCCCGGTTTTTCGGTACGAGCATCGAAGAAATCTTTATTTATGAGGAGGATGAAAATGTATGAAACACACGATTTCGTATATTCTGTTTACCATTTTAAGCATAGGACTATTTGCAAGCGGTTTGTACTTCATTAAAACACTTGAAGATCCGCAAGGTATATTGCGAGTGTTGCCGTATATCTGTGTTGGACTTGGCTGTGTCATGTTTGGTCACGGTATTGGAGGAATAGTCGATCAACTCGCTATGAAAAATAATTCGGCCGCAGCAAAGCAGCTTGAAATTGACAAGAAAGATGAGCGTAATATGGCAATCGCTAATCGGGCAAAAGCGAAAGCATATGACATGATGATTCATGTGTTTGGAGCCTTAATTCTTGCCATTGCCTTAATGGGTACAGATTTAACAGTGGTATTGCAATTGGTTTTTGCCTTTATGTTTATCCTTGGATATAGCACTTATTACCGGTTTACGTACTATAAAGAGATGTGAAAAATTGAGGTTTCATAGGTGTTTCTTCACTTGAAAACAACGACTAAAATATCTTCTTTAGGAGTAATCGAAAGATTGCTTCTTTTTTATGCCATTTTTGAGAAGGTGAACTCTTATATGGCGTAGTATATCTGTTGATTCCGCAGAATAATCATCATTGGGTTATTGGGCCGATTCCGGCTTATCCGCGGCGATACCGCCGTCGAAGCGCTCCAGCAGAAACTGTCTGAAGCGCAGGGCCGGAGGGGACAGGTAGCCTTCTTTGCGGGCGAGGCCGATGGTCCTGCGGCAGCTGACACCGGCGATGTTAAGCCGGACCGCTGTCTGCTCCTGCTCCAGGCCGGGGATGCGCGGCAGCAGGGAAACTCCCAGACCCCGCCCGCCAGCCACCGCCGACAATGCCAAAATGAATCTTTTCCATCCTAATATTCACCCTTTCCCCGTTGACTACAGCTTTCGCCCGTCCCGGTCGCTACCGGTTCCGGAATAAGGCACGCCCGTCTCCATCACCAGCCGGATGCCATTCTTCAGCACCGCGTAGGCACGCCGGCAGTCTCCACCTGCATGCCGTCCCCGGTAGTAGGTGCGGGTGCTTCCCTCGCAGGCGGCCATGACGAAATCCACTGGCTCCAAACCGGTCAGTTGGATGAAAATATGTAGGTTCATTAACGGGACAAGCATAGTGCCCCACCTGAACCTAAGTTTTCTTACTCATGACTGCAGTCACGAGTTTGCGAAAACTAATCATCAATTTCCTGACGAAGCGTATTTGCCTCACTATTCAACAATCCAGCTTTTCTAAACCACTCCCTGCACTAAAGTGCAGGGAGTGGTTTAGTCTCTTACAGCATTAATTTACCGTTACCGTGATTTTCGCTTCATCGCCTTTATACACCGCTATAATCTCTGTCGTTCCGGCATTTAACCCTTGCACGATTGCACTTGCTCCGCGTGACTGCAGGAGCCGCGAAATAAATCCGTCTTTACTATACCAAATGATATTTTGGGGATCCGCAACCGGATTATTGTTGCTGTCCAGCACCTGGGCACTGATCGTTTGGGTTCCATATAAACCCAACGATAGGTTGCCCGAGTTGATCTGAACGGTGTACGGAGTGTTATTCGGGCCTGGATACGTATAGCCTTTCGTATTTCCGTAAGCTTGGCTGTTGAAATCGCTGTTTCCGCCTTCCCAATCTGAATTCCCACTGTTTACAAATTGCGGATCCGTACCCTTCACGCCAAGCACATATTCATCCGAATTGACAACGTTTAACTGTCCTCCGGATAAATTATATAGAGAAGTTCCGTTATTTTTACCGACAATCGAATCGTAAATATTAACTGTATTCGCGCTTTCGAGTCCGATTTCCGAGTTCTGGCTATTCCAGAATGTACTATAGTAAGCATCTACTTTACCATCACCAGTTACATGCAAGTTGAGTGCGTCTCCGCTTCCGCCACGTTTGAACGAATACCCGCCGATGGCACGGATGAGTGTAGCTTTATCAGCCGACCATAGCCGATAGTTCCGCTTATTGCCAAAAGAGACCGTATCGATTAATACCGGATTTGTCGATTTATCATCCCAGCCGCCATCCGTACTATCGAATGCCTTACTGCGTACGTACGTCAGATTGTAAGCCGGGCGTTCTGCCGTGAATCCGTCACCATTCCAGTAAGAAGTGCCGCTCTCATGCCAGCTGTTACGGGCGGTCACATCCTGGAACAAAATATCATGATCGAAGATGTGGGGAGATTCTGCCGGTGAATTCCCTACACTAAAACCGGATGGAAAATTGCTGCTGTTCCAGTTCGCCTGACCTCCCGCGTCGGCATTAACCCCAATGATGCTGGCCAAGTAGTTTCCATTCCTGAAGCGTATGGCTCTTTTGGTGAAATTCGTGTAATTTCCGTCCTTAACCACGATATCGTGCGTGCCCGCATCCGGGTTGGATCGTGTCGCCTTTCCCCAGAAATAAACGCCGTCGCTCATGTCATGGACGCTTACGTTATAGATGCGGATTCCTTCGCTTTGCCCATTAACATAGATGCCGGTAAAATAGTTGCGGATAATGATATCCTGAATCCACCAATAGTTGACGTTAAGCGGCACGTCTATGAATTTACGGGAACCTTGGTTGGACAGTGTGAAATCGCCTTTGAACTCAGGCAGCCCGCCGCCGGTATTCACGCCGATTAGCTTCTTCATATGCAGAGCGTCCGTGCCGCCGCTGGACAAGCTTAACGTCTGCGGCACCGTGTACATTCCGCTGCCTATATAAAGCGTGTTTGTATTGCCGGTTGCATTCCATGCTGCCTGCAAACCGCCGACTTGGTCACCCTTGAATGCGTTGGCCCAGCTGCTTCCGTCTTTTGTCCCTGCACCTTGCGGTGTTACATAGCGGTTGACTGGCTGCGGCTGCGTTGGCGGTGTTGGAGGAGTTCCGACCGTAGTAGAGGACAGAATCAAATCACCAAACTCCGATGTATTTTTCCAATTATCTACACTTCCTGCCCATACGAGCTGCCCTTCACGGACTCCACCGTTATCGTCATCGTTGACAGCGATATCGAAGCCAATGCTGGACTGTGCTGCTGGCACAATGCCAAAGTTGATCCATGGGATAGCCATCTCGATGGCATATCCCCCTGCAATCGCCGACCACGCATGCTTCACGCCGACGGTTTCGTTCTGTTGCTCGAATACTCCGACATCATTGTATCTTTTACGGAATTGCCAGTCTTTTAAATTGTAGATGATCCCTCGACTGTGATCGGCGTCAATAAATATTTCAACTGAATCATCATCGAAGGAATCCGTCGACGAATCGTTGTACAGATTGCTATCCAACACTTTAACGCCTACGTACAAATATTTGTCATCCCATAGCGCCCCATAAGTAACCGTATTGTCTGTCGCTCCTTGGACAACCTTGGATGCGCTTTGGCTGATGGACCAAACAGACTCATCCAAAGCACCATTTACTGAAATCGGAGCTAACGTTTTTTTAGCGGTATAAGTAGGGGTAGCAGGAGTAGTAGGAGTCGAATCCGTAACGACAATATCATCAAGGATGTATGTGGTAGAAGTCCCTCTGGTGCCGATTTTCCCTGCAGAGAATGTGGAATCGGAAGCGGTAATCTTTTGTATCCCATCTACATATCCGGTTAAATTAGCTCCATCTACTGATAATTTAAGTGTATATACCGTATTCGTATTAATAGTTATGGCCGTTTCAGCGAGAAGCGCAAAGGTACCGTTTACTCTTTTGCTCAGTTGGATGTTGTCGTTCGAACTATCGATTTTTAAATAGTAAAAGTTATTTGCATCCACGTATCTTGCGAGAATACCCGCGTTGCTTCCGGAAAGCAGCTTTACTTTCGATTCCACGGAATAATTCGTCCATCCGGCGTTTCCGGCGACAGCAAGCTTCTCTGTAATGCCTCCGCTCGCATATTGGATCTTGTAAACCATCGTGTTGTCCGATACCACGCTAAAATTAGCTGCTCCACCTTTCACTACGGACCAACCGGCTGCATCTCCGTCTTCAAAATTATCGGAAAATAAAGTTGCTGCGAATGCCGGTCCCGGTTTAATCAACCCCATCGAAAACACCATGCTGAAGACTAATAAAACCGCCAATGTCCTGGTGAACCATTCTCTCGACCTCATAAATAAACGACTCCCTTCAGATTAGAAGATGATTACAAGATTGAAGAGGTATAGCAAACCTTAGAGATTCAATTAGGGCGTGTCTGAAAACTCCGAGGGGAGTGGATTTTAGCGAATTTTTGTTCATGGCAAGGCACTTTTGCGCAGGCGTACCGGGGGTACGTCAAGCGAAAGTAACGCAGCAAGGGACGAAAAGGCGGTGAAAGATGCCCTCAACGAGTTTTCAGACACGGCCTAGCTGGGCTTAGCCGTACAGCGGAACCGAAATAAAAATTCTGCCTGGTCGGGTGCCTTGCTTGTATGCAGACGAACGCGGTGAATGACGCGGGTTCGGACAGGATTGGCATCGTTACGGAGCACTTCATGCTTCGCAGCCAGCAAGTCTGCCTCGTAGTACATCTCCACCTTCCCCTGATCCCCATCCCAGATGACGCAGCCCTTCTCGATGAGCGGCTCTGTCAGACTGATAAACGCTTCGGTGAGCTGGTTGGTGGACACCCGGAAGACGAAAGCATCCGTCATCTTCAGCTCAGCCTCCCCACTAGCAGGGTCGCAAGCCCATTGAAATGTCCGATTGAAGGAGCTTAAGCCGGCTGCCTCCGGGTATGCTTCTGTCAAATCCAGCTTGACGACCAGCATTTGTTGACCCATATCCGTTTCTCTGACGATCCCCCGGTATGATTCACCTGCGCCCTGAACACAGCCGTTAATAACCGGTACAGAGTGCCCTTCCGAAGAAGTATGCACATGCTCATATCGCTTATCGCCGAAATAATCCCGGGTGTATGCTCCTTGTCCCAGATCGACAAGCAGCGTCTCTCCTCCTGCATGCAGGATGAAGTGACCCAGATCATTATGATTATGCGGCTCGTTGTTGTGCCCTCCCTTAGCAGCGAAAGCGAACAATGTCCCACTGAGCATTCGCTTGTCTACCACCCAGCTCGCATCGGTGAACACGTAAGTTCCTTCCGCATAGGGTCGGTGGAAATGGGTTGAATCTGTCCAAAGCAGATTGCGGACCGTCTGCGAAAACCTGTACGTCGCATTCTCATGAAAACGGGCTGCCCGGGTCATCACCGGAAGTGGCGCTTGAATACGATCATGTAGCCTGCTGTGCAGCCCGGTACTAAGGAATGGCTGCTCCACACAATCCGAAAAGCTGACGGATTGCGGTGAAGTCAGTGCCACGACAGCCGGAAAGCGAGCGATAGCCGTTATCTTGTCCTCCTGAAGCAGATCCAGCTCCCCTCCGGTATACTCCCTCAGCATCTCGGCGAAATAAACGTAATATCCGAATCCGTACTCCCAGTAGCTGATTCCTTCCTGGCAGCAGCCGTCCACCGCGAACCCTTCCAGGAAGCACGCCATCGCTCCGACGAGTCGTCCGATCATGCCGGCCAGACGCTCACCGTCGTCAATCAATAGCAGCGCGGCCATCCCTACCGCTCCGGCGCAGACGGAAGCCCAGTTACTTGTGCGCCACTCCCAGCGGAAGGTGTAAGCGGAGCTGAATACCGGCCCGAATACCCGGCGTTCGAGCTCCTCCTTGACCCGGTGCACGACCCAGGGATTGAGCCGGTCTTGGAGGAGGTACAGCGTCTCCGCCAACGCGTGTGCCGTCTCCGCCGCGAACAAGTCCACCATCTGAGCCATCGGGACGCTGGATTCAATCAGCTTCTCGTAGGACCATGGCAGATGAGCGGGCAGCGCCCACGAGTGCTCCTCGCAGATCATCCAAAGCAGATCCTCCAGAGTCTCCAGCGTCCCCTCCACTGGAAACAACCAGCACTCCAGCGCCAGAGCAAGCAGCCTTCCCCGGCGGTCATAATAAGGCTTCTGGTATTCCACGCGCGTACCTTGCTTTACAAACAGATGAAACTTGGAGAACAGAAGCGCCGGGACCGGCTCCTTCCTGGCTCTGGCCGACTCCACCCGAATGTCCTCTAATAGCGGGGCGAAGACCTCAGACTGCATAATAGACTTCTTCAGTTCATCGGTGAGCGGCGCACCCAGGAGGTGATCTTGGGTGTGCTTCGCTGATAGTATAGCCGAACGAATGCGGTTAAAGCTGATCATCGAATCCCTTTCTCCCTCCAGACACATCTTCTTTGTTATATTAATCTTCTGATACGACCCCGGAATTCCTCTCCCGATACTGCCCCGGTGTAATGCCCTCAATCTTGCGGAAGTAACGTATGAAATTGGTCGGATTCGTATACTTGAGCTTCTCGGCAATCTCCGTCACGGTCATACTCGTCTCCGTTAACCAGCCCTTGGCCATCTCAAGCCGATGCTTCAACAAATATTCGCTAAAGTTCACGCCAGTCTCCTGACGAAACACCTTGCTAACATAATGAGGATGATAATGAATCCGGGAAGCGCATAGCTCCAGCGTGAGAAGCGTATCGAACTCCTCGTGGATCATCTGAATGACCGCTTCGGATATATTTTGGAACTGGGAGCTGCGGCGTTTCTCTAGAAGGGCGATAACCGGTGTGATCAGCCTCTGCAGGAACCACTCCTCCATCTCTTCCACCGTTCGGAGCTGAGTCATCTGTTCAATGAGCGATGCCTCTCCATCTACCAGTTCTCTAAGTGGCACCCCTTCAGCCTGCAGCAGACTGGTTATTTCGGTCAGCATCCGGAATAAGCTCAACTGGTATTCATGAAAGTGAAATGGCGGCCGCACCAGCTCCTGCATGAAGCTATGCAGCTTTTCTTCCGCCCGCAGCCGGTATCCGCTTTTGATCAAGGCCAGCAGCTCCTGCTCCAGCTTCAGCGGATATTGAACCGCCTCGGCCGATCCGGAATTAACATCCTCGCTGTAAATAATGGCTTCATTTCCGAGTCGCATCCGGTAGTGCAGCGCTTCCATCGCCTCCCGGTAAGCCCGCGGCACGTCTGTCCACTGCTCGACCGGCTTGCTCAAGGCGACGCTGACCGTCACGTCCAAATAGTTGGACGACGCCTTCTGAATCTCTTCCGCCCATAGTTGAAGCTCCGTGTTCCAAGCCACCGGGTCGTCCAGCACTGTGCCTACCACATTCAACTGGCTGCTGTTTGAGACGATCGGTGTTAGCCGGTTTGTCTCTGGAATGATCTCGCTGACCATGTTGCTGATAGCGAACAGCAGCAAATCCTGATCATTGCGACTATACCGCGTCCCCTCCAGCGTATCAATCTCTACTGCCATCACCGTCATTTTGTGCCAACCCGCTGCATAACTGAACATGCCCAGCTTCTCGGTAATTTCACGCTTGCGCACATCACCCATAATGAGCTTCTGGACGAAGAACGCCTCAAGCTGCACGGTGTAGCCTTCGATCTGGCTGGACATCTTCTTCTCCCGATCGAGCAGCTTCTTGACGCTCTGGCCGATCTGCTGAATATGATCCTCCGTGCTGTTGGGGTCAGGATTCTTATCCCCAGATCCGGCAAGCACACTATGGAGCATGCGGATCGGCCGGTACATATTTTTAGAGCCGAACCAGGCAGCTAACAAAATCAAAAACAGAATCCCGGCGCAGATCCACCAAATGTACTGCCCGATGGATCGGGATTCCTTGGTAATCTCATCAATCGGAGCGGCTGCAATATAATACCACCCCGAAAAGCCGGAGTGGACAAATGTCACCTCGTACTTTTGACCGTCATGTTTAATTCCCAGCTGTCCCTCAAGGTCGTCGCCCGACAGCCGCTTCTTCAATTCCGGGTTGCCCAGCAGCTGCTGTACGGAGCCTTGATCCTGCCCGATTATCAACTCCATTTGTCTGTCCAGGATCGCTGTGCTTCCAAGCGGGTTCGCCCGCAGGAGCAGCTTGCTGAGGTGAGAGTACGGGATATCCGCAACCACAAGCATCGCCGGGTTGGTTACATAAAGCGGGCTCTTCTTCAAAAATCGGATTCCTTGCTCATTCTTAATCCATGTGGAATTCAAGGAGGAATTCAGAAAGTCCTGGTAGGGCTGCAGTTCCTCTTCTTTATTATCAAACGTGGTAATCCCCGCATTGCTCACACGCCAAAGGTATTGAAGATTGTACAATGTCACGTCGAATACGCCAATCTCATAGATCTGGATCTGGCGCATGCTGGATTCGAGCCTGCTGAACGGCTCATACTTATTATAATCCAGTGGAATATTATACAGATCCGTGCCTTGCGGACTGTTGAGGAACGCCACCAGGGCTGTCTCCACCGTCTTCATATTCTGCTCGACAGCAAGCTGGCTGTACTTTATAATCTGCAGATTTCCGGCTTCCACATACTTCTGAATCGTCGTGGAAGCGCGGAAGTAAGACAGGAAACCAAGGATAGCGAGAGGTATAACGCCAAGGAGGAACCCATAAACGAGTAATTTATTCAAGTAAGTCATTTGGCGAAAGTTCATGTTGATTCCTCCTTGGCTGCAGCCTTATAACTTTACTTGCCTTGCGCCTTCTTGTATTCTGCGGTTAATTCTGCGATGACCTTGTCGCCGCCCGCTTTCTTCCAATCTTCTATAGCCTTCTTAAAGCCGGCTTCGTCGATTTGACCCATAATAAACTTCACTGTGGCATCCATCTTAATCTTATCCAGCTCCGGCCCCTTCTCAGTCTTCGTTGGTGAGATCAGGGGGCCGGCTACGTCAAAAATGGCGATCTTCTCATTGGCTGCAACCAAGTCGGCAACCAACTTGCTTGCCGGTTCCGACTTCAGCGGGGTGCCTGTATTCATGTGTGCGACTGCCAGCTCTCTGAAGGCAGCGGTTCCTGTTTGGGTTTCAGTCGACAGCGTTGCGTTAGGTACAAGTAAGTCGCCTTCCATCGTATAATCCACATCTTTAATACCGCGATAGGCAATCGTCATTCCTTCACGGGATGACAACTTGTCGAAGAAGCCAAGAATCTTGAGCAGCTCCGCCTCTGTTTTAATAGAGCTCTTGGAGAAGAAATATCCGCCCAACGTACCGCCTGTGGAGGAAGCCCTTAAGCCCTTAGGCCCCGGAAGACCTTGAATGAAGCCGACCTCACTGTTGGGATCCAGCTTCAGCAGATCCTTCTGATATGTCTTCAAGTTGCTGTCTACAGAGATAATAATACCTGCCTTGCTCTTTGTGAATAACTCCCCTTGCTGCGTGGTGTTGAGCAAAGCGAAATCCTGGTTAATCGCTTTGTCCGCATACAGATTGCGATACCACTTCATTCCTTCGAAGAATTCCGGCGTCATGAAGTTGGGCACAACCTGATCGTTCATAAAACCGTGATTCATAGGTCCGCCGAAATAGACGGAGATATCGCGCCCCAATGCATCAAGGGAAGAAGACTCCGCATAGCCGATGGTGTCATTTTTACCATTTTTATCGGGATCATTCTCCGTAAACGCTTTCGCCATTTTTGCCAAATCGTCAAGCGTCTTCGGCTCGGCGATGCCCAAATTCTTCGCCCAATCCTTGCGGTATGCGATAAGGTGCCTGGCGCCATCACGGAACCGCGGAAGTAAATAGATCTTGCCGTCGTAAGTGACCGTATTGATCACATCTGGACTCAGCTTGCTAAGATTCGGGAACTGCTTGAGGTAAGGTCCGATCTCCCAGAACGCGCCGGCTCTCACCGCATTGATCACGTTCGTCATACGGGCTGTATTCGACAGCATCACCTGTGGCAGCTCGCCGGTGGCCAAGGTCGCGTTAAATTTATCATTGTACGCTGTTGCCGGAACCCATGTAAACTCCAGCTTCGTATTGGTCATCTTCTCTATCTCGAGCTTTAGCGGATTGTCATCCTTTATCGGATCGAGAGCAGTCTGGGACATAATCTTGATCGTTGTAGGCGCCTCGTTAGTAGCCGCTGGCTTGCCGCTGTCCGCTGCCGGCTGGGGGCTGGCACCGTCGGTGCTGGAGCCGCATCCTGCCAAAAGTGTTCCTGTTAACGCCGATGCCATGACAGTAACCGTAATCTTTTTCATCGTCGAATTGTTCATGAATGAATAGACCTCCTAATTTATTATAACTTAGAACTGCCAACCTTCATACTAACCTTTCACAGAACCCAGCATCACCCCTTTAGCAAAGTGCTTTTGCAGAAACGGATACACGCATAAAATGGGAACCGTAGCTACCGTAATCACAGCCATCTTGACCGTTTCCGTCATAGACGCCTGTTCGGCTGCAGCCTCAGGATTATCAAGCCAGCTCTGCGACAGCATAACGATGTTGCGGAGCAGCACTTGAATCGGCCATTTGGCTGCATCATTAATATAGAGCACCGCCGGCATGAACGTGTTCCAATGCCCTACGGCATAGAACAAGCTGAAAGTGGCTATGGCCGGCAAGGAGAGCGGCAACACGAGCCGGAATAAGATGACAAGATCGTTGGCGCCGTCAATCTTTGCGGATTCCTCGAGCCCCTCGGGCATTTGCTGGAAAAAGTTTTTCAGAAGAATGAGGTTGAACACACTGATTGCTCCCGGCAGAAGCAGTGACCAGTAAGAATTCAGCAATCCCAGCGCTTTAACAAGCAGGAACGTGGGAATCATGCCCCCGCCGAACAGCATGGTGAACAGGACCATCATCATGAGGGGCTTGCGTCCGATCAGATCCTTGCGGGACAGCGGATACGCCATAATGGAGGTGGCAACAATATTGATCGACGTCCCGGCCAGCGTGATGAAAATCGTAACAAACAAACTGGTCAACATCCGGTCGTTGGCGAAGATGGTTCGGTAAGCGTCCAGTGAGAACTCCGTTGGGAACAGGATGAAATCCTTGGAGAGAACTTCCCGCTCAGATGCAAATGAGGTCGCTACGATATGAACAAATGGAACGGTTGTAGCCAGCGCGAATAAGGATAGGACGGCAATATTCAAATAGTCGAATAACCGGCCAGCGACTGTGTCGTGATGCTTCATAGATAGACAGGCTCCTTCCCTTATTAAATAATTCCTTCTTCTCCGAACATCTGTGAAAGCTTGTTCGCAATCAGCAGAAGCACGAGTCCGACGAAAGACTTAAACACCCCTACGGCAGTCGAGTAGCTGAAGGCGCCCTGAACTATTCCTGACGTATACACATACGTATCGAAGATTTCGGCCACTCCACGGTTCAGTGAATTTAATAGCAAGAACATATGCTCGAAGCCAAGCTCAAGAATATCGCCAATTTTTAAAATAAACAGAATAATGATTGTACTGCGAATACATGGCAGAGTAATGTGCCACAACTGACGCATCCGACTCGCCCCGTCCATCCTGGCCGCCTCGTATAACTGAGGATCGACCCCTGCCAGTGCAGCCAGGTAGATAATCGTACCCCAGCCCGTTTCCTTCCAGATCGACTGCAAAATATACATGGGGCGCAATTGATCCGGATCCATCATAATGGTAAACTTCTGCATCCCCATGGAAGCAAGGATTCCTTGGAAGACCCCGTCCTGCATTTCGAAGATCACGTAGAACATGCCGACAACGATGACCCAGGACATGAAGTGCGGAAGGTAGATCAGCGTCTGAATGATTCGCTTGAACTTTAACGCTCGCAGTTCATTCAACATAAGCGCGAAGATGATCGGCATGGGGAATACTAAGGCAAGATTCATTAAAGAAAGCAGCAATGTATTCTTCAGCAGCATAAAGAAGGTCGGATCGGTAAATAACCGATGGAAGTGCTTCAAACCTACCCATTTGCTGCCCGTCATTCCTTGGAAGGGGGAATAATCCTGGAATGCGACGACAATGCCCCCCATCGGTACGTACTTAAATAATAGAAAGTAGATAATGCCCGGCAGGAGCATCACATAGAGCCAGCGGTCCATTATCATCTTGCGCAACCGACTCTTCTTCCTCACAGCACTTGCCGTTCTAATCCTTTTCGACTCGGTGTTGGACGAATGATTGTAAACAGCCAAAAAGACTCACTCCTTCATGTCACTTTCCTGTTCATTGTAGGAGTTAAACATCTTGACAGTCTATATTCATTTATTCAAAAGCTCGAAAACCCCCTTTTTCACCACATGAGTAATCATTATTTCATGGGGTATGCACATTTATTGACATCGGAATAACGCAATTCAATCGCCTCCAAATGATTAGAGAACCGGCTGGCCGCAGCATTATCGATAAATAATGAGGCTTCGAGTAGCCCAAGCTGCAGAAAAAAGACCCGCAGGCGAGTACTTTTCAAAGTACTCCTGCAGGTCTTGCAATTGATTTTTCTTGATCACGACCGGCTCAACTCGCTCAGACGATCCCGCGGCACTGGGATAGGAAGATCGCCATTCTACCAGCATTAAAGACGCTCGTTAAAAGCACCTTGCATTATGGATTTCATTGTATCTGGCGGAAGGCTATAATCAATCTCCATGTACGGTACCTTTACTTCGTTTTAGTTCTCCAGTAATGAAAGCGGGACGCCCAGGCTCCGGTCGTTGTCGATAGTTCAAGGGACGGCGTTGTGTTAACTCCGGCCTCAATCAAATGGACTTGATTGTATGGCAAGTGAAGATGGGTCCGGTCGAAGCCTTCGGATTCATACCGTTCCGGAAGGCCGGCAAAAATGACTGCGACGGAAGCGCTTTTGGCAGCAAGCACAGCTTCCTCCACCAGAACCGCATCAAGATCATCGCGCTCCAATTCATATCCTTTCGCATAAGCAACACTGGCGGAGCTGCCTGCGGATTGAGCTATCTCATGGCTAATATCCTCCAGCCTGGTGGGATTGATATGGGAGCTGCCTCCCCCCTGATACCGCGGTTCTTTGGCTAATGCACCGATGACAGCAACTCTTCCGTTCTTCTCCAGAGGTAAAATGCCATCTTCATTCTTTAACAGCACCATGGATTCACGCGCGACTTCCCTTGCCAAACGGTGATGGGCTTCAGCGTCATAAGCAGCACCCGGCTTCTTGTGATCCGCGGCTTTAAAGATGATCCGCAGCAGCCGCTCCACAGCTTCATCCAGCTTCGGCTCCGGAAGACGGCCGCTGCGAACCGCCTCCACAATTTTGCGGGTTCCCGCTCCGCCGGAAGAGGGCATTTCCAACTCTAAGCCGGCGAGCAGTCCCTCGCTCCTTTCGTTAACAGCGCCCCAGTCGGAAACGACAAAACCTTCGTGCCCCCATTCCTTCTTCAAAATATCGGTTAGCAAACGCTCGTTCTCGGAGCAATATTCTCCATTCAATTGGTTATAGGAGCACATGACGGTCCAAGGCTGGGCTTTTTTTACCGCTCCTTCGAAGCTGGCCAAATAAATTTCCCGCAGCGTGCGCTCGTCTATCACGGCATTTGTCGTCATCCGCCGGTGCTCCTGGTTGTTCGCGGCAAAATGCTTCAGCGAGGTACCGACTCCCTGACTTTGAACCCCTTCGATATGAGCTGCGGCCAGCTCGGAAGACAGATAAGGGTCTTCCGAGAAATATTCGAAATTTCTCCCGCATAGCGGCGACCTCTTAATATTGGCGCCGGGGCCAAGCAAGATCGACACGTCTTCCGCCTGGCACTCCTCTCCCAGGGCGACGCCCACACGCCTGACCAATTCCCGGTCCCACGAAGTGGCAAGCCCCGCCGCCGACGGGAAGCAGGTGGCCGGCACACTATCGAAGAGGCCCAGGTGATCGGCAGATGCTTTTTGCTTCCGAAGGCCGTGGGGACCGTCGGTCAGCATGATCGAAGGAATGCCAAGTCTTTCGATGCCTTCGTGTGCCAAAAATCCAAGCCGGAGCACAAATCCGCTTTTTCCTCAAGCGACATTTCAGCTATCAATTTCTTGATATCCCGTTCCACAATTGCATTCTCCCTTTCGTCCATGTAACGTTATCTGATTAACCTTTAACCGCACCAATCGTCATTCCCTTGACAAAATACTTCTGGAAGAAGGGATACGCCACCAGAATCGGGATGACGGCAATAACAGCTATCGCCATCCGGAAGGTTTCACTCGGCAATTCTGCCACCTTCGATCCTGCGCTTGCGCTTAAGTCGCCATTGCTGGCAAGAAACTGAATGTCACTCATAATTCGATTGAGCACATTCTGCAAGCTGAACAGCTTGGGATTCGTAACATAGATCAAGCCGTTGTTCCAATCATTCCAATAGGCAGGCCCTGGAACAGGCCAACCGTAGCCAGAATAGGCAAAGATAAGGGCAAAACGATCTTGTAGTACATTTTAAATTCACCCGCGCCGTCCATGCTCGCGGATTCCAATACAGGAACGGGAATCGTCGTTTTGAAGAAGGTTCTCATGAGCATTGCATTGAAGCCGTTCATCAGCAAACCGGGGATAATCAAAGCCCACAGGGTGTTCTTGATATGGAAAATCTGTGTATAGACCAAGTAGGTGGGAACCAAGCCGCCGTTGAATAATAACGTAAAGAACAGCATGAAGGCGAAGAAGGTTCCGCCCGGCAGATCTCTTCGGGATAACGGATAGGCCAGCATGGAGGTGATGATCAGACTGGCCGTTGTGCCTACCACCGTAATGAGCACTGTAATGCCGTAAGCATTGAATATTAGGGAGGATTGCTCCCATAAGTAACGGTAAGCCAGCAGGCTGAACTGCTCGGGGAAGAACGAATATCCGTTTCGTAGAATGGACTTTTCTTCCGTTAACGAAGACATCATCAATAGCAGGAACGGAAGCAGGCAGCTTAAGGAAAACAGGGCCATTACGATATGGGCTGCCCATTGCCAGGCGTTGTTTTCTTTTTTCATGGTCATCCCCCTAGAACAAAGCATTTTCTCTGTTGATTTTGCGAACCACAAAGTTGGATATCATCACCAGCGTGAAGCCAACCAGCGATTGATAAAAGCCTGCCGCCGAAGACATTCCGATGTTGCCAAGCTGAAGCAGCCCGCGGAATACATAAGTGTCGATGACATTGGTTGTACTGAAAAGAGCTCCGGCATTCATGGGCACCTGGTAGAAGAGTCCGAAATCAGAATAGAAAATCCGGCCGATCTGCAGAAGGGTCAGCATGGTGATGACCGGGGAGATCAAGGGAATGGTGATCATGCGGATTTGCTGCCACTTGGAGGCGCCGTCCAGCTTGGCTGCTTCATAATATTCGGGATCAATGCCGATAATGGCCGCCAGGTAGATAATGCAGGCATATCCCGCCCCTTTCCAGACTTGCACCATGGTTAGGATAAAGGGCCAATACTTGGGCTCGTTATACCAAGCAATAGGCTCAATCCCCAATGCCGGCAGTATCGTCTTATTCATTAAACCGCTCTCCATGCTCAGAACGGAAAATACAAGGTAGCTGATCAGCACCATGGAAATCAGGAACGGCAAAATGATAAGACTCTGGTAAAGACGGGAAGCAATCTTGCTCTTGATTTCGTTCAAGAGAATTGCGAAGCTTACGGCAACAATAAGGCCGATACTGATGAACGCAATGTTATAGAGCAGCGTGTTCCTTGTAATGATGAAGGCGTCAGAGGTCTGGAACAGGAATTTGAAATTCTGCAGTCCCACCCAATCGCTCCTCCAGATTCCTTTGGCAAAATTGATGTCCTTAAAGGCAATCGCCAAGCCAAACATCGGCAAATAGCTATTGATCAGCAAATACGTGATTCCCGGAAGCATCATAAGATAGAGCGGACTGTACTTCCAGATTCTCTTCATGGCTTTGCCTCTCATTGGTTTCGTCATTCGTCGGGTTCCCCTTTCATCTCCAGCGTAAGTGGCTTTCATGTTGTACCCTCATCTTAAAGAAATCCGCCTCCCCCCACTACCGTTCCCCCGACTTCCCGCTAGCATTTTGCCGACCACTCCAATTGGTAAAAAAACCCGGAACCAACATAGGCCGGTCCGGGTTGAGTACTGTTCTACTTAAGAATGGCATTCAGCTCCTGGTTAATGACGGGCAACAATGCCGGCGGGATATGATAAAATTCCAGTTGGGCCATCTTTTCGATGGACATGACATCCATGGTCACCTCAAAGAAGGGATGATCCGTCACATGACCGAAGTACTTCAAGAAAACGGCTTTAGCCGCAGGATTTCTGTAGAGTGAGGCAATGGTGTCGTAGGTGGAATAATACCCCTCCTTCAGCACGACCTTCCCGGGATTGGACAGATCAAAACGTTCAAACCAGTTGACTGCATGCGCCGCCTGCTCTTCCTTCACATGAATGTATCCCGAATCAGGCTCCGCAACCCGGCAAAGCCGCATTTCATCCGTATAGACATTCCCTTCAGAATCGATTCCTTCTGTTCGCAGAAGATTCTCGTCCTCGGCGAGCCGCACATCCTTTATCGTCTTCACCCGCTCATCACTGTTGATTTCCGTCAGGAACAATCCGTTTAAATAGAAGCGGAGCCGGTTGACATTCGATAACACCACGATGTCATTGCTCTCCCGATGCCGATTCACGAACCGCCTCCCGGCCATATGAACGAACGGTTCTTTGGACCAATAAGCCTTGTATAAATAAAAGGCATCCTTGCGCAAGGATCGGTCAATGGTCACAAGTCCCTTCATATTTTTACCGGAAACTCCGCCTTCCTTGCGGTTGGCGCTGCCGAAATCAAACATATTCCATACATATCCCCCCAGTACAAACGGTCTTGTCTCGAAGGTCTCCAGAGCATTATGGTGGAATAGCATCTGGTACTCCTCCGTGTAATCTTTTACCTCAGGGGAGTAGCTGTGATAGCATGGATTCGTGTCCACCCCATACTCCGATACCAGCAAAGGAATTTCCGGTCTGGCCCGATGAAATTCATCCAGCCTGCTTCCCAAGTCTTTGATCTCTCCGTAGTACCACCCATAATACAGATTGTATCCGACTACCTCTGGTATTCGTTATCCGAGCTTGAGGTCATGGAGCGCAAATCATAATTGGAAGTCAATAAACTCATCAGATTGCGGTCTGTGTTCTCCAAGCGGTCATCGATTTGCCCCATATAGAGGGATATTAAATTCTTATAGGAGAACGCCACTTGGTTGTGCACAACGCGAATGCTATAGAAATTGTTGTAAAGCAAGAGTGCAATAAGGGGAACCGTTACCATCAGCAGCCCCGCGATTACCTTGAATCGGATCGAATTCCACGAAATGTGCGGGATCGTAAGCTTCATTACGCTCTCCTCCACTGTCCAAAAATCAAAAATGACTGCCGAGAACCCCCTCGACAGTCCGGCTGACTGGTTTTTGATTAATGTTTCCTAACTTGCCCTGATTCATTAACCATATCAGAGCAGATGGAGTTATACTACTGTTTTGACGACCTTTCACTGTGTATCTGACGACTTTTCTTTATTCGTTCCATCTCCTCGGACTGAAGCGATTTTGGGCTGATCAAACATTGCCGCGGCGCTGGAGTACGCGGCTCCGCCTATACATTTTGACATACCATGGCAAAAACTTTTCTCATGAAACGACGGAACATGAAACTTGCAGCCCCATTGAGTCGCTGCTCCTTTTTGCTAACAACATCAGAAGTAAGTCAGGTAGAACGCGCTCAGATCCGGAGAAAATAAGGAAAAGAGGCGATACCCATTACTCGTATCGCCTCCCTGGTGCATACTTATTCATCATTGGCCGCAATGTATATCTGCAGTCGGCCTAAATCCAATATAAATTATACAAACTGATCAGGAAATAGTTCTCTTACTTCCGTCCAGAGCATCTTATATCGCCTCCTATTTTGATTTTAACATTTCTATGATTGCTCTGAACACTCTCAAGCCAAGGAATGCTGCTGTTCTTATCCAAAATTACGAAGTTAGAGCATCGTACAAAGCATATATCTACCATACCTATTGAAGCTTGCGTGCATATTCGACAAACTAGACTATTTGTAGGCATAATGATTCAATACACCCTATTTGGAGGATACATTGATGCAGAACTTCGCTCATTTGTTTGATCGTTACTTGAATTATTGTCAATATCAGAAAAGACTTGATTCCAAGACATTGAAAGCTTATCGAATAGACATTACACAATTATTGCAGTTTATCGAAGGAATCGACGGCTGTTTAACCAAAAATAATTTATCAGATTACGTGGTCAACCTTCATAAGACGTTCAAACCCAAAACCGTCAAACGAAAAATCGCCAGCATCAAGGCATTTTGCAACTGGATGGAGTATGAGGAATTGATTCCGGACAATCCATTCTCAAAAATGAATCTGAAGTTTCACGAGCCACATATCTTGCCTAAAACAATCCCTTTTGATGTAATAAAAACCCTGCTTCAGTCGGCGTATCAGGAGTTGAAGCACAGTTCACCTCATAAAGAGCTCGACTGCTTGCGCAATATAGCCGTTTTGGAGCTTTTGTTCGCAACTGGCATGAGGGTTTCGGAGCTTTGTTCACTAAAATCGGAAGACCTGAATCTGCTGAACAAACACATTCGTATCTACGGAAAGGGTTCCAAAGAGAGGATTATTACCATTAGTAACCCCGATGTGCTGGCAGCATTGCATAAATATAAAATGGCTTTTAGCCAGCAAATTGAAAGTACAGGGTATCTTTTCGTCAATAGGTTAAAGAGCCGCCTCTCGGAACAATCGGTTCGATTTATGATTAACAAGCTTGCGTTAAAGGCGCAGGTACACCAACACCTGACTCCCCATATGTTCCGGCATTCATTTGCCACACTTTTATTGGAGGAGGATGTGGACATACGGTACATTCAGCAGATATTGGGGCATAGTTCCATAACGACAACCCAAATTTATACCCATGTTTCAACTAAAAAGCAGAATGATATACTCAGTTTAAAGCATCCGCGAAATCGGGTCTTAATCAAATCATGAAATAAAGGGTTGAATATAGGCTCATCCTGCCCCACTCCTTGTATTGGATGAAGGATAATATGTAATTATCGG
>NZ_QMFA01000029.1 GCF_003285005.1 Paenibacillus sp. YN15 | reverse complement strand
TGGACTACTCATAGCTTTAAGCTTTTTAGAACCCCCAGTCGAACTGGGGGTTTTCGTATACAAAAAAGAAAACGCTCCATTTCTGAAGCGTTTCTCAATCAGGGAAATATACCGGCTACCCCTTCAGCCCCGTAGTGCTGATCCCCTCCACGATGTAGCGCTGGAAGATGAAAAACACGATAATGGGAGGAAGCAGCGACAAGGTGCCCATGGCGAACATGGCCGACCAGTCCGTTTGGGTGCTGGGATCGGCAAACAGGCGCATCGCCACGCTGACGGTATACATTTTGGGCTTGCCCAGATATACCATCGGCTCGAAGAATTTATCCCAGGACCAGTAGAACTCGAAGATGGCCGAGGTCACCAACGCCGGCACTACCAGGGGCAGAATAATCCGGGTGTAGATGGTGAAGCGGTTGGCTCCGTCGATTTTGGCCGATTCATCCAGTTCCACGGGGATGGAGCGCATAAACTGGAGCAGCAGGAAGATGAAGAAGGCGCTGCCCAGAAAGATGGGGACCACCAGCGGCAGAATGGTATTCACCCAGCCGATTTTGTAGAAGATAATGTACTGGGGAATCAGAATCAACTGCCCGGGCAGCAGCACACTCAGCATCACAGTACCGAACCAGAAATTCTTAAAGCGGAATTTGATCCGGGCAAAGCCGTAGGCGATCAGGGAGCAGGACAGAAGCGTCCCGGTGACCGACAAGGCGACAATGACAATGGTGTTTTTGAAAAAAACGGCAAAGGACAGCCCTGCGAAGCCTTTCCAGCCCCGGGTATAATTCTCCCAATGCCATTCCGTGGGAATCAAGGAATACGCATCCACAAACACCCGTGAGCTTTCCTTAAACGAGCTGGCGATCATCCAGAGCACTGGATACAAGGAGACCATGGTCAGGCACAGACAGACGATTTGGAAAAGCACTTTGGGCATGATGC
Source organism: Paenibacillus sp. YN15 (assembly GCF_003285005.1). GTDB lineage: Bacteria > Bacillota > Bacilli > Paenibacillales > NBRC-103111 > Paenibacillus_AR. The sequence continues at coordinate 88,334 of NZ_QMFA01000029.1, read as the reverse complement.
GGTTTTTCATGGTCTCACTCCTTTGCCTCATAATAAACCCATCTGGAGGAGGTCCGGAAGACGATGGCGGTAGCCACCCCGACAATGACCAGCATGATGCAGGACAGTGCCGCCGCATAGCCCATTTCAAAAAATTCAAAGCCTCTCCGGTACACATACAGCTGATAGAACAGCGTCTTGTCCAAAGGACCTCCGCCCGTAATAATCAACCCTTGCGTGAAGGTCATAAAGCCGTTGATGATCTGCATCACCAGATTGAAGAACATGACCGGGCTTAGAAGCGGCAGCGTAATCTTCATAAAGCGCCGGAAAGCGTTGGCTCCGTCCATCATGGCTGCCTCATAGTAGGATTCGGGGATATTCTTGAGCCCTGCCAGAAAAATCACCATCGGGGAGCCGAACTGCCAAACAGCAAGCAGAACCAGACTCCACATGGCCGTATCCGGATTGACAATCCAGGATACATCGGGATTGACGCCGGTGACGATCTCCACAATGGCGTTCACCGCCCCGTCCCGGGCAAAAAGCTGAATCCACATAACCGCTACCGCCACGCTGCCTCCGATAATGGACGGGATATAGAACACGGTGCGGTACATCCCAATCCCCTTGTTCCGGGTATTCAGCAGCATGGCAATCAACAGCGCCACCGCAAGCCGCAGGGGAATGGCGGTAATGACATACTGGAAGGTCACCTTCAATGAGGTGAGGAACTTGGGATCATGGGTAAAAATGTGGATATAATTCTGAAGCCCGATCCAGCGCGGGGACGAGAGCAAATCATATTTGGTAAAGGAAAAATAGATCAGGAACATAAAGGGAATACATGTAAATGCCAGGAAGCCGATAATCCAAGGCAGAATAAACAGATATCCGGCCCCGTTCTCGTAATCATGCTTTTTTTTGGCCAATGCCGGTATGGCTGCCATTCCACTCACCGCCCTATCCGCAAATCAGCTTTTGTTTTTGGCTACGATGGCTGCCGCGTCCTTCTTCAGCTGCTCATAGGCTTTTTCCGGCGTAATTTTGCCAAACAGGATTTGCTGCTCCAGATCCTTCATCAGCTTCTCGATTTCTGCCGAACCGGCGGGTGCGGGCGGGTCCATGGGACTGCTGTTGGACGCCACCTTGTCGATATAATCGGCCACTGTTTTCTGCTCGGCGGAGAAGCCGGATTTCAATGCATCCCGGACCTTGGCGGCAATGGGCATGCCGCGTTCGGCGTTGAGAATTTTGTTGGACTCCACATCATTGATGAAGAAGCTGATGAATTTGGCCGCCTCTTCCTTGTTCTTGGAATTCTCGGCAATGACAAAGTGGTTGCCCGGACGCAAATCCATGGCCTTAGCTGCATTGGGACCCGGCAGGGGAATCAGCTTCAGCTCTCTGCCTGCCGCTTTGACAATACCGGGATACTGGTTGGTGTAGATAGTTGTTACGGCAGACTGCCCCTTGACCAGCATGGTCTCTTCGGGGGACTTGATGGTCAGGGCCACATCCAGAGGCACCATGGATTTATTCTCCATGAATTTTTTCTTCATGGTGTAATAATCCACATACGCCTTTTGGTCAAATCCGATGCCCGTTCCAGCCGCATACTGGACCTGCCCGATCTGGCGCATATAGTAGGGCATCATGAAATTGACGTCCATCAGCTCATCCGCACCGTATGCGCCGGTGACGGCCTTGAGCTTTTCCAGATCAGCGGCCAGCGCTTCCCAGCTGCTGTAGCCGTTCTCGGGAACCGTCAGTCCGGCCTTGGCATACGCTGCCGGGTCCACCACCATGGCTTTGGCGTTGACACCCAGGGGGACGCCGTACAGCTTTCCGTTCAGCTTGCCGGTGGATACGATGCTTTCACTGACATCGCTTAAATCCAGCACCTTGCCGGCCATCAAATCATCCAGAGGAGCCACCAGATTTTTGGTCATGAACTGGTCCGTGTCTCCCGCCCCGACATAGAACTGCATCACGTCAGGCATATTGTTGGAGGCCGCTTGCAGGGTCAGCTTTTGGTAGTAGCCGTCAAAGCCCTGGTACTCCGGCTCAAAGGTAATATGGGCATTCTTGCCCTTATACAGGTCCAGCACCTTCATTGTAGCATCATGCCTGACCTGGGAGCCCCACCAGTATACCCGCAAATTGGCCGGCTTGGGAGCGCTTGAGGCAGCTCCTTGGGTTTCCTTCGGTGAAGCGGAGCTGCCTGCGCTGTTCCCACCCGAACAGCCCGTTACCGCCAAAGCGGCGGCGGCTGCCGCCAGTGCAACCGTACAAAGCTTCTTTTTCATATCTGGAACCTCCCCTTGGGATTAAGGTTTCTTTATGACGGAGTAAGCGTATCCAACCATTCGGGCCCGGAAAGGTTCGAAGCGCCTTCCTTGTCTTTATCTTACCAACCGGGGACGGCTCTTGAGAATGAAATTAACCGACCTCCTGTCTGAAAATAACCGATCTTTGCCGGACGCATCATGCCTCCGGCAATTCCTTCAGACCGGCCTTCATATATTCGGTGGGAGTCATGCCCGTATGCTTCTTGAATACCTTGCTGAAATACTGGGCATCCTCCGGAAAGCCCGATATCCTGGAAATATCGTAAACCTTCAGATCCGCTCTCGTCCGCAGCAGCTCCATAGCCAGCTCCATCCGCCGCTTGAGCACATATTGGGAAAACCGGACGCCGCTTTCCCTGGAAAACAGCTTCCCCAAATAATCCTCATTCACATACAGGACCTCCCGGGAAATCCACTGCAGAGACAGCTCCGGGTTGCCCAACTGCTCCCCGACAATCTGCTTGGCCCGTTCAACTAAAGAGACCTGCTTGCTGGCGGTGGCCTCGTAATTGCGGCCGGCAATGTCCTGCACCGTCTGCCGGAGACACTCCAATGCCTGGGCGGCATGGGTGAATTCCTGAAACCGGACCACACCCGGCAGATAGTCGCTTACATCCTGGTCGCTCCCCTGTCTGACCAGCGCCAGATACAGCTCCATGCAGTACGCCTTCATCTGATTGCGTTCCAATCCGGCCCCTTCCAGTTGGGCGAACAGCTCCTCCAAACGTTGCATAGCCAATTCCTTGTTCCCGGCTTTCACGTGGGAGGCCAGTTCCTCCGTCAAGAGCGGTATGTCCGGCGCAGTCTTCTGCCGGTCCCGGACCACTACATCGCCATAGGTCAGAATGCAGCCTTCAGTAAAATAAAACCGGTAGTTCAGAATTTCCCTGGCCTGCTTGTACATGCCGCGGATACCCGAAAAACCGCCTCTGTCGCTGACGGCAACAAACAGCTCAATGCGGTAATACTGCTTGTATACGGAGTTGATCCGGCTCAGCAGGCCGTTCATTTCCTCCTGTTCCATGGCGGCGGCCAGCACCAGAATACTGTCCTCGATAATGGTGTCCAGAAAAACCCGCTCCGGGGTGAACACGTCCTCCGCAATATTTTTCAGGGCAAACTTCTCGATATAATCCGCTTCCTTCTCATACTTGAACAAAATCAGCTGAAAGGTCTGATCGGTGATTCCGAACAGCTCCATAAAATAATCGCAATCCTGCTTATTGTACACGCCGGTTAAGGCAATATCCCGGAGGAACTGCTCCTTCACATGGGGCAGCACCTTCTCCAGGTTATGCTGAAGCCGGGCCACAAACCGCCTGTCCCGCTCTCTGTTTCCGACCTCCGCTATGGCCTCCAGCAGCACCTCGGTAATTTTCTCCTCATTGCTGGGTTTCAATAGATAGCTGCGGACTCCGTATTGCATGGCTTCGCTGGTATAATCGTATTCCCCGTACCCCGACAGTACGATAAACACCGTATCGGGACACAGCTCTCTCGCTCTGCGGATCAGCTCCAAACCGCTCATTACCGGCATTTTGATATCCGTGAGCACAATGTGGGGGCGGTGCAGCCGGATGAGCTCCAGCGCTTCAATGCCGTTTTTGGCCGCTCCCAGAAATTCCAGGCCCAGCCCGGCCCAGTTCACCAGCCGCGAAATACTGTCCCGGGCGAGCTGCTCATCATCCACCAATAATGCCTTCAGCATGGGTCAATCCCTCCTTCGGAAGTCTAACGGTTACGGCGGTGCCGCCTCCCGGACTGCTGTCGCAATGAATTCCGTAGTCAGCCCCGAACAGCAGCTGCAGGCGCTCATGGATATTCTTCAGTCCAATGCCCGTTCCCTGGGATTTGTATTCAAAGCGGTTGAGCCGCCGGACCGTCTCTTCATCCATTCCCGGCCCGTTGTCCGTGATGACGATGCAAAGAGCATTCTCCTCCTCCATCGCCTGAACGGTGATGCAACATGGCTCCAGCATCATCTCCACCCCGTGCTTGATGGCATTCTCCACAATGGGCTGAAGGGTCAGCTTGGGAATAGGGCAATTATCGTATCCGGCCGGGATCATAATCCGGAAGGCCAGACGGTCCGTATACCGGATTTGCTGGATATGCATATAATCCCGGAGAATGTCAGCTTCTTCCCCCAGAGATATCACCGATGCCTTCTCGCTGATAGAGATGCGCAGGAGCCGGGACAGGGCCTCCACCATTTTGGAAATGTCCGTCTGGTCATTCCTCCGGGCCATCCAGTTGATGGAGCTTAGGGTGTTATAGAGAAAATGGGGATTGATTTGGGCCTGCAAAGCCTTGTATTCCGTATCCTTCAACGCCAGCTGCTTCTCGTAGTTTTCCCGGATGAGATACTGAATCCGCTGGATCATCACCGTAAACCGGCGCTGGAGGTACCCCACTTCGTCAGTGCGCATCTGTTTCTCCGCGGCGGGACTCAGCTGCTGGAAATCGCCGCTTTCGGCGATCCTCATGGAGGAGGCCAGGGCCTCGATAGGCTTGGTAATGGTATGGGCGAAGCGGTAGCTGGTGTAGATGGCGGAGACGAACAGGACGGCAAAAACCAGGAACAGCACATTGCGCAGCTGGATTTTTTTGCTGAAAATATAATCGTAGGGAAGCACCGTAGTATAGGTCCACCCTGTGGCATCGGAGGTGGTATAGGCCACAAAGTATCTCCAGCCCCCGGCCTTGGCGATCCGGTAGCCCTGTTTGTCGGGAAAAGCCAGGTCCGCTTCCGTCAAACGCCGGTCATTCCCCCAGGAATAAAGCAGCCTTCCGTCTGAGAGAATGTACAGATTGGAGCGGTCATCCACCTCGCCAAAATGCTTTTCCACCAACGGGGCCAGGTTCAGTTGAAGAAGCAGTGTGCCCAGATCCTCCAGGCTGGTGTTGCGAATGGACAGCACCTCTCTTGCCCCCAGCACATAGGGGGAATGCTCCGAAGGCTCCACATACGCCATCCCTCCCTTCTCCAGAGCCGCCCTCTCCAGCGCCTCCCGCTTCAGCCTGTCATCCAACAGAATGTTGTCCTGGCCGGCCGCAAATTCATACCCTCCATGGCCTACAAACCGAATAGAAGAGAGATACTTTTCGGACAGCAGATAGACCATCATCGTATTGCGGAACTCCTCCAATTCCTTGACGTTCTCGTAGGTGCCGGAGGTTTTCTGGATCAGTTGAAGCTGCTCCTGGATACGGTAATCCAAGGCGACGGTCAGGGAAAGCTTCTCCATATTATCCATTTCGTTCTGAATATCGGAGACCGACAGATTAAGCGACCGCTCCAGCTGCTGGTACAGCTGCTTGTCATAAATGAGAAAAGAGACTTGCAGCGCCAACAGGAAAATAGAGCAGACGATGCTGAGAAGGACAAGCAGAATAATCATCAGCTGGTATTTGATTTTCAGCTTCCGGATGATACCCATTCCTCCTTTAAACATCAAACAGCCCGGGACACTTCAATCTGCGGGCTGCCTGTCATTCCATCATAACAGCGGAACGATGAAATTGAACATGAAATTAACCGGGTTTTTGGGTGAAAATAACCGGGTTTCCTCACCGCGCATTCCTCCTGAACTCGCTGGGGGTGACGGACAAGGCTTCCTTGAAGATTTTGCAAAAGTACATGGAGGAATTGAAGCCGCAGGCGTTCCCGATGTCCAGAATGGACAGATCCGTGTTCGCCAGCATCTGGCAGGCGTTCTGGATTTTGATGTTGGTGATATAATGGGTCAGCGTCACCCCTGTGGCTTCCTTAAAGATGCGGCACAAATAATATTTGGACATATAAAAATGGTCGGCGATTTCCTGGATATGGGTAATTTTATTGTAGTTCTGGTGAAGATAGGACAGAATGGGTGCGAACTTGGCATGGGCCAGCGGAGGCTGCTCCAATCTCGGCACGCTTTTGTTTTCATTCAGAATATGGAGAATCTCCGCCAGATGGACAAAAATCCGGTTATCCGGGTCCACGGCGTTTTCCTTCTCCAGCAGGAGCAGCAGCTTTTTTACCCGCGGGAAGGACTCCTTGTTCAGCGAAATGACCTCCCGGTCAAAGCAGGACAGAAGCGCCTTGGCCGCGCGTTCGGTAAAATAGAGGCGCAGGAACCGGTCCGTGAAATAAACGCAGGTTCTGGCACAGGCCTGATTGCTGCGGCTTTTGTGCAGCACATGGGGCTTGAACAAGGCCACATCATGCCGGGTGACATCGTAGATGGAATCATTGACCAGCATATGATGGCAGCCCTCTTCCAGAATATATAACTCATATGTGTTGTGGTAATGAAAATCCGGCATCCGGTGATGAGCATCATGCTTGGTGTATTCCATATAAAAAAACGGGTCTGTGCGGAACAAGTCGGGGCTGTTCATTCTGCACCTTCTCCTTGCTTACGGTTATAGCAATATAATACAACAAAAACCCAAAACGGCAATATTTTAAAAGATTATTGTCCAGATGTCGGCTATAGTGGAGGATATGAACCCCTTCAAAGGAGGCAGATTTGACGAGATGCAACCATCCCTTGAATTATTTGCGAAGCATAAGACAGTCCATATTTACGTATCCCCTTCGGAAAATGAAGCGGTTCATCTGGCGGCGGACAATTTGCTGCGGGATATCGGTTCCGTATGCGGCTGTTTGGCTGTCCTCTCTCCCGATATGGAGCAATGCAGCGTCGTGATCGGAACCGTAGAGCAGCTGGAGCCGGTGATCCGCAGCAAAGGATTATCCGCAGACAAGCTGAAGCAGGAGGACGGCTCCTGGCGGTGGGAGGCTTTTCTGCAGGAAGCGGCGGACGGCGTGCTGTACATCGTGGGAACGGACAGGCGCGGGGTTATTTACGGGATTTATGATTTGTGCGAGGATATGGGCGTTTCTCCCTGGTATTATTGGGCGGATGTGCCGGTTAAAAAAAAAGAAGCCTATTATGTCCCTGCCAATCTCAGCAAAGCGGACTGGCCCTCCCTCCAATACCGCGGCATCTTCATTAATGATGAAGAGGAGCTGGATGACTGGGCCAAGCAGCATACCCCGGACGGCACCATCGGGCCCTATACGTACCGCCGGATTTTCGAGCTGCTGCTGCGCCTGAAGGCCAATTACATCTGGCCGGCTATGCATGTGAACTATTTCAACGGAAATCCGGAAAACGGCAGGCTTGCAGAGCAGATGGGCATTGTGGTGGGCACCTCCCATTGCGATATGCTCTTGCGCAGCAACCAGAACGAATGGAAGCCGTGGATTGCCGCCAAGGGTTATACGGATGCGGTCTACGATTATTCCATCGAAGGGCGGAACCGGGAAATCCTCCAGGAATATTGGCGGGAGAGTGTGGAAACCAATCAGCGCTATGAGGTCAGCTTCACCATGGGCATGCGCGGGATTCATGACAGCGGATTTGTGACCCGGGCCATCAATGAGGATGCTTCCCTCACCGAGGAGGAGAAGGTGGACGCCAAGGTCCGTCTGCTGGGCCAAGTCATCCGGGATCAGCGGCAGATTCTGACGGACGTGCTGGGAGAACGGAAAAGCGGCGAAGCGCTGAAAACCTTTATCCCCTATAAAGAAGTGCTGACGCTGTATGACCACGGCCTGGAGCTGCCTGAGGACATGACCCTGGTTTGGGCCAACGATAACTTCGGCCACATGCGGCGGTATCCCAATGAGGCGGAACGGAGCCGCAAGGGTGGCAACGGCTTGTATTTCCACTGCTCCTATTGGGCCCATCCGGGCTCGGCCATGAGCTATCTGTTTATCAGCTCCATGCCGCTTGCCCACATGGGAAATGAACTGAAGAAATCCTATGCCTCGGGCATCCGCAAGCTTTGGGTGCTGAACATTGGCGGGCTGAAGCCTGTGGAGCAGGATATGGAATATTTCCTGCGGTACGGCTGGGAAGCAGGCAAGGAAACGGGCATCACCAAGGATGCCTTCCAGTTTACCCGCCATTGGATCGATACCAACTTCTCCGGCCGGCATGGAGCGGAAGCCGCGGAGCTTTATGAGCGCTTCGCCCAGGCTACCAACGTGCGGAAGATCGAGCATATGAACTCGGAGGTTTTCTCCCAAACGGCTTACGGGGATGAGGCAGGCCGGAGGCTGGTGCGGTTGGAGGAGATTTTCCGGCGGGGGAACGCTATTCTGAGGAGCTTGCCGCCGGAGGAGCGCGAGGCCTTCTTCCAGCTGTTCCTGATGAAAATCCACGCCTCCTATTACATCAACCATGAGTTCTATTATGCGGACCGCAGCGTGCTCTCTTACGAACGCGGGAATATGCAGGCCGCCGACCGGTATACGGAGCTGTCCGCCAGAATGATGGACGGCAAGCGGCGAATGATCCACTACTATAATAAAATTATGGCCGGGGGCAAATGGGACGGCATCATGACCCCGGAGAGCTTTCCCCCTCCGGTAACGGCCATGTATCCTGCCCGCAAGCCTGCGCTGCGCATTGAAGGAAGCGGCCTGCGTGTGGCGCTTTGGAATGATGATGAAGCGCTGCTGTTCTCTCCCTATGGCCGGAGGCAGAAATGGATCGAGCTGGGCAACCAGGGCGCCGGAAGCATTGCCTTTTCCCTTCAGACGGAGGCGGATTGGATTGTTTTGTCCGAAACGGAGGGAACGGTTCAAACGGAGAAACGGATTCTTGTAACCATTCAGGCCCCTGAAATCCATGCCGGCAAGGAAGCGGTTATTGCGGTTTATGACCATAGCAACGGCGTGGAATTTTTGGCCCCGGTCAGGGTCGGGGAGGCGGTTGCCCTGCCGGAGGGCTTCGCAAGTTATGTGGAGTCCGATGGCTCTGTCTCCATACCGGCTGCGGCCTTCGACAGATCCGTTGCCGACGGCAGCGGGGCAGGCTGGGTAACGGTGCCCGGAATCGGCAGGTACGAAGGAGCCGCCGTAATGGCATGGCATCCGGAGCTGCGCTCCCTGGACGGGGAGCTTGCGGAGCAGCCCCGGCTGGAGTATGACTTTTTCCTCCAGTCGGAGGGAAGCCATGTTCTGGAGATTCACCGGAATCTGACCTTGAACTCCACCGGCAGGGTCCGCCTGGGCATTGGAGTGGATGGCCATCCGCCGGTTCTTGTGGAATCGGAAACCCGCGACGAATGGACGGGCCAATGGAAGGAAAGCGTCTTTAACAACGGGGAAAAGCTGATGGTGCAGCTGCCTCCCTTGTCTGCCGGAGCACACTCCTTGACGCTGTATATGGTGGATTATTATGTAACCGTCAGCAAGCTGGTGCTGTACACTAGAGCGCGGAAAGACAGCAGCCTGGGACCCGCGCCCGGCAGCCGAATAGGGAGGCCTGCGGCGGAGGCGGAGTACGGCTTGGAAGCTCCGGAGCTGGATTGGGCGGAGTTGGGGCAGGTAAATCGGGAGCTGTATCGGACAGCAGCCCGGGAAATCCCGATTTCCAATATGCTCTATGTGCCTGATACCTTCCACAAAATAAAGGATACCACCTTCACCTCCTGCCCGCAGGTTCCACAGCCTGAGCTGGGAGCGGCGCGGTATGCGGACCTTTGGAAAAGCACAGGACCCAAGGATATGATCAAGGAGTTCGGCGCAGGCAAATTTATAGAATCCGGCGGTGTTGTGGCCATTGAGGCCGAATATGCCTTGGAAAATTCCGGTGACGCCTATCTCACTCCGGGGACCGCGGGGAATGCGGGGGTTGCAGGGGTTGCGGGGAGCGCTGGGAGTGTGGGAAGTGCCGGGGATACCGGAACCGCGGGTGCGGCGGCGCTGTTCTGGAGTCATCTGCAAGCGGAGACCAACGGTCGCACAGGCCTTGCCATGCATGTGGCCCCTCCCGGCATCCTCTGGGAAGAGCCGGAGGCCGCTCCGGGGATGCACTACCGGATGGTTATCCGCACCCCGGGCCCGTACAAGGTATGGCTGCTCCTGCGGCATTACAACAACCAGTCGGATTCCTGCTATCTGGCGCTGGATGGCGCGGCAAGACCGTTGGACGAGCAGCCGAGGAAGGGCAATCTCCACACATACAACACAGCATATATATATTATTGGTGCTTCATGTCCGAGCTGGAGCTTACCGCAGGCGAGCATGTTTTCTCCATTCTGGCAAGAAAATCCCAGCTCCGTGTGGACCGGATCTACCTGACGCGGGGAGACGAGCTGCCCCCAGTTGACGCGCATTGGAAGGATTCGGTGCGGGAGTAAACAGGTAAAAGCCGCTATGGCCCAATCGGGTTGCATAGCGGCTTTTTGTCGGATGGATGGGGCAGCCTAGCGAATTACCCGGACCAGATACGTCTTCCGCGTGCCGTCAAAGGCCGCCACTTCAATGGTAATCTCATTGGTTCCGGGAATTAACGGGATGATGCTGACCGAACCGGAGGCCACGGAGGCTCCGTTGACCAGCAAATCCTGGACCATCATAGATGCCGGCACCGCCCTCACATCAACCGATGGGGCGCCGCTTCCCGCATATATATTATAGGTGACTGTTTCCGGAGCAAAGGCGAGACTCCCGGGGGTTACGGTCAGACTTTTTAAGAGCGCCTGCGGATTGGCAAGGAAAAGCTGGGCTGCTTCCACATGCGGGCCTCTCTCCTCTAAGGATACTGTTTGCCGGACCGGTTCTTTCGTATGTTCATAGTACCATCTTTGATTTCGGCCCATCAACGGCCTTCCCTTCCATCCGGCGCAGCATCTTTTGAAAACAAAGAAACTCCGTTGATTTTCAAAGATGGTCCAAAGACATTATCCCGCCGAAAGCAAACAGGAAGATGATGGCCAGCAGCACCCCACGGCAGTCTGAGGAACGACTCAAAAATCAGTCCGGAGAATGACGTGAAAACACGGAGCATTATATATACTGTTTATGTGATATACAATTAATGAAGGGGTGATGACGATGACCTCAAATGCGATTGAAGTAAACGGCCTGAGCAAATCCTTCGGCAACACGGCGGTGCTTGACGGTCTGGAGCTATCCGTTCCGTCCGGCACGATCTTCGCTTTGCTCGGTCCCAACGGCGCCGGCAAAACAACGCTGATTCACATTCTGTCCACCTTGACGGCGCCGGACAAAGGCTGGGCGCGGGTGGCCGGCTTCGACGTTGTCCGTGAACGGAATGAAGTCAAACGCTCCATCAGTCTGACGGGACAGTTCGCCGCTGTTGATGAGGTTCTGACCGGTGCGGAGAATCTTCGGATGATGTGCCGGCTGTCGGGACTTACCGCCGCCGAAGCCCGTGCACGAACAGCCGAGCTGCTGAAGCAGTTTGATCTGGAGGCCGTTGCCGATAAACGCGCAAAGACCTATTCCGGCGGTACCCGCCGCAGACTTGATCTGGCGATCAGTCTCACAACCATCCGTCCGGTGCTGTTCCTGGATGAGCCGACGACGGGGCTGGATACGATTAGCCGCCGCGCCCTGTGGGAAATCATCCTCCGTCTGAAGCGGCAGGGCATCACGATCTTTCTGACAACGCAATATTTGGAGGAGGCGGATGAGCTTGCCGACACTATAGCCGTCATCCACGGGGGACGTATTGTCGCCCGGGGCACCGCAGAGGAGCTGAAGGCGCGGGTAGGCGGCGAGGTCATTGAATTAAGGAATGGTCGCGACGAGCTGTTGCGGTCGATTCCCACAAGCGGCAGCATCGCGGATCTGCGGCAAGTGCTGGGCGATTTGGCCCAAGCGTACCCTTCCGACACGCGCATCAGCATCCGCAAGCCAAGCATGGACGATGTATTTGTAGCCTTGACAACCGCTCAACCATTGGAGGTGCCGGTCTGATGAAAATGTCCGCAGCCAATATGAAATCCGCATCGTTTCTGACGACTAACGGCATATTCATCGGCCGCAGCCTGCGCCACAGCCTGCGCAACGTCGAAGCGCTGTTAATGGCAATCCTGCTTCCCATTCTGCTTATGCTGTTGTTCACTTATATATTTGGCAGAGCGATTGACCCCACCGGCAATTACGTCAACTACGTGGTCCCGGGCATCATTCTTCTATGCGCGGGATACGGCTCCTCCAGTACGGCTGTGGATGTGGCAACGGATATGACCAACGGCATTATCGACCGGTTCCGCACCATGCCGATCCGGTCGGCAAGCGTCGTCACGGGGCATGTGGCGGCCAGTCTGGCCCGCAACATCGTTGCAACCTTCATCGTCATCGGCGTTGCGCTGCTGGTAGGCTTCCAGCCTTCTGCCGGATTCGGGGACTGGGCTGCCGCATTCGGGTTTATCTTTCTGTTTATCCTGGCGTTCACTTGGCTGTTCGCGGCCATCGGACTTGTGACAGGCAGTCCCGCCGCCGCAAGCGGCTACGGCTTTGCCCTCTTGTTCCTGCCCTATCTGTCAAGCGCATTTGTACCGACAAACACTATGCCGTCCTGGCTCCAGGGCGTCGCCAACCATCAGCCGATAACGCCGGTAATCGAAGCCATTCGCGCGCTGCTCTCGGGGACGCCGATAGCGAACAACGGCTGGCTGGCGGTGGTCTGGTGCGCAGGTATTCTTCTGCTCTCTCTGATCTGGTGCGCAATCGCGTTCCGCAGAAAAACGGGGCGCCGCTAGTGCTATGCCCTATGGCACGGTTATTTCTCCGGAGAGCTTTTCGTCCGGATATATTGCTCCATACCGTCCAGTATCCGCTCCAAGCCAAAATCGAGATCATCGCCGATGGGGCTTTCCGCCTCTCCCGTGTAAGCGCCGGACATCAGAACCGGGTACAAATGGGGATATTTCTCTGGTTCGACCAATGCCTTGAGCGCAGCGGTGTAATGCAAGCCGCTGAACGCCTCCATGCTCTCGCCGGACTTTATGGCCAGATCCACATCCCGCTCAATGATCCCACATGCCTTGGCATAGCTGCTCAGCAGCAGAGTAAATGCCATTTTTTCAAAATCATTGATTGGAAATTCCCTCATAATCCGCAGCGGCCAGTCGATCCATCGAAGGATATTCGGCGTCAAGGGGAGGCCGCTGATGGGAATGTCGGCGTACCAGGGATGCTCCCGGAACATCCTGACACTTGCCTTCACGTATGCCCGCATCTCCTCACGCCAGCTTCCCGCTTCTCCTTCCGCCGGAACCGCAATATCGCTTGCGGCCTCCTGCATAAGCAGGAGAAGATCATTTTTGCTGTTCACATACCGGTATAAGGACATTGTAGTGAAGCCGAAGGATTGGGCCACCCGGCTCATGGAAACGGCCGCCAGTCCCTCCTTGTCTGCAATAGCCACAGCCGCCTGGACAATTTGGGAGATACTAAGCTCGCCCTTCGGCCCCCTGCGCGGCTTCTTCACGATTCCCCAGCTCAGCGCCACGCCTCCCGGCAGGTTTTTCAGTACATCCTCATCCATTCCTTCACGGTCCGACACGTCATTCAAGCCTCCATTTGCATGCTGGCAATTGTATGTATCATATACAGTAACAGTATATACTACAGTCGGCGCTGCTGCTAGGGCGTGTCTGATAACTCCGAGGGGAGCAGATTTTGCCGAATTTTCGTTCCAGACAAGGCGCTTTCGTGAAGGCGTACCGGGGGTACGTCAAGCGAAAGCAACGCAGCATGGGGCGAAAAGGCGGTAAAAGATGCCCTCAAGCGAGTTTTCAGACACGCCCTAATAAGCTATTTTCAGCCGGCTCTCAAAAATGGAAGCTTATGTCGTTATGCCTTACCTTTTGGTGTATAATCTAAAATAAATGATAGCCGTTCATATACCACACGAGGAGGGATGGAAATGGAAGCGCTATTTTTGAAGATGCTCAAAAAATGGCTTGCCGCCCTCTCCGCCGTTGCCTGTATTGCCGTTATCGCCGCATGCGCCGCAAGCCCAACGGTGAAAGAGCCGCCCAAGGAGACAGAGAGTCTGTACGGCAGCTACAGGTTTGAAAAGCAGATTTACATGAATCCGCTAAGCTCCTTCATGGCCTTCGAGGGGTTTGAGGAATATTACACCTTTACCGAAAACTCGCTCATCATAACCGACACAGCCGGTAATCAGCGAAAAGTGGCGACAGCCGGGGAGTGGCAGCAGTCAACGGTGGATGAGCAGGAGTTCAAGAACAGCCTCATTATGAAAAGCTCCGATATTCCGGAGCTTGCCTCGTACAAAGAGCGGAAGCAGTACACGCTGACCGCTCCGTCTGCTGTTCCCGCTTACCGCCTCTATGTGCTGGATGACGAGATATGGCTGGCGAGGCTGCAGGCGAATACCGCCAATATCCAACAGAGCGTATATTTCTGGAGCATCTTTAAGCTTGCCAGACTTGACGAAAGGATACCGGTGAAAGCTGCCATCGCCGGAACCCGGGACAATGTGGATGCTTTTTTGTCCCTGCAGCAGGATTTCAAATCGGGCTCTGACCGGGACACATGCTACAACATCACACCGGAGTATATCAAAGAAAATTCCGATTACAGGATTTTCAAATATGATACGTCTGCCGCTTCATTTCTGCTCTATAAAGACAAGGTATACCCCCTTGGCCAATGGTTGGGCGGCTTTGGCTTGACCAGCATGGCTCTGGCCGATCTGGACGGTGACGGAAGGCAGGAATTATACTTCACCTATTCATGGGGCTCCGGGCTTCACCGTTCCCATGCGGCCTATTTTGATCCGGCGGCAAAACAGGTCATAACCCTCGAATACATCCGCATGGATGGTGACATGGTTCTTGCCGACAACTATGACGGCAGCCTGTCCGTGTTTGACGCAACCCTATCCTCCCGGCGCGGGTTTGTGGATTTTGACATTGCGGGAACCGGACTTATTGCGGATATTGTGTATGCGAATGGGAAAATCTCATTAAAGTCCGGAAGCTGACGTTTCAACGGGGAAATCTGTTCCCGACGGCAAAAAAAGCAGCCCCATTGTTTAATGGAAGGCTGCTTTTTCATTGCGGCTGTTCGCCGCCCTTACTTCGCTACGGTCTTGTTGTAGTTGCCGATCTTCTCGGTAATGGCCTTGGCCGCATCGTCCAGTGCCTGCTGTGTCCCTTTTTTGCCGGTGAGCGCCTCTTCAATGGCTCCTTCCACAAGCTGCCGGGCTTCCGGAAACACACCCATAACCGCGCCTTGGGTAGCTTTGCTTAGCTTGGTGTTATGGAGCTGGTCCACGGCGGTCTTGAACTGCGGATATTTGGCCATATTGTCCTTGACGATCTGCTCGTCATAGGCCTTCTTCGTAATCGGGAAGTAGCCGGTATTGATATGCCATTGAGCTTGGATATCCGGCTTCGCCAGGTATTTCATAAACTCCCAAGCCGCCTTTTGCTCCGCTTCCGGCTTATTGTTCAGAATCCAGTTGGAGGCTCCGCCGACAACCACGCCGCCTTGGGCCGCGCCTTCCGGTTTCGGGAGGAAACCGGTGCCCACCTCGAACTTGCCGGCGGCTGCGTCCACAATACCGCGGAGAGAAGCTGTGGAATCCAGGGTCATAGCCACTTGTCCGGCAAGAAAAGCCTTCTTCGTATCATCCGTCTTGCGGCCCAGGTTCACAGCAGACTTGGTATCAACCAGGTCCTTCCACCAGCTCAGGGTCTTGAGCCCCGCTTCGCTGTTCACCAGGGACTTGGTAGCCGGTGCAGTACGGCCATTTCCGTTATCCACGTATTCTGCGCCCTGGTTGGCAAAGAACTGCTCGGCGAACCAGCCGTAGATGGCGAAGGAGGCGCCGGATTTGCCGTCCTTGGTAAGGGCAGCGGCGGCTTTCTTCACTTCTTCAAAGGTTTGCGGCGGCTTCTCAGGGTCAAGGCCTGCGGCCTTGAACATATCTTTGTTATAGTAAAGGATCGGGTTGGAGGTGTTGAACGGCATGGAATATTGCTTGCCGTCGAAGGTATAGTAGCCGAGAATGTTTTCTTCCAGCTGGGACAGGTCGTACTTCTCCTGGTCAATGAAGGTTTGAACCGGTGTAATCGCCTTGGAGTCGATCATAAAACGGGAGCCGATTTCAAACACCTGAATCATGTTGGGTCCACTCTTGGAGTCCATGGAAGCCTTCATCTTGTTAAGGCTCTCATCGTAGGTGCCTTGGTACACAACCTCCACCTTGACGTTGGTTTGCGAGGCGTTGTAGTCCGTCACCAGCTTGTCTATGGCCTTGCCCAGCTCACCGCCCATGGAATGCCACCAAACAATCTTCACCGGCTCCTTCTTGTCCGTTGGAGCGGTTGAGGCCGCCGATTTTTCGCTGTTGGCCGGCGAGGCAACGGAACCGTTGGCGGCAG
Organism: Paenibacillus sp. YN15; assembly: GCF_003285005.1. Classification (GTDB taxonomy): domain Bacteria; phylum Bacillota; class Bacilli; order Paenibacillales; family NBRC-103111; genus Paenibacillus_AR. The sequence goes on along the minus strand of NZ_QMFA01000029.1, from coordinate 71,765 downwards.
GTTCCGTAACGCCTCCGCAAGCGGCTGCTGCCATTAATGTTCCGGCAGCCAGGACCGCCGTAAAACCTTTTCGCATCATTGGTTTCATGTTTGGTTTCTCTCTCCCTTAATGGTTGATATATATACTGTGAACCGCCTGACGGCGGAGACCACCGGCATCTTAAACCCTTTACCCCTTAACCGCTCCCGCCGTTATGCCGCGCACCAGCTGCTTCAGCCCCAGAATCAGCAGGAGCAGGGACGGCAGCAGCACGATGGCGACGCCGGACAGGACCAGGTTCCAGGAGGTGAATTCCTCGAACTGCAGCATGCCGATTCCGATCTGGACCGTCCGCATCTCCGTGCTGTTCGTGATGAGCAAGGGCCAGAGATACATGTTCCAGGATTGCAAAAACACATAGACGGACAGCGTCGCCAGCGCCGGGCGGGATAGCGGGAGTACAATGCGCAGGAAATGCCGGATATGGCCGCAGCCGTCCATCCGCGCCGCCTCGAACAGCTCCCGGGGCAGCTGCAGGAAGAATTGCCGCAGCAGGAACACGCCAAAGGCCGAAGCCAGGAAAGGAATGGTCAAGCCCTGGTAGGAGTCGAGCCAGCCCCATTTTTTGACGGTGAGATAATTAGGGATGATGGTCACTTCCCACGGAATCATCATGGTGGACAGGAACAGGGCAAACCAGAAGGACTTGTACCGGAAAGATACATACGCAAACGCATACGCCGCCATGGCCCCCGTCACTACTTGTCCGATAGTAATGAGAGCAGCAATGGTGAAGCTGTTGGAGATGAACCGGAACACCGGGATCAGCGCCAGCACCTTTTGGATATTCTCCAGGTAGAGACCCGACGGGAGCAGCTTGGGCGGATACATCATCGCCTCATCCGGAGTCATAAACACCGCCAGGAAGGTGTAAAGCAGCGGGTAGATCATAACCGCGCCCGCTGCGGCCAGGAGCAAATAGTATAAGGTGAGATTGGAAGCGCGCTTCAGACTCACTGATAGTGCACCTTCCTCTCCAGCACCGTAAATTGAATCACCGTCAGAATGAGAATGATGGCAAACAGCACAAGCGCCATGGCGCTGCCTGTCCCAAATTGGTAATTGACAAAAGCCTCTTTGTAAATCGAGTAGACGAATACATCCGTGGAGCCGGCAGGCCCGCCTTTGGTCAAAATGTGAATCTGGCCGAAGGCCTGGAACGCCTGGATGATGGATACGATCACCAGGAAGAACACAGTGGGTGTCAGCAGGGGGAAGATGATCTGCACGAAGGTCCGAACCGGGCCGGAGCCGTCGATTCTGGCGCTGTCATAGATTTCCTCCGGGATGCCCTGAAGGCCGCTGAGCAGCACAATATAGTTGAAGCCTGAGTGCATCCAAACGGTCATGATGGCGATAGAGAAAAGCGCCATAGAGGGGTCCGTAAGCCACTGGACGGCGGGAAGGCCAACGATGCTGAGCAGATAATTGAACATCCCCAGCGTCGGGTGGTACAGCATCATCCAGATAATGGCCGTTGTGCTGACGGACAGAGCCAGCGGCAGGGAAAAGATGAACTGAAACACGCGCATGTAGCGCAATCTTGTATGAGTCAGGGCTGCCAGCACCAACCCCAGAACAATGCCGGCAGGAACGGTAAGCAGAGTGAACAGGCCGGTCACCCTCAGGGAGTTCCAGAAGACCTGCGAGGTCAGAAGGTTCACGAAATTCTCCAGCCCGACGAAGGCGGCAATCCTCCCCCGCGGGTCCGTCAGATGGAGACTGAGATAAAGCGACTGGACCAACGGATAGAACAGAAAGATGCCAAACAGCAGCAGCGACGGCGCCAGAAACAGATAACCGATGACATTCTCCTTGCGCTTCATGTGGAGCAGCGATTGCGTCTTCCGGTCCGGCTTGGCGGCAATGGTTGGCACCAGGATGGAAATTTCTCCCTCCAACGAGTTCAAGTCTATCCCACCTTTTTGTAAGAATTTGTTTCTAACCCAGTGTAGCGGGCGACTATTTAGCCAGTATCAATGGAATGTAAGGAATTTATGGAAAATTCTTAAAGGGTTTGTTAAATTGTGTCGGACCCGTGAGGGGGCCGCTATCTGGTCTGACGTTGAACAACGCTGTATCCGGACTGACGATCCGTTATTAGTCCAATGTGCGAGCTTGAGGACATTTCGCGGACTCTCGATTCGTTATTTGCTCCTCTGAGCACTCAAATCGGCTGTTTTCCGCCCCATAGCGGATCGTCTGTCCGTGTGGAGACCGAAACGCCCTTTTTTCACCGAATAGCGGAATCTGTGTCCGTAAACCCTATAGGAAGAAATTTGTAGAACTTCAAACATAAGAAATTGAGGCTCTTATGAAAAAATTAATAATTTCTCATGCGGGAAATCATAAATATGGCTGCCGAATTTAGTAAAATGGTAGGACGTTGAGTTCTGTCTGAAGGAGCTGAAAATGATGGGCGCTACCATTCTCGTTGTTGACGATGAACATGAAATAGCGGATTTAATCGAAGTGTACCTGCGGAATGAAAATTATGAGGTGTTCAAGTTTTACTCGGCAAAGGAGGCTCTTGCCTGTATTGAAACAACAGAGCTTGACCTTGCCATTCTGGATATTATGCTGCCGGACATCAACGGCTTTGCCCTTTGCCGGAAAATACGGGAGCAGCATACCTATCCCATCATTATGCTGACGGCCAAGGATGAAGAGACGGACAAAATTACGGGACTAACCTTAGGCGCCGACGACTACATGACAAAACCGTTCCGTCCCCTTGAGATGGTAGCGCGTGTCAAAGCCCAGCTGCGGCGCTATAAAAAATACAACACGGCGCAGTCTGCGCCAGTGACTGAGCCTGTAATCGTTCATTCGGGCCTGGTGATGGATGTAAACACCCATGAGTGCCTGCTGAATGAAAAACCGCTTGAACTGACCCCCACCGAGTTTTCCATTCTGCGCATTTTATTGGAGCGAAAGGGCAGTGTGGTGAGCGCCGAGGAGCTGTTTCATGAGATTTGGAAGGACGAGTATTACAACAAAAGCAACAATACAATCACCGTTCATATCCGTCACCTGCGTGAGAAAATGGGCGATACTGTAGAAAAACCAAAGTATATCAAGACCGTATGGGGGGTCGGCTATAAAATTGAAAAGCAATAAAAAGGGCAATTATGCAAATCTGAAGCGAAAAGCTTTCTTACAGATGCTGCTGCTTACTGTCACTGCTGCCGTTACCGTCTTTTTGTTGCGGATTATTTTGCGCGGACAGATTGGAGACCGCATCGTTCAATTCCTAAGCATTATTTTTTATATGGACAATTCCAGCGCACGGGCCATTTATCATTATGTATTTCGCAATAACATCGATACCATTCTGCTGCTTTTGACGCTGTTTTTTCTGGTCATTTTTTCCCGGTTCTTTATCTCCTGGTTCACCAAATATTTTGATGAAATCAGCTCCAGTATGGACCGGCTTGTGGAGGATTCAGAGGAGCGAATCTCCCTCTCCCCGGAGATGGATTTCATGGAAAATCGTCTGAATACCATCAAGGACAAGCTGGACAAACAGAAAAAGGCCGCTCAGGAAGCGGAGCAACGCAAAAATGATTTGGTGGTTTATTTGGCCCACGACATCAGGACTCCGCTTACATCCGTTATTGGCTACTTGAGCTTATTGGACGAGGCTCCCGATATGCCCATGGAGCAGAGAGCGAAATATACACGCATCACCCTTGACAAAGCATACCGCTTGGAGAAACAAATCAACGAATTTTTTGAAATCACCCGGTATAACCTGCAACAAATCAAGCTGGAACGGGAAACGATAGACCTTTACTACATGCTTGTGCAAATGGCAGACGAGTTTTATCCGATCCTATCCGAAAGAGGAAATACCACTGTACTGCGCGCAGATGAAAATTTGACCGTGTACGGCGACCCGGTGAAGCTGGCGCGGGTATTCAATAATATTCTGAAAAACGCGGCGGCTTACAGCTACCCCAACACGGAAATCATTATTTCCGCGGAGGAAATAGAGGGTTATATCAAGATCGTTTTTCAAAATCAAGGCCAACCCATTCCGCCGGACAAGCTGGCCGCTGTGTTCGAGAAATTTTACCGCTTGGATGAAGCGCGCACTTCCGACACCGGCGGTTCCGGGTTAGGGCTGTCCATCGCCAAAGAAATCGTCACCCTGCATGGCGGAACCATTGTGGCCCAAAGCAAGGATAATACCGTTTCCTTTACCGTATCTTTACCTGCCATGCCTTAGGAAAAGATCAATCTGATCTTAGGATTTTCTTAGGAATTAAACAACTCCATATTAAAATACGGCCTGCCCGCTTTGGATAAGATGGTTTTATCAAAGCAGACAGGTTTTTATTTTGCGGAAAGGAAGAATTTTGTTATGCCAAGAAAACGGGTCACACAGATTTTCCCATGGCTGCTGCCGCTCCGGATCAAACAACGGCTATTTTGCTTTTATACCGGGATGCGCCTGGATCGAAACCGCTATGCGGCGGTCAAATCCGAAGCTCCCCTGGCCTATCCGCTTTTTGAGACCAGCTGCCCTTTATACAACCGGGAAACCGGCTTTGACATGGTGTATCAGGAGAATAAGGTTTTCAATCTGAAGTTAGCCGCGGCTACCTTGAATCAGGTGGTGATCAGGCCAAATGAAACCTTTTCATTCTGGAGGCTGGTTCGGTATGCAGACCGGGATATTCCGTATAAGGATGGGCTGACCGTTATTAATGGAAAGCTCACCACAGCCCCCGGCGGCGGGATGTGCCAAATGAGCAATCTGCTCTTCTGGATGTTTCTCCACGCGCCCCTCACTGTTGTGGAGCGGTATGGACATGGCGTGAAGGAGTTTCCCGAACCGCCCAGCGATGCGCCGATGGGTGTGGACGCTACTGTGTCGGAGGGCTGGCTCGATCTGAAGGTGAAAAATGAGACGGAGGCTTCCTTTCAAATCAGCATTGCTTTTGAGGAAGACCGCATTGTAGGACGCCTTCTGACGGATCGGGACACCGGGCAATATTATGAGGTCATAAACGGCAAGCCCCAGTATTACCGCAAGAACAACAAGATTTTTGAAGAAGTGGATGTGAAGCAAAAAACCATGTCCAGGGCAACCGGGGCCTGCGTCTCCGAAAAGCTGCTTTACCGGAACAAATGCGAAATCGGCTATCCCCTTCCCGAGGGAACGGATATTGTCGAGAAAGGATAAAAAAACAAGACATATATGAAGAGAACAGGAATCACCATTTACGGATGCGACAAGGACGAAGCGGATATGTTCAGGCGGTATTCATCACGTTACGGTGTTGAGCCTACGATCATCAAGGCAGCGGTCTCGGCGGAAAATGCGGCATTGGCATCCGGCAACCGCTGCATCAGCGTAAGCCATAAAACGGAGATAGCGCTTCCCACGCTTCGTGCCCTCAAGGAAAACGGCGTCGCTTATATCTCCACAAGAAGCATCGGCTGCAACCACATTGACATGGAAGCGGCTGAAAGACTTGGCATTACGGTTGGGAATGTGGCTTATTCGCCGGACAGCGTAGCGGATTATACCTTGATGCTGATGCTCATGTCGATACGAAATGCAAAGCCGGTTTTATGCCGGGCGGACGTCCATGATTACAATCTTGGGGCTGTACGGGGGCGGGAGCTGCGCGACCTGACGGTAGGGATATTGGGCACAGGCCGCATTGGCCAGGCGGTGATAAACCGGCTGAAGGGCTTCGGATGCCGCATACTGGCTTACGACTTGCTTCCGCAAGCCAAGGCCGAATATGTTACTCGCGACGAGTTGCTGCGGCAAAGCGATATCCTGACCCTTCATACGCCCCTCACTGCCGATACTTATCACATCCTTGACCGGAAGCGAATCCAAAGCCTGAAGCACGGGGCCTTCGTGATTAACACCGGACGCGGTTCGCTTATTGACACAGAGGCGTTGATCGAGGCTCTGGAAAATGGGAGGTTGGGCGGCGTCGCATTGGATGTGGTGGAAGGCGAAGAAAGCATATTCTATCACGACTGTACAAACAAGCCGATCCATAATCAGCTTCTGTTGCGGCTGCAAAAATTGCCGAATGCGATTGTTACGCCGCATACCGCTTTTTATACAGATCACGCGTTACAGGATATCGTGGAGAACACGATTCGAAATTGCGTCGAATTTGAAAGGGGAAAACATAAATGAAAAAGCTTAGGATTGCCGTTTTGTTTGGAGGCTGTTCAGAGGAACATGACGTCTCGATTAAATCTGCCCAGGAAATCGCCCGAAACCTTGATCTGGAAAAATTCGATCCCCTCTACATCGGAGTAACCAAAGCCGGTGAATGGAAGCTCTGCGATTATCCGGATGCGAACTGGGAAAGTGGAGAGTGCACTCCCGCCATGTTGTCGCCGGACAGAAGTGTCCACGGGTTGATTGTGTTGAAGCAAGGGGAATATACGAGCATCCGCCTGGATGTTGTGTTTCCTGTTTTGCATGGAAAAACAGGAGAGGACGGTGCCATGCAGGGACTGCTGGAGCTTTCCGGGATTCCTTATGTTGGCTGCGATATTCCGAGCTCGGCGCTGTGCATGGATAAGTCTTTGGCTTATGTGGTGGTACGAAACGTAGGTATCCCTACGCCGGATTTTTGGACATTCAACAATGGCGACATGGCGGACGCGGACCAATTGGTGTATCCTGTTTTTGTGAAACCGGCCCGTTCGGGATCTTCTTTTGGCGTCAGCAAGGTATGCCATGCGGACGAATTGCCGGGAGCCGTGGAAAACGCGAGGCAATACGATAGCAAAATTCTGATTGAGCAAATGATCTCCGGCAGCGAGGTAGGCTGTGCGGTGATGGGAACCGGCAACGACTTGTTTGTGGGTGTTGTGGACCAAATCCGGCTAGCGCATGGTTTCTTCCGAATCCATCAGGAAAAAAATCCGGAGAACGGCTCTGAAAACTCCACGATCCAGGTTCCAGCCGATATTTCGGATGAGGATAAAAAGCGGGTACAAGAAACAGCGAAGCGGATTTACCGGGCTTTGGGCTGCCGCGGGCTTGCCCGCGTGGATATGTTTGTTACGGAAGACGGGCAAGTGGTGCTCAATGAAGTCAATACCATGCCCGGCTGCACCTCATACAGCCGCTATCCAAGAATGATGGCCGCCGCGGGCCTGACCCTTGCCGATGTGATCGAACGTGTTGTAGCATTAGCAATGGAGGGATAAGCATATGGAAAAAGGATTTGTGTTCCTTGATGAAGCTCTCCCCGGCATTCGCTGGGATGCCAAGTATGCCACGTGGGACAATTTCACCGGAAAGCCGGTGGAGGGTTATGAACTCAACCGGATTGTAGGCACCCACGCGCTGGCCGCCGCGCTGCTTGCGGTGCAGGAGCAGGCAGCCAACCTTGGGTATGGCTTGCTTCTCTGGGACGGTTATCGTCCGCAGCGGGCTGTGGACCGCTTTCTGCAATGGTCTGAGGAGCCTGAGGATGGGCTTGCGAAATCAAAGCACTATCCGAATATCAACCGTTCCGAAATGTTTCAGCTGGGTTACGTGGCGGCCCAATCCAGTCATAGCCGCGGCAGCGCCATTGATCTGACTCTTTATCGGCTGGATACCGGTGCCCTTGTTCCCATGGGCGGCGACTTTGATCTGATGGATGTCATCTCCCATCACGAAGCCAAGGGAATCACGGAAGCTGAGGCTCAAAACCGCCGGTTATTGCGATCTATCATGGAGTCCAGCGGTTTTAATTCCTACGATTATGAATGGTGGCATTACACCTTGAAAAATGAGCCCTATCCCACTACCTATTTTGATTTCCCCATATCGCAGCTATGAGCTCCCTGATATGAGCAATGAGGAAAAGGGGGTTCTGCAGGAAAACCAGCTTCGGAAGCAGGCGTCTGAGGACAAGCAGAATCTGGCTAACGAATCTCTATCACGCTATTTCGCGAAAACGGGCATGATAAAAAATCTAACGAATCTATATCACGTTATTCGCCTGTTTGAGCGCATTTCGGCGCAAATTCGGACAAATAGCGATCCTACGATTCGTTAGATTTCAAACATGCTCTCCTATAGTCAAATAGCGATGCATAGATTCGTTAGAGCTTCTCCCATTTTTGAAGCTTTCTTTATGATGATGCCGCTTATTTTGCCTTAAGCAAATTCAGGATGCCTTGGGCCGATTCGACCCGGGTGGTGTCCGTCTTGGGATCGAACTCATCCGCCCCCTTGCCGCCCATAAGACCGGCTGAGACGGCTTTGTTTACTTGCTCCAACGCCCATTCCGATACATCTGCCCTGTCCTTGTACCCATCCAGCTCATGGTTGGCCGCGGCAATGCTTCGGCCCTGCAGATATTCGTAAGCCCGCGTCAGAAGCACAGCCATCTGCTCCCGGGTCAGGTACGCATCCGGTTCAAACAGGCTCTCCGTTACGCCTGTAACAAGACCGGCTGCGGAGGCTGCTTCAACCTCCCGCGCATACCAGCTGTCACTGGAGACATCTGCGAACACCGCCGCCTTTCCATCGGCCTGCAAACCAAGGGTCCTGACAAGAAGCGCGGTAAATTCCGCTCTTGTGGTCCGTTTATCCGGCATGAATTGGCTGTCTGTCACGCCTGTTACAATATGCTTGGCCGCCAGCACCTGGAGGGTACGGGATGCCCAGTGGTCAAAGGGAATGTCGGCAAACTCCTTGTTGTACTCCAGCGCCGCATAGGTGCCCAGATGCTCAAGCCGGACCGACACTTGCCGCTTCAACGGATCAACCTTCCCGCCGGCATATTCCCATTCCTTCGACTGTTCGTTATAATAATATGCCCCCAGCAGCTCCTCGTCCATGCCCTCACTGTACGGCAATATGATCTCGGCGCCGCCCGCTGCCTGTTCCACCGGGATTTGGGAGCCGTCCTTAGCCGTCAGGGTGATGCTGAAATCCAGCACCTGACCGGCTGACCGGACTGCCGCCGTTCCGCCGCGGACTGGGCTGTTGACAACGGCACTGTCATGAACAGGAGCAATCTTAACATTGATCGCGGCATTCTCGATGCTGTCCAATTTCGCCAGCAGGCGGGACAGCGCAGCTTGATCGACGGTGATCTTCGCTCTATCCGCAAGCACACTCAGCGGGCGGCTTTGGATATCCGTCAAAAGAATGGAAACATCCGTTTGCCCAGTGGCCAGCTCCACAACCGCCTGGTTGCCTTGCAGCACAACCGGCGCGTGGCCGGAAGGGCTGCTTTCGCCGGAGCCGCCGCTGCCGGAGGTGCCTCCGTCATCGCTTCCGCCAGGAGTGCTTCCATCATCTCCGCCGGGATTGCTTCCATCATCGCCGCCCCCGGGATTGCCTCCGTCATCCCCTCCGCCAGGGTTGCCTCCGCCCTGATCCTCGGGCAGCGTCAACACCTCAACAGATGGGCCGTCCGTCGTCCAGTTGCCCGCCCCATCCCCGGCTTCGACCTTGAAGATATAGGCAATTGCGGGGCTCAAATCCGTTATCACGGCTGTAGATGCAGAGCCTGCAACCGTAACCGACCGTGACTCTCCCCAGCTGATCCGGTATTGCGCAACGCCTATGTTATCCTCCGCAGGGGTCCAGCTTAGCGCAACAGAATGCGGAGTCACATCCGAGCTTGCCACTTGGCTTGCCTCCGGCCAAACAGGGGCTACGGTATCAGGTCCCGGCTCCACCGCAAGGGGGGTCAGTACCACCTCGCCTTTATCCGGCACAGCCTTCACCAAAACATACTTGTTGTCTCCGACGTAAAGCTCGGTTGCCGGAATTTCCATGCCTTTCTGCGTGGCCTTGACGCCGTTCCAGTCATTGCTGACTCTTACTCTGACCGTCAAGGGATAATCAAAGAGTGTATCATCCATTTGATCCGTCAGCGTAAATTTGATCCGGTTGGAATCCTTGGCCGTAACCTTAAGCTGATGGGTATCTCTTTCCTGGGCATACATGGCCACATCCGTAAAGGTGCCCACCCATACCCTGTCTCTGGATGCGTCCAGATAACCCAGCATGTTCTGCGCAATATCCTTCGCCGTAAGCGTCGTTCCCGTGGAGGAATTGTAGGCGCTCTCCAGCAAGCTGTGGTAATGGACGGAGGTCCATCCGCCGTAATAGGACACATTGCTTACCTTATAATTGGGATCGTACAAGGTTTTGACCAAACCTTCAACACTGGCGTCATTGGGTCCGGTGTATGCGATTTTGGCCGAAGGGACGGAGCTGAAGCTGCTTACCTGGAGATAGTTCACATTCCCCGCCTGGTTGGGCAGCCCCTGCACCCCTCTGGCCGCAATGTAATACCGCGCTGCAACCTCCTGATTGCCATTGCCGAAAGGATAATCCAGCGTTTTGGCATTTCCGCCCGCAAGCTGGTTGATCATCTGGAGGGAGCCCAAATACTCGTCAATATATTTTTGCTCCGGATAATTGGCGGTATCCCTCAGGTCCTCGTGGTTCACCGTATGGGACTGGATGTCATGGCCGGCAGCGATCAAAGGCTCCCACACCTCCCGGGTAAACGCCCGGTCTCCGCCGGTTCCTCCCGTAATGACGAACCATGTGAAATGGAAGCCGTATTGCTCGCTGAACTGCTTCCAGGTGCTGTGCTGCGAATTGTAGTTGTCGTCAATGGTGATGGAGAACGCGCCTGCTTTATCGTCATTCCACAGGGCCACCTTCGCATCGCCGTGGTACTCGGGCCAAGCGGCGAAATCCGCCACGTCGATCCGGCTGTTCCCCTCGGCAACCGGCGGCAAATTCTTCAGCTGCGGGCGTTCCGGCGCGTTGATGGTTTCCGCCGCTTCCTTGGCGGCGGCGCGGATAGCCGCTTTGCTTGCATAACCGCCTGCAGGCTTCAGATCGATCATGAGCTGTGCCGCAGCTTCCTGCTGCGCCGGGGACAGAGCGCCGTATTCAGGCAGATACAGTCCGAGGGCGGCGGATTTCAGCGCAGCCATCCATTCCCCAGCGTTGGCGGCGCTGTTCAGAGCCTTGATGCCTTCGGTCTTAACTGCATCGTACAACGCTTGCTGTACGACGGTTTTATTGGCGTATCCCTTCGCGGGGCGGCCGGAATACAAGGTTTCGATCACTGCCTGCCGGGCGGATTCGCTCAATGCGTTATATCCGAACAGCACCAAAGCCAAATCGCCGGACAGAACCGCCTCCTTCAGCTCCCCGGCGCTTGACGCCGCATTGACGGCCTGAACGGCCTGGGCCGGGTTGTCAATGATCTTCAGCCACAGCTCCTTGTTCGCCGCAAAGGAATCGCCGTAGCTTCCGGCAATGGAATAGGTGCCTCTGTTCAAGCCCTTATGGTAATCGTTATAACCGTAAGCCTCTTTATAAAGCATATCGGTTGTAGCGACTCCCATGCGGCTTACGATATCCGCCATTTGCGAATCGGACAGGCCTGTGGAGCCTCCGCTGAAGGATTGAACGTCATAGATGATATGGATGATGCTCTGCCAGCCGGCGTACACATATCCAAGACTGGTCCGGCTGCCGCCGCCGTCTGTGGCGTCGAACTCCAGAGCCATGCCCCGCGCGCCCAAATTGGGGAATTCATCAAAACCGCCCAGAATGAAGCCCTGATATCCATACGGATAAGTGGGGGATACGGGCACCTCATAACCTCCGAAGGGCGACACAGTGCCGTTGAAGCCGTAATCCATCAATTCCTTCATCCAAAGGCCCAATTGGTCCGGCCTATGGCCTTTGTAGGTGAAGCCTGCCTCCCCATCATTCTTGGTGGCTTGCTCCAGCTTGGTTTTTCCCGTATTGGCAAATGTGGTGGCGATATTGGTCAGCCCTGCTGCCTGAAGCTCCGCCGCAAACGAATCGTAGCTGAAGTTTTTCAGCCGGCTGTTGGCTGCTTCCACACCGAAGTAATAAATGGTGGCGATGGCCGAACCGACGCCGCCGTTTCGGTAGTTGGGATTCCAATCCTTGCCGAAGTTTCCGATCTGGTCAAGCCCGGTATTGAAGTTGTTCTTGTCGCTGTAGCCCCAATGGGCGCCAATCAATGCAGCTTCCATCAGAAGATCGATCTTGTGCTTCTCTTCCTCCGTAAGCCGTTCCCAAACGGCTGGCACCTGCAGCTTGGCAAGGGTCATCGTATTCAGCACCGGCAAATAACCGGTGGCATTCAGCCCGTTGCCCGACATGGCCGGCTCATTGCCTCCGGCGATAACATTGCGGATTTGAGCCAAAGCGCGCTCATACACCTTGGTGCCGTCCGCGGCCATGTAGTCCGGATTGTACATGGAGGCCATGGTCAGATAATACATGGCGTAAGCGCTCTTGAGCCGATTGGGATCATATTCCGTCATGGTCATGTAGTTTTGATGAGTATTCGGATTTTCAATCGTTGACGGAGTTAAGCTATACTTCGCCAAGATCTGATTGAACATGCTGTTGACCACGGATGAATCAAACGGAAAATCTATGAGCTCATCCTCCGAAAGGGTGGTAACGGCAACCGGTTCGGAGGAGGCTTCCTTAAGCGCGAAGTCATAGGCCTTTACCATGTAGCTGTAGGAGGTTGACGGCCGGACATCGGAATCCACATAGACGGTGCCGGATGCAACGGTGGCAATCTCGTTCCCGTCCCGGAATACCTTGTAATGCTTGATTCCCACGTCGTCTGTGGATTCCGTCCAGGACAGCCTGACCTGCTGCGACGGAACCGCCGTTGCCGTCAGGCTGCCCGGAGCCGTAGGCGGCTCAAGGTCATCCTGAACCAGGACAGGATCATCAAAGGCCAATTGTATCTCCATGTCGCTGGCATAGGGAATTCCCGCAAGCAAGTCCTTGGCAAGCTTGTCCTGCTCCGCCGCTGTCATGGTTTGAAACTTGTCCAGGGACAGTCCCAGCGCATTGGAGGTTAACGCCCGCTTCATCTCCGATGGAGTTGTGGCGTTATTAACCGCTTGAATCGCCGCCGCCTGCTCTGCCTGGTCCAGCACCAGGACATTGCTTACCCGGAACACTCCCGAATCCTCGGTTTTGACCAGCATCTGGCTCAAGCTGTTGATATCCGGGCTGCTGGTTGACCGGAAAGCATAGGAATCGGCAATCTGTACAGGACTTTTCCCTTCGGGCGCCACCCATACACTGTAGGTTTTGGCCGTAAAGTCCGGCACCAGCTTGACATGATACTTGGTTCCGACGGAGGCCCGCAGCTCATTCTCGCTGGCATAGCCAATCCGGTTATAGGCATCGAAGGTGCCGGCGGATATGCGCAGAATCATGGCCAAATCTGCATACCCGTAAATCGATGCGTTCTCTCCGGCGAAGCCGATAATTTCATTGCCCACACTGGTCACCGGCAGCACATCAAAGCGGATGGCCTTATCCCCGGCAGTGTCCGATCCCAACGAATGGACTGCATCGTTGAAGGAGATTGCGCTTTCATGGGAGCTGCCGATAAGATTGACGTTTTCCACGGCGGCGATCCCGTTTCCATTGGTTTGCTTATAAAGCTTGCCGATGTCGGCTATCTCCGGAGCTGCTGCGGCAAAGCTGTAGTCTTTGGCGATTTGCACCAGCGGACTGTCCGGCGCAGCAACCCACGCATCAAAGGTGTCGGCCACCAGATTGACAACGGTCTTCACATGATAGGTTTCGTATACCGAATACGCTACCGTCCGCTCCGCCATATAACGGTCGCCGTTGACCGCATCGAAGACCCCGTTGGCATTAAGCCGCACTGCAACCGGGAAATCCTCACGGTCCTGGGGAACGGCGGCATGGCCGGTTACCGTGATCGCCGCATCGATGTTGGCGATGGAGGGGGTAACCTCGTATTCCAGCACCCTGATATTGCCGGTGTTGCCCTGCCCCAAATTGGCGATCTCCACCACATCCGTTGTGGGGATCTCAGGCGGCTTCGGCGTTGTATCGATATAGACGAATTTTACCGCATCCGCTACCGTATACCCGGCATCTGTAGCCAGAATCTTCACATAGTTATCGCTGCCTTCGGATAAATGATACCGTCCGATCTTCATCCAGGTGCCGTTGTTCACCTGTTGATTCACCGTCTTGGTGGTATCGGTTCCGCCGTCATACTTGACCTCTATGGGCGCGGCCTTTGGTCTGTTGTTGAAGGCCACCCAGCGCATATAGATATCGTAGTCTCCGGCCTTGAGGATGTACGGCGTCCATTTGGCCCACTTGTCCGGGGAATCCGCTGTGGCTGTTCCGTCGTGAACCAGATCGTCCCCGTAATAGCCTCCCAATGTGGTGCTGGAGGGCCATGTGCCCCCCGAGGTGGTAAAGCCCGAATCTTTATTATCGACAATATATTCTGCGGGAATCTCCGGCATCTGCTCAATAATGACCAGCTCCGGCTTAATTGTATTCTCTCTGCTGAGAACCCGTGCCTCCTTCTCTGTCTGTGTTCCATTCATCAGGACAAAAGACGCGATCTGCTCGCCGCCCAGCTTGCTTTGCAAATAGTCCGTCACGTCAAACTCGAAATATTGAGCGGTGCTGGTCACAGTTTGCGAGCCTAGCGGTTCTCCCGAAGGGGAGGGGGCATTTCTCCAGGTGATGGTCAATTCCGACCACTCATTGGTATCCACACCGTACACCATCAGAGTCACACTGGGGATCACCGTGGAATCCAGCTTGCCGTACACTCTTAATTTTGCGCTGTATACGGATTCCACATCGGAGTAATTGAATTTCAGGAATGATTTCCGTTTGCCGTCATCATTCGGATCGTTTACAAAATACAAATTCAGTTCCTTGCCATAGTTGTTATCGATATATTTTCCGCCTCTTACATACGCATCCTCCGCAGAAATAAGCTTAACCGGCTGCGTGCTTGCTGCATGGGCAGTTTTCGCCTGGAGGCCAACGGGTAAACCGGAACCGAACAGAGCTCCAAGCATCATGACAATGGTCAAAAAAACAGCGGTTGCTTTCCTTATCCTTTTGTTGGGAATAAAAATCACGATATATGCTCCTTTCTTCCACTTCCACTCTCCGCGTTTTCCGCAAGTGGAAACGGTTCCAACCGAATGAAGTAAAGAAAGAAGAAGACGATACCCGTCTGCCTTCTTCTTTCCGTTTGGCCTGCGGTTACTTCTTCACCGTGGCGTACCAGTCGTTCAGCTCTTTCGTTGCCGCATCCCCGCCGGAGGATTTATATTTGGCAAGGAAGGAATCCAGGTTGGCCAGAGAATCTGCGCCTGCAATGTACTTGATGGTTTGGTCATTGATCAGGGTGTTAAGCGTTTGATTGGTCTTGGAGAATTCGGGCAGATACGGCGCCATTCCCAAGGGGCTGCTGACCTTTGCCGTCTGCTTCACATTCAGCTCCTCGAAGCCTGCGAACAGCCGGGGGTCCTTGCGGACTCTGGCCTGCCAATAGATGGGATAGTTCTGCTCATCAATACCGGTCAGGAAGTTTACCGCCTGGTTCCGCTCGTCATTGAAAAGCGGGAGAATCGGGGTATACGCATTGTCCTTGAAGGTATAGTGCTTGCCTTCCTCACCGATGGCAATCAATTTGAACATATCCTTCTCCAGCTTGGCGTTCATCCATTTGACGGTTTCCTCCGGATTTTTGGAGGACTTGGGAATATAGGAAATACGGTCGAAGCCGCCGCCGGGAGAGCCCAAGCCGACTGCCCCGTCCTTCCCCTTCAGGGCCGGAATATAGGCATACTTGGCATTGGGGTTATTCTTTGTCAGAGCATCGGCAATGGTGGGGATATCATACCAGCCTACCGACAGAACGCCGGCTTTTCCGCTTGTAAATTTCTCCTTGGCGTTTCCGTCCTTGTTCACGACAAATTCCTTGTCCAGCAAGCCTTGCTTATACAGGCCTTCCATATAAGCCGCATAGTCCTTGTAATTCGGGTCCAGCGGACGGGAAACAATCTTTCCGTCCTTCACGTTCCAGGTGTTGGGGAGGCCGAAGGCTCCGGAAATATTCTCTACAAACGGAGCGCTGGCAACTGCCGTAAGCGGAATGGTGTCTCCGGTTCCTGCCGGGTCCTTTTCCTTAAACGCCTGGAGCACGGCGGTAAATTCATCCAGCGTAGTCGGCATCTTCAGATTCAATTTCTCCAGCCAGTCCACGCGAATCAGCAAATTCAGACCGATATTGTCCAGCGCCAATGTGGGAATGGCGTAAATCTTCCCGTCCACCTTGGCAGCCTCCCAGGTTTCCGCGGAAATCGAAGCCTTGATATTCGGCCCATACTGGTCGATCAACGGTCCCAGGTCCACCAGCGCGCCTTTTTTGGCATAATCGCTGTAGAGCGCCTTCATATCGCTGCCGCCGCCGGTTGTAACCACATCATAGGCCTCGCCGGAGGCAATCAGCAGGTTCAGCTTGTCCTGCGGCTTGTCTTGAGGAAGCATGTCATACTTCACCTTGTAGCCAGTCTTATCCTCAATGTCTTTAGCCAGCGGATAGGTGTTGTAATCCTCCTTTTGCCATACGGACAGCACCTTCAATTCCGGCTTGGGCTTTTCGGTGGCAGCGGGCGATGCAGAAGCAGCAGAAGGAGCGGAAGAATTGGCCGTTTGGCTTTGGCCTGAGGAGCAGGCGGCCACACTGGCGGCAAGCACGGCGGATAATGTCAGCGCCGTTAATCGTTGAGCACTTTTTTTCTGTAGCAAATGAAACCCTCCCTTAAAAAATGTGGTATAAAGTGCATGTATAATCAACCCCGGAGATGAAGCCTGAGGATGATACCATTATCAGCCTTTCACAGACCCGATCATAACACCCTTGATAAAATATTTTTGCAGATATGGATATACCAGCAGAATCGGAACGGTTGAAGCAATAACGGCTGCGGCGCGCACTCCTTCCGGGGCGATATTCATCAGCTCGTCGGCGCTTTTGTCCATGCTTGCAGTGGCCGAATCGGCATCCATGACAATGCTCTGCAAATACAGCTGGAGTGTTTTCAAGGAGGTGCTGTTTATATAAAGCATGGGGTGAAAGAAATCATTCCAGTAATACACGGCATAGAACAGCGCAATGGTGGCGAGAACCGGGCCGCTGATGGGAAGAATAATCCTGAACAGAATCGTCATGTACCGCGCTCCGTCGATCCGGGCGGATTCCTCCAGGCTCTCGGGCAGAGTCTCATAATAGCTCTTGATCACCAGCAGGTTGAATACGCTGATAAGGGCGGGCAGCACAAGGGCCCATAAGCTGTCGATGAGTCCCAGGTTCCGTATCAAGAGATAGTTGGGAATAATGCCTCCGTTAAACATCATGGTGAATATGAACAGCAGCATGACCAGCTTAATTCCGGGCAGGGTCTTCTTAGACAGCGGATAGGCGGTTACGGCCGTTATGAGAAGGGAAAGCAAGGTTCCGCAGGCCATCACGCCCACCGAT
This sequence comes from Paenibacillus sp. YN15, assembly GCF_003285005.1. Classification (GTDB taxonomy): domain Bacteria; phylum Bacillota; class Bacilli; order Paenibacillales; family NBRC-103111; genus Paenibacillus_AR. Next base: position 54,356 of record NZ_QMFA01000029.1, on the reverse strand, counting down.
ATCAGGAATGCGCGGACATATTGCTGGGAGGTGACGACAAATTTAAGGGTATCGATCTGGAAATCGATGGGCAATATACCCACTTTGCCTGAAATAACGGCCCATTCCGCACTAACCGCTTTGGCGAACACATTGGCAAAGGGAAGCAGGGTGGATGCGGCAAACAACAGCAAAACGAGATAAATGACAACATCCAGGGAAATATCTCCGACTGTTCTTCTTTTCATTGTAACCTCCTACCAGATGCTTCGTTTCATGAACTTTTTGCTGAGGAAATTGCCGGACACCAGCAGGGTGAAGCCGATGACGGAATTGAACAACCCTACCGCCGTGCTGAAGCTGTAATCCATGTGGCCTAAGCCCATACGATACACATAGGTTCCGATGACATCGCCCGTATCATATACAACGGGGTTGTACATGGTGAGAATCTGCTCCGTTCCCGCATCCAGCAAATTGCCGATCCGCAGGATGAGCATGAGCATAATCGTCGGAGCAATATTGGGCAGGGTGATGTAGAACATTTGCTTGATCCGCCCTGCGCCGTCCATGGCCGCCGCTTCGTATTGGTCCTGGTCGATTCCGGCAATGGCGGCGATAAAAATAATCGCATTCCAGCCCACTTCCTTCCAGCCTGCCGTAAACACCACCACACTCCGGAAAAATCTATTGTCCGCCATAAACGAAATGGCGTCGCCGCCGAACCATTGAATAACCTGATTCACCAGTCCGCCCGACGGGGACAGGATGTTGACGAACAAGCCGGAGACGATTACCCATGATAAAAAGTGGGGCAAATAGATGATGGTTTGCACGCTCCGTTTGAACCACATCTTGGAAACTTCATTCAGGAATAAAGCGACGAAGATGGGAATCGGAAACAACAGCACGATTTTGTAGAGGCTGATCAGCAAGGTATTGGAGAATACCTGGCCGAATTCGCTGGATTGAATTAATTTGTGGAACTGCTCCAGGCCGACCCATGCGCTTCCGGCAATGCCTTCGAAGATGTTGAAATCCTGAAAGGCGATGATAATTCCGTACATGGGCGTGTATTTGAATATCAGCAAAAACAGCAGCCCCGGCACAAGCAGCAAATATAAATCGAAATAGGCGTAAACCTGCCGGAACCGCTTTAATTTGCCCGTTTTGATTGCGGTACGATCCCACTTTTTCTTCTCCGTTAGCAGCGTGCTCATCTTGTGGCTCCTCTCTTTATCTCTTTGTGGCTTCATTATATCGGGAATCCCGCCCTTGATATAGATGGACAATTCATAAAAAAGAGGGTCATTTCTTTAAACTTTCGGCTCTGAAGCCCCGCTCCGGGCCGCAAAAAAACCCGGCGGGAGACTACCGCCAGGTTGTGGGTATGCTTAAGCCGGAGGGCTTTACGGCCGCGGCCGGGAAAAACAGGTTCTGCCTATGGCTGCTTGCGCACCGCCTTCAGCCGGACCGTAACCGTCGTTCCGCTCCCCGGCCGGGAATGAATCATGATGCCGTATTCCTCTCCCGCATACAATTTGATCCGCTGATTGACATTGAACAAACCATAAGAGCTTCCCTTGCCTTCCGCACGGGTTTCCGGGGGAAGCAGCAGCAGCCGTTTGACCTGCTCCTCCTCCATGCCGGCTCCGTCATCGGAAACGACGATGATCAAATCTCCGGCCTCCGTGCGCGCCTCGATCCGAATCATGGAATGCTCCCCGTCATTGCCGAGAACCCCATGCAGAAGGGCATTTTCCACAATGGGCTGAAGCGTCAATTTAGGCATGACATAATCGCCAAGCCCCGGCTCCGATTGAATCTGGAATTGGAACAGATCGGGGAAACGCTTGGTCTGAATCTCCAGATAGACACGGGCCAGCTCAAGCTCATCGGCCACACTGACAATATCCTTGCCTTTATTCAGGCTCAAGCGGAAATATTGGGCGAGAGCGCCGATCATCATGCTGACATCCTTGGCCCCCCGGTCGAGAGCAAGCCAATTAATCGTATCCAGCGTGTTGTACAGAAAATGCGGGTTGATTTGCGCCTGCAGCACCTTCAGCTGAGCCTCCCGCTCATACATCTCGGCTTTGTAGGTCTTCTGCATCAAGGTATTCACCCGGCGTATCAGGTTGTCCACAGTCCGTTCCAGCATGTTGAAATCGCCATAGGCGGAATCCAGATCCTCAAGGCGCTCAATCCCTTTTTTATTGATCATGGAAATGACTACCTTCACCCTGCGGTTCATATAGCGGACAATGAAGGCGATCAGGACAAACATCACCACCAGAAACAGCGAGAAAATTACCAGAAAAGTGGCTACGCCGGAGGACTGGTTCATCTTTAGAACCCTTCTGGAGATATCCGTAACCGGAATATCCCCCACCAGCTTCCAGCCCTGGGTGGAAATCTCCGTGTACAGCACATACCTTTCCCCGCCGTTCAAGTCCGTCTTGGCGGAAATTCCGTCCTTGGCCGCCGCCATTTGCGCCAATAACGGTCCGGCCAGGCTGGCGCTGCCGATCATCGAAGGGTCTTCATGGGAAATAATCATGCCTTCGGTGTCCGTTACATAGATGTTGCTTGTTTCGGTAAAGGAGATATTGCTCAGGATGTCGTTGACCATCTTGGCTTCCATGTCGATCATCAGCACGCCTGCAACCTGATCATACCGGTTGGGGCTGCGCAGCATCCGGACGCAGGACAAAATGTAGGTGTCCTCCCTGTCGATGTAGCTTTCCTTGTACACTCCCGTCCAGACCATACCGCCGTTGGCTTTGATGACGCGGTCATACCAGGGCTCCTGCCTGATGCTGTCCAGAGTGAAGAAGTTATAGTTTTCTCCGGATATCAGCAGGGACCTGTCCACAAACAGCCGTACGCGGAAAATATTGCGGTCGGCCTGAACCGACTGAATGAATTTATTTAATTCCTTATTGATCTCCATCTGCTCGGCGATTGCGGTTTCCTTTCCGGAAAGCTCCAAAAAATTTTGCAGCATCGAACTGGTCAAAGCCGAGTTGGAGATGTCCTCCACATGGTTCATCCGGTAGGTCAGATTGCTGCCCGCCTGCTTGAGGGCCTCCAGCATGGAGCCGCTTACTTCCTCCTCCAGAATGGAAACCGTTCTTTGGTAGTAGGAATATAGCAGAACGGACGACGGAACCACAATAAGCAGCACGTAGAGCAATAACCAGGACCTTGGCATGGCATACTTGCGTTTGAGCCGCGCAAGCAGCCGCATTCCCTTTGTTAGAAAAGTCAGCATCCCCATCACCGCCCTACATGAAGCGCTGCCGGTAATCCTTGGGCAGCAGCCCCGTATGCCGTTTGAACAGCTTTCGGAAATAGCCGATATCGGAAAACCCGACTTCCTGGCAAATATCGTTCAGCCGCTTATCCGATTCCGACAGGAGGCTTTTCGCCTTTTCAATGCGCACCTCCGTCAGATAATCATTGATGGTCTGGCCCGTTTCCTGCTTGAACAGAAGGCTGACATAGGAGTCCGTAAGGAACACCTCTTTGGCAATAAGGCCCACCGTCAGCTGGTTGTCGGAGTAACGCTCCTCAATGATTTCCTTGACCCGCTCCGCCAGCTTGAAGGTTTTGCCGGTCCGCTTCTCCTGTATACGCTGGCATACGGACAGCATGTGCCCCTCCAGCATGCCGTGAAGCTCAATGATGGTCTCCTTCGTCAGCAGCAGCTTCCATTGATCCTCCATGGATTCGACAAGAGGCGAATCAATATTCAGACCAAGAAGAAGCTGGTCGGAGAGCAGGAGCATCTGCAGGCACACATTGCGCCCGTAATGGATGCCGTCGGAACGGTTGCGGGACAGCCCGCTGAAGATATCGTCCAGCAGCAGGCGCAATTGGGATTCGTCCGCCGCCTTCAGGCACGCCAGCAGCTGCTCCCGCTGCTTCTGGCCGAAGCTGTAGCCGCCGCCGTCATTCTCCTCCAGACTGTCCACGGTAATCACCCGGCTGCTGCCCAGATACCATCTGCGGGCGGCGATCTCCCTTGCCTGGTCGTAGGAATCGGCCAAGGAGCGGAGCTGCTTCACCTGCTGGCTGACGCCGATGGTCACGCTGATGCGCAGCCAACGGAGCAGATTGTCGCGGATATCCGAAGCCAGGGCAATGAGCCGGTCCCCGAACATTTCCGCCGAACCAAAGGCTCTTAGAATACCTGTGTATTCCTCCGTTTGCGACTGAAAAATATAGCCTTCCATATGCTTGTGAATCAGCTCTTGGCCAATATTCTGCACGGCATAGGAAATGAGCCGCCAGCCCTTCTCCGAATACGAGTCAATGACGGAAGCGGAGTTGTCCACCGAGATCACAATAACCCCGTAGCTAGCATCCGCAGGAAGCCGCAGCTCAAGAAACCGGCTCCTCTCCTCCAGCGCCCCGTCGCTTGTAATTTCCCGGCGGATCAAGGCCATGAAGAATTCCGTCCGCAACAGCGGCAGACTCTCCCTCATTTTCACCTGCATATCCTGCAGCACCAGTTGGCGCACCTCTGATGCCTTCAGCTCCGCGATAACCTTTTCCACCACTTTTTGAAGCTCATCCATATTAACCGGCTTGAAAATATAATCCATTGCATTGAGCTGAAGAGCGGACTTCAAATAATCCGTATCGTCGTACCCGCTGATAAAGACGATTTTGATATCCTGAAAACGTTTTCTAATTTCCCTGGACAAAGCAATTCCATCCATCTTCGCCATCCGGACATCGGTCATCACAATATCGATCCCCTGATGCTCCAGCAGCTCCAAAGCGGCTACTCCGTTATTCGCTTCCCCGGCAATCTCAATGCCGTACGCCATCCAGTCAAAGTGATTCCGCAAGCCGGCGCGAATCGCCGGTTCGTCGTCCACCAAAAGCAGCTTGTACACGCTCCGTCTCCCCCCTGTCTGCGCCTGTTATCCACTTTAAGATAGCAATGGACTTTGGCAAAGTCAAACGAAACATATGTTCTTCCAAAAATTGCGTCTGCTCCGGGAATGTAAACTGAAAGTAACAGGATATGTTATTGGAAGTGGGTGGACTGCTCCGCAAAGTCCCGTATAATGATCACAAAGGACGTGAAAAGTATGATCAATATGAATTTGAAAAAGCTGCGGGAACGGAAAAAATATACCCAGGAAGAGGTCGCTTACCGGATCGGCGTTTCCAGGCAAGCCGTTGCCAAATGGGAAAAAGGAAAAACCGTCCCGGATATCAATAATTGCTTGGCTTTGGCGGAGTTATACGAGGTGGCGTTGGATGATCTGGTCAAGGATTTGGATGAGAAAAGAGGAATGTCGCTTCATCCCAAGGGAAAGCACCTATTCGGCCTGGTCAAGGTTGGGGAACGGGGGCAGATTGTCATTCCCAAAAAAGCCAGAGAGATATTCGCCATTTGTCCCGGAGACAGCCTGCTGGTTGTAGGGGACGAGGCTCAGGGAATCGCGCTGATCCAATATGACAAATTCAAGCATTTTATCGAAGCGGTGCTTCAAGCCGAAGAGCAGACGGAGGAGTAGTGGAGTGGGGAGGGGGAAGTTAAAATGCTGAAAATAGTCCTGCTTGTGCTCTGCGTCATGATCGCCGCCGCGGGCGCACTTGGGGTTTATGCTTACCGGAACATGAATTATGACAAGAAGCCGTTAAAGAAAACCTACAACGCAGGGTATAAGGAAAAGCAGGCGATGCTTGAGGATGGAACCGTGCTGAATTATGCCGAAGGACCCGCCAACGGCCCTGCGCTTCTGCTCATACACGGGCAGTCCATGGAATGGGAGGACTATTCGAGAGTGCTTCCGGGGCTGGCCAAGCATTATCATGTGTATGCCATTGATTGCCATGGACACGGAGAATCCGGCCGCGATCCTTCCAAGTATACAGGGGTTGCCATGGGACGGGATTTTGTCTGGTTTATTGAGCATGTCATCGGCGAACCAAGCGTCATATCGGGCCATTCCTCCGGCGGTCTTTTGGCGGCATGGATTGCAGCCTATGCGCCGGAACAGGTGCTGGGCGTCGTTTTGGAGGACCCGCCCTTTTTTAAGGTGGAGCCTGCTGAAATGCAGAATACATTTGTGTGGCGGGAAAGCTTTGAGACTGTGCACAGCTTTAAAAATCAGACCGCGGTGGAGGATTACGTAGAGTACAGCATGGAAAACAGCTACTTGTGGGGGCTGTTCGGCGATTTAAGGAAGCTTCTGTCCGCCAGCACCAGGAAATACCGGGCCAGCCATCCGGGAGAGCCGCTAAAGCTGTGGTACGTGCCCTACAAATGGATTCACGGCACCCGTTACTTGGATCACTTTGATCTGGATTTTGCGGAAAGCTTCTATACCGGCTCATGGTTTAACGGCTTTGACCAGGAGGAAACCTTGTCCAGGATAAGCTCTCCATCCATATACTTGAAGGCTGCCACCCAATACGGCAAGGACGGAGTTCTCTATGCCGCCAACAGCGATGAGGACGCCGCAAAGGTCCATGCGCTGATCAAGGGAAATGAGATGATCACGATAAAATCGGGACACGACATCCATTTTGAGCAGCCCGATAAATTTATCAAGACTATGGTGGATTTTCTGGATAAAATTAACAGAGACAAACATATGGTTTAGCCTCAGGATGATGACATTGCGACTAAAAGACTCCGTAATTTTCGTATGGACAAAATAGAAAAATAGAAAACCAGAACCCCGGATCACCGGAATTCTGGTTGGATCGCCATTCTAAAAGGCGGATTGGATATTCTGATAACAGGCGGCCTTATTCCGTCCGATGGCTTAAACGGATTGTCTTCACCTCAAAGGGACGCAAGCTTAAGGGGATTCCCGAAGGGCCGAATGCCAGCTCCGTCACCGCCGCTTCCCTCATCGTCGTCTCAACAACCTTCCGTATGGGGATGGAGGTGTTCAAGGTACAGCTTGCACTGGTTCCCATGGACTCGTACAGCCGCAGGATGAGATCCCCGCTTCCATCCTCTGCGGGCTTGACCGTGTCCAGGACAACCGCAGGGCAATCTATGCCAAACAGCGAACGTTCATCTGCCCAGCCCTCCATGGAAATCACCGGCGTGTTCAGACCGTACGCCTCGCGGATCACATTGCTCTCCACGAAGGGGCCATTCCAGAAGGTGAAGGAATACGTAAATTCCTGTCTGCCCAAGTCCGCCGTCATATCCGGCGCCAGGGCCGCCTTCAGCAGCGTAAGATTCATGCTGTTTCCGAGAACGCTGATGCCATATTTGCAGTCATTGAGCAAAGCGCAGCCCCGGTTCGCCTCCGCCAGCGCGCTCCAGCGGTGCTGGCACACCTCGAAGCGGTCCGCATCATAAGTCCGGGAGCGGTGGTTCGGCCGTTTGACATAACCGTACTGGATTTCGTGCATCGCCTCATCGGTATGAATATCTACGGGAAAGCTTACCTTAAGGAGCTTGTGCTTCTCCCTCCACTCGACTGTTGTCTCGAAGTCTACTCTGCGGCTGCCCTGTCTCAGGGTGATCGTCTGCACAAGCTCCGAAGCATGAAGCCTTCGGGACACCCGCAGCTGACCGAACAGCTCTCCCTGGGCAACCACTTCAATAGAAGCCATGTCCGTCAGGGCTACGGGCTGCTGTTCGTACATGATTTCGATCTCCCAGGCGTCGCATACTCCGGGCACATCCTTGTACATCCGGAACACATTGCATGGCGCGGCAGCCAGATTGCGGCCGGTTGACTTATCCAGAATAACGGTGAGCTCGCCGTACTCATTCAACTCAAGGCGCAGGAGATCATTCTCGAGCCAGCCCTCGCCGGCCGCAACCTGCGGCCGCGGCTCTCCGGCAGACGCTAGTTGGGCCTTCTTACCCACCTGCAGAGCAGTCCAGCCGCAGGAAGGCACATCCGCCTCCGCATAGATCCTGCCCTCCACCTCCTGCAGCTTAAGCTCCTTCCCTGCGGAGTCAACCGCTTGTGCTGTCCCCGGAGGCAAAAGCACCAGCTCCCTTCTGTCCCATCCAGTGCTATTGAATACTGTAATCCAGCCCGGCCGGTCCTGAAGCAGGCTGGACTGCGCCTCATGCCGGACCTCCGCGTTGTGCCCCCACAGCTTCCGGTAGCTCTCCTCCGCTTCCACAAAAACCTGATGAATGGAGGAGCCCGGCAATATATCATGGAACTGAAGGAACAGGAGCTCCTTCCAGATCCGGTCCATCGTCTCCCGGGGGTAGGCATAATTCTGCACAATTTGGGCGGCGGCTCCCCACAGCTCGGTCTCCCTTAAGGCGGTTTCACTCCTCCGGTTCCAACGCTTCATGCGGGCCTGGGAGGTATATGTCCCTCTGTGGGCCTGGAAGTAAAGCTCCCCTACATAAGCAGCCTCCGGGAATCCCCTTGCCTCCAGGTCTTCGAAGAAGTCCACCGGATGGCTGATCTTCACCCGCGGCACCCCCTCCAGATCCCGGACCCGCCCCAGAAACTCCAGATGATCGCGGGTTGCGCCTCCTCCCCCGTCTCCATGGCCGAAGGGATACAGGAATGAGGATACCCCGTCCTTCTGCACCCGCCGGCTCCATACCTCCGTTACCGCCTCGGGATACATATGGGCGCAATAATTCTCGCACAGTGAAACCGGAACCTCCGTGCCGTCAATTCCCCTCCAGGTAAAGGTGTTATAGGGGAAGGGTTCGCCCGTCACAAAGCTGGACAACAGCTTGGCCGTGGAAAAATACTTGACTCCGCACCCTTTCATGATCTGCGGAAGCGCCCCGGTATAGCCGAATACATCAGGCAGCCATAAGAGCTGGCTGTCGATGCCAAACTCCGAACGGAAAAACTCCATACCGTGCAGGAATTGGCGGATCAGGCTCTCCCCGGAGGGGATATTCGTATCCGCTTCGACCCACATGGCTCCCTCCGGCATAATCTGCCCGTTCCTTACCTTCTCCTTCAAGCGCTCATAAAGCTCCGGATAATCCTGCTTCGTCATCTCATACAGATACGGCTGACTGAGCAGAAAGCGGTAATCGGGGTACTCGTCCATCAGGGTCATCTGGGTGGATAAGGTTCGGGCGCATTTGCGGCGGGTTTCGGCCAAGGTCCACTGATAGCAGATATCCAGGTGGGAATGCCCGAATGCGAACATCTCCGGCGCCGTGGTCCCGTTGGTGCAAGCAAGCAGGGGCTTGAGCCGCTGTCTGGCTGCCGCCGCCGTAGCCAGCATTTCCTCGAAGGGCAGCTCCACGTCAACCAGAAGCGTGAAATCCATCAGCGCCTTATCAATCTGCGCAACCCGCAGGGAATTGGGGTCCAGAAGCCCCCGCACCTGGTACAGCGCCTCTACATCAAGCCATAGCTGGTAGATTTCCTCGTTCCATATCCCATAGGTGCATACCCCCATAGCAGCCTGCTGCGCCGGAGGCTCGGGAATGGTCTCCCTTCCGGGGGGCACAGGCCCCACGTGGGCAACACGCGCCCCATGCCCGGCATAACACTCGATCACCAGCTCGTATTCGGCTTCCGCCTGCGCAGCCCTCTCCAAGGTCAGGATATTTACATGAACCGGGTTCATGGCCTGCCAGGCTTCATACCGTCTGACACAGCCCGCTGCGCGTCCGTTGATGAACACCGTGCTCTCCCCGCCAACGTCCAGACGCAGCACAATTCGCTTCCCCTGGGCGGCCGACGGCAGCACAATGCTTCCCCGGAACCATCCATATTCCCATTTGGCTCCCCATAGGGTACCCGGCGGGAACGGCTGGAAGCCGCCCTTCAGCGCCTCCTCCATCGACAGCCTGTCGAAGGTCGTATACCCCTCCAGCACAATGGTATCCAACGGGGTATAGTAATGTTTGGGCAGTTCATTCTTCCACAGCTCCACCCGGTTTTTCCATTCTTTGCTTAACGTCATGCCCTCGCCTCCATTAAGATCCATGCCTGCCATGATCCTATTGTAATGCCGGACCACAGACGCCTTGAATCCGAGAAAAGGGCAATAACTTAATATTTTCAGACATCTTAAAGTACTTTTTTCTTAAAATCCGTTGGCGATATCCCATAGGTCCGATGGAAGAATTGGCTGAAGTAATATTCACTGGAAAAACCCATAGCCCTGGAGACCTCCTTGACGGTGGCCTCGGTCCGGGACAGCAGCTCCTTCGCCTTCTCCAGCCTTTTGGCGCTGATATACGCCTTGGTTGACATTCCCGTCTTGTCCTTTACGGTACGCAGCACCTGCTTCTCGGACAGATGCATCCATCTGCTGATCTCCTTCGGGCTGACCGGCTCCATAATGTGCTCCTCGATATAGCTCTTGACGAGGGCGAACCGGTACTCCTTGCTTGAGACTCGAACCGGCTTCAGCGGCGAAGAATGGCGGCCCTCCATCCCCCCGCTTAAAGCTCTGGCCGCAAGAATCACAATATCGGAGGCTGCATTGCCGATTAAGCCCACGTAGCCAACCCGGCGGGCTTCCGCCTCCTTCAAGGCCGCTTCAAACCTGGCCAACGCGCCGAAGGCATCGGGACATGGGCCGCAGGGGGTTTGATGCAGAATCTCCAGGAGCTGCGCCCCCTCCGTTGCCTCCTCCGATTCCAGGAACATGTCCACACAGAGACAATACTCCAGGTAGCCGGCGTCTCCGGCGCCTGTTTGCTGATGGTAGACGCCTGGAGCGGTGACGTATAATTCCCCTTCCTGCACCAGGAAGTCCCTGTCGTCCAACAGAACGCGGCTGTTCCCGGAGCGGACAAGATGCAATTCATAATAGGAATGGACATGTCTCGGAATGGACCACCCGGCTCCCGGATGATGCATGGTGCGGAACCATTGAATATGGGCCCGCACATTATCCAATTCAAAGCGGATATCAAGCTCCGTTAGCCGGTCGGAGGCAAACTCCTGCAATGCTGATCCCCCCCCTTTTTCAAAAATAATCTGGTCATCGCACTTTGTTGGATTTGTTAATGAACGGCGGCGATTGTTCTATTTAGGCAAATGGCCCCTTGCTTACGGATGTTAATCTTAAAGAGATCAGTCCCTAAAGTCTTTCTGATCAATTTCTCATATTGCTCAATAGAAGTATTGGGAATTATCGCTAAGATGACACCCGCGAACCCGCCGCCATGAATGCGACAAGCCCCCCTGCCTATCGTGTCTATAAAGATTTCTGTAAGAGCTAGGGCAACGGATACCGCTTGTTCCCGCGGTTCTTGATTAAGATAACAATTCTGAAGCCACTTCCATGAGGAGTTGCCGGATTCCTTGATTAGGATTAAGAAACGATCAAAGTCATTGGATTTTAAGGCCTCAACCTGCATGTCCACACGCTCATTTTCCTTATAAAAATGAAGGGCGCGCAGCACAGCTCTATCGCCAAGCTTTTCTCGAAGTTGGCACAAATTGGCTAATATATCCTCTATGGATAAATCCATGAGCACTTTTTTCCCCAGAGCTTTTGCAACTGAAAACATCTCGTTGGGGACAGAGGCATAAGCATCTGTTAAATCCGCGTGGTTTCCGCCTGTATTCACGATAACAAGACTAAAGTTGTCTTTGCTAAAATCATAGTCAATTTGTTCGACTAACGGAGTGTTGGGATTCCCAAAGTCTATCGAAATGGCACCTCCGATTGCACATGCCATCTGGTCAAGGAGGCCCGAGGGTTTATTCCAATAATGGTTCTCCGCATATTGACCGATTTTTGCTAAAGTAATCGGATCAATTGAACCCTCGTTATAAAAATCATTCATGATTGAGCATAACAGCATTTCAAAGGATGCTGAGGAACTTAATCCACTGGCTGACAATACATTGCTGGATATGTAAGCATCCAACCCGCCCACCTTAAATCCAAATTCAAGGAAACCTGCACAAATACCGCGAATTAACGCTGCCGTGCCATTATCCCCCGGATTCTGTTTGAGGTCTGTAATACTGATTATAAACTTATCTGTATAACTTTCTGATAAGATGGTTATCGTGTCTTCATTAATCTGTCGTGAGACGGCAATCGTATCATAGTTGATGCTGCCAGCCAGCACTTTCCCGTAATTGTGGTCAGTATGATTCCCGCTAATTTCAGTTCTTCCCGGCGCACTAAATAAACTTACTTTCCCTTCACCGAATTCCTTCCTGAATGATTCAAGAAGGCTTAGGTACCTTTGCTTTTGAATTGTATACTCATTGTTGCCGTACATGTCTTCCAACAATTGAGCAAACGAAGAAGATTGTATGAGCTGCTTCGATTCCTCTATGGATAATGAATGCATACTGTAACCTCCCTATTTTTAATCACTTTATTTAGTCAATAAAGAAAGTCCATGAAATTATTATATCGCATACTTCCGTTCCATGTAAATATAAGAATGGTTCACTGCATTCCAATAGAAAAAAGAGGCGCTCAGCGCCCCTATTCTCACAACACATCAAATCCGCCGTGTTCACATTTTTACCGCTTCGCCTTATAAAACTCATGATACAGCTTCATCAGCGCCCGCTTCTCGATCCGCGACACATAACTGCGGCTGATTCCCAGCTCCCTGGCGATTTCCCGCTGGGTCCGCTCATCCCCCCCGGTGTCGAGGCCGAACCGTCCCCGAATGACCTCCTGCTCCCGTTCATCCAGAATATCCAGATGGGCGTAAATTTTGGACTTCTCGATTTTCATCTGCACCATTTCCGCCACATCGTCGGATTCGCTGCCCAATATATCAATGAGCGTAATTTCGTTGCCCTCCTTATCCGTTCCGATGGGATCATGGAGGGATACATCCTTCTTCGTTTTTTTCAGGGAGCGGAGGTGCATGAGGATTTCGTTTTCAATACACCGCGCAGCGAAGGTAGCCAGCTTCGTCCCCTTATCCGGCGAAAAGGATTCGATGGCCTTGATCAGCCCGATGGTGCCGATGGAGATCAAATCCTCCAGGTCCTCACCGGTATTGTCAAACTTCTTGACGATATGGGCTACCAGGCGCAGATTATGCTCAATCAGCATATTGCGGGAGTTCAGATCTCCCCCGGCCATCAGCTTCAGATGCTTTGCCTCCTCGCTTTCCGATAAGGGCTGCGGGAAGGCATTGTTTTTCACATACGAAACCAATAAGGAAAGCTCTTTAATGAATAAGGCAATCATGGCGAAAAATCCCGGCACGGCAGTCACCCCTTGTCAGCAATATGCACCATGCCCCGCTGAAGGAGTAGCATGAGCGTAAGCAAAGTAGTAACAGTTTATGTGGGTATCCGCCTACTTGTGCCTGTACCGCAGGCAAAAAACCAAACGCTCCCGGTTCATTCGATTCCCTTGGGGTAATTGGGTATAATAAACCTTAATTCAAACAGGGAGATCCTGTATGTTTCTCCAACTATGCATAAGGAGGCTTACGCGGCGATGGAAATGGAAATGCTAGCACAGGTAGAGGCCTTGGCCCTCAAGAAGCAAAAAATTTACCGTCAAAGCGTCCTGCGCTACATTGCGAGAGCCATGCTGGCCAGCATGTTCATCGGCTTCGGCGTGATTGTCGCCTTCAAAACGGGGAACTATTTTTTCCTGGAAAAATCGCCTCTCACCTACCCCATGGCGGCTATCACCTTCGGCGCAGCCATTATTCTGATCTCCTACGGCGGCGGAGATCTGTTCACCGGCGACACCTTCTATTACAGTTACGCCGCCCTGCGCCGAAAAATAGAGTGGGTGGAGGTTGCGCGGATGTGGTGCGTCAGCTACATGGGCAATATTCTCGGGGCCGCCGCCTTTGCTCTTCTGATTTATCTCACCGGGCTCTTCAATTCCTCCAGTGTCAACCAATTCCTGCTGGATGTAGTGGCCCACAAGATGGGGGCGCCGGCCAGCCAGTTGTTTTTCCGGGCGATTCTCTGTAATTGGCTGGTCTGCCTGGCCTTCTTCGTGCCCATGGCTATGAAAAGCGACGGGGCCAAGATGTTTGCCATGATGCTCTTCGTTTTCTGCTTCTTCATCTCCGGGTACGAGCACAGTATTGCCAATATGTGCACCTTCGCCATCGCCCTGGTTTTGCACCACCCGGGAACCATTTCCTGGTACGGAGTATTTCATAATCTGATTCCGGTTACCATCGGCAATCTTATCGGCGGCGGCATTCTCATGGGAGTGATGTATTATTACGTAAACAAACCCTTTTTGGATGATTCCCATTAATCTGGCAACAAAAACGTGCAAAGTCGCGTCTATATACATAAAGAGAACAATAGGAGAGATAACATGCCCGTTAACACTGCCCCCTCGTTGGAAAAACCGGGTTGGAAGCGCCACGCGGCCATTCTGGGATATGCGCTGCTGCTTGTGCTCGTAAGCCGTCTTTTGCTGTACGGAATAGGCTATCTGGGATTGAATTTGTTTTCGATATACACCATGGAGCCCACCTACAAAACCTTTGATCTGGGAGACGGGCAGGTGCTCCGGGTTATGGACCTGCCGGAGAAGCTGTCGGATACGCAGGTGCTGAAGCCCTCCCATGTATACAAGTTCGATGTATATTCCTATATGAGCATTGCCCGGGACGGGTACCATACATATCGGATTGACGAGCCTCATCCTCCCGCCAACTGGGTCTTTTTCCCGCTGTATCCGCTTATGGTCAAAGGACTGTCCTATCTCCTCCCCTGGAGTCTGCACACCATCGGATTGGTGCTGTCCAATGTGCTGCTGGTCTTCGCTTTGTACTTCATTCACTTGACCGCCCTGGCCCGGGGAGTCGCCAAGGAAGGAATCGGCTTTATTCTGTTCACGGTGGTGGTGTATCCCGCCTCCATCTACTTTTCGCTGATGTATACGGAAAGTCTGTTTCTTCTTCTCTGTGCGGCAACCCTGTATTTTGCGCATACGAAGCGGTTTTTCTGGGCGATGCTGGCTGCCGGATTGTCCACGGTGACGCGGGTGCCGGGCATAGCCAACCTGGTGTTCGCCGGAGGGGCCATTCTGGTGGAGCTGTTCCGGCGGCGCCGGCTGGTTTGGGCGGATGCCCGGTTCCTGGCTTACGCTGTAATGGCGATATTGCCGATGCTGAGCTATCTGGCCTATATGAAGCATCTCACCGGAGATTTCCTGGCTCCTATGCACGAGCAGGATAATTGGGGGCGGGCCACGGCCTTTCCGTTTGGGAATTACCTCCACTATCTGAGCAAGCCGTACTTCATTCTGGGAGGAGGCGGCTGGGATAACGGTGTCATCTCCTTCGTTATGGCCACCTTCGCTTTGCTGGTGTTTTTCCTCTATGCGGTAAAACATTGGCGGAAGCTGTTCGGCAATTTGCTGGAGCTGCTGTTTTTTGTCTACGGCTTTTTCCTGATCGCCATTCCCTTCAGCAGCTCGCCGGATCTCTTAACCAGCATTGTCAGATACATGATGGTTTCCATTCCCATGTACTTTTATCTGCATGATCTTACGGCCCGCCACCCCATCATCCGAAGCAGCGCGGTTGCCTTGCTGATTATGCTCAATACGGTGATTACCATCTGCTTTGTGAATGAATACTTCTTCGTCGTCTAAAAGATAGGCTCTGTACCCAAATTGACGGGGCAAGGGAACCTCCTGGGGAGGATTCCTTGCCCTATTTTATTGATCATGTTTGGCCGCTCCCGGTTCAATTCCCTAATGCAAATGAAAATTTTGTAAATTTCACCACGAATAAATGCGCAAATGTGCCGTCTCCAAATCTTTCATTTTCTATACAATATATTGACTGCCAGCGAGAGTTGTGCAAAAAATCCCTGTTATGGCACAACTCTCCTGTAAGCCACTTCACATTATTGAAAACTGAGGTGATAGTATTGGCCATTCAATTAAGCAATCGCATTATCAATGGAGGTTTTGAGGGGGGACTAAGCAGCTGGACAGCAGTAAATACCACAACCAGCTCCATCTCCAAAGAAGGCTTCCAGAGCGCCCAACTGCTGAGCGGGCTTCCCGACGCTTCCTTGCAGCAGATGGTGTCTGTCGTTCCGGGGCAAGGGCTCTACGTATCTTTGTCTCTGGGGTATCCCTTCGGCGGGGCAAGCCCCGCGGTTGTTGTCACCGTTAACTATCTCGACAGCTCCCAGCAGTATCTTGGCGCCGGCTATTTGTTGATTGTGCCGCCGGGTTTCTTTACCAACTCGCAATGGCAGGTTTTTGAGGGAGTCACCACTCCTGCGCCTGCAGGAATCGCGTTTGCGCAGCTTTCCGTTAGTTTGGCTCCGCGGCCGGCTACCAGCAACATGCTGGTGGATGAAGTTGTCCTTATGGACGCCGAGGATCTGAATCCTGGAGGGGGCGGCGCTACCGGAGCTACTGGGGCCACGGGTGCTACAGGACCCACCGGCGCTACCGGCGCCGACGGCGTCACCGGGCCCACCGGCGCTACGGGGGCCGACGGTGTTACCGGGCCCACCGGCGCTACCGGCGCCGACGGCGTCACCGGGCCCACCGGCGCTACCGGGGCCGACGGCGTCACCGGGCCCACTGGCGCTACCGGCGCCGACGGTGTTACCGGGCCCACCGGCGCTACCGGCGCTGACGGTGTTACCGGGCCCACCGGCGCTACCGGCGCCGACGGCGTCACCGGGCCCACTGGCGCTACCGGCGCTGACGGCGTCACCGGGCCCACCGGTCTGGCGGGTGATGGAGCCATTATTCCCTTTGCGTCCGGCACACCTGTTGCTTTGAGCACTGTACTTGGAGGTTTGCTTAACACCTCCAGCGCGGTTGGATTCGGACTTAACCTTCCCGGTATCTCCGCAGCCAGCGGAACAATCGATCTGTCTGGTCTGGCCAACTATGCATTCTCCATGCCCAGGGATGGGGTTATCACCTCCTTGGCCGGTTATTTGAGCATTAGCGCCGGACTCAGCCTGATTGGCTCGACTGTAACGGTATCCGCCCAATTATTCCAATCCGCCACACCTGACGACACCTTCGTTGCGGTGCCGGGTGCAGTAGTCACCTTAGCGCCCCCTCTCACGGGATTAATTTCTATCGGAGATGTCAGCAGCGGTATCACCACTGGGCTGAACATTCCTGTCACCGCAGGAACCAGATTGCTTTTGGTATTCTCTGCAGAAGTCACCGCTGGTGTCGATCTAGCAGCCGCCATCGCCGGTTATGCAAGTGCCGGCCTTGGCATTTCCTAAGAGACTTATAAGTAACCCTGCGCCATATTGCGCATCCCTTCATCCAAACCATCCCAAGGCTCGGCTTTGGGATGGTTTTTCTATTTAAAAAATCCCCCCTCCCTCAATGGGCATCTGCTGGACTCCCTACGTCATACATCTCATTGTACGGACCCTGGTTCCGTTATTTCGCAAAAATTGGCCCTTTTTTCTCCGGAGCGGACTCAGGTTCCGCTAAATCTCAGAAACCAGGGATTCTCCACGCTTCTGAAACAGAATAAAGGATCGTCTGTCCGCGAAAATCCAAAAAGACCCTAAATAAAGAAAATAACGGACGCTCTGTCCGCAACCGCAATCCACAACCAATCATCTAATGAGACAAATGCATCATCCATGCCCACCATGCGCCATGGTCTTCTCCCCTCATTACGTCTGCCCTTGATCCCCATTCCAACGCGGATGCGCCATTTTTCGGCGGGGTGCCGCCTGAGGGACTTTACGTGTCACGAAAAGAGGTCTAAAAATGGGACGGCAGATCAATATCCCGCCATCCCTATGCCTGTTCCCCCGTAGCCGCGGCGAACCGCTTGGGAATTTTGAACGAAACCGCCGTGCCCTGTCCCGGCCGACTTGCAATGGACAAGCCGCTGCCATACCGCTTCCGGAGCCTCCGGTCCGTATTCATCAGCCCTACCCCCCTGCTCCCCGGGGAGGCTGCGGGTTGAAGAAGCCCGGCGCAGCGCGCCTCGTCCATTCCCGCCCCGTCATCCTCCACGGCCACAAGCACCGAATCGCCCTCCCTCTGAATCCGCACGGTTACCTGCCCTCCTTGGGAGCGGGACAGGATGCCATGCTTCACCGCATTCTCCACCAGGGGCTGAATCGAATAGGGCGGAAGCATAAGCCTGCTGGTTTCCGCTTCCTCCTCCAGCTCCCACTTCACAGCCAGCCGCTGGCCGAACCGCTCCTGCTCGATATAAAGATAAGCCTTGACCAGCTCCAGCTCATACCGAAGAGGAACCACGTCTTTGGTATTGAGAAAATCAAAGCTGATCCGCAGATACGAGCTGAATGCATCAATCATCCGGCGCATGCGCTCTGCATCCAGATTCCCCAGAGCGGAGATGGAGTTCATGGCGTTGAAAAGAAAATGCGGCTCGATTTGGGCTTGGAGATAGGCCCCCTCCATCCGCAGAAGCTCATCCATGGTTTGCTTCAGCCGGGTCAGGCCCTCCACCCGGGTCCGCAGCTCCACCGCATTCACCGGCTTGGCAACGTAATCATTGGCTCCGGCCCGGAAGCCTGCCTGAATGTCCTCCGGGGTGCTGCGGGCCGTCAGGAGCAGCACAGGCAGCTCCAGCAGGGAGTAGCGGGTACGCAGGATAGCCGTAAGCTCATAGCCGGACATGCCCGGCATCATCACGTCGGAAATCAGCAGGTCCCACTCCTCCTCCTCGATTCGCTTCAACGCCTCCCGCCCGCCGCCGGCAGTAGCAATCCGGTACTGGTCCGGGGACAATACCCCGGTAAGAATCTTCAGATTTACCGGATCATCGTCCACCATAAGCACCCTGGGCTTGTCGGTCCGTCCCGGCAGATGGGCAGCAGGCGGAAGCTCCGGTTGTTGAGGGAAACTCTCCTCCTGGAGCGGACTGCAAGTCTCCGCCGGAGCCGCAGCCGTCTGGGCAAGAGGCAGCCGGAAGAAAAACGCCGTTCCTTTGCCGGGGGCCGTCTGCAGCTGGATCGTACCGCCATGGAGCTCAACCAGCTTCTTGCTGATGGACAGACCCAGGCCAAATCCCCCGCCTGCGGCGCTATAGCCGGATGCCCTTTGCTCATAGGCCTCGAAGACTTTCCTGGCGGCAGCCTCATCCATGCCTATCCCCGTATCCCGCACCTCCAGCTCCGCCTCCTTGCCGGCCAACCGGGCGGAAATGGTAACCGAACCTTCCTCGGTGAATTTCAATGCGTTGTGGACAAGGTTAAAGAGAATCTGGATCAATCTCATCTCATCCGCCAGCACCGGCGGGAAATCCGGGGCAACCAGCGCCTGCAGCCGCACCGGCTTCTTTTCCGTCAGATAAGCCAGCATGTCAATCACACCGGCAGCAAGGGGCTGCAGCTGCACCGGAGCAAGCTGCAGCTTGACGCCCTTCTCCCTAAGCCGCGCCTGCTCCAGAAGATCGCCCAGCATCCACGACATCCTGCCGCCGATGGTCAGGAGCAGTTCCAAATTCCGGACAACATCGGCTCCTCCGGTTTTTCGCTCGCTCTCCAGCAAGGTCTGGGCAATATTCATCATGCCGTGAAGGGGATTGCGCAGCTCATGGGAGGTGTTGGCCAGGAACTCATCCTTGCGCCGATCCTCCTGCTGCAATCGCAAGGCCAGCTCCTTGGCTTGCTCCACCTTTCGGAAATACTGCCGCATGGCATACGCGGACAGACTTAGGAAAACCACGATCAGATCCACCGGGTAGAAGCCCATATTAACGGTGGTATGGTTTTTGTAGGTGCTCCAGAGCAGATTGGATACCATGCTCGAGCCTGCCAGAAGCAAATAGATGCTGTCCTCCTTCCCCCTCAGGACAGCAATCACAATAACAGCAATGATGGCCAGCAGGAAGCCCATGGATAGGCTGCGGTTCAACAAGTCAAGCGAGGCAACGGTGCGGGCCGGAAGCAGCGCCGCAAGGAGCATCCAAAAACAGAAGATGCCCATCAGTACCCGATAGCGCCGGTTCACCCTTGCAGGGAGCAGAAGCCTGACAATAAAATCAAAGCAGGCCGCCACCATTACCGGCACCAGAAACCAAGTCACCTTGATTACCCCCCCATATGTGAGGGGAATCAGCTCCATTCCCAGCTTATCGTCGGAGATGAACAAGGTGCCTGCCCCCATCCCCAACCCGAGCAGGAGACTCAGCAAGAGCCGTGAACGGGTTCCCAGCAGATAGGTCATCAGCACCACAAGCATTGC
Source organism: Paenibacillus sp. YN15 (assembly GCF_003285005.1). Lineage (GTDB taxonomy): Bacteria > Bacillota > Bacilli > Paenibacillales > NBRC-103111 > Paenibacillus_AR. The sequence continues at coordinate 34,289 of NZ_QMFA01000029.1, read as the reverse complement.
CAGAAGAAGCAGGGAAATAACAGCCCCCTGCAGCATGATACTCTTTGCTTTTTCCCGTTGGATGGCAGCAGCGGTCCCGAAGCTAACGGGTTTGGTGATTCCTCCCTTGTAGCGGTAGGAGCCGTCGGCCGAGACCTGAACCATGATCTCCAATTCATTGCCCGAGGGTACAAAAAAAGCCTCGTACGGCATTACTCCGGAGACAAAGCTTTCTGCCTCCGCGGACGGCTTTCCCGAACCGCCGTAATAGCGGCCGTTCACATAAAGGGCAGAGCCTTGTTTGACATCCTTGAAGGAAAGCCCAAGAACTTCGTGATCCCCTTCCGGAAGCAAAATGCGGAGGCGGTATGTTCCGTAACCATATGCTCCGCCTCCCCGTTCAAAGCGTTCACTGTCCCATAAGCCGGGAACCTGTGCAAAAACCGGGGCAGACCCGGCCTCTGCCTCCACGTGCTCCAGCAATTGGGAGGGGTAAAACTCCCACTCCCCGTCCAGATTCATCGTGCGGCCGCCGGGCAGCCCGTACGGACGCAAATCCAGCACTCCTTTTTGCGCGGCCGGATCAAGGGGTTCGCTGCGGGCAACCAGCCAAACTATCCGCACACTGGTCAGCGCCAGTAAAAACAAAGCAGCCAGCAGCATCATTTTGCGGTATGAATTCATAGGCTCCCTTCTCTCCCCGCCAACTCAACCATTCCGGAAATAAAAAATGGCCAGCTGGGTCCGGTCCCGCAGCTCCAGCTTTTCCAGAATAATGCTGATGTAATTGCGGACTGTGCCCTCGCTTAAGAACAGCTTCTTGGCGATCTCCTTGTTGGACAGCCCATCGGCTACCTGGACGATAATCTCCCATTCCTTCTCGTTTAACCCTAACCGGGCCAAGTCCGCCTTGACGCCCTTGTTCAGCAGAGCCGGAATACGGGTGATGATTTCATCCCCGAATACCCGTTGTCCTCCGTACACCGTGCGCAGAGAAGGCACAATGCTCTCAAAATCCTGCTTCAGTATGTATCCCTTGGCCCCGATCCGGAGAGCCTTGACAATATATTCATCATCGGAAAAGGTGGTCAAAAACAGGATTTTCCGGGAGGGCTCCTCGGCCAGCAGCAGCTCCGCCGCTTCAATGCCCGTCATCCCCTCCATGCGGATATCCATCAGCAGAATATCCGGCCGCAGCCCCCGGGACAGCTCCACCGCCTCCCGTCCGCTATTGCCGACGCCTGCAACCGCAATATCCTCCTCCGCCTCCAAAATCGTTTTGAGCGAAGCCGTTACCAGCCTGTCGTCATCCACAACCACAACCCTCATTCCGCAGCCTCCTCCTTAGCCTATCCTTACGATGCCGACTTTCCTGTGGGAAAGTCCTTAGCCTATCCTTACGATGCCGACTTTCCTGACGGAAAGTCCTTAGGAATAGAAATAAACAGCGCAAAACCGTCCTTTGAAAGGATGCGCATGATCCCATGAAAGGCTTCCACACGGCTTTCAATATTCTTCAATCCGATGCCGCTCTCCATATTGACTTCCTTCACCCGTCCGTTATCCCGGATCACCAGCTGGTAAAAGGCCGGATGCTCCCGCAAGGCGACGCTGGCCCAAGTGGCGTCCGAGTGGCGGACAATATTGGACAAACCCTCCTTGACGATGGAGATCAGCGCATATTTCAGCCGTTTGTCCGGATTGCTCTGGATTTCATAGTCAAACTCCAGGGTGCAGAAGGTGAATTTATCCGCCAGCTCCTGAAGCTGGGCCTGCAGGTTTACAGATTCATCGTACAAATTATGCACACTCTGCCGGATGCTGTCCATAGCCTCGGAAAGGGTGGCCTTTAGGGTCAACAGGGGCTGCCGGGCTTTTTCATCCTTGGTCACCGCAAGCAAAGCCCCCATCTGCAAAAGCGCGCTGGACAGCAGATGTCCCACATTATCATGGATTTCCCGGGCAATACGGTTGCGCTCGTTCAAGGTGGCGAGGCTGATCCGGTCATCCTGCTTCTCCATCAGCTCCTTGTTCTGCCGTTTCAGGATAAGGGCCATTTCCCGTGAGGAATCCCGAAGCTCATAAAACTTAGCCACCAGCTTCAGCTGGGCATCCGTCCTCCGCTTCAGAATTGCGGCAAACCCCAGCAGCAGCACCAGCATCACCATCATCACATCCGACCGTTCCCAGTGGAGGAAAACAGGAGCAAGCGCGGCAAACCCGATCTTTTGCCACGGGCGAAAAAACAAGTCATAACCCACCAGCGGCAGAAAGAACAGCAACCCCGGCAGGGGCAGACAAGCGGCGATAAACAGAGAGGCCAGCAGGAGACTGGCGCGTTTGCCGTCGTAATAGAACATCAGGCTGCTGATAATCACGGCGATCAGCACCGGGGCAATTTCCATGCCGGAGGCAGGATCGAATAAATAAACCACCAGGCAGGAAGCAAACAATATCACTTTATCCGTTAAATTCATCATCGCATTCATCCTTAGAGGCGGAATCCTTGCAGCTTCTATTCTATCACAGCCCCGGAGCTGCAGATGGACAAGTTCACACCGGAAATGACATTTGTCATCGCAGCCTTCTGACACCGCGCACTTATCTCCCTGGTCCGGAAGGCTTAACATGGCATTAAAGGATGAGGAGGCGGAGGTCCATATGGTAATCAAAGTGAAAAATCTGGTGAAACGGTACGAGGATCTGCTGGCATTGGATCATCTGTCCCTGGAGGTGCAGGAGGGGGAAATCTTCGGACTGCTTGGCCCCAACGGCTCCGGCAAAACCACCATTATCAACTGTATCCTGGCGCTTCTGGATTATGACAAGGGCGAGGTGGAGGTATTCGGCAAACCGATGAAGCCGGATTCCTATGATTTGAAGCGGGATATCGGCATTATTATGCAGAATGTCGCCGTTTTTGACGAGCTGACCGTGTATGAGAACATCCATTATTTCTGCGGGCTTTATATCCGGGACAAAGGAGAGCGCAAGAAGCTGGTACAGGAAGCCATCGAGTTCGTCGGGCTGGAGGAATTCACCAAATATTACCCCAAGAAGCTCAGCGGCGGTCTCCTGCGGCGTCTCAATATTGCCTGCGGCATTGCCCATAAGCCCAAGCTGATCATTCTTGACGAACCCACCGTAGCCGTGGACCCGCAAAGCCGGAATAAAATTCTGGAGGGCATTGTGCGCTTGAACGAGCAAGGGGCCACCATTGTCTATACCTCCCACTACATGGAGGAAGTGGAGCAAATTTGCTCCCGGATCGTGATTATGGATAAGGGCAAGGTGATTGCCGCGGGCAGCAAGGAGGAGCTGAAGGGCATGATCGCCACCGGTGAAAAAATTACTGTGGAAACCTTTGCCCCCGTCCAGCCGGAGGCGTTGGCTGCGCTGCGGAAAGTGCCGGGCATCGAATCCGCTGAAGCCACCGACAGAACCCTGTCCATTAAATCCGGCAAAGGGCGCAACAATCTGGAGAATGTGCTGGAGTTTCTGAAAAATAGGGAAATCAGCTTCGGACGCATCTACTCCGAGCTTCCCACCTTGAATGATGTGTTCCTGGAGATCACCGGCAAGGAATTGCGGGATTAGGAGGCGGTATTGATGTTCTCACATCTGTTTTTCACGCGCATGAAATGTCTGCTCCGCAACAAGGAGCTGATGTTTTGGACACTGGTGTTTCCGCTTCTCATGTCCACCTTCTTTAACATGGCCTTTTCCAATTTGAACAGCGCCGAGACGTTTAAGCCTGTTGCCGTCGCCGTGGTAAACGATGCCGGATACAAGCAGGATGCCGGCTTTCAGCAGACATTGACGATGGTGTCCAGCGGAGACAGCCGGATTTTCAATCTCCGGGAGGTATCCACCCAGGAGGAGGCGGAGCAGCTTCTTGCATCGGACGAAATTGAAGGCTACTTCAGCGTTGCGGAAAGTCTTGCCTTAACCGTCAAAAAATCGGGTCTGAACCAAAGCATCATCAAAATTTTTGCCGACCAGTACCGGCAAACCGCGTCTGCGGTGGGTCAAATTCTCGCCGCCAATCCGCAGGCCCTGCAAAACGGGCTGCTCGAAAACCTGGGCCTCTCCCGCGGGTATGTAACGGAAGTGGCCGCCGGCAGCGCCGCCCCCAATAATATCCTCAACTATTTCTACAGCCTGATTGCCATGACTTGCTTTTACGGCAGCTTCTTCGGCCTCCAGGAGGTAACGGATATCCAGGCGGATCTGTCCGCCCGGGCGGCCCGGATCAACATGTCCCCGGTTCATAAGCTCAAGGCGTTTGTGGCGGGGCTTTCCGCGGCGCTTGTCATTCTGTATGCGGAGATTCTCATTCTGCTGGCTTACCTGGCGTTTTTTGTCCATGTGGACTTTGGCCCGCGGGTTGGTTATGTGCTGCTGACAGCCTTCGTCGGCTGTATCCTGGGGCTGTCCTTCGGCGCTCTGATCAGCGCCGCCGTCAAAAAAGGCGAGGGTCTCAAAACCGCCATCCTGATCTGCGTCACCATGGTAGGCTCCTTCCTGTCCGGCATGATGATGCTCAATATGAAATATATCATCGCCCAAAAAGCGCCTCTTCTGGCTTATCTCAATCCCGTCAATCTGCTGACGGACGCCTTCTATTCGCTGTACTATTACGATACCCTGAACCGATATCTGTTGAATTTGGGCCTGATGGGCGTCTTTGCAGCAATCTTCTGCCTGGGAACCTATTCCATCATCAGGAGGCGGAAATATGCCAGTCTTTAACCTTTGCCTGAAAATTATCAAGAAGAATCTGCCGTCCATTTCTATTTATGTGATCATTTTTCTGGTGATTTCTACACTGATCACCGTTTCCAATGTGAATCAGCAAACCCAAGGGTTCAGCCAGACCAAAGCCAAAATCGCTTTTCTGGCAGAGGAAAGCACTCCCCTTGTGGAGGGTTTCAAAGAGGAGCTGTCCAAGACGAACCAACTGGTGGAGCTTCCCGACGAAAAAGAGAAGCTGCAGGACGCCTTGTTTTTCCGGGATGTCACGTACATTCTGCGCATTCCTGCAGGCTTTACCGGCTCCTTCCTGCAGGGCGGCGGGCTCCAGCTGCAGAAAACAGTGGTTCCGGGCTCCATGGAAAACATCTATGTGGATCTGACCGTCAATCAATACTGGCGCCTGGCTGCTTTGCACTCCCAGAACAGCCCCGGCATTTCCCAGGAGGAGACCGTCCTGCGGGTGGCCAAGGATATGGCCGCAAACACCGAGGTGAACATCTCCAATTCCGGCGGCAAAAAGGATATCTCCCAAAGCTTCTCCGTGTACTATTTTAACTTTCTGGCCTATACGCTGACCTCGGTGCTGATTCTGGGCGTATCCGCCATCATGATCGTCTTCAATAACCGGGACCTCAGCCGCCGGAATTTCTGCTCGCCTTTGCCGGCAGGGAGCATCAACCTGCAATTTTTCCTGGCCAATCTGGTGTTTACCGGCGCCGCCTGGATTTTAATGACAGGAGCCTGCTTTATTTTCGATCCGAAGGATGCGCTGACCCAAAATATGATCTACCTGCTGCTCAATTCCCTGGTCTTCACCCTTTGCCTGGCCAGCGCCAGCTTCCTCATCGGCAATCTGGTGAAAAGCCGCAATGCCATCAGCGCCATCGCCAATGTGGCGTCATTGGGCCCCGCTTTTATCAGCGGCGTCTTCGTTCCCCAGGAGTTTCTCGCCAGCCCGGTGCTGCGCCTGGCCAGCTTCACGCCGACCTACTGGTACGTCCAGGCCAACAGCAAAATCGGCAGCCTGACGGACTTCTCCTGGTCCAGCCTGTCTCCCGTTTTCAACAACATGCTGATCACCGCAGGCTTCGCCCTGGCCTTCTTCGCCATCTCCATGGTGGTAGCCAAGCGAAACCGGCTGAGGGCTTAAGCGCAGCATAACAACAACCGTCAGGGTTTTTCCTGGCGGTTGTTTTTGTTGCAGGGAAACTTCCAACCCGCTTCCTGCGTCTAGTTTTATATTAGACATGATTGAAAATGGGAGTGACGGATTATATGAACATTCGCTTGATGCTCTGCCTTTCCGTTCTTGCAGCCGTTTTGTCCGGCTGTTTTCAAGCCGCGTCCCCGGAAGCGGGCAGTGTTCCTCCGGCTCCAAGCCCCACCCCGGCCATTTCTCCAAGTCCGACTGAGCTTCCCCCCGGTGAACCTCAATATTTGCGGATGAATCCCGATGAGAAGCGGTTCCCTGTTACGGACCGGAATTCTGTCACATTCCGGTTTTCCTCCAACCTGGAGCTAAACCGGAGCCTTCTGGAGCAAGCTCTGCCCAAGCAGCTGGCAAGCAATCATCCCGGAAGAGCGAGCTTATCCTACACCCTGGAGTGGCAGTCCGGCAAGGAGTTTGCCTTGACCTTTTCGGATTTGCTGCCGCGGGAAATCATTCATTTCCAGGCTGACTATCCGCCTGCCGATGGGCATGGACGGATAAATGAAGAGATGCCCCACTTGTCCGGAGGCGCTGTCCAATACCGGGAAAGCGGGTTGGCTGCAGCCACTGTAGTAACAGAATTAGAGCCGTTCCAGCATCGCTATTTGCCTTCCGCCAAACCATTCCAGCAAATGGCCAAACATGCGGAGACGGGATTGTCCTATACGCTGGCTTATGACGATGCAGGACTGTATATCGCCAGTCTATCCGACGGCGCTGTCCGGACATTGCCCTTGCCTGCTGCGGAAGACCGCTTCAGCCTGAAGGGCCTGCATGGATATGAAGCCGTAATCCTGCCCAAAATTCTTTACGAAGATGCCATTTATGCCGTCATGTCCCACTCGCAGGTTTACCGGATCAACACCCGGACCGAACAAGCCCGCCTGATTTATACTTCCGCCAAGCCGATTGTGGGCATGTCTTCTTCTCCCAACGGCAAGCTCATCGGGCTAATGCTTCAGGACGAGCGTTTTCTGTCGGAGGCGGATTTAGTCATCATTAACGAGAAAGGACAGGTTCGGAACACCTTCCCGGAAGCGGCCTATATTTCCCACAGTGATGGCTACATCAATATTTATCCTTTGGAATGGGTGAACGATAACAGAGTGAGGGTCAGAACTGAATTGCCGGAGAAGCAGTATCGAGGTTACAGGGAGTTTGATCTTGCTGCGCAGACGGCTGTGGAAGTGCCGGACGTGGGGCAGCAGCATCAGGAGCTTTTAAGGAAGCTTGAGGAAAAAGAACGGGAGATTTTCCCCTTTTTTTCACCTGACCAAAACAGATTGGTTTATATCACCCGCTCCAACGACGGATTTTTTATGGAAATATGGGTGACGGATTTAACCGGGGACAAGCAGCGTTTTGTAGGGATCGGACATTTCCTGGGCTGGGTTTCGCCCACAGCTATTGCCTGGGCCGAATACAGCGCCGGAGAAGTGAAATACTGGAGGTAAAACCAACAAACCGGGAAGGGGCCTATGCCCTCACCCGGTTTGTTATGTTCCGCCGCTTCCGTATGCTTAACGGAACTGGGCGTTATGCAGACGGCTGTAAAGGCCGTCCTGCTCCAGCAGCTCCTCGTGGGTGCCGGCTTCAGCAATCCCGTCCTCGGTGACGACAACAATCCGGTCCGCGTTCCGGATGGTGGCCAGGCGGTGGGCGATGACCAGAGTGGTCCGCCCCTGGGACAGCTCGGCAAGGGACTGCTGGATGGCCGCTTCGGTTTCCGTATCCAAGGCGGAGGTGGCCTCGTCCAGGATGAGAATCGGCGGATTCTTCAGGAACATCCGGGCGATGGCCAGCCGCTGCTTTTGCCCGCCGGAGAGCTTCACGCCCCGGTCGCCGATGATGGTGTCGAGCCCCTCCGGCTGGGACTCGATCAGCTCCCCCAGCTTGGCCCGGCGGGCCGCCTCCAGGATATCCGCCTCCGAAGCGCCCAGGCGCCCGTAGGCGATATTCTCCCGGATGGTACCGGAGAAAAGAAACACATCCTGCTGGACAATGCCGATCTGCCTGCGCAGGGAGTTCAGGGTATAGGAGCGAATATCCTTTCCATCCACAGTAATGCGTCCCTCCTGCACCTCGTAGAACCGGGGCAGCAGGCTGCACAGGGTGGTTTTCCCTGCACCTGAAGGCCCTACAAAAGCAACGGTCTCCCCGGCCTGTATGGACAGATCCACCCTCTGCAATATCGGCCGCTCCTGATCGTACCCGAAGGTGACTCCCTCGAAGCGGATATTCCCGCGCAGCGCCCCTGCCTCCCTTGCACCCGGGCGGTCCGCCACGTCAGGCTCCGTCTCCAGAATTTCCATATACCGCTTGAAGCCGGCAATCCCCTTGGGATAGCTTTCGATGATGGTGTTGATCTTCTGAATGGGCCCCAGGAAGACGTTGGTCAGGAGGATAAACGCCAGAAACTCCCCGTAGCTGATCTCCTTTTGCAGCACAAACCAGGTTCCGCACAGGAGCACGAATACGGTGACTACCCGCATCAGAATGTAGCTGATGGAAGTGTTCCAGGCCATAATTTTATAGGATAAAAGCTTGGTCTGGCGGAAGCGGCCGTTGTTGACGGCGAACAGCTTCTTTTCGTAGGCTTCATTGGCAAACGCCTGCACCACCCGGATGCCGCCGATGCTGTCCTCCACCCGCGCGTTCACCTCTGCCAGCTCCGACATCATGCTGCGGAAGGCGCCCATCATTTTCCGGTTGAAGTACAAGGTAAAGCTGAGCAGGAAAGGCACCACCACGAAGGTCAGCAGCGCCAGCTTCCAGTTGATCCCCAGCATCAGGAAAAAAGCGCCCAGCAGTGTCATCACGGCAATAAACATATCTTCTGGCCCGTGGTGGGCCATCTCGCCGATCTCCAGCAGATCGTTGGAGATGCGGGACATCAGGTTGCCTGTTTTGGTATTGTCAAAGTAGCGGAAGGAGAGCTTCTGCAGATGATCGAACATCTTTTTGCGCATATCCGTTTCGATGTTGATCCCCAGCTTGTGCCCCCAATACGTAACAATAAAGTGCAGCACCATATTGATCAGATAGATAGCCAGAAGGCCCAGGCAGGCCCAGACGATCCAGCTCCAGTTTTCGGTAGGCAGCAGCTTGTCCACCACCTGATTCACCGCCAGCGGGAACACCAGCTCCAGCAAGGCCACTACAACCGCACAGCTAAAATCCAGAATGAACAGCCGTTTGTATGGACGGTAGTAGGCAAAAAATTGACGCAGCAATATATTCCCTCCTGAGAACTTTGCTGTTAAGCAAAGTTTGCTTCGTAAGCTTAAGCTGAGTTGGCCGCCCCCTGCCCCATGCCACCGCCGCAATGGACCAGCCTGCCGTTAAGTCTAGCAAATCTGCCGCAGAAATCAAGCCGAATTGCCGCGGCCGCCGCCCAAACTCCCGCCAAACACTCTCTTTCGCCGCTCCCCAACAAAAAAGCCGCCTGTCTCCCCGTCAGGGAAACAAGCGGCGTACCTTATTTATGATTCCGCAACATGCCTGCTCCACCCAGACCACCCGCCAGCAGTGGGCGGACAGCGGCAGCGCGCTTAAGCTGTAGCCTCCGCTTCACTCTCGGCGGGAGTTTGCGCCACTGCCACATGCAGCACGGTGGCCACTACCTCCTCCGGAGGCAACAGCGCCTTAACGCCCTCCGGCAGCGGAATATCCTCTACCAGCAAAGCCCGTCCATGACGCAGAGGCCCCGGTTCCACCTGAAGTGCCTGGGGAATCTGATCCGGCAAGCACTGGATTTCCAGCTCGTGATGGAGGAACTGCACCTCCAGCTCCTTGTCCTCGGGGGTCACCACCAGTTCCAGCGGGACCTTGACCCGGATGGGCTCATTGGCAGTGACCTGATGGAACGCCACGGAGAGAAGCCGCCGGTTGAAGCTGTCCCGCTGGACTTCCCGGATGACGGCGGTACCCTTGAACTCGCCAGTCACCTCCAGCTCAATTAGAGCATTGGGACGGGCGCTCAAAATTTGCTGCACTTCTTTTTCATTGACCGTAATCGGGGTGCCGGAACATTTCTTGCCGTACACAACAGCGGGAACACGCCCCGCCTTGCGCAATTCGGTTTTGGCCGATTTGCTGAATGTGCTGCGCGGTTCTGCCTGAAGCTTGACGAACATAAACTTGTCCTCCCGTCATACAAAATTGGCCGCAGCTTTTCCTTCTTCCGTATAATCCTGGAAAAGCGCGCTTAATTTTATTATAACACCGGCAGGAGAGCCGGAATCACCAGCCGGCCGGAGCAATGGGCCGATACCGGGAACCAGGGAGGCTGTTGTCCCGTTAACCAGGTTTACCGGGTGAATTTGCCGGTTTTCCTTCCGTTTGCACCCGAATCCTTCCATTCCGCAAATTAGCTGCCGCCTAAGCGATTGAATCCGCTCTCCAAACCCGGTATGATTAGGTAAAATCCACTAACGAGGTAACGCGCATGTCCAACAACAGGTCCTCCTGGAGCAAGGCCCGGCTGACGGGCACATTGGCTCTGGCAGCCATTCTGGGATTTTTGCTGTTTTATCCGCTTCCCTATTTCGTGAAAACGCCGGGATCGGCAGAAGCGCTGAAAACCAGGGTTAGTGTGGAAGGCTCGGCTTGGCAGGAAAAAGGGGATTTTCTGTTTACCACCGTGCTCCAGCATATCAAACCCAGCATTCTGGAATATGCATTTGTCCGGCTGAAGGAAAAATATACGGAAACCGTTCCGGTAGAGCAGGCAATCGGGAACGTCTCCGATGTTGATGCGTATAACCAACTAACGGAATGGATGCGGGTGGATTCGGAGGCCAGCGCCGTAATGGCGGCCTACGATTATTTGAACAAACCCCTTCAAGTGGAGGAAACCGGTGTCATTATCCGCTCCTTCTTAAAGGATACCCTGGCCTCCCGCAAGCTTCACGAAGGCGATATTGTCAACGGCATCGACGGCAAAACCATCCGCAACTCCGAGGAGCTGGCCCTTCAATTGAAGAACCGCAAACCCGGCGAGACGGTTAAGGTACAGATTCAACGGGGCAAAAAGACCCTGGAGGAAACCGTGACCCTGGTGAAGCTGGAGGATACCGGCGGGACTTCCCGGGCAGGCATCGGTTTTTACTTTTCCCCGGTGAGGAAGGTGCTTCCCGACATTCCCGTCCACTTCAAGCTGGATGATATCGGCGGCCCCTCCGCCGGTCTGATGCTCACGCTGGACATCATATCCAAGCTGGAGCAAAAGGATTACACCCGGGGGCTCAAAATTGCCGGAACCGGCACCATTGACGCCAAGGGCAATGTGGGACAGATCGGAGGCATCCGCTATAAGCTGGTGGCGGCCAGCCGGGAAGGCGCGGCGTACTTTCTGTGTCCCAAGGATGTGCAGGAAACCGACGGCAACCAGAAGGAAGCCGAGGCTTTCCTCCAAAGCTATTCCACCAGTATGAAGCTGATTCCCGTAGCCACGCTGAAAGAAGCCGCAGCTTTCCTGGCAGAACTGCCGGATCAGGGTTAATTTATATTTCAGGAGGATTTCGAGAGCATGATGGACAAAAAAAGCGCTTATGCATTGCTGGGTCTGGATGAAAACGCCACAGATGAAGAGGTAGAGAAGCGGTATACGGTGCTCCTGCTCCGCAGAAAGAAACAGGCGGGCGGGGAAGAGCCTGGTGCCCCCTCCATGGATGAGATTACCAAGGCGTATAATTTCATTAAAGGCATCGCCATTGAGGAAGAAATCCGCAAGAAGGAACCGAAGAACAAAACACTGGGCAAAATCGAGTATGTGTATGAATATTACCGGTGGCATATCATCGGAACCATCGCCGCGGTGCTGATTGTCTTTTTTACCGCCTCCAGCATCATCCAGAACCGCAGTGAGGAGAAACGGATCGAACGGGCGGATCTGAAGGTGACCTTTTTTACGGACTATCAAATCTCGGGAGAGCTGGACAGCTTTGAAATAAAGGCGCTGGAGCACATGAAGGACTGGGAGGATATCCACATTGTCAACCAGTACGCCCCCACCGATCCCAAGGATGAATACGGCATGGCGATGCTGCAGAAGGCCATTATCTCCATGGCCGCCGACAAGGCCGATATTTACATCATGGACAAAATCAACTACGCCAAGTTCAGCAAACAAGGAGCTTTCCTCCGTTTGGACGGCGTTTCCGCTCTGGCCTCTGTCCCCAAAGACAAACGGCTTACCGCAGAGACGGAGACGGGAGAAACCGTTTGGTCAGGCATTGATGTTTCCAACCATCCGGCCATCAAGGAGCTGAAGCTGCCGGATGTGGAAAAAATCGCCCTGATTCGGGTGAATGCCAATAAAATGGACAATGCCGTCAAGGCTTTGGAGTGGCTTTCCCAATAGACTGCATTGTAATATGGACTGTGCTGCAAGCCCGCCTCGGCGGGCTTTTTTCTATTCCGTGAAGCCTCTGTCACGTTTGGAGGAATGGTTTTACATGAATGGGCGAACAGTTTCCTGCACAGGCTAATGTGGAGGTGAATGTCTTGCGCACAGCCCGGCTCTTATTAGCGAAAATCCACGGTTTTCCGGCGCGTTCATGGAGGAAGGCGGCACAACTGCTCCTTGCAGCGGTCATTATGCTGCTTTGTTTAGGCGATGCATCGGCAGCCGAGGCCAGAGCCGATCCCGCTCAGGATGCGGCCCAGTTGAATCAGGCGGCTCCCCCCGGCCCTATTGTGGGAGAGGAAGAGCTGTATCTGGCTATCCACAAAAAAAGGCATAAGTTGCACGTGATCATGAACGGTCAGGTGATATACGCCTTTCCGGTGGCAACGGGACGGGGGAATTTGACGCCGGAAGGCGAATTTCGGATCGTCACCAAGGTTCACAAGCCGTATTACATGCGCAAAAACATTGCCGGCGGCCATCCGGACAATCCATTGGGCACACGGTGGATGGGCTTAAGCATTGACGGCGGCTACAAATACGGCATTCACGGCACCAACCGCCCCTGGTCCATCGGCTTGTCCGCCAGCTCGGGCTGCATCCGCATGCGGAACAAGGATGTGGAATACCTGTACCGGCATATTCCGTTGAAAACCCGGGTCATCATCACCAATGACTGAAAGGATGGCTGCCAATGAATAAACCGTTTCAGGCAGGCTTGAAGCTTGCCTTTATACATATAGCTGCCGCTGCAGCTATCTTGACGGTATGGTCCCCTTCCGCGGCGGCAGCCCCGCAGCCTGCCGACATTCCCGTTCCCGTCCAGACAGTAGCCTCCGAGAGGGACCTCACCCAAAGCGCCGACCTGATTGTGGAGGGCCATCTGGAGGAATCCCAGCAAGCCTATCCCACCGGCAGAGAAATCTCCGGCAGAAAAATCGTCCACTATGTTCAGCAGATTCGGGTGACCAGCGTCTGGAAAGGCTCCGCCTCCTCCCCGGTGAAGCTGCTTACCTCAGGGGTAGAGCCGCTGCCGGATGCGGCCGATCCCTTAAACAAAACCTATACGGGGCCGCTGGAATCGGGAGATTATGTCTTCTTTCTGCGAAAAGCCGGGGCCACTGAATATTACACCCTGGCTGGCCTGTGGCAGGGACTATACCCCCTGTACGGCGGCAAGTCCGTCTCTCTGTTGGCCAATGGAGGCTTTGCCGCCTTCGATCAATTAACCCTGCCGCAATTCCGCAGCAAGGTGATAAGCCTGTCCGGGCGCTGACCCTCCGGTTGATCCGGAGGGCTTTTTTTATGGAAATGCTTTGGGGGATTGTTTTGCCCGTTTTTTCATGAAATATACATAGTCGCAAACAAATGTCCCGGATGGAAGGCGCTATAATGGAATAAGCATTCGACTTAAGAAGGAGAGCCAAGCCAACATGTACACGATTCTCGAAAAGCGCAAGCTCAACGACGCCGTGGAGCTCATGGTCGTGCATGCGCCGTATGTGGCGCGCAAATGCGAACCCGGGCAATTTGTCATGGTCCGGGTGGAGGAAGGCGGAGAGCGCATTCCTCTGACCATCGCCGATTATGACCGGCAGAAGCAATCGGTAACCATTATTTATCAAATAGTCGGCTATTCCACCCGCAGGCTGGCGGAGAAAGCCCCGGGCGAGGGCATTGCGGACTTCGCGGGCCCCTTGGGCCGTCCTGCAGACATCCATCCCGGCAAAAAACGGATTATCGGCATCGGCGGCGGCGTAGGCGCGGCGCCCTTATACCCCCAGCTGCGGAAGTGGAAGGAAACCGGAGCCCACGTGGATGTGATTTTGGGCGGAAGAAGCAAAGACCTTATTATCCTGGAGAAGGAATTTGCCGCCTTCTGCGGACAAACCTACATGGCCACCAATGACGGCTCCTGCGGCATCCAGGGGTTTGTGACGGATATTTTGAAGCAGCTTCTACATAACGGGCATGTTTACGACGAAGTGATTGCCATCGGCCCCCTTCCCATGATGAAGGCGGTGGTGGACATTACCAAACCCTTGGGGATTCCCACCGGGGTATCCCTTAACCCCATCATGATCGACGGCACGGGCATGTGCGGCGGCTGCCGGGTCACCGTAGGCAATGAAACCCGGTTTGCCTGTGTGGACGGGCCGGATTTTGACGGGCTGCTGGTGGACTTTGACGAATGTATACGCAGACAGGGCATGTACAAGGAAATGGAAGCCCATGCCTGCCGTATCGGAACAGGAGCGTGACGGAGAATGCCTAGAGCGAACATGAGCCCGGTAAAGGTGGCAATGCCCGAACAGCCGCCCCTGGAGCGGGGGCGCAACTTCCTGGAGGTGGCCCTTGGCTATACGGCTGAGCAGGCCATGGAGGAGGCCACCCGCTGCCTGCAATGCAAGAACAAACCCTGCGTGAGCGCCTGTCCGGTTAATGTGCCGATCCCCGATTTTATCGGCGAAATCGCCGCAGGGCGCTTTGAGAGCGCCTACCGGATCATCAAGCAGGAGAATAATCTGCCTGCCGTGTGCGGCCGGGTATGCCCGCAGGAATCCCAATGCGAGGGCAGCTGCATCCGGGGCAAAAAAGCCGAGCCTGTGGGTATCGGCCGCCTGGAGCGGTTTGCCGCCGATTACGGCATGGCCCACAAGCTGCCGGAGGAGCCGGCTCCGCCCTTAAACGGCGGCAAGGTTGCCGTTGTAGGCGGCGGTCCCGCAGGGCTGACCTGCGCCGGCGATCTGGCCAAGCTGGGCTATGAGGTAACGCTGTTTGAAGCCCTTCACGCCCTTGGCGGCGTGCTGATGTACGGCATTCCCGAATTCCGCCTGCCCAAGTCACTGGTGGAGGAGGAAATCGAGAAGGTTGTCAGCCTGGGCGTCAAGATCGAGCGCAATGTGGTGGTGGGACGCTCCATTACCGTGGATGAGCTGTTCGAGGACGGCTTTCAGGCCGTTTTCGTAGGCAGCGGCGCCGGCTTGCCCCGGTTTATGCGCATAGACGGTGAAAACCTGAACGGCGTATATTCCGCCAATGAGTTTTTGACCCGGGTGAACCTGATGAAGGCTTATGAGTTCCCCAACAGCCCAACCCCTGTCCGTGTAGGCAAAAAGGTGGCTGTGGTGGGTGGCGGCAATGTAGCCATGGACGCAGCCCGGACAGCCCTGCGGCTGGGGGCCGAGGAGGTTTCCATCGTTTACCGCAGAGGGATGGAGGAGCTTCCCGCCCGCCGGGAGGAGATCCATCACGCCGAAGAGGAAGGCATCCGCTTCAGGCTCCTGGTCAACCCGGTCCGGATTACCGGCGAGAACGGCTGGGTCACCGGCATGGAATGCGTGGAGATGGAGCTGGGCGAGCCTGATGCCAGCGGCCGCCGCAGTCCGGTGGAGAAAGCGGACAGCATTTTTGCCATGGAGCTGGATACAGTCATTATCGCCATCGGCCAAAGCCCCAATCCGCTGATCCGCTCTACAACCCCCGGCCTTTCCACTCAACGCTGGGGCGGGATCATCGTGGAGGAAACCACTATGGAAACCAGCAAGCCCGGGGTATATGCAGGCGGCGACGTGGTGACGGGAGCGGCAACAGTCATTCTTGCCATGGGCGCAGGCAAAAAAGCCGCCGCGGCTATCCACCAATCCATACAATCAACAAAAAATTAATAATCTGAATTGATTAAATATTTTTACACGGCCTATCCATTTGTGTTATAGTCTACTCAAAACGATAGCTCATGGAAAGGTCGTGAAGCGTAATGATCGTTCTTGATGTAGTTGTGAATGGCGTGCGGATCGACACCGTAAGACCTGCCAATCAGCGTCCCAGGGAAATGTACTGGATGATGGTGGATCTGCTCCAGACCCTTCGTGCCACCTATGGAGAGAATGTGTCCCTTCACCGCAGGATGGAATATTTGGGCTGACCCTCCGCCCTGCCGCTGCCGAATCATGCAACGTCCCATTGCGTACAATAGCGCCAAATAGCCTGTCTGCGAAAAAAGGGCATTTTTTCGCAAGCAGGCTTTTCATTTTGCATCCGGGTAGGGCCTAGGACCGCCGCCGTCTTAACCTCCGGGTCAGCACGGCAAAATAAGCAAATCCGGTCAAAAAGCCGCCCAGATGGGCGTACAGGTTCACATTTCTGATGACGATGGAGGAAATAGCGCCCATCACCACAATCATAATCACCGTGGTCCGGGTTCCCTCATCCAGCACATGCCTGTGGAACAGGGCCAGGTACAGGTATGCGGCGTAAATCCCGTAAATCGCCCCTGAAGCTCCCGCGGCAATAAAGGGCGGTTCGGTAAACAGCATGCTGAAGGCATTGCCCACCAGCCCCGACAGCAGGAAAAAAGCGGCGTAATGAAATTTCCCCAGCAGCCGCTCCAGGGGAGGAGCGAACACATACAGGGCAAAGGCGTTAAACAGCACATGGGAAAACCCGATATGCAAAAACATGGAGCTGATGTATCTCCACCATTCATGGGTTTCGCCCTGGTTGCTGTACATGGCCCCAAAATCCAGGAGTGTCCTTATGGAATTGGAGCTGCCCGTAATCTCCATCGCCGCAAACAGCACCGCGACAATTCCCAGAATGGCGCTGGTCACCGGATAAAACTGCAGATATTGCTTAAATGTTTCTCTACGAAGAAAAATCATCCGTGCTTCGTCCCCTTCCCCTTCCTACATATGCTCCAGTATAATTCCCGCTGTTTCCTCGATGGCCTTGTCCGAGACATTGATGGTGAGGCAGCCCAATTGCTCCATCAGCTCTCTGGCGTAATTCAGCTCGAAGATAATCCGATCCATATTGGCGTATTTGGCTCCGGCGGTCAGCCCCAAGGCCCGGAGGCGCTCCACGCGGATTTTCAACATCTTCTCCGGTTCCATGATCAGTCCGGCAATTTTGCCCGGCGGAATCTGGAACAGCTCCGCCGCCGGCTTCACCTCGGGAATCAGAGGCAGATTGGCCACCTTGTAGCCCTTGTGGGCCAGAAACATGCTAAGCGGCGTCTTGGAGGTTCGGGATACGCCGATGAGAACGATATCCGCATTGAGCAGCGCCCGGGGGTCGCGGCCGTCGTCGCAGCTGACGGTAAATTCAATGGCCTCCACCCGCCGGAAATAATCATCGTCCATCTGGTGCAGCATACCCGGCTTGCGTGTGGGCGAACCGTCGAAGGAATCAATAAAGGCCTGAATCATCGGACCCATCACATCCACAGAACGAACCCCCAGCCGCAGGCTCTCCTCGCGGATCAGCTCCCGCAAATCCGGCTGCACAAGAGTATAGGCGATCATGCCGCCGTTCTGGGCCACCTCGCCGACAATATCGCGGATTTCCGCTTCCGTCAGCACATGGCTGTACCGTTTGATTTTGGCGTTGCGAAGATCAAACTGGCGGATTGTGGCTTTTACTACCGCTTCGGCGGTTTCGCCCACAGAATCCGAACAGATGGTGATAATAGGCTGCCTGTTGTGTTCAGTCAAGGGCGGTACCTCCAGGTCGCAGAATCTTTTTCTTTTTCAAATGGTAACATATGTTGACCGCAGTTTCCAACAATGACAAACATCCCGCCCCACAACGGCCGGGTGACCGTTTGCAGGCGGGATGCAGGATGCGGGATGCTCCCGGCATTACAGCTTTTCGATTTTTGCGTCCTTCTTGAGGTTTTCCAGCCATTCGGCGCCCTTGGTTTGCACCTCTTCGCCGACCATGTTCTTCTTCACATCTTCCTTCTGGCTGTCAAAGTTGGCCTGGACCGCTTCCTTCTTGTCCATAACCTTGATGATGTGGTAGCCGAAGGAGGATTGCACCACTTCGCTCATTTCACCCTTGTTCAGCTTGAATGCCGCATCCTCGAAGGCCTGATCCAGTCCTTGGCCGCGGGCAATGAAGCTGCCCAGGGAGCCGCCGTTGTCCTTGCTTCCGGTATCCGTGGACTTCTCCTTGGCAACAGCGGCAAAGTCCGCGCCTGCCTTCAGATCGGCCAGAATCTTGTCGGCATCCTCTTTGTTCTCCACAAGGATGTGGGAGATCATCAGCTGCTCGGGAGTATTGTATTGCTCCACATTTTTATCAAAATATTCCTTCAGCTTGGCATCGCTCAAATCCATCTTGGATTCGAAGATTTTGCTGATTTCCTGGTTTTTGCGGATCTCCGCCTTCAGGGAATCCAGAGTAAATCCGCTTTGCTCCATGGCGCTGTTGAATTGGGCTTCATCCGGGAATTGCTCCTTGATCTGAGCCAGCTCCGCGTCAACCGCCGCTTCATCCACCTTGATCTGGGCCTTGTCCACTTCCTGGGCCACCAGCTTCTCCGAAATCAGGCTGTCCAGGGTGGATTCGCCGCCCTGCTTGTACATGGCGTCGTACAGCTCCTGCTTGGTGACCTTCTCGCCGTTCACCTTGGCTGCCGCACCGCCGATTCCGGCTTTGTCCGTTTGGCCCAGGTACAGAACCACTGCCAAAGCGGCCAGGGTAATGGCAAACAGGAACCAGGGCAAGGGATTGGCCTTAGCGGGAGCAGCAACGGCAGGAGCCGCCGTTGCCTCTTCGGCCGGCTCATCCGCAAACGCTTCAGGGCCGAATTCATCTCCCTCCGTAGGGATAGCCCGTTCAGTCTGATTTTCCTCTTGGGTGTTTCCAGGGAGATCGGCGTTGCCGCTATCCCGTTCCCAGCTGTCATTTTTTCCGTTATTGTCTTCCATTATTGCGCGTCCCCCTATTGTCACATTCATGGATGGCAGCATTTTGCCGCACTTCTAGTAACTATACCATTTTTCGACGGCGGAAACCATGCTTTATCCATCCACCCTGAAAAAAGATACCAGTCTTTGCAGCTCGTCGGCCATTTGGGACAGCTGCTGCGCTGCGGCGGCAACCTCCTCCATGGAGGCATTCTGCTCCTGGGCGGCGGCAGCCACATTCTGGGACTGGCCTGCGGCCTCTGCGGAGATCGCCGATATTTGCTCCACCGCAGCGGCCAGGCCGTCCATACGGACGGAGACATCCGCAGAGGCATCCGCCGCTGTTCTGCAATGCTCCGCCGCCGCCCCCACCGCCTGGAGAATATTCCGGAAGGATATATTGGCCGCGGAAGCCAATTCCAGACCGGCCGTTACTGCCGTTACCTCTTCCCTGGTTGCGGCCGCCGCCTGGGCAATCTCTCCCTTGATTTCGTCAATCAAAGCGCCAATTTCCTCCGACGCGCTGCCGGTTTGCAAGGCCAGCTTCTTCACCTCGGCAGCTACCACGGCGAAGCCCTTGCCGTGCTCCCCTGCCCTTGCGGCCTCAATGCCGGCGTTCAGCGCCAGAATATTGGTCTGGGAGGCGATGGATGTGATCAGCCCGAGAATTTCCCCGATGGCGCCGGACTTCTCCTCCAGCAGTCTCACCGTTTTTTCAATGCCCATGATCTTGTCCTTGATCAATGTCATGTTCTCCATGGTTTCCACCATGGTCTGGGTTCCCTCATCCGCCGTCCGGGCAGCCTCCGTCGAGGCTTGGGCAGCCGACTCCGACCCCTGGCTGATTCTGGCCACACTGTCGTTGGCGGAGCGGGTCAGCTGGCTGATCTCGTCAATAATGCCGGATTGAAGCTGGGCCCCTTCCGCCACCTCCTGGATGGAACGGGCGATATGCTCGGCGACCCGGCTGGTCTCTCCGCTGCCGGCCAAAAGCTCCTCACCTGTGGAGGCGACCTGCAGGGAGGAAGAGGATACATGGCTGATCAGCCCGCGAAGCTGCTCCTTCATGACGGAAAAATGCTCGGCCAGACGTCCCACTTCATCGCGGTTCCTGACCCGCAGCTCCTCCAGCTGCAAATTGCCTCCCGCCATCTCCTCCACCTGGCCGGTGATCTGCCGGAGGGGTTTGGCAATATGCCGGGCATACAATGCCGCGCATACCGATCCCGCCACCGTGAATACTGCCAGAACAACCAGCATCATGTCGCCGATTTTGTCGGAGCCGGCATTAAAATCCACCAGATAGGAGCCGGCGGCCACCACCCAGCCCCAATGGGGCTCGCTTTTGGAATAGGTCACCTTCCGGGCCGCTTCATCGGTACCGGGCAGGGGATTGCTGTAATAGACATACCCGCCTTCTTCCGCGCCTGCGCGGATAATTTCCTGTATGTACAATACGCCGTCGGAATCCTTCATCTCCCAGAGGAGTTCTCCCTCCCGGCTGGGATGCATCACATCCATGCCTTTGGCGTCAATGGCGAAAGTATAGCCGTACTCTCCGATTTTATTCACAATCTCCCGTGTTTTCCCGTCCGCCTTCTTGGGGCCCACCGTGCGGATTCTGACCTGCTCCTGGGCTTCCTCCAGGGTAATCGCGCCTTGATCCACCATACTCTGGTACGCGTCGATCAGCTGAATCGTCATGTCCACATTTTGCTTCAAGGCGGCTTCACCCAGGATGTTCATCTCGGACTTGGCCGTATTGTACCCGATATAGCCGATTGTAAAACCAGGGGCTGCCAAAAGCAGCACACAGACCAGAATGGTCTTCCATTGCAGACTGAACCGAAACCGGCGTATTCCCCGTCCAATTTTTACCAATTCATTCATAATACCCCTCCAACTCCAATTTAGACTCGATTTCATCCATCATATCAGAAAAGAGTGAATTTTGTCATAAAATGTTCGTTGCTATTGTCGAAAACCTAAAAAAACGCCTGCGGCGTCCTTTGGAGCTGCGCGTTCATCAAGACGGTTGAATTTTGGGGGTTGGGTTTTGGGGGTCGGGTTTTGGGGGTTGAGTTTTGGGGGTTGAGTTTTGGCGTTTGAGTTTCGCGGACTCCGGCTCCGCTATTTCGCTAAAATCCGCCTTTTTTTCTCCCCCGCGGACTCACGATCCGTTAAATCTGAAAAAGCGGGGGAATCCATGCTTCTGGAGCAAAATAGCGGAGCCTCTGTCCGTGTAAATCCGAAAACGGATCACATTCGCAAAATAACGAATTCTCTGTCCGCCCAACGGTGACGCAGATAAACGCCTACCGGCATTCTCTGACAACCTGCGTTTGTCAAGAAGCTATTCTGCAAACATATGGGAGCACGTCATTTTTTCTGCTCCTTTTTTTCATATCCGGCCAAAAAATCCATCACCTGCCGAAACAGCGCAACCGCCTGGTCACCGCTTGCCTTCTGCTTGAGAGAAACAACGGCAACGGCATAACGGGGGGCTTCCACCGGGCCGTATCCGATGAACCATTGGTTGTACAAATCGGCTCCCCCCTCCGGAACCTGGGCGGTTCCCGATTTGCCCGCCAAGGACCAGACGGCCCCCTTTAGCGCCGTTCCCGTGCCGGAGGACACCACATCCTGCATCCAGCGCAGAAGTGTTTCCGAGGTTTTCCTGGAGATGCCTTCCCCCTCGGCCAGAGGCTTGGCCTGAAATTCCGCCAGAACCCGGTCCGTACCGTAGCGCACCTCCTTCACGGCCCGGACGGACTGGAGCTGTCCGCCATTCAGCAGAGTCACCACCATATTGGCGGCCTGCAGGGGAGTCATACGCACATCCCGTTGGCCAATGGCCGTCTGAAGCTTGGCTCCTTCGTCCTCCCGGGCTGCTACGGACGACCAGACTGTTCCGCTGTCCTCCCGGTCCAGCTGGCGGAAAGCGGGGTCCTGCAGAAGCTTCCCGGCCCAGCCCACAGGGCTGCCGATTCCCAGCTTGCGGGCGGTCTCCTCCAATTGCCCGGGTTTTAGCCGCAGCATGATCTGTCCGAAAACGATATTGCAGGATTGGGCGTAAGCCTGGCGAAAGGTAAGGGCGCCGTGTCCCTCCTTTTTCCAGCAGGTAAAATGGTATTTGCCCCAGGCCCCGTTGCATTCGAACCGCTCATCGGGACGGGCCGCGCCCGCTTCCAGGGCGGCGGCGGCCACGACGGTTTTGAAGATGGAGCCCGGCGCCGCCTCCAAAAGAGCCTGGTTGGCCCAGCCCTTAGCCTGCGGATCGACGCTGCTGTCCGGACGAAAGCGCGGACGGCTGACCATACCGGCAATATCCGCCGTATGGGCGTCCAGCACCACAATCGCCCCGTCCTTCAGGCCTGCCTTGTCCGCCAGCTCCTCCAACCCGCTCTGGAGCCCGGCGTCCAACGTTGTCATCACCTTCAGCGGATAATAGGGATTCTCCGGGGCGTGCAGCCGGTAGCCAAGGTCGGGAATAGGTTCATTGCGGGAATCGGTATACAGGGACAGGAAGGTGCCTCCCAGCCCGTTTAACAGGGTCTGAAAGGATTTCTCCAGGCCTGACGCGCCGATCAGGCTGTCCGAAGCCAGCCGCCCCGCCTTGACCATGGGCATAAACTCCGCCTTCACCCGCTCCGGGTCCTGCCCGATATAGCCAATGAGCTGGGCTGCATCATAAGGGGGAAGATAACGCTGCTTATAGGGCACCACCGCCACAGCCGCCGGCTGCAGCCTGCGGATGGTTTGGGCGGCGCCGGCGGAGAGGGGCAGCGGCGCATTCCCGGCAGTGCCCGTCCAGAAGCGGGGAACCGTCAGCTCCCGGCGGAACCGGACCCAGGCTTCGGGCTCTATGCCCAGCAGCCGGCCCATGGTATTGGCCTCCTCCTGACTGACAGCGGCCGTTATGGACACGGGGAAGACCAGCAGGGCGGAATAGGTTTCACCCGTCAGGGGAAGCCCGTTCCGGTCGTAGAAATCGCCCCGGCCGGAATCCAGCATCAGCCGCTGCTCCCGCTGCAGCACGGATTGGCGGACCAGATCCACGGGAACGGACGCTCTTTGCACCTCTTGGACCGTCTGAAGCCAAAAAAGCCTGCCTACCAGAACCGCCATAGCCGAAACAAGGCCAAGCAGTATGAAGAATACGCGGCGCTTATCCATCTTCATCATTCCTCTCTATCTCTCCAGTATGGGCAACAATTCCATGCCCAAACCAAAAGCAGGCTCCCCTTAGTTGAAGGGAAGCCTGCTTGAATAGAGGGCTCAAGATTAAGTTATACCGTAAATTTCTTCAGCTGCTCCTGCAGCGATACGGACAAGGATTCCAGGCTTTCGGACAGCTTGACCAAACCCTCGCTGACATTCAGCTGCTCGTTGCTTAGAGATGCCACTTCCTGAGAGGTGGCGGAGGATTCCTCGGACACGGCGCTGACGTTGCTCATGGCCTCGGTCAGAGTCCCCTGGGATTCCTCCAGCGATTCCAGCGAGAGGTTGACACCGTTAAGCCGCTCGCTCAATCCGTCCATTTGGCTGCGGACCTGGCCAAAAATCAAATCCGCTTCCTTCACGGAGGTAATCTGCTGCTGGAAAACCGGATAGGCATCGGACAAGGCCGTTACGGTTTCATCAATTTCCCGCTGGATGGTGTCCGTAATCTGGCCGACAATCTCAATGGATTGTTTGGATTGCTCCGCCAGCTTGCGGATTTCATCGGCGACCACCATGAAGCTCTTGCCTGCTGCGCCGGCCCGGGCGGCCTCAATGGTTGCGTTCAAGGAAAGAATGTTGGTTTGTTTGGAGATGTTGTTCAGCATGTCCAGAATCTTGCGGATGGAAGAGGTGCTCTCCTTCAGGTGATCCACCTTTTCCACCATATTGCGGGTCATTTGCTCGGTATCATTGGTCTTGGCAATCAAATCCGCCATGTACACCGTGCCCCGTTCGCTGACCTGCTCCACCTGGATGGTGGCATGGTTCATTTCCTCATTGGCCTTGGCCATCTCGCGCATTTTCAGCCCGATTTCATAGGTGATGGTGTTGCCCTTCTCCGCCTCCACGGCAAGGCTGGACGCGCCATTGGCGATTTCCTCCGTAGCAACGGCGATTTCCTTGGCGGAAATGGCGGTTTGCTTGGATACGTTCAGCAGCACATTGGAGGTGCTCAGCACCTCCTGGGCGGAGTGGTTGGTCTGCTGCACCAGCTTGGTGATTTGCTCCATCATCTGGTTGAAGCTTATGCCCAACTGGCCGATTTCATCCCGGTTGGTGAAGCGCGTCCGCACCGTCAGATTGCCCTGCTCCCCTTGCTGCATCAGATTGCGCAGGGAGATCAGCGGCCGGCCCACCATCCAGGCTACGAAGAAGCCGGAAGCAATTGCGAAGGCCATGGCCACCAGCACCATGATAACCGTCAGGTTAAAGATTTTCTCGGCGTCCTTCACCAGATCATCCACCGGAACAGCTGTAGCCACCGTCCAGGGGGAGACGCCCAGCTTTTTGAAGATGGTCAGCTTGCCGTCGATGGTGCGGTTGGCCGCTCTTTCCGCCCCCAGCAGCTGATCATCGCCGCTCAAAGCCACATCGAAGGGTTTGCCTACCCGCTCCGGATCGGGGGTCCGGACCAGATTGCCGTTTTGGTCAATAATAACAACCGGGGCACTGCCGTCCGCGTTCAGTCTCTCAAGCCCCGCGTGCAGCATCTTTTCCTTCAACTCAACCAAAAGCACAAACTGCTTGCTGCCGGTCTGGATATCCTTCAGCAGGCGCCCCATGCCAAATACGCCTTTGATGTTGCCCCAATAGCTGTCGGAAGTGGTCGGCAGCCAAACTGCGGCGCCGTCCCCGTCCACGACCTTTTTAAACCATTCCTGCTCCCTCGCGCTTTCGCGGACGGCAACCGTGCTGCTGTCCGTGCCGATATTTTTGCCGTTCTCGGCCAGTCCGATCAGCACTGCGCTGGAAACATCGTTCTTGCCGGAGAAGAATGAGCTTAACCGGGTGCTAACGGTTTGCTGGGCCAGAAGCTGGTCGTAAGCGCTCAGGCTGGGATCGGAAATATTGCGCAGCGACTTCATGAAATCCTGGTCCGTCAGCATCTGCATGGTGATGTCCTCGTACACCTTCAAGGTCTGCTCCGTATTGCTGCCGGCCAGTTCAATCGTCTTTTCGGTAGCCTGGGCGACCTTGTTCTTGATAATCTCTTTGGATTCCATGTATGAAAAAATGCCCACCGCCAGAACCAGAAGCACAATACACGAGAAGAAAATCAAAAAGAGCTTCACACTTACCGATCTTACCGGATTAAAGGACATTCGGTTATTCGTGTTACCAGAGAGAGTGCCTTCCACACCATCCTTTGTAAGCGTTTCCCTAACCTGCTTTATCCGGTCCGCAATCCCCTTGGAGTCAGGCAGTTGAATTTTCATAATCCACCATCCTATGTATTCTGTCTTATTCTCGTCTCCATACATTCTTCGACAAATCTATATGAATTCCTTTATAGTTTTTTTACAAAAGATAAAAACCTCCAATAAAAAATAATTTGGAGGTTTTTACAATTGACTGGAAGCTTTCCCCACGCTTACATTTTCCGTTTGCGCATCATATCGAAGGGGCTAACCGGTTTATCCACCTTCATGCGGACATGCTGCAGCGGATGCCGGGCGGCGTCCAGAAGCACACCGTCCATATCCTGCAAAGCCTCCACCCTCTGGGTAAAAAACCGTCCCTCGGGGCCGAAGAACTCCACTTCCTGCCCGGGTTTGAAATGATTGCGCTGCTCCACAACGGCATAGCCGGTGCCGGGATCATAATCCACCACCAATCCGGCAAAATCATAGTCGATCATTTTCTCCTCGGGACCGTAGATATGATCCTCGTGACCCGGCTCCTCAAAAAAGAAGCCCGTATTCAGCGGCCGGTTGGCGGCCTTGTGGATTTCGTTCAGCCATTCCTGGCGGAGGGTATACTCCGCGGGACTGGCCATATAGGCGTCCAGCGCCTGCCGGTAGGCATTGACCACCGTGGCCACGTAATGGATGCTCTTCATGCGGCCTTCAATTTTGAAGCTGTCCACACCCGACTCCACCAGCTCCGGGATATGCCCGATCATGCACAGATCCTTGGCGCCCATGGTAAACTGGTGCTCCTCCGGTCCCGCCAACGCCAGCCCGTCTCCTTCCTCGGGGGCCGCCGCAAACAGGTCATACTTCCAACGGCAGGACTGGCAGCAACCGCCGCGGTTGGAATCCCGGTCCGTAAAATGGTTGGACAGCACACAGCGTCCTGACCAGGAGCTGCACATGGCGCCGTGGATAAACGCTTCAATCTCAATATCCACATTGCGCTTGATCTCAAGAATTTCCTCCAGACCGGCCTCGCGGGCCAGCACTACCCGGTTCACACCCTCATCCTTCCAGAATTTCACCGTTCTCCAGTTCATGGTGGATTGCTGGGTGGACAGATGGAGCTCCAGCCGGGGAGCGGCCTTTTTGCAGGTTTCGATAATAGCCGGATCAGCTACGATAATGGCGGCTACCCCCGCCTCCTGCAGATTGGCCAGATACTCCTCCAGTCCGGGTATATCCTCATTATGGGCAAAAATATTGGCGGCCACATAGATTTTGGCTCCATACCGGGAGGCGAATTCCACCCCCTGGCGCATTTCCTCAAAGCTGAAATTGTCGGCGCCTGAACGAAGGCCGTACTTTTGGCCGCCGATATATACCGCATCCGCTCCATAGCGTACGGCAAACTTCAGCTTCTCCAGGCTGCCGGCAGGCGCCAGAAGCTCGGGTTTGGCCAGCTTGCGGGTATGCTGCTGTCTGACAATAGATGCTGCTTGTTCCATGCGCTTTTCGCCTGCCTTTGGTATAGTGTGATGCTTCATGCTCAATAGACCTGTTCCTTAAAGTAAAATCCGTAGGTGAGCGGGCGGTTAGGCGGCTGCAGCCGGATAATCGGCTCCATCCACTCCTCGCGGAAGCTGTAGCCCTCCGGGTCGGCGGCATAAGCGTCAATGGCCTGGCGATAGGCAAAGAGCGCCGCCGCATTGTATGCCACGGGCTTCAGCAGGCTCTCCACCTTCATGCTGTCAATGCCGGCGGCCAGCAGTTCCTCCAGCGCATCCAGCATGCACAAGTCATCTCCGCTCATGATATGGGTTCCGGCCTCATCCTCATAGATGGGATAACGCTCGTCCTGACGCTCCTCCTCGATCAGATAGAGCCCCTGCTCCATTCCGAAGGCGCCTTGGGCGGCGGATTCTCCGCGGTGCTCCATGTAGCTTTTGACCATTCGGCGTTTGGAGTGAAAAATGTTGGTTGCTCCATGCACCTGAACCTGCACATCCGCCTTGCAGCGCTTTTTAAACTCCAGCACCTGCTCCATGTTCAGCTCCCGGGCCAGAACAGCCCTGACCGCTCCCCGGTCCGCCCAATAATTGGCCGTCATATAGTTGGTGGCGGTCATCTCCGGATTCCAATGCAAGGGCAGATGGTCAAGCCCCGCTTCCCTGGCGGCGGACAGGAGCGAGGGATCGCCGAACCCTACCGCATCCGCTCCCGCCTCGGCAACCTGGATCAGATAATCCGGGAGTTCTGCCACCGCCGCATTGTCAAAAATCCGGTTGGCCACCACATAAGCCTTCATGCCGCAGCCATGGGCCGTTTGGACAGCCTCTTTCAGCAACCCAACGGGAATATCTCCGGGCAGCCGGGCTCCGAAACGGTGCTCGCCGATCTGAACGGCATCCGCCCCGGCTTCGGCGTAATGCCGGATCTCCGCCAGGGAGCCGGCGGCTGTAAGCAATTCCGTACGTTTCATCTCTTAAGCCTACTCCTTTTTTCCGGCGGCAGAAGAAGGTAGGAGCTGCGTGGCAGTCTCTTATTTTTCCAGCTTGCTGGCCGCATTGTTTTTCTTGTGCTCCTCGAAGGTTTCGGCAAACAGATGGCCTCCGCTTCCGTCCTTCTTGGTAACGTAGAACAGGTATTTGGTTTCCTCCGGGAACAGCGCCGCCTTGATGGACAACAATCCCGGGCTGGCGATAGGGCCG
Organism: Paenibacillus sp. YN15; assembly: GCF_003285005.1. Classification (GTDB taxonomy): domain Bacteria; phylum Bacillota; class Bacilli; order Paenibacillales; family NBRC-103111; genus Paenibacillus_AR. The sequence goes on along the minus strand of NZ_QMFA01000029.1, from coordinate 6,174 downwards.
GGAGGAAGGCCCGGGTTCAAATACGTATTGTAGGGGCTTTGCGTTTGCAAATCCTTTTCAAACAAACGCTCCTTTTGCTTGTCGAACAAATATTGGACGGTAGCATCGATTTGCAGGGGCATTTTTTGCTTGAGCCTGTTGTAGATGACCCCTGCCACCAGCGGCCGTTCCTCATCCACCGCCACTTCCCGCTCCACCAGGGAGGCGACGGTGAGAATGCCGTGAAGGTCCAGCCCCAGCTTGTCCATTTGGGCTTCCCAGCCCTGGGGCAGCGACTTCTGCTTCTTGTCCCATTCGGCCAGCATCCGCTCCAAAATAGCCTGCTCCGTGCTTTCCTTTTTCATTTCATAGGTTTCGGGGAACAGATACCCCTCCAGCCGGTAACGAAGCTGGGCATTGCTTGGGATGCTTGTGATCCAGGGATACGTCCACTTGCCGGAATCATTGGCCAAAGCAAGGAAGGAATCCTTGTTGACGATGCCGTCGGCAGCCAGCTTCTCGGCAATTTGCAGCACCGTATACCCCTCGGGAATGGTAAAGCGAATCATCTCCTCCTTGATCACATCGCCGCGGTTGAGCTTGTCGGTAATTTCCGCAAGGGTCATGCCGGGAGCCAGCTGGTAATTGCCCGCTTGAAACCGGTCTCCCTCATGCTTGACCTTCAAATAAGCGGAAAAGATCAAGCCGTTTTTGATAATGCCCTGCTCCTCCAGCAGCTTGGCAATGGCAGCCGAGCCCGTTCCGGACGGGATGGACACCTCCACCGGCTCTCCCGCCTCCATAGGCAAGAGAGATCGGTACACATAGTAGCCGACGCCTCCCGCGGCCATGGCGCCCAGAAGAAGCAGAATCAATAAAATAAGCAGAGCGGTTTTCCATCCGCTCCTTTTTTTCGGGTTTTGCTCAAGTGCCTCCGCCATCAAAGCCTGGGTTCCTCCTCTATCTGAAATCGCAGCTTCACGAAAAAAAGAGCGACCAAAGAGCCGCTCCCTCCATCGTACCATACTTCGCTTTCGTGTTCCATTTTTCCGGCCTTACTCGTCAAAAGAAACTGTCATTTCGTCGTATAATTCAAGGATGGTTTCCCATTCGTCATCATCCGGCACCTCTGCCAGCTGGAGCTCTCCCTGCTCGTCGGTGACAATGTGGTACAGGGCCGTTTCGTCTTCGCGCTTCATCCGGTGGCTTTGGAGCACGGCATAACGGACGCCGTCCACCTCAAATTCCGCCAAAATCCGCTGCGCTTCCGAAGCGCCGGTCTCATCCTCCAGGAGCACTTCCTCCCCGAAGACCTCCTTCAGAATGGACAGGGGTTTCACATCGTCCAAGGAAGGCGTTTTCATGGAGTGACCTCTTCATCCATTTCTTCCATCAATGTGTTGAAGGTTTCCTCTACAATATTCCATTCCTCTTCATCGTCGATGGTGAACAGCTGCAAGTCGTCTCCTTCTTCCTCATACCGGAAGGCGTACACCTCGTCGCTTTCCTCTTCCTCCTCCGAGGCGACAACCGGCACCAGCATCATGTACTTTTTGTCGCTGCCGTCCACCTCAAAGCGCATGATGACTTCAAATTCTTCTTCATTGCCTTCCTCATCCGGAATGTAAATGATTTCCGGCTCTTCTTCCTTTACCGGCTTGTTCGCCATCCTGCTCACCCTTTCGATTTGGCATCCATATAACCTTGCAAAATAATTGCCGCCGCCATTTTGTCGATGACTTGCTTGCGCTTTTTTCTGCTGACATCGGCGGACAGCAGCGTTTTCTCCGCTGCCACCGTGGTCAGCCGTTCATCCCATAGATGCACGGGAAGCCCGAGTTCGGCGCGAAGCCCTTCGGCAAAGGCTTGGCATAATTCACCGCGTGGACCGATGGAGCCGTTCATATTCTTCGGCAGTCCGACGACAATTTCCGTCACGCCGTGCTCCGCGGCAATCCGACGGAGCTTTTCCGTATCATCCTCGGGCTTGCGGCGCTCCAGCACCGAGTGCCCCTGGGCGGTCCAGCCCAGCTCATCGCTTAAGGCCACACCGATTCTCCGGTCGCCGTAATCCAGTCCCATCCATCGCATGTGTCCGTCCGTGCTCCCTTGTTTTTACAAAATTCGTTTGTTCCACGGGTCCCAAAATATTTCGCTCCGGCTATTTCTGGGAGGTTTTGTGCTGGGACAGATAGGCCCGCACCAGTTCCTCAATCAGCTCATCCCGCTCCCGTTTGCGGATCAGGCTCCTGGCATTGTTATGCCGGGGAATATAAGCCGGATCGCCGGAAAGCAGGTACCCGACGATTTGGTTGATGGGGTTATACCCCTTTTCCTGCAGCGCATCGTATACGGCCAGCAGCACTTCCTTCGGGGAAGTCTCCACTCCTTCAGGCACGACATCAAACTTCATCGTTTTGTCCATCGAATTCACAACCGGCACCTCCCGCTTGAGAAATAATTTCCGCCTATAAGGAGTATACGAAATCGCATGTTACTCTGGTTATATTCTCCAAAGGCTGTCAAAATACCTTTATTCGGAATGATAAAACTTGTATCGGAAGATTTCCGAGGGCGGGCGGCCTTCTCCGGCATTCCTGCAAGCCGCCCATACCGCCATTATACACCTGCGCCTTGTTTGCCTGCCAGCTCGGCCGCCAGCTCCAGCGCCTCGGCCAGCTTGGACGGGTCCTTGCCGCCTGCCTGGGCCATATCCGGACGGCCGCCGCCGCCACCGCCGCAGCGCGACGCAGCTTCCTTCACCAGCTTGCCGGCATGGAGCCCCTTGGCTACCAAATCAGGGGTTACCGCCGCCACCAGATTCACCTTGTCCTCCTGGACGGAGCCCAGCACGATAACGGCGGAGCCCAGCTTGGCCTTGAGGCTGTCCACCATGTTCCGCAGGGAATCCATATCCCCCGCATGCACCTGCTCGGCCAATACCGGAATGCCGCCAATGCTGCGAATCTTGTCAGTGAGGCTGCCTGCTTCCGCCAGGCTTGCTTTGGCCCGCAGGGATTCATTCTCCCGGGACAGCTCCTTCATTTGGCCAAGAGTGGCCTCCACCCGCTTGGGAACATCCGCCACGCCCGTTTTCAGCAATTGGGCGGCTTCCTTCAAGAGCTCCAGTTGGGCATCCAGGTATTCGTAGGCCTGCTTTCCGGTTACCGCTTCGATCCGCCGGACGCCCGAGCCGATGCCGCTTTCGCTGATAATCTTGAACAGCCCGATCTGCGCCGTGGAGCTGACATGACAGCCGCCGCAGAGCTCGATGCTGTAGTCACCAACCCGCACCACACGGACCACATCGCCGTATTTTTCGCCGAAAAGGGCCATGGCCCCCATAGCTTTGGCTTCATCAATGGGCATGCTGGAAATATCCACTTCCGTGCCTTCCCAAATCTGGCGGTTCACCCGGATTTCAATATCCTGCAGCTCCTCGGCGCTAATGCCTCCAAAGTGGGAGAAGTCGAAGCGCAGACGGTCGGCGGATACCAGGGAGCCGGCCTGGTTGACATGCTGGCCCAGCACTTCCTTCAACGCTTTGTGCAGCAGATGGGTGGCGGTGTGGTTCTTGACAATATGGCTTCTGTTCACCCGGTCCACCAGGGCGGACACTATGGCGCCTGCCTTCAATGCGCCTTCGCGCACCAGCACCGTATGCACATGCTGGCCGTGGGGCGCCTTGGACACCTCGCGGACATCGGCCACCACGCCTGTTCCCTCCAGAAGGCCCAGGTCACTGACCTGACCGCCGGATTCGGCATAGAAGGGCGTCCGGTCCAGAATTACCTGGGCGGTTGCGCCAGCTGCCGCTTCCTGCACCAGCTCGCCGGATACAACCAGGGCGATGATCCGGGCTTCTGCTATCAGATCAGTATACCCAATAAACTCGCTTTTATCCGTAAAATCCGACAAAGGACCGCCTTGCACCTTCATGCTTTCCGTGGCGTGGCGTCCGGAACGGGCCCGCTCCCGCTGCTCCTCCATGGCCTTGTCGAAGCCTTCCCGGTCTATGGAGAGACCGTTCTCCATGGCGAAGTCCTCAGTCAAATCGAAGGGGAAGCCGTAGGTATCGTACAGCTTGAAGGCATCGGCTCCGGACAGCTCCTTGGCGCCTGCCGCTTTGGCTTTTTCCGCCAGGCTGTTCAGAATGGCCAGGCCGTCGGAGAGCGTCTCATGGAAGCGCTCCTCCTCGGTGCGGATGACCTTCTCGATATACTCCCGCTTTTCCACCACTTCCGGGTAATATACGCCCATAATTTCGCCCACTACCGGGGTCAGGAGATACAGGAAGGGCTTATCCATCCCAAGAGCGGATTTCCCGTAGCGCACCGCACGGCGCAGAAGGCGGCGGATGACGTAGCCACGGCCTTCATTGGAAGGAAGCACGCCGTCTCCCACGGAGAAAGCGACGGTACGGATATGATCGGCCACAACCTTCAGAGCCACATCGGTGTCATTGTCTTTTTGGTAGGCGACGCCGGCAATCTCACAGGTTTTCTGGATAAGGGGCTGGAACAGGTCGGTGTCAAAGTTGGAGTCCACATCCTGCAGAATGGAGGCAAAGCGCTCCAAACCTGCGCCGGTATCAATATTTTTGTTGGGCAGCGGCGTATAGCTGCCGTCCTTGTTGTGGTTGAACTGGGAGAATACCAGGTTCCAGACCTCCAGGAAACGCTCGTTCTCTCCGCCTGGCCAGCATTCGGGATCGTTCAGATCGCCGTATTTGTCGCCCCGGTCATAGAAGATTTCGGTGCAGGGGCCGCAGGGGCCTTCGCCGATATCCCAGAAGTTGCTGTCCCGGTCCAGCTTGTAGATGCGGTTTTCCGGTATGCCGATTTTCTTGTTCCAGAGCTCGAAGGCTTCCTGGTCTTCGTTATACACAGTTACGGACAGCCGCTCCGGCGCAAAGCCGATCCACTGGGGGCCGGTGAGGAATTCCCAGGCCCAGGTAATGGCCTCCTCCTTAAAATAATCGCCGATGGAGAAATTGCCCAGCATCTCAAAAAAGGTATGGTGGCGGCGGGTTTTGCCCACATTCTCAATGTCGTTGGTGCGGATGCACTTCTGGGCGTTGGTGATCCGCGGGTTCTCCGGCTTCACCCGGCCGTCGAAGTAGGGCTTCAGCGGCGCCATACCGGCGTTGATCCACAGGAGAGAGGGATCGTTGTGGGGCACCAGGGATGCGCTGGGCTCGATTTTATGTCCTTTGCTGGCGAAAAACTCAAGCCACTTGCTTCTGATTTCACTAGCTTTCATGAATGGTTCTGCCTCCTCGCAGGTAATTCCCCCAAAAGTGACGTGACGCTATGTAGCAGATTCCGGGTACTTTTGGGGGAGCCCCCTAATAAAAATATAAACCACTTCAAAATCATAAAAAAAAACGCCCCTGAAAACAGGGACGATTGAATATCGCGGTACCACCCTGGTTACTTTGCGCCCCGGCCGCTGCTGCGGGCAAGGCCATCAAAGTCTCCTCGAAGGAAGATAACGGTTCTTAGCCGGCGGAGTTCGCTCCGCGCTCGGGAAAGGGCTTCGGCCATTCTTCACCGTAAAGGTTCTTGCAGCCGGGAAGCCCTCCATGAGGTGCAAACCCGGAACCTTCTCTCTAACACGGCGGGCTATGGTCTACTCATTTCCTTCAGTGCTTTACCATATACGTTGGTATATTATATCCAATCCGGCGAACTTTGTCAATTGGGCCGGCCGGATGCGTCATCCTCCAGCAATTTTCGCAGGGAGCGGATTTTGTCCGGAGAAAGACCGGTTGCTTTGATGATAGCCGCGTCATCAATCCCCATGGCGATCAGATTTCGGGCCACCGTTCGGATGCCTTGCTCCAATCCTTTTTCCATACCTTTTTCCATACCTTTTTCCAATCCTTTTTCCATACCTTTTTCAATCCCTTGCTCCATTCCCTGCTCCAGGCCCTTTTCCAAACCTTCCTCGTAACCCCAACGCTTCCATGCCGGCATCAATTCCATGATCTTCCTCCCTCCTTGTAATCCTTCCGCGTGCAGCTGGCGGATAATGTCCTCGTCCTCTTGCGAAACAGGCTTGTAATATAAATCCGCCACGGACATGATCAAGGCCAGCTTTGCGGCATCCAGCTTATCGCCAAGCCACAGCAGCATCCTTAAGACAGCCGTCCGGAGCTCTCTTGCTTCCTTTTTAGTATAGCGCATTTTTGCC
>NZ_QMFA01000028.1 GCF_003285005.1 Paenibacillus sp. YN15 | reverse complement strand
ACTTTCTGATATGGTTAGAAAGGGCTTCTACACCTCAAGATTTTATACTTTCTGATATGGCAAAAAAAGCCCGGAGCAGCCGCATTCCGCGTCACTCCGGGCTTTCTGTCAGCATTACCGAGTCCACTGTCCGGCATCGCTCAAGTCCAAATTGCTCTTACGGCAAATCCGTAGCGCCCATCAGGAAACGGTCCACCTCGCGGGCAGCCTCGCGTCCTTCGTTGATGGCCCATACCACCAGGGACTGGCCGCGGCGCATGTCGCCTGCGGCGAACACACCCTCCACGTTAGTGGCATACTTGCCGTATGCGGCCTTGGCATTGGAGCGCTCATCCTTCTCGACGCCCAGCTGATCCAGCAGCTGGTTCTCGGGACCGGTGAAGCCCAGCGCCAGAAGCACCAACTGCGCCGGATACACCTTCTCGCTGCCGGGAACCTCAGTGGGAACAAAACGGCCGTTGCCGTCCTTTTTCCACTCGATGAGCACAGTGTGGACTTCCTTCACATGGCCGTTCTCGTCGCCCACAAACCGCTTGGTGGACACCAGGTAATCCCGGGGGTCGCGGCCATACTTGGCGGCGGCCTCCTCCTGGCCGTAGTCCAGCTTGAAGGTTTTGGGCCATTCCGGCCACGGGTTATTGTCTGCCCGATGCTCGGGAGCCTTGGGCATAATTTCGAACTGGTACACGGAGTTGCAGCCGTGGCGGAGCGAGGTGGCTACGCAGTCGGTGCCGGTATCGCCGCCGCCGATGACGATCACATCCTTGCCTGCCGCAGAGATGTAGGCGCCGTCGGCATGGTTGGAGTCCAACAGACTCTTGGTGTTCTTGTGCAGAAACTCCATGGCCAGGTGGATGCCCGCGAGCTCGCGGCCTTCAGTGGGAAGGTCGCGGCCCTTGGTAGCGCCGCCGCAGAGCACAACCGCATCAAACTCGGCCTTCAGCTTTTCCGCCGGGTAATCCTTGCCTACCTCCGTATTGGTGACGAAGGTAACGCCTTCCTCCTCCAGCAGCTTCACACGGCGCTCCACCACGGTTTTCTCCAGCTTCATGTTGGGGATGCCGTACATGAGGAGTCCGCCGGGACGGTCGGCGCGCTCAAACACCGTAACCGTATGCCCTGCTTTATTCAGCTGGGCGGCAGCGGCCAGACCGGAAGGACCGGAGCCGATGACGGCGACCTTTTTGCCGGTGCGGACAGCCGGGGGCTGGGCCTTGATCCAGCCTTCCTCAAAGCCGCGGTCCACAATGGAGCGTTCGATATTCTTGATGGTGACAGGCTTGCCGTTTAAGCCCACCGTACAGGAGCCCTCGCAGGGAGCGGGGCAAACCCGGCCGGTAAACTCGGGGAAGTTGTTGGTCTTGTGCAGCCGGTCCAGAGCCTCCCGCCACATGCCGCGGTACACCAGATCATTCCACTCGGGGATCAGGTTATGCACCGGGCAGCCGGCAGCCATGCCGTTGAGAAGCTTCCCCGTATGGCAGTAGGGAATGCCGCAATCCATGCAGCGCGACCCTTGGGTGCGAAGCTTCGACTCTTCCATATGCTCATGAAATTCCTGATAATGGCCGATTCTTGACAAGGGCGATTCATCCACAGGGAGTTCGCGCTTGTATTCCAAAAAACCCGTAGGCTTTCCCATGGTTCTCCTCCTAAAAAACTTTCTTTTTATCAGGGGGCTCCCCCAAAAGTAATCGGACAATCGCTTCGGAGCATCTCTTCACTTTTGGGGGAATGCTTAATTGCCGGCAACGCGGGCGGCGTCGCTCATATTTTCCTTGAAGGCGGCCATAACCGCTTCATCCTGGCTGAGGCCGGTCAGCTTGGCTTTTTCGATGGACTCGAACATCCGCTTGAAGTCCTTCGGAATCACCTTCACGAAGCTGAACACATTCTCTTCCCAGTTCTCAAGGATTTTCTGGCCGACGGTGCTGCTGGTGAACTTCACGTGGTTGCGGATCAGGGTTTTCACCTCATTGATCTCGTACTGCTCGCTCAGTTCCTCCACATGCACCATTTCCTTGTTGATCTTGCTCTTGAAGCTGCCGTCGGCGTCATATACGAAGGCGATGCCTCCGGACATGCCTGCGGCGAAGTTGCGACCTGTCGGCCCCAGCACAACCACGCGGCCGCCGGTCATATATTCGCAGCCGTGGTCCCCTACGCCTTCAATAACCACCCGCACGCCGGAGTTCCGGACGGCAAAGCGCTCGCCTGCGACACCGCGGATATAGGCTTCGCCTTCCGTGGCGCCGTAGAAGGCAGTGTTGCCGATGATCACATTCTCTTCCGGCACGAAGGAGGAGCGTTCGGGCGGGAAGATGATGATCTTGCCGCCGGAGAGGCCCTTGCCCACATAGTCGTTGGCGTCGCCTTCCAGCGACAGGGTCACGCCCTTCGGCACGAAGGCGCCGAAGCTTTGGCCGGCGGAGCCGTTGAAGTGCAGCCGGATGGTATCGGCCGGCAGGCCCTCCAGACCGTAGCGGCGGGTAACCTCGCTGCCCAGGATGGTGCCCACAACCCGGTTGACGTTGCGGATCGGCATGATGGCATGCACATTTTCCTTATAATCGAGAGCCGGCTTGCACACGTGCAAGAGCTCCTTCATGTCGATGGATTTCTCCAGACCGTGATCCTGCTCCATCTGGCAATAGGTGCCGTAGTCCGCAGGCACCTCCGGCTGATACAGCAGCGGAGCCAGGTCCAGGCCCTTGGCCTTCCAGTGGTTCACAGCCGCAATGGCTTCAAGTGCGTCCGTACGTCCCACCATCTCTTCTATGGTACGGAAACCAAGCTCGGCCATCAGCTCGCGGACCTCCTGGGCGATGAAGGTCATGTAATTGACCACATGCTGCGGATCTCCGGCGAATTTCGCGCGCAGCTCCGGATTCTGGGTGGCGATGCCCACCGGGCAGGTATCCAGGTGGCACACCCGCATCATCACGCAGCCCAAAGCGATCAGCGGAGTGGTGGCAAAGCCGAATTCCTCGGCGCCCAGAAGCGCTGCGACCACCACGTCGCGGCCGGTCAGCAGCTTGCCGTCGGTCTCCACCGTAATCCGGGAGCGCAGATTGTTCAGGATCAGGGTCTGATGGGTCTCGGCCAGACCAAGCTCCCACGGCAGGCCCGCATTGTGGATGGAGGTCTGCGGCGAAGCGCCCGTGCCGCCGTCATAGCCGCTGATCAGCACCACATCGGCCTTGCCCTTGGCTACGCCTGCGGCGATAGTGCCTACGCCCACCTCGGATACCAGCTTGACGCTGATCCGGGCCCGGGGGTTGGCGTTCTTCAAATCGTGGATCAGCTCAGCCAGATCCTCGATGGAGTAGATGTCATGGTGAGGCGGCGGCGAAATCAGGCCAACGCCTGCGGTTACGCCCCGCACCTCGGCTACCCACGGGTACACCTTGCGGCCGGGCAGCTGTCCGCCCTCGCCGGGCTTGGCGCCTTGGGCCATCTTGATCTGGATTTCGTCCGCATTCACCAGGTAGTTGCTGGTGACGCCGAAGCGTCCCGAAGCCACCTGCTTGATGGAGCTGCGGCGGGAATCGCCGTTGGCGTCCGGAATGAAGCGCTCCGGATGCTCGCCGCCCTCGCCGGTGTTGCTGCGGCCGCCGATGCGGTTCATGGCGATGGCCAGAGCCTCATGGGCCTCCTTGGAAATGGACCCAAAGGACATGGCCCCGGTCTTGAAGCGCTTGAAGATGGCTTCCAGCGGTTCAACCTCATCCAGCGGAATGGAGCGGCGGTCCTTCTTGAAGCCCAGCAGATTGCGCAGGGTGTATTTCACTTCCGGATCTTCGTTGATCCGGGCGGAGAACCTCTTGTACAAACCGTAGTCGGCGGTGCGGCAGGCGGTTTGCAGCGTATAGATGGTCTCCGGGTTGTACATATGCTCTTCGCCTTCGGCGCGCCATTGCAGCTGGCCGCCTGTCTCCAGCACCCGGCCTGCGGTCTCCACCCGGGAGAAGGCCTTGTGATGGCGCAGCTCCACTTCCTTGGAGATGGTATCCAGGTCGATGCCTTCGATGCGGGATGCCGTCCAAGTGAAATATTTGTCGATAACCGCCTTGCTGATGCCGATGGCCTCGAAAATCTGCGCGCCGCGGTAGCTTTGCACCGTGGAAATCCCCATCTTGGCCAGCACCTTGGTGACGCCCTTGACGGAAGCCTTCAGGTAGTTGTAAGCGGCCTTCTCATAGGTCAGGCCCTCCAGCATGCCGTTTCTCACCATATCCTTCAGGGATTCCAGCGCCAGATACGGATTCACGGCGCTGACGCCGTAGCCCAGAAGCAGCGCAAAATGGTGCACCTCGCGGGGTTCGCCGGATTCCAGCAGCAGGCTGACCTTGGTCCGTGTGCCTTCCCGGATCAGATGGTGATGCAGGCCCGATACGGCCAGCAGCGCCGGGATAGCGGCCAGCTCCTTGGAAATGCCGCGGTCAGTGAGGATCAGCAGGTTGGAGCCGCCGGCGATAGCCGCATCGGCTGCCGCGTAAAGCTCCTCCATGGCTTTTTCCAAAGCGCCTGCGCCGTCATAAACCGGATACAGAATCGGCAGATCGATGGAGCGGAAGCCCTCCCGCTGCACGTGCCGGAACTTGGCCAGATCCTCATTGCCGATGATGGGGCTGGGGATGCGGATTTGGCGGCAGCTCTCCGGCTTCGGGTTGATCAGATCGCCCTCGGGACCGATGGTGGTCTCCTGGGAGGTAATGATTTCCTCGAAGTTGGAGTCGATGGGGGGATTGGTTACCTGTGCAAACAATTGCTTAAAATAGCTGTATAAAAGCTGCGGCTTCTCGGACAGCACCGCCAGCGGGGCGTCGTTGCCCATGGAGCCGATGGGGTCCACGCCGGTTCTGGCCATAGCCTCCAGGAACTTGCGGTTGCCTTCATAGGTATAGCCGAAGGCCTGCTGGCGCTGCACCAGCGCCTCCGCCTCGGGAGCCGGAAGCTCGGGAGCGGCGGGCAGATCGCTTAGGTTGACCAGGTGCTCATTGAGCCATTCCTGATACGGATGCTCGCTGGTAATGCGGCTCTTGATTTCGTCGTCGGAGATGATCCGGCCTTCCACAGTATCCACCAGCAGCATACGGCCGGGGCGGAGGCGGTCCTTCTTGACGATCTTGTCGGGAGCCAGATTCATCACGCCCACCTCGGAAGCCAGCACGATCACATCATCGGTGGTGATGTAATAGCGGGAAGGGCGCAGACCGTTGCGGTCCAGCACAGCGCCGATAATTGAGCCGTCGGTAAAGGCGATGGCGGCAGGGCCGTCCCACGGCTCCATCAGGCAGCTGTGGTATTCGTAGAAGGCCCGCTTCTGCGGGTCCATGCTTTCGTGCTTGGACCAGGGTTCGGGAATCATCATCATGGCTGCATGGGGCAGGGAACGGCCGGAGAGCATCATAAACTCCAGACAGTTGTCGAACATCTGGGAGTCGGAGCCTTCGTTATCGATAATAGGCATAATCTTCGCAAGGTCGTCGCCGAACAGCTCGGAGTTGCACATGGCCTGGCGGGCGTGCATCCAGTTCACATTGCCCCGCAGGGTGTTGATTTCGCCGTTGTGGATCATGTAGCGGTACGGATGCGCCCGTTCCCAGCTGGGGAAAGTGTTGGTGCTAAAGCGGGAATGCACTAAAGCGAGAGCGCTCTTCAACTCGGGGTTTTGCAGCTCGAGGTAATACCCGTACACCTGCTCCGGCGTCAGCATCCCCTTGTAGACAATGGTGCGGCTGGATAAGCTGGAGTAATAAAAGGGCTTGCCGAAATCGGAGGTTGCGCCCAGGTTTTCGGTGCGCTTCCTAATGACGTACAGCTTGCGCTCGAAGGCAAGCTCATCCTTGCCGGCCAGATTGGCGCCTGCGCCAATGAACAGCTGGCGGACAAAAGGCTCTGCGGACTTGGCGAAATTGCCCAGTGAGGAGTTGTCAACCGGCAGCGTTCTCCATCCGATGACCGTTTGGCCTTCCTCCCGGACCACCTTCTCCACCATCTGCTCGCATGCCGCGCGAAGAGCCGCATCCTGGGGCAGGAAAACCATGCCGACGCCGTATTGGCCTGCCGCCGGCAGCTCGAAGCCCAGTTCCTTCACCGCATCGCGCAGGAAGCTGTCGGGAATCTGCAGGAGAATCCCCGCTCCGTCGCCTGTGTTCACCTCGCAGCCCTGACCGCCGCGGTGGTCCAAATTGCATAGCACCTGCAGCGCCTGGCTGACAATCTCGTGGGATTTGCGGCCCTTGATGTCGGCCACAAAACCAATACCGCAGGCGTCATGCTCATACTGCGGGTCATACAATCCCTGCTTGGGAGGCAATCCATTTTGGGTCATCATCGTGCAACCTTTCCTTCTGTTTTTATTGGTTCCTGCCGATAAAAAATATTATTTCAGCAAGGGAGAAGTGATAGTATTTTTTAAATTTTAACATTCCATGTTAGCTGAATCAATTTAAATATGTACTGAAAACCATCGCAAAAACAGATAGTTGTAAAGGTTTTCTAATCTCCTTCCGGCACGAATTTATAGCCGACTCCCCATACAGTTTTAATGAAACGCGGATTTTTCGGGTCCGCCTCGATTTTTTTGCGCAGATTGGTAATATGGACATCCACAGACCGTTCCGTTACATACGTATCAATGCCCCTGATCCGGTTCAACAGCTCTTCCCTGCTGAAGACATTGTTCGGATGCAGCCACAGCACCTTCATGATTTCAAATTCGGAATAGGTGGTTTCCACCAGTTTGTCCGCCACATACAGCACCCTGCGGCTCATATCCATATGAACGGCGGGGCGGCTTTCCTTGGCCGCGGCAGGCTCCGGGACAGGCGTCATGGCGGAGCGGCGCAAGAGGGCTGTCAGCCGGGCGGCCAGCTCGCGCATGGAAAAAGGCTTGCAAAGGTAATCGTCGGCTCCCATCAGAAGAGCGTTCACCCGGTCGGCCACTTCTTTTTTGGCGGAAACCATCAGAATGGGGATCACCGTAACCAGCCGGATTTCCCCGCACAGAGTAATGCCGTCCGTATCCGGCAGCATCACGTCGAGAATAATGATGTCCGGCTCCGCGCTCTGCAGCAGCTTCTTTCCCTCTTCGCCGTCGGAACCCCAGGAAACCGTGTATCCCTCTTCCTCCAAATAAATCGTCATCATGTCGGCAATGCTCTGATCATCTTCAATAATAAGCACTTTGGGCATAACCAGCCCTCCTTGCCGCAATTTAACATTTTCCTAGCACTTTTCTGCAACTTTTCTAAAAGATAGACCGGATAATGAATCATGATACCATTTTTATTATAGCGAAAACTGCGGAGACTTGCCGTAATTCGGCCTGAATCGGCCAAAAATCCGTAAATTTTTAACCGGGTTCCGAAAATCCGGAATCCTTGCAGCCGGGGAGGCTTGCTCATGCGCATCCTGATTATCGATCCCGCCGCGTTTTCCCGCACCGTGCTCCGCAGAATTATGGAAGACGCAGGTTATGCCATTGCCGGCGAAGCGGGCAACAGCGAGCAAGCTTTGGCCCAATACAAAAGCGCCTCCCCCGATGCGGTGACCATTGATCTGACAGCCGCCTCCCTGAACGGAGTGGCGCTGATCCGCCGGATTCGCGATCTGGACTCCTCCGCACGCATTTTGGCCATATCGGGAATGAATCAGAGCGCCTTAAGCCAGAATGCCATCCTGGCGGGAGCTTATGATTGTGTCACGAAGCCCCTGGAGGAATCCCGGCTGCTGGCAGCGCTGGCCCATGCCCAACTGCTGTTGAATGAACCGTAAGGGGGCGTCCGCACACATGACCAAATCACGGCTAATCCCTTTGTTCGTGCTGCTTCTGTTGGCCGCAGGCTCTCTTGTAAGCGGTTTGTTTCCCCTTCGGCTGATGTTCGGCGTGGAGTACTTTTTCGCCGGCCTGTTCGGGTTTGCCGCTTACGCCCTGTTCGGCCCCCTTGCAGGCGCAGCCGTGATGCTGGCAGGGGTGCTGCCCAGCCTGTGGTATTGGGGCCATCCCTACGGCATGATCCTGATGACTCTGGAGAATCTGCTGGTCTGCCTTCTTGTCAAAAGATACCGCCTCGGCTACACCGCCGCCAGCCTCCTCTATTGGGCGGTCGCCGGGATTCCCCTGACCCTGCTGTTCTACGGCTCCATCCTGCATCTCCCCGGCACCATCCTCCAGTTTGTCGTGTTCAAAATGGGTCTGAACGGGCTGGGCAACGCTGCCGCCGCCTCCCTGGCCATTCCGGTTTTTGCCCTCTTCTGCAAAAAATTCCCGCATTCCGTCATGGCCCGCCGGGGCTTCCATGACCTGGCCCCCTCCAGCCTGGCCGGGCAATTATCCAATATTATGGTGTTTATCATTCTCATTATGGCTATGGTGCAAGTGGGCATCCACAGCCGCCTTCTCATCGTCCACGAAGAGGATACCATCGCCGAAAAGCTGGTGTACGCCGCGGAGCAAATGAATTTGTACACGGATACGCCCGGCAGCTTTCCGGTGCACGAAGCCTTTGTGCTGCTGGACAAACGGATGCCGGAGCTGCGCTTCCGCCTGGTGGACCGGGGGCTGAAGCTGGGGGCGTCCATGGAGGATCAGTACGGCCCGCTGCCCTCCTACCTGACCGGCGCCGCCGATGACTCCCAGATCCGGGAGGTGACGGAGCGGGTAAATTTATGGTCGCCCACCCTGGAGGAATCCGGCAGCCGGATTTCGCAGCGGATGGACTCGGTTTATTATGTGGACATGCTGTGGAACGGCGATCCGCGGTTTCAGATTTTTGTAGAGCTGCCCGCCCGGACCACCTGGTCGGAGATTTACGGGGAGCTGGCCCAGGAGCTGACTACCGCTTTTGCCATTTTGGCGCTGGCGGTGCTGATCATTTATCCCATTTGCCGCTACATGAACCACCCCATTGTGCAGCTGGCGGGATTGTCCGGCAGACTGTCCGCCTCCATCGGCACCGGCTTCCGCCCGGTGTGGCCGGACAGCAGCCTGGTGGAGATTCAGGCGCTGACCAACGCCTTCAAGCTGATGTCCATGGATTTGAACCGGCAGTTTGCCAGCATCCTGGAGGCCACCCGGGAAGCCATGGTGCTCTGCGACAAAAACGGCGCCATCCTGTATGCCAACAGCCAGCTGGATTTGTTTTTCGGCGAGCGGCCGTTGGGCTTGCGTTCCATGAAGGAGCTGTTCGGGGCCATGCGGCGGTTCCCCCGGGACGACGCCGGCCAGCTCCAGCAGGAGATGGACTCCATTCTCCGGCATGTGGGGGAGCACGGCTCGATGCAGCGCAACTTCACCTTTCACCATAACCGGCGCAATATGCACCTGTCCTTGTACATAACCGTCGTTCAAGGCACGGAGGAGATGCGGGAGCGCAACCGCCTGTTCATCTTCCGCGACCGTACCGAGGAGATGGAGCGGGAGCTGCTCCAGGAGGAAATGATCGCCCAGGTGTCCCATGAATTCCGCACCCCCCTCACTCCCATTCTCGGCTATTCGGAGATTCTGCGCAGCAAGGAGCTGCCTCCCGACAAGCTGAAATCCTATTCGGCCACCATCCACCACGAGGCGGTCCGGCTGTCCCGGCTGGTGGACAATTTCCTGGATTTGCAGCGGATGGAATCCGGCCGGCAGCCCTACTACCTGGTTCCCTCGGATTTGCGGGAGCTTGTCACCCGTACAGTGGAGGAATGGCGCCATGACGGCAATCCCCATCCTATCCAGCTGAAGCTGCCGGATGAGCCGGTTATCGCCCTGGCGGACGCCGACCGGATGCGGCAGGTGCTGGACAACCTGATCGGCAATGCGGTGAAATACTCGCCCGACGGGTCGGCGGTGCATGTCTCCGCCGCTCTCGAGGAAGGAGCGATCCGCATCGACATTGCCGACAACGGCCTGGGCATCCCGGAGAAGGACAAGGAGAAGATTTTCCGCAAATTCTACCGTGTGGAGCATAACGACCGGAAGAAGATTCCCGGCAGCGGCCTGGGGCTGCCCATCGCCAAGGAAATCGTCGAGGGCCACAGCGGCCAGATCACCTTCATCTCCCGCCATTACGGGGGAAGCATCTTTACCGTCTGGCTCCCGGCTTATACTCCGCCCGCCACGGCAGGAGCCGTTCTGCTCATCGGCAAGGAGGACGGCTATATGGAAAGCCTGGCCACCGTTCTGGCCCAAAAAGGCCAGCGGGTGCTTCACCTGGGCTCCTTCGAGGAGGCCCTGTTCGCCATCGGCTGCGGCAATGCCCATATGCCCCGCATCATCGCCGCCAATCTGGTGGGCACGGGGCTGTTGAACGGGCTGGAGTTCGCCGCCCGGCTCCTGTCCCTGGATTGCCAAGAGAAAGCTGCACTGGTGTTCCTGGAACGGATGGCTTCTCCATCCTCCTTCCCTTCAGCGACTGCGGCGGCCGGGCCCAATCAGGAGATGGTCCAGGCGGTGAAGCCCTTCAGCATCCGGGAGATGGTCCAGTTTCTGCAGCCGGGAGCCGCCCGGGGGATTGCCTCCGCCGGCATGCGCCAGCCGGGCTGGAGCTACTGCTTTTTTCCCGTCCAGGAAGAAAAGGTGCTGCGGATGCAGCTGGCCAAATTCGGCCTGATTCCTGAGGTTATGGCGGAGATGGGCGAGATGCTCGCGGCCGGTTTTGCGCCAAAGGGGAACAATCATCCATAGGAAAGGCTGCAAAAACATGCTATCCTTGGAGTGGGCCGGGAAGCGGCCCGCATCAAGCATGTGCTGCAGAGAGGAAAAAACAACGTGGCCAAATTATATTTTCGCTATGGAACTATGAACAGCGGCAAATCCATTGAGGTGCTGCGCACCGCCCATAACTATGAGGAGCAGGGCAAGCGGGTGCTGCTGTTCGTCCCCGCCATCGACGACCGCTTCGGCGTAGGCAATGTCACCTCCCGCATCGGGATGCAGAAGGAAGCCATCATCGTCCACGAGAATACGGATATGTACGCCATTGCCAAAGAGACCATGCCCAACTGCGTGCTTCTGGATGAGGCCCAGTTTTTGAGCCGGAAGCAAATCGACCAGTTGACCGACATTTGCGACGATTTGGGCATTCCGGTTATCGCCTACGGGCTGCGCTCCGATTTTATGGGGAATCTGTTTGAAGGAAGCCTGCAGCTGTTTGCGGCTGCGGATAAGATTGAGGAGGTAAAAACCGTCTGCTGGTTCTGCGACCGCAAGGCGGTGCTGAACATGCGCTGCAAGGACGGGCGGCCCGTCTTCGAGGGGGAGCAGATTCAGATCGGCGGCAACGAAAGCTATATCCCCGTTTGCCGCAAGTGCTACAAGCTGCGCAAGAAGCAGGCGGCGCAGGGGGATGGAGCGGCGGAGTAGTAGAGGGCAGATGAAAATATCTCCATGGCCCGCCGCCACCTGCACCTGTACCTGTCCAGGGTTGTATCCGCTGCATATACTGCAGTAACAACTCCTGCGCGCAGGTGAACAAAGGGTGAGGGTCTATGCCGGCTCATTCCGCCCGTTGGCGGCTTGTGATTTTTGTGTATCTGTCCGTGGCCTTCGCCGCCTCCGCCGCCTGTCTCCTGTGGCTGTTAAGCGGCGGTTTGGAGGACCCCGGCTCCGCTTCCCTGACAGCGGTGAGGCCGTACCTGTTTTATATCAGCGCCGGGTCCCTGGGCGGTTCCCTCTACGCCCTGCGGGCCTTTCACCAGTTTTATGACCAGCCGGTGACCGTCCGCTTTATTTATTGGTATCTCATGCGGCCCTACCTCTGCGGCGGCACAGCGATGATTACCGTTATCCTGCTGGACAGCGGCATTATGCTGCTCCAGGTGGAGGATTCCCTCTCCGCCCGGACCGGCCTGTCCTTTCTGACCGGCTTCGGCTACGGCAAATTTATGGAGAAGCTGACGCATTTGGCGGAGGCGCTTTTTAACGGCAACGGCAAAAAGGAATAACCCGGCGGCTTCGGAAGCCGCACAACTTTAATGGCCGATTCCGGCAAAGTGCGGTATAATGGAGAGGTTGCGCCATTGCGAGATTCACTGGAAGGAAGTATTGCAGCCCATGTCCGACAAGCGTTCCCCCTTGCCCCGTTGGGCGCTGCTGGCTTTGCTGTTGGCCGGCATAATTGCCATCTCATTCTCATCCATTTTTATCCGCTGGTCCCATGCGCCCTCCTCCGTGATGGCCATGTACCGGCTCTTTTTTACGGCGCTGCTGATGGGCCCTTTCGTGTGGAAGAGCAAGCCCGACCTGAAGGCCCTGGCTCCGGCGGACTGGGGCCTGATGGCCGTTTCCGGGTTGTTTTTGGCCCTTCACTTTCTGTTCTGGATGGAGTCGCTGGCCTTTACCTCGGTTGCCAGCTCCACCATCATTCTCGCTTTGGAGCCCATCCTGATTCTGGCCGGCGCTTATTGGCTGTTTAGGGAACGGACCACCCGCAAGGCGGTGCTGGGACTGGCCGTAGCCATACTGGGCGCGGCGCTTATTGGCTGGGGGGATATCGGCATCTCCGGCAAGGCGCTGACCGGCGACCTGCTTTCTTTGGCAGGCACGGCGGCAGTGGCCCTTCATCTGCTGGCAGGCCAGCGGCTGGCCAGCCGGGTGCCTTCCCTGTTCTACAGCTTCTTCATCTTCTGCGTGGCGGGAGTCGCGTTTCTGGTGTACAACCTGGCCCGGGGCATCGACCTTGGCGGATATCCCGCCCGGGAGTGGGGCATCTTCCTGCTCCTGGCTATTGTGCCTACCGTCTTCGGCCATGTGCTGTTCAACTGGCTGCTCCAGTACGTCAATGCCGTCACCGTGTCCATGAGCGTGCTGGGGGAGCCGGTGGGCGCTACCGTTCTGGCCTACCTGCTGCTGGATGAAAAGCTGACCCTCACCCAAGCGGGGGCGGGAGGGGTGATTATCTGGGGCGTCTGGTACTTTATGCGCCACAACCAGGTGCGGTATGCCGGCGAAGAAGCCGCCAGCCCGGGCAAGCGAAAAAAAGCGGCGGCCGGCCCGTCCGTTACCGGGTAATGATGAAGATGCCCAGCATGATCACCAGAGCGCCTGCAACCTTTTGCAAAGTCAGAGCTTCATTCAGGAAAAACGCGCTGAACAGAAACACAAATATGTAGCTCATGCTGTTTAGAGGATACGCGCTGGTCAGGTCCGCCCTGGACAGCACCTTTACCCAGATCAGGGAGCTTAAGGAAAACAATAGAATCGCTACCCAGAATTCAGGCACACGCAGAACCCGCCCAAGATCGGCTGCAAAGGTGGCGGGGGACATGGTCAGTCGGCCCAACCGGTTGGAGCCGTGCTTCATCATAATTTGCCCGATGGAGCCCATCATGGCGGACATCAGGACAAGCCGGAACATGTCCGCCACCTCCGCTCAAAACCGCCGCGGGCAGCATTGGCGAACCGTATATACACAGGCAACCCCTACCTTCTTTTGTTGAAATCAGACTGTTACCACTATATGTGGCCAAGGAGGGGTTTATCCCAGCCTTTTGGGGGGCCGTTTCTTCCAGAAGGACAGGCGGCTGCTGAAGGATTTGCAGCCCGGCTTGCTTTTCCCCTCCTTGTCAAAGGTGAGGGTAGCGTTGATTTCCCCGCCGAGGATAATAATAATGCAGCTGATGTACAACCATACCAGCAGCACGATAACCCCGCCCAGACTGCCGTAGCTTTTGGCGTAATTGCCGAAGTGGGTTACATAAAAGGAAAACAGCAGGGAAATCGCAATCCAGCCCAAGGAGGCAAAAACCGCTCCGGGCAGAACGCTTCTAAAGCGGAGGCGGCGGTTGGGCACGGTCCAGTACAGAAGGGCAAATCCCAGCAGCATGGCTACCAGGGGGATGGCCAGCTTGATCAATCCCCACACCAGCTCGAAGTCGTTGGGATACCCGAGAAATTTAAACAGCTGCGCACCGATGACATGGCCGAAAACCAGAAGCGCCAGGGTCAGGAGCATCACCAGGGTCAGGCCGACGGTAGACAGGAGGGCCAGCCCCTTGAGCTTCCAGAACGGCCGGGTTTCCGGTTCATCATAAGCTTTGTTTAATGCCTTGATTACTGCGGACAAGCCGTTGGAGGCCGCCCACAGGGTGCCGATCATGCTGAAGGAGAGCAGCGCTTCATTGCGGCTGTCGAAAATTTCGTTCATAATATCGTTGACTGCCTTATAGCTGGACTCCGGGAGGACCAGGGCAATCTGTTCCCAGACATCCTCCGTGGAGATGGGCGTCAACCCTACGATAGTCAGCAGAAAAATCAAAAAAGGAAAAAAGGCGAGGATCATATAGTAGGTCATCTGTGCGCCAAGGGCTGTGACCTCGTCATCTTCATACCGGCAATACAGAGCTTCCAGAAAATGCAGGCTTTTTTTCCAATTCACTGCCGTCCACTCCCTTCGCTGTTGATTGATAGGTTTTCCCAAAAGGTTCCGCCGGGATTCGCCGAAAGGATGAAGATGTAATGTTCATACCCGGGCGGAAGAGGCGCTGAAACAAAACCGCACAGATGATGCTGGCTGTCAACAGCTTACCATATGATGAGGACAAACGCCTATCGGCGCCTTTATCAAGAAGTCGGACAGCCTCCCCGTTTACATGTTCGCAAGACTTTGAAAAAAAGGGGCAATTGGTTTTGATAAAACATGGGTTGATCATTCCGGACGGGATGACGGAGCGGCAGATTCAGGAAGTGCGTGAGCTGGCCGGCCGTTGCGCGAAGGCGGACAGCCTGGAGCTGAAGCTGAACTGGGGGATGCTGGAGCACCGGCCCCGCGGGACGGCCAATGATTTTCTGTGGTATGAGCGGGGAAAGCTGGTGGGCTTTTTGGCGTTGTACCACTTTGTGCCCAAGGAGGCCGAGGTGGGCGGAATGGTTCACCCGGATTTCCGGCAGAGGGGGATTTTCAGCGCGCTGACGGAGGCCGCCCTTCAATCGGCGCGCAAGCAGAACATTCCAGCCCTGCTGTTTGCCTGCCCGCGCCAGTCCGCAAGCGCCAAGGCCTTTGTGGAATCCAGGCGGGCGGTGTACGCCATTTCGGATTACGGCATGAAGCTGGTGGAGCAGGTGGATACCGGGGAGCTCTCCGGCATCCGGCTTGCCCGCGGCGTCAAGTCCCAGCGGCAGCTTCTGATCCGTCTGGACTCCCTCGGATTCGATTCCTCCGAGGAGGAATCCGAGGCGCTGGTGGATATGACCCTGGACAACCCTCCCCAGGACACGCCGTACATTGCCTATAATGAGGAAGGGGAAGCGGTGGGGCGGATCAGCTCCCATATCCGCGACGGCAACGCCCATTTCTTTTGTTTTTCTGTAGTGCCGCAGCACCGGCGCAAGGGTTATGGACGGCAGATTCTTCTGTCCGCTATCAGCCTGGCCAAAAAACAGGGGTTGCGCAGCATGACCCTGGAGGTGGCCTGCAACAACGCCGAGGCGCTGACCCTGTACCACCGCTGCGGCTTCCGGGAAACCTATATCAACGACTATTACAGACTGGATACCCAGACTTTTGTGCGGGAGGAAATCTGCACCGGCTACTGACTCCGGCGGTGCAATCTCCAGCCTCCGCTGCCCCCATCCTTCACCGGAACGGGGGCTTTTTTGCGCAGCAAAAATCCTCCCTGCAAGCACAAAGCGCCGCTGCAGGGAGGATGTAAAGGGAGAATTTTATAGTCCGCTCCGCTTCTCCAGGAACCGGAAGAAGGCGGTGGCGGCTTGGGCGCGGGTCACCTCATCCGCCGGGCGGAACTGGTCGCCGTCGGCGCTCATGATGCCCAACCCTACGGCGATGGCGGCATGGCCCTTGTGCTGGATGGCATCGGCATCCGTCACATCCAGGCGGAACATGCTGCTTTGCTGGGCCAGCTTGTTGTAGCCCAGGGCCCGGACGATCAGCTGGGCCATGTCATCCCGGGTCATGATCTGATCCGGATTGAATTCGCCGGCAGGATCGCGGTCGATCAAATTCATATCCACCGCATTCTCCACGTAGGCGAAGTAGGCGCTGGAGGCCTTCACATCGCTGAAGGAAGCAGCGCGGGAGGAGTCATAAGCCATCGGCAGGCTGCCGCCGCTTGCAGCCAGCACCAGCATCTTGATCAGCTCGCCGCGGGTAGCCGCCTGATCCGGGTTTGCCTTGCCGTCCTTCACGTCGATGGCATTGTATTCCACCATCAGGGCCAAGGCGCGTTCCGCCCAGTGTCCGGCGATATCCGTTGCATCCTCCCGGTCGGAGCGGGCCGTCTCGCCGTTGCGGTTGTCTCTCCACTCACCCGTTGCCGCATCCAGGAAATAGCCGGACAGCTCCGTGTTTTGGACCACCGGCACATATGCCAGACGCACCTTCTGGCTTCCCGCAGCCGCTGGCGGCAGCTCGCCTGCAGCGACCATCAGCCGGTATTTCTCTATGGGCAGGTTGCCGTAATCACTCCCTGCGCCCCAGTCCATCACATACTGCAGCTGGAGTTTGTACTGGTTAAGCAGGATCTCCTTGGCTTGGGCGGGGTCGGTCAAAGCCGGTTTTGTGGCGGGATAGCTGTAGCCCGTCAGATTGTTGTAATAGTTGACCACAGCGCCGTTGGTGGCGTCCACCGTGACCTGAACCGTTTCCCCGGTGGAAATGCCGTCGATTGCCCGGTCAAAGCTGAAGTTGTAAGAAGGATTGGAGTTCCAGTAGGAGGGCGCCGCCTGCTTGGTCGGATCGCTGTAATGCAGCTCCAACTGATGAACCATATGGGGCAGCAAGCCTTTGACCAGCTCCACGGCTGTGGTTTTGGCCGTATCGATGGCTACCTTGTAATCCTCCGGCTTTACTGTGGCAGCTTGGTAAGGCCGGTATTCGTTCCGGGAATAGCTGCGGATTTCCCCCGTAGAGGCGTCCACTGCCGCATGAATGGAGCGCGGGCTGAAGGGATAGGCGATCTTTTCCGCGGCTTCCGCCTTGCTGCTGCTCTCCTCCTCGGGAAGGGTCCAGCTGATATTCCAGGTGCGGGTCAGGCCGTTCAGGTAATTATCGTTGTACTCCTGATAGGAGGCATTCTCCAGCTTGGCTCCTGCGGGCAGCGGGAACCGGGCTGTGACCGTATCGATGGCCTGGCTTTGGGTCAGAGCCTTGTCCTTGGCGGGGGCGCTGCCGAGAGGCGCGGAGGCGATGGGGCCGCTTGACTCCTGCGCCGGGGCATTGCCGGCATCCACCTCGCCGGTAAGGGCGTTGAGCTGCACAGGCGTCAGCCGGTAGGCAATAAAGGGCGCCGTCGTATTGATGTTCTTGTTATAGGGCCGGAAATACGAGACGGAAAGCTGGGATTTCTCCTTCCAGATGCTCTCCGCCTTCTCCTGGGAGATGACCGAGGTGGCATCCGGGAATTCGGTGCTCTTATCCCACTGGTAATTGAAGCCCACCACCTGCCCTGAGCCGTTCACATCCACACTGAAGCCGTTGGCCGGATATACCACGCCATTAACCACACGGTCAAAGCGGTAATTGTACCGGACATCACCCATAAGCGGCGTTTTGAAATTCTCCTCGGCAATGGTATTATAGCGGGTTTCTCCCAGCTTGCCGGGATACAGACTGTTGATGAAAGCCTCCGCCACCAGCTTGGCCGCCTTCAGATCCTTCTCCGGAGGATAAACGGGAGGAGACTCCGTATTGTTGGTATACGCGCTCATCTGGGTTAATTCGCCGGTGTCGGCGGAAATGCCGATATAGTAATTGCCGTAATACTTATCCTTCACCTGTTTGGAAAAATTGATGGACCAGACCGCCCCGCTCCCGCCGGTTGTTCCCGCCGTTTGCAGGGAGACGTTGGAGACCTCGTAATCCTGCGGCACCTGGGCCAGCTTGCGCGCCAGCTCCACAGCCTGATCCCGCTTGACGGCGGTGTTGGTGTCCACGGCCGCATCGCTTGTGCTGACGGCGGCTGCCGATGAGGCGGAGCTGCTTGCCGAGTTGGCGGCTGCAGTCAATGCCGCCGGCGCTGCCGCCGCCGGAATGGCTCCGGCAAGCAGGAGCGCTGCGCTTAATCCCACTGCGCCTGCTTTGATTGTTTTCTTCATATCATGAACCATCCTCCCTGGAGTATTGTGGGGGTTCCCCCAAAAAGCGCCCGGAATTTCCTTCGGGGCTTCACGTCACTTGGGGGGAACTTCTTTTTGGTGTATCTGCCTCCTAGACGGTGAATCCTGGGAAAAGGTTTCAGGCTGAAGCCACAAATCTTTGAAATCCTTATCGCTCCCCTGCGTAATAAGCTCGGGTCATAATCTCCGCCACCCTGCTGGTGCGGATAGCCGATTCTCCGGTGGAGAGCGCTGTTCCCCGGCCCAGAAGCTCATCCACAACGGTTTGAATCAGCGGCTCCTGCACATGGGGCGGATGCGCCAGACTTACCCTCTGCTCATTGTCCGCTGTCCGCAGCACCACAGGCTTTTCCTCGAAGGTGGAAAACCGGATGCTGCCCTTCGACCCCACAATCTCGTTATACTCCACATCCGCGTATCCGTTGAAGCACCAGATTCCCGTCCCGTGCACCCCGGATTCGAACACATACTCTCCCGATACCGTATCCTCGGCGGCATAAGGGCTGCCCATATTGGAGGCGCGGCCGCTTGCATCGCGGATCGGTCCCAGCAGGTAGTCCAGCAGGTCCAGCGTATGGCTGCCCAGGTCCAGGAACAGCCCGCCTCCGGAAACGGCCGGGTTCACCCGCCACACCTCTTCTCCCGTCTGCGCCAATGGTTTGGCCATATGTACAGTCCGCACGAACCGGAGATCGCCGATGGCTCCCTCATCCAGCCATTGCTTCACCTGCCGGAATCTTGGCAGCCCGCGGCGGTAGAAGGCCACATACAGAGGAACTCCCGCCTCCCGGCAAGCCTCAAGCATGGCCGTGCATTCCGCCGCATTCATCGCCATCGGCTTCTCCACATACACCGGCTTTCCGGCGCGGGCGGCGGCAAGGGCATATTCCTTATGGGAGGAAGGCGGCGTCGCCACATAAACCGCATCCACCTCCGGGTCGGCAATCAGCTCCTCCGCCTGCCCGTACCAGCGGGGCACTCCATGCCGCTTGGCATAATCCTCCGCCAATGCGGCGTTCCTTCTCATAACGGCCGTAAGCCGGGACCCCTCCGCTTTTTGCAGCGCCGGCCCGCTTTTGACCTCTGTTACATCCCCGCACCCAATTATTCCCCATCGAATCATGTTCTCCACCTGCACGCCTCCTCCGGCTCTTAAACTAAACGGCTCTTCCCTTCCCCGGCATGCTCTGTCCGGCGGGAAAAGCCTGTCCCGCTCTATCGTAACATGAAACCCTCTCCGGCTCCCACTAAGAATGGTTTTTGCTCTGCCCCGGGCAACGTGCTAATATGGAAGAACGCGAGGCTTAAGTCCCCAACGCTTGAAGCCCAATGAGGTGAACTAGGAAAATGAGATATTCTCCCGGCCGCACTCCCTCCATTCTTGTCCTGACGGGCAATCTGGGCGACGGTCACCGCCAGGCGGCCCATGCCGTCGCAGAGGCTGCCGAAGCCCTGTATCCCGGCGCCCGCATCCGGGTAGTGGACGTGATGGAAGGCGCCCATCCGCTCCTTTGCCGTCTGGCCCAATGGGGCTATATGCTCTGGATTACCAGACTGCCCTGGCTGTACGGCTTTTTGTTCCGCCGCACCCAGCGGGACAACCTGCTCTCCCGCTGTCTCAACCGGCTGCCGCTGTGCAGCGCCCGGCGGCTCGCCCGGCTGGTAGAGGAGACGCATCCCGCCGTTATTGTCAGCACCTTCCCCTCCGCTTCCGCCGCCGTGGCGCGGCTGAAGGCCCGGGGCCGGATCAAGGCCATGACGGTCACCGTCATGACCGACCATACCTCGCACAGCTACTGGCTTCACGCCGCCACCGACCGGTATATTGTCGGCTCCGAGCATGTCCGCCGGCTGCTTCTGCAATGGCCCATTCCCGACCGGAAAATCGCCGTGACGGGCATCCCCATCCGGCCCGCTTTCCGCGCCGCCTATGACCGCCAGGCCATCCGCACAGAGCTTGGCTTGAAGCCGGAGCTGCCCACTGTGATGATCATGGGAGGCGGCGGCGGGCTGATCGGAGGCGATTGGGCCCGGCTGCTTCAGGACCCCGGCCTCTTGGCCCTGCCCTTGCAGGTGGTGATCGTCTGCGGGCGCAATGAAAAGCTGAAGGACAAGCTGGCCCGCGAAATGAAGGGCTACCCCCATCCGGTTCTGCTGACCGGATATGTGAACAACATCCCGGAGCTGATGGCCGCTTCGGACCTCCTGATTACCAAACCCGGCGGGCTGACCAGCTCGGAGGCGCTGGCCTCCGGCTTGCCCATGCTGCTGTACAAGCCTCTGCCCGGCCAGGAGTATGACAACGCCGCTTATTTAACCGGCATCGGCGCCGCCCTCCAGGCCAAAGGGCCGGAGGAGTTTACGGCGCAGCTGGCGCGGCTCCTCACCGATCCCGGGCTGCTGGCGCAGATGAAGGCCAGCGCCCGGCTGTACAGCCGCCAGGATTCCGCGGAAGGAGCGGTGCGGGAGATTCTGGAGGCCGCCTTCGGCGTCAGCCCGGAGAAGGTGCCGGTGGGCAAGCGGATTTTCGCCGCCAAGGCTTAGAACCCCGGGGCTGAGGCATGTCCCGGCCGGCGAGTGCTTCCGCTAACTGCGGCCGCAGCAGCAGGCTGGCCCGTGGAGGAGGGCTGTCCGGACTCACGATCCGCTATTTTTTCAGAATTGCCCTCTTTTCAGGATTTCGCGGACACAGGATGCGTTATTGGCCGGTTAGGGCGTCCAAAACTGCCGATTGCCGCCTCATAGCGGAGCCTCAGTCCGCCTGGACGAAAAAATACCGATTTTTCGCATGATAACGGATCGTGTGTCCGTTGGCACAGGGCCAGCGGGCCAGCGAGGTGCAGTCAGTCTCCAGCAGCCCAGCCCAGCCCCGGATCACCGCCAGTTGCCGCTGCCTTGCCAGCCACCGCCAGCCGCCCACCGCCGCGCTGACTCAAAGAAAACCCGCCAGGACAACAGTCCTGACGGGTTTTCTCATAGCCGGGGAGATAGCAGCCGGGTGGGATTACAATGCAATCGCGTCCTCCAGCTTCGTGGAGACCTCCGATTGCCGCTTGCGGAAGTGGATAACGTAATAAGTCAATGTGATTGCCGCCATTACTGCCATGTAGACCACCATCACCAGAACGCTTTGGTTGAAGTCGCCCATTTCGCCGCTGGAGATCACCGCCTTATAGCCTTGCACGGAGTAGGTCATGGGCAGCCACTTGTTGATCACTTGCAAAGGTTCGGGAATCAGCTCAACCGGGAAGGTTCCCGCGCAGGTGGTCAGTTGGAGAATCAGGATCACGATGGCCACAAACCGGCCGGGGTTGGCAAACATGGACACCAGCATTTGAATCATGATCATGAAGGTCCAACTGGTCAGCACCGTAAGCACGAAGTACAGCGGCATATTCTGGAGCGTCAGGCCCAGGCCCCATTTGATCGCCACAGCCATCACCAGCGCCTGCACCAGACCGATGAACAGCATGGTTCCCAGCTTGCCGAAGTACCAGCTGGCGCCGGAGCGGGGACGGACGGCAGGCTCCTTCACCGGGAAAACAATGGTCAGCAGCAGCGCGCCCACGAACAGGCCCAGACTCATGAAATACGGGGCAAAGCCGGTGCCGTAGTTGGGCACCTCCGCCATTCTTTGCTCCTCAAAGGCCACAGGCTGGGAGAAGGCGGCATACAGCTTGTCGTTGCCGTTGATGGAGGAGGTTTGCGCCGAAGCGTCCTTCAGCTTGCCGCTGAGCTCTCCGGTGCCGCCGGCTACCGTTTGCGCGCCGTCGGTCAGCTTCTTCGAGCCTTCGTTCAACTGCACCGTGCCGTTGGCCAATTGGCCGATGCCGTTCTCGATCTGCGCCAGACCGGCCTTCAGCTGGGCGCTTCCGGGCACCAGCTGGCTTGCCCCGGCGGCCACAGACTTGCTGCCCGCGGCAGCCTCGTTCAGCTTGGCGTCAAAAGCGGCGATGCCGGCGTTCAAGGCTTTTTGCCCTTCAGCCAGCTGTCCGGCTCCGGCAGCAAGTTGCTTCTGGGCAGCAGCGGCGGAATCCGCCCCGGCGGCTACTTGCTTGCCCGCCTCCACCAGCTTGGCGAAGGAGGGATTCTCCGCCAGCTGCGGCATCGCCTCGGCCAGCTGCTCCAAACCGGCGGATAGGCCGGCGGCGCCGGTCTTCAATTGCTCCAGCCCGGCAGCGGAGGCGGCAAGCCCGCCGTCCAGCCGAACAGCGCCTTCCTCAGATTGGGCGGAGCCTTGCACAATCGCCTGATGGCCCGCTGCCAATTGCTCCATCCCGCCGCTTACGGCGGAAGCGCCCTTTTCCAACTGGGCCAGACCGTCGTTCAGCTTGGTTGCGCCCGTATACAGCTGCACAGCGCCGGATTCCAGAGGCTGGGCGCCTGCGGTCAGCTTGCCCAGGCTTTCATCCAGCTGCTCCAGGCCGGAAACCACACTGCCGGTGCCCGCCGAAAGCTTGGAGGCCCCGTCGGCGGCTTGCGCCAGCCCTTCGGACAATTTGCCCACACTGGCAAACAGGGTTTCAGTATAGGTTTTGGTCAACTCGGCAGACAATTCACCCTTCATGCGCTCCACGGCGGTTTTGCCGATTTGGGCCGCCAGGAAGTTGCTGCTTTCATTGGGAATATAGCGGAAGGTCGCAGGCTGCGGGTCGGCGCCCAGCACCTGGGTGGCCTTTTGCGAGAAATCCTCGGGAATTTCGATGGCCATATAATATTTATGGTCCTTCAATCCCTTCTCCGCATCATCCTGGGAGACAAAATCCCAGCCGAAGGCCGGGTTGCTCTTCAGCTTTTCCACGAACTGATCGCCGATGGACAGCTGTTTGCCCTCGAAGGCGGCGCCTTTATCCATATTCACCACAGCCACAGGAAGCACATCCATCTTGGCGTAGGGGTCCCAGAAGGTCCACAGGAACATGAAGCTGTACAGAAGCGGCACCAGGGCAACGGCGCTCACCGAAATCAGAACCTTTTTGTCTTTGGCAATGGAGACCAGCTCATGGGAGAACTGGCGGAAGCTTTTGCTCATATGGTTCACTCCTCTTAAAACTCTCTTTTTAGGAAATATATATGAATGACCAATTTGTTCAATTAGTCAATTTTGTTTGAAAAATAAAGCCGTTTAACGGACGGCCAATCCTTCAAACAGGTACACATGAAAAAACTCCGAAATCTGCTCCTTGGTCAACGGGCCATGGGTCCGGTCCCAATCATGCACAAAGGACACATACATCTTCAGGATGACAAATGCCGCGACCTGCGGATCGCAAGGCCTGATCTCTCCCTGCTCCATAGCGGTTCTGACATTCTTCTCCAGAAACCCGAGAATGGCTCCCTCCAGGGACTTCATTCCTTCCTGGGCCTTGGCGGTGCCCATCTCGCTGATTTCGTGGGACAGCCGGATCAACAGCTCATGGTTGCTGCGGAACCGGTAGAACTCCTCCAGCACCCGCTCCAGCTTCTTGATGAAGGTTCGCTCTTCCTGGATCACCTTATCCGCGATCCGCTTCATCTCCTGAATAACATCCATCATAATGGCGTCGAACAGCTCTTCTTTTGTAGAAAAAAAGGTATAAATGGTGCCCTTGCCGACCCCCGCGATCTTCGCCACCTGCTCCATTGTCGTAGCCTTGTAGCCGAACAGGGCGAAGGATTTGGACGCAGCCTCAAGAATCCACTTCTTGCGGTCAGCCGCCATTGCGCTTCTCTCCTCCTTTCAAAAAAATGACTAAAAGTGAAATATGGTCAATTGGTCATTTTCATTATATGCACCTTGCCCGGGGAAATCAAGTGGTTTGAGGATCGAAGGGAAGAATAATTTCCACGGCGGTCCCTTGGCCCGGCTTGCTGTTAATCCGGAAAACTCCCTTATGATTGTCCACAATCCGGCGGCAGATCATAATGCCCAGCCCGTTGCCGCTTTCCTTGGTGGTAAAAAAGGGCTCGCCGATCATCTTCAAATCCTGGCTGTCGATCCCGCAGCCCGTATCGGTAATCAGGATGCGGACATAAGGCGCCGCGCTCTTCACCTCCACCGTCAGCTTGCCTCCGTCGGGCATGGCTTCCAGGCCGTTTTTGATCACATTGACCAGCACCTGCTTGATTTGGTTCTCGTCGCAGGAAATCAGAGGCAGATTGGGCGGGCAGCGGAACTCCAGCTCCACTCCGGCTCCGGTAGCCTGGGCTTCAAACAAGCTCAAGTTATCGCTGATAATGCCGCAGATGGACTTCATGGCAAACTTGGGATCGGATGGACGCGCCAGGAACAAAAACTCATTCACCAGCAAATTGATCCGGTTTACCTCCCCCAGCATGAGATCGATCATCGGGGCATGATTGATCTGAGTTCCCTTCTTCATCAACTGGAGGTAGCCGGAAATCACCGTTACCGGGTTGCGGATTTCATGCACCACCCCCGCGGCCATTTGACCGGCGACGGACAGCTTCTCCGTGTTGGACAGCTGGAACAGGATGCTGTGGATTCTCCGCAGAATCACCACAACCAGACTGGCCAAAAAGACAAGGCCGCCCCAATAGGAAAACTCGGGAAAGGGGTTGTCCAGCATCAGCATCTGCCTGATAATATCCCCTGCGCTGAAGGCGCAGAATACGGCCAGCCCCGCCAGCACCTGGCTGGCATCCCTGTCCTTCTTCCTCCAGGCAATGCGGCCGATGCGGACCACCGTAATGAGGATGCTCACCAACAGCAGAATCTGATAAAACAGCAGAAATATCTCTCCCCTTGCCGCATGGAACGCCACAAAAGGAAGTCCGACAGTACCGGCGAAGAGATGGAGCCGGCTTAAGCGGAGCCTGGTGCCGGCCGATTCCGGAAACAGCTGCTCCGTGAAGGCCAGCACCGCGGCCACGGACAGAACAAGAAAGGCCAGCTCAAAGGTCATCCAGAATTCGGGAAGGTCCGCCAGGGAAAGCACCAGCATGGTCCTGGATAAGGTGTACAGCCCAAACGCGCCGGCAAATCCGGCGAAGGAAAACAGATAGCTCTGGCGTATCCGCAGGCCTGCGAGACAGGAGATCAGGCCGATCATGAGATAAAAGCAGCCCAATATAAACCGGACGCCCTGTCTTTTGATGAAGTACAGGGTCAAGTCCGACTCGGAGGCCAGAAGCGGCGCCTGCAGGAGCCCGATATCCTTGCCGGCGGAAAAAATCCGGACGGACAGCAGCTTGCCCTGGGCATCGTCCGGCAAAGCGATCATGCGTGGAGGAGTGCCGATGTAACGGGGATGGGCTCCCTCCATTTGGCCATGGCGAAACAGCAGCTCCCCC
Source organism: Paenibacillus sp. YN15 (assembly GCF_003285005.1). Lineage (GTDB taxonomy): Bacteria > Bacillota > Bacilli > Paenibacillales > NBRC-103111 > Paenibacillus_AR. The sequence continues at coordinate 64,267 of NZ_QMFA01000028.1, read as the reverse complement.
TCCAGATAAACCTCGAAGAGCTGGCTGGCTTGCACCAGCAGGGTAGGGTCGTATCCATCGTCCCGGGGAAGCTGCGTCCGCATCCAAAGAAGCTTCCGGCCCTCCCGGCCGGGAGGATTGATCAGGCGTTCGGCTTTTTGCCAGCTGCCGTTTTGCGGAATGCTTTCCTTGGCGGATGGATTATATTCACTCCAGGCATATTCCCACTCCGTCAGACCACGGGCGGAACCCCGGGCTTCAGACTGCCGGGAAACGGGAGGCTGGTTGTCGTCTTTAGGCTGTATGGCTAATGGAGCGAATACGGATAATACGATAAGGCTGGCAAGAAGCAATAGGAGTGGTTGCCCTTTTTTCATGGCTATAGTCCCTTTTTTAGGCAGAATTTTGTAGAATTATGTCTTTCTGCCCCTATCATACCTGAAAATGCTTGTGCTGGATACGGCATTTTTAAGTGCAGCTAAATTATCCTTTGTTCCTTGGTTTTCCCCCGCGGCAGATATTTCATGTACCCCCGGTCTGGGAGCCAACGCATAAAAGCGCCCCTCCGGCCTCCGTCCCCTGGGGAGATGAAAACCGGCGGAACGCTTCTTTAAGCAGCTTGTTCTGTTATTCCCCGGCGGCGGGAGCTTCCTGAACCGGGACGACGGGTTTGGCGTTTCCTTGTGTTCCGCGTTTGTCCGTGAGCCCCTGAATCAGTTGGTTCAGATCAAGCCCCGACACATCCTTCAGCATTTTGGGGGCGGTGGCCATCAGCTCGGTCACATAATTGCTGACCCGGGCGGCGCCTTCCCCTTTGCCTGTATCCACGACGGTCAATTGGTCGATGGAGCGGATCGGGTCGGCTACCTTGCCTGCCAGCTCCGGCAGCATCTTCACTACAATGTCCAGCACGGCGGCCTCGCCGAACTTCTGGAACGCTTCCGCCAGCTTCTCCTTGGCCTCCGCCTCGGCGAGACCCCGCAGACGGATAACCTCCGCCTCGGCAGTACCCTTGGCCCGCTCCGCTTCGGCAATGGCGAGGCCGTCCAGGCGTTTCTGCTCGGCGTTGGCCTTGGCTTCCGCCTCGATCCGGTACTGGAGGGCATCCGCCTCGCGCATCCGCTTCGCTTTGTCCGCCTCTGCCGCCTGCTCCACCGAATAACGGTCGGCATCGGCCTTCTTTTTCACTTCTGCATCATATTGCTTCTCGCGGACGAGAATTTCCTTTTGCTGCAGGTCGATTTCCCGCTCCTTGCGCACCAGCTCAACCTTCATCTGCTCTTCCACGGCGATCTGCTTGGCCTTGGCCTCCTGGATGAAGTAGGCCTGGTCCGCCTCCGCCTTGGCCGTATCCTGATCCTTCTTAAAGGCGGCCACCTTCAGCTCCCGCTCCTTCTCCGCCTCGGCGATGTTGGTGTCGCGCAGGAGCTCCGCCTTCTTGCCTTCTTCCTCGGCTTTGGCCTTCTGAATCCGGGCGTCCCGGACGGCATCGGCTTCGGCAATCTCGGCATCCCGCTTTACCGCGGCGATCCGGGGTTTACCCAGGGCATCCAGATATCCCTGCTTGTCGCGGACATCCTTGATGGTGAAGGAGACAATCTGCAGTCCCATCTTTTTCAGATCCTTGGCCGCTACCCCCTGCACCTCTTGAGCAAAACGGTCCCGGTTCCGGTAAACCTCCTCCACGGTCATGGAGCCCAAGATAGCCCGCAGATGGCCCTCCAGCACCTCCTGCGCTTCACCCTTCAAGGCTTCGATGGGCTTGCCCATAAACTGCTCCGCCGCTGTAGCCACATCCTCCACAGAGCCGCCGATCTTGATAATGGCAACGCCGTCGGCGATAACCGGCACCCCTTGCTCCGTATACACCTCGGGGGTGGATACATCCAGCTTGTGGGACAACAGCGACAGGAACTGGGACGCTTGGAAAATTGGCCAGATAAATGCGCCGCCGCCTCTTACAATTTTGATTTTGCGGCCGGAGCCGTCATCGGTATCCACATTCTTGGTGCCCAGAAACGAACCTGTCACAATCATTGCCTCATCCGGTCCCACTGTTTTGTACCGGGCCATAAAAGCCAACCCCAGCACCACAATGACACCTACTACAATCGCGGGAATGATCAAAAATTCCGGCATACCTCAATCTCCTTTTTAAAGGTTATTTTCAAAGCGGGACACAAACAGCACGCCGTCGCGCACATCCACCACCACGACCCGGTTCCCCGCCTGAATGGCGCTTCCGTCAAAGCTTTCGGCAATATGGTTGGAATTGCCCGCCCCCACCTTCACCAGCACCTCGCCGCAGCCTCCTGCGGGGATGGAGGTAATGACCTCGCCCAGCTTGCCGGCGAGTCCCTTCATGCTGTAGGCGGTGGAGTTTTCCGTATTTTTCATGGGCAACACATAATACCGTCCTACCAGGAATGCAATAACCGCCGCAATCGCCACAGCGCCAACCGCCGCCAGAAGCATTGGGAACGCCGTGTAGCGCATCAGCATAATGCCGGTTCCGCCGAAGACGGTAATCCCCACCGCCAGCACCGTAGGATTGAGAAAATCCAGCGAAAGAAAATCCAAGGCTCCGTCCAGAGCGGAGCTGACCAGATCTCCAAGCACCACCGTAACCAGCGTAAACAGCACACCGAAGGCAAGACATCCCCAAAACAGCTGCTCCATGTTGTGTCGGCACCTCCTGAAAGTTTTCGCGTCAGCGAAAACTGGCATCGTAAGCATAAGCTGATTTTCGCGTCAGCGAAAACTGACATCGTAAGCATAGATCGGGCTTTCCTTTTGAAAAAAAGCTTCTTCGTCACGTACATCGATTGGCTCTTCACAAACAAATCCATTAAAACCATTTTATTTCTATTTTTGCTAAAGGCTGATATGGATATTATACGACGCAATTGTGAGAAAAGTTTCAAAATTGCAACACCGAACCCAAACTGAGTAAAACGCCTGGGCGTCCTTCGGAGCTGCGCGTCTATCAAGACGTTTGAGTTTGGCGATTGAGTTTGGCGTTTGAGATTTGGCGTTTGAGTTTCGCGGACTCTGGTTCCGTTATTTCGCTAAAATCCGCCCTTTTTTCTCCCCCGCGGACTCACGATCCGTTAAATCTGAAAAATCGGGGGATTCCATGCCTTCTGGAGCAAAATAACGGAACGTCTGTCCGTGTAAATCTGAAAACGGATCACATTCGGAAAATAACGGATTCTCTGTCCGCCCAACTGTGGCGAGGATAAACGCCTATCGGCATCCTTCGACAACCTATGTTTGTCAAGAAGCCGAGCCGCTTCCCGCAGGGCAATCGCATCAGGCCAAGGTAGAGGGGTCGCAGAAACCGGGTTTTCGTATCCAGGTTTTGTGTGCGTCAGAAGGACAAAACCTTCCCGAATGTCCGCTGGAAAGTGGGCATCGCGGCTATAGAGGTCGCTCCGGGTACAAAAAAAGGCACCGCCCCCCGTTTGTCGGAAGCAGTGCCGTTTTAAGTTCAATCCCCCGCGTATGCCAGTTTTACCGCAATATCGGAACCGGCCAGCTGGTCGGGGGCCATGTACAGCTTGATATTGTTCTCGAAGCGCCCGGCGTTCATGTGAAGCGGGTGCTGCGACACCGGCAGCCATACGCCCTCCGCAAGCCGGAGCGCAGCCGTTGTGTTGACGGTATCGTGCTGCACCTCGATTTTGCATAAACCGCCGGTTGCTTCCGCAGCGCGGATGGCCCGCTCCGAGACGCGAACATATACGTTGTAATCGCCGCTGCGGCCGATCCACGGATTGAATTGCACGGCGTGCGCATCGTATGCGCAACCCTCCGGGGCGGCAAGATCGAGGGTGATCTCATCCCCGCCCGGCGCGGACATATACGTGCCGCCGCAGGTTTCCGACGGGGGACCGAGATAGATCGTTTCCCGGAAGCGGACGGCGTCCGCCTTCAGGGCGGCATAGTCGATGCGCAATCTGCGGCTGCCGTCCACACGCAGCGTATACGTATGCCGCCGGGTTCCGCCAAGCGGCACATCCAGCGTAAACGAACCTTCATCCAGCGTCTCGCCGCTGTCCGGGCAAACCGCCGTATACCGCACCGTAACCAGGGTGGAGTCGTCCAGCCAGTCGTCGTTGTGTACGGCAACGGTGCGTTCGGCTGCGAACAGGCCGACATACGGTTTGGCGGAAGCCTGCACGGACAGACGCTTGTCGTAGTCGTAATCGAATACGGCCACCGGTGAGAAGCTGCGCGTCCAATAGTCCACCGGCGAATCGGCGAACCCTTCTATCGGATTCAGCACCACTGGACGGTGGCGATTGGTCCACGGATCATGCAGCGGCATCACCGCAAAGTCGGGATAATAGCCCCTGTTGCCCGTTTCATCGGCGCTCCACCGTATGGCCAGCCGTTTCGCCGCCGGATCGCTTCCCTGGCCAAACGCCTTCTGGAAGGAGTAGTAGGTGCAGATGATTTCATAACCGGTGGTGCGGTGTCCGCGGAAAATAGTCATAGCCTGCAGCACCGCGCCGGCGCGCTCTTGGTCCGTTGGCTGATCGTAGCAGGCATTGTCTTCGTACACATATACCGGCTGCGGCTTCCAGTCCCGGTTGTGCCGCTCGTAAATGTCCGGCGAATAGCCGTTCAGCCCAAAGGCGTACGAGACGCCGGCTGCGGCCATGGAAGCCGATGGATAACGCGGCTTGGCCTGGGTGACCACCAGCAGGCGGCTTCGGTCATGCAAGCGGGCTTCATCGGCCCATTGTTCATTGTAGCCCGATTCGTTGGCCAGCGACCAGATAATAATGGAAGGGTGATTCCGCAGCGTCACGATCATGTCGCGGATTGCGGTGCGCTGGCTGTCCATTGTGCCGATTGCGCCGTTATGATTGCCGTTATTGATGGTGCTTTCGGCGATCATCAGCATGCCTTCCTCATCGGCAATCTCGAACAGCCGCTTCACCCACATGCCCCGATGCGTGCGCAGCACCGTGATGTTCATCGCTTTGGCCGTGCGGATCAGATGGGTCCAATATTGGGCGTTGTACAAATAAAGCCCGCTGGTGCCAACCCCCTCCGTATAACCGTCCTTGCGGGTCGGCTCCACCGATTCCCCGAACAGGCGGACGCGCCTGCCGTTCAGGTAAATGCCCCGGGCATCGTCGTCTTCGCTTTTGACCACCTCCACCTGCCTGAAGCCGAAGCGGGTTATAGAACTGGCCACAACACCCTCGTCCTGGGCAAGCTCCAGCCGCAAATCATACAGGAACGGCCGATGGGGCCACCATAACGTTGGATCATCCCAACGCTGATGAAGCTCGACCGTAACGCTTTGGCCTGCCGGCACGGTTATTTCGGCCGTCGGCTCGAAGCTTAGACTGTGCCTGCCGCCGAGGTGTTCATGGACGTTGGCCTGAATGCGGAAGCTGCGGTCGCCGCCATCCTCATTGCGTACAGTGACTTGGGCGCGAATGTCGCCCTCCGAGACGGAGGTGACCACATAAGCATCCTGAACATGCAGGCGGGGCACGGCCTTCAGGATCACATCATCAATCAGGCCGGTATCGAGATTGCGCCAGCCGCGATCCTTGTTGTAATATTCCGAACGGTCGCCAAGCGGATAGAAGGTGCCGTCCTCCGGCGTGTCAGGCTTGTCTTCGTTAGGGAAGCAGCCGGCGAAGGCCGCCGTAAAGTCCTGCACAACGACAGTCAGACGGTTGGCGGTCGAAGGCGTCTGCACCAGTCCGGTAATGTCCACCTCAAACGGATGTTTATTCAGATGCGTGTATGCCGGGCAGGCGGGATCGCTTACGGCCAGCGTACCATTGACATAAACCCAGCATTTGAAATTGACGCTCATAAATTGCAGCTTGATCCGTTTGCCGCCAAAGCTTTCCGGGATGTCGAAGGTTGTGGCATATTCCCCTTTGTGTACATATTGCCAGAAGTAGGGGAAGTCAAAATCGCCGGTTGCGTCCTCCGACAGCGGGTCCGAGCTGCACGAGGTCCAGGACATCGGCACACGAACGGGCGTCTCGCTGGTCCAGTCGTTGCCCGGGCGTTCGAGGGCGCGGCGAATAAACGTATGGTCCTGACTGGGCGCTTTCCAGCGGTCCGGATGATCCAGCTCATAGCCGAAATAATCCATCGCAATCGGCCGGAACGTCCAATGATCGCCGTTCAGCACCCGCTCTTCGGTGAATGTCATACCCGCATCTCCCTTACAGAGTCCTCGCTGCTGAGCAGAGCCCCGCTTTTCCGCAGCTCGCTCTGAAGCTCGTCGATTGCAACGTCGCTTGGCAGGCATTGATGCTTGACGGCAAGGCCGGCCGCCGTACCCGCCGCTTGCCCTGTGGCCATGCAGCTTGGCGTCAGCCGCGTCGTGGCCAACGCTTCATGGGACGTCGAGATGCAGCGGCCGGCAACAAGCAGGTTGACAATCCCTTTGGGCAGCAGGCAGCGGTAAGGAATGTCATAAGCGCCGTCGCCCTGTACCCAGGCGGCCGTTACGCCTTTGCCGGACGGATCGTGAATATCGATAGGATAGCCGCTTCTGGCAATGCAATCGTCGAAGCTGCGGCCGCTGATGACATCCTCGGCTTGAAGCACATATTGGCCGTCAATCCGGCGCGATTCCCGAATGCCGATTTGGGCGCCGACGGAGGAAATCGAAGCGCGCTCAAAGCCGGGCAAATTCTGAATCATAAAGTCGGCAACCATCCGCACCTGCTTGCGCCCCAGCACCTCCGCTTCGGTCAGATCGATGACGTTGGTGCCGTCCAGCCCTTGCACTCGGGTTGTGTTGACCAATATTTCATCTTCCCCGGGCCCGGTAAAGAACAGCACCTGATCGCGGTTGATCGGCAGATTGGCCGCCTGCCAATGCTTATAGAAACCAAGCACGCCGGACAGCGGCAATTGCGGAAGCTCGTCAACAGGCGTCTTTTTGTAAAATTCCCCGGGATGATCGATCATATATTGCTTGACCCGTCCCAGATCGACGCCGCGCATGCGGAACTTCATCGACATCGGCTGGGTCAGCTTGTCCCCGTCCCGTCCCTGCAGGCACGGAGCGCCGGACAGCCAGGCCAGATCGGCATCGCCGCTGGCATCGATGAACTGCTGGGCGCGCACTGTAATCCGGCCCGACTTGGTGGTAATCGACAACGAAGCAATCCGGTCGCTGTCCACTGTCACATCGTCCACGAAGCTGTGCAGCAGGATGGTTACGCCGGCTTCGCGAAGCATGTCGAAGATGAGGGTTTTGTATATTTCGGGATCATATGGCGTAATGGTATTGACGAAACCGACGGTATCCCGCACATGGCCGGGAGACGCGCCTTCCGCCTGCAGCCGGTCGACGATTTCTTGGGCAATGCCGGCGATCACCTGCTTGCCTCCTTCGGTATGGAAGGTCATCCACGGATAGACCAGCGCAATCGTGGACATGCCGCCCAGAAAACCGTAGCGTTCGATCAAGAGCGTTTTCGCGCCGCTTCTGCCTGCCGCCAACGCAGCGTTGATGCCGGCGGGGCCGCCGCCGCATACGACAATATCGGTATCAAGGATTTGAGGTGTTTGCTGACTCATGTAAACCCTTCTTTCCATCAGTAGTTACCCTTATTATAGAAGCGGCTTTTCCCTTCAATATAGTTTAACTTTAGTTTAAAATAGCATTAGCAAACATGAGAGGGTGCGAAGATGAGCAAGCGCAAGCCGATTACACTTGCCGATTTGTCGGAGGAGCTGGGGTTGTCCGTTCAGACGATTTCCAAAGCGCTGCGCGGCATGCCCGGCATGTCGGAGGAAACGCGCAGCACGGTGATCCGCGCGGCTTACCGCAGCGGGTATCTGTCTCCCCAGCAGGCGCGCGAGATGGCGCGGCAAGGGATTGCGCCTTATCCGATCTTCCGGCTGCGGTTTATTCTGGTGCAGTCCCGGGAGTCGATGAACTATAACCGGCTGCTGCTGGACGGACTGAAGGAGCGTTTCAGCCAATATGACCATCAGTTGGACAGCTTTGTGCTCAATGAGGATTTGTCGCAGCGGGCGTTCGAGGCGTGGGTGGACGAGCATCATCTGCTTCATGCGGATGGCTTGTTTATTGCGCCGCGCCTGATCTCCGGCCAGATGGAGGCAAGGCTGCTGGAGCTGCCCATCGCCAAAGTGCTGATCAACTACGCCAAGCCGTTAACGCAGGTGGACAGCGTGGTTTGGGACGTATGCGAGGCGGTTTGCCAAATAGCCGATTACCTGGTGCGCTGCGGCCATCGCCGCATCCTGTATGTCGGCGATACGATTTCCCAACGGGGATATGTGCTGCGCTGGCAGGCGTACCGCGATTGGATGGGAGAATGCGGTCTGGAAGCGCGGCAGACAACGGCGGAGGCGTTCGCCGACGAATATGAGCGGTACAAACCGACGGCAGTTGTGGTGGGCATTGACGAGGATTGCGGCCCGGTGTACCATGCCTTGAGCCGGAAGGGAGTGGACATTCCCGGCGACTGCTCGCTGGTCGGCCTGATGAACGAAGCGATGCCGAAGCTGCCGGAATTGACGCGTTCGCTGCTGATGATCAAGGAAACCGCCTACCGCGCGGCGGATCGCATCCTGTGGCGGATCGCCCATCCCAATCAACCTTATGAGCATACGCGGGTGGCAGGCAGCTTCTATGCCGGGCAGACTGTCGGCCGCCTGTAAATAGAACAGGAGGCTGTCCGAAAAGTACGCCAAGGTGAATCCATATTCGGCAGAAAGGAGCGGGAGGTAAAGGATTGTAGGAAAAACCAGCTTCGGAAGCATACGTCTGAGGACAAGCGGAAGCTGGCTAACGAATCTCTATCACGCTATTTCGCGAAAACGGGCATGATAAAAAATCTAACGAATCTATATCGCGTTATTCGCCTGGTTGAGCGCAGTTCGGCACAAATTCGGACAAATAGCGATCCTACGATTCGTTAGATTTCAAACACGCCTACCTATAGTCAAATAGCGATGCATAGATTCATTAGCGTTTCTCCCATTTAACAAAAAGCGGACAGAACGTGTTTGAAGCTTTCAAGACAGCCTTTTTCCGGGAGAGATTGGAGCTTGCTGAATATTTATTCCTCCCATTTGACTTTTCGGACAGCCTCTTTTTTGGCGCAAAAAAACCGACATTCCGTTTGCTCAAATGCAAAGGAGCCGGTTCATATGCGTATCGCCTGGATTGGAAGCAACGCTCCGCGCAAGCCAGCCCCCCGCTCAGCCTTTGACCCGGGGAGCTGATCACGCAGCAGCCAGACCAGCTCTCTCCCGGCCGCTCTTTAGATCAGCGCAATGGTGCGGGTGGTTTTGACGGGATAGCTCACCGTAATCGTGTGGTTCTGCCGGTGCCAGGTAATCAGGCTGTCCCCCAGCTCAATAAAGGACTCGGTGCCCAAGCCATAGAACAGATCATCCGACAGCGTGCGCAGGCAATCCCGGCGCTCCCTGGTTTTCAGACGGCCCCACTCCTCCTGCTCCATCTCAAAAAATTCATGGCAGCCCTCTATATCCATCAGAGCGTCTGTCAGCTCTTCGACAATATCGTTGTATTCCCGGTTGAATTTTACTCCCATCGATCCGCCACTCCCCCATCTTAAGCTTGTGTGCATTGCATTATCTGCATTGTACACCAAAAGCGGGAGAATATGCGATAGGATTGCGCACAATGGCCGGAAGCCTCCCGCATCCCCTCCGCCGCCCGCTGCTTCAGACTATCGTATGGATGGTAAGCTCGGGTCTGCACCAAAACCGGACGGGAATGCCCGTAACCCCCACGCCCCGGTTGGTATAAAGCTGGAAAATATCGTTGTTCGGCGGACGGTACAAACCGTCGGGATAACGCTTGGCCCCGGGGACCCGCACCAAGGGCCCATGAAAGGGCAGCCGCACCTGGCCGCCGTGGCTGTGTCCCGACAATTGCAGGGAAATGGGATGCACCATCGTATTCATGGCATAATCCGGCGTATGGGCCAACAGCAGAATAAACTCATCCATGCCCACTCCCTGGAGGGTGGTATTGATATTGGGGCGCCCCCGGTTGGAATCCTCCACCCCTGCCATGGCCATGAAGGCGCCATCCTTTTCAATGCGCACCGTCTCGTTGCGGAGAACCCGGAAGCCGGCATTATGCAGCACCCCGGCCACTTCCTTGTCATTGAAATAATAGTCATGGTTGCCGAGGACGGCGAATTTCCCCAACGGCGCGTCCAGCTTGGCGAGAATGGAGGTCATCTCCTCCCCGCTGGTTCCGATCTTGCGGTCCACCAGGTCTCCGGTAAAGCAGATCAGATCCGGCTTCTCCTTCATGATGCGGTTGACGAGACTTTTCAGACGGCCGGGGCCAAAATGAAACTCATAATGGACATCGCTGAAATGGGCAATCCGCGTGCCTTGAAAAGCCGGAGGAATCCGGGCCAACGCCAGCCGGGTATGCACCACCTGAAGCCAGCGCGGCTCCACAGCCGTCACATAGCTGCCTCCCAAAGCAGCCAGGCCAGCCAGGCCCAGCGCAAATTGGCCCGTTCTCTTCAAAAATGTCCGGCGGCTCATCACACGCGGTTCGGTTCCGGACGGCAGCTCTGTATTCGGCATTCCTCTCCCTCCTCCTGCCTTGCTCTCTCATCTATCTATGCTATGCCTACCATCTTACCGCAATTTACCTTTCATATCCATTGAACCGTTTGGCAGAGAAGCGTTGCGGTGGCGGAAAACCCGGAGGCGGAAATCTGCCGCCCATGCCAAAAGGGCCCTTTGCGGCTGAACCGCAAAGGGCCTCCTTGGATTGCACAGGCTGAACCGGTCAGCCGTTTATAAATTCCACAGCCAGCAGCAGACGCTTCAGCATAACTGCCGCCTCGGCGCGGGTGGCTTGGCGGGCCGGAGCGAAGCGGTTATCCTCCGCTCCCTGAATAATGCCTGCCTCAACACTGGCGGATACGGACTCGCGGGCCCATTGGGGAATGGCGGCCGTATCCGCAAACTGCAGATCCCCGCCTGCCGCAGGCTTCCCGGCAGCCTTCATGGCACGGCTGACCATCACGGCCAGCTCGCCGCGGGTGATCTGAGCCTCAGGACGGAAGGTGCCGTCCTCAAAACCCTCCATCAGCCCGGCCTTCACGGCCGTACCCAGAACGCCTGCATACCAGGCTCCCGAAGCCGCATCCTTTGCTCCACTTACGCCGGAGGCATCCGGCACAAGCCCCAGGGCTCGGACCAGAAGAGCGGCGAACTCCGCTCTGGTAATGGAGGCGTCCGGCGCAAATACTCCCTGCGCCTGGCCGTTCACAACCAGCTTGGCGGCCAACAGCTGCACCTCCGGCTGCGACCAGTGGTCCTTCAGGTCGCCGAACTCGGGCGCCGCCCCTTGGACAATGGCGTAGGTGCTGTTGGAGCTGCGCTTCACCGTGACAACCGTAGTACCGTTTTCGTTCCGGAACACCGCAGGCACGAAGCTGAACGCGCCGGTAGCTTCATCCACCGCTACCGCAGTGGCTGTTGCGGCATTTACAACGCTGTTCAGCGTAAAGGTCCGGCTTACATACACATTGCCAAAATGGTTGACTTCCACCGACTTTCCATTGGCCTCCGCAGTAATGACGTAGGAGACCGGTTCGGCCAGGAAGGTCAGGGACTGGCCGGAGGCAGCCGCCTCCGCCTTATTCCGCAACGCTTGCGGCGCTTCGCCAATCGTGATGCTCACCTTCAGATCCGCTGCCGAAACGCCCAATGCGGCGGCCAACGAAGCCGGTTTGATCACCGACACCGGCAAATCATAGCTGTGTGCGGCAGAGGCTTTAATCCGGATGATGGCGCCCTCCGGGGCATCCGCCAAAGCTCCTGCCGGGAAGCCCAGCTTCACAGTCGCTTCCGGCGCTCCGCTTAAATCGATTACCACAGCGCCGCTTCCTGCTGCCGCAACCGCCTTGCTGAGGCTGTCGCTTGCCAGGGCCAGCACGGATACCTTGCGCCCGTCCGCCGTTGCCTCTTCCTTCATATCCTTCGCTTCAGGCTTCAGCTGCACACCCTCCGCAGTAGTGACAGGCTCCAGCTTCACGCCTTCCTGAGCGGGAGGGATTGTGCCTCCAGGGCTGCTCGGCGCAGGCGCAGTATCGGAATCCCCGGTTTCCGATTCCTGCGTTGTCGCACTGGCAGTCAGGCCTTGGTCTGTAACATTCTCCGAGGTATCCACGGCCTTCACGTGGAAGGTGTATCGGGTTGAGGAGGATAAGCCTTCAACCCGGTAGGCATACAGCCGGGACTCGCCCGCTGTTTGATATACCGAAGCGCTCACCGTTCCTGCCGGAGCATCATCGCGGTAGATGCGGTATTCCTTTATGGCCGCATTATCGGCGGCAGGCGTCCACTGCAGCAGAACGGAGGAGTCGGTAACGTCAACCGCCTTTACCGCAGCATCCTCCGGCCACACCGGAAGCTCTCCGTCATGGTAGATGGCAATCCGCCCTTCCACATCCACATCCAGCGTTCCCTTCTTGGCCGCATAAGCCGCCAGAAGCTCGGCATCGGACAGGGCATCGCCGGCGGACACCAAAGTCCGGGCACCCTCAAACATGGTATAGCCGTCTCCGCCGGTGTACATGTAATTGGACAAGGCCAGCGTATACGTTTTACTCTTATCCAGCGGCTCTCCGTTCAAGGTGACATGCTTGATCCGGCTGCCTGGCTTAAGCGCAGTGTTATAGGCATAGTCCAGCCCGGATACCTGCAGGAAGCGCCCGTTGTTCGTTTCCACCTGGGAAACGCCATTCTCCAACGCATCCCAAATGACCTCGCCGGTTACTTCCACCTTCACAATCTTGTTGCCGTAGGGCAACACGCTGCGGATCGCCTTCAACGTCACATCTCCCTTGGCAATGCTGGCGCGAATGCCTCCGCCATTGGCAAAGGCCGCATCCGTTTTGTAATAATCCCGGTAGGCATCGGCAATCAGATTGCCAATGGCCGTCTCCTGGCGGCGGGACTCATGGGTTTCCCCATAAATAAAATCATGGGCCGCTACCGCTACCTTCGCACCCAGTTTGACCTCCAGCTCTGCCTGATAGCCGGCAGCCAGTTCTGCAATACCGGCGTCCTCGGCTACATTTTCGTCCACCTTTAACACGTGATGGGATAGAGCCAATGTGCCGTCGCTATTGCGGGCAATAACAAGTTGGACAACAGAGCCCATATTTCCCTGGGGGGAGAAAATGTACCTTCTCCCGTCTTCCAGCTCATACACGCCGGTTTCGGTTTCGGATTGCTCCTCCGTAAAGACAGCCGCAATCTCCGGTACGGCCTCCAGCAAAGCCTGATCATCTGCCACCGGCTCCTGGGTCAGGGCCAGAATGATGTCCGGTTGGGCTTCCGCCTTCATTTGGGCCACGGCTTCCTTGGCGGAGGCAATTACCTCCTGCTGCTTCACCCGGCTGTCGCGGATGGTGGTGTCCATGGCGCTGGTCAAGCCGATAAAGCCGACACGAATGCCATTTTTCTCCATAACCTTATAGGTGGGCAGGTCTGCAAAAGGTTTGTCGTCCTCCCCCTTGAGATTGGAGGTGATCCAGGAGAACTGCGACCCCTTGATGAGCTTCAGCGTGTTATCCACACCGCCGTCAAAATCATGCTGGCCGAAATTGGCCAGATCCACCGGGAACCCGTTGAAGGCATCTACCATGGGATGGCCCTTAAATACGCCGCCGAACAGCGTGCCGCCACCCAAGTCTCCGCCAAACGCGGTTATTTTCTCCCCGGCCACCTGGTCGATAACCGTCTTTACTCTGGCTGCGCCGCCACGGTTGCCGTAGCTGTCCACAACCGGCATGATTTCATGGCCGTCGTTGAAGTAGAGGATGGAAACCTGCGATGGGGCAACTACACCCGGCTTCACCACCTCAAGAATTCTTCCTTCCGGAGCATAGCTCAGCGTGCCGCCGAAGCCGGCCACAAAATCCACGGTCGCATCCAGATCCTCCGGACCTGTGACCGGATTCTTGCCGTTCCGGCTGATCTCCACATTCTTGGGGTTGGTCACGGAGGTATACATGTAATTATTGACCACCACCGTGTAATCCTTCGTCTTATCGATAGGCGAACCATCGGGAAGGGTGATGTCCAGCACCTTCCGGTTGTCCGCGTCATCCCTATACCAGGTGTAACGGAAGCCCGCTACATGGAAGTCCGGTCCATATTGGCTGTGGGAGCCCAACTGCGCATTCAGGATGGCCTCCAGGCCTTCCCCGGTGACATCCAGCTTCATCAGCACATTGTTGAAGGGCTGAATGCCATACAGCTCGCCCCAGGTGATCTCCCCCGCATCCAGGTTTTCCCGGACGCCGCCGCCGTTCATCAGGGCGAAATCCGCATTCATGGCCGACTTCATGCCATCGGCAATCATATTTCCCAACGCCCGGTCCCCGTTGGCGCCGATGCCCATGCCGGGATAATCCTTCATCATGGCATTGGCCGTATTGCCGATAATACGGTTCATGGACGGCGCGGCTTTGGTTACATAATGGTCAATGATGGCCTTGACGGCCGGGTCGGCAGTTTGCTGCACGTTATAGACCAGCTCCGCCTCTTTTTTCACAATATCCCCGGTGGTCCGGTCAATCTCCACATCCACATCGGCGAAGGCCTTGCCGTACTCCCACGCCTGAACGATCAGCTTGCCGTCCACCGTTCCGTCCACCAGCGCGTGATTGTGGGCGGCAAAAATCACATCCACCTCATCATCCACCGCCTCGGCCAGGTCTACCGCTTCTCCGGACACAGCTTCTCCCGAACCGGAAGCGGACATGTGAGCCAGCACGACGATGGCCTTCACGCCTTGAGCCTTAAGCTCTACCGCAGCCTGGTTGACTGCCTCCGCCGGATCAATGAAGCTGAGGTCCTGAATCCCCGCAGGCATGACGATGTTGGGGGTTTCCTGGGTGACCACGCCGATAAAGCCTACCGGCACTCCTTCCACCCGCTTAATGACGTAAGGGTCCAGCACCGGCTTGCCCTGGTTCTCACCATCCTTATACACCACATTGGCCGCAAGCAGCGGGAAATTTTGCCCGTTGTAGTTAGGATCACCCTTGGGATGAGAGCCGCCGTTGACCATCCGCAGCAGCTCCCGGGTGCCTTCGTCAAACTCATGGTTGCCTACCACACCCGCATCAAAGCCCATCTGCTCCATGATTTCCACTACCGGCTCATCCTGGAACAGGGCGGAAACCGGCGGACTGCCCCCTATCATATCCCCTGTGTGCAGGAGGAGTGTATTGGGGTTTTGCAGCTCCCGCGCCTTGATGGCTGTGGCCAGATAATCCATGCCGCCGGCGAATACATCCGCCGATTGAACTCCGTCGCCGTCAATGTCGGTTTTGAGCGTGGCTTCCGAATACTTGTCGTTGATCTTTCCGTGAAGATCATTGACACTAAGCAGCTGCAGCTTGATGCTGCCGCTTGTTTTGTCGCCCACAAGATCCATCTGAGCCAAAACCGGATCATGGTCGGAGAGCCGGCCCCGGGATTCCGGGAAGTCAGCGTTCACATGGACAATGTCTACCTGAGAACGGGCAGCCAGACTATTCGTCGCAAGAATATGATCCAGCACCTGGGAGTTGCCGTCGTAGGTGTACGTATACTGCTCATGCTTGGGAAGCAGGTCAATCAGATCGAACATTTCGTTGCCCTTCAGCTTGTCCACTGTGGGCGTAAACTGAAAGTCGTTGAGATCGCCCAATGCTACCACATTGGCATCCGGGTCGGCAGCCAGCACCGACTTCACAAAGCCGTTCACCACTTGGGCGATCTGGTGGCGCTGGGCTTCGCTGACCAGCTGGGGCGGCTGAACGCCGCCGAAGGGACCGTTGTCCCCGGATTTGGAGTTGAAATGGTTGGCGATAACGATGATCTTCTCACCGCGGAATTCAAACTGGGCGGCAAGAGGCTTGCGGGAGCTGCTGAAGGCGGCGTTCTCCGGGGCAATCCGCCCGGGATTTACCGACAGCTTGCCGGATGCGGCGTCATAGACCACCGCTTCCGTGCTTTCCCCCTTCCGTTCCTCGACGCTGGGAGCCAAAGTCACCCTGGCGGGATTGTAAAGGAATGCCGTGCGGATATTGCCTCCGGGCGCTCCTCCGTCCAGATTGCCTGGAGCGGGAGCAACGTCGGTATAGCTGTATGCCGGTCCGCCTGCCGCGGAGATGGCGCTGATCAGGGCAGCGGCAGTTTGGGCAGCCTCAAGGGTACCGTCATTAGTATCGCCGCTGTCATCCTGAACCTCCACCAGACCGACAATATCCGGGGCCTTCAGATTATCGGCAATAGTTTTGGCGATACCGTCAATTTTGGCCTGATCGGTTTTGGCGCTGAAATTCTCGATATTGTAGGAAGCAATCCGCAATTGGTCCAGGTCCGTAACGATTCCGGTTGTCTCCCGCTCGAAGGTGCTGGCGACAATAGAGGGCAAACCCCCGTCGGTCTGAAGATTGCTGTGGGCCGGAATTAACTTGAAGTTGCCGTTGTTGTAGCCGATAACACCGTTGATATCGCCCGCGAACTTGTCGCCGGTGCCCACTTCCTGGCCGGGTTTGCCGTAAGCGATCAGAATCCGCTGGGGATTGTAATTCAGGTATTCCTTCAGGGCCAGACCGCCTGCGGGTGTGACTGCATCGTTGCTGTCATTGTCCACGCGGACAGGAATGTTGTAAGTACCGCTGCTCGCCCAATAAGGGCTGAGGATGGTCGGCTGGGGAGCTGTGACCCGCATGCCCTCCAGGGATTCGAAGAAGTCAATGGCGTCCTCCTCCGGCTGGAACTGGCTGAGACCGTCATTGTCCACGATGGAAGAAGGAATCCGCCGTCCCGCCGCTCCCAGCACTACCGGCGCAGGAAGCTCATTGTCATGCGATACGACCTCCCATTCGGGATAGCTGATCTGGGTGGAGGTCAGATTGCTGTCGCTGCCCTCGTTGTATTCCGCAATCGTCCCACTGACGCGGATCAAGTCGCCGATGGCAGGCTTCTTCGCTGCGTCAGTGCTATAAACATAAATGCCCTCGGAGGTGGCGGGATTATTGTCAGGCTGGGGGTCCTGGATGAAAAAGCCCTTATATGCTCCGCTGCTGAAGGTATAGCCATATTGGGTGACAATGCCTTCGATATCTGTCACTTCCTGCTTGTCAAAGCCGGAAGTATGGGACAAACCCTGGATATCCCGGATGCGCAGCTCCCCATTGGCCAGCGTATAGGCAAAGGTATACACACTGCTTACGTTGCCGCCGGAAACTGCCACCGCTTTGATGGTGGTATCAGCCGTAATGACAATGGGAGCCTGGTACAGCGTGCTGGTTACAGTCGGCTCCGTGCCGTCCAGTGTATACCGGATTTCGGCTCCCGTTGCAGGAGAAGCGAGGGCAACCGATCCGCCGGGGACAATCCGTCCGGCTCCCGGGGTAGCCGTAACGGAGAGCAGATTCTCTACCAAGGCGTTATCGTTAAGCGGAATAAATTGGTAGCCGGTATTGTATTGCTCAATGAAGCCGGTAATTTTCTCGAAGATTTTTCCTGCCGTTATCTTACTGCTGGCAGAATAGATGGAGAAGGTGCCGCCATTCTGCTCCGCCACCCACACGGTGCCGCTTTTAGAGGTGACAGTTACATTCTCCAAGCTGACCAGCTCGGCCTCGTAGCTTTCACCGTTAGCGGCAGACAAGGCCTCATAGGTTACCGTTTGAGGAGCCGGAAGAGGGTAGTTCTTGGACACCACCTCGCCAGGAAGACCTGTCACGGGCTCCAGCTCTTGAAGGCCGTTAAAGTTGGCCATTTTGCCCAAAGCTTCTACATAATCCCCGGTCTCAAAGGCAGGGGTAAAAGAACCGTACAAGACAAGAGCCGTATCATTCTTCTGAATATACGTCTTCTGTCCGTTTACATGAGTAACGACTCCCTCCGTCCAGACGTTGCGCCCCACAGGAGCGGTCCGGGCCTCAGGCAATGGAACCTTTTCCAAAAGCGAGTATTGATACGTAGACAAATCGCTCTGCTCGTACCCAGGCATAGTCGCGTAGGTTTCCACCGTCACCGGTCTGTCCAGAGTGAAACCGGTGGACAGCTGGAAAGCAGCCCCCGGCTCGCCTGCGCTATAAATCTTGGCATATACGGACGCGCCAACCGTCGGGGAGCTTAATGTAATTGGGGTGCCGGTTGGCCATGCGTTGGCAGCAGGCACGGCTGTTACTTGCTGCACCACCACTGCCTGACCACCGTAGGAGGAATTGCGGGGATCAGGCGTCCCCGTGATAAAATCTGCGCTATTGGCGTTCGTGTCCAAGCCCCTGTTTCCGGGCATTCCGGATGCAAGCGGCTTGCGGATCGCGGCCGTAGGGTTGCTCAGGGCAGGAGTGGCGCCAGCGCCCTCGTAAAGAGTGGCGGAACCGTATCCCACAAAATCCACAATGAGGGCATTATTCGCAACGGCGGCACCGTCTATTGTACCTAGTGCATTTGTGCTGGAGACAAGAGCAACCTTGCCATTGGTTCCGCTTAAATCAAGGTTGGTGTTAGAGGCATCTGGCTCAGGCAAGTCTGTCGTAGCTGAGCCGGTGGTCCCTGCTTTTGCTTTAATTAAATAGTAGCCGCCTGGGGCAATAGTTCCACTGAGCGCTACAGAGTTAGAGCTACTGAAACTTCCCGTAGCAGCGGCACTGGCATACTGCACCGACCACCCATCCAGGCTGACCGGATTGCTCGTCGGATTATACAATTCAATAAAGTCGTTCTTGTATATAGCGCCGCTGTTCCCCCCTCCTCCGTAAATCTGGGAAATGACCACATTGGAGTTATCTGGCTTAGCCAACGCTATGCCGGAAGATGGAATTGCTGCTGCGGCAAGCATAATGACCGCCAATACTGCAGCTACCCACTTCCTTGTCTTGTTTGCAACAAGTTTTAGCATGCTCCCTTTCTCCTCTCTGTCACTAATCTATATTTTATATTGCTTGAATTCTACCAATCTTCAATTAATAGAAGGTAATCTAGCCGCTAAGAATTTGTAAATTTTTCCGCCTTCATATCAACGTTTGTCAAGAAGTTGGGCAGCTTCCCCGTTTATGCCTCCGAAACTTTGACAAAAAGGCCGTCCCCCGTCATTTGTATGACTTTGGGGGACAGCCTTTGCATTGGATCAGATCCGGTGTATCGCTCTACGCCTTGTTGTTCTCCCGGTAGGCGCTGGGGGTCAGCCCTTCATACTTTTTGAACAAGCGGATGAAGGTGCTGATGCTGTAAAACCCTACAGAATCACTGATGTCCTTAATAAGAATGCTGTCCTGGAGAAGCAGCGGCTTGGCCTGCTCCAGCCGGTAGCGGTTGATGTAATCGGTCAGGGTATCCCCGGTCTGCTCCTTGAAGTAACGGGACAAGTAGGAGGGATGTACCCCCAGATGCCCGGAGATTGTACTTACACTTAAGGTCTGGTCCCGGAAATGCTCGGCAATAAAAGCCAGCGTTCCTTCCTTTAAGCGGGATTTATTGCTTTTCCGCCGCTCCTGGACATGGCCGCATACCTTGCCGAGAAAGGCAGTCATCCGCTCGCGCATGCCGGAAACCGTGGTCCGGTTCATTAATTCCTGCAGCGCCTGCAGATTGTCCTTGTACAGCTCGGAGCGCTCCAGATTGGCCTCGATGGCCGCCTTCATCATCGTGCTGCACATATCGAACATCAGGCAGCGGATCATATCCACTGAAATGCGGGGCTGGGACAAATTGCTGTCGATAATTTCGTCCAGCGTCTCCTTGGCCAAGTGATAATCGCCGGCGCTGATATAATTGATCAGTATCTGCTCCTTCTCCATGGAGTAAGCATAGGCAAGCTCCTGATGCCTGATGCTGTCATGCCAGATAATCGACTGAACGCCCAGCAGCATCCGGTATTCCATGGCCTCCAGCGCCTCCTGATAGGCGGCGGGAAGCTTCGCCACGGCGCTGTGAACCGAGCTGACCGAAATAGACAGATGGATATGGAACCGGCTGCCGATAAACCGCTGAGCTTCCTCCGCCAGACGCTTTAGGCTTTCCAAAGCCTCCTCCTGACCGGTGCCCTCCCTGAAATTGACCACGCATGCCAGCAGCTCGTCGATTTCGGTCATCCAGCCTTGATGCTCCTGCCCGGCCAGCTCCTCCACAATATTGGTCACAATCAGGTGGACCAAATCATGCTTGTTTCCCTCATCCTGCTCATCCTGGCGAAAAAAGCCGCTGTAATCCTCCAGATAAAACAGCAGCACTGCAATCCCTCCGGACCAGAAGCGGACACCGTAACCGGACAGCGCCTCCTCCAGCGGAAAGCTGCCCTCCACCCTTCCCTTCAGCAGCCTGACCAGACTGTTGGAGCGAATGGTTTTTTTCTGTCGCTCCAGCATTTGATTCATCCTCTTATTGCTGTCCAGAGTCTGGTCAATGGCCTCCTCCAGATACGCATATTCGTTGACCAGCGCCAGATCCTGCGGGTTCAGCTTACTGCGTTCAGCCACCCCGCGGACCAAACGCCGGAGAGGATGATAATTTCGGCTGGCCATAAAAATGGAGAGAGCCAACCCGGTTATAACGGCTAAGGCAAGGGTCAGAATCGTTATATTTCGGACATACTCCACCTTTTCGCTATACAGACGGGACGGGAGGGCATATACATAGGTGAAGCCCGTGCGCTCCGACTGCACATAGGATAGGATCATCTCCTCCTTCCCCCAATGGGTCGAAATGTTTCCGCTCGCGGAACCGCCGCTCCATAACGCCAGCTCAACCTTGCCCAACTCGCCGGTTTCCCCGGAAGCGGACAGAAGCCGGCCGTCAGCGCCCACAATAAAGATAACGCCTTCATTATAGGTTTGAATATTGCTCATGGAGGTTCTAAGCTGTTCTTCATTCAATTCGACGGCCAAGGTGGCGGCTGAAGAATTCCCCTGATATATGGGGAGCAATTGGGCATATACAATTTTCCCGGGATCTCCCCCGCCGGTTTCGTACAAATTGGAGAAGCTGCCCCATTGCGCTTGGGTCAAACGGGCTTTCCACTCCTCCAGCGTAAGGCCCGTGGGCCGAATATACAGATCGTAATAAGCGGCTGTTTCATAGTGGGAATTGTCCCCAAGGATGTAGTCAGCCTCATGAAAATACAGATAAAAATGATCCACATATCGTTTGGCAATGTTATAGGCCTTGAAATCAGCCAATGCCCTCACCATGGAGAGCCGTTCCTCGGTTCCTACCTCCGCCTGATTGCGGATCAGAGCACCTACATTGGTATTCAGGGACACAACCTCAGTCAGCCGGTTGGCAAAATCAATATAATTGTCGATCTCCTGCTGCAGCTGCAGAAGCAGGGCGGAATTGGCCTTGTCAATCTCCCCTTTAATCACCTGGCGGCTCTGAAAATAGGTGGCCGCCATCATTATAATTGGGATCAGCAGCACAATGGCATAAGACCCCAGCCACCTGCTTTGAACCTTGCTTATTCTTCCAGCCTGCATGCCCGCCATCCTCCCGTTTCGCAGTTTCTCCTGCCGGTTCTGCCCCAGAGAGGTAAAGCCGGCAGCACAAAACATCCGTCAACGGATCAATCATAGCATCGCCGGCCATTCCCGTGAATAACAGCTCCGTGCTATCGGATTCATTCCCCCATCAGCCCTTGACGGAGCCGACCATAACCCCTTTGACAAAATATTTCTGCAGAAACGGATATACCATAAGGATAGGCAAGGTGCTGACAATAATAGTGGCATATTTAATGCTTTCGCTTACAGCTTCAACATCTTCAGTAGCCGCATTTCCGGACATATAGGTAGTGCTGTTCTGAATCAGAATCTCCCGGAGTATCAGCTGCAGCGGAAAGAGGCTCCGTTCCCGGAGATAGATCATGGCTCCGAACCAGGCATTCCAGTGGCCCACCGCATAGAACAGAACCATTACAGCCATAACGGGCAGGGATAAGGGAAGCACCACCCGGAACAAAATAGTGAAATCCTCTGCGCCGTCGATTCTCGCCGATTCAATCAACCCCTCCGGAATGGATGCGAAGGAGGTCCGCAGAATAATCAAATTCCAGGTGGAGATCATGCCGGGGATAATGACAGCCAGCAGCGTATTGCCCAGATGGAGCCAATTGTTCACCAGCAGATAGGAGGGGATCAGCCCCCCGGAAAAAAACATAGTGAAAATAATCAGCAGCATGATCGGTCGGGTCCACGGCACACCCTTGCGGGACAGCACATAGGCTCCCAGGCTGGTCATCAACAGATTCACTGTCGTACCGATCCCCACGATGAGGATGGTGTTCAGGTAGCCGCTGATGATATTGGGGTTTTTGAATACCATTTTGTAAGCCGTCCAGGTAAATCCTTTGGACCCCAACAGAAGCCCGGTGTGGGACATCAGCTGCCGCGATTCGCTGACAGACGAAAAAGCCACATAAAGGAACGGATATAAAGTAATGATTACCATCAGCAGCATAAACAGCGTATTGACCATTTGAAACAAAAGTTCGCCCTTGCTTTTGCGGAGCCCGCCCGCACCCTTAACCGCCGGCGTTGCCGCCGCTTCCGCCATTTTGGTTACCATAGACTGTTCTCACTCACTTTGGCGCTGATTCGGTTGGCCGAAACCAGCAGAATAAAATTGATTGCGGACTGAAACAGCCCCACTGCCGTGGTATAACTGAAATCGCT
This sequence comes from Paenibacillus sp. YN15, assembly GCF_003285005.1. GTDB lineage: Bacteria > Bacillota > Bacilli > Paenibacillales > NBRC-103111 > Paenibacillus_AR. The sequence continues at coordinate 41,570 of NZ_QMFA01000028.1, read as the reverse complement.
GGATTCGCCCAGCCCCTTGCGGTAGACGAAGGTGCTGATCACATCCGCTGTGGCGTAGGTATTGGGATTGTAGAGCAGGATGATCTTATCAAAGCCCACGTCCAGCATATGTCCGATTTTGAGGATAAATAGAATGACGATGATCGGAGCAATTCCGGGAATGGTAATATGCAGAATCTGCTTCCATTTGGACGCCCCGTCAATCCGGGAGGCCTCGTACAGCTCGGGATTGATTCCGGTAATCGCCGCCAAATAAATAATCGAGCCCCAGCCCACACTCTGCCAGATGTCGGAGATGACATACACCGTGCGGAAATATTCGGGATGTCCCAGAAGGGCCGTCCGCTCCATGCCCAACCAAACCAGCAGATCGGTAATGAAGCCGTCCCGGGCCACGAATTGTGTAATCATGCCGCATACGACGATCACCGAGATGAAGTGGGGCAAGTACGTAATGGTTTGCACGGCGCGTTTGAAAAAACGGTTGCCGATTTCATTGATCAGGAGCGCAAACATAATCGGAGCGGGAAATGAAAATAACAGCATGTACACATTCAACAACAGGGTATTCTTTAACAGGCGGCCGAAATAATAGCTGTTGAAAAACTCTGTGAAATGATGAAATCCCACCCAGGGGCTTTCCAGCAGCCCTTGGCCGATGCGGTAGTTTTTAAAAGCGATAATCGCGCCGTACATGGGGGCATAGTGAAAGATCAGATAATAAGCCACAACGGGCAGGATCATCAGATACAGGTATTTATGCTTGCGGTAGTCCTTGATGAGCAGATTCACCTTGGCAGCCTCCTATCCGGGGGGAAGCCCCTGACAGGCGGCGTTCCCCCTCTTTGTGCTTATTTGCGTTTATAATAGCGTTCCAGTGCAGATTGCTTAATGGCAATAGCACGTTCAATTTTCATGCTTTTCAATTGAGCCTGGTATTTATCGAAATTGGACAGCGGCTCCGCTCCCATGACAAATTTCAGGAACATTTCACTTCGATAGGTTTCGATTTCCGACATCAGGGAAGACAGCTCCTGGCCCTCATCCGTTGTTTCCATCACCCGTGGCATCCGGGTTTTCTCCAGGTTTTGGAAGTAGACATTAAAGGTTTGGCTGGCATCCTTCTGCTGCTGAAAGGAATTGTACTGCTCGCCGTAACGGGGATCGCCGACGAAGCCGGGGGAAGGTGTGGCAACGCGCAAATATTTGGACATGGCTTCCGCTACGGACAGATTGTCGGGATTTTTCAAAATCAGGTCCGTGTAAGTGGGATACCCGTTGACCATATTGAAGGTGACTCCCTCCACGCCAAAGGATTTCAGAATATGCCCCTCCTCCGAATACAGGTAATCCAGCCACTTGGCGGTTTCTGCCGGATTCTTGTTGGCGGTTGTAATGCCTGCGCTGCCCTGTCCCCGGTAGGTGTAGGCTGCAGAGAAGATGGTGGGCTGATCGCCTTTTTTCAATACCGGGTGCTGGGTGGCAACAAAATCCACCTTCGGATTGGCCGGCTGCATGGCAAGCAAATATTTCCCGAGGGGGCCTATATAGCTGGGGAAGGCTCCCGCAGTGCCATTGGTAATTTTGGCTTCCTTAGCCTTGGTGTCCTGGGCGGCAAAGTCGGGATCAATGAGCCCCTCCTTATACCAGGCATTCAGCTGCGCCATGTAATTTTTGTAGCCGGGTTCGTACGGGCCGTATTTCACCTTGCCATTGTCCAGATAGAAGGAATAGCCGATGCCGTATGCCCCATTCAAGCGGTCAAGGTTCAGCTCACTAAGGGTAAAGGTCATGGGAGTCTTGGCCCCCTTCTTTTCCTTGAACTGCCGCAGTACATGTGTCCACTCATCCACCGTCTCCGGCGCAGTCAAACCCAGTTCATCCAGCCAGTCCTTACGCACCACGAAACCGGTGGTGGACTGGGTATTGCCGATGCCGATGGTCGGGAACGCATAGAGGGTGCCGTTGTCTGTCACCACTTCTTTTTTCACGTCGGGATGCTCATCCAGATACTTCTTCAAATTAGGAGCATGTTTTTCAATGATCTCGTTAAGAGGAATGATGACCTTATCCGTAATGGCTTTTTCCGGTCCTCCCGGATAGGTTGTAAAATCGGATTCAATCACATCCGGCAGCTTGCCCGAAGCAATCATCAGATTGAACTGTTCTTTTTCACTGCCCGTGGCAGGATGCTGGAAATTAACGTGGACTCCCGTCCTCTTCTCCAACTCCTGGAAGAACATAGAATCCCCCAAGCTCTTCAGCGACCGTGCCGCATCTCCGGACATGGCAACCCAATAGGATAACGTCAACGGACCGGAAGATGCGCCAGCGGAAGGCGCTGCGGTGGAAGCCTCCTTCGTGCCGCCCTCACTGCTGCATCCCGCCGCCATTGCAGCGGTAAGGACAGAAGCGGCCAACAGCCTTGGCCATTTTGTATTCATCTGTTATAACCTCCCTTTAAGCTTCATGACGGAACCGGGCCATTGCAGCCGCGGTGCCGTTCATTGCCCCCTTAGTATAGACAGCGCTTTCACGGGTTGACAATTTGTATCTGGTGACCAAATGATCAGCAGATGACATGGTTGTCTTTTAGAAATAAGGTGCTGAAATGGCAACTGTTTATTGCCGCTTTTTCCGCCTGTTCCCCGAAGACGGGATTGCCATATGGGCAGCCGCGTCCTAAAATGGAGAACATAGCTGCATACTGTTAATTAAGGGGGCATAACAGGTGATTTATAACCAAATGGAGTTTCATAATGTGGCGGAGCTGGAGAGAAATGAAGAGATGCCGGGGCTTCGCATGAACCGGATACCCAGAGGGGTGGTCCACCAATTGGGGGAAGGGGAGTACCAACGGGGCCGGTTTATCGGCCAAGCCTCCACCGGGTGCGAGATCCGCTTTGTAACCGATGCGCCGTTTATTCGGATTACGCTGTCGGCTACGGTGGAGGACGGGGATGTGCTGGTGTATTGCGGGGATTATTTTCATTCCATGCACCGGCTGCGCACCGGGATCATCCAGACGCTGCATCTGGACAAACCCGCCCGCTTCGCGGATGTGGCGCCGGAGGCGCTGCAGAAAGGGCGTTTTGCCCCGGGGGTTTGGCGGATTGTGGTAAGCCGCAATTATTATCCGGGTCTGGCCTTTCAGGCCGCCTTCCATGGTCTGGACACCTTCGGCCACGAAGTGCGCCCTCCCCGGGAGGACGAGCTGCCGCCGCTTAAGCTGTTGGCTTACGGCTCCTCCATTACCCACGGCTCAGGGGCAACCGTCCAGCATCAGGCTTATATCCAGCAGACGGCCCGGAGACTGGGAGCCGACCTCTACAACAAGGCGCTGGGCGGTTCCTGCCTCTGCGAAAAAGCCATGGCGGATTATTTGATCGGCCATGGAGGCTGGGATATTGCCGTATTGGAGCTGGGCGTCAATATGCGGGGGCTGATGGACGCAGAGGAATTCGAGAAAAGGGCGCGGTATCTGGTGGAGGGCATGATCCGCCAGTATCCCGACAAGCCGGTGGTGCTGGTCACCATCTATCCCAACCACGATGATGTGCGGAAGCGGAGCTCCGCAGATGGCGGCCCGAATATAAACCAGCAGTTTACCGAGCGGCTTGAGCGCATTCACCGTGACTTGAATCATCCCAACCTGCATTTGGTGGATGGGCATGATGTTTTGACAGACTTTAGCGCGTTGACGGTGGATCTCATCCATCCTTCCGACTATGGCCACACGCTTATGGGCCAGCATCTGGCCGAAGTGATTGAGGGCCTCATAGGCCAGCGGAAACAGGTTTGAACAACAAAAAGGCTGCTCCCCGTCATTGGTATGACGTTGGGGAACAGCCTTTTGCTCACTTTGGACCTGCCGTTTAAATAATCAGGCTGCTGACGGAGAAGCCCATACCCACATAAACGGAGGCCAGCAGAATGCCAACGGCCACATTCCCTTTTTTGAGCTGCTCATGAAGGGTAAGCTTGGGCGTTGCCAGCTCCAGCACCCAATACGCCGCAAGCAGACAGAGGTAACCTACCGCGAACCACAGGGCCATATGCCAGATGGTGCTGTTGGTGAAGGCGGAAACCCCCAGGATAATCGCCGTACCCATAAATTTGCCGCCCATGGCCAAACCGACAGCCACATTGCCCTGGCGCAGCTCCTCCATGTCGTTAAACGGCGTCATTAAATTGAAAACCAGCATCCCCAAAAATTGCAGCACAATAATGACCGCCACACTGATAATAATATTGACCGCTACCATTAGTCCGCCCACCCCCTGAATTTAGCCATGGCCAGATCGTAATCGCCGAAATCATGCACTTCCTCCAGCATGACCTTTGCCGTTTTCTGGTCCTTCATGCTCTTATAGCGCTCCTCCGGAATCGGCTGCTTGACGCTGTTGCCGGTAGGAAGCGTAATAACCGCAAAATATCTGGATTTCCCCTGATAGTCGGTTTTGTACACGCCCACCAGATCCACTTCCGTTTTCAACTGGACCTTAAGCCCGGCAAGATCCGTCTGGGCGGCTTCCGCGGTCCGGTAGCTTTTGAGAGGCGCCCATTGGGACAAATCAACGCTGCTCTGGCCGTCGGCAGCGGTTTTCATTTCCGCGGTCATATAGGACAGCACCCATACCTTATCCCCTGTGGCGTAATTGTCATCATTGGGCAGCAGCTGGTTGTTGGGGGAAATGGTCATGTCCGAGCCGATCAGGTCCCCGACCTTGGCTTCCTCCACCTTATAATCCCACGGCACCGTGGCGCTTCCTGCCGCCGCGGCGGAATTGGCAGCGCCGGCGGAGCTTTTGCCCGGCTCCTGCTGGCCGCAGCCTGCGGCAATCCCGCCGGCGATTACCAGAGCCAGCGCCCCTGCAAACACCCGCCTTAGATAGCCGCCCTTTCTTCTTTCGTTTACGTTGCCAAACATATGGCTCAATCCTTCCTCACTCCCATCGCCACAAAGCGGCTGGAGTTTCCCGTAATCAGACCGCCTGCCCGGCCCAGAAGGCCGCAGGCTTCTCCATGAATCATGAACACGCCGGTCAACAGATGGTATTCGCCGTCATGCAGCCGGATGCGGGGCAGATCGGCGCGCGCCTGGTACACCGGCCGGAAAAAGACGCTGGTATCAAAGCCGTCCTGGTCCTTTATTTCCATCCCGCCTCCTGCGCCGTATATCCGGACGGAGCCGCCCTCCCGGCCAAACATGGACTTCTCCACATAATCGCCGTCAAAAACAGGCTCGTTATAGGTAGGCAGCATATACGCTTCAATCGCGTCATGCTCAGTTTCGGTAAAGAACGGAGCCTTCAGCTCATGCAAGCCCCAAATCACCGCCTGCAGCCCCTTGGACTGGAGAATCACCGCATGGGGAGAGTTAAGAATCCGGAGCCTTCCCGTCTCAATGCTGTACGCCAGCGCTTCTCCGCCGTCATCCACCCCCATCCATTCCTTGGGGTAAAGAGCAAACAGGCTGTCAATGGCCTGGCCCGACGCATCCCGCAAAACACCCTCATCCACCCACAGCTCAAGGGTATCCACACAAACAACAGGCTGCTCCATATGCCGCACCAGCATATCGATGGTGCCGCTGTCCTCCTCATGCTTGCCGTAGGCGATGCAGGCCGCATACGCGGGAGGCGCGTCCGCAAAGGCATGGCGCACCTGCGCGGGCATAGCCGTATTGGGCGTCCATAGCCCATGCTGGCTGCACATCCAAGGTGTCGCCACAGAGGACTCCACATAGCCTGTAGGCGTATCGGCGTTCAGCTCCAGCAGCTTGATGGTGCCGCCAAGGCCGACGCTGAAATCGAATCTGGCGTAACGGGAGAGCAGCCCGGGCTCCTCTGGAGGAACCGCGTCCAGGCCGTCCCAGAGCACCTCCGGAATGGAAAGGAGCTCATACAAATCCCGCTGGCCGATAATGAACCGGGCGGCTTTGTCGAAGATGGTCCAGAGCAGGCCGCTGGCCTCTTGCAGCTCCTCCCATACTCTCGGGTCCATGGCTACCGCCTGATCCACCCAATATGCCTCATCCTCCAGATCCGCCCAGCCAAAGCCCATTTCCTTCAGTTGACGCACCCGCGCCCCCCTGTCCGCCGCCGGATGCCCTACCACCTGAAAGCTCATCGCCTACCGTCTCCTCCGCTCTGATATTCCCGCTCTATACGCCATTAGCTGCCCGAGCTGCTGCTTCCGGAAAAGCCGCTGGACTTCCCGCCGATGCTGCCCGAGGAAGTGGACTTGCCGGATGACGAGGATGACGATTTACTGGATGATGACGACTTGCTGGACGAGGACGAAGATGATGATGACTTGCTGCCGGTGGACGACGATGAGGTGCCGCTGGATGACGAGCCTGCAGACGAAGAGCTGCCGGTGGACGATTTGGTTGCGGTGTCGGCAGGCTTGCTGGCGGAGGAGGACTGGCCTGTTGCCGGTTTGCTCCCTGAACCCGCCGCCGCGCCGGATGTCCCTGTTGTTCCGGATTTGCCGGAGGCCGCATCCGATTTGGCTGCGGTTGCCTTATTAATGCTGCCGGACTTGGTGTTGAACGAGCCGCTGGACACGCTGGTTTTGGGCTTTACATTGCTTCCCGGCACCTGCTTGTTCTGGAAAGTGCCTGCCGAATAGGTTTTAGGCTGATAGGGCTGATTGGTTCTGGCATCGTAGGAAGGGTAGCTTTGATGCCATCTTCCCGACGAATAGGAGCCGCCGCTGTTAAAGAGCAAATGGTACAGCAGCATATCATCCCATCCGAAGCTGCTTCCCTGATGGATAATGGTTGTGTTGCCGCCGGCGGCGCCTGAGGCTCCGCTGCCGCTGCCGCCATTATTGGCCGGCAGCTGGGGCACAATCTCGCCCAGCTCCTCATCGGGGAGGGCGGGCAGACTCCAGTCCACGCTGGGGTCATAATAAGCCTTTACCTCCTCGGTGGACCATTCGGCAAGGGTAGGCTGATCCGCTTCCGCGGCAAAAGCCGCGCTTCCGCCCATCAGCAAGCCGGGGGCCAGAAGCATATGGGCCGCCAGGGTCACGCCCAGGGAAGTGGACAGCACCTTAATAGGCAGCCTGTTTTCCTCTTGATGATTCATGAGTTTCATTCTCCTTTCACCGCTCCGGCTTAGGCCTTCGCGGCTTCTGACGCCTCCTGCTTCACGGCCAGCACCAGAACCTCCATATATGGCTCATTGACATTCAGCCGGCCTTCCACCATCTCATATTCCTTGCCGTTGACTAGCAAATAATTGGCATGGTTCATCATCGCGATCATTTGGTCGTTCCAATCCCGCGCATCCAGGGCAACCAGCTCGCCCGCTTCCGTTTTTTCCATTATGACAACCTTCATGGTTTCAAGCCTCCCGCATTATGAATGATTTCCCCCGTTTGGGTCATGCATAATATAACGTAAAGGGGCTTGTGAAGGTTTCAAAGCTGTGCGCCGGGAAATCCTTCATGCTCCGCTCTGATAACAAGCCTGGCGGACAGCGTCTCCCCCGGTTCAATCCAGACCAGCTCGCCGCCCCGGTTCAGTTCGCCGGTCAATGCCATCCATGGCTCCACGCAGACAAAATCCGCACCCGGAACAGTCCAGATCACCACATAACGGAACTGTCCGGAATACTCCATTTCGATTTTCCGCCCCAGTCCGGGCAAGCGGAAAGCGATCCGCGGCTCCTTGGCGTCCAGAAGCGCTGCGGCCTCCTTCATGGAGCTAACATCCAAACGGCCGGTAAAGGGCTTCACCGCGCCGTCGTTGTAATCCATATAACGGGTGGCATCCGTTTCATAAACCAGGTCTTTTTCCCGCGCGGCAAAATAGGGATGGAAGCCTGGATAAACCGGCATCCGCTCTCCGGAGAGATTGCGGTACTCCTGCTCGATGACCAAAGCTCCTTTTTGAATGCGGTAGGTAAATACCAGCTTGAAGGCAAAGGGATAGGAAGCCAGCATGTCCGCCGTGGAAGCCAGACTCAGAACCGTATAAGGCTCGCCGGAAGCCGCCACCCCCGTCTCCTCCACTGTCCAGGGGGAAATCCGCGCCAACCCATGATTTTTCATGGCGTAGCGTTTCCCTTCCCACTTATAGGCTCCGTCCGCCAGCTGGCCGCTGATGGGGAACAGCACGGGATTGCCGCCGCGGATATTGGCATTGGGGTCCAGGAAGGTGGCCCTGTCCAAGTAAAATACTTCTTTTCCGCCCGGCGCATAGCTTATGGCAATGCCTCCCCGCTCCGGACAAATCCGCACCGCGGTTTCCGTGGACGCCTCCCGCAGCTCCAGCATCCGGTAAGGCCCGTCTTGGTATTCGTTGACATGGGACATCACTGACAAACCCCTCTCTAACCAAAAATTTACCAGAATCCTATTTTATCACGAAATGTGTTGATACGGCTCGAACAATCCGGTGTTATTCTGAAGAAAAGTTGAACGAAACCACCGGATGGGAGAGATCCGCATGAACCCCAAGGCTGTGCGTGCATGGCTGATGTACGACTGGGCCAATTCCGCCTTTGCCACCACCCTGATGGCCGCCGTTTTGCCGATTTTCTATATCGAGGTTGCCGCGAAGGGCCTGTCCTCCAGCACCTCCGCCTCCTATTGGGGCCTTACCCAGGCAGCGGGAATGCTGCTGGTGGCGGTGTTGGCTCCGGTTCTGGGAGCCGCCGCCGATTGCGCCGGAAAGAAAATGTATTTTCTCAGGCGGTTCTCCTATCTGGGCATCGCCGCCTCGTTCTTGTTCGTGTTTATCGGGCAGGGGAATTATCTGGCGGCATCTTTGCTGTTCGTGCTGGCTACGGTGGGCTTTTCCGGAGGCAACAGCTTCTACGACGCCCTGCTGCCGGATTTGGTCCCGGAGGAACAAAAGCGGGAGTACATCTCCTCCAAAGGTTATGCCAGCGGCTACGTAGGCGGCGGTTTGCTCCTGGTAGTGAATCTGCTCATGATTCAAAAGCCGGGGCTCTTCGGCCTGTCGGACGGCGAAGCAGGCACCCGGCTGGCTTTTGCCAGCGTTGCTGTCTGGTGGCTGGTCTTTTCGCTGCCGTTGTTCCGGCATGTGAAGGACCGTGCTGCCGCCGCCCCCATCCCGGCGCGCCAATACGCCCGCATAGGCTTCACCCGCACCTGGGAAACCCTAAAAAGCCTGAAGCGCTATCCCCAGCTGCTGAAGTTTATCCTGGCCTACTGGTTTTTCAACGACGGCATCAACACCATCATTACCATGGCTACCGCCTACGGCAAAGCCATCGGCATTGAGACCCAGGATCTGATCATGGCCCTGCTCATCACCCAGTTCGTGGGCATCCCGTTTACACTGCTCTTCGGAAAAATCGGGGAAAAGCTGGGGGCTAAACCCGCCCTCTACATCAGCCTGGGCATCTATCTGCTTATTGTGCTGCTGGGCTACTTTATGACCACCAGCACCCATTTTTATCTGCTGGCCGTGATGGTGGGCTTTGTTCAAGGCGGAAGCCAGGCCGTGGCCCGCTCCCTGTTCAGCCGCCTGGTGCCGGCGGACCGCACCGCGGAGTTTTTCGGCTTCCTAAGCGTATCCGGCAAGTTCTCCTCCATGGTGGGGCCGGCGGTATTCGCCGCCATGGGCCTCCTTACAGGCTCCAGCCGGTACGGCATCCTGGCCCTGGCGCTGTTCTTCATTGCGGGAATCGCCCTCCTGCGCACTGTGGACCTGGAGCGGGGCTCTGTGGAAGCAGGAGCTGTCCGGCCCGCCGCCCCCTCTTGCTGATCAGGGCTTCAGAAGGGAAGCGGGTCCTCGTAACGGATGGCCCCTTCCCCGCAGGCCCGCCCCGTAGAATAGGAGACATTCCCCAGTTGGCGCAGCAGCTCCGCTTCCGCCGCAGCTGCGCGGCTGTCTGCTGGCCCGGCTTCCATAACCTCCAGCGCCAGGGGAAGCATCGTCCCCGCCTCCTCCATGGCCGCCTCCCAATGATCCCAGAAGCCCGTATGATGAGTGACCCCCTCCTCCACAGGGTCACGCCAGGCTTTCCGCTCCCCGTTGCAATAATCCAAAGGCGGATTGTCCCTTTTGTAGACAAAAGGGGTGATTTTGCCTGCCGTCAGAACCCGCTTGACTCCTGTTGGATCATGGAACAGCCAGAGCGCCCGCAGCATGTCCCGGAAGCTCTCCTGCCATTGGCGCACACCCACCTCTCTTGCGGCCTCGGGATAAAACTGCGCCGCCAGCTCCGAGAGCAGGGCGGGCACATCCTGAAACAGCGAGCTGTCCCTCTTTAGCGTCAGCTCCCGCCGGACCGGCGCTTTCCACGTCTCGATTCCCCGCAGCTTCTCCGCCACAATGGTATCCAGAATAATCTCGAAGCGCTGGTGGTTCCAGGGCTTAAATCCCGACTTGGCAAAAATGTAAGGATGGGCATTGCGGTCCAGAATATGATGCAGCAGAAACCCTGCCGCATAAGGCTGCAAACGCCGCCCCTCCGGCATCCCCGCCCTGCGGAGCAGCTCCGCAAGAAATGGTCCGCAATGCTCCTCATGCATCAGCTCTCCCAGAATCTTCATCCGCTTGTCCTTGCTCCAGGGCAGGAAGCGGTAATAGAACAGCGGGTCCGGCCCCTGGCAGCCCCATGAAAACAGCTTGCTCTCCTCTTCCCGGTCCAGCCATTCCGTCCGGCCAACAGCCTTCAGCGCCTCCTGGCCAAAAATAATATGCGTCCAAATATTCGGCATCCTGTACCCCTCCCGAAATCCGTATTTCCACGCCTGATCACAGACCTTCCACTCCCTGCAGCCAGCCAACGGATTCCCGCGCAAACAGCCGCTGCGTCCCTTTCATTCATTCGCCGGACTCCATGCAAAAGCCTCCGATCCCCGCCATAATGGCGTTAATCGAAGGCTCTTGCATTGAAGCAACCCGAATTTCTGTGCACCCTTATGAAGCTGCCGCCATCCGGACCGGAGATCCGCTATTTTTCAAATATGCGGACTTTTCATTATTGCGCGGACACACGATCTCTTATTTACCCTTTTGAGCGCTGCAACAGCCCATTTTCCGCCACATAACGGATCGTAAGTCCGTCTGAACATCCAAATGCCGCTTTTTCACCGAATAGCGGAACGTAGGTCCATTAAGGAGCGTCCAGTGCAATTAGTTGATGAATTGGGCGTATTTCAAAAGACGCTTCAGCATGGCCGCCGCTTCCCCGCGGGTAGCCTGGGACGCAGGAGCAAAACGGTTGCCCGAGGTTCCTTCCACCAGTCCCGCGGCTGCACCGGAGGCAACTGCATCGGCTGCCCAGGCGGGGATTTCCCCCTGATCGGCAAAGGCTGCGCCGCTTCCCGACGGAGCCGGCTTTCCGGCCGCCTTCAAGGCACGGCTCATCATGACGGCCATTTGCGCCCGGGTAATATTGGCTTCGCCGCGCAGGGTGCCGTCCTCAAAGCCGTCCAGCAGGCCGGCCTTCACGGCAGCGCCCAGAGCGCCGGCGTACCACTCGCTGCCCGTCAGATCCTTCACGCCGGAAACCGCCGACGCATCCGGAGCAAGGCCCAGGGCCCGTACCAGAAGGGCGGCAAATTCGCCGCGTGTCACCTGGGCATCGGGAGCGAACCGGCCGGGAGCCTGGCCGTCGATAACCAGCTTGGCTGCCAGCAGCTCCACATCCGGACGGGACCAGTGTCCGCTCAAATCCGCGAAGGATGCGGCGGAAGGTTTAACCACACCGTAGATGCTGTTGGAATTCCGTTTAATGGTGATCACGGTTTTGCCGTCCGCACTGCCGAACACAGCCGGGACAAAGCTCATGCTGCCGCTTGCCGGGTCGAAGACTACCGCGGTGGCGGAGGACGGGTCCACGGTACCCGGGATAGTCAGCGTCCGTGACACATAGGTGGCGCCGAAATGGTTGATTTCCACATTTTTGCCGCCTGCTTGGGCGGTGATGGTGTAGCTGACGGCGTCCGCCAGCAAGGCGGCACCGTTCTTGGCTGCGGCCGCTTCCACTGCCGCTTTGGCCGCGCCTGCCACTTCGCCGATGACCACTTTAATGCGGATATCGTTTACTGCCGTCCCCAGGGCTGCTGCCAGCTCGTTGGGCTTCACAACCGCCAGAGGCAGATCATAGCTCTTATCCGCAGTGCGGATTTGCACGGTTCCCTGCGTCCTGCCGGTCATGCCGCTTACCGGAAGCGCCACTTTAACCGCTCCCTCCACCTCCGGCAGGGTGATAATGGTTTTGCCCGTGCCGGCCGCTTCCAGCGCCTTGGAGAGCGAATCGGCCGCCAGCGTCAGGCTGGTGACGGAGCTTCCGTCCGCCGCCGTTTCCAACTTCAGGTCCTTGGCATCCGGCTTCAGCTCCACACCGCCGCTGACTGCACCTGCTTCCACTTGCACGCCCGGGTCCGGGGTAGTGGAGGAAGGAGGAGTAGTGTTGCCAGTTGCGGGGGTACCGGAGTTGTTGCCATCATCACCACTGTCCCCAGAGTCGGAGGTGTCGCTGCTCTTCACATCCGCAATCCGGCCTTCTGTGCCGGTGTTGGAGGCTGTCAGGGTGCCCAGCACCTTCAGATACTGGATGAACACCTCGTAGTCCGGTTTGAAGGGGTACTGCTCGCTGTACATGAAGTTGACGCGGCCCTCATTGAACGCTTTGCCGAAGGAGGCGTATGCGTCGCCGCCCTTGGCGGTAAAGATGTTCGTTACCAGACTATAGGTTTTCTTTACATCCAGCGGCACATAGCCGTTGTCTGTTTTGACGCTGGCGCTGGTGACCCGTTGATGGGCAGGTTTTGAGGAATCATAGGTAAACTTCATACCTGCCACATGGGGGAAGCCGCCGTATTCCTTGGGGGCAGCAGAGACGCCGTTCTCCAACCCGTCCCAAATTTCCTGACCGGTGAGCTCCAGCACCACCACATCATTATTGAAGGGGAGGATTTCCTGAACGGCCCCCTGGGTGATATCTCCGGCCAGCAGGTTGGTCCGGATGCCGCCGCCGTTTTGCAGTGCCATATCCGCTTGAATGCCCGCTTGTTTGGCTTCATACAGCATGCCGTCCACTACCAGATTGCCGATGGCTGTTTCCTTGGTGCGGACTACCCGGGGATAACCATCCACTGCCACCGCGCCGTACAGGTTCACATCCGAATGCCCTACCACCAGCTTGTTCATTTCATCAATCTTCGGCTTGTACTGGGCCAGAATATCGGCCGCCTCCGGATCGGCTGCAAACACATAGTCGGAGCCGTTCTTCTGGTCGATGGCGATCAGAGTGTTTTGCCATTCCACCAGCTTGCCATCCTTGTCAAACTCCACCTGGAGCTTGCCAAGGTTCTGCGCCCGCTCACCGGTTTGTACAATAAGCTTGGGCTCGCTGTGGGTATTGTCCACCGCCGCCGCTTCCAGCTTGGTATGGGAATGGCCGCCGACGATAATGTCGATGCCCTCCACTTCCTTGGCCAGATTCTGATCCACATCATAACCCAGGTGGGATAGGGCGATAATCTTGTTGATGCCCTGCTGCTGCAGCAAGGCCACCGTATTCCGAGCCTTCTCCACCGGGTCCTGGAAGGTAACGGCGCCGGGAGAAGAAATAGTGGCCGTGTCCACAGTGGTCAAGCCGAAGATGCCTACTTTTTGGCCGTCCACATCCTTGATGATGGCAGGGTACACCTTGCCGGACTCCGCCGGGCTGCCGATGCCTGCCTGGAAGTAACCCTTCAGGAGATCATCCGCGGAAAAATCCACGTTGGCCGATACAAAGGGGAACTGCGCATTTTTGATAAAGTTGGACAGCGCTTCGGAGCCCTTGTCGAACTCATGGTTGCCGAAGGTCATGGCATCATATTGCACCAGATTCATAAATGCCAAATCCGCCTGGCCTTCATATTCATTGAAGTAGAGAGTTCCCGCAAACACATCTCCCGCATCCAACAGGAGAGGGTTCACGGAGTTGGCCTTGGTCTGCTTGATGGCTGTCACCCGGCGCAGCACATTGTCCGACGAGCTGGACGAGTCAATGTTGGCATGGGTATCGTTGGTGTGCAGGACGGTCAGCGGGAAGGCGTCCGGCGTACCCGGGTCCGCTCCCTTCACATCCGTAATCCGGCCTTCCACGCCGGTATTGGCGGCGGTCAGCGTACCGCCCAGTTTGTTCAGGTACTGGATGAATACCTCGAAGTCTGCCTTGTACGGATAGCTCGGGGAATACATGTAATCTACCCGGCCTTCGTTGAAGGCTTGGGCAAAGGAGCTATAGCTGTCTCCTCCCTTAGCCGTGAAAATATTCGTAACCAGCTTGTAGCTTTGATCCAGCTTCAACGGCTCATAGCCGGTAGCTGTCTTGACACTGACACTGACCACCCGCTGCTTGGAGGGTTTGGAGGAGTCGTAGGTGAATTTCATTCCCGCAACATGGGGGAAACCGCCGTATTCGCCGGGCGCCGCGGACACTCCATTCTCCAGTCCGTCCCAAATCTCCTGACCGGTCAGCTCAAGCACCACAAGATCGTTGCTGTACGGCAGGATTTCAATTATGCCGCCCCGGGTAATATCTCCGGCCAGAATATTGGTCCGGATGCCTCCCCCGTTCTGAAGAGCCATAACTGCACCGGTTCCGGCTGAAACCGCCTCATCCAGCATGCCGTCCACCACCAGATTGGCGATGGCCGTCTCCATGGTGCGCACCGTGCGGGGATTGCCGTCGGCAGCCGCAGCACCGTACAGATTCACCTCAGATTTGCCTACCACAATGTTCTTCTCGGCAACAACCGCCGGCTTGTAGGCAGTATCCAGAAGCTGCTGGGCCTCGGGATCGGCAGCCAAGACATAATTCTTGCCGCTGTCCTGGGCATTGATGGCAATAAGATCCTCCGTCCAGGAAATCAGCTTGCCCTCGGAATCAAACTCCACCTTCAGATTGCCCAGATTGCTGGCCTTGTCGTCCACTTGAACAATGATGGTAGGATTGGCGAAGGATGTATCCACATACGGCTGCTTCAGCAGGGTATGGGTATGTCCGCCCACAATCACATCAATATCCGCTACGTCCTTCGCCAGCTGCTGGTCCACATCGTACCCCAGATGGCTCAGGGCAATAATTTTGTTGATTCCCTGCTCCTTCAGCGCCGCTACCGTCTCCCCCGCCTTGGCGGTTGCATCGGCAAACGAGATGGTAGGTCCGGGAGAGGAGGTAACCGATGTCGTTTCGGTGGTCAGACCGAAGATGCCGATTTTTTGACCGCCAACCTCTTTGATCAGGGCCGGATAAATTTTCCCCGCTGCCGCCGGGTGGCCGATGTCATTGACGGTGAAGCCCTTCAGATCGTCATTGGCCGAGAAATCCACGTTGGCAGATACGAAGGGAAAGGAGGCGTTTCGGATAAAATCAGCCAGCGCAGCCGAGCCTCTGTCAAATTCGTGGTTGCCAAAGGTCATGGCATCATATTGGGCCATATTCATAAAGGCCAAATCCGCCTGCCCCAGATATTTGTTGAAATACAGGGTTCCGGAGAAAACATCCCCCGCATCCACCAGAATGGAGTTGGCAGCCTGGGCCCGCGCCTGCTTGATGGCAGTGATTCGGCGCGCAACGTTGTCGGGAGAGCCTGCGGAATCGATGTTGGCATGGGTGTCATTGGTATGAATGATGGTCAGCGGAAAAACATCTGCGTCGGAGGTATTGGAGGTAATCTCATAAACAGCTACCGTCCCCGATATCTCATTGCCCACTAACAGCAGCGGCTTGCCTGTAGGGCTGTATTCCGCCGCAACAAAATGCAAGCCCTCCGGTCCGGAATCTCCGCCAACGGGTACATTGAAATCCCGGGAATTCACATACCCGGCAAAGGTGGCTTGCGCCGGGTCAGTCACGTTGTAGGCCATGATGCCGCCAATCCGCTCCAGACCGACGAAAGCGTACGTCTTGCCGTTGATCACGCCTACCTTGGCGTCCTCCGGCTCGGGTCCTTTGTTGTCGCTGCGGTCATCTATATCCGTCTTCGTGTTTGAGGCATTGAAGTAATTGGGAAGCCGTGCGGCTATAATTTGCTCAAAGTCCGCACCGCTGTCGAATACGGGACCTGCCGCAATATCCGAGGTGTCCCAAATGGAGAAGGAGCGGGCGCCGTAGCTGTACAGGGCCTCATAATAAGCCGCTCCGGTTACGGTGTATACGGAATTGGTCACCGTCAGCTTGCCGAGTTTTTTCTTATTTGTGAGTATATCCGGCAGATTCTGCTGCAAGGTTGCCCATTCCTCATCGGTGTAGCCGGGGTAGTAGGCCCGGTTTAACTGGACCAGGTCGGCAATATCCTCAATAGACTCTTCTTCGCTATATGCTTCCCCTTCGCCAAGCTCAGAGGTTTCAATGGCGGGATATACTCTGGCGTCTCCCTCATTGGCTGTAACCAGATAGGTTTTTCCGGCTTGTTCAAAAAGGGACATGCCATCCGGCATATACATGCCCAGCACAGGCCATTGAGCAATGTTGACGGCATTGTCCTTATTGGATGCATCCAGCGCATTGCCCGGCCGGGAATGATCCTTAACGCCCAAGCCGCTGACTTTCTCCACTGACAACGTCTGCAGGTTGAGCGTGGCGATGGCGTTATTCTCCTGCAAGGTGACATAGGCATAATTGCTGTCGGAGGCCACCGCAATATATTCCGGCTCCAGATCCTTGGCCCGTTCAATCGCAACGGATGTGCCGTTGGCCGATGCCAAGGCTTCAATCGACTTGCCTTGAGGGAAAAGACGGACATTGGCGTCAAATACGCTGTCGTCCAGTACCAGGCTGACTTGAGTGACTGTGGCGTTGTTCACGCCTGCGGACAGATCCACCACAGTAATCGAGCCTTCCGGGTCCTTGCTGTAATCGAGGTTCGGCTCGCCTTCGTTGGCGGCAAGAATCTTCATGCCGTCCGGCGTAAAGGTGACCATATCCGGCAGATAACCGGCCTCGAATTGCTCGACTAAATCGCCGTTCTCCTTGAGGAGAACAATCTTCCCCTTGTAATGCTCCAGGGCGTTGCCGACAGCGTCCTTCTTGACATAGGGAATGGCTAGGGCCAGATAGTCTCCGAGAGGAGAAACCGCGACACTGGTCATATCGTAGCTGCCTTCGTCCGAATCGGCCAGCCCCAAATCCTGGAGAGTAATTCTGGTTGCCAGACTGAGATCCTGGTAGGTGCCTCCAGTCACGGAGCTCTGAAGTGTGCTCAGATCCAAAATATCCAGGGACTTGTCTGCACCATTGATCACATAGGCTTTGTGAGTGGACTTGTTGTACGATACAATCTCTGCTGCCGTCTCTTTTCCCGCGTTGTAACGGCCGATCAGCGTCATGGTCAGCTCGTCGTTTGAAGCATCCGCGATGTCAGGACCCAAAGCGGCCTGAGCCGCGGCAGGCACGGCGAAGGACTCCGCCACAAGCGCCGGAATGGCCGCCCCGATGCCCAAAACGAATGACATCACAACCGATACTGCGCGTTTTCTCCACATCTGCATGGTTTTGTATTCCCTCCATTTGCGATTGGACTCTATCAATCTTCCAGATCATCCCTAATTGTAGCGAAGAAAGATTATCCAAACGTCAGCGCAACATGGAGGTTTTGTAAAGACAGCAAAAACCGCCCCTTTCGCAAAAGCATGTTTTGCGAACAGGGCGGCGGTTCGGATGGTTCGATGCTTCAGCCCCCGGCTATAGGCGGCAGCAGCGCCACCAGGCTTCCGGCTTCCACGGTGCTGGTTTTCCGCGCCGATGCGCCGTTTACCGCCACCAGCACCCCTTCAAACCGGGCGTCAGGATACTGGGAGGACAGCTTCTCCAGCAGCTTTTCCACAGTCAGCGGCGCGACGTTCATTTCCGTCTCTGTACACTTGGTGTGGTCGGCTAAGCTTGCGTAAAATCGGATTTTGATCATTGCGCTCCATCCTTTCCTTGTTGAAAAGTTTGCCCGAGGGCTATATAATATGACAGGTTTATTAACATATATCTCCCCTAATACATTCATTATAGTGAGAAAACTAAATATAACAAGATGTTTTTGGGTGAATTTTCTGGAAAAACAAATGTGCAATCGCATACAAGCAAAATTTTTGATATATTTATGTAATGAAATATTACGCAAGTTAATATTTTATGCCGTTATTCATTCTTTTGTTCGCTTCCGCCATTGACTGGTTCTGGAGCAAAATAACGGATTCTCTGTCCGCCCCCCTCCCCTTACCGTCTTCGCTCCGAACATTTTGATACATTCGATAGAGGCTCTAACCATAAACCAGTGCTTGACCGCGCCTCTGCCGATTTGTTCGCTTTACCATGCCCCGATTCCTAACGGCGGTGAGAGCCTTTATTTGCTCCAAAACGGGGGGGCGGCCAAATCTAACGGAAGCAGGAGCCCTTATTGGGCTAAAAAAGGGCTTGCCGCGGAGCAATCGGCCCCAATAGCGGCTGTTGCCGCCGTTAGATTTTCGGAAGCGGTGTTTTTGCCGAAATAAGGGCTCCCACCGCCGTTAGTACCAGGCCAGGCCCTTTGCCGCTTATTCCCGCCTGAACGGAACGAAGAATCTCCGTTTAACAAGGACGCAGGCTTGCGCGCGCCTGCAAACCTGGTCAGAGGATGATTCGCAGAGCGCAGCGTGACCAGATGAGAAAGAGCGCCCCTTCGCGGGATTTTATACTTTCCGATATGTCAAAAAAAAGACCCGGGAACCAACCGGCTCCGGATCTTTTGGCTTGCTTGTCAGGCTTTCTGCGGCTCCAGCGCCACCTGCTCGGCGGCAGGAGCGGAAGGGCCCTTGTTGTGCTTGCGGATGAAGAAGGCAATGGGAATGGCCGCGGCGGCGATGCATGTGGCGATCAGGTATACGTCGTCCACACCCATGGTGACCGCCGACAGCTGAATCTGCGCCTTATCCCGCAGCCCCCCCGCCGCCAGCTCCTGGGCATGGGTAGCGGAGCGGCTGCTCATGATGGCGGTGAACACCGCAATGGCGAAGGAGCCGAAGGCGCTGCGGGTCCAGTTGTTAATGGATGAGGCATGGCCGGAAAGCTCCTTCGGAATCTGCTCCATGCCATAGTTGCTTGCCGGCATCATAGTCAAACCGATACCCAGGCTGCGGATTACCATGCACCACAACAGATAATGGTGAGGGGTGTTCGCCGAGAGCCAGCTTAAGGGCAAGGAGCCCAATGCCACCATGCTCAGTCCGGTAACCGTCAGCACCCGGGGGCCCACCTTGTTGTACAGCTTGCCGACAAACGGCATGGCAATGGCCATAGCCAGGGAGGACGGCAGCAGAATCAGCCCGGCGTCCATAGGAGAAACGCCCTGGATATTTTGCAGAAACACAGGAGTCATCAGCATGCCCGAATACAGGCTGATGTTCAGAATGCAGGTTATCACCAGCGCCATAGTGTAACGTCCGCTTCTGAAGACCCGCAGGTTCAGAAGAGGCGACTTGGCAGTAAGCTCTCTCCAGAGGAACAGCCCCAGCACGGCGAAGCCTCCGATAAGCAGGGACAGGGTGCCCGCAGAGCTCCAGCCCCAGGTCCGTCCCTGGGAGAGGGCCACCAGAATGGAGGCGCTGCTGGCGATAACCGTAATGAAGCCCAGGAAGTCAAAGGATTGCGGCACCTTCATCCGGTAGTAGGGCATAAACAGCTGCACCATCACAATGGCAATAGCTCCGATGGGCAGGTTCATCCAGAAAATCCAGTGCCAGGACACATGCTCCAGAATATAGCCGGACAAGGTTGGTCCGATGGCGGGGGCCAGCATGGCCGATGCCGCCCAAATGCCGATGGCCACCGCCTGCTTTTCCCGCGGGATAACCTGATAGATAACCGCCATGGCTGTGGGGACGATAACCCCGCAGAAGACGCCCTGCAGCGTCCGGAAAGCAATCAGCGACCCTACCGTGGTGGACAAAGCGCAGAATACGGAGGCCACGGTAAAACCGGCCAGACTGAACAGATAGAGACGCTTGTAGCTGAATCTTTCGCCGAAATAGCCGGTAACCGGAGCGAAGGTGCCCATGGCCAGCATAAAGCCGGTCATCACCCATTGAATGGTGCCAAGCTCCGTATTGAATTCGCGCTGCAGCACGGGAAGGGCAATATTGATGGTGCTGGAAGCCAACGAAGAAAAGAAACTGCCGAAGAACAGGGCGATCATGATCGGCCAGAAGGAATCCCGGTGCGAACCGGCCTTCTCCCCGTCCGGCGCGCCTCTCCGGAGCTTCTCGTTTTGAGTTGCCATACTGGTTTACCTCTCCTTGTCTTTATGTCTCAATTTACATATAATGAATGAAGCTTATCTTACACCCGACGAAATCATATGTCAAATACAACATATTGGAGGAAGCCATGAACAAGCTGTCCTATGGACTTCTGAGCCTGATCGCCGTGGAGCCCTGCACAGGGTATGACCTTACCCAGCGCATCCAGCTGTTTTGGAACGCCAATCACAGCCAGATCTATCCGCTGCTGGCCCAGCTGGAGGAAGGCGGCTACGTCCGCTTCACCTTGGTCCCCCAGACGGATAAGCCGGACAAGAAGGTTTACACCATCACCCCCGAGGGGATGGAGGCCGTCCGGCAATGGATCACCGGGCCTACGGATTATCCTGTGGTGCGCGATGAGTTTGCCCTGAAGATCTTCAGCTTGTTCCTGGTAGACAAACCCTCCATTAAAGGCCTGCTGGAGGAAAAGATTCGGATGCTGGACGAGAAGCTGGCCAGGCTGAACAAGCGGCTGGTCCAGCTGGCTGAGCGGCGGAAACCCGGCGAGGAGTCTTATGATCTAACCTCGCCCATGTTCGGGGCCCAGATTCTCATCGAAAAATCCATCGCCACCAAATACGCGGAGCGGGATTGGTGCCTGAGCATAATCCGGAAGCTGGAGGAGCCGGGACCGGTTCAACCGTAATGAGAAAAACGCCTGGGCGTCCTTTGGAGCTGCACGTTTATCAAAACGTTTGAGTTTGACGGACAGAGGTTCTGCTATTTCGCTAAAATCCGCCTTTTTTTCTCCTCCGCGGACTCACGATCCGTTAAATCTGAAAAAGCGATGGGAATCCATGCTTCTGGAGCAAAATAGCGGAACGTCTGTCCGTGAAAATCGAAAAACGGGCCGCTTGCGGAAAATAACGGATTCTCTGTCCGCCCAACTCCCCCTCCCCACCTCCGCCACAAAAAATGACCCGCCGGGAATCTCGCTCCCGCGGGTCTTCTTTTTTGGGGCACAACAGTCCCCTCCTACAAATTCTGCAAAAACATGGAGGCCTGAAAATACCGTTTGGCCAAGCTTTGGAAATAAGCGGTTTGTACGGACAGCATGGCGATCACCATGCAATTGCGGACCGCCTCCCGCTCCGGCGGCAGAAGCCCGGGCAGAGCCGCCGCGAAATCATCGGCTTTCTTTTTCACCAGCGCCTCCATCAGGTGGTCATGCTTGAAATCCCGCCCCGGCGAGCCGGGCAGGTCCAGCACCTGGTCATTGTTGGGGTCCAGCTCCTCGAACAGGCCGGAGTACGCGGCGTAGAAGTCCGCCGGATGGATCACATCATCGGCATCGCTGTCGCAATGGCGGAAAATCCGCAGGAGCAGCCGCCGGATGGACTCCAGATCCAGAGCGGCCCGCAGGTCCTCAATAATGAAGAGAAGGGCGGCCTGCTGGATGGAATATTTTTTGCCCAGCCGGGGAGCGCCGATGACTTCCTTCAAGTCCCGCTTTACCCAATTCTGCACAGCAGTGACGGCAAAATGATTGTATTCGATCTGCCCTCCCAGGGCCACAATATCACTAAGCGACAGCCCCGCCTCCCGGGCCGGATTAATGTCCATCACCTTGGCCAGAATGGGCGAGATGGACGCGCCCACATAGGCGTCAAACGAGCGGCTTTGGCCCGGCTGCTCCCGCCGTGACTTCAGCCATACCTCCTGGAGGATGGCTTTGGGGGATTTCCCCGGCCGGCCGGACAGACTGATGAGCAGCTGGGACATTTCTTTGCGGGTCAATTGAAAGGTTTCCAGACCAATCCCCCCATTTCAAGTTCATACGAACTCATATTACGACGGCGCCCGTGAATTGTAAAGAACGGGGCTGCGGCTTAGTCAGGCCGGCCATGACCTGCCCCAACCGGGGCTATACTGCCTTATTTGGGTGGTTCCGGTGGATTTCGGACATTGAGCCGCCATCAGGTTTCCTGATATTATAAGTTCATAAGAACTTATAATGTGTAAGTTCATGATATGCATTTATTTTTGCTGAAAAATTCATGAGATGGGAGTTTGTCCATGATCGTCCTGAATCTTATTGCAGTCGCATTGCTGATTCTCGCCACAGCTTTTTTTGTCGGCACGGAATTCGCTGTAATCCGGCTGCGCTCCAGCCGGGTTGACCAGCTGGTGATGGAGGGCAAGAAAAACGCCCTGGCCGTCAAGCAGATTACCTCCAACCTGGACGGCTATCTCTCCGCCTGCCAGTTGGGCATTACCATTACCGCGCTGATTCTGGGCTGGCTGGGTGAGCCCACCGTAGAGAAAATTCTGGAGCCTGTGTTTGCCCGGTATGAGTTTCTGCACAATATAAGCCATGTGCTCTCGATTGTGATCGCCTTCGCCTCCATTACCTTCCTGCATGTGGTGCTGGGCGAGCTGGCCCCGAAAACCCTGGCCATCCATAAAGCGGAGGCCATCAGCTTTTTTGTGGCGAAACCGATTATCTTCTTCTATAAAGCCATGTATCCGTTTATCTGGGCTCTGAACGGCTCCGCCAACTGGTTTGTCCGGCTGTTCGGCATGAAGCCCGCCAAGGAGCATGAGGAGGCCCATTCCGAGGAGGAGCTGCGCCTGATTCTGACGGAGAGCTATGAGAGCGGCAAGATCAACCAGGCGGAATACGGCTATGTTACCCGGATTTTTAACTTCGACGAACTGCTGGCCCGGGAGATCATGGTGCCGCGGACGGATATGGTCTGCGTCGACCTGAGTGTGGAGCGGAAATTCAATCTGCGGGTGATGAAAAAAGAACAATACACCCGGGTTCCCGTTATGGCCGGGGACAAGGACCATATTCTCGGTTTTATCAACACCAAGCAGCTGTTTATGCAATTAAGCGACGATCCCAACCTGGATATCGCCTCCCTGGTCCAGCCGGTACTGTCCGTTTCCGAATCCATCCCCATCAAGAGTCTGCTCCAGCGGATGCAGCAGCA
Source organism: Paenibacillus sp. YN15 (assembly GCF_003285005.1). GTDB lineage: Bacteria > Bacillota > Bacilli > Paenibacillales > NBRC-103111 > Paenibacillus_AR. Next base: position 18,374 of record NZ_QMFA01000028.1, on the reverse strand, counting down.
GCAAATCCATATGGCGATTCTGGTGGATGAATACGGCGGCACCTCCGGTCTGATTACCATCGAGGATATTTTGGAGGAAATTGTCGGGGAAATCCGGGACGAATTCGACGCCGAGGAAAAAGCGGAAATTACCCGTCTGGGTGAGCAGCATTACGTTGTGGACGGCAAGGTGACGCTGGACCGGGTCAACGATCTGATCCATACCCATCTGGAAAGCGATGAGCTGGATACCATCGGCGGCTGGCTCTACACCAACCAGCCCACCATCAAAAAAGGCGGCGAATGGATGTACAACGGGATCAAATTTACCGTCCGCGAAATGGGTCCCCACCGGATTCGCCGGGTGGAGATTCTGAAGGTGGAATAACGGCGCTAATAGACGAACAGCCTCCGGCATAAGTCCGGGGGCTGTTTTTATTAATGGAGGAACCAGTCAGCTAAAGTAGGACACCAGCGGCACCAGCAGCGCCGCTACCACCACCGACGGCAAAAGATTGGCCACATTGATTTTCTTGATCTCCAAAATGTTCAGCCCGATGCCGATGATCAGAATGCCGCCGACGGAGGTAAGCTCCGCGGTGATGGCCTCCAGCATGCCCGGACTGATCAGGGAAGTGATCAAGGTGGCGGACAGAGCAATGGCCCCCTGGTAAAGCAGCACCGGCAGGGAGGAGAACAGCACCCCTACCCCCAGGGTGGAAGCAAAAATAATCGCTGAAAATCCGTCCAGCATGGATTTGGTGTACAGCATGTCATGATTCAGCCGCACTCCGCTGTCGATAGAGCCGAGAATCGCCATCGCCCCCACGCAGTAGATCAGAGTGGTGGAGACAAAACCCGCCGCCACTTTCCCCTTGGCCCTGCTGCCCACGAAACCCTCCAGCTGCACACCGAGCTTTTCCAGCCCCTGCTCCACCTTCAACAGCTCCCCCAGCACTCCCCCGATTACCAGGCTTCCGATGACAATCAGCAGATTATTGGTTTTCAGCGCCATTGTAACTCCCTGCACCGCAACGGCCAGGCCCAAGCCCTGCATAACCGTTGCTTTGATGCCCTGGGACAGCTTCGGCAGCGCCAGCCCCATGATGCCCCCCAGAATGATTGCAAAAGTATTGACCAGCGTTCCCCATAAGACCATGATTCTCTCCAATCCTCTCTCGCCCGTGTCCAAAATTTAAATACGCCAGCATCTATTATACTGCTGCGGTCAAGCCCCGGGAACCTACACAATAACTTAACTTGGCGCATATCCGGGCTTAATGATGCCCTGCTACGATAATCCCCAGTACACATGCAAAGCCTTTACTCCTCGCGAAAGGTGTGAGACGAATGGCAGAACCAATCAATGCCGCCCTGTGCCTCCGGCGCCTGGAGGTTGGCCTGGCCCGGACGGATGGAGATGTGGAAGGGGCGCTGCGCCTGCGCTACCGGGTCTTTGCCGAGGAAGAGAAGAATCTGCAGCTGTATAACCCGGACGGTCTGGAAACGGACCGGTACGATGAATTCTGCGACCATCTGGTGGTCAAGGATTTGGAGGCCGGTGAGATAATCGGCACGTACCGGCTGTTGCCCGGCCCCAGAGCGGCTGCACATATCGGCTTTTATTCGGAGAGCGAATTCGATCTGGAGGGCTATCGTCCCTGGGTACGGGAAACCCTGGAGCTGGGACGCAGCTGCATCACCCGGATTACCGCAGCGGCAGAGCTATCCGCCTTCTGTGGGAGGGAATCCTTCAATACGCCGACAACGGCGGCTTCTCCCGCTTGGTCGGCTGCGCCAGCATCCATTCCCGCAGCCGCGGCGAAATGCTGGAAACCTACTCTTTGCTTAGAGGCAAAGGGGTGATTACCCACCGTTACGGCATCAAGCCGCTGGATACCCACACCATCCCCGATTTGGCTCAGGTGGAGCTGACCGGTAGCGAGGAGGAGCTGTTCCGGCGGCTGCCGCCTCTGGTCAAGGGCTACCAATGGCTGGGTGCGGAAATCGGGGGAGACCCTGCATACGACGCCCTCTTCGATACCGTAGACTACTTCGTTATTTTGGAAAAGGCCCGTATTTCCCGCCGCTACCTCCGCCTGCTCCAGCAGGGCCATTGAGGCTTGCGGAAGGAGGGGGTGTCACCCATGTATCAAACCATAGCCAGACTGGCGAGGCTCCAGCAGGCTCCCGGCCAATGGCCGGGGCTTTTGCGCAGGGTCCTGGCCAAACCCGCGCCGCTGCTTTTGCCCGGGGCCGCATGGACCCTGCAGGCGGTGCTCCGCGGGCAAACCGCTGTGATCCGCCGCAATATGGCGGAGCTGCTCCCCCGGGAGGGCCGCGGGGAAGCGGAGCAGTTGGCTTACGTCAACGCGTGTGTAAACGGGTTTTACCGGCATGCGGCCCGCACCCTGTATGAATTGCTGGCGGCGGAGACGCTGCTGCCCTCCGGGAGAATAAACATAGCGCTGGAGGGCGAACAGCATCTGCTGGACGCCTTGCAGCTGGGCAAAGGGGCCATTCTGTATGCGCCCCATACGGGGAACTTCTTTTACGGCTACTGGCGCTTGTCCAGAGATTATCCCTGTCTGACTGTGGCTACCGCCTCCGACCCTGAATTGGCCCCCTTGTACCGGAGCTTCCAGCGGCTGGGCTGTCCGGGTCTGGATTATGACGGGACGCCGCCCTTGGAATTGATCCGGAGGCTGCGCAGACATCTGGAGAATGGCGGAGTGCTGCTGCTTCTGGGTGATTTCTACCGGCCGGGCTTTCCTCCCGCCCGCCTTCTGGGGAGAACCACCCGCTTGCCCGCCGGAGCCGCCATGCTGGGGCTGGAGCTGGGCTCGCCGGTGCTGCCGGCCCGCTGCATCCGTGATGCCGATCTGACCCATCGCCTGGTGATGGAGGCGCCGGTGCTGCTTCGGCGGCAGTTCGGGCGCAAGGAGCAGACGAAGGCTACGGCTCTGCTGAACAGCCGGCTGGAGGAGCAGCTTCTGAAGTGTCCGGAGCAATGGTTCTATTGGTTTAACGTTCATGAGCGGTTTGCCGGAGATTTCCGGCGGGAAGGAGAATGATCCATGGATACAGCCAGCCATTTGCTGTTTGGCGCCACACTGGGCGGCCTGGCTTTCCTCCACCCGGAGGTGGCGGCGCAGCCTGAATTGGCCCAGGCCATGCTGCTTTGCACGGTAGTAGGGTCCCACGCTCCCGATTTCGACACCGTCGCCCGTCTGAAGAGCTACCGCCACTACCTTCGTTACCACCGGGGCATTACCCACTCCCTGCCGGCCCTTGGCGTCTGGCCCGCTCTGATCGCCTTGCCCTGCTCCTGGGCCTTCGGCGTTATGGAATCGTTCTGGCTGCTGTATATGTGGACCCTAGCGGCGGTGGCCCTCCATGTTTTCCTGGATTGGCTCAATGTATACGGGGTGCAGTGCTTCCGGCCCCTGAACCGGCGCTGGCACCATCTGGACATCCTGCCCCTGTTTGATCCCTTTTTGTTTGTCCTGCATGCCTTGGGGCTTGCGGGCTGGCTGCTTGCGGACTGGAGGGCGGTCCATGTGTTTCCCGCCGTATATGCCGCCTCCTGCGGCTATGTGCTGCTTCGTATGCTGTACCAGAAGCGCCTGCTAAGGCGCATCCGCTCCGAATACGCGGCGGCGGAAACGGGAATCCAGCTGGTTCCCGGCCTGATCTGGGGGTGGGGCCAGTTCCTGCTGGAGACGGAGCAGGAATACCAAACCGGCACCCTGCTTCAGGGCCGCGCAGTCCTCCAAGGCGCCTATCCCAAGGAAAGCGGCCACCCGGCGGTGCAAGCCACTCTGGGCGGAGACAATGTGCGGACCTTCCTCAGCTTCGCCGAGAAGGTGCATGTGAGCATTACGGAAGCCCAGGACGGCTTCCTGGTGCAGTGGCGGGATGTGCGCTTCTGGCATAACAGCAAGCTTCCCTTCGGGGTGGATGTGAAGCTGGACACAGACCTCCATGTCATGCGGGAGAAGCTCTACTGGAGCAAAAAGGTCTGGGACCCGCCTTACGTGTGAAGGCTGGGACCGGCGGCTGGGCTGCCGGAGTATAGAAAGCCTCCCTTCAGCGGAAAATAGCCGTGGAAGCGCGAAAGCTGCGCGCTTTGCTTGGCTTCAAAAGCCGGCTCCTTCCGGGGCCGGCTGCGCCGCACCGAACGAATATCATGCGAAGCAGGAGGAATGTCCCTTGTCAGAGCAAGAGCGTATGGACCCCATGTCCGGGGAGCCGGTGGAGACGGACGGTGTGTACGAGAACGAATGGGGCCGGGAGGCTTATTTTAACCGCGGCGAGCTGTTCCCCGCCGATCCGCAGCTGGGCACCTCCACCTGGAAGCTGGTGGGCCTGGCCCATGACACCCACACCGGGATGACGATGGACGCCCGCTTCCGGGAGGAAATCACCTATCCCGACCGGTTCAAGAGAAAAGGCAGCGACAAAGGAGACTGACGGCTAGGACCCAGGCACGGATAACGGATCACCTTCCGGAAAGGAGTGTTTCCCATGGCGAGCGGCACTTATCCATCCAAGCGGAAGCTGGCGGCAGCGGATCTGCAATCCAAGGCGGACCGGACCGGGCAAGGCAAAGCGAGAGCGCGGGCAGCCCAATCCGAAACCGACCAGCTGGATCTGAAAAAGCATTAATCCGGCATACCGCCTTTTGCAGCGTTATGCCCGCACTCACCGGACAGGCTGCCCAAGCCTGTCCTTTCTTTTTCGCAAATTCGCCATAAGCCTTCTTTTTCTGCGCCGATGTTCTATTGTATAATCGCAAATAGACGTCCCGGAAGGAGAAAGCCGTAATGGAGCTGCTGAAGCAAAAGATTATGAAGGAAGGCATCGTGCTGTCCGGCCAGGTTCTGAAGGTGGATTCCTTCTTGAACCATCAAATGGACCCGCAGCTGATGATGGAGCTGGGCAAGGAGTTTGCCCGCCGTTTTGAGAATGAGGGTGTAAACCGGATTCTGACCATCGAATCCTCGGGGATCGCGCCGGCGATTATGACCGCCCTGGTGATGCAGGTGCCGATGATTTTCGCCCGGAAGCAGAAGTCGCTGACCCTGCGCGACGACATTTATGTGCAGGAGGTTTTTTCCTTCACCAAGCAGGAGAAAAACGAGATTACCATTGCCAAAAAGTTCATCCAGCCGGGAGACCGGGTGCTGATTCTGGACGATTTCCTGGCCCACGGGGAAGCGGCCTTCGGGCTGGCCCGCATTGCCGAGCAGGCGGGCGCTGTAGTGGCGGGGATCGGCATTGTCATTGAGAAGTCCTTCCAGCAGGGCGCCGATAAGCTGGCCGCGGCCGGTTACCGGGTGGAGTCCCTGGCGCGGATCGCCTCCCTGGACAACAACGAGGTTAGGTTTGTGGAGGAGTAGACACATTAAGGCATGCCCAACATCGCCGTTCCGGAAGGACGGCGATACTTGTGCTGCGGACCAGAAAGGCCGATTGTGTGCGGAACTGGGATTGGCAGAGCAAAAATGCGCCGGGGAGACGCAAAATTGCGGACATCTCTGCCAGCGGCAGCGTTGCCACTGGCAGGCGCAGCCTTGCACCGGCAGGCGCAGCCTTGCCCGCCGGATGCGCCGCCTGGCTGCGGTGATTCTAACGGCGGCCAGAGCCCTTATTTCCCCAAAAACCGCCTCCAAAAAAAATCTAACGGCGGCCACAGCCGTTATTTGGAGCAATCCGGCTGGTTTGAGGCCATTCAGACACAAATAAGGGCGCCCAGTTCCGTTAGGAACCGAAGCGCCCCATTTTAGCTGAAATAACGGCTGCAGCTTCCGTTAGATTCCCCACCACCTTGCGGTCACCGCAAAATAGGTGCTGGACAGCCTCATGCTGACCAAACAACCAACGGATCGGGAGGCCGCACGCGGACGGAAAGCACCGGAAGCACGTGCAGCTTTTGCCGAATAACCATCGCTACAGCATCCGGGTCCTGCCCTGCAGGGCCTGTTCGTGTCCGCCCCCGCTCTGCTCGTCCAGGAACAGGTCGAAGCCCTGGGCAATGGCCCTGTACCGGAACTGCTCCTTGGCCCGCCGGCAGCCGTTATCGGCCAGCCGATCCGCCAGCGCCGGGTCCTCCCGCAGCCGGATCACCGCCCGGGCAATGGCCGCCGCCGAAGACGGGTCCACGATCAGCCCCGTCTCCCCGTCCAGCACCGCCTCCACAACGCCTCCGGAATTGCCCCCGATCACCGGCTTCCCGCAGCTGGAGGCCTCCATGTAGACGATTCCAAAACCCTCCACATCCCCCTCCGCGGCAATGTAGCGGCTGGGCATCACAAACACATCGCACAGATTGTAATACTTTACCAAATCCTCATCCGCCGCCCGGCCTGCAAACACCACACAGTCCGAAACGCCGTTTTCCTTAACCAGCCGTTCCAGCGCTTCCCGCTCCGGGCCGCCCCCCACGATCAGATACACTGCGTCGGGTATGGCCTTGCGGATTTCGGGCATGGCCCGGATCACCATATCGAAGCCCTTGCGGCCCACCAGCCGGCCCAGGGTCATCAGCACATACTTGCCCTCCAGGCCGTGCTTGCGGATCAGCGCCGGGTCTTTTTCCATCCGGTCGTACTGCTCCTCCACCCCGGGATACACCACCTGAAGCCGCTCGGCCTTGACGCCCAGCTCCATCATCAGCTTTTTCACATATCCGCTGTTGACGATCACCGCATCCGCCCGCTGCAGAATCCCCTTGACGATGCTGCGCAGCACCGCATACCGGGTCAGCTTCAGCACATCCATGCCGTGGACCGAAACCCCGTATTTCCGGCCGCGGAATACACTGAGAAACCACCCGATCAGCCCGTACAGGATATATCCGTACACGGTAATATCGATGGCTTCCTCCTTGATCACCCGCCTCACCTGGGGAATCATCCGCAGGGTATGCCAGACGCTGACCTTCTCATCCTGCAAAAAAGGCCTGCGGATCACCTTGAAATCCTGTTGCGCATCAAACTCCGCCGCTCCGCGGTAATCCGAGGCGAACACTGTAATCTTATGCCGGGAATGCCGGCACAGATTATAATAATAGTTCTGCATGCCGCCGACTCCCGGCGGGAACACCCCGGCCACAAGCAGAACATTGCGTTTTTTCATCATCAGGCGGCCATCCTTTTCCGAATAAGATCAATGCTGTTCAGAAGGGTAAAGAGCACCAGCTCCCCCATCAGATTCCAGATCCGCGTAATAATCGAAATCTGGGTGGCCACCGCCACAGGCACCTGGAAGGAGAGAAGAAACACCAGCGCCCCTTCCCGGATGCCAATCCCCCCGGGCAGCGGACTGATCAGGCCAATCAGCCAGGAAACAGCGAAAATCCCCGCCGCCGTTACAATATTGACCGATTCCACACCGAAGGTTTGCAGCAGGAGCCAGAACGCAATCCCCTGAAGCAGATGGCTCAGGAAGTAATAGGACAAATACAGGAAAAACCGCTCCCGCGGCAAAGAAAGCTCCATTCCCCGGAAGCGCTTGGATATCTTGTGGATCACCTTCTGGCTGAACACCCGCACCGGCTCATAGAAAAAGTAGGCAACAGGCAAAAGCACCGCCAATGCCAGCAGCACCGGCAGGAAGATGAAGTGGAAGCTGTACAGCAGGATAATGCCATAAATGCACGAAACAATGCCCAGCATCATATTTTCATAGAGAATCGCCGTCATTTGGGTGCCCAGCACCACCCCGTATTTGCTGGTGAGGTACACCCGGCCCACCAGGTTCCAGAAGCCGCCGGGCAAATACTTGGCGAATTGGGAGGTCATATAGATGACCAGCCCCCGGTAGGAGGAAATCTGCTTGCCGGAATCATTCAGGATCTGGACCCAAATCCAGGCCTGCACCCCCAGGAACACCACGAATATAGACAACGCCAGATAAAAAAAACTCTTGGCTTGCAAGAGGTAGTCCACAATATCCATGGGCCTCATTTTGAGGTTGACCACAATAAAATAAACCGTTGCCGCCAGAACCGCGGCCTTCAGAACGTTCAGAAGCTTTTTCTTCATAACCGCATCCTTTCTCTATATGAAAGGGAGCCTTTCCACCGCCTGCAAAAGTGATATCATCATTGTACACATCTTCATATCCCGGCGCAACGAAGCCTGCTCCGCTCCCGCCCGCATTTTCCGGGAAAAACGGCTTCTTTATTCTTCAGCTTATCCAAAAAACCGCCATTCAAGCCATTCAACAGACTATCGGCGCGGACCGGAAAAGGTGACGGCCGCAGCTTCTTAAATTTTCCTTAAGAGTGCCCATAAAGGTAAAACCGCTTGAAGGGCCATGTTGTATACTTCATCTTATAACACTCGTGGTCACAGGAGGGATGGGAATGTTTATCCGCGTGCTGCAGGAAGAGGATGCCGCCGTTTATCAGGAGCTGCGGCTTATGGGGCTGAGGCTGAATCCGGAGGCTTTTGGCTCGGATTATGATCGGGAGGCGGGTTTCAGTCCGGACACGGTAAAAGAGCGGCTGCGGCCCTTGGACAACCAACGGGCGACTGTAGGCGCATTCGGAGCGGACGGGCGTTTATGGGGCATCGCCGCGGCCATTCGGATGGGGAATCTCAAGGAGAGCCATAAGGCGGATATTTGCCGGGTGTTTGTCCACCCGGAGGCCAGGGGCGAAGGCATGGCGCGGCAGCTGATAGCGGAGCTAATCCGGTTGGCCCAAGGCTGGCCGGGTGTGGAGCAGCTGAGGCTGATGGTGAACGCCTCCAATGCCCCCGCCCGGCGGCTGTACCAATCCCTGGGCTTCCGGGTATATGGCACCGAGCGGGAGTCGCTGAAGTGGAACGGAGTTTATTACGATGAAGACTTGATGACGCTGCGGTTAAACAAGGAATGATCCGGAATAAGGGCGGAAGGAGCGCATGTCCATCCCGTGTTGCCCAACCGACTCCGGCTCCGCTCAGATCGGCAATAGGGCGATCCGTTCCCTTCCTCCGGCCTGTTCCACCATCCGATGCCAAGCGGCAGGCTTATTGGGCAGAATGGCGTAATAGGTTTGCAGAAACTGCGCCACCAGACTCCCCGGCAAAACGGCCTCCTCTTCATAAGAAAGGTAACACAGGTCCAACTCGCCTACCGCTTCCCCGTCCCCGAGCCAGGAGGGATGGACGTAGTCCATATCCAGCTTGCGGTAGCCCAGATGGGCCAGCACCTCCCGCCGCACAAACGGGTCCATGGGCTTGATGCCGCCGAAGCTGTGGTCCTGGATCAGGTAAGGGTTATAAATTTCGGCGAACATCCCCTTCAGCCTCCGGCCGCTTCCCGCCGCCCATTCATTAAGCTCCTGCTGCCTCCGCCGGGCCAGGAACGGACCGACTCCCAGCCCTTCCCTGCCGATAATGGTAAAGTCGGTCATCGCCACTTCCATATCGGGATAAAAGCGGTATTCCGTCGCTCCCACCACCTGGCCCTGCTCCACAGCCGCATACACCCGCAGGCCATTATCCTGGAGCGGCCCCTCCCACAGAGCGGCCTCCAGCACCTCCTCCGGGGGAAATACCCGCTGCATCAGGCTGTACATGGCGGCAAAATAAGGATCATGAATGGATGTGATCCGGACAAAGTCCATGAATAAGTCTCCTCCTCGGTCATTGTGGATGGCGCCGGTGTCCGCATTGCTTTGGCGGCGGCTGGCATCAACGTTGGGAAGTGTGAACTCGGTTTTTCATATATAATCCGGGCCGAAGTCCGCTTTCCACCCTTTGTGTTCGGTTTTTCATATATAATGCGTCTATTTCCTCAACCGGGCCGCTATTGTATATGATTTTTCGCGCATAACCGCTCAAAAGGGCCGTCAGGAGCTTTTTATGCTCGATTTTTCGCATACGCACTGCCACAGACAGCGCCCACTTGCCCTTCAACCGCCCAAAAACGGGTTCCGCCACTCCATCAGCACCGCATGGTTCAGGGACTCCTCATCCTCCAAATAATCCTCCAGCACCGCCACAGGCGTCCGGCCGCAGCGCAGGAGAAAGGTAATCACCGGGTCCGCGAGCCGCCCGGCCAGCACCTCCTCCAAATACTGCTGCGGACTGAACCGCTCCGCCCATCTGCAATAGCCGGACATCCGCCCCCCGCCCAGCAAACGCTCCAGCCCAAGCTGCACCACCACCTCATACATGGTCTGCATCAACCACTTGCCCAGGCCCAGCTTCCGGTAGCGGGGAGAGACGCTGATGTCCACCACATACAGGCTGTTGCCCCGGGGGTTATGAGTCCGGATGTAGCCTCCATCGGTAATCTCCTCCCAGGTATGCTGCGGACGTTCTGCGTCATAATCCACCACCAGCCCGGTCATGGAGCCGGCCAGCTCCCCCTCTACCTCCACACACAAGGCCCCTTGCGGAAAAAGAGCCACATGGTTGGCCAGCTGCTCCTTATTCCACCACAGCTCCGAAGGAAACGGCGGCGGGAAGCATTCCGCCTGAATCCGGATTAGCCCGTCGAAGTCCGCTTCCTTATACTGACGGATCACGGTACGGTGGGGATAACCCTCAGGAGTGAAGGTATACAATTCCTTTTTCAAAAGCGGTCCCTCCTTCCTACGTCGTCCAGTCGGGATACAAATCCGTCCGGCGGTCCCGCCATGTAGTCACGCTGCCCCGTTGGCGGACCTCCTCCAAGAGGCTCAAATCCAGATCCGCCGTGACGATCATATCGTCGTTGATCTCTCCCTCCGCCAACACTCCCCGGGGAGGGAACGGAATATCATTGGGGCTCAAGATAGCCGCCTGGCCATAATTGGCCCGCATAAAATCCACATTTTCCAAAGCGCCCACGGTTCCTGTAGTCACTACATAAATCTGGTTCTCCACGGTCCGGGCATGGCAGGAGTACCGCACCCGGTAGAAGCCGTGCCGGTCATCGGTGCAGGACGGACAGAAGATCACATCCGCTCCCGCTGCGCGGACCATCCGGACAATTTCCGGGAACTCGATATCGTAGCAGGTGAGAATGCCGATCCGCCCTTTGGCCGTGTCGAACACCCGCACTCCGTCCCCTGCGCTCATGCGCCATTCCGTCACCTCGGTAGGGGTAATATGCAGCTTGTCCTGGCGCTCCACCCGCCCGTCGGGATAAAACAGATGGGCCGTATTGTACAGCCGTCCCTCCCGCTCCGTCACGTGGGTGCCTCCGATAATATGCACCCCATGTGTCTGCGCCAGTCCCCGGAACAGGGCCGTATACTGCTCCGTAAACCCCGGCAAGGCTCCGATGGGCAGCCCCTCCCCCGTGCCGCTGCCGATGGACAGAAGCTGGGTAGTAAAAAACTCGGGGAACAGAATATACTCCGCCCCATATTCCATGGCCGTTTTGACATAATGCTCCGACTGCTTGGCAAAGTCGTGGAAGCCCTCCACCTTGCGAAGCCGGTACTGCACGGCGGATACCCGCATTTTCAACGCGAACCCCTCCTGTCCGTCTGCTCTTTTTGTGTGAAAAGGCCATTATGCCGTTATGGTACCAAAGTTAACCGCCTTCCGCCACTTTTCGGATCAGCGGCATGTTGGCTTTGGCGCATTCGTAGCCCAACTCCATACAGCGGTCGGCGCAAGGAAAGTCCAGGATGCCGATGGACCCCAGCTCCGGGGACAGAATCAGCTCGGGATAGCCGGAATCGGCCTGGGACATCCGGTGCAGACCCAGGCTGACCGACCGGGACAGAATGGAGGAGAAGCTCCATTTGGGCAGGCGCAGCGGCTTTACCGTCACCAGATTCACCGCCACAATCCGTGCGGCGCCCATGGCCTTCAGAGCGGCGGCCGGGCAATTGTCCATCAGTCCCCCGTCCACCAGCAGCCGCTCTCCCATGCGCACCGGCCGGAAGATGCCGGGAATGGACATGCTGGCCATAACCGTATGGGCCAGATTTCCGTCGGGTACCACTTCGCAATGGGGACCCAGAATGCCGCTGTCCGCCGGACGGTTGGCGAACAGCACCTGGGAGCCTGCCGCCAGATCGGTGGCCGCCACCGCAAACGGCAGCGCCAGCTCACTGATCCGCCGGCTGCCCAGCATCTCCTCCAGAAGCTTGGCCAACCGTTTGCCGCGGATCAGCCCCGGCAGGGAGCCCTTCGGGGCAAACCAGCGGCAGGCCAGGCCGGCGTAGTCCACATCCATCAGCTTGGCGCTGAGCCTGGAGGTCAATTCCCCGAGCTCCCGCCCGGTGGCGCCGCAGGCCAGCATGGCGGCAGCCAAAGCCCCGGCGCTGGTTCCGGCAACCGCCTGGACGGCAATGCCCTCCTCCTCCAGCGCCCGGACAACCCCGGCGTGACAGCAGCCCGTCACCCCGCCTCCTCCCAGCGCCAGAGCAATGCCGCCCGTTTGATCCAGCTTCATCGGTATCCTCCTTTTCCGCAAAAATAGGCTCCAAACCCCAAAAGCACCCGAACTTGACTTCGGGGCATGCCGGCACTTCCCGGAAGCCGTTTATATAGGGTTTCCGAATTGCGGGGGATTTACCGGACATAGGTATGTCCATAATGCGAAAGTGCAGTTATTCCATGGGTCAGCCGCTGAAACGGAGGGTCATAAATGTAAAAGTGCAGTTCATTCACGCAGTTTTCAGCTTTTTTGGTGGTTTCAAGCGAAAATAAGTGCACTTTTGCATTATCCCAGCCAAAAAGAGGGCTCGCTACCATAAATAACTGCACTTTTGCATTATAGCATTGGCAGGTGCTGGCGCTCCGCGTCAAGATGGCGCCTGAAAGCCCAATCTTCGGTTGGAGCAGGGAGCTTATAGATTCTTTGCGTGTAAAAAACCTTTATACAAGTGTTTCGCCTGGAAGCCCATTCCGTCACCATGTATAATTAAAATAAGGAAACTCATGAAACAATCGCTCATAGCCAAATTTAAGGAGGCCGAACCCGATGAACTGTCCGGTATGCGACAATGTGAGAATGCGTGAAGTGGAAAAAGCAGGCGTCACCATAGATACATGCCCCCAGTGCAAAGGGGTCTGGCTGGACCGCGGGGAATTGGACAAATTGATGGGCGGTGTCCGCGAGGTCCGCGATGACTTCAATACGTGGCAGAACCAGCGTGACGACGAGTACGAGCGCCGGGATTACGAACGGCATGATGATGAGCGGCGCGATCACGGGCACAGCCCCTCCTACGACAAGAACCACTACCCCCAACAGGGCTACAAGGGCAAGAAGAAGAAAAGCATTCTGGACAGTTTGGGCGACCTGTTCGACTAGCCCCCATATTTGCCGCCATCTGACCTGCGATCATCATGCTTTTGACTTGAACGAAAACCAGCCGCTGCCCCCAGCACGGGGTTACAGACGGCTGGTTTTCGCGTCCATCATAACCGGGAGGACTTTTGTATGCCATCGTCGTCAAAACCAAAATTTAAGCTCCCCCTCCGGGAGTACGCGGGGCTCTTGGCGCAATACCTGATTCCCCAGTGGCCCGCCATGACCGCCCTGGCTCTCCTGCTGCTCTCCGGCATCACCATGCAGTTGATCAGCCCCCAGCTGATCCGCTTTTTTCTGGATACAGCCCAATCGGGCCATGGCGGGGAGCGGCTGATGCAGGCGGCCCTGTGGTTTATCGGGCTGTCTCTCTTGACCCAGATTGTGCGGGTTATCGCCGCTTATATCGGGGAAAATGTGGGCTGGACCGCCACCAACCGGCTGCGCAGCGAGGTGGCCGCCCACTGTCTAAAGCTGGATATGTCCTTCCACAAAAAGCATACCTCCGGCTCCATCATTGAGCGGGTGGACGGAGACATCAATGCCCTGGGCAACTTTTTTTCCAACTTCGTCATTCTGCTTGTAAGCAATATGGTCCTGATGGCCGGCATTCTGATCCTGCTGTTCCGGGAAAATATCCTGATCGGCGCCGTTATGACGGTGTTCGTTGTCTTTGCTTTGGTAGTCATCCAGCGCATCCGGCGATACGCCGCCCCCATGTGGAGCAAAATGCGCCAGATCAGCGCCGAATTCTACGGCTTTCTGGGAGAGCATCTGGAGGGCACCGAGGATACCCGGGCCAACGGCGCCACCGCCTATGTGATGCACCGCTTCCATAGCCTGCTGCGCACCTGGCTGCCCATCCGGATTCGGGCGTTTTTCGGGTTTGCCGCCATGTGGATCACCGCCATTGTAGTGTTTGCCCTGGGCAACGCCATGGCCTTCGGCATCAGCGCCTATCTGTGGCGGCAGGGGAGCATTACCATCGGCGCAGTGTATATGGTCTTCCATTATACGGAGCTGCTGGCCCAGCCCATTGAGAAAATCCGCCAGCAGCTGGAGGATCTGCAAAAAGCGGACGCCAGCATCACCCGCATCCGGGAGCTGCTGGCCACCCAATCCCTGATCCGGGACGGCGGCAATCCGTTCAAGCTTCCGGAAGGCCCCCTGTCCGTGGAGTTTCGGAACGTCACCTTCGGCTACGAGGAGGACAGCGCCACACTAAAGGGCCTGAATTTCCGGCTGGAGCCCGGCAAGGTGCTGGGGCTCTTGGGCCGGACGGGAAGCGGCAAGTCCACCACGGCCCGGCTGCTGCTCCGGTTCTATGATCCCGGGGAAGGAGCCATCCTTCTGGGCGGAACGGACATCCGGGAGGTGCGTTTGCATGATCTGCGCAGCCGGATCGGCTTCGTCACCCAAAATATCGAAATCTTCCAAGGAACGGTCCGGGACAATCTGACCTTCTATGATTCCGCCATTGCGGACAGCCTGATCCGCCAGGTGCTGGAGGAGCTGGGGTTGGGCAATTGGCTTGCCGCCCTGCCCCAGGGTCTGGATACCCTGCTGGAATCCGGCGGCGGCGGCTTATCCGCAGGAGAGGCCCAGTTGCTGGCCTTTGCCCGGGTATTCCTGAAGAACCCGGGGCTGGTGGTGCTGGACGAGGCCTCCTCCCGGCTGGACCCGGCCACTGAGCAGCTGTTGGAGCGGGCTGTCAGCAAGCTCCTGAAGGACCGCACCTGCATCATCATCGCCCACCGCCTCTCCACCATCCAGCGGGCGGATGACATTCTGATGCTGGACGACGGGCGGATCGCTGAACACGGCCGGCGGCTGGCGCTGCTTGCCGACCCCGGCTCCCGGTTCAGCCGGGTGATGGAAGCCGGACTTGAGGAGGTGCTGGCCTGATGAAATCGCCCCATGCAACTGCCGGAACCACCGGAAGCCGTCCCTTAAGCACCTTTAGGCTTTTTATGGGACTTATCCGCTATACGCCCTGGCTGTACAGCTGGAATTTGCTGAACTGGATTCTGATTACACTGGTGCCCATTCTCCCCGGACTGGTTACCAAGGAGTTTTTCGATGTGCTGACCGGGGAATCCGCTACAGGGTTTAACGTGGCCACCGTGATTGCCCTGCTGCTGGCTTCGGCCATGGCCCGGGTGGCCGCCATTATCGTCGGCTTTCTCTCCGACGTTCACTTCCGCTTCCGGGCGGCCGGGCTTTTGCGCCGCAATATGCTGGAGCATATTCTCCGGGAGCCGGGAGCCAAAGCCATTCCCGGTTCGCCGGGGGAGGCCATCAGCCAGTTCCGGGATGATGTGGAGCAGGTGGAGGAGGCAGTAAGCTGGTCGGTGGATGCGGTCAGCATGGTCTTTTTTGCCGCCATATCGATCTATATTCTGGCCGGAATTGACGCCCAAATGACCTTGTGGGTGTTCCTGCCTCTGGTGGTAGTTGTGGCCTTGGCCCAGTTGTCCACCGGATGGCTGCAGAAATACCGCGCCGCCAGCCGCGAAGCCACCAGCCAGGTGACGGGGGCCATCAGCGAGATGTTTACCTCCGTCCAGGCCATCCAGGTGGCCGGCGCCGAGGAACGGGTTATCGGCCAGTTCCGGGAATTAAACGACACGCGGCGCAAATCCATGCTCAAGGACAAGCTGTTCAGCCAGGCGCTGGATTCGGTGTTTTCCAATACGGTGAATCTGGGAACAGGCTTCATTCTTATTCTGGCCGGACAGAAGATGCAGAACGGAAGCTTTCAGGTAGGGGATTTTGCGCTGTTTGTGTATTACCTGAATTTCGTCACCACCTTTATCCAGAACTTCGGCAAATTCCTGACCTATTACAAGCAAAGCGCCGTTTCCGCCAAACGGATGAGCGCCCTGCTCCAGGGAGCGCCGGGAGAAAAGCTGATCCGCAAGGCTCCCCTTTATTTAAGCGGGACCCTTCCCGACCCCGGGGAGCTGGCAGCGCAAGCCGCGCCAGACGAGGCCAATGCCGGTGCCGGCGCGGCCTCCAGCCTGACCTTGGAGCAGTTGAAGGTGGAGGGGCTGACTTATCTCTATCCGGCTACCGGGCGGGGAATCCAGGATATTAACTTTACACTGGAAAAAGAGACCTTCACCGTCATTACCGGACGCATCGGCTCCGGCAAAACCACTCTGGTCCGGGCTCTTCTGGGGCTGCTTCCTTCCGACAGCGGGAACGTGCTATGGAACGGGTACAGGGTAGAGGACCCGGGAAACTTCTTTGTACCGCCGCGGAGCGCCTATACCCCCCAGGTGCCCCGGCTGTACAGCGATACGTTGACGGAGAATATTCTCCTGGGACTGCCCCATGAGGGCGGACGGCTCCCGGCAGCGGTTCACGCGGCGGTGCTGGAGCATGATGTGGAGGAGCTGCACCTGGGCCTGGACACGGTTATCGGCCCTCGGGGCGTCAAGCTCTCCGGGGGCCAGGCCCAGCGCGCGGCGGCTGCACGCATGTTCGCCCGGGAGGCGCAGCTGTACGTCTTCGACGACCTGTCCAGCGCTCTGGATGTGGAGACGGAGCAAAAGCTGTGGGAGCGGCTTTTTGCCAGGCGGAGGGCGGCTTGCCTGGTGGTATCCCACCGCAAGGCCGTTCTCCAGCACGCCGACCGGATTCTGCTTCTGAAGGACGGACGGCTGCACGCATCCGGTACGCTGGCGGAGCTATTGGCCTCCAATGAAGAAATGCGCCGCCTGTGGAGCGGGGAGATTTCCTAGGAGAGCCCGTTCCCGGCAGCCGTACTTCCACCCCCTCGCCTTTCAGGCGGGGTTTTTTTTGGATTCCGGACCGGGGCCGGCAGATGTGTAAAGCAGGGGCAAAGGGGGTAATACTTTAGTGGATGGCCGCTTTATGAATATGATATTAGTCACAGCAATTAACAATTATCACACTTTTCGGAATGTTCAGGCAAACAGCAGACTTCCATTTCGTTCTGTCCCTCTCTGTTATACTGTTTTCTGACATCTGTTACACTTCTGCCGGAATGACGAATATTGTCAAAAATCAATTTATACGCTTTGTGATCGTTTTCACAACCTTATTTTTCCACCCTTCTGCACCAAGGATTTGCTTTGGATTCGAAGAATTCGTTATTTATAATTATTTTCACAAATACGTCACGAATGACCTCTTTTCAAAATAGCTAAACCGTATTATCCTAGAGTCATAAGAACTGTATCAATAATTTAAATTATCTGTTTTCGGGAGGGTGACCGCAATGAAACAATGGGAAGGATTCCAAGGCGGCGCATGGGAAAAGGAAATTAACGTAAGAGACTTCATTCAACAAAACATCACAGTATATACCGGTGACGATGCATTCCTTGCACCGGCCACGGAAGCAACCAACCAATTGTGGAAGCAAGTCATGGACCTCTCCAAGCAAGAACGGGATAACGGCGGCGTGCTGGATATGGATACCGAAATTGTCTCCACCATCACCTCCCACGGCCCCGGCTACCTGAACAAGGACTTGGAAGCTGTAGTCGGCGTGCAAACCGACAAGCCCTTCAAGCGCTCCCTGCAGCCCTTCGGCGGCATCCGTATGGCAGAGCAGGCTTGCGAATCCTACGGCTTCAAGGTAAGTGAAGAAGTCAGCCGGATTTTTACCGATATTCGCAAAACCCATAACCAAGGCGTATTCGATGCCTACACCGACGAAATGAAGCTGGCCCGTAAGGCCGCCATCATCACCGGTTTGCCTGACGCATACGGCCGCGGCCGGATCATCGGCGACTACCGCCGCGTTGCCCTTTACGGCATCGACCACCTCATCGCCGAGAAGAAGAAGGACCTGGCCAACACCGGCCTGCGCACCATGAGCGATGACATTATCCGCCTGCGCGAAGAGCTGAACGAGCAAATCCGCGCTTTGAACGAACTGAAGAAGCTGGGCAAGGCTTACGGCTTCGACCTGTCCCAACCGGCGCAAACCGCCAAGGAAGCTTTCCAATGGCTGTACCTGGGCTACCTGGCCGCCATCAAGGAACAAAACGGCGCTGCCATGAGCCTGGGCCGCACCTCCACCTTCCTGGACATCTATGTAGAGCGCGATCTGAAGGCAGGCGTCATCAACGAGCAGCAAGCCCAAGAGCTGGTTGACCACTTCGTCATGA
>NZ_QMFA01000027.1 GCF_003285005.1 Paenibacillus sp. YN15 | reverse complement strand
AAGGAGATCTATACCAGTTTGGGAATCGATCCACCATCCTCGTTATGAGTTCCCGGGAATCCAGGTTGCCAGTCTTGGTGAGCGGAAGCAGGCACTTTTTATCATTTTGCCGGACGAAAAAACTACGTTCTATCCGGTAGCCTCCCTCATGGTATCCCAACTCTATGAGTTGCTCACGGCCGAGGCGGACAAACGCGGTGGGCGCTTGAAGCGGCGGGTGAATTTCATGCTGGATGAGTTTGGCAACTTCACGCCCATTGCCGACTTTACCAACAAGCTCACCGTTGGCGGCGGGCGGGGCATGCGTTTCAACCTGTTTGTACAGAGCTTCGAGCAATTGAAGGAAAAATACGACGATCACGCCGCCAGTATCATCAAATCTAACTGCCAAACCTGGATTTATCTCCAGGCCGACGACCTGGAGACGCTGCGCGAAATCAGCGAAAAGCTGGGAACGTACACCACCTCCAGCTACCAGCTTTCGGCCTCCCACGGCAAATATTCCACACCAAGCACCTCTCATTCCCTTAATCTGCTGGAGCGCAAGCTGCTGACCGTAGATGAAGTACGGCGAGTGTCCCGGCCCTATCAGATTGTCCTCTCCCGCAGTCATCCCGCCATGATGTTTTCTCCCGATCTTAGCGAATGGGCCTTTAACCAGATGATGGGTTTAGGCGACAAGGAGCATAACCGCCAGGTGCGGGAAGAACGGGAGCGCAAGCGGCCCATCCGTACCGACACGAGAGAGGAGGTGAAACTGTGGAACATTTGGGTGTATTACCAAAAGGACATTGCCCGACAACTGGCCGAACAGCAGCAAGCGGCAGCAGCCAAGGGCATGGGCATGCCCCCGATGCCGGACGAGTAAGAAAATTCAACCGGTTGCCCACGCTTCATCCAAAACTTCGTTTTGTAGCGGCGATGGCTGTGACGCTTTGCTGGAACATTCTAACTTCCCCGTCCGCCTTCGCCGCAGGAGACATCAAGGACAGTAAGCTGGTAACGGGAACGGAAAAGCTGATCGGGGATGTGACCACCTGGCTGATGATCCTGGCTCCCATCGTGTCCGGCCTGCTCATCATCTATTTCTGCATTCGCCGTTCCGCCGCCGATGAAATGGATACCAAAAAATGCTGCGCCCGTAAGTATGCGTAAAATCGATACGCATACGCGGGTTTGCCGAAATTCCGCCTTGAGCAAGCGGCAGGTGAAAGTATCACGCGAGGAGTCATCGCGCCCTGTCATTCCACGACTTACTTGGATGGGAAACCTGAAGGGGAGTGTAGCATGTCGTTGTTCCCAAGCGGAACAGGCATACGGCGTATCATAAAGCTCTTCATAAAACGCGGTATGTGGGAATGAAAATCTGTGTATGAGGATAAATGCTACACTGCGTAAACGATAGCCGGAGCTTAGGGATATGGACACCCATCATGCGAAAAGAGATGAAACGCATGGAATTACGGCGGTTGTATTTCCATTTTGTACAGCCGCGTGATACTCGTAATTGGGCGACCGCGAGAAGCGGTAAACGGCGAAAGTCTTATCCGACAACACAGAACGCTCATCTTGGCAGACCTAAACGGGGATTGCCTAAACCCGGCAGTGTCGGGCATGGCAACAGAGCCTCCGTAGTAGTTTGAGGACGGGAAAGCCGTCCACAATGCGGCCGGAGCCGCTATGCGAAGGGAGGCAGTTTGTCTTTTGACACAAAGAAAGGAAGGTGCGGAGGCACGATGAGAATTCCGATTGAAGTGTTAAAAACCTTAACGGAAAAAGCGAAAGATCCCAGCTACAGGTTCCAGCGCCTTTACAGGAATCTGTACAACCCTGACTTCTATATGCTTGCCTATCAGCGGATTTATTCCAACGACGGCAGCATGACGACGGGGGTAGACGGCACTACAATCGACGGGTTGAGCGAAAAGCGAATCGAAAAGTTGATAGAATCGCTGAAAGATCACAGTTACCAGCCCAAACCGGCGCGGCGCACTTATATCGCAAAGAAGAATAGTAACAAACAGCGCCCGCTGGGGATACCGTCCGCTGACGACAAACTGTTGCAGGAAGTCGTCAAAATGATACTGGAAAGCATCTACGAGCCTACGTTTTCAGACAACTCCCACGGCTTCCGGCCTAACCGGAGCTGTCATACTGCGCTTTCGGATTTACAAGCGAAATTCACAGGCGCGAAGTGGTTTATCGAGGGCGACATCCAGGCTTGCTTTGACAGCTTTGACCACCATGTGCTGATTGAGATTCTCCGCAGGCGAATTGACGATGAGGCGTTTATTGCGCTGATGTGGAAATTCCTGAAAGCGGGATATATGGAGCAATGGAGATACCATGTGACCTATTCCGGCACCCCACAGGGTTCCGGATGCAGTCCAATCCTTGCGAACATCTACCTGAATGAGCTTGACAGCTATATGGACGAATACAAGCGCCAGTTTGATACGGGAATGAAGATGAAGCGCAACCCCGAATATATCAGGCTGGACAATCAGGCAAGACGGTTTAAGCAAAAAATCGGTAAATCATGGGACAGCATGACAGAGACGGAACGAAAGGAACATGCCAAAGCTCTCAAAAGCCTTACCACGACGAAACTGACGGTGAATCCGCAGGTTTCATCGGATAAGGGCTACAAGCGTCTGCAATATATAAGATACGCCGATGACTTCATTATCGGCATGATCGGAAGCAAGGCGGATGCAGAAGAGATCAAGGAGGATATACGCAAGTTCCTGTCTGAAAAATTGAAACTCACTCTTTCCGTAGAAAAGACCAAAATCACTCACACCAGCGACTTTGCGCGGTTTTTATCCTATGACATCACGGTTTCGCGAAGTCAAGCTATTGCAAAAGACAAAAATGGCGTGAGAAAACGGATGTACGACCGTCAGGTGCGGCTGTATGTTCCGCATGAAAAATGGGCTTCCAAGCTGAAAGCGCTTGGCGCGATTCAGGTATCCAAGGACAAGGCGGGCAACGAACGGTATAAAGCGATTCATCGCAGCGCGCTCATCAACAAGGAGGATATTTCGATTTTGCAGGCGTACAACAGCGAGGTACGCGGCCTCTACAACTATTACTGCATAGCGAACAACGCTTCTGTAATAGGGAAATTCGGGGGCCTGATGTATCACAGCATGTGCAAAACCTTTGCGGGGAAGTACACCACGAAGGTTAAGGTCATTAAGACAAAGTATGTCAAAAATGGCGCCTTCACTGTCGAATATCTAACGAAGTCAGGGGTAAAGCAACGTACATTCTACAATCAGGGCTATGGCAGAAAAGAAAAACAGGCATTTGCCGACTTGAACGTGCTGCCCATATTTAGGCGGTACGACAGACCCGCCAGCCTTGCCGCCAGAATACGGAGGAAATGCTGCGAACTATGCGGGAAAGTCGGCGAAGCAATTGAAATCCATCAGGTGAAACGCTTGAAGGATTTGACCGGCCATAGCCACTGGGAAGCCCTTATGCGCGAGAAGCGCAGAAAGACCCTTGCCGTCTGTAGTGACTGTCATAAAAACATACACAAAAGCAAATCTGTTAAGGCATGACAAATGGAGAGCCGGATACCTTGAGAGAGGTACGTCCGGTTTGGGAGGGAGTACACTTTGATGTGCTTACCTCGTGAATAATCGAATTATTGTCGCCATTGTTTCCTGCATCGGGGCAGTGCTCGGTTCGGCTACACTCAATATCATCATCGGGTACTACAAGTAAGCCAGGCTTGCTCATCAACTGGCTCTTTTTTATTTCCAAACCAATCAGGAGGGATTGAACATGAAAAAAGGACTGAAATCACTTAAGGAAAAAGCATTGCAAGCGACAAGAACCGCAAAATTGGCGCTGAACAACCGCCGCGGGGAAGGCTTCGTGGATAGCGCCGTGAAGATTTTGATGGCGGTGGTCATCGGAGCTCTGCTGCTTGGCGGACTGTACCTGCTGTTCAGCGGCACCATTCTGCCTACACTTACGGAACGGATCAGGGAAATGTTCAATTACCGGAGGTAAGAGCGAAAAGCCTTCAGTGGGAAGCGGTCCAAGCACTGCTTTCCGCAGAAAGGAGAGGCGTGTTTTGGAGAAAATTTTGCTTGTACTGATTATTGCGCTGCTAAATGGCTCGTTGGTTTACCTGAACAGCTTGCTGAAGGATATTGTACCGATTTCCTTGTATGCGGAAAAATACATGACCCTATCCACTGGTGCAAACTTGCTGGAGAACCTGTATGAGATCGTGTTTTCCTTCGGCGTCGCCTGGATGATTTTGAAGTTTTTGAAAAAGGGGTTTGAAATCTACGTACTGTGGACCGACGGTGATCCGGATGAGGAGCCGCTGTTTCTCCTGACCAACTTTTTTCGGGCGATGGCGGTAGCGATTTGCTTTCCAACCATTTATACCTGGCTGGGGCTGATGGTAGAGGATTTAACAAACCGGTTGCTCTCCGTCATCGGTGAATCCATCAATTATAACTGGCAAACATGGATGAACGCTTTAGAATCCGCCGGATTGGTGACTGCTGTGTTTGGCCTGATCTTCATCGTCTGTTTTTTCATTCTGTATTTTCAGTTCCTCATGCGAGGATTGGAAATGTTCATCTTGCGCGTAGGCATTCCCTTGGCCTGTGCCGGACTTTTGGATAACGACCGAGGCGTCTTCCGGGCCTATGCCCAAAAGTTCCTGCAATCCATGTTGGCGGTGGTGATTCAAATCGCTTTAGCCAAGTTGGGCGTGGGGCTGATGCTGCAAAACCATATGTTTTGGGGCTTAGCCTGCATGATGCTGGCCATTCGGACGCCGCGCTTTTTGGCCGACTTTGTGCTGACCACAGGGGGAGGCGGAGGCGTGGTACAAAACGTGTATCACAGCGTCAAGCTGGTAGGCATGGCCCGCAAGCTGGCCAAGGCCGGGTAAAGCGATGGTCACGCTGGAGGAATTGGCTCAGTCGCTCATTGTCCTGATTCGCCTGGGCTGCGTCTGCCGGTTCCTGTATGGTATGGTGCGCTTGTCCGGCGCGGATGAAGAAGCATCGAAATACAAGAAGCGAACCCGGAATGTGGTGCTGTTTTACGTGCTGGCCGAAAGTATTTGGCAGGTGAAGGAGATCCTGTTCTTTTACTATCGGTAGCAAAAGCCCTGCACAATCCCTGATGATAGGATGTACAGGGCTTATATTTTCCGCAACGATTATCGCTCCCAGTCCTCCTCAGACTGCATGCCGCTGTAAGCAATATCTTCTGCTACGTCGGCACTGTGTTCATCCCTCCAAAACGTGGAGCTTCGAGAACGGATAAACTCAGCCAACAACTCGATGCGTTTCAACAGGGCCGTACACAGAGCGTCGCACCGGGACGCATCCATAAAGAGTGAGCCCCGCCCTATTTCTCGAAGCTCCTCGTCTATGCCTTGCAGCGCCGCCAAATCGAGCCAGTCCACATTGGTCACCAGCTTAAGCTGCTCCTCGTGATCCTGCTTGAACGGCTTGCAGGTCAGCTTGGCGGTGGGGGAAATCAACCCCAGCGGCTTGGAGAACCACAGGGAGGAGCCGCTGTCATAAATGGGCGCAGGCCCGAGCCATTCCAAGGTTTCCGCATTCCGAACGACGCCGAAATTGTTTTGGTGCCGATCCTCATTGGCAATGAGATAGTCCACGACAATCATTCGATCAAGCGCATCAACGATGCCGGGAATCCCTAGCGCCTTACAACAGTTCACATAATGCTGGTAAATCGAGACATGATTGGGCTTTGTCTGCGTCCGCATCACATACCAAGCCGTAACCAGTTCAGTTTGGGGGGTGATGAAGTTCTCGCACACGCTGTACGGATAGTCGTCCTGAAGCAATAGCGAATAGGGAACATGGGGAATGTCGAGCCGCTCCATGATCCTGCTAGCCAGCACCTCGTTATAAGGCTCCTGTTGAGTCGCCCCGCTTCCACCTTTGATCAAGCAGCGCTTTCCTTCCAGGATCGCCCACTTTTTTTTCAGCCAGCCGTCAGAAGTATTATCCGGCGACATCAGGCTGATCCGTTCGCTGGATGAGCCTTTGCCGAACAGCACATTTCCCACATCATCAGAAAAAGGATTGTCAAAAAAATTCACCTTGGACCAGTTTACATCTGAGCCGGAGGGACAAATCCAATACTGGTCAGATAAGCTCAGCCCCAAGCTCTTATCCAGCAGCTTTTGGGTAGTGGAGAGATTGAGCTCCAGCAAAGCTTCTTTAATCCCGTCACGGCTGGCGGGAATAGCGCGGCTTCTCCACCATTCGTTCAAGGCAGCGCGGTCGATCCGCCCCCGTTTCACCGGTATTCCTACAGGAGCATGCTGCTCATGATAAACATGCCCAATGGCAGAAATCGAGCAGGTTGCTTCATCTAGCTCAATGTCGGCTACAGGGACGTGCTTGTGCATGAGCAGGTATTGCTTATGGGAGCCATCCGACATATCATCCCCTCCAAGCTTCAACTGTCCTTGACTCTTCCAATCGAATAAGACGTTTCTTTTCACGAACCGATTTCAAGTTTCTTCTATTATATCAAGCCGCGATTGAATACACGAGCATAAAACAAGAACATGCTTAGTACCCTTCAGATTTGTTGTTAACCCCAATAAAAGGAGGACTTAAAAATCAGTGATGACCCAAGAACAAAGTCTATACATCCCCATGGGCGTGAAGCCGGATACCGAATGGTTTCCCGGCTTTGGCAAGCCGCAATTGCTCCAGACCTTCATCGGCTCCAGCGCATCCGTGCTGTTGGCGTTGTTCCTCTGGTTCGTAAAGGGGAGCGTCCCCTTGGCCGTCGTTACCTTTCTTACCGGCGTGTCCGCTTCGGTGATGATGACCACCAAGGATCGCAACAACCTGTCGGTGCTGGATCAAGTTCGGTTTATGGTGCGGTTTATGAAGGCTCAAAAGGTGTATCCGTACCGTGCCATGAAGGAGTGGCCCTGGCCGGAGCAAAAGCCGTGAACAACCTGCCGCTGATGATGGTTCTTCAAGGGATTCTGTTTACCGCCTTTCTGACCTGCGCCAGTATCTGTGACCTGAAAACCCGGCAGATTCCGAATCGTCTATCCCTCATGATCGGTGCTGCCGGGCTTTTGCATGGTTCTCCCATTTGGGCTTGTACCGGGCTGTTCGTAACCAGCTTGCCCTACCTCACGGCCGCCATGCTTTCTAAGGGCAAAATCGGCGGTGGGGACATCAAGCTGATGGCTGCTTGCGGCTCTGTGTTGGGACCCGTGCATGGCACGCTGCAAAGCCTCATCGGTTTAACGCTGGTGCTGCTTGTTGCCGCTGGTATCGGACTTCGTTACGGCTTTCAAGCCGCCAAACAAACCGCGTTGCCGTTGGCTCCGTTTTTATCCGCCGGCGGCGTTTTGTCATTTCTTATGCTTCTATTTTATAGGTAAGGAGGCTGCTCATTTGAAAAAGCTTTTCCGTAATCGCACCCTGCTGGGATCGGCTTGCATTCTGCTCTCCCTGGTACTTTCTTTCGGCATTGCTCCGCTGTTGAATCGGATGGCCAGTGAACAAACAGAAATTGTCCGCATGGTTAAAGATGTAGCTAAAGGGGCGACAATCACCTCCGACCAGATTGAAACCGTTGCTATTCAGCTACTTTGGATTGGCGATCATGTATTTCGCATTTTTTGCATACATTTTTCTGACCGTTACCTGTATGATTTATTACTCTTGCACCTTTATTTCATATGCACTTTAACGTATTCACAAATCTGAGCAATCCAATGTCTTGATGTGGCTACTGCAAGCCTGCTCGTATGGTCTCCCGATTGTCCCATAGCTGCTTACGCAAATTGGACTTGGACCCCTGGATCGTGAAGTGCGGCATGCCGCAGGCCTTGGCAATCTCAATTCCTCCCCAAGTCGCACGGTGGGAGGTTGCGGTGAGCAGGAGAAACAAGGCTTGGGAACGCCGCAAGTCGGCGGCAATGCGCTCCGTGTGCTCGCCGTTATCATGAACCAATACAGCCCCCGATTCTGCTACCACTTCCTCAAACCACTTGCGCTGTCCGCCAATGATAGCAACCGTACAACCAGTCAGAAATGCTGACGGCTTTGCAGCCGGAACGCTGCTGTTGCTTCGGGCTTTCGACATTTCGGTACGAGCGAGCTCAAACTCTTCTTCCGTTTTCGTAAACTGCCGGTACACTTTTGACAACCGGGCAAACTCGCCTTCTTCCGAGACGTTGAACGTACAGGGCATCCCGTCCTCGGGCTGCTGAATCTCTATATCTTTGCGATGAAGAGGAAACCGGCAAGTGGAATCATTGAGATCAACACAATACCAGGTGTAGTGCTCACCCAATTGAACATACCCCACATATTGTCGAATGGGAGCGTAAGCGTCGTCGCCTTGAAACAGCAGCTCAATATCATAAAAAGTCGCTCCATTGTCCTGCAAGTAAGGCCGACATTGTACCTCAGCCTTGTGCTCCAACTGATGGTTGTTCACCAAGGATTCCGTAATGTTAAAGACTTCTCCATTTTCCAGTTGAATATAGCCGCCATGATCCCGACGATAAAAGGTTCCTGTGTAGACTCCATTTGTCTGGTTTATCTCTTTCGCGGCCTCGGTTAACTCTGACAGAGAAGAAGGCTCCATTGACGCATCAACCGAAAGAGACAAGCCGTCAGAAGTCCGTTCCTCTTGTTGACGGTAGGCATCAAGCGCGTCAAGCAAGTGGAGGATCACTTGCATTCGCTTGCGCCCGTTGATTCCTGTACGCCCTTCCTCGATCCAATTACAGCTGATCTGCCGGATATCCTCATCCAAAGCTTTGCATAGCACCCCGATCAGTTCATTGGAATTGCGGCAGATATGTTTGAATTCTGCCGCAATAGTCCGAAGTTGCCGGGTTTTATTGGAAAGCTGCCCAACTTGCTGGGCAAGCTTGCGAATTTCTTGCTCTTGAGCACGGATTTGTTTATTGAG
Source organism: Paenibacillus sp. YN15 (assembly GCF_003285005.1). GTDB lineage: Bacteria > Bacillota > Bacilli > Paenibacillales > NBRC-103111 > Paenibacillus_AR. The sequence continues at coordinate 82,664 of NZ_QMFA01000027.1, read as the reverse complement.
CTTTTCTCTTTCCACATTCCATTTTTGCTGCACGGTACTCCAAATTTGTTCTTTCATTTCAAGCTGCCTAATTCCCTCATTCACTTTTCGTTCGCTGTTTTCAACCTGTTTGGCTTGTTCCGTCAATTCATTTTCAACTTGTTTCTTCTCTTTCTCTTTTGCAAAAAGCTGCTTTTTGCTTTGTTCCAACTCCTGGCTCAGCTTTTGCCTCAGTTCGATTTCTTTTGCTAGCTTCTTTTCCAATGCGGCGATTCTCATAGAAGAACGGTCCTTACTTTTGAATGAATGACCTTCTTCTTGAAATGAAACGGACAACTCTATTTCCACATTTGAAGCCTGTTCCCAACCAGAGGCGCTCTCTTGAATCGTTTCCTAGCATTCCTGCCACTGCCGCGGAGCTGAGGTACGACTGTCATGAAAGTAGAATGCCCAATAATAATGCCAGCAGCCGAATTTCGTAATGAGCCGCTGCTGTTCTTTGACCATAGTATCCAACTCATTCAAACCTTCCAAAAGTGGCTGCACTTCCTGGATGACAGCCAACACCAGCCGCCGTTTGGTATCGATGTCACTATTCATTTGCTTCAGCAGGGTACGCACGGATTGGATAAAGAAGGCTTCCGGCCATTTTTTTGAACTGCGCTGGGCAAACGAGAAGTTCAGCGTTTGTGCCATCTTTCGTTGTCCCTTCTCATCCATTTCCCGCAGGAGTGCAAGCAGAGCTGCATGGGAGAACGGATGCCCAACCTCTCGCTCCACAATTTCTTTATACTGTAGAATTTCTTTCCTCCAGTCTAATGAATTTATGAGTCCCAGGATTTTCGCTCTCCTATTGGCCTTCATTGCTCACCTCTCCTGATTTTCGTTTGTGTGCTCCGACTAATTTGTACAAGCTGACATCGGCTCTATTCTATTTTCGCGAAATACAGAGAAAAGCCCTCTTACGTGGCCAGAGATATTTGTAAAAAGAGTATCTTCATCGAGACTTCTTATATTGAAAAGACTGTCTGCTATTCCCCGTTATCGAGTACAAAATGCAGCATGGCAGGATACGGTTTAGGCGATTGCTATGGAGCTTCTTTTTATAAAAACTAAAATAACCTAAACAGTTTGTGGTGATCAGACTGTTCAGGTTAAGATTGAAGCAAATAGACTAAAAATTCAAAACATAAAACTAATATCCTGCTTTAAAAAGCTTATGTTTTCCAGTGACTTGATGCTTCCACTCAACCATACTATTAGGTCCGGTTGAATCGAACCAAATTTGCAATATGATTGCTCCAATTCTTAATCCTTGATTTTACAAAAACAAACATTAACAAATAATTATTTCAACGACTTCCATTTTGCTTTCTGCCTGCATCATTACCTTCATTATTAATTTTTTACAATTCGGCCTTTTTGGAGATGATTTATGCTCACAAATCTTCAAACCCTGCATTTAGAAAAATGAGAAAAGCAACTATAATGATATGAACAATTGAAAAAATAAGATGTGACGACAGCTTCCAATCTATATCGGAAAGTTTCCACTTTATCAGCAATTTATGAATTAAATAGCCAACTAAATTAGTAACCATTAAAGATTGTGTTAGCCATTTTGAAATGGTAATAAATGCAGGTGTATTATTTACATTTGGTATTAAAAACCAACTAAAATCCTCGAAAGCCAAAGAAACAATTATTATTATCCATGCAAAAAAATGAATTGGAACAACTATTGGGATATTCTCACGAATATAGACCAGCTCCCTTGTTAAATTCATCCTTCAAAGGACAGCTATACTATCGGGTAGGAATTTCCCATTTTTTGCGCCGCGGCAGAATTTTTTGCGATTATTGGTATTGATGCTAATGTGCTAGACCGCTGTTTGATCACAATAAACCTGCTGTATTCTTAAACAATAACGTTTACAATACGAGTATTTGTCATTTTCCCCTCAGACTGCGGCGTACTTTAGGAAAAAGCAGCATAGTTTCTTGAAGACCTTCTCTTACCTAGCAGCCGCAAAACCAAGGAACGGTTATTACGAAAATATAATACCTTGTATAGGGTGATAATTGAAATGCCGAAAGCGTCATTCACTAACTTAATAATAGTGAGCAATGGTTACTGAATTAGTTTTACATCAACGAAATCAACTGTCAAGCTATCTTTATCATCTCTTGAAAAAACCAATTGCAATTTTGAAACTCCAGTAATATTTACTTCGACCTCTTTGCTTTGATCACCACCTCTGAGATTCTCCACTGTAAAAAGTTCTTTGCCGTCTCCGATAATTTTGAAAGAACCTGATGCGTCACTATTTTTTGTTGTATCATCAATGCCAATCTTTCCAGTCAATGTTGAATATTTCCCTTCTAAATTGTAATCTATGGAACCGTATTGATCACTCTGCGTATCGGATTGAGGTAACTTAACTTTGATCCCCTTATTCATATATGGAGAGCCAGCTATGTGAAGGACATTATCAAAAAAGGCCTTATCTTTAGCTGATCCATCCGCTCGCGCGTAAGTGAGGTCGGTAAGATAGTCAAAATTCCCTACCTTTTTCCCAATCCATATCGTATCGTTATCTCCATCCCACTCGACTTTCTTTCCAAGGGCTTCACTTACAAAACGAATCGGCACATAAGTCGTTCCATTGTATATAAAACCCGGTTCATTGGCACTTTCAATCTCAACTCCGTCAAATATATAAGTGAGCTTTTTAAAAAACACTTGGATTTGGGTTTCTTCAGCAGCATAAGCAATTGACCCAAACAATAAACTGCAAATCGAGGCTCCCATAATAAAACCTTTCAATCTTTCTTTCACGATTATCCCTCCTAGAAGTGTATAGGTACTCCAATATTCCCTTAGAATATTGGAGCACCTAATTCAAACTATTAAACAATATGGAGTTATTAATTAATATGCTCTTACAGCAACACTGTAGCCATAGAAACCATCACCATCATCGGAAACTATTCTTACTGTATAGGTTTGATTCGATGAAGCTGGGGTGAAGGTATTCAAAACTTGCCAACTATTGCCCGACTCAGTATGACCGGAAGCTACTAACGAATTGCTTGCATCATAAATCTTAATTGTCAATCCAACATTTTCATCATCAGACAGATAGTAACGGATAGTATTTCCATAGGTAGTCTCATAATCAAAAGTGTATTCAACTTCACCGTCATAAGGTAAATATCCACTTTCACTCAACAGGATTTGTTGAATGGAAACGTCGCCGAAGCCGGGCAGAGCTATTGCCTTTGCATAATTTTCAGCACTTACAGGGGCAGCAAAACCAGTTGTCGGCAATGTGGCTACCAAGGATATTACAGAAGCCAAAGTGATGAATGTTTTTTTCGCTTTGATTCTCATTTACACATCTCCTAATCGTGTGGAATTTAAAACTTTTAATTCTTTTACTTCCTTCAACATACTCAGTTCATGAGCAATTTTACTCCGATCTTTCGGGGCGGATGAGAATAATGTAATAGCAACACAAATAACCATATCGACGATGGCTCTAACCTGCATTTGGTTTAGTCACTAAAAATGTTTTAAGGAGTCGTATGTAATAACCTACTACTTTCTCTCTTCAGAAGCTAATAGTTTCATAGTATTATAGGTGAGAAAAAGAGCATCTTATTTCAATACGGCAACTAAGTGAACTCCTCCCTCCAAATCGACGAATTATGATCACAGACACATAAAAATTACCAATTATACCTAAATTTCGGTAAGACGGCAAGCGGTCAACACTCGAAGTTGCTCTCAGAAAACATGTACAATACATGCGACCTGAGTCTCTTGGCATATTCACTACGCATTATCTTATCCTTCAGTTCGATTACGGGAAGATACTCATCATCGGCTACTTCAGCCATAAATACATCTTTGTGTTGACACCATTATGGATTCCACACCAATGCAATTTGAATGGGGCCAGATTGTATTGGAACTTTAATGTCATAAGTTTGATTTTTTCCATCAAAGCTTATAAAAAGTTTGTGTTTTCCAGTGACCGGGTGCTTCCACTCAACTATGCCATCTGAACCGGTTGCACCGACCAAATCTGCAATATCATTTGCGCTTATTCTGAATCTTTGATTTTCACGAATTCCAATATTAACCGTAGCCTCGTTCACAGCGTCCCCTTCCGGAGTTGTCAACAAAAAAGTGACAGAGGGGGGAGGGGGTCTATTTAACATAATTATGATGATGCATCCAGCAAGAATACTAAATAGGATAAAAGCAATAGAAAATAAAATTTTTTTATTCCTTTTATTCTTCATTGCTCCTCCTCAAACCTTAGTTTTAATTACGAAAAGTGTCCAACCAGTTTTTCAAAGATGAAGTAAATCTCACCCCTGAATTCTCCGGATTCCCAATGGTAGTCCCATCTGTGTGTATTCCAACAGCTATGTTTCCACTTTTATAAACAGGAGCACCGCTTTGTCCAGATTCAGTATCAATTGCATAATAAATTCTATAATATAAATAATTACTTGAAGTTATTGTACCACTAGCGGTCCATTGTTCTTTTAAATGATCCCCAGGATATCCCGTAATAGTAACATTTAAACCATATATGGAACTCTCCACTCCATAGCCAAAATAACCAGTCTGTGAACCTAAATTATTTCCCACTTCAATTACGCCATAATCATAAGCTGCAGTTCCTTCAGAAATATAAGTATCACTTGTATGAAAATATGTGCCTTGGACAGTCCCAAATGGTGCATAGGAACCATCTATGCTTGGAGAGACACTGATGGAGGAAGCCCAGCCGCCTTTGCTTGAATTGTACACGCAATGTCCAGCTGTAGCCAACACATCATCAGAAATAAAGAATCCGGTCCCTCTACTTGTCTGCCCATTAGGCCAATGAATTTCTAAAAAGGCAATTCCCCATATATAAGGAGACATTTCTGTACGTTCATCTGTTCCTATAACAGAGAATGGTTTGATTTCATCGACTGGGTTAGGAGTAATTTGATTTCCCTCAGGAATATAAGCTGGCGAAAAATTGCTTAAGCTATTTTTTTGAGTAGGCACCTCTGGAATAGCTTGGGTTGTTATTTCACCCGTGCTAACATTTTTGGTGACGATTTGATCATTCGCAAAAAGATCAACCTGTACATTATCAGACCCTTGTGTGTCAACAGTCTCCTGTGCAAATGCAGGGGAAATGTGGAAGCTAAATAAAAAACTCAGAATGATAAGGGTTTTTACCCCTTTAACGAATAAACCCTTCATATTGTTGCTTCCTCCTTATGATACAAGTCTAAATTTTTTTGAAATTTTTAACTTCCTTCGGCATCTCTGGCTCATGAGCAATCCACCAGCAAGTGATATTTGCTCCAAGCATCGCAAAGGCCGTAGCGGCTAAGCCAATAACCTTCCAAGGCAGATTCTTGATAGTTAATACCCTATTCATGGATGATGTTCCTTTCTTTTAAGCAATAAGATGCTTGTGCTGCAATCATTCCTATCAAGCTTGCTAGCATGGTGGTGTGACTAATTTGAAAGCTAAGAAAAAACAACATCGCCAATACATATCCCGCTGTAATCATAAAACCGATTTTTCTTAACTTTCGTATCCTCGCACTTCCCATTCTTAATTCAAGCACGTATAGAAGAAGTATGAACATAAAGCAAATCCAGCAACTCAGTTGCAGTTTTTGACTGGTTGGAATTCCATCCACTACGAGCATGCTAGTGACAAAGGTGCCGACTGTAATCAGATAGCATTGCTGAAAGGTTTTGGCGTGTTTCCCTCCCTTCAAACTTCGGATTATGATCACCGTTCCCATCCACGCTACTGCTTCTCTAGTTTGGTCCATAATGACGGCAACGGCCAGCATTGAAAATGCAATCAGAGTGATTTCAACGATCATTTGCAAACCATATCGAATGACAGGAATTTCTTCTTTTTTCGCTACGCCACGTTTAATTATTTCCCTTGTTAAATGATTCACAAGCTGTTGTATCATTAACCCATCCCCCACTAGCAATATAGCATATGTTGGAAGAATTTTGGGAATTTCCATGCCAATAACAGACAAAACCATGCGAATAACGAAATCATGTCAGGTATCATTCATCTTCAGTTGATATATTTTTCATTTGTAAATCATAAAAAATTGTTGATATATGTACATTCACTAAATTGTCCAAAGAGTATAAATAAACGGGAAGCTAAGTCGTCTTTTCGACTCCAGCTTCCCGTTTTTGAGATTTTTACTCAGTAGACCTGCTGCTTTTTCAGATAATCAGGCTCTTCCTTTATGAGGTGTACTAATCCTGCTCCACTTTCTTGCGCTGCATCAGTTCAATATCGTCTTTTGTCAGCACAAGGGGTTTCCTGATTATTTTTTCGTAATAATGGATTCGTTTAGCAAGAAATTTTGATTTCAGGGAAGGACATACTCAACATTTGAATGATACGACCTAACTACCCAGTTTCCTTCTTTTTTAATCATAAGGACCGTATCATAATTCTTATATTGGGTATCATTTCTGGAAGCTCTAATTTGAATACGTACTTTTTTTCGATTTTGTCCATGATTATAGCAATATAGTATTTTAAAGTCTTCAATATCACCATACAATTGCCTTGTCGTAATAATAGGTTGCGGATTGCCATTTTCCATTAATTCACTTATTTCTCCATAATCTTTTTCTGTAAAAGCTTGATAAAATCGCTCTAATGTATGAGTAGAGCCCACGTTATACTTCGAATAAGGATATACGAATATAATCGCATACGCAACCAAAAATAGTATGATAATAAGCAAGATTAATAATAATATTATTTTCTTTTTATTTTTTTTCACTTTATCATCACCTCTAAAATGAGAAAATCTGTCGATCACCTAAATTTTTCCACAACTATATTTCCAGAATAAAGGAGATACGTTACCTTCATGGTATCCTGTTACCTGTCGTTCGTCAAGTTCATTGTGGCTTTGAAATTAGAGTTTTCCAAACAACAAATCGGAATTTCTTTGTTGACTCAAGTCTACAACATGACCACTTGATCAAAACTATGAATCCCCATATTAATCTCCTTGGTATGTCATGGGATGCAAGGTTGACGTATAAATATGACGATAAAGTATATTCACAGCAAAATGGCAAAATGGAAAAAGATTGTCTATGACACTTGCTATGAGAAATACAATCCTAATAATCCGGTTGGTATCACTATCTGATTCACAGCCTATATGGTAACCGATGATAGCTTTTCACAATCAACAATGATTGAACGCAGTGATTATCGAAGCCTTCTTATAGAAGCGAAACTCTTTTGCTAGATGAAATTCATGAAGCTTAAGCTAAATATACGAACATAAAACCTGAAAGGAGTACTCAACCCAATTGAGTACTCCTTTCATATGAAAAAACGAATGCGTGGAACCTTACTAACAAGAGCATGGCCTGTTTTGGCAAACTGAAAAGAAGATTTAATTAGATTACGGTGTTAATGTTCCTGTTTTAACAATTATTTTTTCATTATTATGATCAGTGAAATCAATAAGAACGTTGTTTGTTTGATAACCACAGAACCAGCCAATAGTCATTGGTTCAACACTTTCCGAATCGTTTCCCTTGCCAATTCGTACGGTGTCCCAAAAAACAGGATCGCTCTTTGAGCCGACATAAGAGCCAGTTGTCAAATCTTCAGGAGGTAGTTGCGCCATGGAAGTTACCCTTTTAATATTCATTCCTGTGCCATCCGCTTTAAAATTTCTTAGCCATGAAACAGTCCCTGTTAAAGTTGAATTTCTCATAACCCCACTTTTATCATATCCCGTTACATTTAAGGCAACATTGTTATTTGAGGGTACATAAAATTTCATAAGAATAATTTGCCCTGGTTTAAAATTAGCATAAGTGGGAGCGGTTTGTCCATTATCCCCTCGAAGAAACATGGCCCAAGTATCGTCCCAGGGATAGTTATTGGGGGAGGAATTATTATATTGCAATCCAATATCTACGCTGTCACCATCTTTATCAGTAGCGCCTGTGTATATGAAAGCTGTATCACCTTTGGTGGAGCTTGAATTAATGTAAAGGCCGCCACCAGTTTTAGATGGAAGATGAATATAAGTGTGCAAACGTGAAAATCCTTTGTCAGAGATTACACGGCGAAATGCTCCAGTGTTAACACCACCGCAAGACTCATCAGCATTTTTCCAACCAGTGCTTGCTAACAATGCACTTTTACTGCTATCCACTTTACACTTATCACTTGGCTTTTCTTCTTTAATAGCCTGATCACTTTGAATTAAGAGCCTGCCTTCAGTATCGAGCTTATCCATATTTTGTTTTTTAAATTCTTCGGCAACTTCAGGTTTATTTGCGATAAATGATCCATCTTCCCTAATGTATAATACATTTTCTCTATCTTCAACATCAAGTGTTTTCATGACTTTAAGCAACAAAGCCTGATCTGCTTTTGAAATACTCGAATCAATAAAAATATTATCCTGAGGAGTTTTGCTTTCTGCAAAAGAACTAGCACTCGAAACAACTAACAATATTGTGGCGATAAATATTGAGGTAATGCTTTTCTTCACTTCCAAACACCTCCAAAAATAATATTTTAAAATTATCTTGCTAATTGCGTGGATCATTAGACGATCTGGTTTTGAAAATGGTATCAGTTAAAATACAAGCGGATAAAACAACCTTTGAGTCATAAGTAAGTTCATTGGGCATAGTCTTGCAGAAATTTGATTATAAAGGCAGAAAATATCTCGTCCAGTTCCATCCATTTACTCCCAAACATGCTTACTCCTTCAAAATGTAGCACTGATATAAATTGTTTAAATTGATATGTTCCTCCTTTCTCCAAACATCAGATTATAATTACCGCTCCCGTCCTCGCTGATGTTCTCCTATTTGATCACAAAGACGGCAACGTCCAACACCGAAATTGAAATAAAATTCATTGAACCGTATTTAGAGAATATATATCACTTGTTAAATGATTCACAAACTATCGTATCATTAACCTATCTCCCAAAAAGAAATATAGCATATGTTGGTATATATGTGGGTATTTTCATGCGAATAACAGATAAATCCATGTGAACGACGCCCTGATGTCAGGTATCAATTATTTATTTTCTATGTGTACCTTTTTCTTCGGGATTCTAAATCAACTTACGTAATTTGTCGATGTATATTCCTTATGTTATAATGAAATAAATATTTCTACCTCCATTGGAAGTGATTACATGTTCCAAGTGGCAATTTGTGATGATGAAACTGAAATTCACGCAGTCATGCAGAAATTTTTCGAGCGCTTCTCCGTAGCCTTTGGCTGCAAGTTTGATGTACATTTCTTTATTTGCGGCGAGGATTTACTACAATATTATCGAAAATGCTCAGTTTTTCCTTTTCATATCCTGATTTTGGATATTGAGATGGAGGGATTAACAGGAATTGAACTTGCTAACACTATAAGGCTTCTTCCAGACCGCGAGGTTCAAATTGCCTATTTGACCAGCCATCCGAATTACATCATGAGCAGTCTGGAAGCACAGCCCTTTCAGTATTGGATCAAACCGATTGCTTACGATTTTTTTGCCGAAAAAATGAGTAGACTCTGTCAGCATATTCTTTCATCCACGCACCGCTTTTTATATATCCAAACTAAAACTGGGCATCTACTCCTGCGGCACTCTAGCATCATTGCCATAAAGAAGGTGAAGCACACTATCGTTCAGAATCAGCTTGACATTCTTACCGATTCTGGAAGCCACGCGATAACGGAAACACTTCAAGGTGTGCTTAGAAAATTAGGTGGCTATCCTTTTGTATTAATCCATCGTTCTATCATCGTGAATTTGTATTATATTCAAAAATTTACGTCTACATCTGTCACGATGACCAATGGACACTCCTTCCCGATAGGGCGTTCTCATGCTACTGAACTGCAAGCAGCTTACGCCAAATTTTTGACCGCTCATTTTCAAAAGGAACGTGATGGCTTTGCCTAGTGCTCTGTTTATCCTCACAACGTTCTTGCAACTCTTTCTGCTCAACCGCTATTTTAATGTACTGCTTCCTTCAGTTGTAACGGCAACTTGGCAACAAACTGCCGTTCACTATACGCTGTCAGGAGGTATATTATTTTTCTCTTCAGCCTCCTTTTTTTCACCGGTTGTAACTGGGGGCTTGTCAGTGTTAAGTTCCTTGTTAGTTTCCAGACTTTATGTCGCTCGCCTAAGAACAAAATGGCTATATGCGTTACTCTACTTGATTCTTGGTTTCATCGCTGAGTCAGTCTCCTATGCGCTACTCATTCAGTTTAATGATCCATCGCAAGCTTCGCTTCTTGATCCAGAGGTACGACTGTATATCTTGCTTGCTTCTGCGCTTATCATGCTGCTATTCATCAAAGTCATCCAGTTGATCCATAAAGAAACCGAATATCGCATAAGCTCGTTGTATTACCTGTGTATGGCTACTGTCCATCTGGGAAGCTTGCTAATCCTGCATGTGCTTTGTTTTCACACGGAGAAAAATTCTCTTTATATCTTTTACGTCTTGGAAATTCTGCTGATCAATCTGCTTTTGGTGCTTCTTTTTGATCACGTTATAAAGTCATTTCGATTGGCAGATGAAAAACAAGCTTTATCCAGACAGATGCTCCAGCAAAAAATTCGCTATGAACAATCTTCGGAATCTTTCGCGCGTATTCAAGGGATCGTTCATGATACCAAAAAGCAACTGGTCTTTTTTCGTACCTGCCTGCTGGAACAACGAACAAATGAAGCGTTAAAGCACGTTAACGATATCTTGGAGCATCTGGGTTCCAGCTATTTACGCATCCAAACGGGCCACTTGGTTATTGATGCTCTAGTGAGTCAAGCCTTAAATCAAGCTCATGATCTTGGCGTTGACTTTGATCACCACATACGTCTTCATCGCCCCGCGGCGATTGACATAGATCATGTTGATCTATGTACAGCTTTAGGCAATCTACTTGATAATGCGATAGAAGCAGTTAACCGGGTTCCTCAAACAGAAAATCGCTTTATTCGCCTTGATCTTTCCAGTGATCGGTCGTCACTCCGTATCTCCGTGTGCAATTCAAAACCTTTTTCAAAGGACACAATCATTCCGCGCACATCCAAGACAAATCCGGCAGATCATGGATATGGTCTGTCCAATATTCGCGGAATTGCAGAGAAATATAATGGATATTTCCATGTAATAGTAGAACCAAACGATTTCCAAGCTTTTTTAATGATTCCCTTTTCTGAAAAAAAACCATCGTAGTCTCGTGTTCCATGCTTGGCATTGATCTTGGCTCCTCCAACACCTCATGAATTCGATAGGTATAATTTCGGAGCTTAATATATCTAATGAACTGTGCTTCAAGTAAAATTAAAAATATTTCTTGTAATTTTTAGCTTAAAAACATCCCCCTTTCTCGTTGGAGTGCTGGATATTTATCCAGCAAGTTCAGCACGATGGTGGGATGTTTTTTTTCATTCTTTACAAAAGACTTAACAACTGTCGAAAAAATTTGTCAATATTTTGTCCAAAGTTGTTTTTTTCAAAAGTGCTTCCTATTTTAGGATGAAGGGAGATGTTTATAATGAGTAATGACCAACAGATACTTGCCAATGTTGAGAAGGGATTCAGCCGCTATATCCACGCATGCTTGTTTCATACGAGTCGGGATTTTTTTCGGAGGATAGACCGAGAGCTTCTTTGCACAAAACCATTGGATGAAGAAACCGATGGCATATATCTCATGATGAATCGCTTCTCCTCTCCTATTGTTTATGCGGAAGCCCAGGAATGCTTGCTCTCTGTCATTCGAGCCTTGAATCCAATGGAAAGAAAACTGTTGTTCATGAAGTTTTACGAAGAGAAAACCGACGCAGAAATCGCTCAATTGTTGGGAATAACCCAACAGGCGGTTAGCAAGACTAAAAGAATGTTATTAGGCAAGCTTAAAAGCCGCTTGGAAATGTAAGTCGAAATCACCTTTACATATCCGTGGCCCTCCTTCTTTTCCGAGTGGATTCCCACCGGATTGGCGGTAAAGGGCAACAAGAAGAAGGCGGAAGGCTTATTGCTGGAGGCGCGGCAGAATTTTGAATTAGCAGCAAATGCGCAAGCTGAAGAAGAACTAATCATCTCCGCACATATTCCGGAAGAAGAGAAAGCGGAGGACAATGACCAGATCTTGTTTGCAGATTTCATGCTCGATTGGTTGGAGATCGTTAGGCCTAGCATTGAACTTACGAACTATATTTCATACTCCAATTCTGTAAAAGGCCGTATAGTACCATATTTTAAAGAAAAGGGCATCACATTTAGGATTTTTACCAATATGCCTATACCGAATGGAAGGTAAAAGCCGACACGGTCACTCATTATCATGCAAATATTCGATCAGCGCTTCAATATGCCTTTGTTACTGAGATTATCCATTCCAACCAAGCCGATAAGGTTAAGCGCCCTAAAAAAGAAACCTTTGTCGGAAGTGCGTACAGTGCTTCCGAAGTAAACCAACTCCTGAAAGTTGTAAAAGGCAGCAAAATTGAACTTGCTGTAATCCTTGCAGCTTTTTACGGATTGCGGCGAAGCGAGGCGCTTGGTTTGAAATGGTCAGCCATTGATTTGGTGAATAAAACTATTACGATTAAGCACACCGTTACTTCTGGATCACTTAATGGAAAGCTTATCACCATTGTAAAGGATCGAACAAGAACAAGGCAAGCCGTCGCACTCTACAGCTCGTAGACGCCTTCTATGACCTGCTGCTGCATCTTAAGCAACAACAAGGGATTTAAACCCGCGGCCTTTGCAAGGATTCGTACTGCACAGACTACCTGGACTATCTCAATGTGGATGCAATGGGCAATCGAATTAAACCGAACTTCATCACACAGCACTTTTCCCTTGTCTTGAAAAAATATGGTATGCGGCATCTTCGCTTTCATGATCTTCGCCACAGCTGCGCCTCTCTGCTTTTAGCCAACGGTGTCAGTATGAAAGAGGTTCAAGAATGGCTGGACCATAGTGATTACTCTACAACTGCAAACACATATTCACATCTTGAATTTAGTTCCAAAATCAATTCAGCGGCAACTATGAATCAGGCCATAAAAATATAAAACAGATTCATAAAACTGCACAAGGCAATTTTACAAATCTGCTTTGTTAGTGCCGGTGAGAGGACTCGAACCTCCACGGTTTCCCTCACGATTTTGAGTCGCGCGCGTCTGCCATTCCGCCACACCGGCTTATCGTGCGCATATTCTGCGCCATTACACCGAACATTACTCGATTTTCCCCGTACGACTACCGTTAAATCAACGGTCAATCGGGCGGAAACGAGTCGTTATACGTTTGAATCGTGCGCCCGTAATCGTACGCGACGTAAGACCCAGTATAGCGGACACGCTGCGGTTTGTCAAACGCTAATTTTCGACGTCCGAAAACGAGAATAAGCGCCCACCAACGGAATAGTCCGATGATGAGCGCTATATGATATTATTCCGCCTTCTGACCGCTAGCCTTCCGCAATTCATCCGCTAACCACTTTTGGTAATCGCGCAACTCACGCCAGGCTCGCGCGTCAGACTCCGTACTGGCTGCGGTCATCGCGTCATTGCACCGGAACCACTCCGGACTCAAAAACGTTGAGATAATTGTATTCGCTACGTCAGCGTTTAGCATGATATCATCTCCTTTTGCGTCAATCTCCGCCAGCCTTGCGTATAAACGTTCCCACGGAAACAGCGGACCGGGGCATACGGGCTTGCCGCGGTGTATTTGGTAGTGTCCGATAACGTGATACGCATCTAACGGAAAATGCGCTTGCTCACCGTATATCTCCGCAATTTGATCGCGGATGTACGTATGGAGCCATACGCTGGCCTCAAATTGATCCTCCGTTAGGCTTCCGTCTGTACCTTCGTGTTCTATCGATACCGTATACAAATTCGGATTGACTCCGTAATTATCCGTCACCACTTGCGCCACTTTGGCCGGATAGTCTGCGACAGTGGCTCCATTACCCCACGCCATCTTCCGGATATCAACGTATTGGTGGATTTCGCCATTACGCGAGATTCCGAAATGTGCGGACGATACGGAGTTGCCAGATGAGCGGAACCATGCGTCCATTGACGCCATTGTACCAGCGCTAATGTGATCGACGATGACGAAGGGGACGTAACCTTTGCGGTCGGACCAATTCGTATGCTCATTTCCGTACCATTCGATAGAGTACGTCACTTTGCGTCACTTCCTCCGGGACCGTCCGTCTTCTTCGTATAGTTGTACGCGCCAGATGCGGTCAGTCCGATTACGGATATGAGCGCAAGCTTATCCTGCGCAGCCTCCGGAATCATAACGAATACAGCCGCTACTCCCAACGCTACCAGATGCGTATACTTCTTCGGAAGCCCGAACGTTTTAGCTACGCCTACATACGCGGCCACCAACGCAGCCAACGTTAATACATCGTTTGCCATTTGCGCCACCCTTTTCGTTTAATACGAGTGCTTCCGTTAGCTACTCGTTGTTTATTGTTTGCGGGATTGATCGGTTACTTTCGATTTGATTTCGCGTAAGTCCGCTATGATTACGTCGTATTTATCACTGAACTTTTCGAGTAGCGATTGCAAGCGTCCCTCGCGTTCCTTATTCGCTTTCATAACGTAGATAAGGAGCCAAACGAACATCAGAGCAAACGGACCTTGCGTAATAAAATAGCGGATAATCTCGTTATCCATTACTGCGCCTCCCTTCCGTCTAATTGCGCTACAGCATCGTCTATTTGTTCGCGGACCGTGCGCAGAATCTCGATTTCCTTACCGGGGTGATACGATAAGAAAACGGAGATAATATTCGCGATTTCTTCGGACGGTTGCGACAGGTTAACGAGGATTTCGAGCTTAGGCGTAATTTGCGCCATGATTGCGGTCTCCTTTCGTAGTCAAAAGAAAAAGACTCCGAAAGGTAACGGAGTCTTGGCGTGTGTGATATGCGGCTGTGCTGCGGATTATTTACCGGAGATGAGCGCTTGATACTCCGCTTCGAGTTCGGAGAGTTGGCGCTCCAATTCCGCAAGCTTCGTCTTGTGCGTAGCGATTGCGGACTCCATGTTAGATATCGTAAACGGATCGGGATTGGCGGACTCTTTTACGCGGGACAGAAAGCTTTCATATCCGCTAATTACTCCGGATACATCTCGTATATCTGCTTTTACATCTACGATTTCTCGTTGCTTCAGCATAGCCGGAGTGTAGTTCGGTGTTTTTGTACTGCTGCTCGGTGTTGGGGTAGCAAGAGAAACAGAAGGTTGGGGTGTACTAACTGGTTCGGTTGTGGACTCTGTCAAAAATATTCCCTCCTTACTGTCAAAATCAACAGCCAGGCCAAGCGCCTCGCCAACAGCACGAACAGGTAGGTAAGATGTTCCTTCAGAAACGCCCGCCGCTGCATCTATCTTCTTACCATTAATAGTAACACTAAACTGTCCATCAAAGGATTTTCCGATTAAACTTACGCCGTCCGCTAGCGCTCCTGTTGCTGTTGCTAAAGCCGCTCCTAAGATAAATGCAACTACTGCGGTTCTGGCATTCTTAGCCTTTTTCATATGTCAACCTCCCGTATCCTATTATCTACATTATACACAACGAACTCTATGAAAATACAGCCAATTCTAAAGCAAAGATACGAGACTCATGGTTTGTGGCCGCAGAAGATACGTTTACCCCATTGATCAATACAGGACTTCCGTTTATACTCACACTGCCGAAGTTTATCTGACACTGGCCCGAGCCTATAATGCTCATCCCCGTTGTCCCTTGTATGATATACGAACCCGTAGGACCGCCTGCAAATTGTATCCCAGGACTTCCGTCAATGTCCGGTTTAATCGTCAAGGTACGACCTGAAGCATTAACCGCCATCAGCAGATTATCTACGCTACTCAACTCGATACGCTGGCCGCTCTCCGCTGTCCGGATTAACGCGCCCGTAATCGTACCGCCATTAATCGACGACGCCGTAATGTTCCCGCTAAACCACGCGCTACCCGTCGCTGCATCTTGCCATAGCGTCTTTGCCCCGCTTGTGTTAAACAGCGCTAATCCGTATTTACCCGGTTCATACTGTCCCAGCCGGACGAGTTCGCGATTACTGGCGTCAGATACCCGCATCCCTAATCCGTCAACAAGCGTTATGCTGTCGTCGTATTTGATACCCTTCAGCACAGCGTTTGTTGACGTATACTTAATCGCCTTCTTAACGCCGGTTACCGCTTGGTATACGTAATCGGACGATTTCAGCGGACGGAAATTCGCTAATGTGGCGCGACCCCTGCGCGGCTCATACGGATACCATTCGTATTCCATAACGCGCGCCTCGAACGCATATCCCAACTCCGAATCCGTAACGGTAACAATATCGCCAGCCTCGCGGATGGAATACGGAGAGAATGCGTCATCCACCTTCGCCATGTCTACGAAATCGACGTCATAGCTAACGGAGGGGAGTTCGTATTTTGCGAGGTGGCGCTGCATTTCCGTTAGCAACTTCGCCTTATCTTCGATATCCGCGAACGTTACCGAAGCTTCGTACGGATTATTTACGTCATAATACGTAGAATCGATATATTTCGTTGCATATCCGCCGTAACCTTCGATTGTTAATCCGTTCTTACCGTAGCCATATAGACGCGTTATCCGCTCCATCGAGTGCGATGTCCGCGTAATCCCCCGCATGTTATGGCGGTATATAACGCGAGCGCCGCGATTTCCGCCCTTCTGCGTCGTGAGCGTTATGGCGAGGTTATTGAACGCCAATTCTGCGTTATACGTTTGGCGGAGTTTCTGCGTCAGATTAAACCGTGTATCCTCGCCATACTCGAAAATGTCCGTATCGGCGAAGGTGCCGGAGGTTGCGAAGTCGTACGGAGTTCCCGAACCAAGTAGCGCAAGCATGTCAGCGAGCGGAACGGCTGCGGCAAAGTCCGTATAGTCATCGTAATAGTAGCGTCCGAGGCCAAACGCAATATGTGACGCCTCCACGCGCTTATATATCCGCTTGCCCTCGCGGACTTCCTCTACGCGGTTAATTACGAAGCGCTGGCCGGATACGTTGCGCAAGGCAGCGTCGACCGGGAACCGGATTTCGTTATCTTCCGCGAGGGCTGCGTAACGTACAGAGTCGTTTTCGACTCTGGGATATACGAAGCTTACGTAAAATTCGCCGTTTAGCGCTTCGCGTACGCGTATTTCCGCGGCATCAGCGAGGATATGGCGGAGGGATGACGTGTGTAGTTCGAGGGATGAGCGAAACTTATTCGGCATATAGCGTCCTCCTTTCGTGGGAACATAAAGAAACCGTTGTGCGAAGCACAAATAACCGCTACGGCTCCGAAGAGAAATAGCGGCTTGTTGCGCAGTATGGTCCGTTTCAAAGCGTACCGTTTCGCTTAAATTCTTCTTCCGCTCTTTCTCTAGCCGTTATTGCTTCTTCAAGGGTGTTGAAAACACCGAGTCGCCTATTCTTGTAATTTCGTTGGATGTAGGCAATGAATGTGCCGTCCTTGCGTTTCCCAACTCCTGTCTTTCCTGTTTTGTTATTTCTCAATATCCCTTTGTTCTGTGCCTTTGAGCAATCATCAGACCACTTGCAATTATCCGGTTCATAAGGCTTTTTGATGTCTACTCTCATGAGGGTTAATTCCTCAGAATAGCCATTCTCCAGGGACCAGTTCAGAAAGGGAATGAAGTCATCCTTCCATTCGTCACAGACATATACGCCCTTGCCGCCAAACCTTTCGTAATTCTTCCGTTCCGATTTATAACATCTACCGACAAGGTTATGCCAGATTGAATAAATCCGAAAATGCTCTTGTACTTTCCCGTCGTACTTGTATTCTGTACAACCGCAGCTTTTATTAGGTCGGCGTGTTTTATTTCCTACAATGTAAACTGTGGCTAAGACCAATTCCTTCCCGCAAATGCATCGGCATAGCCACGAGTTGCCGCGACTATGCCGGCGATTTATTCCAACAACGGTGAAATTACCGAACACCTTGCCAGTTAAATCCTCTTCCATTTACGCACCCCCCCTGAATTGTTCATTAACAATGATACCTGAAATTAGGGAGTTATGCATACTGAAAATATGTTGTGCATTTACTAGACAGTTTGGTCCTACAGCAGTTGAGCAGACAACGCTCCGGCGTTACTGACATAGATTCTATATCGCTTGGTACCATCCGGGGTTTTTACAATCAATCCATTTCCGCTGCCCGTAGTCTCCAAGTCGTTGCTAGACTTGAGGTTTGCAAAATCAAATGATCCGAAATGATGTCCGTCCTGCGTAACCCCTCTAAGGTTGGGGTGATCAGGAACAGCGCCGCCGTCACCTGTTTGGTAATTATAAAAGATGTTATCTCCAATCGTCCCGTACACTGCCACATCGTCACTGGTCGCCGAAAAATTGATAAATGTGTTTTGTGCGGGGTATCCGACTTGCTCCGTGCCATCGAAAATGACTGAGTATGCTGACCCGTTGTCTGCTCCTTGGCGGTAACAATTGATGGTATCAAACAGATTAGAGTCGCAAAATCCTAACAGCAAAGCCCTGCCGTTGGTGCCGCTGTATAGCAGATGTAGGTTGTGGAGTCTGCTCATATTGGTATCGCCGCCGTCAATGTCACCGGACAATTTAATGCAAACAGCATACGGACTATTACCAAGATTTATCCATCCGTCCGCTATATCGCAGGACATGTTATTTTTTGTGCCGGATACGGTCATGCTCGGCCACGAGTCCATTAGGATGCCGATTTGTGTGGTATCGCGTATTGCACACGGGCGATATTTAAAGCCCAAAGCATTTGTTGCACGGACGCCGATAGACGCCATCATGTTGCCATCCAAAGAAATGTCCAAAATTCTTGGGGCGTTGATCGGACCTCTTACATGTATCATTGGCTTTTCTGTCGATCCTATGTAACGGATCATAGTGCCAAAACCACCATCATATACTGCTGCTCCAGTGTTTGCAGCTCCGGCTCCTTGCAGAGTAATGGCATTTTGGGTGCTTACGGCGGATGCTGTACCGTTGCCGACATTCAGCGTGTCGGAAATTAAATAAATCCCTTTGGGGAAATACAAAACGCCTCCTGCATAACCCAGTGCATAGATGGCTGCCTGGATTGCGGCTGTATCGTCGGTAACACCATCGCCTTTGGCTCCGAAATCTTTGACATTGAGCACTAATTCGCCAGATGAGACCATCCTTGTGTTACCTCCAGATGCGTTGCCTACAAAAAATTCCTTTGTATCCGTACAGTACCCAGGCTCTCCGGGAGAGAGTGCAGGCAAAGCGACCTTCAGCCCGCGCTTAAATTGTATTTTGTTCGCCACTCCTAGCCCTCCTTAAAAAGTGCCTCCGTCAATAGTGTCGCTTCCAGTTAAATAGCCTTGTGCCTTAACAAAGGCAGTTGTAGCAATCTGTGTGCTGTTGGTTGACGTTACCCAAACCCACATCGCTGGCAGCAAGTGTGACGGCACCAGTCTTGCCCGCCACCGATTGTACCGGACTGGTTGGTGTGAGCAACTCCTGCCAGTTTGCAAGGGTGGAGGCTCCGGCGGTCCGCAGGATGTAACATTTGTTTAGATCCGTCCGGACTGCAATATCTCCCACCTCTGCGGTAAGCGCCAGCATGGCAGTTTGGTTCGCCACAACAAATGTGTCGGATATGGCGATGGCCGGAAGGATGCTGGAATCCAGTTTGCCTCCGGAGTCCAATACCGGAACATTGCCTGCTGCCGTGCCGGTATTTTTGCTTGCAGCCGTCCCAGCGTCTGTGATTTTTGCAAGCGTCAATGCCGGAATATCCGCTGCTGCAATTTGAGTTGCGGAGGTAACGCGCCCTTTGGCGTCAATTGTTACCTTCGTGTATGTGCCTGCCGTTGCTCCGCTGTTTGCCAATACCAAAGCAAGGGTTGCGTTTGCCGATCCGTCAAAAGATGTGCTTGCCGTGCCGTCTCCAGTAATAGCGATATTGCGCGCCGTAGCCAGCTTGGTTGCCGTTTCTGCTGCTGCTTGGTCAGGATTGAGCAGTACCTTGTCACCGCCAATACCGGCGTAAAGTTTTGCCGTGTCCAATACAAGTGCAAGTTCCCCCTCATCCAGCGTCAGCCCTGGAAGATTGGCGGCAAGGCCGCGCTTTATTTTGATTTTTGCCATGTGTATTGCGCCCCCTTAATATGTTCCACCATCTACGACTACGCCGGACGGGTCATTCCCGTCAAAGTCCCCGCCGTTGATTGGCATGTAGTCCAAGTAGTTCCTTAAATCCGCCAACTGCGCATCGACTCCGCCAAACCGTTCGCCTACGCTGCTATACGTTCCCCTCGCGGTAACAATCTCGCTCTCCGCCGCGCTAATCCTTCCGTCAGTTTCCGCGTACTCCGTGTCCAAACGCTGTTGCAACGTTGTATACGTCTCGCCGGATTCCGTATTATAGCGCGCTGTTGCCGCTTCCGGTCCGCTGTCACCGCTGATAACCGCCTGGTCAAGCGTAGTCTTCAGCGTATCGATAGCGTCCTTTACCGTATCCGCGGCGGTTACTTCGCCAGCATACGTAATATTCTCTGCCGGATGCGCTGTTTCAGATTCCGCATGTGCTTCGTCTGCTGCGATACGAGCCGCAATCTCCGCATTATCGTTCGCAATCCTAGCGGCTGTCTCTGCGTTATCATTCGCGATCCGTGTCGCAGTCTCGTCCGCTAACTCCTCGCTCAACTCCGTAAAGTTGCGGTTAATCTTCGGATAAGCTTGCGATAGTTTATCCGCAGGGGAGTGTCCGTTGTCTGCCCCGAGTATCAATTCGATATCCGCCATCTATTCGTCATCCCCTTGTTAAATAAACTTCGTCCGGAACTTAAACGTAATCGTCGCGTTGATTCCGGTTCCCCCAACGCTAACAGGCGTAATCCCCGCGGCTATCTCTCCGTAATTACCTCCGACGTTAACCGGAGCGCCCGCGATTGTACTCGCATAGCGCGCGAAATCGACTACGAGTGTCTGCGATGACATTGCGTTCGAGAACGTTAATGTTTCGCCACCGAGCGTCAGTGTCAGCGTAGTAAACGATCCGCTGATTTCGATAACGGGCTGAACCGGTTCGTACCCGAAGTTGTCGATATTAAACGTAGCCGGTCCGGTCACAGCGAACGAATACGTAGCGTCAACGCTGATATCCGTATCCACCAGCACCGCACTGTCTACGTCGATACTCTCGACAGAATACGTTGAATACCCGAAAGGGTCAGCGCAGACAAACGTAAATGTAAACTCGCCATATCCGCGGAAAAACTGTTCGATACCAACTCTACCGGTTAACTTCGCATAATACTGAACGTCTGGAACCTCGTCGAATATTAACGCTCCTGCTCCGTTAGAAACCGGAGACAACCACGCCATTATCTGCGATTGCCTCCGCTTCAGCGATACGGAATTGGGTGTCACATCGACCGTTACCGTAATCTCACGCGTTCCCCATTCGCTGCCATAATCGTAAACTCCGGCGCGTCCGTCCGCTTCCTCCGTATAGTTACGGATTTCCGGTGTGTTGACGGTATAGGACAGCAGGTTAACGCCGAACTCCGAACAGTGACGCCCTCTATACGTAAATCCATCCGGCATTATACGCCAACCTCCTGTCCTGCGGCCATTTTGCGAAGTATAGCCGCTGTTTCATCGCCAGCATTACGCTCGAATCCGGACCAATCCGCGCTATCCTCGAACGTTGCGCCGTTCATTTCGATCACCTTTTCGATATGCACCGTTGTCCCTCCGCTACCTTTTCCGCCAATTCCGCTTACGACCGATTGTATCTGCGCAGGCGTCAGCGTTACCTCACCCTGGCGTAAGATGGCGCGGAGTTCATCCGAAGCCAATCCGCTACCACTCCGGAACGACGATACACCCGCAATACCTCCGCTATGGAATAACGGAACGCCTCCGCGATACCATGTACCTCCGTAGTTGGTTGCGCCAATAGACGCACCGAGCGCTTGCGACTCCGCCTCTAACCTACGCTTTCCTGCGTCATCAGCCGTCCACCATGCATTAGCATTCGCTTTCATTTGGCGCAGGATCGACGCTTCATACGAAGATTGTCCGGAACCAGACGAGGACGATACGTTATTCAGCGTAGACATTTCGGATTTGAAGCGTTCCATTTCCGCCTTGATGCGTGCATTCGTCGTTACAAACGCTTGGAACCGGGAATCCTCGGTAGCAGCGTAAATCTGCGATATGTCTCCGCCAAAGTTTTCGATTGACGCCTTAATATCGCTGTACCACGACTCGATATCGTCCTTACGCTTATCCAGCGCATCCAGTTCGGAATCTCTGGCGTCCTGAAGCGCGGTCTTCTGATCCTCGACGTCCATTTTACGGAGTTCTTCGAGGAGTTCCGCATAGTGTTTCTGACCGGCCTCAGACGTAGCAAGTCGGTACTTTTCCGCTTCAGCCTCGATTTTGGATCGGTCGCGGACGCGTTCGGACTGGTCGAGCGCCTTCAGTTGCGCATCATAATAGTCCTTTACCGCCTGCTTGCGCTCATCCAGCGCCTTTAACTCCGCCCTCTTCTGCTCGTCGATTGCGTCGAGTGCGGCGTCCTTCGCCTCTTTAGCGGATTGCTCGCGCGATTCATCTGCCTTACGGGCAACCGCTTCCGCTTCCTTAATTAGCGTCATCCGAGCGGTATACAACGCCTTGTCCGCAGCCCTATACTCGTCGGAATCGGAATCATAGCGCGCCTTAACCCGCGTCCACGCGTCTAACTGCATCTGCGCCACTTCCGCTTCAGACGAACCCTTTTCGCGGAGCCTGCGCTCCTCCATTTCGATCCACTCGGCGGAATACTCGTACGCAGCTTTCGCGGCTTTTGCGGCATCCTCCGTTTTCGTAGCGTTGAGCGCTTTAACCTGGAGCGCTAGGGACCGTTCGTCTTCGATATTCTCGGCGAGATATTGCGCGTGTTTCTGGCGGATTTCTTCGATAGCTGCGATTTGGTCGTCCGCGGACTGGTCGTACATAGCCGCGTTATAACGCATCGTTGCGAGATCTTGCGCAAATAGATCCCGGCGAAGTTCCGCAGCAATTTCCGCAGCCGTCTTGCCGGTCTTCTTCGGACCACCCTCAGTCCCAGTTCCACCACCACCTCCGCCAGTCTTCGGGAGATAGTCGTCCCAGGTATTGGAATCGATATCTTTTATCATACGGCTTAACTCGATAAGAGACGCCTGCAACTCGTTCGACTTTTCCGTTTCTGCTTTAATCTGCCGTTGGGCCTCGTCGTTCAGGCGCTTACCCTCTGCGATGGCATACTCGCGAGCCTTACCGGTAAGCAGCGGATTAACCTTCGATTCATCAAACGTCGGCGCGTCTATAACCGACTTTTTCGTAGTGGTCGCTTCGAGGACGGCTTTCAATGCTGTGATCTCCGCTGTCGCCGCCTGAATCTTCGCCTTTGTTGTCTTCTGTAAGTCCTGAAGGTCTTGCTTGCGCAACTCCGCTTTCGTCCGGACTATCTCTCGTTCAGTTCTAATCTGAGCGTCGAGCAGGTCAGTATTCGTGATGATATACCGGCCTTCCTCGTCCATCTGAGCGATTACATCCGGGTATTGCTGCGCAAGCTGCTTCACAGTACTAGCAAGTTCCGCTTTCTGAGCGTCATTAAGTTTCTCAACGCGGCTCAATTCTTCATACTTCTTGCGCAATGCTTCAGTTCCGTTTGTCTGCTGTACCCTCTGTGCCAATTCGGTAATCGTGGACTTTTCTACCTGAACGCGTGCAGGAATGGAGTCCTCGTAAGCCTGGTTCATGCGCTGGAGCGCTTTTGACGCTTCGTCCGCATTCTTGAAGTCCATCTTACGCAGGCTGGCGTCAACTTCCTTGATCCCGTCGGCCAAATCAAGTGCGCGGTGCGTATTCTCAATACTGCCCTGGCCGGATTGCGCCTTGCGTTCGAGCGCGTTATATTCGTCCATCAGCTTATTACGCTTCTCCAGGATTCCGTTCAACGTGTCGATGTCGCCGCGCAGTCCTCGGATATCCTCCGCAGAACGTTTCGTAGCATCCTGCGCCAGTTTCGCGTTCAACACGTCCTGATTCTTCGCCCATTTCAGCGTAGATTCTGACGCGGCGTCGGACGCTACGACGTACGCAGTAACAGCGCCCGCAACAGCCGTAATCCCTGCGATTGCCCAACCGACCGGGCCGAGGCTTACTTGCAGTACGGACAACGCCGCAGATAACGTTCCAACCGCAGCAGCTACAGCCAAGAATGCGGCAGCGGCCGCAGTTAATCCGACGGTCATTTCCTTATTAGCGCTAATCCACGTTGTCACATCGGCAATAATCGGAGTCAGCGTTTCCATAAGCTTCTGTATCGCCGGTAAATACGCTTCGCCGAGTTCCTGCCGCGCAACGGTAATCGTCTGATTAAACACCGCCTGAGTACCGGCGTAACCTTGGAGCGCTGTATCTGCGTTACCGGCGTACAGTGTCGATTCCTTCATAATCTCGGAGTATGCCGCTTGCACCTTTTGTGCATCCGTCAATTTATCCGCAGTTGTTCCGATGGACTTCGCATAACGATCGTACATGACGCTAAGGTTCGTTGTAATACCGGCAGCATCCGTTAATTCGGAGTTACCGGATTTGATACCGCGGGTGACTTGCACAATCGCTTCGCCCCACGATAAATGCGCTTCGCGGTTATATGCGGCAGCGTCCGCAGTAGCGTAGATTAATTTCCGCGTCTCTTCGAGTCCGAGTCCGGACGATAACAGCGTTTTTACCGCGCTAGATGCCTCCGCCAGCGTCATAAAGCCTTTGTTGGCGAGTTCCTGCGCTAACCCCGTTGACTGTTCGATATTGACGTTTAAAGCCTTCGACACCTCCGCCAAGCCCTTTACCGCCATAGACGCAGCCTGCGCCTCGTCTGTCAGTGATTTCACCGTACGCGCAAGTCCGACTAACGCTTTTGATGCGCCAAGGGATACGAGTGCCCCCGCGATCCCTTCAAGACTTCTAGTGGTAGTCTTTGCGCTGGCGTCAACCTCACGCATTTGCTTCTTTGCGTTGTCCATTCCTTGCTTAAAGTTACCGACATTGAGCGTAAGTGTCGCCCTAATCGCGCCTACGTCCGTTGCTCCCATTCCGCTTGCCATCCGTTCACCTCCCTAGCTTATTACGTAATCTTGCGACCGCCTGCGGGTCATAGTCGTCTGGTTGCGCAGTTTCCTCGCGGGGTCCCGCCAACTCGTCGAAATATGCACGCAGCATCCGTTCATCCGCCATGTTTACGGCCAGCGTCGTACGCAGCGCTATAATCCGCTCATGCGCTACCTTCTGCGCGTGTCGGCGTAATATCAGCGGCAAATCGACCGCGTAGTATCCGTCGTATAACTCCGCCTGCGTGACGCCAAGTGTTACCGCTACGTCTACGAGCCATTCCGCCAGTGTTACGGGTTCTGCGCGCTCACGGCCGTCGTTTTCGCGAACCGGACGAACGCGGCCTGGAGCTTTTTTGCGGCTGCGGACAAATCGTTCTTTTGCGCTGTCTTCGCGATGAAATCCGTCAACTCCGTAAGCCCTGCGTTGTCTTTGATAAAGTCAGCGTCAAGGTCCGTAATAGCAGCGACAATCTTAACGGTTTCGTCGAGCGCCATGCCTGCGGCAACAACGAGGGTAGCTGTAAAATCTGCGCTACCTTTCGCGGCCAGTACGTTAACGATAAGTTGAGGAAGAGATTCGACCGTCTCAAACAGCGCTTCCCATTTGCGGATAGTCAGCTTCGGAATCTCGACGCGGGTATCTCCGAAGTAAACAGCGTCATTTTGCGTTTTATTAAATCGTGGAATCACGGTTATTTTCGCTCCTAATGCGCAAAGGCTGCGCGATTATGCGCAACCCTTACGCTGATATTTGCGTGCTTAGTCATCAACAGCGGTCTCGTCGCCGAATACGATAAGGTCGCCGGTAGCGTCGGGATAAGCGGTGAACGTTACGTTGGTAATCAATTCATTGTCGTAGCTGTAGGTGTAGTTCAGCGCCGGACGAGGCGCGGCTTTGAGCAGCGTGATAGCATCGTTCGCGGTAGAACCGGCTGCGAGCGGTTCAAGCTTTACCTTCTTCGCGTACTGAAGCAGGTCGATTACGTTGGTTGCGCTGACGACAACCTTCTGCTTCGTCGGAGTAGTTCCGTCAGTAACAAGCGATGCGCCCGGAATAATTGCGGCAAGCTTGGCAAGGTCGTACTCGGCAATCGGGCACGCGATAGTAGCAGTCCGGCCAGTTACGATTTCCTTTACCGGAGTGGTGCCGTATTGGTCGATATTAACGGCCCGTGTAGTTTCTTCGTACGTAAGCACGACGCCGCCCTGCGTGGTCTCGAAGATTACAGGCGACGTGCCTCCGACATCAAACGTTACTTTACACGGACCGAGCTTAATGTCCTCAGTGTTTGCGGCCATATTCAGTCTCCCTTTCGTTATTTTAGGCGCAGCAAAAACGCCAGAACCGGAGTCCTGACGTCTGCCTGCGCTTTATTGCGTCAATTCTGGAGAATCAACGTAAAATTCAGCGAGTATAACGGACGGTTAGCGCTATCTCTCCCGAGATACAGCGGAACCGGTTGATCCGCGAAGCAGGCGAGTATCTGCGTTGTCCCTATCGTAAAATTCTTCCGCTGATGATAATACGCCCATATCGCGTTGGCTTTCGCCTCTACCGTCGGTCCGTTGTTCTCCGCTCCCCTTACGACAACCTGAAAGGATGGCCGCAAGGTATTCGTCCACTCCGAGGGCTTCATTCCGCCACTCAACCGCACGTACGCCGAATCAGCAACGGACGTACTCGTGAACTCGTTGGCGTAATACGTGTACGGTACGGCGGCGTTTATATTCGATTTTAATTCCGCTACGGTAAACACCGGTTACGTCAACTCCTTCCGAATCTGATCCGTTGCGATTCGCATATAACGGTCATAGTTTTGTTTCAGCGGACGTTCAAGGAACTTCGGCTGTGTTCCGGGCGTTGTCGGGTCCGCATACGATTCGCCGAGTTCGTGTTGGTAGAGCGCGTAGTTAAACCGCTCGCCTGACGCAGATTGTTCCGTCACCGAATACGTTACGACCCCGGTAATCTCCGTCCCCTCTTCGTCAACACCGGACCAAGCCGTACTTCGCAACGTTCCCTTATCTAACGGCGCAAGATTACGCGAGTCGTGTAAGAGTGCATCCGCCGCGTCACCTAATCCGTTACGTACCGCTCGCCGTACGTTCTTCTCCGTCACATCAAGCATCCGCAGAAATGCGGTATCGTCGAACGTCAGACTCATACGTTAATCACCGTTAGGATTGGCTTTCCGCCGAGATTGCGCTTAACCTCGATCGATATCGGAATATACGTCCGCTCGACTCCGTTCTCGTCTACGTAAGCAATCCGGTCGGACAGCGTAATTTCCGCCAGCTTATCGAGATAAATCTGCGCGGACGATACGACGTCCTGACTGTTTGCGTTGCGGACGAGTTTGACGCCTTCTTGTAAGCGGCATTTAACGGAGTATGGCGTAGACGGCTGCGGGTCCCACGGATCGTCCGAACCAGGCGGAGTGACGATGATTTCCTGCTTCAGCGGTATAAGCGCCACGTTACATCACGCTCCACATAACGCCGCGCTTCGATAAGGTAACGCCGTTTTCCGCGCCAATGATATCGAGCGCAGTTTGCGGAATATATTTGCGCGTGCTTCCGCCTGGAATGTTAATCGCGGAGTCCTTATAGTTGAACGAAGCAACTCCGCTTAGCGAGAATCCGCTAACGCCTTGCTGCGCCAACCTTACGGAATCTCCGTATACCGTCGCTAACACATTCGCAAATTCGTACACCGCTGCGTCTGGTATCGTATACGACGGATAAAACTGCGCTAGGTCACGAGATGCGACGTTTACAATCCGTAGTTGTTTCGCCTCGCCTGCGTCGTTCCAGTCGTCAATATCGATACAATTTGCGCTAATGTACGTATTTGCGTCTTCTACCGTAATAGCCATGCGCTACACCTCCCGTTTATTTGGCGGAGGGCTTGCGCTTAGGCGCGGGCTTTACCTCCGGCGTCTCTTGCGGAATACCCGGTCCCGACTCCGCGTCCGTCTCCGCTTCACTGACGCGAGTTACGTCTGACATTGCGTCCAATACCGCAATCTCCGCTACGTCCTCCGTTACGTAAACTCCGTTAGAAAAACGCTTAAAAGCGCCGTCTACATAAAAGCCCAGCGCCGGATAGCGTTTAGATTCGTATGTTACCGTCATATTGCGTTAAACCTCCGTTTCTTAAGACAGACCTTTCAGGCGACCGTGAGCCTTCTCTTGCTCCAGTTCGAGCGTGTACTCTCCGATGATTTGGCCGGTAGTGTAGTCGCCCTTAGTGCCGAGGTAAGTGTGGGAGAACTCACGGGTAATCAACGGACGAATCTTTGCGCGGTTGGAGTCGAACAGGAACAACTCGTCGGAAGCCAGGTTTTGGTTAAGCACGATTTCAAACTCGCCGAAGTCTGTAACGATCTTGTCGACTACTTGACCGCGGGTATTCTCACCGCGAGTCAGCGTGATCTTGTTGGAATCGGTGCCAGACAGCGCAATCTTTTGTTTTGCAGCGACCATGATCTTGTAGTCACCTGCTTGTTTGAAACCGCCAGCGTCATAGATGCTTTGTGCCAGTGTATTAATAGCGGCAAGAGTCACAGCGCCGCCAACGTTGGTGACGTTAGTTGTAATAAACTGACGGATACCTTTCATTTGGCGCACCTGGCCGGATTCGTAGGAAACACCGTTAATCAACGCCTTTTCCAGTTGCAGGGCCAGTTCGAGCTGTTTCTTTTGCTTTTCGTATTCGTACAGGTTGTCGATACCGTATTGAGCGACAGCCTGTGCAGTACCAGAAATTTCGATAGAGTCTGTAAAGATTTGAGTAAGGTTGGACTTCCGTACACGAGCCTTGTAACGCGCCGCGCGAGCGTCGGCTCCTTCGGTACCTTCATCAAACAGGAACTCGACCTTGGCAGCGTTAGCAATCGCAGCAGCCGTAGTACTAGCGTAAGCGCGTGTAACAGTCAGCGTCTTGGTACCGGTGTTAATCGCGGAAACGTACAGCAGTTCCTCGCCGATTTTGATTACGGAGCCAACGCGGAAAGGTGTAACATCAGCGACAACAATCGCGGTGTCGTCAACCAGCGCGGATGCGGTAGTTACGGTTTCGTCCGGGAACATTTCGTCCTCATACCAAACGTGCTCAACGGCGGTTACAGCTTCGGAAAAGCCCAGAGCGTTCAGCAGCGGAGTTTGATGCGGATTCAAAAGCAGGATTTCGTCAACTACTGATTCCTTCTT
Organism: Paenibacillus sp. YN15; assembly: GCF_003285005.1. GTDB lineage: Bacteria > Bacillota > Bacilli > Paenibacillales > NBRC-103111 > Paenibacillus_AR. Next base: position 53,192 of record NZ_QMFA01000027.1, on the reverse strand, counting down.
ACCAATCAGAGATGCGTTATAAACTTTAGCCATTTTCAAATATCCCCTTTGATATGTTTTTGTGTAATAAAATAAGCCGCCAATTACCCGCGACTTTGAATAACGTTATCTGTTTAGTTCGTCCTTTAGCGCCGAGTACGCCATGCGGTCCTCAATACGCCCGGTCCTGCGCGCTTTTTCCGCGGCTTCTTTCAGCAGTTGCTCTTTCGTCTTATCCGTAGGCTCACCGCCACCGCCTGCGCCACCAATTGGTTTGGGCTGCGTTTTCTCCGCCAAATACGGATTCGCCGCAACTAACGCCTCTACCGCTTCCTTAACGCCACTTACGTTACCCTCGTCATCTACGTCAGCCCCGCTCAAATCCGCCAATTTCAACGCTGCCGCAATCCGGTCGGCTGGTACGTTGGCCTCGCGCGCCAGTGTCCGGAATTCTGCGCTAATCAAGCGCTGATTGGCTGCGGTAACTTTCGCGGATACTGACGCTTCCGCTTCGGATGCTTTGCGCAACGCTTCGTCACGCTCCGCCTGTAACCGTTCTTGCTCCGACATTTGCGTCTTTTTCCGTTCTTCTTCCGCCTGTTCCAATGCGGTAAGCTTCGTTTTCAACTCGTCATAGTCAGCGTACTTCTTACGCTCTCTTCCGAGACGGTCCGCAATCAATGCGTCCAACTCCGCCTGCGTAAACGTCTTCTCCGGCTTAGGGTCCGGATCAGGCTGCGGATTGGGATCGGTGGGTGCCGGTGTTGGCTCCGGGTTAAACAGCGGCATGAATCTATCGGAAAATTGCGCATTCAAAAACGTTCTCATTTCGTTTCCTCCCGCGTTTTAGCGCCAGTGTCGCGTGACACTTTACTTGCGTAGCGCATGGATTCCGTCAGTTTAACGTCTTAACGTAGGACATCGTATTATTGTCCGTAAATTTCCGGATTACGGACGGGCGTTACTTGATGGCGACAGAGGGGGTGAAAGATTTCTCTTCCCTTCTTCAAGTCTCCGACATACGGATAGCTTCCTGGAGCGTCCGGAGTCAGTTTAACTACGCGCCCCTCGTACGCTCTACACGCATCAGTAGCGCCATGCCGCGAAATAATCCCGTACTGGACTCCGCGAGATAGCGCCTCGTTTTCGGTCGCCTCTAAGTGCGTCCGCTGCATCTTCGTTCGCGTAACGGTTTCGGCGTACACTTCCGGCTTCCAGCGTCTTCCGCCTGCGTCAATGATTCCGGTATCGAGCGCTGTTCCTAACTGCTGGCGCATATTAGCGAGGACGTCCCGCTGTATAGTTCTCCGCCCGTTTACGCCTTTAGCGAGATTAGCGCGCATGGAATCGGATACAGCTTGTTGCACGGCTTTCCGCGTTCGACTGTCGATATTGCGCGTTATGGCGAGCAAGTCCGCCTGCGTATCCGCTACTGCCGCCTTAACATAATCCGCATTCAACCGGCTAAACTTCGCTATCTTCGTAGCCTGTTCGTACGTCTCCGTCAGTTCAAGCGCATATAGCGTACGAGCGACGCCTTCGGTTGCTGCTTTCGGAATATTCTCCGCCACCCACGCGGCAGACTTTGCGTCAATGCTGGCGAGTATCTTCGCAATCTCCCGGAGTGCTGCGTTTGCTTGCGCACGAGATAACGCAGATAAGTCTAGGCGGTATAACTCCGATTGGATGTCGCGAATACCGCGCTTAAATACCGCCGCAATAACGGATAACTCGCGCTCATACGTCGGGTCGGGTATCGTGCGGAGTATAGCCATTACGCGTCAGCTCCGGAAGGACTGTTAAACACCGTTCCGTCTACGGTTCCCATAACGCGCGTCTCGTCGTCATCAATCCGCGATACCATTTCGATTGCGGTCGCGTCGTCTACGCCATCCAGCGTTTTAATAGCGTCCAATACGGATATCGTCGCCTTGCCTCCGGTTCGTATATGCGCAACTTCAGCGGCTTCCTTCTCGTCGATGGGAACGCCGTCGCGCCAATTAATCCGTGGATAGACGGGATTGTACGGAACCCAACCTTCAACGCCCTGATTAGCGTAATTTTCGAGTTGCATCGCCGTCCAGATAGCGTCACGTAGCGCCCGGTCAACGTGCGCCCGGATACGGTTAACTTTCGCCAGGATCGGCATGAACCGGGCCTTGATTGCGCCAGAATCCGTATGTGACGTGCCAGTTCCGCCTTTATCGGAGGCAAGCGTTGTTCCGAACAACCATTGCGGCGTCTCCGACATCTGATATACGATACCGAGGAGTACGTCCAACTCCGTAAAGGCTGCGTTAAGCTGGCCTTCCCAAACCATATAACCGGGAGTGGCCTCGTCCTTCGCAACGGGGATATACCTGCCGCCGAACCGTACACTTGCGCCGTCGTCCGCTTCCCCGTCGATGTCCGGACCGTATGCGGTGGGGTCGCTGTGCTTCCAGAGGATATAGTCGATTTGCGCCAACCGTTCGTTAATCGCGCTTAGAACGCTCTCCAGCTTCTCGACTCCGTTGATACCTTCCCAACGATCGTCTACGCTCTTATACGGAATGTGGTGGACAAGTAAGCGGTCGGTTCCGGTTGCAACGATATCTTCTTCGCGTCCGGTCGCTACTTTTTCGCCGACCGTATAAGTCGCAATCGGCACGCCCCATTCCGCGTTAACGCCGCGCTCTGTCAACCGGAATCGCTCGTACGTAATGTATCCGGGAATATGACGCTCGACTACGAGATATGGCGTATACGTCTCGTTTGTACCGGACAGCCAACGCATAACTCTGCCGCTGGGTTCTTCGACCCAATCGATCCATGCGATATTGACCGCTTTAAACTTCTTGCGACTCCCGCGCGCCAACTCCGGAAATACAACGTTAGCCGGTACGGCTTCGATAATCGGCTCCAATTTCGTTGCAGGCGCTTCGAGTCCTAACGCTTCAGTTTCGCTCATGTCCGCCCTGGCTGCGTAATACGTTTTTATCCAGGAGTCGCCGCGATAACCTCCGCCGATAACGAGCTCATGCATCATCTGCGTCAAGTCGTTCTCTTCCACAATCGAGTCGAGGCGCTTCTGTTCGATTGAGTCCGGACCAGTACCGGCTTCATACGTAGGCGGTTCGCCCGTTAACAAATCCGCAGGCTTCGTCAGCAATATATCCATCAAGTTGACCGCGATAAATAGCGTCTTCAATTGCGCAGCGTGCGGCGTATCCTTCAGCAGCGATGACGCTCGTTCGTATATCTCCGGATGCCGTCCGTCGAATATCGTGCGGCCACGTTTATATCGTGCTAGACGGGGGATTGCGTTATCAGGCGGATAATGTGCGCCAGGATAAAATAACCTCGTCAAATTGCGTCCTCCTTTCGTTACATCCACGAGGGTTTATTGCGGATTGCTTTCTTCGCCTTCGCAACGTTATCTACCGCCATCTGCAAGGAATCTATCGAATCCACATAATCTCCGTGTGGGTATTGCGCCATTTGATCGAGTAGCATCGTATGAGACCGGTTAAGGATGAGCGTCCGGTTGTGGAACAGCGGTTCCAGCGACTCAATTCGCTCCTCTTTTCCGGTTTTATAGTGTTTGTTATCGTTCAGGCGGACGCGATAAAGCCCCTCGACACGCATTCGGTCGCGGAGCTGCTGGTAATACTCGTATTGGGCGTTAATTGTCTCTACGGTAAATACGTTATGGCGATATTCCTTCATTTTCGCGATTATAACGTCCAGGATTTTGCTGGGCGGTTCTTTCGTCGCGTATTCGTCCAGCACGAAGATGTATCCGGTCTTCTCATGCCGTCCCACCGTTAGCACCGCGTTATAACAGCTTCGCGCGTTCTTCCCTTGCGCTATATCCCACGCGCCGCTAATCGTCAGCTCATCGATCGGAATCCGCAGATCCTCGTAACGGATGAACCGGCGCGTCCCTTCGTACTCGTAACGGTAATAGGCGTAATTTTCTGGAAGGAAATACTGCTCATCCTCGCTAAACGCTAGATTCCGGAACTCCGAATTATATGCGCGCGTGCCCATATTCACCTTTTCGTGCATGAGCGCTCGGTAGGACCAGCGCCAAGGCCACGCCAATGCGACGCCATCCTCTAGCGCCTCTTTATTCGCTTCGTAAAACGCGTCCGGCTCCGTCATATCTTCGGACCGAGCGTATATTTCGCAGTATTCGTCCCACAGCCGCGGATTCGTTGGCTCCGAAACGATAGCGCCGTGGAACGACGAGCGGAAGTCCTTGCGGTCGAGTACGTGCTTCAGCAAACCCGTTGCGCTAACCATCGTACCAACGAGAATAATTGCGGTAGACTTCGTTCCAATCGGGACCACAACGGAATTGAACCAGTGTACGAGCTTCTCCCGCGCTTCCTTCGTACCTTCGTTATTCTGTGAAGACGGATCGTCAACGATAACGAGATCCGGACGATACGAGCCATGACGCTTACCCCGGAGTTGCTTACCGGACGATGACGCTTCAACCAGCGTACCGCTAACGGTAATAAACGCCTCTTCGTTGTCCTTCTCATTCTGCGTATTCCGCTCGAATAGTAGGCTTCCGAAGTCGTTGCGCAACTTTTCGTTAAATTTGAGCTGCTTATTTACCCATCCGATAAGCTTCTTCGATAGCGTATCCGTTTCGGATATAACGAGAATGTACCGGCGCTTTCGGAATACCGTTTGGTGCAGCGGAAACGCATTCGAGAACATACCGGATTTACTGTGCCCCCGCGCAGCTGCGACAGCGAGCCGGGCCTCGCGGACGACGTGGTCTACGTAATCGCATAAATCGAAGAACTCGCGGTGAATGGGCGCAATCTCCGTTAAAGGATCGTGTGGCGTTCCGTCTTCGCCATTGCGGATAATATTATCGTCATTCTCCGGATTACCTGCGTCGGATAGATACTCATAGGCGAAGTATGCGGTATCAAACTCCGCACGGTGTATCCGCGTTAACCGCTTAATCTCCGCAATATCACTCCGCAGCATTTCCGTATGATACTCCGTTGCCCGCCCGGACTTCGCTAAATCACGCAACTTCTTCGCACGTTCCGTAATGAGTGCGATACGCTCCGCTCGTTCCGCACGGTCAAGCCATTTTCCGTCAACTATAGCGATAACGTATCGTCTCCTTTCGTACGCGTCCGGACTACTCCGGTACTTCCTCGCTCAATAACGCTTCCAGCTCCGCAATTTCCGCTGACACATCGTCGTTACTCCGGCCCGCTCCGCTATCCTTCGTTTCGATAACCTGGCGCTCGGTCAATAAACCGTGCCGACGCATATACAAATCGATCGCCTTAACGGATGGCTGCGAGCCTTCGATAAGCTTCATAAGCTGACGGTAAACTAGCGCTCTCTTCTCTTCGAGATGTTCGTCCGCGAGAATATTAACGTAGTCGATAAACGGACGTTTCTGCGTACGCCATTCGTAAAGGGTATTGCGCGATACTCCGACTTCTTCCGCAATGGCATCGAACCCTAACCGCTCATCTTCCGGAGTAAATTCGCGCTGAACGCACAATAACGCTGCTTTGCGTTGGCGTCCGTCTAATTTCGCCTCAAGACTACGTTTCTTTGCTTCCGACATACTAACGCCTCCTTTCTAACGTGATAATTACGTGTAAATTGCGTGAAATTAGCGATTGTACAGCGTTGGGAATAGTTTTATACTCCCGCGGTGTAGAGACGGAAATACAGCGTATTTCACACGCCAAAACGGCGTTGTTAATTTCACGGTGAAATTACGTGCTAATCCGTAGGGCAATCCACATTACCGCCAATATGAGAGGACATCCGATTCCGAACGAATAGAACGCTGATTCCTCTTCCGGATTCTCCGCCAAATACCGCTTAAACCAGCGGCACAAACCGCACATTTCCGCTACCTCCCGAGATAGAAAAATTGCGCGCTAATTCCGGACAGCAAATGCGCAGCCCAACGCTACCCCGCCTGGGGGTCCGCGCTTTAACGCATTAACGTGCTGGCATATGTACAAAAGTCCGCTTTTATACGGATGTCCCTACGCTATAAAACCGCGCCACTACGCCATTTTTCCGCATCCTCATCCGCAACCACTACGCCAATCCCCGCAAATGTCCGCCACATACGGACAAATCCGCTATCTAATCGGAGTATTTACGCATAACCCCGTGAGTTTGACGCTATCGCCCGGTCCGAGCGCCTCTGCGGATGAAACGCTATTAGCGTCGGATGTAATACGGCAGTATTCGGATGTAACAGCGCTATTGAGCGCACACAAACGCCATAGCATCGCTCGTAATCGGACACATACGTAATCAATACGCTACGATCCGCTGTATCTGCGCTACCACTCGCACATATCCGGACTATACGCAGTCATAACGCTAACCTACGCTTCCCTCCGTAATCCACCGTAACCACGAGCGCTGTATCTAACGTTGCCCTATCGCAATCCATACGCTATAATTCCGCTTCATTATATGTAGCTTATTTAACGTTGCTATAACGCAGCCATTCCGTTATACATTTACGCTATAATACGGAAGGTTACGTATACAAACGTATACACGACGTTATGATCCGTGTATAGCACGGTTACATGCGTAATCTAACGTAACCCTTCATAACGTATAGACACGAAACAGCGCGTAATATCGGTAATGTGCGCTAACTGTACGCAATGAATCGTTATATAGCGGTATATAGCGTTAGATCCCGAGGATTCGGTACGAATCAGCGCGATCATAAAGGATAGGTGCCTGCCGCGGTCACTAGCGTTCCCTTGGTCTGCTACGTCAAATACCGTGACGTATCAGAATGTTCAATAATATTTATTCGTTGCGGATTTGAGGACGGTTCTTCCCCCGGCCTCGGATACGCTAATCTCTTCGCTCTTACCTCCGCTCTCCTGCGCAGATTATGCCGAAACAATAACGCCAGAACTCCGCTCGTGTATACGGAATCCTGGCGTAATAGCAACGCGATATATTATGCGTAACGTTGACGTTATCCTACGCAATTGTCAGCGGAAGAAGACTAAGAAATAATTTCGGCCCCTAATTCCCGCCAGCCTTAGTGCCGCGCGGGATTCCGGCGTTTTTTAGCGTAAAGAAAATGCCCGATGTCAGGCCGTATTCGTAAAGAAAATGCCCGATGTCATCCGCGATAATTATTCCGGATGGAGAACATTTCGCGCAAGGTTGCGTCAGGTACGCCAGGCTTCCGGTAGAATACGAACGGATTAATCTTGTAATAGCGCGATCGCCCGTACACAACCTCCGCAAATACGTACTGGTCTCCGAATTTTAACTTACGCAACTTCCGGTACACAGTCTTTTCGTCAACTCCCGTTATCCTAGCGATATCCTCCTTCGTCAGCGGAACGGTATTTTCGACGTCGCGTTCGTACGGATTGGCGCATATCGTATTCGTCTCCAGGTGAATGTGCTGAAGCAGCTTGTAGACGAATCCGAGATCCTTCGCGGAAACTTCCGAGTATAACTCCTTTACCTTAGCGACGAATGTACGCACGATTGCGGTATTACTCGTTTTACCTTGGAAGTGGTAACGCGGATTGAGGCGATAACTTCCGGAATCCTCGAAGATTATCGCGTTGTCGATCATATCCGCTAAGAATGAGTTCACAGTCGGCTTGCTTACGCCAAGTGTCCGCCTGATGTCCTCCTTGCTCATTGCGGTTTTGTTCGGATTAGATAGCGTCGTATCGTAGTTAACGAAGCATTGTAGATATAGCAAATATCCGCAGTGCTTATCAGATACACGCTCAATTACCTCGTCGATATTGTTCATGTTCGTAATCGTAAACTCTACGCTTCGTCCGGCCTTTATCGTTTGCTGGCGCTCCTTAAACGCTTCCGACTGCGCTAGATTAACGACTTTGTGCGTTGCTGCTGGTGCGTAAATCAACGCCTCTCCTGTTTCCGGATCGAATGCCGTTCCTGTTCCGGTAAATGCGATATGCTCAGCGGTGTATAAACGTCTGTTCTCGTTCAATCTACGGTCCCCTCCCGGTTATCTTAGAAAACACAAAAAGAACGCGTATCCGGTTGGATAGCGTCCCCTCATAATATATGTCCTTCAAACGGCGTAAAATATCGGTCACACCTCGCAGATTTCTGTCTCTTGCGCAATATACCTGCGCCACGCGTCGCTTATCCCGCGGCATTGTACGAACGCCTCCGTAACGCGTGGCGTAATCGGTCCCGGTGATGTGTCCCGCTTATACTGCGCTGACCGTTCGCGGTTTCGCTTGTGCGCGTCACGGTCGCGGAATTTGATATCGCGCTTCGGACGTTTTTTCCGCGTCGGAATGCGGTAATCTGCGCCGTCTGTTCCGACTTCCTCCGCAATCTTCAGCGGAAATTCCCGGTTACGGCGCTCCTCTAGTTGAGTAGCGGATAAGAACGGATATTCCGTCTGCGACACTTTATGCTCGTTCATATCCGTCAGCTCCTCGTCCAATATCGCATCCGCCAACGATTCGAGGATTGCGCTATTAACCGGCTGCGTCTTTGGCCTCTGGCCCCGGTATCCATCGCGTTCCCACTTCGCTAATCCGGCCGCAACGTATTCGGAATGCTCCCGCATATAATCCGCAGTAATAGCGTCAATTAAGCGGATACGTTCCGCTCGGTCAGCGATATCGTATTCGTAACCTGTATCGCGATTAGCGATCCCTCGGTAGATGAACGGTACGATTCCGCCGTGTTTGCGCAGCTTCAGGCGTTTGCGTAACTCTACGGTAATTTGCGCGTATTTTTCGTGATAGTTAGACATTAGCGGATTCTCCTTCGGATGTGGTATCGGTAGGCTGCGGTAACTGTAACGAATCAAGGCGCATATTTGCGATTTCTACGTACTCGCGATCGATTTCCGATGCGATAAACGACCGCCCTTCTACCGCCGCTGATTCGCATACCGAGCCAGTTCCGGCGAATCCGTCGTAAACTACCGCTCCATGATCGCTAGAATTCCGGATAAAGAGGCGTAGCAATTCCGTCGGCTTTTCGGTAGGGTGCGTCAGCTTTGATCCGGATATCTTCGCGCAGTCGATAACGTCAGGAACGCGCTTTTCGCGTAGCAACGACCGTCCTTTGTGTCCAAACAGAACAAGTTCATGCTTCGGCCCGTAAGATCCTGTCAGGTCGCCCGTACCGTGCACATTCTTATTCCACACGATAAGATTCTTCAGTTTAAAGTGCTTCTCAAACTCCTGCTTGAAGAAGTCTATGTGATGCCAACTACAGAAGACGTAGATCGCTGTGTTATCCTTCATAAGCCGGTAGCATTCCGCCAGGTATTCCGAAATCAATCCGCGGGAATCTTGGTCGTTTTCAATGTGTCGAAACTTTTCCGTAGCTACGCGTCGATTGCTCCGATAATTCATCAAATACGGCGGATCGGTAACGACTAGATCTACACACCCACCCGGAAGTGCACGCGACAACTCCAGCACGTCGCGCTGGTATATCCGATTTAACTCAATGCCGCCAAGCAACGTTTTATCCGTCATATTAGTCGTTCTCTCCTTCGGCAGTAGTTTCGTTCGGCTGCGCCGCTACGACGTTTATTTCTCCGTAGTTCCACCGCTCAAACACGCCAGCAATCCGCTCGCACGCGATATCCAACAGCTCGCTAACCGTATTCTGACGGATTCCCATCGTTTGCGCCGCTTCTTCCTGCGTAAGCTGCCAATATCCGTAGACGTATCCGAGCGCTTCCGCTTGCCGCTCCGTTAACCCTGCGGATTCGATTGCGCTGTTTAAATCGATGAGAATATCCGCCGCTGCCAGATCGCCGAGGAACCGCCTATTCGCGATATGATACCGGTCGCGTAGCAGGAGGCGAACGCCTCTCTTATCGTTAAGCGCGTATTTGACGCTGAGATTGCGCTCGTCCTTTTCAATATCGATCTTAACTGCGCCCATATTGCGCCTCCTCTTCGTTATCTTGCGTAATACTCCGCGACAATGCGGTCCTGCCATCCGAAATCGAACGATGATTCTCCGTTAAACTCCTCGCCGCGGCCAAGTGTCAGAACGCTCCAGTACGCCATATACCCGTTTTTAGCGCGCCAGGCTTCGTAAGGCGGAATCCTCACGTTAAACGCGTGAACAAGTCCGGACAGACCGGGTGTAATTGGGTTTGTATTTTCACGCATCAGCGTGTTCTCGAACGCTTCCGTCAACTCATCAAGCTGCGTTAAGCCATCGCCCCACTTGTCCGTCAATTTACCGTCCTTGTCGTAGCCGATATCGTTAATCTGCGCTTGCAACACGGGCATCTGCCCCTCGTACCAAAACGTATCGGCTGCGCTTTCCTCCGTCTGCTCTACGCGATGGTAAGCGCCAGCTACATCCACGTATTTAACGTAAACTTTCCGCGCGTTTGGCGTTATCTTCCGCAAAATGTGTATGTCCGTCTTAATCGTCGTACCGGTCAGCGCAAATGTTTCCGAAGGCAACTCGATACTCGCGATGTGCCAGCACGTTTCCCGCATGAGTTCGCGAATCTTAGCCATTTGCCCGTTATATCCGATCCCCTTCGGAAGCACAAACGCAATGTACCCGCCTGGTTTCGCAGCCTTAATCGCCAACTCAATGAAAGCCGACTCGGACTTTCCGCTGAGTTTACCGGACTTTTTCGTTAGGGTAACGTAATCGTCCGGTACTTGCGCAGCCTCAACGTTGATGCTCACGCCATACGGTGGATTACCGATAACGAAATCGTAATAGTCGCGTCGGTCATGCGTTAAGGCATCGCAGTTGATTACGTTAACCTGCGGATACAATAGCGCGGATACGCGGGCTGACGTCGGATCGAGTTCGAGTGCCGTTACCTCCGCAGTTACTTCGGACGACTCCGGAATATGTTCGAGGAATACGCCACTTCCGCAGCTCGGCTCTAACCAGCGGGAACCTGGCGGAAATTCTCCGCCACATAGTCCGCGCAACGCCTCGACGATAAAGCGCGCTACATGTGTTGGCGTATAGAACGCGCCGCCAGCGTATGCGTTTGGAAGTAAACCTCCCGTTGACGTATAGTTATCGCGAAGGAACGCTAAGTCCTCCGCTGTGATCTCCGCGTCAGGCTTCGCAATAATCGCCATCGAGCGGACATTTCCGTCCCAACGGGACCTCTCCGCCTTACCCAAAGGACACCGCCTCCTCTGCGTTATTTTTCGCTAATGCTGCGTTAAGTTGTTCCGCTAACGCCGAACCGATTAAGTAAGCGACGCGCGATGCGACGCCGTTTCCGACAATACGGTATTGCGCGGAAAGGCTTATTGTGTCCGGAAATACGTACGAATCGGGAACGGATTGAATACGCAGGCATTCGCGGACGGTGAAGCGACGGGGCTGCGGAGTAGGCGGTACGTATGTGGTAGGGTCTTTCGCAAGTTGTGTCGTAATAGTGTAAGCGGGCTCCTCCCACTTCGATGTACGGAGTGCAGACTGGAAATTGCCTTGCGCCTGTCTTCGTTGGGCCCCTCGTATAGCGCCCTCGGTTAAGGATGCTCGATCGTGGTTATCTGGTCCCGGATGAATCTCCGCATGGTCTAACCGATTTGTACAAACCGTCTTACCTGGCGCATCCCAGTTCGCCACATAACCGCGTTGATTCGATAGCGAATGCTCCGGCTTAACCGTAGTTGCCTGCGTCTGAATATGCGCATTGACTCCGCTATTCGGCTCCGGTAAATCTCCGATAACATCCCGCAGCACCTGCGTCCGATACCCGCTCGCATCCGGTTCAGGGAACGCAAATGTAAATCCGAGATCCTTGCGGATGCCTACGATAAACACGCGCTCCCTTTTCTGCGCCACTCCGTAATCCCATGCGTTAATCAGCCGCCAGGACACGGCGTAGCCTATGCGTTCAAACTCCGCTAACAATGCGTCAAATGTTGCGCGGTGCTTCTTCGCAATCAACCCCTTAACGTTCTCGAATACGAAAGCTTTCGGCTGCTTGCGCTCGATTACGTTAAGGTACGTCCATACCAAGCGGCCTCTCTCACCATCTTCGCCAGCTCCCGTACCAGCAACGGAGTAATCCTGACACGGCGGACCGCCTGCGATAATGTCAGCGTCAGGAATGTGCTGCTGTACGTCATCGGACGTAATATCTCCGCAAATGACGTGATTGCCGAGGTTGTGTGCGTATGCCTTTACCGCGTTCTTATCGAAGTCGTTCGCGAATATGATATCGTAACCAGCCGCCGCCAGTCCTACGCCCATTAATCCGCCGCCACAAAACAACTCGACCACCGTTAACCCGTTCGAGGGAAGCGCAGGCGTTACGTTATAATTGCGCAGTGTAATCGTCTCCTTTTCGTCCAATTGTCCAGGGTGAAGTTGACAAGTAGCCTTCGCCATTGGCGCAGCTAGTACTGTGTGAGAAGCGTCGTCCCAGCGCTCTCTACGTAGATATCCGACTTTACCGCCGCCACTCCGTAATGCTCCGCCCATAAACTGCGCTTGTTCAATTTCCGATAGATCGCGCCAATTACCACCGGGCGGAATCTTGTGCGCAAAGGGACGCTCATCATTACGCAGATCGTACCCAACGTGATTTTCCGTAATAACCGCCGCCTTTTCACTAATATCTACGAGTCCATTCGGAGCGCCCTTCGCCCATTGCGTCAATACTGCGGGGGAAGGTTCGCTCATTCGCGCAATAGGATGCTTGCGGATATACTCCGCATAGCCACCGTCAACCATCTTCTGCGCTACCGCTGCGCTTAATGGTTGCGGATTATGGTTCGCTATCATCCGCTCACTCCTTTACGTTTGCATTTCCGTATATTTCCGGTTATAATTACGTTAATAATCGTCACTTGTACGGAGGTACTCGCTATGCCAAGAAAAGATCCGCAACAATCCGCTATCACGCCGGAACAGCCCGCTACCAATCCGCAGCCATCCGCAGAGAAACGCTATAACATCGTATCAATCCCGCTAGTCCGCCTATACGTCGCGACGGACGCCCAACGCCGCCTCCGCTTATCCGCCGATATCATACGCATGTACCGCTTAGACGCCGGTAATCGCGTAGAACTCGGATATACCGCAGACGAGCGTGCGATTGCGATTAGGCTTGCACGAAACTCCGCTGACCCTACGGCCGCTAACGTTGACCAGCGCGGTTATATTTCTGCGCGCAGATTTTACGAGAAGTCGCAGATTGCGGCAGAAGCCCGGCGTTATTCGTTTGTTGCGGAGCAGGACGGATGGCTCGTGTTTGCTGCGGATTGACGGGTTATTTGCGCTTGCTTACACCGACTCCGTCAAATACGCACGGTTTAAATTCGATAACGTCCTCTAACCGGTCCAATATCGCAGCTTCCGTTTTCTCCGTAATAACTCCGAAAGACGATAACTCCGCAATAAGCGCCACTCTCTGATCCTCCGGTATCTCCGCAATCAGAACGCGTGCAAACCCAAGTTGAAACAGCATAGCGCGGTATACTTTCGGAAACACTTCGCGAAGGTACCGCAGGTATCCGCGCTTAATCGGGATCGGGCACGCTTGACAACCGGTGCGCGGCATGAAAACGTTATATCCTTCCGCAGACAGCCGCTCCGCCGTTACGCGGTCGATAATTACCGTAGGACAATCGTAGCGCTCGTCAATCACCGCGTTCATATCGTAAATCGTATTGTACGGGATATCGTGTTTTCTAACGTATTCCCATACATCCTCCTGACGGTTATTACCGTAATTGAACGAATCCGCGAGCGCCGTCCACCACAGGATCGGCCGACATACCCACGTCTTCCACGTTCCTGAAGAGTAGTAATAATCTCCGTCTCGCCTGGCGCTCATCCACCGTTGGCGGCTCTCGCCTGCTCGAACTCCGTTAAACATCAAGTGCCACCCGTGTTCCTTAATCGCTCGCTGCATCGGCGCATGTTTCAGCGCATTACAGCACTTCTCTACGACCGGCTGTCCGTTACTACGGTCGCCCTTACGCTTAAGCAGCGAATCAACGCCGTGTTCGTCGTATATCTTCCGAATAGTTGTCGTAGGCAACGCTTCAATTGTATTTAACCGCCAATCAGCCGTAAGCTTCTTCGCAAATAAGCGCGTTTGCGGATACTCGTTTAGCGTGTTATTCCATACGACATCAAACGGTATATTGCGCATATCACATACGCGCTTTACGAGGTGCAGCGTTATTACCGAATCAACTCCGAAAGAACACGACACTACGATTTTAGCGTTGGAGCCATACCGCTCGACTGTTTGCGTAATGGCTTCGTCAATCAGCGTCAACGCCCGGTTCTCTTTCTCCGCGAGTGTGGACGTTTTATGTTCCGCTTCAAAACGCAGCACATCCGCTTTATTTATTCGCGTGTTAGTCGTCGATAGCGCTCTGTATGCGTCCATCCTCCGCCTCCTCATCGTCAATCTCTGCGCATCCACTCGCTAACCTCTCCGTAAGCATCCGAGAATCCGGCGGAGTATTACGCACGCCATCGCGATAGCCTACGAAATACCCCGCTTCGTATCCGCGTTTATACGCCTCGTATACGTCCATTTTGCGTTATCCTTCCTCTAGCGCTATTGCCGCCATAATCGCGTCAATTTGTTCGCGAAGCGACTCAAATGTTCCGGTATTGTAAACGTCGTAATCAACCGCAAATAAATCGACGTGTTGCTCCGTCTCGTGCGCAAGGCTGGCGGAATCGAACGCATCCCCTTCCGCTAAGGCCCGTTGTCTGCGCAGCTCCTCCGGTGCATTTACGCGGATGATAACGTAGCCTTCCGCACGACAGCGGGAATACTCGTTGGGCTGGCGGATGTCGCTGATTAGCGAACGAAGAATATCTCCGTAGGCGTCGAGAAACATCGCTTCATCCGATATCCTATCAAAACACTTCCGCACCCATATGTCAGGCTCGCGCTGTCTTAACGTCTGCCCCCACCACTGATAAAGTTCGCGGGGCTTCGGAGTTTCCGGAATATCGAACATTTCGTGAGCCGTTCGCTTCAGTTCGTCCCCGAACGCAAACTCCGCATATCCGTATTTCTCCGCAAGATACTGCGCCACTACGCTTTTTCCGGACCGCATCTTACCGCACAGGGCAACGTTAGGGTACGTAGTCATTGCGCATCAGCCTCCGAGTCGTAACGTGCGGAATCGTCGATTACGGCAACCTCTTCCGCCAATGTCCAGATTGTTCCGTCAGAGCGCGATGCTGCGGAGCTGCGGAAGTATAACGCCTGCTTACCGGTCAAGCTACGTTTGAGCGAAGTTACTACTCCGCTGCTTTGCGGAAAGAACGACGCTGCCATACCGGAGGTTGCCGCAACAATATCGCCGACTCTAACGTCACCCTCCGCTGGCTGCGGACATTTAACGTATTCTTGCGGTACTTCGAGGCCCAGCGCTCTCCTTAACGCTATTGCGCGGCCAATGTGCGTATTAAATACGTCGCCTGGCGCACATTTTGCGATTCCTCGCGCTACTACTTTTCCGTTATACCGCCAGCGAGCGATAGCAGCTACCGTACGTTTTTCGCGGTTGATTACGAATTCCACGTCGACTACGCATATTCCGCTGACGTATACAAGTGGCTGCGGATCAGCGTTAATATTCCACGGAGTTTTAACGCCTTCAATATCCGCAATCGCGCGCCGCACAACGTCATCACGTCGGTTGGTTACGGAGCCGGACGCCACTTTTACGTAATCTGCGTCACTACCTCCGCAACCTTTCGCCTCCATTTGCGCTGCAATCTCCGCAAACTGCGCGTCAGTTTCCGCTTTATATTCGTCAAATTCGCGTTGAAGGCGCGAAAGGTTGACAGTTAGCGCCGCTACGACGTCCTCTTGCGATGCGGGCGCGGAGAGGTTGGCGGATGGTTTCGTAATAGGCTCGAGTACACGGTATCGTTCGTGATTTACGCTCCATACTCCGTCCTGATAGTAACGCTTATTTTCTGTAAGATCAGCGGAAACGAAACAGCCGCCACATTCCCGTACTTTTGCGACATCCCCCGCGTTAGAGTAGCGGTCCTTACCATTAAGCGCCCACTCTCCGCTAACGGTAACAATAATCCGCTCTCCCACCGTAGCCTTCCGTTCGACCATGCGGAATCTTTCTCCGTCAATGTGGATTACGTCGGTCGGTGTAAGGACCACGTAAGCGTCCGCATTGAATCCGCAAACATACCTGCCTAACTCCGGATCAAAGACGTCGAGAAAGCGCACCGCCCCGTCATCGTCCGTGCGGGTAACTGTTGCAACGATTCCGTCCGATGCGCCGCGGTACATGTGCATAACCGCATCCCCGACGCTGGCTTTGCGTTTCTCCAGCGTATATTCGCGCTGGATTCCGTTAAGGGACGGGTCAGGGCGGATGAGGACAGAGGATGCCTGCGCAGGGGATTCCGTAGCGTTTACCGCTAATGAGGCTACCGCCTCTGTAACCTCTTCGAGGACTGCGTACTCATTATCCGCAACAACAACGCTGCCTCCGTTGCCGTATTGGCGGTCAATCTGCACTCCGCTTCCGAGCATCCTCGTCACCAACGCCTCGTCTCCGTTTTCGTACGCTCCGTACGTTTCCCACGCGTTTATAATCCGAACCCTCTCGCCAACCTTCGCCTTACGTTTAACCTCGCGGTATTTTACGCTCATATATCGTTTCCTCCTCGTTTTTCGTTATTATCCGCACCTCTACGTTCTGCCGTCCAAACTCGACAGCCCCCGCATATGTCCGATGTAACACGTCAATCCGTTTACCGCGTATCCTCCCGCCTTTATCCGCCGCTATCGCCTCAATTACGCTACCGTCCGCTAACCGTATCTCTAACGCTGTCCCTAGCGGAATCACATCCGGATCGGTTGCGACAATCCTACGTCCGTCTGCGTCCGTGTGCGTTTTTCGCACGTCAGTCCCATCCGCCGTAATACCGATACAGCCGCGACAACGAGCGGTATAGGCCGTAGCTTCATACGTTTGCCACTCGGAGGATTCCGCTGGGACTGACGGAGACGGGACGGTAGGAATTGCGTCTGGTAGTGATAACAGGAGGGCTAAGATTGCGAATAGTAATCGAAGAATAGCTGCGTCCAAGCGTCAATTTTCGTTATTTCTTTGCGGATAGCTTCGGCTAAGTCAGCGATCTCCCATTGGGAGTGCGTTGACTTGTTGCGTTTGGCGTAAAGTTCGAGGATGGCGCGGAGGTTTCCGGTTAATACGAGATTACACGTTGCGGCTTGCGGAAGAACCATGCGCGCGTCTTCGGCCGGTACGCCAGCTTCGCGCAAAACGTCATAATGCGCTTGAAGCGATTGCATAGCGCTTTCGTATACCTCTTCCGCTGACATACCGCCGTTATAGTTGACGTGTTTTCCGTGGAGCGAGCGTGGCGTAACGTAATCGAATCCATGACTACGGTCATTGCTACCGAATTTAACGTAGCGCTGCGATTGTACGCTGAACGAAAGCTGACGGTGGCGGGTGAGTTGCGCCAATAACGCTCGGCTGACGGACTCAACCGCGAAGGTGTACACCACATGTTCGCAGGTTGACGCATGACCAGACCGCATGATGTGGCGGAATAACCGGTCAGATTCCGTTCCGCCTTCGCCATCTGACGCAGATTGACCGAAATACTTAGCGCCTTCTCGCGGAAGGATTTGCGTAGGTGGTAGCGGTGAGTAACACGTACGAATAGCGGTAAGCGCTATGGCCGCGCGTTGATTGCGTCCGTCATCGACGTAAGGATTCCGCATCTGGCGGCATACTCCGACGTCCTTTACGTAATCAAACTGCGAAAGAAATTCGTCTGATAGCGCCGTGTGTGCGATGCAGATAACGTTCAATTTGCGTCCTCCTTTTCCGGAACAATATACGGACACGGTGCGGAGTAGTCCGGACGGGCAACGGATACCTCCGTCACCTCAACCGCAGTAAAGCGGCCGACCTCGAGTTTACTGTCGCGGTAACTCCAATAGCGTCCAATTTTGCGCGCCTCTTCCTCCGCACGTTCGCGCGTCTTATACGTTCGGATTGCGCTGTCCTTGCGGTACAGATTGCCGTCGATAAGGATTACGTAGATATCACGCATTATTCGCTAACCTCCGTTATACTTACGCCAGTGCTACCGAAGCCGCCAGCTCCGCGCTCCGTCTCGCTCAATTCCGCTACCTCAACGAACGTTACCGGTTCATAGCGCTGGATTACGCCTTGTGCGATACGATCGCCTTTGCGAATGATGTACGTCCCCTCGCGATTGGATGAAATGTTCCAGTACGGAGGGTGGCGCAGAAAAACCTTACGACGCGGCCTCGAAACGTTATCGAACAGCATCGCTACTTCCCCGCGATAATCCGCATCGATAACGCCGATACCGTTCGATTGCCGCAGCTTCGTCCTCAACGCGATTCCCGACCGCATCATAACGTACATGACGTATCCCGGCGGTAACTCAAACGACAAGCCCAGCGGAACCTTTACGCTGGTAGCGCCCGGCTCGATAATGACGTCCTCTACCGCTACTAAATCGAAGCCTGCGGATAGTTGCGTTGCATACTTCGGAATCACAGCGTCTGGACTCAGGCGCCTGATTTTAACCTTCAACTACTCCGCCTCCCTTTTATCTGCAATCTCAACGCATATCAACGCCAGCAGACCGTTCGTGTACGCTTCAGCAGCGCTTCCTCCGGCGATCACCGTAATAAAAGCCGCCAATAGTCCGAGGGATGACTTTGCAAATACCTTGCGCAACTACTCCGCCTCCTTTGCGTAGTCAACGTCATAAACTACGTCAGTATCGTCGATTACTGCTACGTCCCGGATATAGTTCCAACCGCTACCAGAGAACGTATCGACGATTAGTCCGTTATCCGCATCAAGGTAGTCGACCGGACGCATTTCTGTTACCGTTCCGATTACGCCAAAATCATTGTCATCGCCAACTCCGCGAACCTTCGCACCAACACGCGGCTCCTCCGGTTTCGGCGCTTGCGTGTACGCAATAGGAACCACTAACCCCAGCGCGCGCCGTAACGCAATCGCCCGACCAATATCCGTATGGAAAACGTCATCTGGCGCGCAGCGAGCGATACCTTTCGCATCAGGCTTGCTTCTGTAACGTGCGAATGTGCGGCTCAAGCCGTTGATCTCGTACACCAACGCGACAACCGTGCGCTTTTCGCGGTTAACGACGAAATCTACGTCATACCAGCGCGCGCGGAAATGCTTGCTACCGCTGAGCATATCGTCGTCACTCCGCCCGATTCGCAGCAACTCCGCAACATCAGCGCTAGCCTGCGCAAGCACATCCGCCCGTGTTAAGGGCTTTGCTGCCGCAATAGTTTCCGCAGGCTTAACGATAGGCTCCGTAACTGGACCGCCAGCCTGCTGGTCAACAGCGTCAAGGTACGCACGAACAGCGGCGGAGTTATCGCGCAGGAATTGCGCAAATAGTTCCGGAAGCTGCGGAACAGATGCGGCAGGCTGCGGAGTAGCTTCCGGAACAGGTTCGAGAACTACGTACTCGCGCAGGAATACGCACGCGGCATCGCCCGCCACGTCTACCCGAACGTCTCCTGCGCCCCAATCAGCCATAACCATAAACTCGTCGCCGTTTTCGTAACGGTGCTCGTTATCAATTCGATTAACAATCTTAATCCGCTCACCTACGCAAGCCTTACGCTTCACTTCGTTATACTTCGCCATGTTCCGCTTCCTCCTCGATTTGTATTTACGCCAGTAGCGCCATTACTACGATTAATCCGACGATACATACGCCGATGGCTGCGCAATCCTCCGCTAACTGTTCCGCTGGCTTCTCCGGCCGGATGCGGTATCCGGTTGCTGTGCGGTCGATGCGAAGGGCTTGCGGAGGTGCTTCGTTAGGCTGCGTCATAGCTGCGCTAACCTCCTTGGTATGCGCACCAACATTCCGCGCACATATCGTTATCCTCCGCGTAAGTACCGCGCTCAACCATAACCTTGAGGCCGCACTCTTCGCACTCGTAAGTCCGGTAATCGTCGTTGTTAACGCGATCCTCCTCCGTTACCAACTCGAACCAGGTTGCGTATGAATCTCCGTCCTCGTCCGGCCGCTTCGTGAACGCTTGAATATCGCCCATGTCATCCGTTAGCGCATAATATGCAAGGCTTTCGCGGGCCTCGTATACACCGCCCAGCGTAAAGCAATCGTCGTCTGCGAGTATGCAGCGCAGTTTAACCGTCTCCATATCCGTCACCCCTTCGCTTATTTACGTCACCACGTTAAGGCATCGGCATGTTGCGCCAGCTTACCGCGGAAATTTACGGTTAATTCGCATACGTTGGCGTACGGCTCATTGCGAAAATGTTCAAGATACGGAATGAATCCGGATTTCTTCGGATCGGGGAGGTCGCATTGTTCCGAGTGGCCTTCGACAATTACGCGGCAATCGTCATGCAAGCGTGTAAGAACCTTCTTCAGCTCGCCGCGTGTGAAGTTCTGCGCCTCCGAAATGATTACCGTTTTCCCCTTTACGTTAGTCCCACGGACATATACGTGAGACTTCGGATACACCCATACGTCTCCGCGTTTCTGAGCCTCTACGTTTTCCTTATCGTATATCACCTTGCGCGGATCTTCGCCAATCTCGTACAGCGCGTCTTCCAGCGGAGTGAAATATACGGATTCCTTCGCCTTCAGATCGCCGGGCAGGAAGCCCATACGCTTCTCTTCTACCGGGGATATTACGTAGACCAGCGGCTTACCAATCATGCGAGCAACCGCGACAGCCAGCGTAGTCTTGCCGGTCCCAGCCTTAGCGTTAACGAACGTAATCTGATTATCGAAAATGGAATCGACGTAGATGCGTTGTTCCTCCGTCATTCTTGCAGCAAATCCGAAGAACATCGAATCTTTCGGTAGCGGCATGTGTCCGTCTCCTTTACGTTAATCTGCGCTTGGCTTGCGTTCTTGAATAACGTAGATTTCTCCGCGGTGGCTTACGATATCCCAGCGTGTAGCGTCGATGATTGCGCCAGGCTTCAGCGTGATTTCGTAGCGCGTTGGTTCGTATTCTCCGGTCTCGTGCGTATAACCGAAGACCAACAGGATTGCACCAAAAACGACAGCCAGAAATAATCCGAAGACTACAGCAGGCCCCTCCAACTCTATCGCCGCCAGGACAAATATAACTACACCTGCGACGAATAGGAACAAAGCAATGAAACCCCATCCGGTAACCTCCGTAATTGGCGCGCCAGCAATCTCGTTCAATACGTTAAATCCGCCCACTCTTGCTCCCCCTTCCGCCTATCCTTATACAGTAATATTACCTACGGCCCTCTTGTTTCGCGCACATTCCGCTTCCCTTACGAAAATATTTTTAAAGAAAGCGGAAGACTCCGATACCACCCGGAACCCTCCGCTAAAGCCATACGCATCTTCTACCTCCGTATCTTTGCTGAATCAGTCCACGTTGCAAATGCGTTCGATATGCGCGCTAATTGCCGCTCATCTGTCTCGTAGATGACGTCTAGTATCCGGTATAGCAGCGGACTCATGCGCATGGGTTTGACGGTTAAAATGCGCGGTATTGGAGCGCTGCTCACCGGATGGGACATACTCCTCCCTCGCATCCATCAGCGCCGTCTAAATCGCTGCCTACGCCGCTCTCGTAACGTTGCAGAATCGCAGGGTCAAACGGAGCCATATCAGCAGCCATCCGCTCGTACTCCGCCTGAGAGATCGCCTCATACGGTGCGAGCTGGTAGGTTCCGCCACCCAACGCGAGGAAGGATACCGCTGTAAATTCGTCCCACTTTTCGTATACAATACGCTCGACTTCCGCCCATTCCTGCGGCCGGACCGTAATCGTATTCGACGAATTATGCTCCGTATAATACCGCTGGAATCGGAAATACGTATCGAGTTGACGCGCTGCGGATACGTCATCCTTCGTTTCAGTTGCGCCAGATGCGATCGGGAAGTCGATGACGTACGTCCGGGCGTTAGCCATGCGCTCGTCGTGCGTATTGCCCGGCGTTCCCACTTCGGGATTAACCGTCCATCCGAGATCGATAACCGCGCGGGCCAGCGGATCAGCGGCGTTGATACGGATACGGCGGATATAATACGGTGAGTGCGACCAGTGAAGACCGCTAGAAACTCCGCCAGCAACTTGCGATATCGTACCCTCCGGCTTAACCGTTGTGACGAGTAATGGCGATGACACGCGGAGTTGTTTGGCGTAGGCGTCCGCTTCCGTCCGCGCAGCGACGCCGAGTTCGTAGAGTAGCGCCTGTTCTTGCGTCTCAACGTAGTTCAACCGTGCGAGAGCGTCCTTTACGCCGGTTAGCGACGTACCGAGGAGGCGATCGCGCTGCTGAACATCGTTCCAATGCGGAATCTCCAACATTGCGAGCGTCATACGCATACCGCAGCGCGCGGATAAGCGTTGGGCTTCCGTTATGCCTTCGCGATCGAGCGTACTATCAGCGTTAACAAATGCGGTCATATTAACGGTGGTCAAATTGCAGACTCCGTACGAGTCCAGCAGGATCTCGGCGCATGGGTTTAAACCTTCCGCGTTCGGACGCCGTCTGCGCGCCTCTTCGAGATTGACGAATCCCGGTTCGCCTTCCGCCTGCATCATCGTGAATATCAGGTTCAGAAATTCGCGCGATGGCTGCGATTCAAATGCGATCGAGTTGTTCGACATACGGCGGTGATGCAGCGGACGGGCATCCGGATTAAACAGCGGAAGTGTTTCGAGAAATTGCGCCTGTTCCGCAAGGCCTAGCGCTCGCGTTTTCGCGATAACGGCGGCGTGTTTATCTGCGTCCCATATACCGTTAAGTCCGTACTTGGCGAAGATACACTCGTAATCGTCCGCGTCGAATAGCGCAATTTCCGCTGTCCGACGCACGCCTCCGACAACTACGTTAGCTCCGATAAGGTTTGCGATATCGAGAATGTGTATCGGGCGCACACGTTGGTACCCGGTAGGGTTTCCGCAGTCATCCGTTTCGTCGTCATGATAGCACGTAAGAACGTCTCCTAACGGAGCGAGTCCGGGTTCAATCCGGTTCTTCAATACGCGGTCGATTCCGTCGAACATTTCGCGGAGAGGAACGTGGCCCGATGCCGTGCCCCCGAAAGTGTTCAAGCGCTCACCGTTGGGGCGTACGGAGTTATACGAAATCTTAACGGTATGAATATGCTCATACGCTGGCTGCGTAAGGATGTCGAGGTATTGGCGTAGTGACTCGACCCAGCCCTCTTTGCTATCGCCTACGTAAATCTTCGCGTACCCGTTTGCCATATCCCGAAGTTGTGTCCGCTCATACCGCGCGGCCTTCGGAACCGGTTCGTATTCCGAATGGAGCAACGTTGTGTTCGTCCGGATAGGCGCGAGTTCGGCCGCAAATTTCTTCGTAATCTTGAATCCGACGCCGGTACCAACGAGCAACAGATAGAACAAATCACCAAGGTCCGCCCACGATCGGATGTTGATAAAGCTGCAATTGAAGTTAGCCAGCGGATACTTCTCGGCAACTCCGCCCTCCGCTCCGCCGACCCACAGTGTCCGTCCGCTTAAGAATTGGCGCAAATGGAACATATTGTCGAATAGCAACTCCGCCTCCTTACGGTGCCACTCGTAATCAACCGGATAGCCGATATTCTCCGTATGCTTAACGCCAAGCTGGACGTTATATTCCGCTGCCCGGCGGACGGTCTCTTTCCACGTTTCACGCCGCCCTTTATCCGCCAGAAACCGCGAATATGTCCGCATGTACACGAATTGGCCGAGCGCATTCATTTCCGCCGGAAACTCCGGATATTTCGCGATAAACTCTTCTGTTAGCAACTGCGTCAAAATTACGCATCTCCCTCGCTGTGGTTTCGTTCGTACTCCAATAATACCGCTACCTTCCGCTTCCTCTCCGCCAGGACTGCGCACAATCGCGTTTCGAGCGAATCAATCTCCCGGTCAATCTGCGCAATGTCCCAGCGGATCATTTCAATAACGCGCTGTTCTAACGCTGTCATGGCGCATTATCTTCTGCCAACGCCCTAGCGTCAAAGCAGCGTTGATTTATTGTGCCGAGTAACGTACGCGCCTGCGCCCACATTTCGCGAGTATCCGGGTCTTCGATGCGCTCAACACCAACGGTCCACTCGATGGCGTATCCGATTCCGTCGTTTTCGATAATGTCCGCCAGTTCTGCGTTACTGAACGTTTTCATCCGCAATCCCTCCGCTAAATATCGATTTTCCCCTCGCGTATTAGCCACGCAAGCACGACCGCGGCCGCATCGCTGTCATCGTTACCCTTCGCCCATACGTAATCGTCCGGTAATCGGAGTATTTTGCGGACGGCATCCGCAACTTCCGCCTTCTCCGCTTTACCGTTTCCAGTTATAATCCGCTTAACCGTCGCCCCGTTAATCTCCGCGTCCACACGCAAGCCGTACGCATTTAGCGCTCGATCAGCCGCAGCCCATGCGGAGAATATCGTCTGCGTAGCGCGCTTATTGCGGCCGGACAGGAAATCTTCGCGGATAATAGCGTCAAAGAGTCGGAATCTGAACGCGTTAGTCGATATGAACGCGGCTACCGCCTCACTCCGAACGGCATCGGAATCGTCCGAAGTGGTTGCGATGGAGCCTGCGTAGATTAGCGTTGGAATCCGGTTGGTGACGTCGATGACCGCGAGTCCCGGCGATAAACTGAGATCGAGGCCAAGAAACCGTTCAGTCTGCGGCTTGCTCCGCTGTGACTTCGTCAGATTGCGCACCTTCTTCCGCAAGCATATCCGGAATGTCCTGCGCTTGTTTGCGGAAAAACGCGTCTGTTTCGCTGTCTTCCGGCGTTTCTGCTTCAATCAGCGCAAGCAGCCGCGTAGCCGATTCGCGAAGTTTCTGGCGCAGCAGTACGAGACATTCCTCGCGGTATACCGTTCCGTCCCCGGCTGCGTCTACGTAATCGTCAATCCTCTGTAACATCTCCGCGCCAATTTCCGCCTCCATCGTATCGACTTCGCTCTGCTTAAGCCCCTCTACAATCTCCGCAAATGCCGCGAATACCACCATTTCCTTCGCAATTTCTGCGTTCATTCTGCGTCACCCTCCCTGCTAAGATAATTCCGCAAATTACGATGATCCGCTTTCCCTGCGAACTGTGACGCAGCCATTTGCGCTTCCACACGCTCCAGCATAGCGCGGTTATCTTCCGTCAGCCTTTCGCGACAATGCGCTCCGTACGCGCAGAATCCGCAGGAACCCGTCATATCAACGGTAACGTCCGGAATCTTGCCTGTACGCTTCGATTCGTACACAAGCGCAGCCTGGCGCGCTAGGTCGGACAGCAGCGCATTCCGCATATCCTCCGTTACCTCGACGTAGAAAGCGCGAATGTCCGGCCGGGGTGCGCCGTTCTCCCACGTCTTCTGCCCCTTCGTAACCGATGCGTTGTCCGTATCGTCGAACCACGCGGGCTTCTGCGTCGATTCGTACGCTATGATTACGCCGTCCAATCCGAAGACTAGTGATTCAGCGGTTACCTGGCGCTTATGATCGTCCTGTGCGCCTTTGTAATCGAGTTTACCGTTCATAGCGCGGAGTCCGGACGCCTTTGTCTTGTATTCAAACAGGATGCGCTTGCCTCCGCTGCTGTTCTCGTAATCGAGGATTCCGTCCGGCTTAGCGGTAATGGCGAACGTAACCAACTCGCCTGTTTCCGGATGCGGATGCGTAAACACTCGCCGGGTTTGCGCAGACTCCTCGAAATACCACTCCGTAACTGTCCGCTTATTCTCCGGGTCATCGTCGATAACTACCGGATGCTCCGCCATACGAAACTTCGCGGCCTTACCGAGTCGCTTCGGCATGTGTACGATGTCGAGCTGAAGGTAATCGACGATAGCCGTACCACTCCGCCGCTGTCGTCCGCGGAACGCTAAGTCATCCGATTTCTCAACCCTGACATTAGCGTTTTTAAACGCAAGCTGGCGGTCACAGAGATTTGTACCGGACGCGCCGAACGTAATCAATCCGTCATCCGGGTACGGGATATAGCGCAAATAGCGGAGTTTCTGTTCGTAATATCTGCGGCTGATAGCGTCGTCGTAAAAGGATGACGCTGGGGAAGTGTAATATGCGTCAAGTTGCGTTAGGAATTCGCGTACTAGCGTATCACCACGCTTCTTACCGAGCGATTGCGCAGCTGACTCCGTTGCAGCTTCGGCTCCAATTCGCGTAAATAACTTCGCCAATTAATCGGCCTCCTTTATAGCGTCGAGCGCTGATTCGAGCGCGCTAACAACCGTATCCCCGCAATTGTGCAACCAGTCTCCTGCTTCCGAAAACCCCATATCACCGTTATCAATCCGGCTAATCACACTGTCTAGACGCTCTATCGCTCGTTTAACCTCCGCGATTACTTTCGCCTTATCCGCGCTCATACTTGCGCCTCCTCTTCGTTTTCCTTCGCAATAACCCGCCAGCCGTACGCGCTGCCCTTCTTCGTCTCCTCGAGCGCAACGTTAGCAATTTTCGTTCCGTCGAGGTATCGGAATATATCCGACATGTATACGGAATAGCGTTTGCCCTCCGCGTCCTGTAGCGTTAGCCCGGCGCTGCTTCGCGAACTAAACCAGTCAACTACGGTCAACTCCGCGAAGTCTATGCGCTTCTTTTCGCGCTGTGCGGAAACTCCCCGGGTGTCACATTCGCCACAGTAGCGATAGTACTTCGTATGCAGATCGCGTCCGCATTTCGGACAAAGGATAACGTTAATTTTCGCCACGTTTACGCCTCCTCTCGCTTCGTAACCACTCGTCAAATCCGCCGTTATCGACGATTACGGGTCTAGCGCTTGTTCCGCTCTCCTCTTCCGCAATCATCCGCTCAATCGTCCGCCCTGGTACGTAGCCCCACCGCTGGACCATTCCCGTTGAGAACGCGAACGCATCTGGCCGCAGGCCCTGGCGGTGACATAGCGTAACATACTCGCGTACATCCCTACGCAGGGCCTCGTAGTCATGCAGTGGGCCATCGTAGGGCTTCGTCTGAAAACGTTCCATACCGCTTCACCTCCGCATATATGTTACGAAATGATTCCGCTGGATTGCGCAAGTTCCTCGTCTTCGTCAAACCACGCGTCAATATCGACTTTCTTAAGCCAGCGCTCCGGGTTAATTTCGACGTCACAACGCACAGGACAGCGCAGCAGAAACGCGTTCTCCATCGTGTGTTGAATGTGTTCCAGCGCTTCCTTCGAGATGTCGCGCGGGCAGTCGAACACCAGCTCGTCATGTACCTGAAGGAGGATATACGAATCGTACAGCGGAAGAACCGGCTCCAAGTCGACAATGGCGCGCTTCAGAATCGTTCCGGCTCCGGCTTGAATCGGAAAATTA
Source organism: Paenibacillus sp. YN15 (assembly GCF_003285005.1). Classification (GTDB taxonomy): domain Bacteria; phylum Bacillota; class Bacilli; order Paenibacillales; family NBRC-103111; genus Paenibacillus_AR. The sequence continues at coordinate 25,816 of NZ_QMFA01000027.1, read as the reverse complement.
CCGGCCATACGTTGAGCGCTGAATACACGCCACTTCTCCTTCGCTTTTATGTCCTCATGGAGTCTGCGCTTTCTTCCGGCAAAGTCCGTTACGTACCCGTCCTTCATTACCTTCGCGTGTTGATCGTCCATGTACCGCTTGATTCCCGGATAACCGCGGAAATAGTTGTCGATAATTTCCTGCGCTTCTTGCTTCGTAATTTCCAGCGTATCGGCGAGTTTACCAGCGCCCATTCCGTACACGATTCCGAAGTTAACGATTTTCGCCTGCTTACGGAGTTTCTGACATTCGTGACCCTCCGTGTCCTTCCAGCGCTCGATATCGTCATACGTGTATTTTCCGCGGGAAATTAACGCTGCCGTAGTCGAGTGGATATCGCGACCCTCTCGGAAGGCTTCGATAAGCACCGTCTCATTCGCCATATGCGCCAATACGCGTAACTCAATCTGCGAATAGTCGATCGATACAAGAATGCGGTCGTCTCCGGCGGATAGGAACAGATGGCGGATTTCCGGTCGTTTGGCTGGAATCTGCTGTGTATTTGGGTTATTACAAGTAAACCGTCCCGTCGCAGCTCCCCACGTGTTATGCCACGGATGAATTCGGCCATCGCTCTTTACGTTGTTCGGAAGTTTGGACGTGAACGCCTGACGCAGTTTATCGATTCCGCGGTATTCGAGTAACAACGGAATAACCGGATGCTCACGCTTGATACGCTTCAGGCTGCGAACTCCTGTCGAACCGTTATCGTTATCCGGTAAGCGCAGGTCTTCGTAAAGCTTGCGTTTCAATTGCGCCGGAGAGTTAAGGTTAATCTCCTCGCCCATGTGAACGAATATCTGCCGCCGTAATTCCGCCTCTTCCTCCGCAAACTTAGCGTCAAGCTCCCACGACTTGGCGGAGTCAAACCGGATACCGCGCAGGTCAGCGCGTATGAACGTTCGAGCAACCGGCATCTCTACGTTGAACACCAGCGCGCCAATTTCGTGAAGATCCGGCCGCTTATCGTACCAATCGCAAATCCAGCGGTACAGCTTCAGCGTCTTCTCCGTATCACCAGCGGCGTATGCGAGCGCAACGTCTAGCGGAATCTTGCTGAACGGAGTCTTACCGAAGAGTTGGTCGAAGTTATCGCCAGGCAATCGCAGCCAGTCCGTACACAGATCCTTCAGCCGGTGACTGCGGTTCTCGTCTAACGACATCGCCATAATCCGCGTATCTGCCCGGAGCGTATCGATAAGGTTCACGCCGTACTTTACCGCGAACCATTTGCAGTCAAATGGCGCGTTATGCATGACGTTAGGCTTCGTTTCCAGCAACGGTTTCAAGCGCTCGAACACGCGTTGTTCGGATAACTCCGTCTTTTCTTCGTGGTTCAGCGGAATATAAAACGAATAGTCACGCGTGGAAACGCTAAATCCCGCCATGTTTCCGGACCACGGATCAAGTGCGCCGTCGTTCTCACCGAACGTTTCGCAGTCAATCGCGATAATAGATGCCGCTGAGACCGCGTTAAACGCCGTTTCTAGCGTTTGTTCGTCGCGAACTAATACGTAGTGTGACGGAGTATCCGCGACAAGTCTACGCAGCGTTTCCGCCTTTCTGCTTTCGTGTAAGTCCGCGTACATCCGCAACGCTTCCGCTTTACTAAACCGTTTGCCTGCGCAGATCGAGGATCTTCCGATTTCGCCGCGCTCCATAGCGCTTCTGACGGCTTCTAAGCGCTCGCGGTCGATATCCGTTATCTTCATCGCCAGGATTCGTTTCCACGCGTCCTCAGCCGATTCTGGGGCGGAAGCAGCCCGTTTCCGGACCGCATTCCGCAACACTTCGCCAGAATCCGCATTGACTGCGTCAACTTCCGCCAGTTTAGCGTTTGATGGGCGGAGAGTCTGACGGAGTTCCATGCGCAATCACCCCGTTCCTAGTTTGCGGTACTAGCGCTATTAATTGCGCTGTTGAACAGCGATTCTACCGGCGCAATCAAGCGCAACTCTTTTGGAGTACACCAGTTTCCGCAGACTACGCTTGCCGTGTTGAGGCGCACCCACCCGAGTTGATTCGGCTCTCCAACTACTCCGATGTCTCCCTTTGTGAGCGCATTATATCCGGCTGGTTCCGCAAACTCTGCGATATCCCCCGCCTTAAACTCGCCAACCTTACGGCCAAGTTTCGCCCATGCCGCTTCTTCCGGAGTAACTACGTCCAACTCCGCAGGCTTTCCGTTCCAATCGTTGCTGAACGAAGGCCAGCGAACCCTTACGAGGTCATCGGAGATAATCGTAGTTACTTCGCCAATTTCCGAGTTAGTTACGCCAGCCCTTCCGTAAGAGGTACGTGTTCCCTCCGGAACGTTGATACGGACCTTATCGCCAACCTTCAGCTTCAGTTTCGCAGCCTTTGCGTCTGCCTCTGCTTTCTTACGCTGGGCTTCCGCTACCTCTTCCGGAGTAGCGCGTACGACTTCGGATTCGCGCAGCCAGTTACCTACGCGGCCGGTCGCAACAACTTCGCCTCTATACGGACGTCCGTCGGGATCGTCCTCCGTGATTTTGACGACGTCTCCGATAGCGTAATTGTGATTGCTGGTTGCAGTGACTTTCGCATAATCTCCGACAGTAAGGCGTACGGCTTCCGGCTGCTTGGCGACAGGCTGCGTATCTTCTTGCGGAACAAGTACGACGTAATCCGATTTACTTGCGGAAGGTCCGACGTAGTATTTCTTTCCGTTAGCGAACGTAAGGTGCGCATCTTTCGCTACCCGTCCGGACTCGCCGTCGCAAGTTCCGATCATGCCGGTTGAGAACGCCCAGTAATCCGCAGCCGTTTCCGTAACCAATACGATATCTCCCGCCTTAGCATTCCGCTGCTCAATCGCGTATTCCTTTCCGCCGAGGATGACGGAAGTTACCGGAGTGAGTACGACATACTCGCGGTGAAGTACGCCCGACCGCGCTTCGTTGTCCGCAGAAATTCCGCCCTCTAGCGATTCTTTAACCGTAAGCACATCGCCTTTTCCGTAGCTAAGCGCAATTTGCGGATTTACGATCAAGATGCGTTCACCCGCCGCAGCCTTCCGAGTTTCCTTAACGTACACCTTACCGTCGTGAATGACGTACGGCTCCGGAAGTGTGTCCGGGAGAGTGTCCGCGGTAGTTGCGTTAGGCTGCGGAATAGGCTCGAGGACAACGTATTCGCGCAGGAATACGCACTCTTCCTCTCCGACATTGTCCGTGATATAAACGTCACCGTCCAAATCGACGCGCTCAACTACGAACTCGTCTCCGTTACCGTAATCGGAGTAAGATACACCACTGACGATACGAATCCGCTCTCCAACGTTAGCCCTCCGCTTAACCTCGAGATAAGTAGCGGTTCCTGCCGAAGTCGCACCCGGAGCCGCAACGGATACCTTCGCAAACACCTCGAACTCATCTCCGCAAATGTCGTAACTATCGCCTTCGTCGTCCGTAATCTGCGGATCACCAGCGCAATCGACGCTATCAACTACGTAGTATCCGCCATCCGTCAGGAAACTCACGTCGCTAGCAATCCGGATGATATCGCCAGCCTTAGCGCTCTCATCCGTCTTCACGTACTCCGCGCCATTATACGTAATCTTTTCCGCTACAACGCTAACACCCGTCAACTTCGCCATTTATTCGGTCTCCTCTCGGACCGACGCCGTCCTGCGCCTGCATCCGTTCCTTTGTCCGCTATTACTTCGCCAGTACTTCGTCACTCTACGGTGCCATCCGCCTGCACAACTCCGCAGATATCGTATACGCGCTCTCTTGCGAAGGCATTAGCGCAAGTATCCGAGTGAACGAGACTACCGCTGTCGTCTACGCGCCACACTTCGTCGCCTACGTAAATAGCTTCGCGACACCATGCGCAGGTATCAACCGCTACCGGCTCCGGAATGTCTTCGTCAAATCGCGCGAAGGTATCGAGCCTATCGGACATACGCTGCACCTCCGGTCCAATAGCGCAGTCTGCGGTAAACGTTGCGCATCGCCTCTACTACGTCAACTATCGTTTTCCGTACGCTCATTGCGCAGTCACCCCCGCCGACTCCGCGTATAAGTCGCGATTAAGCGCAATGGACAACTCAACCCATCGCTCACTTGCGCGGGCTTCTGACGCCCAATACTCGCCGCACATGCGATTTTCCAAAATCCACACGCGAGGGATCTCGCCATCTACCGCCCACACGCCGACTACATAGTCCGCCTCGGATCGGTCATATACGGCCCCATTCCCTTTTCGCGCGCAGATTACGAGGTCACCGCCGCGGTCGTCACGCTTGCGTACGCTTTTCACCTGTATCTTCGCGTATTCGCCGTTCAGCGGGTCTTTCGCCAGGATATCGTACGCTTCCGCCGTTTCCGCCTGATGGACGACCCATCCGTTCGCCATAAGCGCAACCCGCGCAACTGCCTCGGAATACGCTCCAACTACGGTACTTACATGCGCCATTTACTCGTCATCCCCTTCATCATCTTCCGCCTGCTCCTGCGCAATGAATCCGACAACCGGCGCTTTATCTCCGCTGCTTTCCGGAGCCTCGCCGACCGCCGCCTGAATATCGAGTGCGAACGTTTCCCCCGTTTGTTCGCGGAGGACTGCGATAAACTCCGCAATATCATACGCGATTCCGCCGAGTTGACCGGACTTCTTCGCATGAACTCCGACGGTTATCGAATGCTGCGGAGATGCAGGCGTTGTGTCGTCGGATTCTTGCGCTAACAACCCCGCCAGTTGCTCCGCGGACATTTCGAGTGTTTCGTGCTGTTCCGGCTTATTGCGGATAACCTTCGCCATTCCCACGCCTCCTTATCGTAATATTGCGCACAGTACCGCAATCGCCGCAGTCCATGACGCTATACAAAACGCCAGGACTGCGAGACATGCGTAACCTCTTGCGGAGAACCGACGTGTGAACATTAGAAGTTCAGCTTCGGTTCTGCGGATGGAGCGTCGGCATCAGACGGAGTATTGGCGGCAGGCTGCGCGGTGGATTGCGTAGAAGGCTGCGCACCAATCGACAGTCCCAAGCGTGCGATATCGAATCCGGCGATAACGAGGTTCTTTATTTGTTCCTCCTCATCCGCTACGTACAGGCACGTTTCAAACGAGTCCATATCGAACGGAGCCTCGCCAATCTTAGCGAAGTTAGCCCGCTCATCCTCCGTCAAATCGCGCTCCATTTTTACAATGGCGGATAACGATACAACTGCATTAGTACCGGAACCCTTCTTCGTCAACTTGAACGCAATAGCGTCGAGGTCATCCACGTTATCCTCAATCGTAGACTTGACCGTCTGCTCCTGTCTAGGGCTGAGGTCAACTACGATGTCCTTCCCGGATGTAAGGTCGAAGAATGCGCGGAGATAGCGTTTCTTACCTCTGTATAAGTACGCTTCGCTCGTTATCGCCTTTACGTCGTCTTCACCTGCTCCGGAATCCTTGGCCGCATCAGCGTCCTTGTAAAGCAGGTCCGCCGCCTTATCCCACACAGACGGGTTCTTTTGCACGTAGCCCTTAGCATTACGCTCCGGCGGATTCTTGGGAACAAACGTGTTAACCTTTCCGTACATGCCGTACCCGTAATACTCTGCTACGTCGTTAATCGACTTTACGCCGACTTTATACGTAGAGCCTGACTTAAACGATACAATCGGACTTTCCTTTGCGCCTCCTTCATCGTTATTTGCTGCCGCTGCCGCCGCGCCAACCTTCGTAAACATTGTCATTCGCATACCGCTTCCCTTCGCTTAAATTTCGAGCCTCTTACCCGCCCGCGAACGCACACATCCGGTCAGCTGCGTCTCAAATTACGTAACTATCGGACATGTGCGTTAGCCAGCGGGCAACTGGCGTTTACCCGCAAAAATGCGCTATCTGCGTTACAAATACGCAGCTAAACTCTTTACCACGCCGTTCTTTGTGCGCCGAGCATCCGCCAACTCAGCGTCCAATTTCGCCACAGAGGCGTTAATCCCGGCGATAATCTCCGTATTGCGCTTGATAACCGCTTTGCTCGGCGTCAACTCCATCCGCAAAGTGCATTGCGCCAGTTCTACGGACAATTTTGCTTTCTCAATACGGATACGACGCTCCTCGGCGCGCTCCTTACGATTAGCGGCGGCAATCTTCCGTTGAATGAGCGCAGTCATTTCGGACTTAATAGCGCCATTAAGCCGCGGCTCGAATACGGTGATTACCTTTTCCTCGTTCGGATCGAGTACGAGAGCAACGCCATCCCCAGCGAACAGCCTGCGTGACTCTCCGTTATCTCCGACAATATCGCAAATGTACCGGGACTTGGCATACGTATTACGCAGCCATTGCGTAGTTAACTCCGGAGGAATGCGGAACCTGGCGGTTGCTCTCTCAGCGGCATGATTCGTAACCTTCAGTGCACTCATGCAACGCGAACCCCCTTCGGAATGCTGCGTAGAGGGACGGAAATGACGTCCGCTAAATCTTCGTATTCTTCCGCGCAGCCTTCGTATAAATACGTTGGGGAAACGTTAACTGGAGTGCCGCGAAATTCCAACCGGGCAACAACGCTTGTATCTTTTGTTATTTTCATGACACACTTCTCCTTATATTTAGGTATATAGACCTATTTTTATTGAAATTTATCCCAAAACTCCTAATTTGCATTGACTTGAGTAGCGCGTCCCGTTATATTAGTTATGGCGGTAACGTTGCTGCGATTGAGAATTACTACCAGGCATAAAACGAGACGCTCATGATATAATGATATTGTTAAGCGAGATACTCGGAGATAGGTCCGTAACGATTGGCGTCGTAGCGTGCCACAATTTTACTCCAAGTCCGTTTAACCACCGTGTGGTGTACGCCAAGCGCTTTGGCGAGCGCGTTGTCGGTTTTATACATCGGGCGGTGTTCTGCAATACGCTTCACTTCTGCGCTTTGGTCGGCGAGGAGAATTGAGATCACTTGGCGGTGGTCTCTTTTCTTTTGTACAACCTCCTCGGGTAGCGGATTGGCGTCCGCAATTGTGTCAAGCAGTGTCATCCCGTCGTCATCGTCCGAGTAAATCGGATCGTCCGGCACCTCACACGTTAGCTTTTTCCGGTTCCGGTTCCGGTAACCTTTGGCGTTGGCGCGCCGAAGGTTATCCGCGAGGAATCCGACGAATCTTCCGATATCCGGATTATAACGGCAGAGGCTATCGCAAAGCGTATCATCAAACGATGCTAGTCGCGTTGCTTTATCGTCGAGATAACGTCCGCTGGCTTTGGCGAGCCAACCGTTGCGCATCGGCGCTAGCGCCTCGTAAATATCGCCGAATACCGCCTTGTCTCCGTTTTGATAGCGGACGACTAAACTATTCAGTTGTTTGGATTCTTCCAATATTATCCCTCCTGAAGGTAGTATTACCTGCCTGCACCTTGTTTCGCGCGTCTTTACAAAACTTTCTTGATTAAATATTTTCAAATTGGGTATAATTATGTTATAGTACAATTATCGTACGCGATCGCGTACTTTTCGGGAGGATTCGGCGTGATTAGTTATGCAATGTCCATTACATCATATCACATAATCCTCCTCGCAACGTTGCAATCGGACGCAATCTACGCAACAGCACCGCTCTCAACGCACCCACTCCGTAAGCCTGCGCATATTCATTCGGATCTTTCACGGATAACGGAACTACCGGTATTGTTGCGAAGCTTATCCGTATATCCTTACGTAGCGCCTCGTATATCTCGTTCCGCCACCGACGCCCCGCCCGGTCGTTGTCGCGGACGATTACGATTTCCTCTAGCGGACTTTGAACGATGAGTCTACGTTTATCCTCCGTAAACGTAGCGCCACCAGTCGCAATAGCCGCCATCCCTGCGCTCATCAGTGTCATAGCGTCAATCTCCGCTTCGACTATACACGCACGTGTTACATTCCTCCGATAGACAATGTCGATTCCGTATAACATCTCGCGGATAGGACGTCCGCCCTTCGTATACCAGAACGTTTTCTCCGCTACCTTCCGAAACTTAACGTTCCCGAGCGTCCCGTCCGCGTTAAACCACGGAATCACCACGGCCTTGCGCTCTGCATCGTATCCAACCCGCATCATCCGCTGCACGTCCGCCGATACGCATCTTCCGGTTAAGTACGGACACGCCTCCGCCCGCTTATAACGTTCGAGCGTTGAAAGCGCTATCGGTCGGTACTCTTGCGCCAAGTTCGGCAGTTTCTTTGTGCGAAGTGGCAGCGCATCATCCTCCGGCTGCTCTCCGTATTTTAGCGCTAGGTATTCCGCAGCCTCAGCGTAGGTTTCGTTACGCAAAAACGCCAGCAGCTTCGTAAAATTGCCGCTACGCCACTCCGGATCATCCGCGGCCGAGTCGGACCAGCATCCGAAATATTCCGAGGATTCATCGGTATCAACGAAGAATGACGGATTCTTATCGTAGCGGAACGGTGATGACGCTTGGAACCGGCGTGGGTTCGTCCAGTTGTCGCGCGTCCAACCGTAATCTTCGAGTTCAGCGCGGACATCAACCGGATAATCAACGTTATGAATGCGGATTGTTCCGGACATTGCGTTACCTCCTCTGCGCTAGAATCCGAGGTCACTCCGGAAATGATCCGCTGACTCCTGCGTAACCAACTCGCGTACGACGCCGTAATTCGGTAGATATACGAGTTCCACGCGCGTATCCTCGCCGCCATTCCGCCCTTTACCGAGTTCGATAACGCCGCGACCCTCGTTATTCAGCGTATCGAGTCCGAATATGTTCGCTGCGTCTTCGAGTATCGCCTTCGATTTCTTCAACTCCGCGCGCTTAGGTGGCCGCAATTCCCGCGTTCCATCCTCCGCCTTCTCGTTCGCATCCTCTTCCGCCTGGGTTACGACATGGATAACGGTTTTAGTCCGCCCGGCTAACCGTTTAAGTTTAACGGAGGTTGCCGCAACGTCTCCGCCAGCTACGCGAGACGTATTCGCTTCGTAGTCCATTAGATAAATCGGATCGATTACGACAACGTCCGCTTTTGTTTCGGTAATGTCCGCCTCAAGATGCGCTACTCCGCGTGTTCCGAAACCTTCGGAATCTGCCGCCCGCAGAATAATCTTTCCCGGAATCTTATCGTTAAGCGTCCGCAGAAACTCCGCAAAGCTCTCCTCGAAGTCCTCCGGAAGCTTACCCATAAGCAGCGCCTTATTTTCGTAGCCGGTTTCGATCTCACCGCCAGCGTATTCGGATCTGAACGTTCCCAACCGCGCACTTATGGACGAATACGCCCGCGCCATCCACTCGTACTCCGACATTTCCAGCGCCCATACGAGTACGGTTGCGCCTTGGAACGCTGGTTCAATCGCGCCGTCCTCCATTACGAGGACGGATTTACCGCGGCCGGATCGCGCATACCAGGCGTACGTATTTCCGCTGAAGTATCCGCCAATCTCACGATTAATCGACGGAAACTTGCTGCGCCAGATGCGGAACGATTTTCCGTCCTTACGCGCTTGAAACTCTGACAAGAATTTGTCCCCAGCTAGCGCCAAGTTTACGCCGATGTCCGTATGCGGCTTCGTCTTCGCGTGAATACGCTCGAGTCCGGAAGCTACTCCGGACAATAGCGCCTGGCTGTCCGCAGCCTCTTCGTACAGCTTCGGAATCTCGTGCTCATACAAATCGCGGAACATCCGCTTGCCTGCGTCATCCTTCAACTTCTTCGTCAAATATTCGTAACTATCCGTCACAGCCGGGACATAGGTGATTCGCGGATTGGCTACGGTAAAGATAGCGTAGGATGGCGCTTGGCCCCGGTTCTCGTCCGCATACGTCCGGATGAAATCGTAGGCTTTGCGCAGCTCCTCCGTCGGGAAGTGATCGCGGTCGATACCGAATCGGACGAAGGCTTGCGGGTCATTGGCGTCAACAATTTTCGATAATAGCGTTTCTGCTACGCTCAATCTCCGTCACCCCCCCCACCACTAAATACTTTGAGAACTCGCGAAAAATATGCAGCATGTTCTTTGCATAATTGAATCGAATCGTTTTTTAATCCTCTAAATTCAGCGTACAAAATAATGCAATCCGTCAATTCCCCACAATGGTCGCACTCCGCCCTTGTTGTCTCCGAAGTTACTTGCACGCCCCTCATCTCCTATCAAACCAACGTATGTCAAAACATCCTGCGGTTTCCGTTACACCATTTACATGCACGCGACGTTCTGGGAAACCTCTCAAGTATACAACGCCGTCATAATTACCTATACATGTTCGTTCAACCACATAATAGGTATCTATCTTAAGTCCTGACTGATATCCTGGGTATATACATTTTATTAAGTCTCCAGGAGATAGCTTTTCGGCTTCTCGCAGCATCAATTCAACGCATCCCCCTCCGCGATTGTCCGCTGAACTCGATCTCCGCCGTCATATCCCGTATCCGGTCCGCTAATCTAGCGTCAAAGACGCTTGATAACTCCGCCATCGGAACGTTACTCGTATATACCGTAGGTAGTCCGTTCGCCACGCGGTAATTGATAATTCCGTGTAAATCCGCTCGGAACGCTTCGGTTGCGGATCTTACGCCGATATCGTCAAGGACGGCGAAGGCTGACGTTTTTGCGCGCTCCTCCACCGCGTAATATTCGGCTGCGATCGGCTCTGCGGTTGCCTGCGGAACATTTGAACGGTTGAATCCGTTGTACAGCGTCTGCCAGGCGTTCACGTCGAGGAAGTACGCTGGCCGCTCAGCTGGCGTTAATCCTCTCCGCAGGCTTCCGACGTAATGGACGATGAGAAATTCCGCCAGTATTGCCGCTGCTGTCGTCGTCTTTCCCGTTCCAGGTTCTGCGGAGTATAGATATAGCGATTTGATACGCTGCCCCTCGCCACCTTCCGCAAACATCCGCGGAAATGTCGCAACGTATCGTTCGATTACGTTGTACGCGCGGTATAGTCTGGCGCAGCCCTCATTGTCTGGTCCGATTGCTTGCGCCTCCCGCGCCGGGCTTGTGGCTAGCGTAAGCATACGGTATTCGGCCGGAACATTCGCGCTACCCATGCGCCCGCCGACGCCTGAGATGCCGTGCATTCCGATGTATGAGGCGCACAACGGCGTACAATTAGCGGTGTTCGCTAACGTACATACTCCGGATAGTAAACACTTGCGACTGTGTTGCGTTGCTGACTCCGTCAATTAGCGTTCCCTCCTTTGCGCCATGTCGTCGTACTGCGAAGTTACGGGCAGGCTATCCTTACTAAAATAACCTTTTCCCACTCATAGCCGGAAACGATCTCCTTTGCCGTTTCTTCCGCTTCTTCATCCGTTATAGGCCCATCCAAATTGTCGTACACTTCTTCAATCAGACCTTCCTCGTCATCGGAACGGATATAAAGGCGCTCGCCCTTAGAAAAAACTTCATCCACCTGCGCTTCACCGAAGCATCCAACCCACGAACAATACCCTTCGTCAGCTACAATTTCAGAATCTACCATCGGCAATATTCTTAATTCAGGGTTTTCCGCGATCAGCCTGATAAGCTCCAAGACGTTTTCCTGTTGAATCTGCATTTCAGTTTTCATTTTTATCCATCCCTTCTATCGCACAGTTTGCGTCAACCTTGCGCAACGCCCCTCCGCTCCAGCATCCGCAGCCATATGCGCCTGACGCGGTCACTCTGCGCTAATGCCGCCAGGTCGCGAAGTAACTGCGCCGTGTTTCCGCTGTATTCCGATACATACCGCCTCATGTTAAGCCTCCTTTGCGGACAGCGAGTCATACAACGCCACTAACCTATCGGCTTGCTGACGCGTGTATCCGGCTAATGCGATCCACTCCGCATAACCTCCGATGTGATCAGCTGCACCCGTCCGCTTAATGTACGCCAATTGACGGCCGAGTGATATTGCGTGTGATAACGTGGTAAGTTTGCGTCTATTTGACGGAATGATTGCGTTTGTGTTACGATGTAAAGCGTCCATATTCGTATACCTCCGTTTATATTACGATGCTACTCCGGCCCAATCCGCGAGCAACGTTGATCCCCCGATCAAGATTTCCGGTCCTGGCGAGATAGTCAACGGTATTTATCTGCTCGAAACCGTTGTCGCGCGACATCTGCGCCGCCTTTTGGCGGATGTTTACGCGGTGTACCGTCATATACCGCTCCTCAAACTGCCGGATAGCGCTGCTGTACGGAATATCCTCGGCCCTAGCGTATACCGAGATTATCCGGCGCAACTCCTTCTCGTCGGCCGACTGTGTGCGACCAGATCCAGCGCGTGATTCCGACAACTTAGCCACCCTTAGCCCATTATCCGGCGCGATTATCCGAGCAGGTTCGGAATCGCCTTTCATACGTCCCAAGAACGTCTCCATGGCCGAAAGAATAGAATCGCGATTTCCGAACGAAGAGAACTCCTGAGCGTCGGATACAACATCCTTTACCACTCCGAACATCGAAAGGTCTCCCTTCCCATTCCTCCTTACGTGCTCGTTATATATGTCCATAACTTTTGTGTTAGTTGGGTTGAACCACGGATTAAGCGCATAAGATTCTCGTATGAAGTTCCCCAACCCACCGGAAACCCAAGCTTGATAAACTTCCTTTTGCTTTGTCTTATCAATCCCGGACTCGGCCAGAAATTTGTTAAGCTGGTGTCCTTGCGGTCTCGATGTAATGTACTGCACAAGTGCGAACGAGGAAACCATTACCTCCGAATCAGACATGCCGATACCGGCAATAAGCATTTGATAAAATTTGTTCTTAAGCTGCTGCTCGCTGATAGAATCGTTAAGCCTCGTCTCCCACGAAGGGCCAAGTAGGCGTTTTAAGGCCTCTGGTAACTTGGGTTGGTGGACTAATTTCTCATGAACAACTTCAATCATGCTGTCAAATGTCTGGAGATTAACTTCGTGAAGCTTTCCTTTCGTTATAGCGCTGCCGTGAAGCCTTACTGCTGGTGAACTACAAGATGCAGGTATAAACACTTGTTTGCGATCACCTAAGTTAACACCAGCCTTGGTAAATCCAAAAGCAGGGAAAGGAGATTCCCTAAGGATGTCTAGTCCTGTTGTTCTTAGTTGCGCAGGAAGCATGGGGTCTGTCTTTTTACCAGAAAGAACTTGAAATTTATCAAACAAACGATCCCCGTCTCTATTAGTTCTAATTGAAGTCACGGCCAAGCACCTCCAGAATTTTATAAATAGAATCTTGGTCTATTGTAAGAAGAACACGCAATCCAATTTCTGTTAATAGTTGTACTTGTTCAACGTACAACTCCTTGGCGCGCTCATCCTTTGCGCTGGAATATGCTCCGAACGACCCGCTGTACTTTCCGAGGAATGGGCGCAAGTTGCAGTGGATGTAGTATAGCAGCCGATTGTCAGCGCTCATATCGTTTTCGGTATACATCGGAGCCTCTGCGGCTGTCCGCGCCATATACTCGACCATTTCGTATACTTTCTGAATATGCGCGTCTTGCTCCGCCTTTTTAATCGCTGCTGCGTCTTCCGGTTCTATCTCGGAGTCCCACCAGACTGGTTCGCCACAATCTTCGGACTCATCCGCTTGCTCTTCCGGCTCAGGTTCGGACGGTTCCGTACTCACTCGTGCAGCTAGTACCGCCTTCTCTTCTGCGCGTTTTAGCGTATTTGCTGCGGTAATATGTGATGATACTCCGATTGCTTTCGCTATTTCCCGGAGAGTAGCGCCCTCCTCGCGCATACGGACTGCGGTTTGTTCGCGCTCGGTTAGCGTTTCAGCGGATGCTGCGGATGCTGGCCGGAGCTTTCCATCTGCGGATTCGATTTGGTCAACTGTTGATTTTCCACCAGTTGAACACGCCACATCGGCTTCTTTTAACCATTCCACTACCGTAGTGTGGTGCTTACCGAGCCAGTTACCTATGAGTCGGTAGCTTTTTCCTTGATCCCGCAACCTCTTCGCAACGGGTTTTAAGTCCTTCGGCGTTAAACTCCGGCTCAGCGTATTCCGCCAATACGCTTGCCCTTCTTTCTCTTCTTCCGTTAACCCGCGGATGACTTCAACGGGAATTTCCGTTAATCCGCAATCAATTGCCGCGCGGTAACGATGGTGTCCGTCAATGATGACGTAATCCTCATCCACAATAATCCGCTGTGCGATTCCGTTGTTACGGATACTCTCGCGGAACTGTTCATACGTTTCCTTGCTCATGCTGCCCCATACTTGATAGCGGCCGACCGTTACTTTATCGAGGCTGATTACGACTGTCTCCTCGTTCACCTCCGCTCACTCCTCTCGTTCTCATACGTTTATATTATCACGAACACCCGTTCTTGTCCCGGTCATCTTCCGGCCACACGCCGGTATCCTGAAACCGAACAACAGCGTCATAAGCCACTTGCGTCTCCTCCAGCTCCTTGCGCGTCTCTTCCGTAACCCGAGCGGAAGCATCATCGGACTCCTCTGACCAGAAGCGCAGGCGTTCGGCCAACGTATCTATGCGGATTCTTAACGCAAAGCGGATCGTCATAAGCGTTTCGTTGCGCAAGTGTAGCGCCTCCTTCCTTTGTTTATTTAGCGCCAGTTGCCGCGCTCACTCGGAAACACCGTCCAGTCTCCGAGAGAAGTTTCCGCAACTACATGCCAGATTGCGCCTGTTTTTGCTTCGAGTTTATCGCGCGCGTCAAACGCCTTATCAACATCGGTAAACTTCTTCGCGCTTACTTCTAACGTATCCGACCGCGTGAGGTGGAATCGAATCTTCCTCGCCACACTAGCGCCTCCTTTCGGAAGGGGAACGGAGTCCCCGTTTTAATATGGTTCGCGGATATATCCTTCGTAAATTAACACGACGTATCCGCCGGACCAGTTTACGAACTTTACACGCACAAAACCGTCCAGCACCTCAACAACTTCGCCTACTTCGCCGTGCATCGGGGTGTCCCCGTGAATTCTTACTCTTTCGCCCTTCATCAGGTTCTTTTTCATGATCGCGTTCCTCCTTCGCATTTCTGCGTCATCTTTTCGTTTCCTTTCCGCCACTCTTGCGCAAGGAAAACGAATAACCTCGCGCTAAAGTGTATCGCGCAGTTAGGGGAGCGCGATAACCGGTAGCACAGCGTAAGGGGTACGCTGATACTGCGGCTCTTTTGCGGAGGTTTTGGTGCGAAGTTGACGCGTAGGGGAGCGCCAGTTGTGCGGAGTATGTTTTGCGTAGTGGATACGCTGGGTGAGGCGAGTGTTGCGGAGTTTATCGTGTCTTGCGTTTGTTTTCGTGTTGCTTACATTTCCCATAATAATCCTGAACTAATGAGTTGTCAATAGTTTTTTCGAGAACTTAGCAATTGTTCATTTGCTCTCATGCTGGTAAAATTATCTTGAGGTGAATACATACGTGAAGAAGCTCCGGCCAAGCTATAAGCCATTGAAAGTTATGATGATTAATAAAGATATCAGCGCCTCCACGCTCCGGAGTGAAACCGGAATCGCCCCATCAACGTATACGAAGATTAACAAGGACGAATGGGTTGCGCTGGATGTAATCGCGAAGATATGCGCATTCCTTGACTGCCGGATTGAGAACGTAGTCGAATTCGTCGAAGAAAAATAACGGAGGTATCCGCAAATGATCGTATTCGGCGTAATCGTCGGTCTCGGCGCTTTTATCATCTTCGCAGTTGTCCGCCAGGCATCGCGCGACATCCGCTCGGAATCCGTAAGCTGCCCGGTCTGCGGTAAGCAATTCCGCTTAATGGGCGGTAGCAGCGTATGTCCGAAGTGTAAGTCGCGCCTCACTAAGACCGCAGACGGACGCTATATCACGCATTGATCCGCAACACCCTACGCTACAGCCACGCTTCCAACTCCGTCACACTCGGACCCTCACGCACGACCTCCGCTCTACGCTCCTCCCTCGCTCTCTCCGCAACCAACCGCGGAATAATCGTATTCACCCGGTAACTCAGCGCAAATCCCGCCGTCAGCACCGGATATTCCCGCGTAGGCTTATAGTCGCGGAAACACTCCTCGCAAGCCTGGCGCAGAATCTCCGGCCCGTATGCGTCCAACATCCGTTTAATCTGCGCTTGTTCAAAACGCCAATTCCGCAGCGGAACGTATTCGACTCCGTATAACTCCGCATTCTTCTCCGTAAAGTAAACGGTGAACGTCAACGTATTCCACTCGGATACCGGAAGCGTACGCCAGTCCTTTCGTTGCTCATTCGTAATCCGTTTAATCTGCGTTTCCTCTGCGTCAGATTTCGTAGTCTTGCGTTTCACCACCGCCATACGCCTCCTTAAACGCGCTGAAATTGTAATCGTACGGAATCTGTACGCCATTACGCAGGCACTCGCGCAGGAAATACGTATACGCACGCTGCTTACCGAGCTGGCGGAGTAGTTCCGATTGGAATGCGGACAAGTACGCTATTTCTGCGCGTAAATGATCCGCCAAGTCCTCCGCCTCAATTGCCCGCTGGATTGCGTGAGGCCAACCGGTACGGGCTTCCGCGATAAACTGCGCGTCAATAACGGAACTCGCGTATCCGATACTGTCCGTATAGCCGCTTCCTGGCGGGTCTTCTACGGTAATATCCGTATCGTGCATCACGAACCAATTACCCGGCGTAGCAACTTCGCAAATCCTCATATCCTCCGCTAGGTTGCGCTTGGTTGCCGTGGGCTGCTTATTTGCCATTATCGTAACCTCCCCGTTAAAATTCCGCAAAGTTCAAATTCCGCGATTTACCGTTTACGCCGCCACTGAACGCTCCGTAATATGCCGCAACGATATTCACGCATTTAACTGTGCAATAATTTACTTACGCTCCGCCAGCCTGCCGCTGTATTTCCGCACCTCCGTTATTCTCGCTCATGCTCGCTATCGCGCAGTTTCTCGCTACCTCCCGAATATTACGCTGACAATCTGCGCACGCATGTCGCCCGTAACAGGCGATCCGGCTGCGTTCTTATGCCCGCCACCACCGAACGTCTGCGCAAACTGTCCGCAGTCCATCCGGTCAATCCCACGCCAGCTAACGGATAGTGACGGATTAACCATCGCCACACAATCGATATCCGTCCGCTCCTCTACGATTCGGTTACCGAGTTCGCTGACGTACTGTTCCGCAAATACGACGCCAACCTTCCGTCCGGCGATTTCGCGTACGGATACTTCGCGGAGCTTGCGCTTCATGTACGCTTCCCGGCGTCCGGATTCGATATCGAGGAGCAGGCGCTCGGATTCCGTGAAATCGACGGATGGATTCGCCATAAACCGGTCGATAAAGCGGTCACGTCCGATGAGGTAGAAAAGATCGTTCAGCTCCTTCGCGTGGATATCACCGTAGGTTGTTTTCCACTCCCAGGTATCGTAGCGGCGAACCTTTTCCACGAACGGAGATAATTGCGGTCTCTCACAGATTCCAGCAAATCCGTAACAACAAACGAAACGGTAAAACGCGTAAGTCCCGCTGGACAACTCTTTGCTGAACGTGTTTATGTGTTCTTGAACAAACGCCCAACTATACTTCCGGTCAAGCCATTTTTCAGTCGCGTGGTGGTCGAATAGGCGCACGCACTCCTCTTCGGCGTCCAGCGCATCCAACCGCTCGGCCACCGCCTCGTTGACGGAGATGTCCGTTATAAACACGTCGCTATAATCCGCCACCTTACCGGAATCCAGGAATGATGAAATCCGCTCATTGACGTTGTTGTAATCGCAGTATTCTACGTCAACGTTTTCGCGGCCGAATGCGTAAAACGCTACGATTGCGCAGCCGATTCCGTCCAAATCCGTATGCGTAAACAGTTTAACCTTCGCCATTACAACGCCACCTCTTCGCTATTTTCTGGTATAAACGCCGCATCAACCATCGCAGCAATCCGGTCAATCTCCGCTTTAATCTGGCGTAGCATGTCCGCCAAGTCCTGCGGTCCGTCTGCGGAGCCGTTCGCAATCACAGAGCGGATGACTGCGCTGTTGATTGCGGCTGTTAATCCGCTAGGATTCACCGGATAATAACCGTCATCGCGCCAGGATTCGTATGGTTCCGTCTTAATCGTCGGGTCGGCCGCGTACCTTAACGCAAATCCTGGCGCAGACTTCGGGTCAACGATAACCCGGCGTTGGAGGACGAGATTGCGGATATTAGCGGAGTTTTCGGTATCCGTGGTCAGGCGGAAGTCTTGCGTTAAGGGAACAGTAAATTTCGTTGTGGATGCGGACATTATTCGGACACCTCCATAAGTTGCGGTAAATTTTCGTACCCTGCTTCAGATAACACGTTAATAGCGCAGTAGATACCGCGGGCGAAGCCTTCTGCGTGAGACTGTAGGTGCGCACCAAGGCACTCGTCTAAGCGCTGTCTCAATCGGTACTCCGCTAGCCTCTTCCGCTCGGCTGCGATTTCCTCCGGAGTGCGCTCGATTTCGTAACCAACCGATAGCGCCCGAAGTAGCGTTGCTGTCGGAATACTGCGCAAAGCTGGCGTATGCTCCTCATTATAGTTATCTCCGCCGTACAACCAGTCGAGCGTGGTTTGAACGTCATCCGCCGCCTTAACTGCCTCCGCAACCTCACGCGGAATCACCGGTAACTCAACTTCGATTTTCTTCGTCATAATAACGTCACCCTTTCGTAGTTTATTCGTATTCTTACGGACACAGTTTCGCGATGAGAGCCGCGAGGCATATCGCTTCAGCCGGACTGCTTGCGACTCCCTGCGCCGTAACCTCGAATGGATCTTCGCCACACTCCGGACACTCCTCCACGGAATATCCGAATGAGGCTACGAATTTATCCGGAAGCAAACGGAACAGAATAAACTCGCCGGGGATTCCGGAAGCAGCCGCCCAAGCTGCGTAAATATCCGTTGTGTAACTGTCCAATTCGATTCCGATGCCGCCATGTCCGATTTCGTACACAGATCCGCCTATTCTGCGCTCACGTCCGATCTTTTTTCCGAAAACAACCTCCGCTACCCATGCGTCACGTTCCCGCGGCTTCAGCGTACTCCACTTCGCTATTACGACTTCGCGTTTCATAACGACACCTCCCGGAACTTCTCGTTAAATTCCGCAACTTTTACGCCAATAACCCGGTTAACCTCCGCCTCTTTCTTACGCTGGGCTTCCGCTTTATCCATGTCGTAGCGCCTAATCTCCGCTTCCAGATCGCGCAGATACTTTAAAATCGGAAGTACCCACGTCCCCTTACGCAGCCATCCGTATGTCTCCGTCCATCCGCGATGCCCGCCGGTAACTCCGTAAACCTCGAAAAGCGAGTCGTCATCGCCGATGAGATAAATGAAGAACGTCTCTCCGCGGGCATGTTCCGCAACTACGAATAAAACGTTGTCTTTCCGGTAACACTCCGCGCCTCCTCCGTGTTTGGCGTACCCTAGCGCTGTCTTCGCCAGGCCACCGAGTCCTCGCGAATAAGCCCGCTTGATTAGCCAGTAGTATTTTGTTGCTCCTTCCATGCTCTTCCGCCTCCTTTGTTTAGCCGTGTCGGCCTCATACCGGAGTATTATCCGCAGGCATCCGGTTTCGCGCACGTCAGGGCCATGTTTTCGCAATTTGGCGGAACTATTTTACGCAGGAATCCGAAAAAGCACGATATGTCAGTACGTAGTCAGCCGGATTTAACTTGACGGTAACTCGCGCAGACGTCCGCAATATGCCAATAGTGCAAACGAAATCAATCGGAATCCCAGCGTTTAACTTGCTGGTAACTTGCGGACACGACAGCATATCCTCCGCAATCTATCCGCAGGGACGCAAAAAGTCCCACGTAGAGATTACGTAGGATTTGCGGAAAATGAGGCGCGTGGATATCGGACCCTTACGAATACCCTAGCGGATGGCTAGCGCAGCTAATTTCGTGGGATTTACGCGGTAAAACGTTGTGACGGCGGAATGGGATCGGGTGAGGCTGCGGATTTGAGGCGTAGGATGATTGCGGGGTGGTAGCGATGGGATAACGGATAGACTGCGCAGTATTAACGTTCACACATCCGTAATAATTAACGGATAATAACGCTTGATATTCCGGAGTAATTGCGCTATAATAAAATCTTTTAATTATTAAAGATCTTAAGATCTATAAATTTATAATATTTAATCACTACGTTCTAAATATTATAAATTACGGCCTCGAACGTAAAACCGTGTTCGATTCCGTGACGAATAAGCTTTATAAATAACGGATTTATAGCGGATTATTACGGCATATAACCCCTATGGGGAACGTTAGGGCTTTAAAACATAAAAGATAAAACCTAGTGGTCCGGCCCGCCGCCGCCGCCGTCTTCCCCCGTCCTTGTTCGTAATTTTTACGTATATCATACGCAACTCCGCCTCCTCTCCGCACGCCTGCGTATAGTCCCCCGGATGCTTCCGTTGTTTTAGCGTGAAATTTGCGGCGAATTAGCGATTGCAGATGCGCGAGGGTAGGAATATGCCTCCCGGATATTTGCGTGGCTAATTTAACGGTAATTTTACGTGAAAACAACGTGGGGTTGTTTGCGTAAGGCCGAGATAGTTGTCCGGGAGGATGGTTGAGTAAGCTACGCTCTAAGGCGGGTGATTGCGTCCGATATTATACCAATAGTGCAAATCGGGACCGATTACGTCCCGCTCACATATTCCGGAATCTTTTCGCACGCATCCGAAATAGCTCGCCTAAGTGCGTTATTATACGTAACTAGGCGTTCCCGCAATTGGTCCGCGGACAGCGTATCATAGTCGTCGTGTATAACGGACTGCTCCGCTCTATAAGATAGCGTGTCACAATCGTCCTTTGCGTCCAATACTAGGGCTAGAGCGTCTATTACGCCGACTGCGTCATCAGGCGGTAGCTTTGCGTACAGCGCTTTAATAACGTTTGGGCAGGCGGCGAAGTGCTTGCGCATTACCTCTTTCAATCCGCCAAGCGCACGGCATAGCACATCGTAATCGCCTCTGCGCATAGAGGCGACGATTTTGCGACTGATCACCGTACTCTCCGTCTGGAATCCCGCAAGCCACTCGTCTAAAACGCTGGATATGCGGTCTTTGTTACG
The DNA here is from genome assembly GCF_003285005.1 of Paenibacillus sp. YN15. Lineage (GTDB taxonomy): Bacteria > Bacillota > Bacilli > Paenibacillales > NBRC-103111 > Paenibacillus_AR. The sequence goes on along the minus strand of NZ_QMFA01000027.1, from coordinate 4,769 downwards.
GTACTTGCGCATGGCCTGCATAATAGACAGTCTACCCATGTTGCGCCCCCTTGCGCTCAATGATTACACTATAGCCGAGCATATCTGCAATCTTTATCAAGTCCGCTACGCGCAGAGTGCCGCGGTTGATCGTTGTACGCAGCGTACTATCGGCGATATTAAGGCCGCGCGCCAGGTCCGCAACGTTACCGTACTGCGTCTCTGCAAGCATGACGTCCACTGCGGCCTTTATTGTAGTTTTATTGATAAGCATGTATTACCACCTCTCACTGTGCTGTCCTGCGCATAATACAGCATAGCACACCAGCCGCGCTATTGTAAATATTCTTGCGAAAATAACTCGCATACCGCCTAAAACACGCATTATTAGTTATATACCTACGTCAATTAGTAGAGTACCAGACTAACACAGCCTTGACGCATCCACGACAATCCGCTATAATTCAAATTAAGTAGCCGCTTGCCCTCGCGGGCGTGCGTGGATTGAAATAACGTAGTTTGCTTAATGTAGAAGCCGGGAGATATTTTCCCGGTTTTTCTATTTATATCTGTTCCCTCGTTATCTCGCTGTCTATTCAATATATTCGCGAAATGTGTGTTGACTTAACGCAATACGCGTGATATTATATAGACATAAGGTTAACGCAGAGGAGCGGATGAGGATGAAAAGAAGCGTAATGGTTCGTGCTTGGGAGATCGCGAAAGCAGCGGCGGTAAAATTTGGCGGCAAGACTCGCGAATACTTCGCGGAATCATTGCGTAAAGCCTGGGCGGAAACAAAGAGCGCGACGATAACGCTTTCTGGTACTAAAGTCGTGGTGATTGCGGATGAGGTAACGCACAAAATAACCTCCATTATGGCAATTGTTGACGGTCGAATTGCGCAAACTTACGGACCCTGCGAGACGAAAGTAGCGTACATGGATGCGTATCGCTCCGCAGTCAATACCCACGTCGGATACGGTAATATGGCCGAAATGTATATCCGCAGAGCTTCCGGCATTCTTACGTTTGATAGCGTCCAGGAAATAACAAAGAGGGCAAAATAACAAGGGGGTTGTTACGATGAATGTACAAGAAATGATCGCGCTTGCTTACGAGGTAACGCACATCGAGGGAAACGGACGTATCTGGATGAAAGAGAACTACTCCTCAAATTATCCTCAATTTACGCAGGAGTTCCGTTTGGACGTCCGCCCCGCTAGTAACCGTCTCCCAAAGAAGACGCCAGATGGCGGAACAATCGTAGACTCTCCGATAGGATATCGCGAACTAACCGTATGGGTAAACTTCGGGGATAAGCCGGAATGGTCCGGACCGGAATTGCGCTGGCTGTACATGGACCGGTCTCAGCGCTGGGATGGCGAGCAAGTTTCCGGAGGAGTGGCGGAGGTTGATCGGTTGCGTGAAATATCCGCTATGCTGGCGGAAGAGATGCGCAGGATTGAGCGTGTACAATCCGATTATTGGAGCGAGCACCGGACGTTTGACGGAATGGTCATCGACGGGTATGCGGTAGTAGGCGGAAAATAGCCAGCGGATACATAGCGTCAGCTTGCGGAGTAATCCGTTTGGCTGGCGCTTTTGTTTGCGCATAAGACGCAAAAAAGGAAAAACGAAAAGAGCCGCGGACGTGCTTCGTCACTGGCTCTATTTGTATATTAGCGCAGGATTGCGAAACTGTCAATCTCCACCGCAAGGTTGCGGAAATGAAAACGCACGTTTATAATACGAATATACGTTCCCATATGAGATTACGGAGGATGGCGGAAATGACAACGGAGATTAGCGTAAATAGCGAGGAGAACAGCGCGCTCGTCCACGAATTTGTTATAACGGACAATCTGCGTAAGGTAGTGACGCGGAGTCTCGATGAGATTAGCGCATCTAAGACGTTATTACAGCGTCTATACGCGGCCGCAACGTACGTTATACTATCCGAAGTATGTGCGGATATCTACGCTCTACGCCGCGAGATGAGCCGCAGGAAGCTGCGAATTGTCAGCGAGGAGGCTGCGCAAGGTACGTTGATCGTGCGCTATACAGTGCGGAATAGCGCGGGTATAGACGAGGAGAAAACGGAGTTACAGCGCGAGGAGTTACGCCGGGAGATTGGATTGCGGTTGGCTAGGCGGATGAAGGCGATGGAGATGCGGGTAAGTAAAGCGGAAAAAGAAAACGCCACCCAACCGTGATAGACCGGAAGAGTGGCGCAGGGGTTACGTTACAGCTTTTCAAGCGGACTGAATTTGCGGTGCTTATCGCGCACTTCTGACGAGAAGAGATTTACGTACGTCCGAACCTGTTCCAACGTGGCATGACCGAGTACGGCCTGAAGCGCAAAGACGTCCGCGCCGTTCTGAACGCTCATTTTGGCGAAGGTGTGTCGGAAGGTGTGTGGAGAGCAGCGGACGCCCTGTATGCCGCCTCTAGCGCCGTAGAATTGAATCTGCTCCTGCACCTGTCGCCGCGTAATCGGAGTATTATCAATTGTTACGAATAGCGTATCGTGCCCCAAATTTCCGCGAAGACTCAGGTACTTTCCGAGTTGCTGACGCATTGTCGACTGAAAGGGGACAAAGCGATCCTTTCCATTTTTTCCTTCGATTAAAATTACACCGTTCCGCCACTCGATGTCCCCGGTTTTGATGTCCGCCAGCTCACGTAGTCGCACACCGGTTTCAAGCATGAGCATCATAATTGTTTTGTCACGTACGCCTACGAAGGTTTTCTCATCCGGCTGTGCAAGTAAGATGTGTACCTGCGCTGTCGTAAACGTTGGTACAGCTTTCTTCCTCTGCCGAATCAGGTTCATTTCACGCATCGGACTTACGCGCAAGTAGCCTTCTCTTACGAGAAAGTTGAACATTGCCCGCGAGGCCCGCAGCACGCAGTTTATAGACGTTTCCTTCAGTCCCTTATCCATCATGTAGAGGATAACGTTCTCTTTCATCGTACGTTCCGTGATTTCGGCCGGGTCCGTTTTCACTCGCTGTTCTTCAAGCATCCGTTTCAGCTTCCGTAATTCCTGCCGGTAAAATCCGATTGTATGTTCGCTGATATTCCGGATTCTTCCGTCCCGCAAAAACAAATCGACCGCGCTGTCTAAATCGTCCGCCACGTATACCGGTTTGTGCTGCGGTAATAAATCCTCCTGCGTTAACGCATTTTTACGCCGAGCCATCGTATGCCCTCCGCTAGTTTATTCGCCGCGAATAACACATTCTCCGTTAGCGGAGAACGGTAACAACGATTGCAGTCGTGCGCGTTTCGTGAGTACAACGTACATTTCCGGTTCATACGATTATAAACGAAAATAAGCCGGATGTATGCGCTGAAATCAGCGTACAATCGGCGTAAACAACCGGAATCNCTGAAATCAGCGTACAATCGGCGTAAACAACCGGAATCCGTAGCGAAATAGAGGCGAGTGATTTTGAGTCGCGCGCGTCTGCCATTCCGCCACACCGGCTTATCGAAAACGTTCCCTAAGAGATTCGAACTCCTGGCCTTTTGATTCGTAGTCAAACGCTCTATCCAGCTGAGCTAAGGGAACAAATAAAAAAAGGCGCCACCCAGATTCGAACTGGGGGTAAAGCTTTTGCAGAGCTCTGCCTTACCTCTTGGCTATGGCGCCACATTATGGAGCGGACGAAGGGATTCGAACCCTCGACCCTCGCCTTGGCAAGGCGATGCTCTACCACTGAGCCACGTCCGCATATATACTGGGGATCTAGGATTCGAACCTAGGAATGACGGAGTCAAAGTCCGTTGCCTTACCGCTTGGCTAATCCCCAATAAAAAATAATTAGTGGGGCGATCGAAGGGAATTGAACCCTCGAGTGTCGGATCCACAATCCGATGCGTTAACCATTTCGCCACGATCGCCATGTTACTAGCAAGTAATGGCAGGGGCAGCAGGAGTTGAACCCACACTAACGGTTTTGGAGACCGCTGTTCTACCATTAAACTATGCCCCTATGTAAATGTCAAGAAAAGTGGTGGAGGGCGATGGATTTGAACCACCGAACCCGAAGGAAGAGATTTACAGTCTCCCGCGTTTGGCCACTTCGCTAGCCCTCCACGTGATGGTGCCGGCTAGAGGACTTGAACCCCCAACCTACTGATTACAAGTCAGTTGCTCTACCAATTGAGCTAAACCGGCATACAAGATGGTGGCTTGGGACGGAATCGAACCGCCGACACGAGGATTTTCAGTCCTCTGCTCTACCGACTGAGCTACCAAGCCTTATACGATTGTCAAGAAAATGGCGGAGCCGACGAGATTCGAACTCGCGATCTCCTGCGTGACAGGCAGGCATGTTAGGCCTCTACACCACGGCTCCGCGGTATTGCGGGGGCAGGATTTGAACCTGCGGCCTTCGGGTTATGAGCCCGACGAGCTACCGGGCTGCTCCACCCCGCGTCGTAATATGGTGGGCGCTGAGGGGATCGAACCCCCGACCCTCTGCTTGTAAGGCAGATGCTCTCCCGGCTGAGCTAAGCGCCCGCGAAACATGACCCGTAGGGGACTCGAACCCCTGTTACCTCCGTGAAAGGGAGGTGTCTTAACCACTTGACCAACGGGCCACTGTAAAGATAGTGGCGGAGAGAGAGGGATTCGAACCCTCGAGACGCTTGTGACGCCTACACGATTTCCAATCGTGCTCCTTCGACCAAACTCGGACACCTCTCCATATGGCTCCCCGAGCAGGACTCGAACCTGCGACAACTCGATTAACAGTCGAGTGCTCTACCGACTGAGCTAT
>NZ_QMFA01000026.1 GCF_003285005.1 Paenibacillus sp. YN15 | reverse complement strand
TTGGCTACTCTTTTTTTATTCTCATGTACACGGATTTCCCGTGGTAAGCTCGATGCAACGCTAGTGACACAGCCTCCGTTATTTAGGCGAAAAGCGGCTTTTTTTCATCTTGGCGGACCGAGAATCCGTTAAGGGACGAAAAAGAAGCCGCTGGAGCGCCTGAAAGATGAAATAACGTCCTCTGTGTCCGCGAAATCTGGAAAAAGGTCCAAAATGAGAAAATAACGGATCGTCAGTCCGGCAGCTTCCGAACCCTTCGCCCCTCCGCCCCTTCGCCCCTCAGCCCCCTAGGCATTCAAAAACTCCCCCTCCGCCCCTCCAGCCCCCGTCGGCTCCCCAGACTTCCTCGACCACCTCCCCTCCCAAAAAGGTGTTAGCGCTTCCGCACAGCTATAATACAGAAATATGGAAAAGGTATAACAGCCTATATCAAAGCTCGATATGTACCTTTTTTCACAAGAAAAATCAATGCTTTTTGGTTAAAAGTGACAACTTTTTGACGGAAACAAGGAATTTTTATCACTATAACAAATGAATTTTTTCACAATGTAGGAAAACGGTTCAACATGTGGAATTGGTGAAATATGGTGATAGCGGGGGGAGAATTTCAGATGCGAAGGACAGCGCCAGCCACTATTGCAAGCGCTATCATTTTTGGAATGATTCTAATCTGAAATGCCGGGTGCGGAGGAAGAAACAAGGTTTTTTTCCCGGTATGACAAACGGAGGTGCGTCAGATTGCTGCATGTGGTGGTTTGTGTCAAGCAAGTGCCCGACAGCAGGGAAATCCGGATTGATCCCAAGAACAATACCCTGATCCGCCAAGGGGTGCCGAGCATCGTGAATTTCTATGATATGCACGGGCTGGAAGAGGCGCTTAGGATCAAGGATGAGCTGGGAGCGAGAGTAACGGTAGTAACCATGGGCCCTCCCCAAGCGGAGAAGGGGTTGAAGGAGTGTATTTCGCTGGGGGCGGATGAGGCGGTGCTGGTGACAGACCGGGCCTTTGCCGGAGCGGATACGCTGGCTACCTCCTATGTGCTGGGAGCGGCCATCCGCAAGATTGAGGCGGCTTGGGGGCCGGTGCATATGGTCTTCTGCGGCAAGCAGACTCTGGACGGGGATACGGGTCAGGTAGGACCGGGGGTGGCATGCCGGCTGGAGATGGATCAGCTCACCTATGTCTGCAAGGTAGAAAAAGTGGATGAGGAGGCAGGCCGGGTCCGGGTGCGCCGCCAGATGGAGGATGGCGTTGAGGTGGCGGAGACCTCCATGCCAGTGCTCTTGACAGTGCTGAAGGAACTGAACCGCATCCGCCGGGCCACGCTGCCGGGGATGGTACGGGCGGCCCGCTACAAGCCGGTGCAGTGGACCATGGCGGATTTTCCCGAGATGGACCGGAGCAAAATCGGGCTGAAGGGTTCGCCTACCGTCGTGGGCCGCACCTGGGTGCCGGAGATCAAGAAGGCCAATACGGTGCATATTGGCGGCGCTGCGCCGGAAGCCCAGGCGGAGGAAGTGGCCGCTGCGCTGTGGGGAGGAGAGCTGCCCCGGAAGCTGGGATGGTTATGATAATCCCCCAAAAGTGAAGTGATGCTTTGAAGCTGATTCCGGGTACTTTTGGGGAAGCCCCCATATGATCGCATAAATAGAGATATATGCTCCGGCAACGGGGCAAGAGGAGGCATGAAGCATGAGTGAGGAACGAAAGGCCGCTCCGGAGCAGGACTGGTCTGCCTATCGCGGCGTCATGATCGTCATTGAGCACCGGCGCGGTGCGGCCAAAAAGGTCTCCTGGCAGCTCCTTGGCGAAGGCCGGAAGCTGGCCGACAAGCTGGAGACCTCTTTATTGGCGCTGGTCATCGGCCATGATGTGGAGCATCTGGCGGCGGAATCCATCCAGTATGGAGCCGACCGGGTGTATCTGTGCCAGGCGCCGGAGCTGCTGGATTACCGGACCCGTCCGTACAGCCGGGTTTGTTTGTCCGCCATTCACGAGATCAAGCCGGAGATTGTGCTCTACGGCGCCACCGCCACCGGCCGGGATCTGGCGGGAGCCATTGCCACCCATCTGCCCACGGGGCTCACGGCGGATTGCACGGAGCTGGATGTGGAGTCTCATCCCTCCCGGCTTCTGATGGCCAGCCGCCCGGCATTTTCCGAGAAGATGATGGCCACCATTCTCTGCAAGCAGTACCGGCCCCAAATGGCCACTGCCCGCGCGGGAGTATTCCAGGCCCTGGCCCCGGACCCGGGGCGCACAGGCGAGGTGGTGCATCTGGAGGTGCGGGAGGATTATGCCAACACGGCCGCCCAGGTGATCGCTTTCCTGGAGGAGAAGAGCAGCGTCAATCTGGAGGAAGCGGATATTATTGTGGCCGGCGGCCGGGGACTGGGCGGGCCTGAGGGCTTCGGCCTCCTGCGTGAGCTGGCGGAGGTATTGGGAGGCGAAGTAGGCGCCACCCGGGCGGCAGTGGATGCCGGTTGGATCACCCACGAGCATCAGATCGGGCAGACGGGGCACACTGTACGCCCCAAGCTGTATATTGCGGCGGGAATTTCCGGGGCGGTGCAGCATACGGTGGGGATGCAGGGCTCCGATGTGATTATTGCCGTAAACAAAGACCCGCAGGCGCCTATTTTCCAGATCGCCCATTACGCCCTGGCGGGAGACTTGTTCCAGATCATTCCGGCGCTGACCCGGGAATTTGCCAAACGCCGGGGGATCGGGTACAAAGCGGGAGACCCGGGAGCAGACCTCCCGGACGAAGCGATGACGCAAACAGCAGCGGGAAGAGGGGTATAGGCGGCCATGAATGAAAAATTCGATGCGGTAGTGGTCGGCGCGGGACCGGCCGGCAGCTCGGCGGCGCTGACGCTGGCCCGGGCGGGGCTGAAGGTAGTGCTTCTGGAGCGGGGCGAGTATCCCGGAGCCAAGAATGTGTTCGGCGGCGTTCTGTACCGGCAGCAGATTGAAGAGCTGGTACCGGATTTTCTGGCGGAAAAGAACCCGCCTGTAGAGCGGCATATTGTGGAGCAGCGGATTTGGATGATGGGCAAGGAATCCGCCGTCACCCTAGGGCACCGGAACGAGGCGTATAAGACGCCCTTCAACTGCTTTACCGGCATCCGCGCCCGGTTTGACCAATGGCTGGCCGACAAGGCGGTGGAGGCCGGAGCTATCCCCGTCTATGAGACGGCGGCGGTGGATGTGATCCGCCAGGGCGACAAGGTAGTAGGCGTCCGCACCGACCGGGAGGACGGAGAACTGTATGCCGACGCGGTAATTATTGCTGATGGGGTAAACTCCCTTTTGGGCAAAGCAATGGGTGTACACCGGGAATGGAATCCCGATGAGGTATCTCTGGCAGTGAAGGAAATCATTATGCTCCCCCGGGAAAAAATCGAGGACCGCTTCGGACTGGAAGGCGACGAAGGGGTGACCGTGGAATTTATGGGCGAAACCTCCCGGGGCATGGCAGGGATGGGCTTCATGTACACCAATAAGGAATCCATCTCCATCGGCATCGGCGTCATGGTGAACCATTTGCGGCAGAGCGGCGCCAAACCCCATGAGCTTCTGGAGGAGGCGAAGCGCCATCCCTCCATCCGCAAGCTGATCCAGGGCGGGGAAGTGAAGGAATACGCGGCTCATCTGATTCCCGAAGGGGGCTATCACTCCATTCCTCCGCTTTCCGGCAACGGCTGGTGCATTACCGGCGACGCCGCCCAGATGGTGAATTTTGTAAACCGGGAGGGCACCAATCTGGCCATGGTCTCCGGCAGGCTGGCGGCGGAGGCCGTCATCAAGGCCAAGGAGCAGGGAGATTTCTCCGCCGCTTCCCTGAAGCGCTACGACAATGCCATCAAGAGCAGCTTCGTCATGAACGATCTCAAAAAGTACAAAGGCATGCACAGCCTGCTGAAGGAATTTGATCCGTCGCTTCTGTTTGGAGCGCTGCCCCGGGCCATCAACGAGGCCGCCTACGAGATGTTCCTGGTGAACGGCGTCACCAAGGCGGAAAAGCAGAAGAAGGCCATCCGTCTGGTGAAGCAGGCGGCGGGCGGCACGATGAATCTGATGAGGCTGGGAGCCAAAGGCTGGAGGGCGATAAACGGATGAGCACGCAAACCATGACCGACAAGCTGTTTACAATCCGCTACAAATGCGATGATGTCTCTCACCTGGCCATCAAGGATGAGGCGGTCTGCGCCCGCTGCGCCGGAAAAAACTGCAACAGCTTTTGCCCGGCGGAGGTGTACAGCTGGGATGAAGCGGCCAAGGTGAACCATGTGGCTTACGAGAATTGCGTGGAATGCGGCACCTGCCGGATTGCCTGCGCCTCGGACAATGTAGCGTGGGTCTATCCCAAGGGTGGATATGGTATATCATACCGTTTCGGATAAATATAGGTAACTCTTATAGGTAAAAAAGAGGCTGTTCCGAACGGCAGGTGATCCTGCCCTCGAAACAGCCTCTTTGCCGTGCCGCTTCACGCTTTATGCGCGGCGGCGATTACTGGATGAATCCGGTTTTCACCAGGATGCGCTTCAGGATAACGGCGGCCTCCGCGCGGTTGGCGCTGGCTGCCGGGTCCAGCTTGTTGGATTCAGCGCCTTGGGACAGACCCAAAGCTACCACTGCTCCCGTTTCAATCTGCGCCCAGACCAGCTCCTCGGCATCCTCAAACCGGGCCAGGGTTGTAGCCAATTCCACAAGGGTGAAGTCTGCCTGGCCGCCGGCAAACCGGTAAGCCCGGTAGGCCAGAGCCAGCAGCTCCTCGCGGTTGATGAAGCGGTCCGGACGGAAGGTGCCGTCCTCATAGCCTTCAATCAGCCCGGCGTTTTTGGCGGCGAAGATGTACACTGCGTGCCAGGCGTCGGGGTCCACGTCAGGGAACTCGCCCACAGCTGTCGCCGGGGGGACGGTCAGCCCCAGGCCCTTCACCAGCAGCGCCGCGAACTCGGCGCGGGTAATGGCGCGGTTGGGCTCAAAGTTGCTGGCGGCAGTGCCTTCCACGATCTCCCTGCCGTTCAGCAGCTTGCTGGCCAGAAGCTCAATGTCCGCTTCCGCCCAATGGCCGTTCAGGTCGGCGAAGACGGTATTGCGCTCCAGCACCAGATAGATGCTGTTGCCGGGACGCTGGAAGGTGGCGGTGGTGCCGTTAATTACCGACGGAACGAAGGTCAATGCATCGGTGGCAGGCAAATACTGAACTACCGTAGCCAGACCGTCGCTCTCCCTTGTCATGGTGATGGTGCGCTTCACATAAGTGCTGCCGAAATTGTCCAGGGACAGCTTCTTGCCGTCGGCGCTTACCGCCAATAGCTCAAAGCGCACCGGATCGGACAGCGCGGTGCCATTGACTCTGGCTACCGCCGCCGCGACCTGCTCCGCCTCCTCGCCTGTCACCTTGGTGACGGTCAGGCTCAGGGTCAGGCCGGCTGCGCCGGTGTTCAGCATCTTGCTGATCAGCGGCAGATTCAGAACGGAGAGCGGAAGCTCATAGGTGCCGTGATCTCCGGTCAACGAAAGCATGGTGCCGGTCCGAGCCATGGCCTCGGTCAAGCCCGAAAAGGGAATTTCCATCGCTTCTTCGAAGCGCAGGGTTACCTTGTCGGAGCCGTGGAAGGCCTCCTTCAGATCATCCGCGTCAATGACGGTGACATCCGGATCAGTTTCCCCGCCGGGTGTGGGGGATGGCGAAGGTGAGGGGGAATATGTACCGGACCCGGAACCCGAACCGGACTCAGAACCATCGGAGCCGGAATCCCCGGAGTCGGATGATTCCCGGTATACGACCTGGGATACGTTGACGCTGTACTCCTCATTGTCGTACTGGAGCTTAATCGGATTATGCAGGGAATAGTTCGGGATCGCCTTCGGGTTGAAGGCATAATAATATTTTCCCTCGCTGTACGTGGCGTACGTGGCTGTAACCGGCGTCAGGAAATTCCCTTCGTTATCATAAACGGACAGGGTAACCGGTTGTCCCGAGGCGTATACGCTTGTTCCTACCGTACCGTCAAAATAGACCTGCCCGGTAACGGTGCCGTCGGCCTGGTAGCGCAAATCCTTGAAATATGCGTCAGCCAAAGCCAGAACAGGACTGAGCAGGGAAACCACAAGCATAACCGCCGTGACGGTAGCCAATTTTCTCAAAACCGTTCTTCGCATGTCTTTTCCTCCTGTTGGTAGATTGATATAAAAATGCCTGGCCCGGCGGCCTCACCACCTTTCATACTAGGAGAAAAAGTTGGATAGTGCTGACAGTTGCCCAGCTATCCTGAGCAAATTTCCAAATGTAAGCATATTTACCCGGCGCCGCGGTTTTGAAACAACTATTTTTGAAAAGGAAATGTAAGCGCTATTGTACATTGTCACGAGTTTTTTTGGTGCATTCGCAAGTAGCTTTTGAGACGAAGATTGACTATACTGAAAGTAATCCAAAAGTAAGTCAAAGAAGAGAGTTGATGACAATGTCCAGTGAACAAAAGGATGCTTATACCGTAGGCAGTAAAAGTTTTACGGCTGTTGCCATCAATACCGCAGCCAAGGCCGGCGAATGGATTAAGAGCAAGCTGGGGGACTTCTCCAGCCTTACCATAAAAACCTCCCCCCACGATCTTGTTACGGAAGTGGACAAAGGCACCGAGATGATGATCCGCAATTTGATCATGACCCATTTCCCCACCCATTCCATTCTGGGAGAGGAAGGTGTGGAGCCGGGAGCGGCGGCCTCCATCAAGGCGCTGGAGGAAGCCAGCGAGGCCGAATATCTGTGGATTGTAGATCCGGTGGACGGCACCACCAACTTTATACACGGCTTCCCGTTTTTCAGCGTATCTATCGCATTGGCCCATAAGGGTGAAGTTATCGTCGGCGTGGTGTATGATCCCAACCGGGATGAGTTGTTCGTAGCAGAAAAGGGCAAGGGCGCTTATGTCCATGGGCGGCGCACTTCCGTTTCCAGTGAGGAGCGGCTTCTGGACAGTCTGGTGGCGACAGGCTTTCCCACAGACCGCGGACCTAACATTGCAGGCAACATGAGAGGGCTGGAAGCAGTGGTGCCGCGGGTGCGCAATGTCCGCTCCGGCGGATCGGCAGCGCTGCACCTGGCTTATGTAGCGGCCGGACGGCTCTCCGGTTTTTGGGAGCTGGGCCTGAACGCCTGGGATGTTGCGGCGGGTATGCTGCTGGTGAAGGAATCCGGCGGCACCGTAACGGACACCAAGGGCAATCCGTACCATTTGGGTGTCCGCAATATTTTGGCTACCAATGGCCGCATCCATGATGAACTGTCGCAGCTGCTGCAGGAATCGGACGCAGCCGGGCACTAAGAATGAACTGAAAAGCCGTTCGGGGGGTTGATTCCCGGACGGCTTTTTCCCTTTTATGCGATGATGGGGGCGGGGCGGTCAATCAAAGATATTGCGGATGAGGCGAAACAAACCTCTGAAAAGAGCGGGGAACAGCTCAAAAATGATTTTCGGGAACCGTTTCCCGCCAGTAGGCGGAGCGGTGTTGTTTTTTTTCTTGGGACATATGGAAAACTCCTTCGGGGAGGAATGATATGTTCTTCATACGCGTTTTATGGAAAAAGGTTTCCAAATTCTTGGCGGGGGATGACGGTTATGTTTGACTGGTATGCGTTTGCCGACTATTCGGGGGCAAGAGAAGCCTCAGCCCAGCGGAAGGCCATTGCCTGGGCGGTGGATCGTGGGGAGGGCAAGGGTATTTCCGTTGCGCAAGGCCTGACCAGGCATGGCCTGCTTCATGAAGCTGTGGGCTTGCTGCAGGAGGCGGAAAGTAAAGGGAAACGGGTGTTGTTTGGGTTTGACCATAATTACGGGTTTCCCGCGGGCTTTTATGAGGCGTTATGGGGAGCGGAACCGGATAGCTGGGAGCAAATTACGGGAGCTTACTGCGGGAGCGTGGAGCAGTTTGCAGGAGAGCGAACAGACCGTATTGCCAGAGGAAACAGCCGCGGCCGCCTTGCCGGAGAAAACGACCACGATCGCATTGCTGGAGAAAACGATCGCAGCCGCATCTTGCGCCTAGAGCAATGGTCGCTGCGGGCCTGGGCCAAGGCGGCGAATGAGCAGATTGCCCGTGGGCTGGGGGTTGCGGCGGGACCGTTTTGGGGCAGCCGGTTCGGTCCGAAGCCGGACGGCGGTTTGTTTCGGGGCTTTGCCCTGGCGGATGGGCGGCCTTTTTTCCTCCATGACCGCAGGCTGGTGGAGATGCGTTACCGCCGTTTGAAGCCAGGCTATCAGGTGGGAGGCATCGGCTCCGTGGGCCAGCAGACGCTTTACGGTATCCTGTATTTGCGGGAGCTGCTGAAGTTATGCCGGGAAGCGGGGATAGCGGTTCATGTATGGCCGCAGCATGGCGCGCAGATTCCTGCCGCCGGGGGGCATGTGGCGGTGGAGGTGTATCCCACATTATCGCTGGCTTTGGAAGGAATCCGTGGGCCGCGGACGGATGCAGGCGATGCGGCAGCCTGCGTCAGCTGGCTGTCACGGCTGGACCGGGAGGGAGAGCTGGCGCAGCTCTTGGCGCTGCCCTTTGGCGAAGAAGAATGGCAGCGGGCCAGGCTGGAGGGCTGGGTGCTGGGGGTCAAACCGAACCAAGTCTGAGCGGCGGGGCGTGGTTCGCTTCATCAGTTCATCCCCGGACTGTTTCCACCTGGTTCGCAGCATGTTGGATATTATCCCCTTGGCTCAGGGGTGGGGGAGGCTGAGATAACCTGTGGAGATGCATGTCGTCCATTATCCCATTAGCTCAGGTGCAAGGAGGCTGGGTTACCGGTAGAGGTGCATGTCGCCCGTTATCCCATTGGCTCAGGTGCAGGGAGGTTGGGATAACCTGTAGAGGTGCATGTCGCCCATTATCCCATTAGCTCAGGGGACCCGAATAGCTTGGTTCCCAGAAGAGAGAAGCGTATAAAAGCTGCGGCTGCGGAGCCTGGTTAGTCTTAGAGTTTATGCGCCTCTCCCTCTCTCCTGAACAAAGGGGATAATAGGCGAAAAGGACTCTCCGTGCCACTCCCACGCCTCCTCTAGTGGAATTTATTTCTATGATTTTATAAATACAGCCGATTTATTTTTAAAGTTTATCTACCGCCTTTTTAATGCCATTACCATATTTTGTTTCATTAATATTGGGGGTTTGGGTAGAGGATTTACCGCTATCCTTGCTATAGTAAAGTACAAGATCATTCCCTGCTTGAAATAGTAAAGGAGCATGAGAGCTAAAAAGTAGCTGATGCTGTTGAAATTGCTTAACACCAAGCATACGTGCTTCTTCTGTTAAAAAATGATACGCCTTTATCTCGTCCCCATTTTCGAGAAAGTAACTTTCAGGAATTACTCCTTCCAACTCCATCTCCTTCATGGAATTGGAGAGGGTTGTAGTTATTCCTTCGGAATTAATCAGTTCCACTACACTTTGTGGTATTGTCGAGGAATTCTGGGCTTTTGAACACGCAGCAGCTATAAATAAACAACAAAGCGAGAGAATGATCGCTGATTTATGCAATAATATCAATCCTTTCTTACATAGAGTGGTTCTGTCAAAATATAGAGTGACGCACTATACAAAATCAAAGGTTTAGATGTGATGAAGCAAGCAATTCAAAGATTTTCTTGGCATTTCTAGGCTAAAAAGTAGAAATAGGGCTGTTGAGAAACTCTCAACAGCCTGAAAACTTGCGATATACATGTGTTCTTAGCCCGTACCCTAGTTGCGCAGCAGGGACAGCTTGCCGGTCTGCGGGTCCTGCAGAATCAGGGTGCCGCTGCCCGCTGTTTCGCTGTAAAAGGAAGTTTGGCCGGAGCGCAATAGGCTGGTGACCATGGTATCGTTGAGAGTGACGCCTAGTCCGGTGTCCTTCCATAGCACGAAGGTGCAGCCCTGGCGGAAATGGGTGCAGCCGTAGCCGGTGCTGCCGAAGATAATCCGCCCGCCGCAGCCCGGCCGCGGGCAATGCCCCAGCGCCTCCCGCATGGCCGGGCGGCTCGGGGAAACCGGCGGCGCCGCTGTCCCCGCCTTGGCGGCCGTTCGGCCCGCCGCGGCTCCGGCGCCGGAGCCTGCTGCCGGCGTCCCTCCGGCAGCCTCTACCGTGGCGGCGGTCCGTCCGCTGCCGGAGACTTCACCAGCGCCTGGGGAGGCTTCCGCCTTGGCGCTGCGCCGCTTCCTCGCGGGCGCAGCGCCTTCCGCGCCGGCAGCGGCCTGGCCGGCGCCAGCACTCTTGGCAGCGCCGCCGCGCTTGCTGCCCTTGCCGCCGCCAGCCGCAGGCTCCGGCTTGGCAAAATGCGCCTTGTCCGCCCGCGCCTGCAGGCGGACCTTGTCCACGATCAGCCGCGCAAACGCCCGCACCTTTTCCATAAACGCATCCTTCGACGCCTGGCCGCGGGCGATTTCGTTCAAGCGCCGCTCCCACTGGCCTGTCATCTCCGGCGACGCCAACAGCTCCACGCCTGCGCCGCGGACCAGCTCCACCGCCGCACGTCCCTTGGGCGTAATGCTGATCCGTTTGCCCTGCATGGCCACATAACCCACCTGCTTCAGCCGCTCGATAGTGGCGGCCCGGGTGGCGGGGGTGCCCAGCCCTGAATCTTTCATCACATCCCGCAGCTCGTCGTCCTCAATGGTTTTGCCCGCGCTTTCCATCGCCTTGAGCAGAGTGCCCTCCGTAAACGGCTTAGGGGGCTGGGTTTCCTTCTCCTTCACCTCCGCATCGGCGCAAAGCACACCTGTCTGCGGGTCTACGTGGAAAGGAGTGTCCATTTCCACCTCCAGCTCGGAAGGGCCGTTGTTTTCGTCTTTATCCCCATCTTTTTCTGGACCTGCGCCTTCACCATCGCCGGATTTTCCAGCTTTGCCTTTACCTCCGCCTTTGGCGGCGGCGCCCTTCTTCTGGTCGGGATACAGCACCTTCCAGCCCAGGGAGAGCAGCTCCTTGACGGTGGTTTTAAACCGGTCGACGGTCTCCCCTTCCCCCACCTCCGTGAACACCGTATGCACCTTGTATTCCGCCGCCGGATAGAAATGGGACAGGAAACGCCGCACAATAAGATCGTAAATCTTTGCTTCGTCCGGTGACAGGCCGCTGGCCTTCTTGAAGGTAGGCAGGATGGCGTGGTGATCCTCCACCTTGGCCGGGTTGCAGACGAACTTGTTGTTTTTGTGCACCAGCTTTTTGTCCGCACCCTGGGCGAAGGAGCCGTAGTCGGCGGAGCCCTTCAGCGACTCCAGAGTTTTGTGCATGTCCGGGATATTCTCCGGATTCACGTAGTTGGAGTTGGTCCGGGGGTAGCTGATGACCTTGTGTTTTTCGTACAGGGCCTGGGCGGTGTCCAGGGTTTTTTTGGCGGAAAAGCCCAGCTTGCCGTTGGCCTCCCGCTGCAGCAGGGTCAGATCATACAGCTTGAAGGGAAACTCCTTGGTCTCCTTCACCTCATAGGAGGCAATCCGTCCCGGCTTGCCCTTAACCCGGGCCACAACAGCCTCGGCTTTGTCCTTGGCCTTGAACCGGTCTCCCTGCCACATCCCGCGATAACCTGTTTCCCCCTGCTGAAAAGAACCCTCCACCTCGAAGAATTTCTCCGAGTCAAAGGCCTCAATCTGCTTCTGCCGGTCGTAAATCAGCGCCAACACGGGAGTTTGCACCCGGCCGACGGACAATAGCTCATTGTGCCGGGTAGTGAAGGCCCGCGACCCGTTCATGCCGATGAGCCAGTCCGCTTCGCTGCGGGCTCTGGCCGCCTGGGTCAGATTTTCATATTCGCTGCCGTCCTTCAGCTCCGCAAAGCCCCGCCGGATGGTCTCCGCCGTCAGGTCGGAAATCCACAGCCGCTGCACCGGCTGGCGCAGCTTCAGATGCTGCTGGATATAGGAGAAGATCAGCTGCCCCTCCCGCCCGGCGTCGCAGGCGTTGACGATCCGGTCGCAGTCCTTGGCCACTTGGGCAATTACTTTTAGCTGATCTTTGGTTTTCACATTGGGTAAAAGCTTGAAGGTATCGGGAATAATAGGCAGGTCGCCGAGATTCCACCGTTTGTACCGATCGTCGTAATGATCCGGCTCCGCCAGCCCGATGAGATGTCCGATGGCCCACGTTATGACGTAGCGTTCGCCTTCAATGTGGGTTCGTTTGTTCGCCGCCTTGGGCTCCAGCACCGCGGCGATGTTCCGGCCCATATCGGGCTTTTCCGCAATCACAAGGGTTTTCAATGGTCAAAATCCTTTCACGGGAGAATCGGGGCGCGCCCGGTAGAGCCGAAGAAGGCCCTTTACGATATAAGGGGCAACGAACAGAATAAACAGCAGCCGAAACATCTGGTAGGACACAATAATAGACAGATCGGCGCCCAAGGTTGCCCCGGTGACGCCCATTTCCGTCATGCCGCCGGGAGCCGTGCCCAGAAATGCGGATAACAGCGACATGGGATGCCACAGGGTCAGCAGATACCCGGTGCCCAGGGAAAAGAGCACAATGCCGACGGCTCCCAGCAGGGCGTAGGGCAAAAGCCTCTTCCAATTATCCAGGGAGGACAGGCTGGTAGTGACGCCCATATGCGCTCCGATCAGCACCTGCGCCGTGACGATGGACCAATGGGGCAGGGCGGGAGCATCCAGTCCGGCTACAGACAATATGGCCGCAGCCAGCATGGGACCCAGCATGTAGGGGGTGGGCAAATGGAGCTTGGGGCCCAACAGCAGCATGACGGCAACCGCCAGCACAAACCAAAGGGTGTTCCCGGACAGCCAGGAGACCGAAGCCGCAGCCGAGGCTGCGGCCGTAGCCGCCGCGCCGCCTGCCGTACTGCCAGAAGACAGGCCGTGGAAGGCCAGAAAGGGCACGATAAACACCACCGCCATCACCCGGATGGTCTGCATGAAGGTCACCACCGTCATGTCCGCATCCTCCACCTCGTCGCAGAGGACGGCCATTTGCGACAGCCCTCCGGGTACGCTCCCCAGAAGACCGGAGGCCATGCTGATTCCGGTGCGTTTGACGGTGACCCAACCGGCCACCAGAGCAAAAGCGACTGTCAAGAGCGTCGCCGCAGCCATGGAGGGAAGCTGCACGGCAATTTGGCCCGCCACCTCCGCGTTAAAGGTAATGCCCATCATGTAGCCCAGCACGCATAAGCCGACGTTGCGGAAGCCGCGGTGCCATTCGGCCTTCTTTTTGAATACCTCCCGCCAGACCAAAAGCATGCTCATCGGCCCCAGCAGCCATGCCAGGGGAATATGAAGCAGCTGGAAGATTGTTCCTCCGGCCAAAGCCAAAATCAAGGTCTTGCCTGTCTGTAAACCCATGCTGCAAAACTCCTTTTTTTCCAAACTGTAATATCAAACAATCCGTCCGGTCTCATACCGGAAAGTGTAGCATCCTTGGCTCCGGAGCGCAATGAAGGAAGGAAAATGGCCTCCCGATCTAAAAAAAATCCAAGAAATCGTCGTAGAAATGCCTGCCGCAAAAACTTGAAAGTGTGGTACAATGGGAAGCAGGCTGTAGCAGGAAACACGGCGCAAACAAGAGCGGAACACGTGTTCAATGGCGAAAATCCGATTATATCCCGTTTTGGTCTTGCGAGAAGCGGGAGCAGTGGAGGCGTAAAGATGACACAGGCAATGAATGAGCAGCAATACATCCCGGAGGTGCTGACCTTCGGTGAATCTATGGGCCTCTTGATGTCCACCGGCAACAAGGGGATTGAATACTCCGCTACCCTGGACAAGTCCTTCGGCGGCGCGGAGAGCAATTTTGCCATCGGCGTAGCCCGTTTGGGACATCGCGTGGGCTGGTTCGGCCGCCTGGGCAAGGACCCGCTGGGGCTCATGATCCAGAAGCGGATTCGCGGCGAGGGCGTTGACGTTTCCCGTGTGGAGCTGACCGACGAGGCTCCTACCGGATTGATGCTGAAGGAAGCCATCTCCGGCAAGTCCTTCGTATACTACTACCGCAAAAACTCCGCCGCCAGCCTGATGCGCCCCGAGCATCTGGACGAGGACTACATCAAGCAGGCGAAGATTCTGCATGTAACCGGCATTACCGCCGCCTTGAGCGAAAGCTGCCGGGAAACGCTGTGGGCCGCCATCCGCATGGCCAAGAAGCATGGCGTCAAGGTTTGCTTCGACCCCAATCTGCGGCTGAAGCTGTGGAGCCTGGAGGAAGCCAGAGCGGTGCTTTTGCCCATGGCCGAGGAAGCCGACTTCTTCCTGCCCGGATTGGATGAGCTGAAGCTGATGTACGAAACCGAGGACTTCGATGAAATCGTGGCCCGGCTGTCCAAGCTTCGTGCGGTTTCCATTGTGAAGGGCGGAGACGACGAAACCTATCTCATCGAAAACGGCAAGGTCACCGCCATTCCCTTCTTCAAGGCGGAGCGCGTGGTGGATACGGTAGGCGCCGGCGACGGTTTTTGCGCAGGCTTTATCGTGGGTGTGCTGAAGGGGTATGATCTGGCTGAAGCAGTCCGCCTCGGCAGCCTGATGGGCTCCCTGGCCGTTCAGATGGAAGGCGACTGGGAAGCATTGCCCACTTGGGAAAAGGCCCAGGCGGTGCTCCAGAATAAGAAGAGTGTAGAGCGTTAAACGGCATGAACCATTAACGTCCTTGACCATTAACGGGACGAAGAAAAGGAATGTGGAGAAAACCATGAAAAAATTAAAAGTGCTCCAACAAATCGCTGAACACGGCGTTGTAGCCGTACTGCGCGCGGATACTGCAGAGGATGTTGTGCGCATGGCCGAGCAGGCCATCGAAGGCGGCATCAAGGTAATTGAAATTACCATGACCGTTCCCGGCGCGCTGCGGGCCATCGAAACCCTGGCTGCCAAATATTCCAGCACCGCCAAGGACCCGGCCCGTTTCGCCATCATCGGCGTGGGCACTGTGCTTGATCCGGAAACCGCCCGGGCC
This sequence comes from Paenibacillus sp. YN15, assembly GCF_003285005.1. Taxonomy (GTDB): domain Bacteria; phylum Bacillota; class Bacilli; order Paenibacillales; family NBRC-103111; genus Paenibacillus_AR. Next base: position 78,709 of record NZ_QMFA01000026.1, on the reverse strand, counting down.
GCTATTCTGGCTGGCTCCGAATTTGTGGTAGGCCCGAGCCTGAACCCCGAAACCGTGATGCTGTGCAACCGGTACCGCATTCCGGTAATGCCCGGCTGTATGACCATCAAGGAAATCCAGCAAGCCCTGGAACTGGGCGTGGACGTAGTGAAGCTCTTCCCGGGCAACGCCTTCTCCCCGGCCATGATCAAGGCCATCAAGGGTCCTTTGCCGCAAGCCAACATCATGCCTACCGGCGGCGTGTCCCTCTCCAACCTGGCCGAGTGGATCAAAGCCGGCGCTACTGCCGTAGGCATCGGCGGCGACCTGACTGCAGACGCCGTAAAGACCGGCGACTACAGCATCATTGCCAAAAAATCCGCCGAATACGTAGCTGCCTTCAAGGCCGCCAAAGCGTAAGCGGAGCTGATATAAGAACCGTAGGGAAGCCGGTGCGCTTCCTTGCGGTTCTTTTTTGTTGCCGCGGGATGGGGGGCGTAGTTGGAGTAACTGGAGCAGTTGGGTGGGAGGGGGGAGGGGGCGCCTGGCCGGCTGAGCCAGTCTATCCCGCCCAATCTCGCGGCGGAACATGCACCATTCGCCCAGCCGTGCATACACCATGATAAGGGCGGAGGTCTGCACGGATTCCTACTCCGCCGCAGGAGGAATTATGGGCTATTATTATTTGTTTTCCTATGGAACATTCATCGACCGGGAGGTTCAGCACATCCTGTTTGGCAGAAACGTTACTGTGGGCGCGGCCGTTCTTCCCGGCTACAGCAGATTCGCTGCTGAGGACGGCTATTATTATGTGCTGCCGGCCCCCGGCTGCTGCGTAAAAGGGGAGCTGCTGTGCCTTTCTGCAGATGATCTGGTAGTGGCGGACCTGTGGGAGGATGTGCCCAAGTATGTGCGCGCCCTGAAGACGGTTTTACGGGAAAATGGAACTGCCGTCACCGCTTATGTGTATTGCCGCAGCAACCCCCAAGCCCGTAAACCCGCGCCTCCGGGCACGTTGGCTGCGATTCCCCGTTCCCGGGTTATCGCGGCGGCCAAGGAGCTGGCGGCAGAGCTGTCCCCAGGGGACAGACGGTGAGGCAGGAGAGCAGCCCCCCGTAAGGCGAAGGAAACGGCGGGGGCAATAACCTTTTACTCCAGCGGACCCGAAAGGGTCTGTTTGTTTTTGGCCGCATAACAGCTTGAGAAGCCCGGCCTGAACAGGTATGATCAGGAAAACAATACTATTTTGCCGAAAAGAGGACAGGTGTTATGACATTGCAGCAGTTGCGCTACGTGCTGGAGGTAGCGGCCCGGGGCTCCATGAACGAAGCGGCCAAGCGGCTGTTTATCTCCCAGCCCAGCCTGTCCAGCGCCATCAAGGAGCTGGAGGAGGAGATTGGCATCACCATTTTCCAGCGGACCAACAAGGGGATTATGCTCTCCAAGGAAGGGGCGGAGTTTCTCGGCTATGCCCGCCAGGTGATTGAGCAGGCGGAGCTTCTGGAGGGGCGGTATCTCAATGCCAAGCCGTCGCCCCAGCATTTTTCCGTGTCCACCCAGCATTATGCCTTTGCCGTCAATGCCTTCGTCAAGCTGGTGCGCGAATACGGGCAGGAGGAGTACGAGCTGTCCCTGCGGGAGACCAAAACCCATGAGATCATCCAGGATGTAAAGGATCAAAAAAGCGAAATCGGCGTTCTTTACATGAACGATTTTAATGCCAAGGTCATCAGCCGCCTGCTGAAAAACGCCAATCTGATGTTCAACAGCCTGTTTACGGCCAAGGCCCATATTTTTGTGAGCGCCCATAATCCCCTGGCCTGCCATCCGGTGGTGACGCTGGAGCAGCTTCGGGAGTATCCGTACCTCTATTTTGAGCAGGGGGAGTATAATTCCTTTCATTTTTCCGAGGAAATCCTGAGCACTATCGCCCGTCCCAAAAGCATCCGCGTCAGTGACCGGGCCACCCTGTTCAATCTGCTGATCGGCTTAAACGGCTACACCATTTCCACCGGCGTGCTGAGCAAGGATTTGAACGGCAATGACATTATTCCGGTGCCGCTGGCCAGCGACGAAACCATTCATGTAGGTTGGATTTGCCATCAAAATGCAGCTTTGTCCCGATTGGCGGTTGCGTATGTGGAGGCGCTGCAGGAGGCGACCCGGTAGAATGGTTATAGATTTTGGCTATATCCAGCAATAGCTTAATGGTCTTATGCTATATCCGAGTAAATATGTTATCTTTCCTGTAATAACGGATTTGCGACAAGGAGAGATGAGCGGATGAAAAGCGGCAACCTGGGATATCCCCGTATCGGACTGGAGAGACAATGGAAAAAAGCGCTGGAAGCTTATTGGGCGGGGGACCTGGCCGAGGCCGAGCTGCAAACGCGGCTGAAGGACATCCGCCTGTCGAACCTGAAGGCCCAGCAGGAGCGGGGCATTGAGATCATTCCCGTGGGGGATTTTACGTATTATGACCATGTGCTGGATACGGCAGTGATGTTCGGGATTATTCCCAAGCGGTTCGGCTATGAAGGAGGCGCGCCTTCCCTTTCGGTTTATTATGCCATGGCCAGAGGAAGCAAGGATGCCGCCGCCTGTGAAATGACCAAATGGTTCAACACCAACTACCATTACATTGTTCCGGAGTTGGCCGGGGCCCATCCGGTGCTGACGGGAAACCGGCTTTTGGAGGCATATAAGGAAGCAAAGGAAGAGTTGGGGATTGAGGGCCGGCCGGTGCTGGTGGGACCGCTGACTTTTGTGAAGCTGTCCAAGGGTTATGCTCCCCATGAGTTGGCGGATTGGACCCGGCGTCTTGTTCCCTTGTATGCGGAGGTGCTGCGGGAGCTGGCGGAGGCAGGTGTGAAGTGGGTGCAGCTGGACGAGCCGATTCTGTCCACCCATGTTTCGGCGGAGGAGCTTGCCCTGGCAGAGGAGCTTTACGGGCAGCTTGCCCGTCAGGTGCCGGAGATCCGGCTGTTTCTGCAAACCTACTTTGAAGCGGTGGATCAATATGAAGCGGTTGTGGCGCTGCCGGTTCACGGCATTGGGCTGGATTTTGTCCATGACGGCGGCCGGAATCTGGAGGCAGTGCTGCGGCATGGTTTCCCGGCAGGCAAGCTGCTGGGCGCAGGGCTGGTGGATGGGCGCAACATTTGGGCATGTGATCCGGATGAAAAGCTGAAGGTGCTGACTGCTCTTCGGCAGACAGTGGCGGATGAGTTTTTGGTGGTGCAGCCCTCCTGCAGTCTGCTGCATGTTCCGGTGAGCACGGTGAAGGAGACGAAGCTGGAATCGGTGCTCCGTCAGGCGCTGGCGTTTGCCGACCAGAAGCTGGAGGAGGTAGCGCTGTTGACCAAAGCGGGCAATCTGGGCGCGGAAGCGGTGGCGGCGGAGCTGGAAGCCCTGCGGAGCGGGCGGGCAGCGCTGGCGGCATCTCCTTCCCGGAACCGGGCGAAGGTGCGCGAACGGATGTCCCGTCTCCAGTCCCAGCCGATTACCCGCGCCAGCTCCTTCGAGGAGCGGCGGGAGCTCCAGGAGAAGCGCTGGCAGCTTCCCCTTTTGCCTACCACCACTATCGGCAGCTTCCCTCAGACGCCGGAGGTCCGCAGCGCCCGCCAAAAGTGGCGCAAGGGCGACTGGAGCGAGGAGCAGTATCAGGTCTTTATCCGGGAGGAGATCGGAAGATGGATCGGCATCCAGAAGGATTTGGGATTGGATGTGCTGGTCCACGGCGAGTTCGAGCGCAACGATATGGTGGAGTTTTTCGGGGAAAAGCTGGCGGGTTTCGCCTTTACCGGGAACGGCTGGGTGCAATCCTACGGCTCCCGCTGCGTCAAACCCCCGGTGATTTACGGGGATGTGGAGTACACGTCGCCCATGACCGTCGCGGAAACGGTGTATGCCCAATCCCTGTCGGATGCTCCCGTGAAGGGGATGCTTACCGGCCCGGTGACCATTCTCAACTGGTCTTTTGTGCGGGATGATTTGCCCCGGAGGGATGTGGCTTTTCAGATTGCCCTGGCGCTGCGCGAAGAAGTGGAGGCGTTGGAGGCGGCGGGCATTGGCATGATTCAGGTGGATGAGCCGGCGCTGCGGGAGGGGCTGCCCCTGAAGCCGGAGCAGGGCCCGGCTTATTTGGAGTGGACGGTGAAGGCTTTCCGCCTGTCCACCTCTACAGTGAAGGATGAAACGCAGATTCATACCCATATGTGCTATTGCGAATTTCAGGACATGATCGATTCCATCCGGGCTCTGGATGCGGATGTGATCTCCATCGAAACCTCCCGCAGCCACGGCGAGCTGATCACCAGCTTCGAGGAGCAGACCTATGAGCTGGGCATCGGCCTGGGCGTCTACGACATCCATAGCCCCCGGGTGCCTCCCGTTGCCGAGATGGAGGGCATGATCCGCCGGGCGTTGCAGGTGCTGTCGCCCCGCCAGTTCTGGATCAACCCGGACTGCGGGCTGAAGACCCGGCGGATGCTGGAAACCGTTGCCGCCCTCGGCAACATGGTTGAGGCGGCCAAGCAGGTGCGGGCGGAGCTGGGCAGCGCAGGCGTCCGGGCATAAGTAGCGGGATAGCTGGCAGTGCGGGCGTGGCGAGTGCAGGTTTTGAGTAACCTTAATAGTACAAAAGCATAGTTTGGTGAAGGTGCACATGGACAGTCCCCTGAGGCAAATGCTGACGGAGGCTGTTTTTGTATGGTGCGCCCGCGGGAGGGGGGGGTATCCGGACCGTGGTTCCGTTATCGCAGGGAAAATCGCCGTTTTTCCAATTTGGCGGACTATGGTTCCGTTATGTTTGGAAAACAGGGGGTGTGTGCAGCTGAAATAGGGAGATAACGGAACGTAAGTCCGCGAAAATCAAAAAAGCGGGCAATTTGGCCAAATAACGGATTCAGGGTCCGCGGGGTAGGCAAATTGCATTTTACAGGTTGTCAACGTGACACACAATGGGTGATCGTCTACATATACTGTCGTTGTAAGCAAGACAAACGCACAGGAAGGAAGATGATCATGTATCGTCAAAATCCCATTCAAAATGTGCTGGGCGGGCTGATTGGCCAGCCCGGCATACCGGGCGGCCCCGGCTTTGGCCCCGGCGGCCCCGGCGGACCGGGAGGTCCCGGGTTTGGTCCCGGCGGTCCCGGTTTCCCTGGCGGCCCGGGCTTCCCGGGAGGCCCCGGGGGTCCTGGCTTCCCGGGTGGCCCCGGCGGTCCTGGGTTTCCGGGAGGTCCCGGCGGCCCTGGCCCTGGTCCGGGTCCCGGAGGAGCTGGCGGCACCGGCGCCCCCACGGGACGCCCGCCCGGTTATATCCCGCCTAAGCCGGGCAGCGGCGGATTTTCCGTCATGGCGGTAGATCCCGGCTCCATCGCCGCCTGCCGTTTCCGGTATGTATATATTTGGCAAAGAAACGGCGACGAATATTGGGCATATCTCACCTTCGTCGGCCGCAACTCAGTTGCCGGGTTCCGCTGGATCGGCTTCACCTGGGTCTACTTTGGCCTGGATCTGCGCTTCATTGACCAGTTCGTCTGCACCTGAGCGGAAAGACTGCCCCGTTAACCATAAAGCCACAACCTGCCCGGCCATGGCGGCCAAGCGGATTGTGGCTTTATGTCCGTTGTTTAAAAAGTTACTGCCAAAGCCCCAAAATGACGCCCATAATGGGAAAAGCCACCGCATGATAGCCCGCATTGATCAGAAACAGCTTGTATTTGCGGTAATCGTCGAACAGCATGGTAATGGCGAAGGCGGAGACCAAAGCCAGCCCGGCCATCAGTCCGGCGAAGATGCCGGGAACAAAGCCGCTGACTCCGGAAATCTCGAACAGGCAAGCCAAAGCAAAGGCGGCGAACACGGTCAGGATAAAGCACAGGATATATAGAAACGGATTAAGGCCTTTTTCATCCGTTTTGCCGGTCTCCCGCTTCCAAATTTCGGCGAAGAGCACGGGGGAATACCAGACCATGCCTACAAAAAAGTACACAATGGCCGAGACGACAATGGCTAACGCATTCATATCGCTAACGGAAAATTCCATAAGGGACTGCCTCCTGTTCGGTGTTCATGATCCTGTCAACATTGTACAACATATTGTGACATAGTCAAAGAAACACTTGGGAATTTCTTCCCTGAACAAATTGAAGTCACCTTTATCATCCTTTATGTAAAATATATTTGACATAAAGTATATCAAAGTATATATTGGTATCAAAGAGGTGACCGTATGGCCAAAAATTTGCGGCTGAAGGCAGCACGCGCTTCCCTGGATCTCTCCCAGAAGGATCTGGCCGAAGCGGTTGGGGTGACCAGACAAACCATCAATGCCATTGAGAACGGGGATTACAATCCCACCATTCATTTATGCATCGCCATTTGCAAAAGACTGGGGAAAACTCTGGATCAGCTGTTTTGGGAGGATGAGGAGAATGAATAAAAGCGTCAAGGTTCTTGACGAGATGCAGGTGCAGCGCCGGGACCATATCGGCAACCAGTCGTTTATGCTGCTGTTTTACCTGCTGCTGTTGGATATCGGGCTGCGGGGCTTGGGTGTGACCTGGCTGGAATATCCGGTGAATGTATTCCTGATTATGATTGTGGTCATGGCCATTTATCTGATCCGGCTGATCCTGGCCGGGGCCTATGTGGGAACCGTAGAGAAAAAAGCCAAATCCACCCGGGCGGCGTGGATCGCTTGCGCCGTATCCCTTGTTGCATGTGTAACGGTGATCGCCTATTCCTCCAAGCTGAAGGAGGAGACAGGCGGAGATGTGGGCGCTTTGTTGCTGCTGGGAATTTCCGCAGTGGTTCTGCTTGTTACCGTCTTCGTGCAGCGGTGGAGTGAACGGAGGAATAATCAGGGCGAGGATTGAGAAAAACGCGCTTTAGTGCTGTAAAGAGGTTAAACATTCTGATGTGGTAAAAAATCCCCCTGCCTCCGGATAACCGGGGCAAGGGGCTTTTCGGCAGGACCGGCTGGAACAGCCGCCTTCCGCCGGATTACCGGTTCATCTCGCGGAAAACTTCCTCCGCGGCGGCAATGGTGGCGTCCACATCGGCTTCCGTGTGGGCGGTGGTCAGGAACCAGGCCTCGTATTTGGAGGGGGCAAGGCAGATGCCCCGGTCCAGCATGAGGCGGAAGAAACGGGCGAACCGTTCACCGTCGGTATCCTGGGCGTCTTCATAGTTGCGGACTGGATGCCCGCAGAAGTGGGTGGAGAAGGCGCCGCGGATGCGGTTCACCGTCAGCGGTTCGCCGTAAGCCTCTGCGGCGGCGGTGATGCCGGCGGTAAGGCGGGCGGCCAGCGCATCCAGCCGCTCGTAGGTGCCCGGCTCCCGGAGCACCGAGAGGCAAGCGATGCCGGCGGAGATGGAGGCAGGGTTGCCTGCCATGGTCCCGGCCTGGTAGGCCGGACCCAAGGGGGCAACCTGCTGCATGATCTCCGCCCGCCCGCCGTAGGCGCCGATGGGCAGCCCGCCGCCGATAATCTTGCCCAGAGCGGTGAGGTCGGGCTCGATGGCGGCGAAGGCCGCCTTCCGGGCGGCTTCGTCGCCGCTTGCCCGCACCGCCTCCGGCAGAAGACCCTCGAAGGTCTGGGCGGAGCCGTAGTGGAAGCGGAAGGCGGTGATCACCTCGTCATAGATGACGACGGCCCCGTGCTTCCGCGTCAGGCTGCACAGCCCTTCAAGAAACCCCGGCTCCGGCATCACCATGCCGAAGTTGCCGACAATCGGCTCCACCATAACCGCAGCCGTTTCCGCACCCCAGCGGTCCAGGGCGTCGGAGAGCGCCGTCAGGTCGTTGAACGGCACTGTGATCACTTCCTGGGCAATGGTGGGGGGAACCCCGGCGCTGTCCGGCGTTCCCAGAGTGGAGGGGCCGGAGCCCGCCGCCACCAGCACCAGGTCGGAATGGCCGTGGTAGCAGCCGGCGAATTTGATGATTTTGCTGCGGCCGGTATAGGCCCGGGCCACCCGGATGGTGGTCATCACCGCCTCGGTGCCGGAATTGACAAACCGCACCTTGTCCAGGGAGGGGATGGCCTCCTTCAGCATTTTGGCGAAGGTGATCTCCAGCTCCGTGGGAGCGCCGTACAGGGTGCCGTTGGCGGCGGCCCGGCAGATGGCTTCGGTGACAACGGGATGGGCATGTCCGGTAATAATCGGCCCGTAAGCGGCCAGGTAATCGATATAGCGGTTGCCGTCCTCATCCCAGAAGTAGGCGCCCTCCCCCCGCTTCATAAATACGGGAGCGCCGCCGCCCACCGCCTTGAAGGAACGGGAGGGGCTGTTGACCCCCCCGACGATATGCTTAAGCGCCTCCTGATAGAGGGCCTCCGAACGATTGCGTGTTGTGGTCATAAGATGCAAGCTCCTTTCCATAGCGGTCAAACGATTTTCTGAGAGATTTACCGCCGGCTGTTTGTTCACATCCGTTTATTTTACCACTTTTCTCCCCGGGGGGACAGGGCTGCTCCTGGCGCTTCTTGCGACTTACCTTCCCGCCTTAAGCCTTATGGTGGAGACCACGCTGATCATGGTTGCCTCGTCCACCGCCGCTTCATTGAAGTAAATCCCATGCGTCAAACGTTTGCCCGGATCATTCCAATACCAGCGGATTTCATCGTAATGCCAGTCCGGGTCCAACTGCGCCGCCGGTTTGGTATGCACAAGTCTGATCCGGTAGAGAGATTGTCCTGTTTGTCCTGCGGCAGGCGCGGGCATATCCTTCACCTCAACAAAATCCGTTTGCTCCGTATGATTGGGCCGCAGATGGGTCCAGCTTTCGGCATCAAACCAGTCCAGAGTTTCCGTTTCCCCCATTTTTTCCCCATTTGCCGTAAAAATCAGCTCCTTGCCGTTTGGCTCCACGCTCCATCCCTCGGGAACAGCCAGGGTCAGGAGGGAGGTTTCCGCTTGCTTGAACCCCGGCGGGACTTGAAGGGGCTCCCCCGCACCGGAGGCTGCATTCTCCCCAATTATGCGCCAAGCCAGAGCCGATAAAGCGGCTGCCAAAACCAGTCCAAGCGCCGTCCACAGCAACCATTTTTTGCTCATATCCCAAGCACCTCTCCTAAAAAAATGCCCACCCGCCTGTTCGGCACGGATGGGCTGCTTTTGTTTGGACGCGGGCCTTCCCGGAAAAGTTCAATCTGGGATGAAATCAGGCTTGCTGCGCCGGAATTTCAAAATCGGCGGAAGCCAGCCCGGCGTAATACCGCCCCTTCCGCGCCGTAAACCGGTACACGCAGTAGTCGGGATCGGTGGGCCCCAGAGAATAGTAGCGCTCATCCCCTTCGCGCCAGATCAGCTCCTTGGACGCCTGGTCATGGAGCACCTCCATGGTGCCCAGCAGCATCAGCCCGTTAAACTTCTTCTGGTCGGCAAAATAGAGGCTGGCCTGGGGCCGCTCCTGAAACTGCGCGGTGCGGCGGGAGGAGGTATTGGTGGTGAAATAGAACACGGACAACCCCTCCCGGACCCGGGCGTTAAACATCATCTTCATATTGGGGAAGCCGTCCTCCCCGATGGAGCCTACCACCACATTGGCAGTGCGTTCAACCAGACTCAGCGCTTTTTTCTCAACCTCGGTCATTTGTTCTCCTCCTCATAACGGGTTAAATTGGCCAGAATATGCCGCAAGGTTGCCTCGAACCGGTCAATCTCCTCTTCGGCGAGGCCGTCGTAGAACAGGGCGAGCATATCCCCGGAAACCTGGCGATACTGCTCCATCATGTTTTTGCTGCTGTCGGACAGGGCGACTAACGTGCTTCTTTTATCCGCCGGGTCCGCCGTCCGCTCAATATGCCCGGCCTGCTCCATCCGCTCCAGCATGCTGGACAGGGTGGTTTTGCCAAGCGCCGTCGCTTGGGCCAAACGCCGGATGGGGATGCGATCCTCCTTCCACAAGGCGAACATAATCCGTCCCTGGGCATTATTGAGATCCTCAATGCCGGCTTTTTTCAGGAGCCGGTCGAATATCCGCCCCGATAGCTGCTTTACCATGGATATCAAAAATCCGCCTTCCCGCAGTGGGGGCATACAATGGGCAGCCTCCTTCGATTTAGTTCTATATGGTACTATATTAGTTCTATATGGGACTAAGTGTCAAGCCTTTATTTATGTTGGCGGGTTTATGCAATTTGTTCCGCCAGCTTCACCGCCGCCATGTAAGATGATAGAATCAAACAAAGAGAACAGACATTAGTCGACGGGAGTGGAAGCATGAGTTATAGAATTGTATTTTTCGATATTGACGGCACGCTGCTGGACGAGGATAAAAAAATACCGGAGGATACCCGCCGCGCCGTGGCGCAGCTGAAGGCCGACGGAATTGAGCCGGTTATTGCCACCGGCAGGGCGCCGTATTTTTTTGAGCCGCTGGCCAGGGAGCTGGGCATTGAATCCTATGTCAGCTTAAACGGAGGCTATGTGGTTTACCGGGGCAAGGAGCTGTATCACCGGCATATTCCGCTTCCGGTGCTGGAGCGTCTGGTGGGGCTTGCCGCTCAAAACAGACATCCGCTGGTGTACCAGGGAAAAAGCTGCTATCACACCAACAGTGTGGAGCACGCGGCGGTTCTGGCGGCCATTGATTCGCTGAAGGTTGGTTATCCCGGCGGGCATGGGGAGTTTTGGCGGGAGGAAAGCATTTACCAGGTGTTCCTGCATTGCCGGCATGGAGAGGAGCAGCCTTATGTAGCGGAGCTGCCCGAGCTGCGCTTCATCCGCTGGCATGAGGATGCCATGGATGTGCTGCCCCTGACCGGCTCCAAAGCCGAGGGCATTCAGGTGATGCTGGACGCTCTCTCCATTCCGCGAGAGGAATCCATCGCCTTCGGCGACGGTCTGAACGACAAGGAGATGCTGCAGCTGGCAGGTCTGGGCATCGCCATGGGCAATTCCCACCGGGAGCTGCTGCCCTATGCGGATTATATCACGGCCAATGCGGACAAAGGCGGCATCCTGGCCGGCCTCCAGTACGCGGGCTGCCTGGCGTAATAGAGGCCTGCGGTGCGGCTACGCCGAGCGGGGCAGGGTGAATCTAATGGAAGCCACAGCCCTTATTCGGCGAAAAAAGCAGCCTCCCCATTAAATCACCAAAAAGAGCATCCTCCCGCAGGAGAATGCTCTTTTTTATAATAGTTGGGCGGACAGAGAATCCGTTATTTTCCGAATTTGACCCGTTTTCGGATTTATACGGACAGAGGTTCCGCTATTTTGCTCCAGAAGCATGGATTCCCCCCGCTTCTTCACATTTAACGGATCGTGAGTCCGCGGGGGAGAAAAAAAGGCGGATTTTAGCGAAATAACGGAACCAGAGTCCGCCAAACTAAACTCCGAACGTCTTGCTAAACTCATAGCGCCAAACTAAACTCCGAACGTCTTGCTAAACGCACAGCGTCAAAGGAAGCTGCAGGCGGTCTTCTTAGTCTACGCCCGGCCTACAGGCGCGCCGTCACAGCGCAGTAGTGGCCGCGGCTTCTCCCCGAGCTGGGGGCTACTTAATCTACACTCAGCTGCGCGCCCCGTCAGGACGCAACAGCAGCTAGGGTTCATCTTAGTCTACGCCTAGCCTACAGGCGCCATCACGGCGCAGCAGTAGCCGCGGCTCCATCCGCGCCGGCGTTGACGCCGCCGCTTCCGTCGCCATTGGCTCCGCCTGCTTCGCTGCCGTCAGCGCCGGCGGCTGCATCTGCGGCGCCCGTGTCCGCGCCGCCGCTCCCGGCTCCGGCGTCCTCGCCGCTTGCCGCCGGGCCCAGATCAATGATGCCGGCGTCATCCCCCGGCAGCTTCACGGCTGTGCTGGCTGCCGGCTGGGGCGTCGCCGCAGGGCTGGGCGTCGCGGATACCGCCGCCGTGGGGCTGGCCGATGCCGCAGGCTTCACCGATGCGGCCGGCGGTGCAGTTGGCTTGACGGTGGGCTTCACCGTCGCCTTGGGCTTCGTGCTGGCCTTGGGCGATGCCGTTGCCTTGGGGGAAACAGACACGCCGCCGCTGGATGGCGTATCCGCCCCCTGGCTCAGCTTCCCGCCGGAGGTCAGCGGTTTTTCCGACGGTGAGGTGGAGATTTCTCCGAACAGCTGCTTCACAAATACCTTCAGCGCCGCCGGTTCCACACCCAGCACCTCCGCGCCGCCTACCCTTTTTTCCACCAGAAGATCGGTTGGCGGGATTTGCTGGCTGACCATGCCGTCGGTTTTAACCTCAAAACCCAACGCCGCCAGCTTGATCATTTGGTTCACGTTGAGGTTGGTCTCAATATACGGGTCGATGCTGCTCAGAATGGAGGGCAGCTTCAGAAGCGAGGTGCTGGATTGCAGCTTTTCCGCCAGAGCCTGCATAAACTTCCGCTGCCGCTCCGTCCGGGTGAAATCGCTGGTGGCATCATGCCGGAAGCGCACATACTGCAGCGCCGTATTGCCGTCCAGATGCTGGTAGCCCTTCTTCAAATTAATGTCGAACTGGTGATCATCCGCGGAATCGGTGTAATACATATCCTTTTCCACTTCCAGATCAATGCCGCCCAAGGCGTCCACCAGCGCGATAAAACCCTTGAAATCCGTATATACATAATACTGGATGGGAATCCCCATCAGATTGCTTACCGTCTTCATCGCCAGCTCCGGGCCTCCCCTGGTGATGGCGGTGTTGATCCGGTCGGAGCCCTCCCCGGGAATGTCCACATAGGTGTCCCGCAGAATGGAGAACAGATAGGACTTTTTGGTGACGGGGTCGAGGGAGGCGATCATCAGCGAGTCGGAGCGGGGAATTTCATTCTTTCCCATCCCCCGCGAATCTCCCCCCAGGAGGAGAATATTCACCCGTTCCTTGCCCTCCCACTTGGGAGGTTCCAGCTCGGCACCAGTTTTGGTAAAGGTGGGGTTGTTGAAGAAAATGGAATCCTCGGGAGCGGTATGGATGTTATCGGCAAAAGAATACAAGGAATAGGCATAATAACCGGTGACGCCAAATATGATCAGCACCAGCCCCGCCAGGGACCAGAGTATCTTTTTTCGGACGCTGATGGTCTTGGCTTTGCGCATCATGAAGCCCCTTTCGTCAGGTTGTTTGGACTGCACATTCTTTTTTCAAAGGGGATGAACAGTTACATAAGAAATTCCAGTTTGCATGAAAGACTACACCATTAGACGGGAAGCGGCACAAAAAAGTTTCATTTCGGACAAACTTCCCCCCAATGCTTCTTTATTGTGCATGAAAAGCTAATACGATTATACCCGATTTGCCGAACAAAATCACAGCATGTACATGTCCGCGCCACTCCTGGAGTTTCCGTTGGCGGCGGCAAGCGCCCGACTTGCCGTTTCCTAAGCATCCATAGTAAATTAAGAAGGTTATAACCGTAAGGAGAGGAGTCTCTACCGACATGTGGGCCATCGAAGTCAACAAGCTGCGCAAGGATTTCCGCGTCCAGCAGAATAGAGAAGGGCTTGGCGGGGCGCTGCGCGACCTGTTCAAGCGCGAATATAGAAGCATTACCGCCGTCAACGAGATCAGCTTCCGGATTCCCCGCGGGGAAATCTGCGGCTACATCGGGGAGAACGGCGCAGGCAAATCCACCACCATCAAGATGCTGACGGGGATTCTGGTGCCTACCTCCGGGGAGATCAGCGTTAATGGGCTGGTGCCCTACAAGGACCGGGAGGCCTTCGTCCGGGGCATCGGCGTTGTGTTCGGGCAGCGCAGCCAGCTGTGGTGGGACATCGGCGTTATTGAATCCTTCCGGCTGCTGAAGCGGGTATACCGGGTGAATGAGCAGGATTTCCGCAAACGGCTGGATGAGCTGGTAGACCGGCTCCAGCTTGCCGATATTCTGAACCGCCCTGTGCGGAAGCTGAGCCTGGGGCAGCGGATGCGCTGCGAGCTGGCGGCTTCTCTCCTGCATAATCCTTCGATTCTATTCCTGGATGAGCCTACTATCGGTCTGGATGTGATGGTCAAGGCGGAAATCCGGGATTTCCTGAAATCCATGAACCAGCGCTACGAAACCACCATTCTGCTGACCACCCATGATCTTCAGGATATTGAAGCCCTTTGCTCCCGGGTCATTATGCTGGACGACGGGAATATCATCTATGACGGCGGCCTGGAGGAATTGAAAACAAGATGGGGCCGCGGCAAGGAGATTGTGCTCCAGCTGTCCCGACCTGCGGAGCCGGACTTCCTGTCCCGTCTGACCGTCGATCTGAATGTGGAGTGGAGCATGGAAAACGATCTGGTAGCCCATATCTGGGTCCCCTTTGGGCAAACCAATGTGTCCGAGGTGCTGGGCCGGGTGGTGGGCGCCGTGGAGATTGAGGATATCCGCATTATTGAAACCCAGACAGATGACATTATCCGGGAGATTTACAAGACGGGTCATGCGTCCGCCGACCATGCGGAGCTTGCCGCAGCCGGAGTCGATCCGCTTGCGCCGCAGAAGGCGGGGCCGTCCGCGCAAGGGGAGTCCTCGGCTTCGGCGGCACAGCCCGCCGGGCAGAAGCAGGATCTGGCTGCCGCCAAAGGGAGTGACGGGGCATGATCGGCTTGTATGCGGAGTTCATCCGCATCCGTTTTCTGTCCATGCTGGCATACCGGATGAACTATTACACGGGAATCGTGATTTATCTGGTGAATATCGGGGCCCAATATTTCCTGTGGAGCGCCATCTATTCGGGAGCCGACGGGCTGGGCGGCATGAATATGGCCCAGATGACCACTTATGTGGCGGTGGCCTGGATGGCGCGGGCGTTTTATTTCAACAATCTGGACCGGGAAATTGCCAATGAAATCCGCGACGGCAGTGTGGCAATCCAATTCATCCGGCCCTATCCGTATCTGGCGGTGAAGATGATGCAGGGACTGGGCGAAGGCCTCTTCCGGCTGCTCCTGTTTTCCACCCCGGGCATGCTGCTGGTCTGGGCGCTGTTCCCTATCCAGTTCCCTAAGGACCCGCAGGTGTGGGCGGCTTTTTTCCTGATGCTTTTCTTCAGCTTCGTAATTAACTCTCAGATTAATATTATGACAGGCCTGTTTTCATTCTTCATGGAAAATAGCGAGGGGATGATGAGGTTCAAACGGGTGATGGTGGACCTGTTCTCCGGCCTCATTATTCCCGTTTCCTTCTTCCCCGGCTGGGCGGAGACGGTGCTGCGCCTGCTGCCGTTTCAGGCCATTACCTACCTGCCCAGCGCTGTTTTCTCCGGCAAGGGCGGGGGCATCGGCATTGCCAATGTGCTGGGGGTACAGACCCTGTGGCTGATTGTGCTTTGCATTCCGATTCTACTCATGTGGCGGCTGGCCAGAACGCGGCTGTTTGTGCAGGGAGGGTGAGCGGACATGTTTTATCTGTCTCTTGGATGGGACTACTTGAAGACCTATATGAAGATTCGCCTGGCGTACCGGATGGACCTGCTGGTGGAAATCTTGTCCGACTTGATGTTTCAGGGAGTCAACCTGTTCTTTCTATTGGTGGTGTTTCTTCACACCCAGCTTCTGGACGGCTGGACGGAATCCCAGATGCTGTTTGTCTACGGGTATTTTATGGTGCCCTACGGCATTTTCAACTGCTGCTTCAATCTCTGGAACTTTACGGAGCGCTATATCGTCAAAGGGGAAATGGACCGGATTCTGACCCGTCCCGCCTATAACCTGACCCAGCTGGCTCTGGAAAATCTGGACCCGCCGTCCCTGGCCGGATCGGTGGTGGGACTGGTGATTATGGCCCTGACCTGGCCCTCGGCAGGTCTGGAATTTGCCTGGTACGACCCGTTGGTGCTGGCGGTGCTGGTGCTGGGCTCCATTATGGTATATGCCGGTATCTATATTGCTTTTACCGCCATCTCCTTTTTTACGGATGCTCCTACCGGAATTCTGCCGCTGGTGTGGAACATTCAGAATTACGGGCGCTATCCGGTGACCATCTACAACCGGGCCATTACCGTGCTGCTGACGGGGATTTTGCCCTTTGCTTTTGTGGGCTTCTATCCGGCGGCGTATTTTCTCGACCGGGCGGCCTGGGGGCATATCGCCCTGCTGACTCCGGTGGTGGGCGGCGTATTCTTCGCGGGAGCCCTGGCCTTCTGGAACTTCGGCGTCAGCCGGTACCGCGGCGCAGGGTCGTAGAGGGAAATTTGAATGAATTTATAACGTAAAAAAATTACGGTATATTCCATCTGTGGTGTATAATAATTACACGTGGGTATATGATAAATGTAGAAGGGAAGGGGTGGTGTTTACATGTTAAGAAGTATTGAAATGGAGAACTTCAGATCATTCAAGAATAGAACGAAGATTGATATGACCGCTACCGGCTACAAAAGCCTCTCAGGCACCAATGTGCATAAGGATATTGTTAAGGGATGTTTTCTTTTTGGTGCGAACGCATCAGGGAAGACTAATGCAATTCGTGCTCTTGAGATTTTGCTTGACCTTTTATTTGCTGAAAAAATATCCACCTTAACCTCTGACCGCTGTCTTTTTTCAAGGAAGAAAGAAATATTTATAAAGTATGAGTTTGATGTTGAAGGGGAAACAATCCAATATATCCTGGAATTTCATATTGAGAAGAAACATTTTATTGAAAAACTCCTTGTAGATGGAGAAACGGCAATAGATCGGATTGGAAGCAACGCCACTTCAACCATAACGGAGAATAAAGTCTTTGAAGACATAACCCCCGAAGGACTTCTTTTAAGGGAGATTTTTTTTAATACCAAATTTCGGATGCAGCCCCTTCTCAAAAAGTGGTTCGACTTTTTACTAAATTCCGTGTTTGTGGATGGGTATAAGGAAAGGGTATTCTCACCAGGAAAATTTTCTCTGAATATTACTGATTACCTGCAGGAAATCGGAGTGAAAACGATCAATCAGTTTTTCGAGCAATTTGGATTTAACCAAAGAATTGAATATGGCCAGGAAAGCAAGGGGAAGATCGTTACGATCAAGTCTGTGAATGAAGCGGAGATTTTTTTCAAGCGCGAGGGAGTAGGGGAACCCATTCCTTTTCCTTGGGAATCCTTAGGAAATCAAAAGCTGCTTCGTTTGCTGCCGCCTTTCTTCCATGTGGTTCAGAATGGGGGAATGCTAATCATTGATGAATTCAGCAGTGGGCTTCATAATTTTTTGGAGGAGCTGCTGGTCCGATACTTTATGAACAATTCCTCCAATGCGCAACTTTTTGTTGTGACTCACTCAACCAACTTGCTGTCCAACTCCTTGTTAAGACCTGATCAGATTTACGCAGTGGATTTTAATGGGATGGAAGGGAGCTCCCTTAAGCGCTTTTCTTCAGAGCAGCCGCGTGTAGCGCAGAACCTGGAGAAGATGTATACAGCAGGCGTGTTCGGAGGGGTGCCTCAATATCGTGATGACGACTATACACATACACAAGGATAAGAATATCGGGAAGATTCTGCTGGTTGTAGAAGGGGAACGGACAGAATTTTATCTGCTTCATAAGATTTTTACACAAGTTTTTGATTATCAATATGAAAAGTTGGACCGGATGAACCGGTATCAAAAATATAATGACAAGGACGGCATCCCGTCCTCCATTTTCGTCGTGAACTCGGAGCAGTCCGCACTTTCCACAGTTTCGAACAGCAACGACTATCTGGATACTCTGTTTGAACGGCTGATCGAAGAATATAAATTTCCAGTTGACCGGGCAGCCATTTATTATCTGTTTGACCGTGATGTAAAATCGAATACAGACGCCAGACATATTGCCAACCTTATCCGTTTATTGGCCAATGCAAGAGACAATGGCATGGAGCGCCAAGGGCTGCTGCTTTTGAGTTACCCCTGCATTGAAAGCTTTACGGCCTCCGCTTTTATTGATGATGTTTTTGACCAGGAATTCGAGTTGGGGAAGCAGCTTAAGCAATATTTGGATATGTGCAAGCATAACCAGAGCAGGCTGGATGAAGCTTCTTTGATTCACGCCGTTGCGGAAATGAGTAGGGCCTTTGCGCAACTGGGAATAGCAAGCTATGACCTGGATCATTTTTCCGATACGAACCTGTTTATTTTTGAGCGGCAAGAGCTGAATTATGCTGCAAATCATAAATACCGTTTATTAAGTTTATTATGTATTATGCTGCTGGATTTGGGCCTAATCGAATTAAGAAAAGATTAAGTTGTCCACTTGGCCATAGGGGAGGTGAGGCCATGAGCGGCACGGAGAACGCCCAGGAGAAAATCGGCAAGCGGGCTTGGGAGCGGGAGGCCATTCTCCTGCTGATCCGGGAGTATAACCGTCTGGGCCACGGGCCAGGCTACCGGCTGTTGTTCCAGCAGGAGCGGCCGGATGCGGTGCTGGAGGAGAAGGGGGGAGCGCGCCGCAAGCTGGGGGTGGAGATCACCCATCTGTTTGCCAGCCAGCAGGAGGCCATGGATGTGTTTAATAAGCGGATTCCCGAGCCCCGGCAGGAGGGCGTGACCATCGACCATCTTCTGAAGGAGCTGAACCATCTCATCCGCAAAAAGGTGGGCAAACGCAGCGCCTACAGCATGAGCTATCCCATTGCTCTTTTGATCCGCAACGCCTCGCCCGTCTTCGGCATGTCGGATTTCCTGCCACGGCTGACGGAGGTGGATCTGCCGGCAGGGGTGTTCACCCATATCTGGTTTTTGTCCCGGGACGGCTCCCCGGAGTGGAAGCTGGCGGAATTGTTGTAAGATCAAGCCCCACCTGCGAAAATTTCGCATGGTGGGGCCTTTTTGCAGCTCAATGCCGGGGGAAGGGCGGTT
Source organism: Paenibacillus sp. YN15 (assembly GCF_003285005.1). Lineage (GTDB taxonomy): Bacteria > Bacillota > Bacilli > Paenibacillales > NBRC-103111 > Paenibacillus_AR. The sequence goes on along the minus strand of NZ_QMFA01000026.1, from coordinate 59,965 downwards.
TGCTAGTGCGGCTCCTCAGCCAGATGGTCCTCGATCAGAAAAACCGCAATCCGGCCGGGGCCGTGAACGCCGATGGTCAGATCCATCTCGATGTCCGAGGTGCGGCTGGGGCCGGTGATGATGTTGACGCAGCTGTAGTCCAGGGCCCGGCCGGGCAGACCGGCCAGCACCTGGGTAATCCGCGGCACCACGGTGCTGCCCCGCACCGCCACCAGGAGCTGGTTGGGCAAAAGGCTGACCACCCGGCCCCGGTCCCCGCGGTTGTAGAGGACAATAGACCCTGTCTCGGAGATGCCGTGAGCCGCATACACCAGCCCGGCATGGGCGGACTCCGCGGCGCGGACCAGGCTGTCCCGGTCCCCAGCGGCGCTCCAGCGGGTTACCTCATACCCCTGCTCCGCGAATACGTCGGCCGGCTCGCCGCCGTCCAGCTCCTCCCCTGCGGGCCATACGATCAGCTTCTTGAATTCGGCCTCTGTCAGATAAGCATTGACAGCCTTGGGCAGCAGCTTCCCGTTGGCTACGGGAATTACCACGCCGCCCAACTTCATCAATTCGTCGGCGAATTGGGCCACCAGCCCGGCTTGATCCAGGTCCTTGTGAAGATGGTCCCAAGGCTGGGTGTCCCAGCGGGGGCGGGGAGCCTCATACATCCGCTCCCGTCCCAGCTTGTTTGCCAAACGCTGCAAAAACTCCTCCTTAGCGGCCATCCGCATCCCCTCCTTTTGGCCTATCGCCTTCCTGTCTGTGGCTCGGCCCGTTAAGCGGTTCGGCCGGTTCATCCTTGCCTGCCGCTTCACCCTTGCCCTCCCGTTCCCACCACTCCCGGAAGCTCTCCATGGGAGGGGCAGGCAGATCCCGGGCTTTGGTCCACTTGCCCAGCAGGCTCGGCCCCTTGCGGATGAAGCCGTCCTTGGACAGGGGCTTCAGCCCGTACTTGGCCAGCTTCAGCCCGGCGCGGTACACCCAGGGGTTGGCCATGGCAGCACCGAAGCCCTTGAAGATTACCTGCTCCACCGGATGGGTCCGCTTCTCCTCCACCTCGTCCTTGCGCAGCTCCAGGAGATAATCGTGGAGGGGTATCCGCACGGGACAGGCATCGGTGCAGGCGCCGCAGAGGCTGGAGAGATAAGGCAGCTTCTCCCAGCTCTCAAAACCCTTCAGGATGGGAGTCAGCACCGCGCCGATAGGTCCGGGGTAGACGCTGCCGTAAGCATGGCCGCCGATATGCCGGTAGACGGGGCAGACGTTCAGGCAGGCGCCGCAGCGGATGCAGTTGAGAATCTTCTGGTATTCCGTGCCCAGGGCGTTGCTGCGCCCGTTGTCCACGATGACCACGTGCAGCTCCTCGGGGCCGTCCACGTCATCGCTTTTGCGCGGGCCGGTAATGGCTGTGACATAGCTGGTGATCTTCTGCCCGGTGGCGGAGCGGGGGAGCAGGGAGAGCACCGTGTCCAGCTCCTCCCAGCCCGGGACAATCCGCTCCATGCCCATTAGGACCACATGGGTTTTGGGGATGGAGGTGGACAGGCGGGCATTGCCCTCATTGGAAACCAACACCACAGAGCCGGTCTCCGCTACCGCGAAGTTGCAGCCGGACAGCCCGATGTCGGCGTTCTGAAATTTATCCCGCAGCACAGTGCGGGCGTAGCGGGTGAGCTCCGTGGTATCCTCCGGCAGAGGCTTCCCTGATACCCGGGAGAACAGCTCCGCCACCTGCTTCCGGTTCTTGTGGATCGCCGGGACAATAATATGGGAGGGGGTTTCTCCCGCCAACTGGATAATGTATTCCCCCAGGTCCGACTCGATGGCCTCCACGCCGATTTCCGCCAGCCGGTGGTTCAGGTGGATTTCCTCGGAGACCATGGACTTGGCCTTGATGACGGTTTTGGCGTTTTTGGCTTTGGCCAGATCAAGAATGTACTGCACCACTTCCTCATCGCTCTCCGCAAAAAACACCTTGCCCCCGTTTTTCTCCACATTCGTAGAGAACTGGTCCAGGTAAGCATCCAGATGGGCCACCGTATGGCTGCGGATGGCCTCCGCCCGCTCCCGCCATTCCTCGATGTTGCCCAGCACCTGGGCGGCATTCGCCTTGTTCATCCGGAAGCGCTCCTGGGCTACGGCCAGGGACCGCTTGAGGAAAGGGTCCTTCACGGCGTGCTCTACCCGTTCATCGAGAGTTGGCTGCATGTCTGGCTTCATAGCGCCTCACTCCTTCCTCCAGCAGCTCGGCTACATGGTACGCCTTGATAGGAGAACCCAGCCGGCGCAGCCGCCCTTCAATATTCATCAGGCAGGCCATATCCGAGCCCAGCAGCACGGTGGCCCCGGTGTCCATAACCCGGTGGGCCTTCTCATCCACCATTTCCCCGGAGATTTCGTGCATCTTCACCGCAAAGGTGCCGCCGAAGCCGCAGCAGTCCTCCTTGTAGGGCAGCTCCACGTACTCCAGCCCTTCAATGCGCCGGAGCAGCTGAAGGGGCTCCTCGGTCACGCCCAGACTGCGGGTCATATGGCAGGAGCAGTGGTAGGTTGCCGTGCCCTGAAACTCTGCCCGCAGAGCATCCACACCCGGCGTCCGGACCAGGAACTCGGAGAATTCATAGGTTTTGGCGGCCAACTGCACCGCCTTCTCATGCCATTCCGGCTCATCCGCCAGTAGAATCGGGTAATGATGCCGGATCATGGCGGCGCAGGAGCCGGAGGGGGTCACCACATGCTCCGATTGGGCGAAGGCCCGGATCAGCTGCTTGGCGGCTTTTTTGGTATCCTCGTGATAGCCGCTGTTGTAGGCCGGCTGGCCACAGCAAACCTGGCCCTCGGGAAAATCCACGGTACAGCCGCATTGGCGCAAAAGGCGGACCACCGCTTTGCCCACCTGGGGATACATGGCATCGGCCACACAGGTAATAAACAGGGAAACCCGCATATCCAACTGCTCCTTTCATTAAATAAATGTCTGCTGCAGTGCAAGTCATCTGATGACCTGATGACTTTGGGGGGATCAATCCGTTGTTTCGTCCGGCCAATGGCGGAGGAGGAGCTGCTCCACCTTGGACAGATGGGCCAGCATCAGCTGTCCGGCCAAAGGGGCGTTGCCTTCCTCGATGGCATCAAATATGGCGCTGTGCTCCTTGTGCAGCCTCTCCAGCGTCCGGTCCTCGGAAAACAGCCATAAACGCCGGCTTTCCTTCATGGTCGCCTGGAGGGTATCGGAGATTTGCAGCATCAGCCCCGCCAGCATTCGGTTCCCGGTAGCGTCGGCTACCGCCAGATGAAACTGGGCGTCGGCCTCCTCGCCCAGATGGTCATCCCGGACGGCGCTCTGCATGGCTTGCAAAGCCTCCTTCATGGCCGCCAAATGCTCCGGCGTCCGTTTGGCTGCGGCGGCGGAGGCGGCCCCCGCTTCCACGATTTTGCGGACCTCGAAAAATTCCAGCACCTCCTGCCGGGTAAGACCCGCCACCAGCCGCAGCGGCCCGGGCCCTTCAAGGGATTCCGCCTTGGCGACAAAGGTGCCTTCCCCTTGGCGAATTTCCACCAGCCCGGTGGCGCGGAGGGCGGATAAGGCCTCACGGATGGTGGAGCGGCCTACCTGAAAGCGTTTGCCCAATTGCTCGACGGAATCCAGCCGCTCTCCCGGCTTTACCAAACCGTTCTTAATGCTCTCCTCGATCTGCTCCGCTACCAGCTCACAGCTTTTGCGGCGCTGGACCCGGGAATATGGCATAAGCTCACCCCGCTACATATATAGACTGCCATCCAATAATCCGGTCATCAGATGGGTTTATATTTAAGTATATATTCATTCACAATTTCGTCAATAATAATTCTAACAATTAAATAAAAATATTTTTGGCATAGCTTGTTTCAAATAACCCCGGGAGAGGTATATGAACTCTTGTAATAAAACAAATGTCTATTCCCAGTGGGCGCCGGAAGTGGAGGGGGCTACTTCTGCAGAAAGGTCCCCCGGAAAGCGTTTTCTGCAACGAACAGGACGCAAAAGCATTTCTTCATGGAATTGTCGAAGGACTTGGATAGGGGTCGGACAATACTCGGGGAATTTTAAAAAATGGAGCAATCCTGTGTCGAAATGTGGATAAATAACAGAAGGGGATACTCATTATCAATAACGAAATATAGCCTTTTAATAATATATATAAGCATTTTTTCTATATAGAACAAGGGTTTTGAACAAAGTCCAATAAAAATCTGGGTATTCGACAAAATGAGGCGGTTTACAGGTTCGTTTTAACGAAGTATAATCAAAAACGTCAAGAAAAATTCATAATTGATCGCGACAGCAGGAGAAGCTTGACTTTTACAGTGCGAGGATCTTTGAAAAGGACGGAGCGCTGATGAATCTGTGAAGAGGAGCGGTTAGTTATGAAGATGGTTCTTGATCTGGATCATATCGTCAGGGAGTTGGGTATCTCCCAAGACGCCTTTGCACAGTGGAAAGCCGCCAACCTCGAAAATGCCTCGGCTAGCGGCTCTGCGTCATGGTCAGCGCTGGAAGAAAGCGGGTTTCACGGCAAAAGCTACTCTAAAGCGGCGGATTTGATGACCGGCTGAGTATGAAAAAAGAAATTTAGCGATTCATGGAACGGTCAGCGCGGATAAAGGCGATGAAACGTCTTGATTCTTCCGGGGTAAGCTTTCTTCCGTCGACGGTAAAGGAGAACTTATCCAGAAGCTGCTCGTCTGACAGTTCCAGATTTTCGCTGAAATCCCGGATGGCCATATCCGTAACTTGAGTAGGTTCGGAAGTGCGGCCCAACAGATAGTCGACCGATACATGGAAGAAGTCGGCCAATTTGGTCAGGGTGGTATAATCCGGTTCGCGGCGGTTTTTCTCATAGTGGGAAAGAGAAGCCCGGGATATGCCGATTTTGTTGGCCAAGTCCTCCTGGGTAAGTCCCCGTTTTTCCCGTAACAAGGCGATTTTATCTCCACATGTAAACATGAAATAGCTCCTTTTTCCTCGGTGTGCCTCGCTTTTTACAGGACCCTTTGTAAGATACATTATGAATCATAACCGATTTTTTTTCAATGATACGTTACATTGTGTATCTTAATTTTGGCGGATAACCTTTTTAGGCAAATTTTAACGGAAATTATCATAATGATTTGGAAATATTATTTATAAAATGTCACATAATGTAACCATTATGGGCGAATGTCAGGAAGGGGGAACTCTATGGCAAACCGGGATCGGCGTTCTCCTTCACGGCCTGCGCAGGAGAAGTCTCTCCACATCGGCCAGAAAATCCGGCAGATGCGGCAGGAACGGGGGCTAAGCCTAACGGCCTTGGCGGCGCGGGCGGGCATTGCCAAATCCTATCTTTCCAATATTGAGCGCCGGGTCCAGTCCAATCCGTCCATGCTGTTTTTGGAGAAGCTCAGCCGGGTTTTCGGCGTTGAGGTGGAAACCTTCGTCAAGGATATGGGCATCCGGCCCGAGTTGGACGGGGAATGGGTGGAGCTGGTGCAGGAGGCCGTAAAGGCAGGGGTGGAGAAGCGGGAGTTCCGCACCCTCATCGAATTCAAGAAATATCTGAAGCAAACCGACAGCAGCTCCTGATCACCACCGGTACACCCGGCAGCCCATCGGCAAAGCAAATGATTGCGGGGCTGCGGCGGGAGCGCCTTTTTTTTTCTTTCCTCCCCTCCCGGGGGAACCCGGCTCTCCTCGGCTCTCCCCGAACTCCGGCTCTCCACCAACTGCGTCCCCCCAGTAACCGAGTTTAGTCTTATGGCCACGCGCACCCAGCCTTCTTGGCTGCTGTAACCTCCCTGAAAGTAACCCCTTTTTTGTAACGGAACTATTCGGACCTTATGAGGCAAAATCAGGCGTTGTCTGCTCCTTGCGGAACTGAGCGACGCTTATTCCGGCTGACAACGCTGGAAACGGCTAAAAGTGGCGGTATCCCCTCCCCCAAGAGCTTCTCAGTTCCGTAAGCGCGCCAAACATGTGTTCTTAGGCTCATAAGCGTCGTTTAGTTCCGTTAGCGTAGAGAGCCCCAGGAAGATGGCGGACGAGCGCCCCCATAGGGATTTGGAATTGAATTGGCTTGCCGGATTCTGGTATGATCGTCACAAAGCGGCGCCGGGTGCTCCTTCGGGAGCAGCTTGGTCCACGGGGAATTTTTCTCATAAACCGAAGAGGGAGTGTTGGCAAGTGGCGAAGGACGCTAAAGCAGATAATGAGGCCAGGACGGGAGCCGAGACTAGAGCGGAGACTGGAACGGAAGCTGTAACGGAGACGGGGGCCGGGACTGGAGCAGAAACGGGAGCGGAAGCTGGAGCGAAGGCCCCGGATTTCCGCCTGGAGGCGGCTGACGGCCGGGAATACAGTCTGCAGGATTATGCGGGGAAAATGGTGGTGCTCTATTTTTATCCCAAGGACAGCACGCCGGGCTGCACCCAGGAGGCTTGCGATTTCCGGGATTATAACGGAAGGCTCACAGCCGAAGGCGCGGTAATCCTGGGCATCAGCCCGGACAGCGTAAAGTCCCACGGGAAATTTGCGGACAAGCACAGCCTGTCGTTTCCTCTGCTGTCCGATCCGGAGCATGAGGTGTGCCAGCGCTACGGGGTTTGGCAGCTGAAGAAAATGGCCGGGCGGGAGTACATGGGCGTGGTGCGGACTACGTTTCTCATTGACGGAGAGGGGCGCATTGTCCGGGAGTGGCGCAAGGTGAAGGTAAACGGCCACGTAAACGAGGTGCTGGAGGCTATTCTGGCGGTGAAGCGGGAGCAGTACTGAAGGCAAGTTTCTATGGCGGGGATGCGGCCTGTGTCCGGATAGCGCGCACAGTCCCGGATTTCGGAAGGCGAGTACGGCTTGTCCTGTCGAATATGGTTTGTCATAAGGGTAGAAGGCCTCCCATATACTCTATCAGAACGATCTGGTAGAAATGACGGGAGGCCTTTTGCATGGCGCATAAAGAGTTGCTGATCAGAGGTATGCAGAGCATGGGACGGCGGGGCCGGAAACGGGCAGGCTGCCTTCTGGCGGCCGTATGGCTATGGGTTGAACTGACGGGCGCTGCCGCAGCCAATGCGCAAGCGGCTCCGGCAGACCAGGCCGAGGCGTATGCCATTCTGGCAGGGGGCAGCCGCATCCGGGCGGAGCGGGAGTACACCGTTCCGGACCAGCCTACGGTGTATCTGACCTTTGACGACGGGCCCAGTAAATATACGGAGCAGGTTTTGGATATTTTGCAAAAGGAAGAGATCAAAGCGACGTTTTTTGTGGTGGGGCAGCTTGTCCCGGACCGCAAGGACGTGGTGGCCCGCATCGCCCGGGAGGGCCATGCCATTGGCAATCATACCTATAACCATGTATACAGCGAGCTGTACAGCAGCTTTCAGGGGTTTTGGAGCCAGACGGTGAAAACAGACAATGCGCTGGAGGAGGTTCTGGGGGAAAAGCCGTTTTTGCTGCGGGCGCCCGGGGGAACCGCCACCAATTTCGATCCCTTCTATTTCTATTATCTGGAGCAGGCGGGGTATACCATTGTGGACTGGAATGTGGATTCCCGGGACGCCATCCGGCAGGGGGTTCCGGCGGAGGAGATTGTGGCCACGGTCAAAAAAAGCCCCCTCAAGCACCAGCTGACCGTGCTGATGCATGACGGGGCGGGACACGGGGAGACAGTCAAGGCGTTGCCGGAGATTATCGCCTATTACCGGGAGCAGGGGTATGCCTTCGCCGCGCTGGACAGAAGCGTAAAGCCGGAGCAATTCTCCCTCTACCGCAGCAAATGGGCCAGAAGCTATTCCGCGGAAAGCTTCGTGGACTCCGCCGCCCTTGCCGCCGGGCGCCAGGAGAAGGTACGCCACGCAGAGCAGGAGCGGCTCCTGGCGGAGCAGACCCGGCTGGCGCAGGAGGAGGCAGCCGCGGCGCTGGCTGCCCTGGCCCGGCAGCGGGCGGAGGAGGTTCCCCTGTCGGTAGCGTTTGCGCCGGACAGGGAATGGGTGCTTGCGCCGGGCGGCTACTCCTTTGACCACGGCCGGTTTGCCGTGCCTCTCCGGGGGCTGGTGGAACGGCTGGGCGCCCAGGTGGCCTGGGATGAAACCAAACGGACGGCCACAGTCCGCTTGGGGCTTCTAACCGCAGAGATCGACCCGGTGCGGCGGACCATCACGGAAGCCCGGCCGGGCCGCATGCCTGTCGTTCGTTTCCTGGCGGATGTCAGTCTGACGGACGGTGAAATCCGCATTCCCCTCCGGTACGGCGCGGGACTTCTGGGCAGCCGGGTGGAAAGCTATGATCTGGACCCGGCAAACCGCAATGTGCAATTAGCTTCAAAAAGCGGCGGGCCTGCCGCTATTCTTCACCCTTTTGCCGGCTGGCCCCGGGTCTAAATCTCTTACTTGCATGTCTAAAACACTAGGAATCCGGAAAAACTAGAGATACAAGAATCCGGATTTGGAGGTTTTATTCATGTCAAGCTTGTCCCATAGCATGCCGTTTGAGGAGCCGCTTCTGCAGTTGGAGCGTGTGATCGCCAATATTGAAAAAGTAATGGTCGGCAAACGCCGTCCCGTAGAGCTGGTTTTGACATCGCTGTTGTGCGGCGGCCATGTGCTGCTGGAGGATGTTCCCGGCGTCGGCAAGACCATCCTGGTCAAAGCGCTGGCCAAAACGGTGGATGCCGGCTTCAGGCGCATCCAGTTTACCCCTGATCTCCTGCCCTCGGATGTAACGGGCGTGTCTGTCTACAACAGGGGACTGTCGGCGTTTCAGTTCCGACCCGGCCCGCTTTTTACCAACATTGTCTTGGCCGATGAGCTGAACCGCACCTCCCCCAAAACCCAAGCCGCACTGCTGGAGGCCATGGAGGAGCGGCATGTTACCGTGGATGGGGAAACCTACCCCCTGCCCCGCCCCTTCCTGATTCTGGCCACCCAGAATCCGCTGGACCATGCAGGCACCTACCAGCTGCCGGAGGCGCAGCTGGACCGGTTCTTCATGCGTATTCGGCTGGGGTATCCCGACCGCGGGCATGAGGTGGAAATGATGGGCCGGATGCAGGAGACCTCGCCCTTGGACACCCTGAAGCCGGTGCTGATGGTGGAGGAGCTGCAGGTGCTCCAGCGCCAGGTGCGCCATGTCCATGTGGACGAATCGCTGAAGGAATATATGGTGGAGCTGGCCGCAGCCACCCGCAAGCACAAGGATGCCGTGCTGGGGGCAAGTCCCAGGGCGGTGCTGGCGCTGATGCTGGCTGCCCAGGGCACGGCCTACCGCAAGGGCCGCAGCTATGTGGTGCCCGACGATATCAAGGATATGCTGGAGCCGGTGCTGGCCCACCGGATTCTCCTCACCCAGGAAGCCCGCATGGCCGGACGCGTCTCCGAGCTGATCCTCCGGCAGGCGATTGCCGAGGTGCCGGTGCCGGGTCTGCGCTATGCGCCGGGTTCGTAGGGGCGTGAGGGGCATGATGATCCGCAGCCTATACCGGCTGGCGTTTTTTTTGCTGTTGGCCGCAGGCGCTGCCGCTCTGGCCGCGCTGCGGGGCGGGCAGGCGGCCTGGTTTTTGGCCTGGCTGCTGACAGGGGCGGGAGCGGTGTCCCTGTCCGTCTTTTTGTTTAGCTTAATGAAGGCGGAGGTTGTCCGCAGCGGAGACAACCAGACCCTGTTTCCCCGGGACGAGCTGACGGTGGAGCTGAAAATCCGGCATATGTCCCTTTTGCCCGTGCTGTGGATGTCCGTGGCCGACCGCTTCGTCCGGGAGGCGGACGGGCAGCTGTATACGGTGCGGAAGCGGGTGTATCCCGGGTGGAGGGGGCGCTTTACTGTACGCTACCGGATTTCCGGCTTGGAACGGGGAAGCTACCGCTATACGGGAACGGAGCTGCTGGCAGGGGATTGCTGGGGGCTTGTCCAAAAAAGACGCCTTCTTCCCGGCTCCGGGGGTTTTACGGTGCTGCCGGAGGGAAGGGCCGTTCTGCCCGTTGGCCTTCCCAAGGGGGCAGGCGGCGATGAAACGGAAGGGGCCTCTCCCTTCCGGCCTTCCATCCCCGGGCATGGGGTCCGCCCGTATGAAAACGGCGATCCGCTGCACCGGGTTCACTGGAAATCCACCGCCCGCCGGGACGGGCTGATGACGCGGGTGGACGAGCCTGCCCTGGAGCGGCGGTTCCAGGTTATGCTGGACGGGAGCGCGTCCGCGTATCAAGGACGGCCTGAGCTGTTCGAGCAGGCCATCCGCTGGGCGGCGGGGATTCTCCAGGCGGCGGGGGACATCCGGGCCATGGCGGGTTTGGCCTGCAACGGCAAGCAGCCCATCCGGCTGCCGCCCCATCTGCCGGACAACGGCCTGCCGGCGCTGCGCCTGCTTGCCGTGCTGGAGACCGGCGGGGAGCAGTCCTTCGCCGAGCTGCTGATGGACTGCGGCAGCCGTCCAGGGGGCAGAGACGATGCGGTGGTGGCCGTGACGCCGGTCATAGATTTTGCGGTGGAGCGGGCTTTGGCCCAGCTCTGCCAGGGAGGCCGGCAGGTATTCGTCTATCATCTGCTGGGAGCCCGTTTGGCGGGAGAACGGGAGCTGGAGCAGAAGCGGCGGCTGGAGTCGGCGGGCTGCCGGGTGCATCAAATCCGCGAAGCCCGCATAGAGAGGACGGTGAGGCTTCATGCCGAATCGGAAGGAGCTTGAAGCTTTGCGGCTCCGGCGGCGTGGCGTGGCGGCATCCGGCGGTTCCTATAGCGGAGGCGGTTTTGCAAGCCCGGAGCCGGATGCAGCCTCGTCGGCCTCTTCAGCCCCGTCGGCATCCGCTGCCCCCGCTGCGCCTGCGGCCGTGGCGGACCACGGGCCGCCCCCGGCCTTGCCCGCTACCCGGTGGGCGGCAGGCTTGCTGTTCCTGGTGCTGCTGTGGGCGTGGATCAAGCCCATTGCCATGCTCTCCGGCTGGACGGAGCCGGATAAGCTGTGGCCGCTGCTTGCGGCAGTGGGCATCTGTGTGCTTCTGGATGTGGCCAATATTTCCGCCTGGGCAAGTGTGCCCTTGAAGGGACTGGCCGCCTGGCTGGCGGCGGGCTGGATTTTCTATGAAGGCGGCGGAAGCGCATCCTTCCTTCCCGGCTGGCTCCGGCAGTATGGCGGTGTGCTGAGCCGGGATGCGGAGGCTTTTCTCTCCGGAAATGCCGCAGCCATCAGCGGGGAGCACCGGACCCTGATCTTTCTGGCAGGCTGGATGGTGCTGGCGGGGGTGGTGCAGGCCCTGCTTCTGCACAGCAGAAGGGCATTGTGGCTGTTGGCCGTCACATGGGCATATCTGGCCGGGCTGCAGCTTTGGCCAGGGACGGACACAACTGGGGAGCTGATGGCCTCCGGTGCGGCGGGGCTGGCTTTGTTGGCCATGCTGAATCTGGACCGGATCGGCACAGCAGGCAGGCCGGAATTAACCCGGACGGCGCCGATTAACCGGCTGTCCGGCATGGCGCCGCCGCCCCCGGCAAACCCGGACGCTTCAGAGACTGCGCCAAATCAGGCAAGCCCGGCGGCTTCCCCGGCAGGTTCGGCGGCAAGCCAGGCCGCTCCGCCTTCGCCGGGCAGCCCGGTGCGAATCGCCTACGACCGCAAAGGGAATCTGTATGTACCCCCCTGGGCATACAGTTTGGCTCTTACGCTGACCCTGGCTCTGTTTCTGGCGGCATGGATCGGCAGCAGCGGGCAAAAGGACGCTTTACGCCCGCTGGATGCAGGATATTTGAACAAATGGGCGCAAACCCTTGTATCCTTGTGGTCCGACCGCGGAGAAAGCGGCGCGGATGCCAGAACCGTCTTCGCCGGCGGGGGCGGCGTCACCGGCTACAACAGCGGCGATTACCGGTTGGGCGGACCGCTGGAATTGCGGGATGAGCCGGTGTTTGCCGCCCGTTCTCCCATCAGCACCTATTGGCGGGGAGAGAGCAAGGACTATTATGACGGCACCGGCTGGAGCAGCCGCTCCGGCAGCGCCGGCGAAGCTGCGGATGGGCAACCGGCAAGCTCCGCCGCACTCACCGTTACCCAGGAGCTGCTTTACAGCGGGCGGCAGGAGATGAATCTGCTGTTTGCCGGAGGAATAATCGAACAGGTGGAAGCCCTGTATGCTGCCGACGGCAGTCTGGTCTCTGCCAACAGCGTGTCCCGGGATGAACGCTCCGGCAAGTATGAATTTCTTTCCTCCGGCAAGCAGCTGGGTTATGCCCGTTTTAAGGCCACGCTTAACGGTTATTCCGAAGCGGAGCTGATGAATGCGGCAGGAGACATTCCCCCGGGGATTGCCGCCGCTTATCTGCAGCTTCCCGACAAGCTCCCGGAGCGGGTCAGAGAGCTGGCCCTTGCCGTCTCCTCCCCGGGAGCAACGCCTTACGCCAAAGCGGTTCTGCTGCAAGCCTATCTCCGGGAGCACTACCGCTACAGCCTGACAGAGGTGGCTATGCCGGCCAAGGGCCAGGATTTTGTGGACGCCTTCCTGTTCGGCTCGGCGGGAGGATATTGCGACTACTTCTCCACCTCGCTGGCGGTTCTGCTTCGGGCCTCCGGGGTTCCTGCCCGCTGGGTCAAGGGCTTTGCCCCGGGGGAAGCGACCCCGGACGAAAACAGCGCTGTCCAGACCATTGCCGTCAGCACCCGGAACGCCCACTCCTGGGTGGAGCTGTATGTTCCCGGCGCAGGCTGGGTAGCCATGGACCCCACTCCGGGTTTCGCCGGATTCCGGCTGGCAGATTCCTCTGCCGCTCCGGCGTTGGCTCTTGCGGATAATGAAGCGGGAGCACAAGCAAAGTCGCCGAATGGACCGGACAGCAGCCTCTTGTCCCGTTTGGAGAATAGCTTCAGGCAGCTTACCCAAGCCGTTGGGGAGCCGGCCTCCCGCTGGAGCAGCCAGGCGCTGAACACCCTGCAAAAGCATAGCCCCACCGCTGCTCTCCTCACAATGGCCGCCGCACCGGCGATATATGGGATATTCCGCCGCCGCCATCTGCTCCGGCTCATGTTCAGCCTGCGCTTCCGCTCCCGCGGGCGGAAGGGGGGCGAGATCGGGCAGCGGTTAGTGGAGCGGCTGTGGCAGCGGGTTTTTCAGCTTTACGGCTCCCCGTTGCCCGGTCAGACCCTGCGGGAATATGCCATGGAAACAGGCCGGCGCGCTCCGGGACAGGCCGATGCGCTCTGCGAGCTGACGGATCTGGCGGAGAAAATGCAATTTTCCCGCGAAGGCCCCGCCTGGATCAGCGGCAGAAGGCTGGAGCGGCTGTGGCGCACATTCTTCGGACCGCCCGGCGCTGCTTCCGCAACGAAGCATCCGGTTTCCGGACAGCCGGGAATGGAGCCTCCCGTCTCCAACTAGAAACGATTCCCTGGGTAAAACGCTATCCTTTCGCCCATGGCGGAGGATAGCGTTTCTACATTTTGGAGAAAATCAATATGGAGAGCCTCTATCTTGATAAAAGGGTGGTCATATATGGCAATGCTGCTTGATTGGATTCTGTTTTTGCCCCCTTGGCTGCTGCTGGCCTTTCTTAAGCCGGAGCGGAAAAGGCGGTTTATGTCCGGCACCTTTCTGGTTATTGTGCTGGCTGTGATTTGTTACGAAATATCTGAAAAGCTGGATTGGTGGAGAGTTAAGGAAAGCACCCTTTTCTTTACCAATATCTCCTCCTTTGTGTTTGGCTTAATGCCTGTGGTTGCGCTGTTCGTATTTTACCTGACCTTCCCCAACCCATGGCTTTACTTTGGCGCGAACCTCATCCTTGATGCGTTTCAATGCTTCATTTTCGCTCCGTATGTGCTGGAAAAAGCAGGCTTGTACGAAATGGGAACCATGAGCTATTTCGAGGTGTATCTTTTGCAGACGGCGGTTGCCGCCGCTATATATTTTTATCAGAAATGGTATGAGCACGGCATGTCCTATGACACCGAGGCCCCGCTGGAAAGGTGGTTCCGCAGCCTGAATTTCCGGCAAAAGGCCAGGTAAGGCATTGCATACGAATAGAATAGAGAGGTGAGGTGCAACGTGTCTACATGGCTTGCATGGCTTTTATTTTTGCCGCCTTGGCTGCTGCTAGTGTTTTTGGAGCCGGAACGGAAACGGCGGTTTATTCCTGTTGCGCTTCTGTCCTGCCTGATTTCCACAATTCTTTTCCAAATGGCGGTGAGTCTGAACTGGTGGTCGGTGACCAGCAATATCTTTTATTTCACGCACATATCCGCCTTCGTATATGGTTTTCTGCCGGTGGGGGCGTTGATCTCCTTTTATTGGACCTACCCCAATCCATGGATTTATTCGGGTTCAATTTGGTTATCGATGCTCTGCAAGCGTATGTGATCAGCGTGTATATCTTTGAAAAAGCAGGCTTTTACCAACTGACCGGAATGAACCATACCGGCCTGTTTGCACTGCAAACCATTTTCTCCATTATATTGTATGCTTTCCAAATGTGGCTGGAGCGCGGCCGGCAATTGGACAATGAGGAGGTGCCCATGGCCAGGTGGCTGGGCAGATGGTTTTTCCGGACGGGGGCAAGATAAGCAAATTGCCCTTATTTTGCAGCGGACAGCCCCTTTACAAGCTTGCTATGGAACGTTTAGAATATTAGGCATCAAATATGTGGGCGCTGCCGTGTTGGACGGGCGTCCTGGAAAGCGCAGGTAAATGATGAAGCCGAATGAAATCGTTGTCGTGCTGGACTTTGGCGGCCAATACAACCAGTTGATTGCAAGACGTATCCGGGATTTGGGAGTGTACAGCGAGCTGCTGCCGTACAATGTTTCGCTGGACAGGCTCAAGGCGCTGGCGCCCAAGGGCATTGTATTCTCCGGAGGACCTTCCAGCGTATATGCGGAGGGAGCGCCTCATGTGGACCCGGCTATTTACGATCTGGGCATTCCGGTGCTGGGGATCTGCTATGGCATGCAGCTGATGGCATTCCAATTGAACGGCAAGGTGGAACGGGCCGCCAAGCGGGAATACGGCAAGGCCGACGTGGAATTCGCCGCCGGCAACAGACTGGCGCAAGGGCTGGAGCAGAAGCAGACGGTTTGGATGAGCCACGGAGATATGGTATCCCAGGTTCCGGAGGGCTTCGTCATTGATGCTTTTACCGCACATGCCCCGGTGGCCGGCATGAGCCACGCGGCGCGCAATATGTACGCCGTGCAGTTCCATCCCGAAGTGGTGCATTCCGTTTACGGCAATGAGCTGATTCATAACTTCCTTTATAATATTTGCGGCTGCCATGGCAATTGGAGCATGGAAACCTTTATCGAAGATACGGTAAAAAGCATCCGCGAGCAGGTGGGCAGCGAAAAGGTGCTGTGCGCCCTCTCCGGCGGCGTGGACTCTTCCGTAGTCGCCATGCTGATCCACAAGGCCATCGGCGACCAACTGACCTGTATGTTCATTGACCACGGCCTGCTCCGCAAGGATGAGGCGGAAAGCGTCATGGAAACCTTTGTCGGCAAGTTCGATATGAAGGTTGTGAAGATTGACGCCAGGGAGCGGTTCCTGGGCAATCTGGCGGGTGTGGACGACCCGGAGAAGAAGCGGAAGATCATCGGCAACGAGTTTATCCGCGTGTTCGAGGAGGAGTCCGCCCAGTTTGACGATTTCGCCTATTTGGCCCAAGGCACCCTGTATACGGATATTATCGAAAGCGGCACGGCTACGGCCCAAACCATCAAGTCCCACCACAACGTGGGCGGGCTGCCGGAGGATATGAAGTTCAAGCTGGTGGAGCCCCTGAAGGAGCTCTTCAAGGATGAGGTGCGCAAGGTAGGCGAGGCCTGCGGTCTGCCCAAGGCTATCGTGTGGCGCCAGCCGTTCCCGGGTCCGGGTCTGGCCATCCGGGTGTTGGGTGAGGTTACCGAGGACAAGCTGCACATTGTGCGGGAATCCGACGCCATCCTGCGGGAAGAGATCGCCGCGGCGGGTTTGGACCGGGAAATCTGGCAATACTTCACCGCGCTGCCCAACATGAAGTCCGTAGGCGTCATGGGCGACGAACGCACCTACTCCTACACCATCGGCATCCGCGCCGTCACCTCCATCGACGGTATGACCGCCGATTGGGCCCGCATCCCCTGGGACGTGCTGGAGAAGATCAGCGTACGCATCGTCAACGAAGTCGAAAACGTCAACCGCGTGGTCTACGACATCACCTCGAAGCCTCCGGCTACCATTGAGTGGGAGTAAGTAGTCAAAAGCTGTAAAACCTTGCTACAAGCGAGCTTTCGGTGCGTCTAATCGGTCATTGATACTGATTTGATACTAACTTTTATCCCGTGGTAAATTTTGACAGAGTGAAAACTCCCGTCTGAACGTTAAGTTCAGACGGGAGTTTTTTGCGTTTGTTTTGAAAGGGGTTATTTGTCAGATAGATTTTCTTTTTCGTCTCGTATCTTGTCAAGCGCGGCTTTTGTCCGCTCGACTTCGCTTTTTGGGTAGTTGTATCGCCAAGCGTTGTATTCGTCCTCCGTGATTTCGCCGCTTTTCAACTTTTCGGATTCGTTGTGCCACGCGCTGAACATATCAACATGGAGGGATATGATGTACCTTTGGATTTATCAAGTGTTATGCAAAACTCACTTTAGGCAAGTTATGTGGCTGCCCTTTTCAAAGGGCAATGAGCATTGGGGAACCGTCCACAGATGGCGGGGCAAAGCCCCTTCTACCCCGTAGGAGCGCAATGCGTTTTTGATACGGAGTGTCAAAAGTGCTTTTGCGTTACTTTTGACGAAAGCAACAAAATCCTGGCTTGCGCCGGATATGCCACTCGAAAAAGAAATGAGGGCGAAAACTTTGCAACGGACAATCAGCGTTATGGTAGGAAAAGGCTCGGTCAACCACAATAGCCGCCAATTCCACGCCGCCAATACAGCCCCTGAGCGTTCCGGCATAAACCGTTCCTATTGCATCGAAAATATACGGCAGGTCTATAATGAAATGTTTGAAAGTGCGGTCAGCCGTCACAACGACAAGCAGACCCTAAGTGACCGCATGATTGATGATTATTACGAAAAATACGCTCCGGCAAACAGGAAAAACCGTTTGACGAAATCATTTTGCAAATCAGGAACAAAGATGAGATGAACGCTCAAACCGAAAGCGGCGAACTTGCCACAAAGGTGCTTGATGAATATAATGCAATCGTTTCAATCCCGCAATCTGAACGGGTACGGAAAGTGGCTGGGCGAGGAAAAGACAGACAAGCATTATTAGCAGAGCAAAAGCGGAGGAACAGGCGTAAAACGCCATGTGAGGTCAAGAGATTATATTATGAAAGATAGTCCCCTTCAAATATTTGAGAGGGACTATCTTGGCTTCATCAAAAAAATCATTTATACTATCAATGTGAGTTTTTATTTGAACGAGGTGGTGCGTATGACAGTTTCAGAACAGATAAAAATATTGTGTGTGCGTTCAAATATCAGCGTTGCTGAGTTAGCGCGCAGAATTGGAAAAACCCCACAAGCATTAAATTCAAAGATGAAAAGGGACAGCTTTACTATTGAAGAATTAGAAATTATTGCTGACGCTGTACACGCGAAATTTAAGCGGGAGTTTGTTTTATCAAGTGGCGATTCGATTTAGCAAAGGTGGTGAGGGCTGTGACTTACAAGCAATACTACAAAAATAGAGATGTCATTTCCTTTTTTTCAGGCGCGATGGGCTTAGACATCGGATTACAAAATGCTGGACTGAATGTGAAAATCGGGCAGGATTTTGATATGGCTTGTTTGGACACCATGCAAGCAAATGGTCATAAGGTAATCGGCGGCGATATTCGCAATATCGCACCGGAGGATATGCTGAACGCCGCAGGACTTTCCATAGGCGAACCGTTTTTAGTTTGCGGCGGCCCACCTTGCCAGCCGTTTTCTACTGCGGGAAAACGGTTAGGAATTAACGATCCGCGCGGCAGCTTATTTATGGATTTTATCCGTATGATTGATTACATACGCCCTCGTTTTTTTATCATGGAAAATGTAAAGGGATTGATGTCCGCACCGTTAAAGCATATTCCTCATGCGGACAGGAGCAACGATAAAATCACCGATGAGGAAAGATTGGGAACGGTTTTAGATGTTGTTTTGGGAGAGTTTAAACGCCTTGGATATAAAACTGTTTATGGAATTTTAGATGCTGTGAATTATGGCGTTCCGCAGTTTCGTGAGAGATTTGTCCTTATAGGCAGCCGGGATAGCGAGGAAATTTTCCTACCAATTCCCACACACTTTCAATTCCATCAAGATAGGCAGTATCAATGGATAACATTAAAAGAGGCTATTGGGGATTTG
The DNA here is from genome assembly GCF_003285005.1 of Paenibacillus sp. YN15. GTDB lineage: Bacteria > Bacillota > Bacilli > Paenibacillales > NBRC-103111 > Paenibacillus_AR. Next base: position 41,666 of record NZ_QMFA01000026.1, on the reverse strand, counting down.
GAGAATGAAACCGGGGAATGTGCCAGTTTCGGTGCAGAGCGCACACGCTTGTTAGAGTTAATTCCGCAAGGCGGTAATTGGCGCGATTTGCCGCTTGATTTGGTTGAACAGGCAATGGGCGGCGCATATCAATCCGGCGGCGGCAAGGTTGGATTCTATCGGCGTTTATCTTATAGCCAGCCAGCTCCCACGCTTGTGACTTCACCGATACAGAAAGCTTCCATGCTTTGCCACCCTACGCAGAATCGTCCCTTATCAGTAAGGGAATACGCAAGGATTCAGCAATTCCCCGATAACTGGCGATTTACAGGAACGGTTGCGGCAAAATACCGCCAAATAGGGAACGCTGTACCTGTGGGTTTGGCAAAGGCACTTGGACAAGCGATTTTATCCGTTGCGGACGAAACCGCAGAAATAAAGACAAAACGGGTTCGCGGTACAGATGTACACAATAAAATCAAGCAAGCAATGGTATTGGGAGGGTATGCAAATGCCAATTAATGAATCATACAGCGAGGAAGCGGTTGTTTCTGCAATCGCAACAGCATTGGATAATTTTTACACGACCTTGATTTCTAAGGTGGATAATATCAATATCAGAAATATCATGCGCCGGAAAAATCCGTATCTTTTCCGCGCAAAGGCAATGAACGGCGCGGCGCAGATTGTTGAGGCGATTTTAGCCGCATTTATTTCTTCTTCCGAGGAAACGGTTTTTGGTAATGTGTTTTTTGAGCCGATTGCCACCGCCGCAGGGCAAGGGCAAAAGGCACTTGCCGAGGGTGTTGATGTTATGGCAGAGCGCGGCGATACGATTTATGCGGTTGCGGTGAAATCCGGACCGAGCGTATTCAATGCCGACAGCAAGAAAAAGCAAGAGCAAAATTTTATGGCTGCTGGAAAATTGGCGCAACAGGCAAAGAAACGGTTTGTGCCTATTATCGGGTACAGTTACGGCAAGAAGAAGTCTACGGGCAGGGGCTTGCCGAAATTCTATACGGAATGGGCGGGACAGCAATTATGGTATGAGCTTACGGGCGATGACCAGTTCTATGTAAAACTGATTCGGTTTATGGACAAGCTGCCGGAAAAGTATGCTGAGGATTTTGAGCAGGCGTATCAAAAGGCGTCTAATCGGCTTGTAAAAGAGTTCACCAATGAATTTTGCCTTGAAGATGGCAGCATTGATTGGGAAAAGCTTGTAGAGTTTAATTCGGGGAGATAAGGAGTACTTTGCCATGATTCATCATGTTGAAAAACACGGGGAAGTGATTCCACAAGACACAAGAGATTTATTGGCGTTACGTTATCGCACGGTTACGAGCACTATTAACCGTGATTTTTGGAATGTTCAAAGTGAAACACAACATAGCTTGCTTGTTGGCTCTTATGGACGAGGACAGCTATAAGCACAAGTGATAGTCAATTACAAAAAGAAAGTCAATTACTCAAATATTAAGCCCCAGGCTATGCTTGGGAGAACTGAACAGGAAGAGCCGTGAGGGGTGATGAAAAAAAGTCTCCGTTTGCTATACTGAGAAGTGGTTTCGCCAGCCACATTCGTAAGCAAAGGGGGACGGTACCCATGGGGATAGCAGTCTAGCCCGAACCCGGTGGGATTGTAGTTATCATATCATATTCATCCCGAAACAACGCCGAAAAATCTTTTATAAGGAGATCAGGAAAGAAGTCGTGGAAATTCTGAGGACATTATGTGAGTACAAGAATGTAGAGTTGGTAAAAGGGAGCATCAGTGCAGACCATGTACATATGTACGTGAAGATCCCTCCGAAACTGAGTGTGTCCGAATTTATGGGGTACCTCAAAGGCAAAAGTGTCCTGATGGTGTTTGACCGCTTCCCACAAATGAAGCAAGGGAGCGGGAGACATCTGTGGGCAAGGGGATATTTCGTAAGTACGGTCGGTGTCAATAAAGATGTGATTCGAGAGCATATCCAGAAGTAGGAAGAAGCGGATATCATCGAAGACAAGGCAGAGAAGTAACCCTTTCAGGGGTAGCCAGTGATCAGGGCTGGCGAAACCGCGCCTTTAGGCGCAGCCAGTACCATGCCCCTTACAGGGGAGCGATATCAAGCCACCCGTTGAACGGGTGATCCTGTGACTGGAGCGGATTGGAAAATGGGCTGACGTGTCTCAAAGTAAAACCCCTGCATCCATTGGACAGGGGCTTTAGCTTTTACCCGGGGGAGGTTATTCGAACTGGCTCGCCGGGATTGCAAATTCTGGGAAGCCGGCGGCATAGGCCGTATATTCGTAAGGCTCGAAGTAGACGACAATGTCGTTATTCTGCAGAAAGTACGGCTGATCCGCGGAGATGGATTCAAAGGGTGCCAGGACCATCTCCCGCGTGGCAAATTCCTCCTTGACAATCATGTTAATAATGGCGGCGTAATCCGGGTTATTCCCGGCTGCTTGCTGCAGCGTCAGCGTATCTCCAGTCGTCAGGTCAAAGGTCAGCGGAACCCGCCCCGGCATGCCGTGGGCCCCGCCGGTATAGAGGTAGGATTGCAGGTAAAGGCTGAGCTTGCCGCCGCTGTTCTGCTTGACGAAATAATAGACGGTGTAGCCGTTGGGTATGGTTCTTTCGCTGTCGCCGGCCTGCTCCAGATCCTTGCGCGCTGCTTCGGCCAGCCGGGTTATCTCCGTCTGGATGGTGCCGTTTATTTTATCCTGGACCGCCTTGTCGGCCAACCCGGCAATCTGCGGATACTGAAGCTTGAACTCCAGCTTGTCGGTGGTTTCGTCGAGGATTCCGGTGGTGATGGTCAGCGCATTTACGGGCAAAGCTGTAATTGCAGTTACGCCGGTTGCTTCATCGGTGACAGCGGTATAACCAAAGGTATCCAGGAAAAATAAGGCCGGGAGATAGGTGGTGCCATCTACCAGCAGCGGCTCGGCTCCGTATAGCTTTTGTCCATTGATGGTATAGGGCTCCGGATTACTTACTTTGGTGACAAGGGTGACGTTGCGGCCGCTCACTGTGGAGGCTTCATTCTGAGGGTCCCAGGCTACCTCCAGCCCCAGCTTTTCGCTAAGCGTGCGGATGGCTACATAAGTTGTTCCGCCGTCAGGGGAAACAGCGCCGGGTACAGATTCTTGCTGCCCGTTTATCTCCATTATGAAGGATTTGAATAACGTGGTCTGCTCCGCTTGCTGTTGGGCTTCTGCGGCATAACCGGAGGCTTCGGCTTGCGCAGCCGGAACGGCTACGGGGAGCAGGGTAGTACCCGCCAGCAAAACGGCGGCAAGAGGCAATGTGATAAACCGTCTGGCGCTCGGTGCCAAACGGGGGACGGAGACGGCGGCAGTCTGGTTGGGATTAGGTTTCATAAAGCTTCAGCTCCTTTTTGTGTCAGAGATGATGAATATATACCCGCTTTTTCTCCAGGGTCAATCATAAAAATAGACGGCAGGATGCGGAAAATGGTTTAAAAAGGTTAAAACGGATTTGTCGATTCGGTCGGAAATAGAATTGGGATTAGAATTAGAATCCGGAATTAGTACCAAGTTCTAATACTAAGTGCTATAATAATCACAATAGCTCTTATGAGGGGCAACTTGGGGAGGGATCATAACCATGCTTCAATCCAAATCGAAAATAACGGCTTTGGGAGCGTATGTGCCGGAGCGGATTCTAAGCAATGCCGATCTGGAAAAAATGGTGGATACCAACGATGAATGGATTGTGCAGCGCACGGGGATGAGAGAGCGGCGGATTGCCGCAGAGGGGGAATATTCCTCCGAGCTGGCCGTTCGGGCAGTGGAGGATTTGGTCCGCCGTTATGGGGCTGCGGTGGAGGATGCGGATATGATTCTGGTAGCCACCAGCACACCGGATTATACCTGCCCCAGCACAGCCTCCCGGGTGCAGGCGGAGCTTGGCATTCCCCATGCCGGGGCGCTGGATATCAATGCCGCATGCGCCGGGTTTGTGTATGGGCTGCAGCTTGCCGACGGAATGGTGAGCGGCGGCATGTACCGCAAGGTGCTGGTGATTGGCGCGGAAGCCTTGTCCAAAATCACCGACTATACGGACCGCTCTACCTGCATCCTGTTTGGGGATGGCGCGGGTGCCGTTCTGGTGGAGCGGACGGAGGGGGAAGGCGAGTTTGCTGCTGCTTTATCCGGCACCTTCGGGGAGGGGGGCATCCATGTTTACGGCAGCGGGCTGTCCTCCGAGCTGATGGGAGTTCCCCTGCTGGGCGGCGGCTGCCTGGTGCAAAACGGCAGAGAGGTCTATAAGTGGGCGGTGCGGACGGTGCCGGAACAGCTGAGGGCGCTTCTGGAGAAAGCCGGGTGGGAGGCAGAGGAGGTGGATTGGTTCGTTCCCCACAGCGCCAATTTGCGGATGATCGAGGCGATTTGCGAACGTGGCCCTGTCCCTATGGAGCGCACATTGACCAGTGTGGAATTTCGGGGAAACACCTCAGCGGCCTCCATTCCGCTGGCCTTGCAGCTTGCTTTGGACGAGGGCAGGCTGAAGCAGGGGCAAAGGCTGGCGCTGCTGGGCTTTGGCGGAGGGCTGACTTATGCCGGTTTGGCGCTGCGGTGGGGTGCCCCGGGGCAATGAAAGCAATAGGGCCTGATCCAAGACGGCTGATCCGAGTGTTTCGGAGGGGCTTGACTATTCTGGCAATGCCAAGGTATAAACAGAATTAACCGGTCTTTGAGCAAAATGGACTGCTAGTCTGGAGGAGAATGAGCCATGAAACAGCTTTTGGAATCCGTAAAATATAATAACCGCCGCTTTCCCAAGGATCAGCTTCTGCAAATTATCGAGCGAAGGGAAGAGGCCGTTCCGCATTTATTGGAGATTGTGAAGGAGTTCCTCCGTGAACCGGAGGCGTATAATGCGGAGGAGAGCCGCATCGATTTGCTGTACGCGTTGTACCTGCTGGCACAATTCCGGGAAAAGGCGCTTTTTCCCGATCTGCTTCAGATCCTGCAGCTGCCGTCGGAAACCCTTGACTTTGCGCTGGGAGATACGGTAACGGAAGGCGCGGGGAGGATGCTGGCCTCCGTTTTCAATGGAGATGTGCAAGGCCTGCATCAACTGGCCGAGAATACCGGCGCGGATGTATACGCCCGGGAGCAAGGTCTGGTGGCCTTGGTGTCTCTGGTGCTGTGCGGAGAGCTTGAACGGGGCGGGACGGTTGAATATTTGGGCAGTTTGTTAACCGGGGACAAGCTGAACGCGGAGGATTATACCTTCAATGCGTTTGTGGTGCGCTGCTGCAGGGATTTGCATCCGGCAGAAAATGCCGCTGTCATCCGGGCTGCCTTTGAGAAGGATGCCGTAGATCAATTTTTGATTGGTCTTAAGAACGTGGAGGCCGAATTAAGCCGTTCTATGGACGAGGTGCTGGAGGAAAGCAGGCAGGATATCAACTACCGGCTTATTCTGGACACTATTGAAGAGCTAGAGCATTGGGCTTGCTTTCAAGAAATCTCCTCCGATCAACCCTTTTCGGATTTGTTTGGCACTAGCCGTATGAAACCGGTCCCTGTGGTAAGCCCGCCGAAAATAGGCCGCAACGATCCTTGCCCCTGCGGCAGCGGGAAAAAACATAAAAAATGCTGCGGCAAATAGCCAGCTGCGGATATCGGCCGGCTGGGGGCATAAGCGGCTAAACGGCTGGAAAAGGGAGACAGCCTATCCTCAGACAGAGAGGCCGAGTGGGCAGCGGCAGGAAGGCCGGGAAGGCCCGCCTGGCCAGGCGGCAGATCAAGACTCGCACCAGGCCAGAGCGGGGGCCGGGCATCAGCCCTGCCGCGCCGCTCCCGCCGCCAGCTCCAGGGCCAAGGCGGCAGCGCCCGCCGCGGCATGGAGGCGGGGCGGCACAATGTGCATCTGCGGCAGTGCTTCCGCCAGCTGCCGGTCGAAGGCTGCGCGCACATACGGGTTGCGCAGCAGCACGCTGCCCGACAGGGCCAGCGGCCCCGACCGCATCGCCAGGCGGGCCGCCAGGGCCGCAACCAGCTCCACCAGCGCGGCGGCGCTCTCCGAAGCAAGCCGGAGAGCGGCTTGGTCGCCTAACATGCAGGCCTCCTCCAGAAGGGGGGCCAGGGCGGCAATGTCTTTTTTGCCTGTAGCCGGGTCATAGGCGAAGCCGACAATTTCTCCCGGCCCGGAGAGCTGCTGCCGCTCCCGGAGCAGGCGGCTGATGACCGTGGGCGGCTCCCGGCCGTCCCAGGCCCGGACCGCTGCGGCAAGCAGGCCGCGGCCGATGCTGTAGGCGCTGCCTCCATCATCGATGAGGTGGCCGAAGCCTCCGGCCCGGCCTGTTTCTCCGGCAGCGTTGCGGCCGAAAGAGACAGAGCCGGTTCCGGCGATGAGGAGCAGCCCCGGACCGCCGCCGAAGGCGCCGTGGAGGGCGGCTTCGTGGTCGCCGATAATGCGCAAGGGTCCTTCGTAGCCATTGCTGCGGACAGCGGCGGTGAGCCTTCCCGGTATAGCCGGGTTGCTGACGCCTGCCGCACCGATCACCATGTGCCGGATTTGCCCCAGGCTCCCGCAGTTGGCGGCCAACTCCGCGCAGATGCCATGGAGCGCCTGCTCCACCTCGGTTTCTTTCCGCCCATTGTAGTTGATGCCGCCGGCGGTAAACTCATGGACTGTATTCCCCTGCGCATCCATAACCGTTACGGTGGTTTTGGTGCCTCCTCCATCCATGCCTGCCACAAAGCCCGGTAGTAGATTTTTCCCCAAGCGGCTGTTTTCCTGGTTGGTCCTCATGCCCTCACCCTTTATACAAATGGTAAATGCTCTTTTCCCCGGCAAAAGCTGCACTTTCCTCCCGAAGCTGGTCCAGCAACTCCTCCACCCGGAAAGCTCCTTCCCGCAGCACACTGTCTCCCCAGAGAAGATCCATAAAGGGACGGCCGCCCTCCCGGACAGGCGGCAGGAAGGCAAACTCCTCCCAATTCCGCCGCAGGGTGTCGATGAGCCGGATGCCCGTTTCCACAGGCCGCAGGGTCCGCAGGTCAGTAATATGAAGCTGTACGCCGTGGCACAGCTCTCCTTGGTGCTTGGAGGCAGCTGGTTTAAAATGTGCGGGCCGGAACCGGACTCCCGGCAGCGAGAGCCGGTTCATCTCCGAGGCCAGCCGGTCTGCGTCCAGGTAAGGCGCGCCGATCAGCTCGAAGGGCAGGGGAGTGCCTCTGCCCTCGGACAGATTGGTGCCCTCGATGAGACAGGTGCCCGGATAGAGCAGCGCTGTCCCGAAGCGCGGCAGCCCCATGGACGGCGGCACCCACAGCTGTTCCGTGTCGGGAAACAGCATGCTCCGGGACCAGCCCTTCATTTGGACCACATGCAGCTCCGCATTGAGCTTTAATTGGTCGTTGGCCATCAGTGCCAGCTCTCCGGTGGTCAAGCCGTAGCGGATGGCGAGGCCGGGATAATTGCCCACGAAGGAGCGGAAAGGGGCCTTGAGGCGGTTGCCCTCCACTACGGCGCCGCCCAGCGGATTGGGCCGGTCCAGCACCATGAAGGCTTTGCCGGCCTTGGCGCAGTCCTCCAGCGCATACAGCATGGTATAGATGAAGGTGTAGAAGCGGGCCCCTGCGTCTTGAATATCATAGACCACCATATCCACCTGCTCCAGCATCTCCGGGATCAGCCGTTTGGAGTCCTGTCGGTACAGGCTGTAGACGGGAACTCCGGTCCGCGCATCCCGGTAGTTTTCCACCAGTCCTCCCGCCTCCTGGTCTCCCCGCACCCCATGCTCGGGGGAAAACAGCGCCGCCAGATGGAACTGCTCATGCAGCAGATCCACCGTCGAAACGAAGTCCCGGGTCAAGCCGGTGGGCGAGGTGATCAGGCCCAGCCGTTTGCCCTTCAGCAGATGCTGCCGCTCCTGCAGAGTTTCCACGCCGCATTGCACCATGCTATAGCTCCCCTTGCCGCAGCCGAAGGGCTTCCTCCGGGATCATGAAGGTTTCCGCATATTGCTTGCGGGCCTCAATGCCCCGGACTCTGGCCAAATGCTTGTAGTATTCCAGATAGGGGAAGGATTTGCTTCCGGTCACGAACCAATGCAGGGACACCGCCTCTACCCACAGATCATAAGCCTCCGGGGAAAAATCCACATATACATAAGGCCGGTAGCCTACGGCGTCCTCCCAATTTTCCGCATAATACAGCTTTCCGGCGAAGGCGGCGGGCAACTCACGCTGGAAGGAGGCCAGCCCGGCAAAGAAACGGGCATCGTTCACAATCCGGTGGGTGGTGCTATGATCCTTGTGCATGCTGTTTTTGAAATGGGTGATGAGAATGGAGGGACGGACACGGCGGATGATGTCGCAGACCTGAAGCCGCACCTCCATGTTGTCCGGCAGTTCCCCGTCGGCATAGTCCAAAACAATGGCTTCCCCGTTCAGCTTGGCGGCAAACGCCTCCGCCTCCCGGACCTTCTGGGCCCGGTAATCCGCCATTTCCTGCCCGGCTGGAACACCGCGTTCCCCGGCGGTCAGCGCCAGCGTAACAATCCGGTCGCCCTTCAGGGCGTGGCTGGCCAGCACCCCTCCGGCGGTCAGCTCCATATCTCCCACGTGGCCGCCGATGGCCAGAATGGTTTGCGGTTGTGATTGGGATTGAGATTGCGTCATGACTGATGCAGCTCCTTTGCTCGTTTGTCTAAGTCCTTCCGCAGCACGCCAAACTGCTTGACCGTGCGGAACCCGGCTTTATGGTAAATCTTCAGGGCAGGGTTGGTTTCCCCGGTAAACAGGGACATGTACTCCGTTCCGATCCCCCGGAAGGCTTCGCATAGCCGGAAGAAGAGAATGGAGCCCAAGCCCTTTCCTTCATCTTCCGGATTCACGCCGATTCCGGCAAAATACCCCCGCCCGCTTGGTTCCCTTATGACCGGTCCGGCAAAACCTGCCGCCCTGTCCAAATGGGCCGCCACCAGGAAGGGGATTCCCTCGTCTGCGCACCGGCTTATTTCTTTTTCCCAGGCGGGGTTGCCCAGGGCGGCAAGCAGCTCCTTGAGCCCGGTGTGCCGCTTCCCGTCGAACCATTCTACACGGTAGCCCAGCCTGGCTGCCTGGTTTTCCTTCTCTTGGATGTCGGTCGGAATGGTGAATCCGGCCAAATCCAGATACATGCCGTTCTGCCGGGACCGCTCCGCATACCCCTGCTTCAGGAGAAAACGGTGCAGCGCGCTGTCCACGGGAATGCCCGGGGCATTGTTGTGCTCATGGCCGGGAGTTTCGGGAATGAGCCAAGGCAGCCGCATGGGATTGAAAAACAGCGCCTCCGCCTGCTTCTTGCCCAGGTCGCGGAAGCGCTGCTCCACAACGTCCAGCAAGACGGAATAGTGGTGATCGTCAGCAATGTCTTCATCCAGCAGCAGAATGGTCAGGTACCCGGCATCGGCCCCCAAGGGCAGGTCCCCGCCGGTTACTCCGCAGGCGAAGCCGCGGACAGTGGGGGAGGCGGAGGAGGCGCTGTTGCTGGCAAAACCCTCACTCGTCTTGTCCCCCGCTATGCTCCAATCGGGTGTTATCTCTCCCGCTTCCGCTTTTGTCTCCTCCTGTGCCTCCGTCCCTGCAGCCGCCGCGGTTTCCAGCAAGAGAAAGGTGCAGGCCGGGTCAAAGTAAGGGTTTTGCAGGATGATCGAGCGGAAGGAGGAGGCGGTCATCTCCTTGTAGCCGTCTTTTACTGCGGCGCGGTTCCATAGGGCCACTGTTGACTCCAGGGCATGATCTTGCCAACTGCTAAGTGTAAGCTTAAGCATAGGATGGCATCCTTTCTTTTTGAAAAGATACGGCTTTGGCGGCGGCGGATTTATACGAAAATGTGATGCGTACGCTTGGCATTTTCAATTCCTGCTGTCCGAACGGGCCTAAACGGACACAGAATCCGTTATCGGCCCCCGAAACGGCGCTTTTTCAACTGAGCGGACAGAGGAGCCGTTATTTGCCGGTAAAGAGCCGGTTTGGGCGGAGTGGGGAGGAGATAACGGAACGTGTGTCCGCGAAATCGGCAAAAGTGCCTATTTTGGGAAAATAGCGGCTCCCCGGTCCGGATAACCGGATGTCCAGCAGCAGAGTAGGGCAGCACGGCAGCTCAGCCTGGAGTTCCGCAGCAGAATAGGGCAGCGAGGCGCTCAGCCGGGAGTTACGCAGAGAGAATCGGGCGGCACGGCAGCTCAGCCGGGAGTTCCGCAGTGGAATCGGGCAGCGCGGCAGCCCAGCCGGGTGTTCCGCATCAGCCGGCTCAGCCCCTACGGCCGCTGCCGATAGGGCAGGGACAGCTTGCCCAGCACCGCCGGGTGGCGCGCGCCCGTCACTGCCGGGAGGCTGCCGGGCAGCCCGGCCCGGGTGCAGTCCGCAAGCAAAGCGAAGGCCACCGCCTCCTTGGCGTCGCTGTTCAGGCCGATTTCCTCCTGGGTAACCACCGGCACAGGAGCCAGCTCCTCCCGCAGCTCCCGGAGCAGCGTCGGATTGTAGCTGCCTCCGCCGCCCACGATCATCCGGTCTGCCGGATGGCGGTCCCGGATGAAGCGCCGGTAAGCGTCGCCGATGGACCAGGCGGTGAGCCGCGTCACCGTGGCAGCCAGATCGGCGCCGCTTACTTCAAGCTCCTCCCGCCAGCCCATCAGCCGCTCCACATAGCCGTCGCCGAACAGCTCGCGGCCTGTGGATTTGGGCGGCGGCAGGCGGTAATACGCCTCCGCCTGGAGCCGCTTCAGCAGCTCCGCGCAGCAACGGCCGGAGGCAGCCATTCGCCCGCCTTCATCCATCCCGATCCGTCCGCCTCTGAGACAGCGCATCACGCCGTCGATGAGCATATTGCCGGGACCGGTGTCGAAGGCGAAAACCCGGCTGCTGTCCGCTCCCGCGGGAATGACGGTAATGTTGCCGATGCCCCCGATATTTTGCAGCAGCAGGGTTTCTGCCGGATTGCGGTACAGCAGGTATTCCGTATACGGCACCAAGGGTGCGCCCTGGCCTCCCGCGGCCAAATCAGCGGGGCGGAAGTCGGAGACGCAGGGAATGCCGGTCAGCTCGGCGATGACGGAGCCTTCCCCGATCTGGACGGTATATCCCTGCTCCGGCGCGTGCCAGATGGTCTGTCCATGGGAGCCGATGACGCTGACCGCTTCCGGGGAAATCCCCGCCTCCGCCGCTACGGCCAAAGCAGCCTCCGCATAAAGCCTGCCCAGCCCCACATTCATTTCGCCTACCCGATCCACGGTAGCCTGCCGGGGATCGAAGAGGCGGAAGATAGCTTCCCGGGTTTCCTCCGGATAGGGCAGGTTGAGGAAGGCCAGGAGCCGGACGGACAGTCCTTCATCCCCAGGCTCGCCTTCCTCTGCACTCCTGCTGCCGCCTCTGCCTCTGTCGGTGTCATCGCCTATACAGCTGTCATCGTCGCTGCCCCTGTCGCCAGCATTGCCGCCGTCGCTGCCGCCAGTCCGGTGGCAGTCCTCCCCCGGACGGCCCGCGATCTCCACCAGCGCGGCATCGATGCCGTCCACGGAGGTGCCGGACATGAGCCCGATGGCGTAGCGCCTGCCGCAGTTCTCTGCCGCCCGCTCCGCAGTGTTCCCTTCCCTGGTATGCCCGTTTCCTTGTCCTGCTTCAGCCCGCCTGCTTCTCCACTTTTCAGCTGCAGCCTGTTCCCTGCGCCTCCTCATCCCTTCACCGCGCCGACGGTGACGCCCTCCAGGAAGTAGCGCTGCAGGCTGAAGAACAGGATGAACATGGGCAGCGCGGAGATAGTCGCCCCCGCCATCATGGGCGAGAAGTAGGTGGTGTTGGCGAAGCGGAAATTTTTTAGCCCCACCTGAATGGTTTGCATATCCATGGTCTTCGTCACCAGAAGCGGCCAGAAGAACGTATTCCAACTGTCCATAAAGGTCAGAATGGCAATCACCGCCATGACCGTCTTCGAAAGCGGCACAATCACCCTGAAGAAAATCATGAACTGGCTGGCCCCCTCCACCTTGGCGGACTCGATGATTTCATTGGGAATGCTGCCCATAAACTGCTTGGCCAGGAAGATGTTGTACACCGTAACCAGGCTGGGCAGGATGAGAGCGGTGTAGGTATTTTCCATTTGGAACATGTTTACCACCAGAATGTACAAGGGCACCTGGGTCACCTGATAGGGAATCATCATGGCCGCCAGAAGAATGGTGAACAAGAGCGCCCGCCCCTTAAACCGCACCTTGGAAAAGGCATACCCCGCCATAGTGGCAAACAGCACGTTGGTCACCGTAATGCTTCCCGCCACAACCAGGGAATTGAGTATCCAGCGGTACGAATATTTGCTGTACTGGAAGAAGAAGACGAAGGAATCCAACGTAATTTTACCGGGTAAAAGAGAGTAATTCACCGCACCTGCCTCCACCGGATCGCCCAGGGAGGAGATCAGCATGAAGTAGATGGGAAACAGCGTCGCCAAAGCAAATACCAGAAGGAAGAAGCTTAAGACGCCATTGCGGGCCACGCGAACTTTGGGATTGCCGATATGATTGTTGTATAAGGCCACGGTGGGCTCCTCCCCTCTAGTATTCGATCTCTTTGCCCAGGAATTTGAACTGGATCAGGGACACCAGCGCGATAACGGCGGCCAACACCAGGGATTGGGCGGCGGCGCGGCCGAATTCGAAGTATTTGAAGGCATTGTCAAAAATCAGGAGACCGACCATGGTAGTGGAATGGTTGGGGCCGCCCCCTGTCATCAGGTAGGCGTTCTGGAACACCTGGAATGATCCGATCACCGCCGTAACCAGCAGGAACAGGATAGTGGGTTTTACAAAAGGAACCACAATATGCCGCAGCTTTTGCAGGAAAGTGGCCCCGTCCAGGTCTGCCGCTTCATAATAGCTGTTGTCAATGCCGATAAGCGCCGCCAGGAAAATAATAATCGCCGAGCCGTGGCTGGACAGCCAGCTCATCATGACCAGGGCCAGCATGGCGGTGGAGCTTGCGCCCAGCCAGTTCTGGTTGGAGATGCCGAAGAAGCTGATGAGTCTGTTGAAAATCCCTGCAGGCAGCGGATCATAAATCCACAGCCAGACTACGGACAGGGCTACGCCCGAGGCAACAGTGGGCAGGTAGTAGATGCCCTTGAAGACATTCTGCACCTTCTTGCGCAGAGGCAGGATCATGATGGCAATGATGAAGGAAAGGAATAAATTGAAAGGCACGGTCAACAGAGTGTACATGATGGTGTTGCGGATGGACTTCCAGAACAGGGAGCTTTCGAAGGTCGCCGCATAGTTTTCGAATCCGATATAGGTGGAGCCCAGCGGCTTGTAATCCTGAAAGCTGATGATAAAGGCCTTGATGACCGGATAGGCGGTAAACAGCGCGTACACCACCAGGGCGACGGCAATGAAGACATAACCGGGAACATTATCGGTGTGCTTCCTCCGTCTTCCCGCCGGTTTGGCTGCACGTTCGTTGGATGTGGACACGGCCATGGCGAAACTCCCTTCTCTTTCATGAAGCTGGTCAAAAAAGCCGGGGAGAGGCCCCTGCGCCGGACCGCCTGCGAGGCAAACGGTCCGGATGCGCGAAGCGGGGCGCTCTGCCCGCGGGCGGATTAATCCTTGACGACGCCGGTGTCTCCGAAGGCCTTGACAGCCGCTTCGGTAATCGCCTTGTGCATGTCTTCCGGCGTGATTTCCCCGGCCAACAAAGCCTGCATCTTGGGAATGATCACCTCATTCTCCAGCTTGGTGGCCTTGGCGCCCAGCTCTACCGGAATGTCCGGACGGGCGGGAGCGGCGTGGGAGAGCAGGACCTTAACGGCGGCTTCGTTCTCCGGGCTGCGGGTGATGGTGATGCTCTTGGCGGCTTCGGCGGCGGTTTTGCTGATTTGGGCCACGAACAGCTCGCTGTTGGTTTCGGCGGCTACCTTGCCGCTGGCCAGGAAGTAGGCGGCTTTTACCACGTTGGCTTTATGCTCGGCGGTGGGCTCTTTTTTGCCGCGGAAGGTGACATAGCCGTCTACGACAGTGCTGGAAACCGCGGGCTGGCCCAGGAAGCTGGGCACCGGCAGCACGATGTAATCCACCTTGATGCTGTCCTTGACGGCGCTGCCGTCCTTGGCGTCGATCTTGGCATTGTTGGTTTTGGCGGAGTTTTCAAAGGTGGCCAGACCCTTGCCGGTAATCATGGTTTGGCCGGTCAGGAACATGTTCCAGCGTTTGCCGGCATCGATGGAGCCCAGCTCCTTGGGCATGGAGCCGTCGTCGATCATTTCACGGACGGCCTTCAGGACGCCCAGGTAGTTTTTGCTGGTATAGGCGTATTTCAGATCCTTGGTGAAGGGGGAGGGCATGCCGGCGTTTTTCACCAGAATGCCCAGATAGTCCTTGGAGGCCACGCCCGAGGTGGCGAATACGAAGCCGTAGCGCTTGGTGGCGCTGCCGTCCTTCACGACGCCCTTCTTGATGGCCTCGCGGAACTCTTCATAGGTCCAGCCGGATTGCTGCACTTTTTTCCAGTCGATGCCTGCCGCCTCCAGAAACTCCCGGTTGCCGCCGATGGCATGGGCCTCCATGTAAGCGGGGAAGCCGTAAAGGCTCTTGCCGTTCTTCATATATTCCAGAGGCACCGGATCAAAGTCGGATACCATGCTGGCGTCGGCCAGGTCCGTAATATCCATGAGCATGCCTTGCTGCACATACTTGGAGATGCCGTCGGAGCCGATAAAGGCAATGTCCGGCGGGCTGCCCGCGTTGACCTGGGTGTCCAGCTTCTGGGTCATATCCTCCCAGCTGGCCGGTTCGATTTTCAGAGTCAGATTGGGGTAAAGGGTGTTGAAATCCTTGGCCATCTGCTCGAATTTCTTCTGGAAGTTGGCCGAAACCGGGGGAAGCAGGGCGGTGATGGTGTCCTTCTCGCCGGAAGCGGCGGCGGTTGCGGCGGGAGAGCCTCCGGCAGATGCGGCTGGAGCGGGAGAAGAGGCGTTTTCCTTACCGCCGGAACAGGCGGCCAGGGGCGCCAGGGATAAAACGGCGGCTAACATGAGGGGGATGGACTTTCTTTTTGTAATCATACCTTGCTTCCTCCTTTAATGGTTAAAAGTATGGGATAAATCAGAACTTCCTGCTGGAGCCCAATGGGGGCTGCCGGGAGATGCGGCGGTGCAGCGGATGCCGGTTCTTACAGCGAAACTTCCTGCGGCCGGAAAAAGCTGCTTTCTCTATTGGGCGGTGTCGCTGCCCTGGTGCTTGCGGATGGCCTGCTTCAGCATCCCTTTGGTTTCAGCCAGAAGCTGCTGTCCGGCTGCGGCGTCCAGCCCCGCCGCCAGCATCAGGATGGCCAGCTTGCAGCTGCCTTCGGCTTCGGCCAGCGCTTTGGCCGCTTCCGCCTCCCCGGCTCCGCAGGCGGCGGTAATGATCCGCACCGCCCGGTCCCGGAGCTTGGCGTTGGTGGCCTTCAGATCCACCATGAGGTTGTCATAGGTTTTGCCAAGCTTGACCATGACGCTGGTGGTGAGCATATTGAGCACCAGCTTCTGGGCTGAGCCGGACTTCAGCCGGGTGGAGCCCATGATCACCTCCGGCCCCACCACCGGAGCGATGGTGACCTGGCAAACCTCTGCCAGCCTGGAGCCTTGATTGTTGACGACGCCGATGGTGGCGGCGCCCAGCTCTCCCGCCTTTTTCAAGGCGGCGATGACGAAGGCGGCGCTGCCGCTGGCGGAGATGCCCACCACTGCATCTTGGGCGGTGACGCCGCAGCGTTCCACGAGGGCGATGCCCTCCTCGGCCAGATCCTCGAAGCCCTCCACCGCTGTGCGGAGGGCGGTATCTCCTCCGGCGATATGCCCCTGGATCAGCTCCGGCTCCACGCCGAAGGTAGGGGGGCATTCGGAAGCGTCCAGCACCCCCAGCCGCCCCGAGGTTCCTGCTCCGATGTAAAATAATCTGCCGCCGTTCTCCAGACGGCTGTGGATCATGTCCACGGCTTGCGCAATGCGGGGAATTTCCTCCGCCACTGCCGCCGGCACCTTGGCATCCTCCCGGTTCAGAAGCGCCAGCATCTCTTCCGTTGTGCATTCGTCAATGGTCCGGGTTGCCGGATTGATCTTCTCCGTCGTTAGGCCCGCCAAATATTCATTCATGCGCATTCTCCTACCTGGTTGTGTGTTAGGCCGTGTCTGAAAACCCGCTTGAGGGCAGCCTTCACCGCCTTTTCGCCCCATGCTGCGTTACTTCCGCTTGACGTACCTCCGGTACGCCTTCACGAAAGTGCCTTGCCTGGAACGAAAATTCTGCAAAATCTGCTCCCCTCGGAGTTATCAGACACGCCCTAGTTTTCAGCATAGCGGATGCTTGCGAAGCTGGATTTCCTTTGGAAAGCTCTTAAGCGTTAGGGATAGTTTCTTTGTTTGTTAGATTATCTGTCATGTGGTTGTTTTAAGCATAGTACCATCACGGGGATTCGTCAATCACTTTTTGAAATAAAATTTCGGATTAAAAAAATAAATTGATGGTTATGCTCCAAAATTATATGGGAATTGGAGAAAAATATTCCTTGAAAACGATATCTTTATGAGCCGGACAAGACCTTATATCAAAACATATATTGTTCGATGGGGTGGGTTATGTCCGGGGCGGTGTGCGGAGGCGCAAAAAAACGGCGCTTTCACTTGGAAAGCGCCGCGGCAGCCGGTGAGAGGGGGGCTTAGCCCCTTCTGTGTTTGGAAGAAAGAATGTTGTGGGTTTTCAGAAGGTATTTTTTGATGGAGGCATACTCGGCGCTGGCGACGCCGGCAAAAAGAATGTCAATCACGGTAAGCATGGCAATGCGGGAGCCCATGGCTCCGCTGCGCATGGTCACCTCCTGGGAGGAGAAGGTCAGCACAATATCCGAGCGCTGGGCCAGCTCGCTTTTGCCGAAGCGGGTCAGGGCAATGGTGGTGGCGCCGTTCTTAAGGGAGATGTCCAGTGCGTCGAGTATTTCCTCCGTGTCCCCCGAATTGGAGATGAAAACTGCCACATCCCCGCGCTCCAAAAGGGTGGCGGCAGTAAGCTGGCTGTGCCCGTCCGTATAGGCATGGCACATTTTGTTGATCCGGGAGAATTTCTGCTCCCCGTCCCGGCATACCAGGCCGGAGGCGCCTACTCCGAAGAAGACGATGCGGTTGGTTTCCCGCAGGGCTTTCACCGCTTTGCCCACCTCATCGCGGTCGATAATGGCCAGGGTGTCGTCGATGGACTTGGCATTGTTGCGGGATACGTTGGAGATAATCACGTCCAGCTCGTCGCCGGGCTGGATGTCGGAATAATGGGCCGGCTGCTCCTCATCATGGGAGCCTAAGGCGGCGGACAGGTTGACGATGAAGCTGCGATAGCCGTTGTAGCCCATGGTTTTGCAGAAGCGGAGCACCGAGGCGTCGCTGGTGCGGCTGAACAGGGCCAGGCTTTTGATGGAGAGGTGGGGGATCTCTCCCGGGTTGGCAAGGATATACTCGGCGATCAGCCGCTCCACGGGGGTCAGGCTTTCCTGCACATCCCGGATTTTGAGCAAAAGATTGTTCTGGATGGCCATAAAGGGTACCTGCGCATTCTTTTTGGATTTACTTACATAGTAAAGGCGGCGGATAAGGTTGGCAAGCATTGGAATATAACGGATAATTTAAAATATATTTTCGTTGTTATTATATCATTCTGAAATAAAATTTTAAACAACGTATTGTTGTTTGGAAAGCCCGATGCTATAATGGCGGCAAATACGGACAAAAGTTTTAGGGTTTATGTCATATAATATAACATTTGATTTGGGGGGTGTGAAATGGAATTGCTCACTCATACTGCTTTACGGGAGCAAATCGGCCAAATGGTTATGTGCGGCTTTTCCGGAAAAGCGCCTACGGAGGACATTTTGCGGCTCATCCGGGAGTACAGTCTTGGCAACGTGATCTACTTCCGGGATAATATCGGAACGCCGGAGGAGGTGCGGGAGCTGTCCGGCATGCTTCAGGAGGCGGCAAAGCAGGCGGGGACCGGCCCCCTGTGGATTGCCGTTGACCAGGAAGGCGGCATGGTGGCAAGAATCGACCGGCAGGTTGCCCTGATGCCGGGGAATATGGCTCTTGGCGCGGCCGGTTCTCCGGAGCTGGTATATGAAACGGCCCGGATTTCGGGGGCAGAGCTGCGGAGCCTGGGTATTACTCTGAATTTCGCGCCCTGTGTGGATGTGAACAATAACAAGGCCAATCCGGTGATCGGCGTTCGCTCCTACGGCGAGGATTCCCATATGGTTGGGATCATGGGGGCCCAGGCGGTGCGGGGTTATCAGGACTCGGGGGTCGGCGCCTGCCCCAAGCATTTTCCCGGCCACGGCGATACAACGGCGGATTCCCATCTGGAGCTGCCACTGGTGCCCCACAGTGTGGAGCGGCTCCGCCGGATAGAGCTGCCGCCTTTTCGGAGCGCCATTGCCGCCGGTGCGGATGTGGTGATGACCGCCCATGTGCAATTTCCCGCTTATGACTCCAGCGGATTGCCGGCCACGCTGTCCCCGGCTGTGCTGGAGGGACTCCTTCGCCAGGATTTGGGCTATGACGGCGTAATTGCCACGGATTGTCTGGAGATGAAGGCTATCTCCGGCACGGTAGGCGTTGGCCGTGGAGCCGTTCTGGCGGTAAAAGCGGGGGCGGATCTGGTCCTGGTCAGCCACACGCCTGAACTCCAGCTTGAAGCGCTGGAGGCTTTGTACCAGGCTGTGCTCTCGGGAGATCTGCCGCAGGACCGTGTTGCGGTCTCCGCCCGGCGCATCCGGGAGGCCAAGGCCCGCCGGGAGGAGAGCTGGCAGCGGCTGGTCCGCGGGAAGGGACTGCCGGCGGTGGGCAGCCGGCAGCATGTGAAGGTTGCGGAGCAGGCCGCGGAACGGGCGGTGACGCTGGTGAAGGCGGAGCCGGATTCCCTTCCCCTGGATGCTGCCGCGCCAACGCTGGTGATCTGGCCCCGGGTTGAAGCCCGGACGGATGTGGAGGAGGCTATCCGCCAGGAAATAACCCTGGGCAAGGCCTTGAAGCCCTATCTTGCCGATGTGCAGGAGCTTGAGGTGGGCCTAACGCCGGAGGTGGCCGAGGTGGAGGCGGTTATGGCGGCGGTATCGGCCGGGCGCCTGCAGATTGTGGCGGGCACCTACAACGCCGCCTTCAATCCGGGCCAGGCCCGGCTGGTGCAGGAGCTGCTCGGGGTGCCCGGCGCCAAAGTAACTGCGGTGGCCCTCCGCAGCCCCTATGATTTGCTGGCCTTTCCCGGAGTGCATGCGTATCTGGCCTGCTACGAAAACCGGCCCCTGATGCTCCAGGCTGCCGCCAAGGTGCTGACGGGCCGATTGCCTGCCATGGGCAGGTTGCCGGTGACGCTGTCGCCGGACTATCCGGCAGGTTGGGGCTGTACCCTCTGACCCTTGGAGCTGCATACAATAGGTCTTTGACCACAAGCCAGTCTTTACTTCCTGACCTTGACATCAGGCAGCGCAATAATGCTATGATGAGGTGAACTGATACCGGCAAGCGGAGCACCTGTGGTCTGCCGCTTCATTAAATGGAGGTTATTTCATTGAGCCAGGAAATTTTGTCTGTGATCCAGCACTATACTCCCGCTTACCTCGCTACTGTCGATGATGGCAAGCCGAGAGTACGGCCCTGGGGCCTTCCCCATCTGGATGCCGAAACCGGCAGACTGTACTTCAGCACGGCCAGCACCAAAGCGGTGTATGAGCAGCTGCTGGCGGTTCCCTATGTGGAATATTCCCAAACCTCTCCCGACAATGTGTGGGTGAGAATCAGCGGCACCGTCCAATTCGACGAATCCCCGGAGGCCAAGGAAGCGCTGTTCAAACATGAGCCCCAACTGGCCAACATCTACAAAACCCCGGATAATCCGGTGTTCAAAATTTTCTACCTGGAGGAAGCGCGGGTTACCGTGGATGATTACTCCCCCAACCCGCAGCGGGTGTACGAGTTCAAAAACGGCAGCTTCACCCTGCTGGCGTAACATAATTCCCAAAGCAGGCAAAGCTGCTTGGGGCAAGGCTCGGGTGTCGAGATTGGCAGAGCAGATTAGTTGAACAGATGGTTAAGCAGGTTGGTTGAGCAGATTGGTTAAGCAGATTAGTTGAGCGGTACGGTCCATTAGACTGGTGCAGCAAATATAGAGGACGGAACCTGCCAATGGCGGGGGACCCAGGCCACGGCGCTTATTCGGCCGGGCCGGGGTTCCGCCGGCCGTTGGCGGGTTTTTGTTTTGCGCTGAGGCGGAAGGCGGCACAGTGGCGGAGACGAGGGCTGCTACAAATCTTGGTGCTGTCACGAATCCGCCGCTGTTGCCACGAATCCTGCTACTACTGTCCCCAATCCCGTTATTACCGCGCCCCTCGCTGTTGCCACGAATCCCGCCACTGTTGCCAATCTCGCTACTGCCATGAATCCCGCTGTTTCACCCACTCTAGCCTCCCGTTGCGGAACTCAGCGACTCTTACGGCGGCAAAAGCGCTAATTTGGTTTTTTTGCGGAACTCAGAAGCGCTTATGTGCCTCGTGAGGCGAAAATAGAAGCGAAATGAGGCTGCGGCGGGGAATAAGCGCTTCTCAGTTCCGTTGCGATGCGAATTGGCTGCAAAAGCGGCTTTAAGAGTCGCTCAGTTCCGTTGCGCTCCTTCGGGCACAAGGCTAAGGCAATCAGGGAAGTCGGCAACTTCCGGGCGCCAGGCTAAGGCAGCCAGGGAGGCGCCGCACCAGGCCGCGCCCGTCCACTCGCCCGCATCCAGCATCGCCCACTCGCTCTACACCAGCATCGCCAACAGGCGCCGCACCAGGCCGCGCCCGTCCACTCGCCCGAAGGCAGCATCGCCTACTCGCTCCACACCAGCTCCGCCAATAGGCGTCGCACCAGGTCATCCGCCGCCTGGGCGGCTTCCTCTACGGGGATCTTCATGCTGACGCTTTTGTCCCGGGCAACGATCTCGCAGCAGCCGGTCTGCAGATTCCGCGGGCTGACGATAACCCGGACGGGAACGCCCAGCAGGTCTGCGTCGGAGAACATCACCCCCGCGCTGACGGTCCGGTCATCATAGATGACCTCGATGCCCAGCCGCTGCAGCTCCCGGTACAGCTCATCGGCGCAAGCCCGGGCCGCCGCATCGTCCGCCCGCACACAGCACAGCTGCACCTGCCACGGCGCAATGGAGATGGGCCAGATAGGCCCGTGCTCATCCCGGTGAATCTCGCACACGGAAGCGGCCAGCCGGCCGATGCCGATGCCGTAGCAGCCCATCAGGGGATAGCTCAGCCCGCCGGATTGATCTGCCGCCTGCATCCCCATGGCGCGGGTATATTTGTCCCCGAGCTGAAAGATATTCCCCACCTCGATGCCTCTGGAAAGGGTGATGGTATGTTTGCCGCAGGCCGGACAAATGCCGCCTTCCTTAATTTTGGCCAGATCATGATATTCCGCCCCGCTGCAATCCCGCTCCATGTCCAGACCGGTGTAATGGTGATCCGGCTTATTTCCGCCGCAGCACAGCCCCGCCGCCCCTTGCAGCGAACGGTCGAACAGCACCGCAGCTCCTTCCCCGGGCTCCGCCAACCCTACCGGACCGATAAATCCGGCAAACAGCCTGCCATCCGCCTCCAGAACGGCAGGGCGCACATCGCCGCCCAGCAGATTGGTCAGTTTGGTTTCATTCACCTCCAGGTCGCCCCGGATAAAAAGAATCACCAGCCGCCCGTCGGCTTCCGTCCGGTACACCACCGCCTTGCAGGATTGCTCCTCCCGCAGTCCGAGAAACCCGCACACCTCATGGATGGTATGCATGCCCGGAGTATGGACCAACGCAAGCTTCCCGCTGCCGGAGCTTCCTTCCCCAACCGGCGCAAAAGGCTCCACCACATTTTCCGCCGCCTCCATATTGGCCTTGTAGCCGCACTCGGGGCATAGCGCCAAGGTGTCCTCCCCCACAGGCGTCGGCAGCATAAACTCATGGGAGACATTTCCGCCCATCATGCCCGAATCCGCAGCAATGGCAATCACCTGGGGAAGCCCGACACGTGCGAAAATCCGCTCATAAGCGCGGTAACATTGGCCGTAATAATCGGCCAGATCCTCCGGGGAGAGGTGGAAGGAATAAGCATCCTTCATGGTGAATTCCCGTACACGGATCAATCCGCCGCGGGGACGGGCTTCATCCCGGAACTTGGTCTGGATCTGATAGACCATAAAAGGATAACGCAGATAGCTGCTGCCGTATTCCCGCACCAGCTGCACCGCCGCCTCCTCGTGGGTCATCCCCAGCAGGTGGGGGCTGCCATGCCGGTCCCGGAAGCGCAGCAGCTCGCTGCCGACGCTGGCCGCCCGGCCAGATTCCTGCCACAGGCTCTCCGGCATCACCACAGGCAGAAGTACCTCCTGGCCGCCGATGGCTTCCATTTCCTCCCGGATAATCTCCTCGATTTTCCGGATGATCCGGCGAAGAGGGGGCGTCTGGGTATAAATCCCGCTGCCCACAGCCTTCATATATCCTCCGCGGACCATCAGCGCATGGCTGTCGATCACGCAGTCGGAGGGCCTTTCCCGGAACCGCTCGCCTACAAGCTTTGCCATTTTCATAGATGCAGCCTCCTTAAGAAAATAAAAAAGCCCCAAGCCGAAAAAACGGCTTAGGGCCTGTCTTCAAACCCGCTTGAGGGCATCTTTCACCGCCTTTTCGCCCCATGCTTCGTTACTTCCGCTTGACGTACCCCCCGGTACGCCTTCACGTAAGTGCCTTGCCTGGAACGAAAATTCTGCAAAATCTGCTCCCCTCGGAGTTTGGAGACAGCCCCTAGGGCGAACAGACAGTCCGCGGTACCACCTAAATTCCACAGAACATCACTGCTCTGTGCTTTTCAAGTACGGGGCTCCGTTAAAGCCCGATACCTTTCCCTTGTGACGGAGGGAATCCGATAAGCCCTACTACAGCATGATTCAGGCCACAGCTCCAAGAGGGGGTTCCGCATCCTGTCCGTGAAGATTCGCACCAACCATCTTCTCTCTGGGACATCCAGCATGCGTACTGGTTCTTTTCATCGCTTTTGATATTCAGTTACGTGGAAGTGTAGCAAACTTCCAGCTGGCTGTCAATTGGGAAACGGCAACCGGAGTTTATTTTTTGCCGGATATTCGCGGCGCTGGTCGGGACGCCGATCATGGCCTATGTGACCCGGCGCAAGCTGGAATTTGCCTTGTATGACCTGTCCCAGGGCAGGAAAGTCATTGATGTGGCAATGGATTACGGGTTCGGCACCCACGCCGGCTTTACCAAAGCATTCAAAAAATGCTTCGGCTATCCGCCATCCCTATTCCATATGCATGTCAGCGCCCAACCGCCGGGCAAGCCGGCTATAGGGTTAATCCAATCCAACATCGGAGGAATGAAGAATATGCATGTGCAAATTGTGGAAAAGGAATCCTTTCTGGTGGTCGGCTTCGAATCCCGCCACACCATGCCGCAGGTCAAGCGGGTCAGCGACATCCCCGCTTTTTGGAACACGCTGTCCCTGGAATTTGGCCCGCTCCTGTCCCGCCTGCACCACACCTTTACCCTGTCGGAGCACTGTGAATACAGCGTTTGTTATAACGTGGATGAGAGTACAGGGGAGTTCTCCTGGTTATTGGGGGTGGGAGTGGACAACCGGGAGGACCTGGGGAAGATAGAAGCGGATATGCGCCAAAAGGAAATGCCCGGCGGACTGTATGCCGTATTCACCACGCCGAGGGTTCCCGAGCAGGAGTATCCGCAATCCATTGCCGATACCTGGCGGGAGATTCTGACAAAATGGCTGCCCGATTCCCCCTATGAATACGATGAGTCCAGGTTGGATTTTGAACGGTATGACGAGCGGGACCACGCTTGGCTGCATGAGGGCACCTGCCAAATGGAGATTGCCATACCTGTCCGCAAGCGGTCGTAACGGCAGCGGTTTGTGAAGAATCGGCCAAAGCCGGGTATAATGAAGTATTATACCGGCAAAGGATGATGGCAATGCTCTATGAGTACAGGCTGAATACGGATGCGGAAAATTTCGTCGACATTACGGCGATGGTTCGGGAGGCATTGGCCAAAAGCGGCGTGCGGGACGGCGCCTGCCTCGTCTACTGCCCCCATACCACCGCCGGAATCACCATCAATGAAAATGCCGATCCCGATGTGGTGCGGGATATGCTTCTGGGGCTGGCCAAGGCATTCCCCGACCGGCCGGAATTTCGCCATGCGGAGGGCAATTCTTCCGCACACTTGAAGGCAAGCTGCGTAGGCTCCAGCGCAACCGTCATCGCCGATGGCGGAAGGCTTCTGCTGGGCACCTGGCAGGGAATTTACTTCTGCGAATTCGACGGTCCGCGCTGCAGAAGCTTTTATGTGCAGATCACCGGGCAATAATCCGGGAAAACAGGGGAATAATAGACATAAAATGTCTATCTTCCCCTGTTTGAGTGCCGCAAACTGATTATTTATGGAAAATTACGAACAAGACAAAAAATTAACCTCTGAAATATTCGGATTTTTATTGACACTGTTCGACCCGCGTTTTACAATAATGAACGTCAAGGCAAACTAACAACAAATGTTACTTCGTATAAATCCGGGGATTGGCCCGGAAGTCTCTACAGGATCACCGTAAATGATCTGGCTACGAAGGGAAACACCACTACGGCAGCGCAAGCGGGCCGCCAGGAGCATCTTGCCTGGCCGGATTCCCATGCACCGCCGGGCGTTGTCTTTCCTGAAGAGCCGGAGTCGAGGACTCCAGGCTTTTTTTTGTTGTTGCAGCCGCGCATGAAAAAAAAGGAGGAAGCAAGCAGAATGGAACGTTTTTTCAAGCTGAAGCAAAGCGGCACCACGGTTAGAACGGAAATTATGGCCGGTTTGACCACGTTTATGACCATGGCCTACATTCTGGCGGTCAATCCGGACACCCTGCATGCCTTCGGACGGACCGGGATGGATTGGTATGCTGTGTTCCTGGCTACTGCCATCGCCGCAGGTATCTTTACCATCGCTATGGGCATCTTCGTTAATTTTCCGGTGGCGCTGGCGCCGGGCATGGGGCTGAACGCCTATTTTGCCTCGGTTGTGCTGTCCTCCGCTGCAACGGACAAGCCTTTTACCTGGCAGATGGGTCTGACCGCGGTATTTATTTCCGGCATCATCTTTATCATTCTGACCGTGACCAAGGTCCGGCAAATGCTGATTGTCGCCATTCCCGACAGTCTGAAGCACGCCATTACCGTGGGGATCGGCCTGTTCATCACCATCATCGGCCTGAAGAACAGCGGCCTGCTCACTGTTGGCGTAGAAACCCTGAACAATGTGGAAAAGGGCAAATACACCGACCTGCTTTCCTTTGAAACCATCTTCCATCTGGGCAGCCTGGAAAACCCGACTGTACAGCTGACCATCATCGGTCTGGTGCTGATCGCCGTCCTGATGGTGCTGGATGTGCCGGGAGCCATCCTGTTCGGTATTCTGGGCACAACTGTAATCGCCATGCTGATGGGCCAAGTGAACTTCGACGTGCTGACCGGCGACAAAACCCCCTGGGTTCCGGATCTGGGCCAGCTGCAGTTTATGGCCTTTGACTGGGATGGCGTTATCCATACCGGTATTATCTCCGTCATTGTTACCTTTACCTTCGTTGAATTGTTCGATACCTTCGGAACGCTGGTGGGCACCGCCAACCGCGCCGGATTCATGAAGAATCCGGAAGAAGGCAGAAAGCGCGTGGGCAAGGCCATGTTCGTGGACGCCATCGGCGTTGGCGGCGGCGCTATGCTAGGTACCTCCACCATTACCGCTTATGTGGAAAGCGCCGCGGGCGTTGCCCAAGGCGGACGCACCGGTCTGACCTCCGTAACCACCGGCGTATGCTTCCTTCTGTCCCTGTTCCTGGCTCCTGTAGTGGCCCTGATTCCGGGCTCCGCTACTGCGGCGGCTCTGATCGTCGTCGGCGTGCTGATGATGCAGTCCGTCAAGGATATCGACTTCCAGGACATGGTAGTGGCGATTCCGTCCTTCCTGACCATTACCTTCATGCCGTTTACCTATAACATTGCCAACGGGATTTCCTTCGGTATCTTCTCGTATGTGATCCTGGCCTGCGTGGCCAATATAGCCGGCAAGAAAAAATACAATATTCACTGGCTCATGTGGATTCTCGCCGTTCTGATCATACTCCGTTATGTGCTGGTCGGCAGCCAGGGCTAAGAAACGCATCTGCCGCGGCAAAGCGCCTTCCCTTCATCGGGGAGGCGCTTTTTTCCGTTTCCATTCCCCCCGTTTGGCCTTATAATGAAGGCGACGGACGATCAGAGGAAATAGGGGGAATTATATGAGGTTGTCCAAACAGCCCTGGAAAAAAGCCACGTTGACGCGGCTGATTTTTTCGCTCATTTGCATCATGCTGCCCATGTATATCCTCAGCGCCATTATGAACAATTGGAGCATCCGGACCCTCCAGTCGGAAATCTCCAAGTCCATGACCTCGCAGGTATCCCAGTATCTCGCCGATCTGGAGAAGGAGTTTCAGCGAATCCAGACCTTGCAGTACGACTGCCTGAATGACGAAAATCTGAACCGGCTGGCCGGCATCCCCGAATCCTTGGACGACATCGACAAGATGCAGAACATTCTGCGGCTGCAGCAGCGGCTCAACGCCATCAAAAACAGCAGCGCCTACATTCAAGATGTATACGCTTTCATTCCCGGTATTGACAAGAATGTGTCGGCCATTACGATAAACTCCTTCGACCGTCAGGAGTATGTGGCGTTGATGAACAGCCCGCTGTCCTTTGAATCCCGGGTAAGAGTGGTAAAAAACAAGCTGTTCCTGAGCGTGGCGTATCCGTTCAGCCTAAGCGGCAAACGGGAGCCGCTGTTTCTGATCGCCGTGGAGCTGTCCCTGGACAAGCTGGAGGACACGCTGCAGTCCATGAAAAACTCGGCAGACGAGGGCCTGATTCTGACCAGTCCCCAGTTTACCCTCAGCACCGGCGGGGATGCCGCTTTCGACTCGCAATTGGTGGAGCTTCTGGGCAAGCCGCAAGGTAAAGCCGGCGCACAAACGGTGGACATTAACCGTAATTCTTATCTGGCGGTTACTACCTCATCGGATTTTTTCGGAGCGGTGCTGAGCAAGTATGTGCCCGAGGATGCGGTGTTCCAGCCGCTGGCCCAATTCCGCAGATGGTTCTTTACCCTGGCGGGTATAGCTCTGGTGGTTATTATTGTCTATTCCCTTTATGCTTATAAATATATCCACAAGCCCCTGACCAAGCTGGCCAAGGCCTTCCGCAAAATCGAATACGGCGATTTCAGCGTCATCATCGGCCATAAGCAAAACGACGAGTTCCAGTACATTTATACCCGGTTTAACGGCATGGTGGAAAAGCTGAACTCCCTCATCGACCAGGTGTACAAGCAGCAGATTCTCACCCAGCGGGCGGAGCTGAAGCAGCTCCAGTCCCAGATTAATCCGCATTTTTTGTACAATAGCTTTTTTATGCTGAATACAATGACGCGGGTGGGGGATTATGAACAGTTGGAGCAGTTCACCAACCAATTGGGGGAATATTATCAGTTTATTACCCGCAGCAGCTCCGATGAGGTGCCCCTGGTCAAAGAAGTGGGCCATGCCAAGGTGTACACGGACATTCAGGCCATGCGCTTTTCCAACCGGATCAAGGTAAGGTTTGGGGAGTTGCCGCCGCAGACGGAGCATATTATGGTGCCACGGCTGATCCTCCAGCCCATTATCGAGAATGCCTTCGAGCACGGGCTGGAGAAGAAGCGGTCCAACGGGCTTTTGTGCGTGAGCTTCGAAAAGGACGGGGACAGGCTGCTGCTGATCGTGGAGGACAACGGGGGGCAGATGGACGACCTCCAGGCGGCGGCCTTAAACCGCGAGCTGAACAGCCATGACGGAACGGTGGAAACCACGGCGCTGCTTAATATCCATCAGCGGATTCGGATGAAATTCGGCCCCCGGAGCGGCCTGCATTTGGAGGCGGGGGAGCAGCAGGGCTTGCGGGTAATCATGACCATTTATCCAAAGGATGGGGGAAGCTAGGATGTACCGGATGCTGATCGTGGATGACGAGGCGATTATAACCGACGGTTTGTATGAGGTGTTTGAAAATTTGCAGCATCTGGAGCTGGACCTGTACAAGGCTTATTCCGGCCCGGAAGCGCTGCAGCTATGCCATCGGATGCGTCCGGATATTGTGCTGAGCGATATCCGCATGCCGGAAATGGACGGCCTGCAGCTCCTGGAGCGGATTCGCGCCATGTGGCCCAAGTGCCGGGTGATTTTTTTTGACGGGACATAACGAGTTTTCGTATATCTACACCGCCATTCAGTACGACAGTGTGGGCTACCTGCTGAAAACCGAAGGCTACGACCGGATTATTCAGGTGGTGGAGCAAACCCTGGCGGATCTGGATTCGGAGCTGAAGGCGGAGGCGCTTCTGGAGCAGGCGGAGGACCGGCTGAGCGCGGCGCAGGAGCTTCTGCAGCGGGACTATCTGCACGGAATTGTCAAAGGGCTGCACCACAGGAAGGATATCAGCCGGGAGCAATTCGCGGAGCTGGGCATTCCCCTTGATGCCGACCGCCCGGCGCTGATGATGCTGGGACGGCTGAACAGCCTCCCCGACGGGCTTTCCTATTCGGAGAAATCCCATCTCCTGTTCGGCATCCGGCTGATTGCCGAGCAATATTTATCCGCCCGGGCCAAGCTGGCCCATGTGGCGGTGGATAACACCGATCTGGTCTGGCTGATTCAGGAGCGCCGGGACAGTGGCCAGACGGCTGGGCTGGAGGAGGGCTGGGAGGCGCTTCGCGTGTTCGTGACGGGGAATGTGGAGCTGATTCAGGCGGCCTGCCGGGAATCGGTGGGGGCGCTGATCTCCTTTGCCCTGGACGACAGCCTGGTTCACCTGGATCAGGCGGGCGAGCGTTTCTCCATGCTCAATATGCTGGTCAATTACCGCATTGGCCAAGGCAGCGGCATGCTGCTCCTGGACAAGCATATCCTGGAGCGGGAGCTGCAGCGTCCGGCCCAGCATCCGCGGGAGATGAAGCATGTGCGGCTGGCGCTTCTGGACAAGCTGTCCGATGCCCTGGAGCATGGGCAGAAGGAGGAATTTGGGCGTCTGCTGGCTGAGCTGACGGACGGCCAGGCGGAAATCGACATGCAGCATATTCCCAGCCAGGAGCTGTACTTCTCCATCGCTTTAATCTGCCTGTCCTACATGAACCGCTGGAATCTGGCGGAGCGGGCGGCCGCCCATGCGGAGCTGAACCGGCTGATGAAGCCGTGCAGCCACAGCTCCTGGCCGGATGCGGTCCGGTATCTGGCCTCCGTCGGCAATATGCTGTTTGACCTCCAGGACGTGGAGCAGGAGCGCCGCGCCAAGACCATCATCAGCGCTGTCCAGCGCCATGTCCAGCAGCATCTGGATAATCCCGACGAGCTCTCCCTGGTCCGTCTGGCGGAGCTGGTTTACTTCAATCCCTCCTATCTTTCCCGTCTGTTCAAGCAGGAGACGGGGCTGAATCTGTCCGATTACATCAACTCCTCCCGCATGAACAAAGCCATGGAGCTGCTCCGCAATCCCGATGTGAAAGTTCAGGAGGTGGCCGAGCGGGTAGGGTACAATTCCGCGGCCAATTTCACCCGTTCTTTCCGCAGATATACCCAAATGACCCCCCAGGAATATCGGACTTCGTTAACAAGTCAATAGCGGAATGGAATGTCAACAGGTGATTGTTGTGGCGCCGGCCGGAGGGGACGTATGATGAAAGTGTCACCACTACACATGAATTGGGGAGGTCAATAACAAATGGCAAACAAAACGAAACCGATTGCACTTGCCGCCACGGCAGGGCTCCTGCTTCTGAGCGCCTGCGGCAAAAGCGACGGGGAAGGCAAGTCGCCTGCCGCTTCCTCCGGCGCTTCCGCAGCTCCTGCGCTGGATATCAGCAAGAAATATGAGCCGCCCGTAGAGATTAGCGCCTGGCGCTATACAGAGGCCAGCTACCAGTATGAAAACGGCGACACCATCGACAACAATATTTACACCAAAATGTACGAAGACGAGCTGGGCATCAAGCTGAAATACAAATGGACGGTTCCCGTGGAGCAATTTGACCAGAAGCTGAGCGTCTCCATTGCCTCCGGCGATACAGCCGACATTATGTGGCTGAAGAACAAGCAGCTGACGGATCTGGCGGAAAACGACATGCTTTATGATCTTACCGATTTATTCGAAAAATACGCTACCCCCATTACCAAGAGCATTCTCCAGCAGGACATGAAAAGCTTCAATACCGCCAAGATCGGCGGCAAGCTCATGGCCATTCCGCAAACGGCCTCTGCCGTAGACGGCCTGCCCATCCTGTATGTGCGCACCGACTGGCTCACCAAGCTGGGGCTGTCCGAACCCAAAACCCTGCAAGACGTATTCGCTGTTGCGGAAGCGTTTACACAGAAGGACCCGGACGGCAACGGCAAAAACGACACCTTTGGCCTGGCCTTCACCAAAACCTTCCTGACGGATTCCCACTTTGGCACCTCGGGCTTTTTCTCCGGCTATCATGCGTATCCCGGCAAGTGGGTGAAGGATGACAAGGGCAATTTGGTTTACGGAAGCACCCAGCCCCAGGTGAAGGAAGCGCTGCGCCAGCTCCAGACCATGTATAAGCAAGGTTTGCTGGATAAGGAATTCGGCATCAAGGACCGGGCCAAGGTGACAGAGTCCGTTGTCGGCGGCAAGGTGGGCATTTTCTACGGCTCCATGTCCGCACCCCTCTCTATTACCCAGAAGAATATCGACAATGATCCCAAGGCCGAGTGGAAGGCCATTCCGCTGGTTTCCATTGACAGCAAGAAGGCTGTTCCCATGGGCAAAATGCCGGTTACCATCTACTACGGCGTCAGCAAAAACAGCAAAAATCCGGAGGCCATCATCAAGATCCTCAACTCGGTTATGGCAGGTTATGATCCTGCTATTCCCGCCAGGCCCGAATTTAGCCACAGCAAGACGAATGTTCCGGTTTGGCTTTACGGGATTCTGCTTCCCCAACCGGCCAACAAGAATCTCATCGCCCACCAAAATGTGGTGAAATCCCTCAGCTCCAAGGATGCCTCCAAGCTCAGCGCGGAGGAAAAGGGCTATTATGACAAGGTGCTGGATTTCCGCCAAGGCAACAAGGCTAACTGGGGTACGGAGCGGGTATTCGGCTCGCCCAGCAGCTTTGAAGTCATTGAGCAGTACGTGAAAGAGGATAATTATTTGCTGGATGCCTTCTACAGCTCGCCGACGGCTACCATGGTGGAGAAAAGCGCCACTCTTCAGAAGATGGAGGAGGAAGTGTTCACGAAGATCCTCATGGGCGAATCCGTAGACTCCTTCGACAAGTTCGTGGATGACTGGAAGAAGCTGGGCGGCGATCAGATCACCAAGGAAATCAACGAATGGGCCGCCAAAAACAAATAAAGCTTGCCGGATGCGAATAAACGGTTGCGGAGGGGAACAGTTCCGGTTCCCCTCCGTCTCTTCACAACGGCAAATACGGATGGAGGGAGCCATATGGCAAGCAATACCCGCAAAAAAAGGCTGCAGGAACTCCCGCTGCATATTATGCTGCTGCCCGGTGTGATCCTGTCGGTGCTGTTCCACTATATCCCCATTGGCGGCATCGTGATTGCCTTCCAGAAATTCATACCGTCCAGAGGAGTCTTCCGGTCCAAATGGATTGGCCTGGACAACTTTCATTATCTTTTTAATCTGCCCAATTTCACCAGTGTCCTCTGGAATACCGTCTTTATCGCCGTGATGAAAATTATCGCAGGACTGATCGTGCCGATTATTGTGGCTTTGATGCTGAACGAGGTGATCAGCAACTCCTTTAAGCGGACGATTCAAACCATTATCTACTTTCCGTATTTCCTGTCATGGGTTATTCTCGGGGGTATCCTGATTGATATATTGTCGCCTACCAGCGGTATCGTCAACCAGGCCTTGGGGTTCTTCGGCATTGAGCCGATCTTCTTTCTCGGCAATGAAAACTGGTTTCCCTTCACGCTGGTCCTCTCCAACACCTGGAAGGAATTCGGCTACAGCACCATTGTGTATCTGGCGGCGCTTACGGCTATCGACCTCCACCTGTATGAAGCGGCCATTGTGGATGGGGCCAACCGCTGGAAGCAGACCCTGCATGTCACCCTTCCCGGCATTATGCCGATTGTGACCTTGATGGCCGTGCTAAGTCTGGGGAATGTTCTGAACGCCGGCTTTGACCAGGTGTTCAACCTCTACAGCCCCATGGTATACAGCACAGGGGATATTCTGGATACCATGGTATACCGGATCGGCCTGATCGACGCCCAGTACGGGGTAGCCACGGCAGTAGGCCTGTTCAAATCGGTGATTGCCCTTGGGCTGATTACCTTATCCAATTTCCTGGCGGGCAAATATGCCGGCTACCGGATCTTTTAGGAGGGGGGGAGAAACGTGCACAAGCTGACGGCTGGCAGAAGGGTTTTTCTTGTATTCAACTGTGTGGCATTGGCCGTTATGGCCATCGCGTGCATCCTGCCGCTTATTAACGTGCTGGCGGTTTCCATGAGCGCGAGCAGCTCCGCCGCCGCAGGAGAGGTGAAATTGTGGCCGGTGAACTTCACCATGGCCTCCTACAAGCACGCTCTGGGCAAGGCTGAGTTTATGACTGCCGCTTTTGTATCGGTGCAGCGGGTGGCCTTGGGTTATGTCATCAGCATTGTCGTAACGGTGCTGACGGCATTTCCGCTGGCCAAGGAAAAGCGGGCTTTTGGCTCGCGGACGGTGTACGCGTGGTTCTTCATTGTTACGATGATGTTCCACGGGGGGCTGATTCCCTCCTACATGACCATCAAGGCGCTGGGAATGCTGGATACCATGTGGGCCTTGGTGCTGCCTGGGGCGCTTTCGGTCTTTAATGTGATCCTCCTGATGAACTTCTTCCGGAATTTGCCCAAGGAAATCGAGGAGGCCGCTTATATCGACGGAGCGGGACACTGGAGGGTGCTGTGGAATATTTATTGCCCCTTGTCCAAACCGGCCATCGCCACCATTACCCTGTTTATGATCGTGGGCCACTGGAACTCCTGGTTTGACGGCCTGATTTATATGAACTCGCCGGCCAATTATCCGCTGCAAAGCTATCTGCAAACCATTGTCATCGGCAATGACCCCAGCATGATCCCTACCAATGAGCTGCTGGATATTTCCAAAATCTCCGACCGCACCTTTAAGGCCGCCCAGGTGTTCCTGGCCGCCTTCCCGGTTCTGGTGCTGTATCCCTTCCTGCAAAAGTATTTCATGAAGGGTTTGGTCATGGGCAGCGTCAAGGGATGAAGCAGATGGGAGGATTTGCAGCATGAATGAGAGTATATTGAAGCGGCTGCGGGAGCTGTCCGTGGAAGAGCGGTTGGGCAGCCTGCCGAAGGCTTCGGACAGGCAGGTGCTGGAGGAGTGGCTGCTGTCCGGAGTCGGATTCGCCGCTGCGGGCGGCCCTCTGGAGGATGCCTATTACCGGGCGCTCCGCAAGCTTTTCGATTGCATTGCGCCGATGGTGGATGAATCGCCGGTGCTGTTTGAGGGGGGCGGCTATTCCGGCTGCTGGATGGAGAGCACGGGGACCATCAACAGCGAGCTGCTGTCCCGGTTTGTGCCGTCTGTGGCCCGGGAAAGCTTCCTGCTGTTCGCCCGCTACCAGAAGGAGGACGGCCAGCTGCCGTATAAGGTGACGGCGGCAGGTCCGGCTTACCGGCAAATTCAGATGGTGACGCCGCTTGCCCGGTCCGTGTGGAACCACCATGAGCTGAACGGGCGGGATGACGGATTTCTGCGGACCATGTACGAGGCCATGGCGCGGTATGATGAGTGGCTTGCCGCATACCGGAATACCCGGGGCAGCGGCTGTGTGGAGGCCTTCTGCACCTTTGACACGGGACATGATCTGTCCCCGCGCTTCTGGCATGTGCCCGACACCTGCCATCAGGATGACGCCCGGCAGGTTAACCCCGACTCGCCGCTGGCGCCATACCTGGCGCCGGATTTGACGGCCAACGTATATTGCCAGCGCCTGTATCTGGCGCGGATGGCCCGTTGGCTGGGAGAGGCAGGGGCAGATGGCGGCGGGGAGGAGAAGGCAGAGGAGTGGAAAGGGAAGGCGGAGGAGTGGGAAGGGAAGGCAGCGGAATGGGAGAGTAAGGCGAGGGAATGGGAGAGCAAGGCCGGGGAGACGCTAGAGAGTCTCTACCGCTGGTGCTTTGATGAGACGGACTGGTTCTTCTATGACCGGGACCGCCAGAACCGCTTCGTCCGGATTCAGTCGGATGTATTGCTGCGAGTGCTTGCCTGCGAGGTGGGGGACCGGGAATTTTTCGACGGGATGCTGGAGCGTTATCTGCTTAACACCCGCAAGTTTTTTGCCAAATACCCCTTTACCTCCATTGCCATGGATGATCCCCGCTTTGATCCTTTTTCCGGCTACAACAGCTGGGGAGGCACCTCCAATTTCCTGAGCCTGATCCGCGCTCCCCATGCCTTCGAGCATCATGGGCGGTTTGTGGAGCTGACCTGGGTGCTGAATCCCATTGTGTCCGCTCTGACGCGGATGGACCGTTTTCCCCAAACCTTGAGCCCGTGGACCGGGGAGGCGGGTTTTACCGAGACCTATTCCCCGTCCATCCTTTGCCTGCTGGATTATGTGGAGCGGCTGTGCGGGATTATGCCCCGGCCGGATGGTGAGTTATGGTTTACCGCTTGTCTGCCCTATCCCCAGGATCACGGCGGGACGGTTGCGGCGGAAACGGCTTACCGCCGGAGAGTGGATGGGGTCTTGTACGAATGGACGGTGACCGTGGAAGGCGGGACGGCTTACCGGAATGGTGAACCGCTGCTGAGTATTCCTGCCGGAACAAGAGCGGTAACCGACCGGCAGGGCAAATTGAAGCGTGTGGTCGGCATGAGTGTGCGGCCTGTGGAGGGGCATGTGCGCTGCCAAGGGATGGAGCTGCCGCTTGCTATTGAAGGCAATGAGCAGTTGGAGCTTTCGGAGGAAGGACTTGTGCGTGTGTTGAAGCCGGGCATTGTATTTCCGGCGTATGGATAATTCCGGGAGGTGGATGTGGAGTTGACGATGCGGACGGAAGAAATTCAAATCCGGGACCCGTTTGTGGTGACTGTCCCGGAGGAAGGACGTTATTATTTGTTCGGCAGCACAGATTCCAATATATGGGGAAAAGGCACAGGCTTCGACATGTACACGGGCCGGGATTTGCAGACCTGGGAGGGTCCGGTTCCCGTGTTCCGGCCTGAGCCGGGATTTTTTGCCGAGCGGAATTTTTGGGCGCCGGAGGTGCATCTATACCGCGGGAGGTATTATATTCTGGCGACCTTCCGCAGGGAAGATAATAATCTGCTGGGAACGGCGGTGCTGGCCGGAGACAGTTTGGCGGGCCCTTACCGCCTGCACAGCAGCGGTCCGGTTACGCCGGAGGGCTGGTGCTGCCTGGATGGCACCCTGTTTATAGATGAAGAAGGTTTACCCTGGATGGTATTCTGCCATGAATGGCAGCAGGTGACCGATGGGGAAATCTGCGCCGTCCGGCTGACGGAGGACCTGCGGGCTGCCACAGGGGAGCCGGCGCTGCTGTTCCGGGCGTCAGAGGCGGGGTGGCCCACTCCTTACCGCTCGGAGCGGTTTCCCGGCAAGGACAACTATGTAACCGACGGTCCCTTCCTGTACCGGGCCGCAAGCGGGGCGCTCCTGATGCTGTGGGCCAGCTTTATCGGCAACACCTATGCCCTGGGCGTGTCCCGCTCTGCGTCCGGGAGTGTGCTGGGGCCCTGGGAGCATGAGGAGGAAGCCCTGTTCAAAAGCGACGGCGGACACGGCATGCTGTTCCGCACCCTGGACGGCCGTCTGATGCTGACGGTTCATTCACCCAACAAGACTCCCCATGAGCGCCCCTATTTTCTGGAGGTGGAGGAGCGGGACGGTTATGTGCGCCTGCTTGGGGAGAAAGGAGTGTAGAGATGCCTGCGAATATGTTCTTTAATGCCCACCATTCGCCGGTTGGCGCCTTCGCCAGCTTCACCCTGGGATTTCCCGGAAGTGGGGGAGGCCTGGAAATGGAGCTGGGACGCTCTCCCCGGCAGAATGTGTTTATCGGGGTGGAATCGGCGGAGAAGCAGGGTATCTATGATGTGCTGCCCTTCTTCAAGCCGCGGGAGGATGACAGCAAACGCTACGATGTGGAGAATGCCCAGAAGAAGCCGCAAAAGCCCCAGCTGCTGTTTTCTTTCCCCAAGGAGGCGGTGAAGCGTGACTTCCGCCTGTCCACGGACACGTGGCGGGCAGGGGATTTGACGTTTACGGTCTACACGCAGACGGAACCGGTTCCCGAGCCTGAGGTGTGCGCTGCCGAGGAGCTGAAGCGGGTGATTATGCCCGCGGTGCTGGCGGAGCTGACGGTGGACAATACCCGGGGGAGCTATGCGCGCCGCGCCTTTTTCGGCTATCAGGGCAGCGATCCCTATACCTCCATGCGGCGGCTGGACGATACCTGTACGGAGCTTGCCGGGGTGGGGCAGGGACGGATGACCGCCATCGTGTCGGATGACCCGGAGGTGCAGTCGGCCCTTCACTTCAGCATGGAAAGCATCCTGTCCGCGCCGCATCGGGAAAACTGGGGCTTCGGCCTTGGCCCGGTGGGGGCGCTGGTGGCGGAGGTGCCTGCGGGGGAATGCCGCACCTACCGGTTTGCGGTGTGCTTTTATCACGGGGGCACGGTTACGGCGGGATTGGACGCCTCCTATTATTACACTGGCTTTTTCCGCAATATTGAGGAAGTGGGCATGTATGCGCTGAAGCAGTTTGACCGGGTGGCCCGTCTGGCGGAGCGGTCCAACGGTATGCTGGAGGAAGCGTCCTTGTCGGAGGACCAGCGGTTTATGATGGCCCACAGCATCCGCAGCTACTACGGCAATACCCAGCTGCTCCGGACTGCGGACGGCCCCTTCTGGGTGGTGAACGAAGGCGAATACCGGATGATGAACACCTTCGATCTGACGGTGGACCAGCTGTATTATGAGCTGCGGATGAACCCCTGGACGGTCCGCAATGAGCTGGACATGTTCGTCAGCCGGTACAGCTACCGGGATACGGTCCGTTTTCCCGGGGATGATGCGGAATATCCGGGGGGCTTGAGCTTCACCCATGACATGGGAGTGGCCAATACCCTGTCGCGGCCCGGCTTTTCTGCTTATGAGCTGTTCGGCCACAGCGGCTGCTTCTCCCACATGACCCATGAGCAGTTGGTCAACTGGATTCTCTGCGCCTCTGTGTATGTGGTCCACACCGGGGACCGGGAATGGTTCGGGAGGCATGTGCAGATATTCCGGGATTGCCTGGAGAGTATGCTGAACCGGGACCACCCGGACCCGGCCCGGCGCAACGGCCTGATGGGGCTGGACAGCAGCCGGGTGATGGGCAAGGCGGAGATTACCACCTACGACTCTCTGGATGTTTCTCTGGGGCAGGCGCGGAACAATCTGTATCTGGCCGGCAAATGCTGGGCCGCCTATCTGGCGCTGGAGCAGCTGCTGGGTGATGCCGGCTGCGGGGAGCTGGCCGCTCTCGCGGGGGAGCAGGCGGAGCGCTGCGCCCGGACCCTGGCCGGGCATCTGCGGGAGGACGGCTTTATTCCGGCGGTGCTGGAGGAGGGCAATGAATCGCGGATTATCCCCGCTATTGAAGGGCTGGTCTTCCCCTATTACATGGGGCTGACGGAGGCTCTGGACCCGCAGGGCCGCTTCGGCGGCTACATCCGGGCGCTGGATACCCATCTGGCCACGGTCCTGACGGAGGGGGTATGCCTGTTTGCCGACGGCGGCTGGAAGCTCTCCTCCACCAGCAACAACTCGTGGCTCAGCAAGGTGTATCTGTGCCAGTTTATCGCCCGCCGGATTCTCGGCAGGGAGTGGGGGGAGCAGGGGGCAAGGGCGGACGCCGCCCACGCCGCGTGGCTCACCCACCCGGAGCTGTCCGTCTGGAGCTGGAGCGACCAGATCATCTCCGGCGAAATCGCGGGCAGCAAGTATTACCCGCGGGGCGTCACCAGCATCCTGTGGCTGGAAGAATAAAGTGAAGCAGGGGCGGAGCAGCCGAGGCGGAACAAGCGGAGGCTGCTCCGCCCCTTGCCGTCTGCGGAGCGGCTGCAAGTTGAGGAGCTGCGGGCAGGGCGAGGGTTAGTGCAGAAGCTGGCGGGTAGGACCAGCGTGCTGGAGGAGGAACAGGATTTGGCGGCAAGAGCCACTGTGCCGGGGGAGGGTATAGAGTAGAGTTGGCGGTAAGAGCTAGTATTTTGGGAAAATAGGGTTTGATGCGGGACCGGTGTGCTGTGAGGAGAGGAGGGGGAGTGGCAGGAGCTGTTGGCTGAGGAAGAGTTGGCTTGTGGGCAGCAGGGAGTCGGCGGGAGATAGCATGGTTGATCGGAACGGGGCACTCGACTCTCTGGAGAGGCTGAGCGGACAGACGATCCGTTATTTTTGAAAAATTGCCTCTTTTTGGAATTCCGCGGACACAGGATGCGCTATTTCACCAATTGGGTGCCTGCGCCGCTGGTTTTTATTTTCATAACGGATTTTCTGTCCGCCCAGCTGGAAAAATGCCGTTTTTTCACTAAATAACGGAACCAGAGTCCGCGTAGCTTGCCTTCCTGGCCCATACAAATCAAACGGTGCCCGCCTAGCCCGGGGCGCACATCCGCACAGGCTCAAGCCATGGCCGGCTTCGCTCAGCTCGCTTACCGCGCCAGCCCCTATGCCAACAAGCGCCTCCCGGATGGGGAGGCGCTTGTTGGCATAGGCTATTGGCGGCCTCTGCTTCATGCCCTTCAGCCGCCATCCCGGGCTGCCGCTTGCGCGGCGCTGCCCCCGCCTGCACTGAACCATTCCGCCATAAATTGGCGGATGGAGGCCTGCCGTCCGCTGCGCTCCGGGCAGACCGCCCTTGCCGCAACCTCATACAAATCCCCGTTCAGCGGCCAGCCCTCCCGCGTCCGGTCATTCCCGGCAAACAGCACGAAGGCGGTTGCCCCCATCAGGTAGACGTTGGTCACCTCGTCGATGGCTGCCCCCAACTGGAACTCCTCCGGCGCCATAAACCGGGACGACCCCCACATCCGGCCCATCCGGTTGGTATACGGCCTCTTGGCGTACACGTCAATATCGCAGATGACGGTTTTCCCCAGGGAAAAATCATACATGATGCTGCCGTCATAAAAATCGATGGCAACATACCCTTTTTCCGCCACATGGGCATGGAAGTCCAGAATATCGGCAAATACGGACAGCCGGGCTTCCGGGGTCATCTGCTGGAACCTTTTCCTGGACCGGGGGTATTGCCTGCTCATACATTCCGCGCCGCTCCATTCAAAGACCGCCGCATACCCCCCGCCGATTTCCTCCGCCCCCAGCAAACGCACCAGATGAGGGTGGGCCAGGTCCTGATATACCGGCACAGTGGCCTTCAGCCTGCCGATGGCGTCCTCCGGCTCTCCGTCATACCGTTGCGTCGGCGCCCCGGCATATTTTATGAACAGCCGCTTTCCGTCCGTTTCCACGCCAAAGCAGATATTCCCGGAATCCTGATCATCGAAAATCTTGAACACCCGCCCGTATCCGCTGACAAAAGACAGGTCAAAAGGAGTCTTCAGCCGGTAAGGCAAGCCGTCCAGATACTGGATGCAGGGCTCCCCCAAATACCATGCGGGCACAGGGTTGCCCATTCCATCAAACCAGGCCAGCACCTGCCCGGCCTGCTTGAGCATAACGGCTACCTCCTCTTCGCCGAAGGGCATGGCCCAAGGGACGGAGGAAAGGGTGTTGACGGCAATATAAAGCGCCAGCAGGCGGAAAAACTCCTCCGGCGGCCTGCCGCCGAAATAACCGTTCAGCTGCCCTGTGGCAAAATGCGGGCTGATATGCGCACTCCATACAATCCGGTTGAACTCCTCCCACGGATCGCCGAAATCGCTCCGGTCGAAGTCGATGACCGACAGGCCCAGCTCCGGGGAGATCACCATATTGCCCACATGATAATCCCCGTGCTGGTAGCATTGGGGGCGGTTGGCCAGAAGGCGGAGGTTTTGCTCAATGTAAGCCATGACCTCCCCGTCTCCGTCGAACCGGATGCCGCAGGCCTGGTACTTTTCCACTTTGCTTCTGATTTTACGGCCAAAACGGTGCTCCCACTCCTCCAGCTCCGCCGGGGCGGGGATGGAATGGAGGCGCTTCAGCATTTCCCCGGATTGCCAGCCCAGCACATACTGCTCCGTATCCGTCAGCTCCGGCAAAACCGCCTCCGCATCCTCCCCCTCGCACCAGGAGAACAGGGTGTAGACACTTTGTCCGCCATTGCAGGTTCCGAACTCCAGCGGCTGCGGCATAGGCACTCCCAATGCGGCGGCCTTCCGCATCATGTCGTATTCCGCTTTTCTGCGGGGGCCGGCAGACTGATCGGCAATGCGCAGCAGAAGCACTTTGCCGTCCGCATCCTCGGCTACATATTTTTTATCGCTGGACCAGCCCTTTTGAAGCGGCTCCATTTTGACAAACCTGCCTTCAAAGCCTGTGCATTCCTCCATCCAATCCGCCTCCTTAAATTGCTTCCCATGTCTATGGTCAACGCTCCGGACAGTCAGTTTGCTGATTATACCATATTGCGCAACCGGGAGAGGATAGTATACTTTTTGTATAGCGAAATAATAGGGGATGGACGCAACAAGGAGGCCGGCAAAAAGAATGAGCAACTGGCATCGGGTAATTTGGATCGACGGAAGACTGCGGGCGGAGGCTTATCCCAACTGTCAGGCGATTGCCGAGGCGTTTAATATTTCCCTCCGGCAGGCGGCCCGGGATGTGGAATATCTGCGGGATTCCCTGGGAGCGCCGGTGGAATACTGCCGCAAAAACAAGGGCTACCATTATACGGAGGCTACCTTTGCCCTGCCTGCTATGCTGCTGACGGCTTCCCAGGCGCGGAATCTTTCGTACTTATCGTACCGTTACGAAAAAACCGGGGACCCCGAGGCGCTGGGGTTGGCGGAATTGTTCCAGAAGCTGGCGGCCGGGGAGCTGCGCAAGAGTGAGGGC
Source organism: Paenibacillus sp. YN15 (assembly GCF_003285005.1). GTDB lineage: Bacteria > Bacillota > Bacilli > Paenibacillales > NBRC-103111 > Paenibacillus_AR. The sequence goes on along the minus strand of NZ_QMFA01000026.1, from coordinate 414 downwards.
GCGGAGGAGACCTGCGGACTGCTGGACAAGCCGATCCCCGTGCATACGGTTCAGGCGATTGAAACGGAGAAATTCCAACTGCTGGCCCGGGCCATCCGCCTGCAGATCAAGGTCCGGCTGGATGTGATGGAGGAGGGGGAGATCAGGAGGCTGGAGCATTTTGCGCCGATGCAGCTGTTTCCGTACGATTCCGAAAACTGCCTGCTGGGCTTCGACGAAGCCGCCGGCATGATCCGGCTGATGTTTCTCCGAACGGTCGCCAATGTGTCCCTGCGCGGAGAGCGGTATGCCATCTCGCCGTTGATGGGGGCCGGGGAAGTGGTGCCCGTGGCGGAGGAGGAGCCTTATTGTATACGAAAACCCCCAGTTCGACTGGGGGTTCTAAAAAGCTTAAAGCTATGAGTAGTCCATCTT
>NZ_QMFA01000025.1 GCF_003285005.1 Paenibacillus sp. YN15 | reverse complement strand
GATGGACTACTCATAGCTTTAAGCTTTTTAGAACCCCCAGTCGAACTGGGGGTTTTCGTATACAAAATAGAACCCGCTGGAGATGAATCTCCGGCGGGTTTTGGTGTGCTTCGAGGCTGCAATGTGCTTGTTTGCTGACGTATGTGCGGACAGCCGGCGGGTTATCCTGCAATAGTGCAGTTATTTTCGGCTAATATGCTGTGTTAGACAGGTTATCCTGCAAAAAGTGCATTTATTTAGCGGTGAGACCACCTCGAAAGGACTGAATCCGCCAAAATAAATGTATTTTTGCAAGATGAGCCTTGCTGAATGGCCTTTCCCACGGAAATAACTGCACTTTTGCATTTCGTTCCCGAAAGCGGCGGAGCCTATTTCAAAAATGCCTCAATCTCCTCCAGCACCCGGTCGTAGGAATGCTCCACAACCTTCTGGTGCTGGGGCTTCTCGAACAGCCCGGCTATCTCCGGCGGGAAGCTCTGCTCAATGCCGCACAGCCGCACAGATTCATCGAACTTGGCCGGATGGGCTGTGGCCAGAGCCACGCAAACCTCATCGCCGCCGCCCTTGCCCACGGCCTCATAAGCCGCCACGCCGCAAGCGGTGTGGGGGTCAAGCAGATAGCCGTACTTCTCCCAAGCGCCGCGGATGGTGTCCAGGCATTCCGAGCCGCCGACGCCATAGGCTGCAAAATCCGCCTGAGCCTGCTCCAGATCCTTGCCGCTGACCCGGATTTCCCCTTCCCTCTGGAAGGCGGTCATCAGGAAACGCACCGTCTCCGGGCTTTCTTTGTACATATAATACAGGTAACGCTCGAAATTGCTGGCAATCTGAATGTCCATGGAGGGACTGTAGGTGGTGCGGAACTCTCCCGGCCGGTACAGCCCATCGTTGACAAAACGGGCCAGAATATTATTTTCATTGGTGGCGACAATCAGCCGTCCTACGGGCAGCCCCATCTTCTTGGCCAGGTAGCCGGCGAAGATATCTCCGAAATTGCCGGTGGGCACGCTGAAGCTGACGGTTTTGCCGGAGTCCGCCCCAACGGTGCGGAAATACGCGTAGAAGTAGTAGACGGTCTGGGCCAGTATGCGCACAAAATTAATGGAGTTGATAGCCCGCAGATGGTACTTGCCCTTCAGCTCCAGATCGGAGAACATCTCCTTGATAATCCGCTGGCAATCGTCGAAGTTGCCTTCCACGGACAGGTTCAGCACATTTCTGTCGTCCACGGTGGTCATTTGCAGCTCCTGCACCTTGCTGACCTTGCCGTGGGGATGGAGGATGCAGATGCGGATGCCCTCCTTGCCACGGACCCCGGAAATGGCCGAAGCGCCCGTATCTCCCGAGGTGGCGCCGAGAATATGGATAATCTCGCCGCGGGTTTTGGACACATAGGCATACAGATTGCCCATCAGCTGAAGGGCGATATCCTTAAACGCAAAGGTGGGGCCGTGGAACAGCTCCAGCACATAAAGCTGATCGTCCAGCTTCTTCACCGGAGTGACCTCCGGGTGGCGGAAGGTGGCGTAGCTGTCGTTTATGATGGTCTTCAGGTCCTCCCGGGGAATCTCCCCGTTGGTGAATAAGCCGAAGATTTCCAGCATCAGCTCCTGAAAAGTAAGCTTCTCCCAAGCCTTCAGAGTATCCGCGCTTACGGACGGTACAGAATCCGGCACCATCAGGCCGCCGTCATCGCCAAGCCCCATCAGAAAGGTTTCGATGAAGCCGGCATTCTTCACTTTTCCTCTTGTACTGACAAAATGCATGGTGGTTGCTCCCCGCTGTTTTTTCCCTATTATATCAGAACTCGCCGGTTACACAACCTTTGAAACGGCCCGTTCAAATACATTTCGCCATTTGTCCGCGGATGGCGGACAGGACGGCGGGAACAGGGGGTTTTGCCGGACTAAACCTTGCACCGATTCAACTTACAGCTCCAAATACGCCCCTTGCTCCTTCAAAAGCGTCTGCAGTTCTTTCACATCCAAAGAAGCGAAATCCGCTCCCTGCTTCGCCGCCAATCCCGCCGCCGCCCCGCCTGCATGGCCGATGGCTCCGGCAATGGGCGTTACCCGGATGGCCCCCTGGGCCTCAAAGGTGGTGGAAATGCAGCGCCCCACCGTGATCACATTTTTCACCTGGCGGTTGATCAGGGAACGGTAGGGAATGCTGTAGGTTTCCCCGTTGCGGAAATGTCCGATGCCGGAAAGCTGCGCCCGCAGCTTCTTATGGGCCTCATCCTCCTTGGGCGGATGAATATCCACCGGGTAGCCGCCATGGGCGATTACATCGTCAAATTTCACGCAATGGACCAGATCCTCCAGAGTCAGCACATACTCCCCTTGAATATGGCGGGAGCTGCGGACCCCAATCTTCGGACCGGAATAATCCACGATGCAATTCTCGAAGCCAGCAATCCGCTTCTTCAGGAAGGCTTCGATCTCCCGCACCTGCCGCCTGCCCTCAATCTCCGCATAGGTCAAATCCCACGGGTCTGTGCCGTCACGGCCCACCACCCGGGTGGAATTGATGATCACCTCGCCGGGGTTGTTGGTTTCAAACACCAGCAGCTCCTTGCGCTCAAAATTCAACTCCCCCTTATCCAGGGCATCCTTAAAGGTAACCACAAAGCCGCCGATGGAAAGCCGGGGGGAGCGGTCCACAATGTCCAGATCCCCCTTCAGCCGGGGAAACTCCTCATTGTGGGATTTGATATAGTCCTTCACCTTCGTCATGTCCACATTGCGGACCTTTACATTCATGGTCATGGGCTGGCAGGCTCCGTCCAGTTGGCGGCCCTTGATAAACTCCACCCCTGCCCAGGCGGACAAATCAGCGTCGCCGCTTCCGTCTACATATACCTTGGCCTTCAGCTCGCTGATGCCCGCTTTGTTGCAGACCCGGATGGCCGTAATCCGGCCGTCTTCTGTCTCCACTCCCGCCAGCATGGTATGGTACAGAAGCTCGCCGCCGCTTTCGATAAACATCATCTCCAGCTCATGCTTCATCCCTTCCGCGTCAAAGGGTGTCACCGAATAGGTATAGCCGGTGGTGTCGTAGATATGGCCGGGGCTTTTGCCGCGCTGCTGCATCCGCCGGATCAATTCGTCGGTAATGCCCTGCACCGCCAGCTTTTCTCCCGCATGGAAGGTCATCATCGGACCGACCCCAGCAGCAGTGAGCTGTCCCCCCAAAAAGCCGTACTGCTCCACCAGCAGCGTCTTGGCTCCGGTTCGGGCCGAGGCAATGGCAGCCACAGCTCCCGCTATGCCGCCTCCCACTACGATTACATCATAGGTCATTGAACCTCTCTCCCTTCGATTTTCCTCCGCCTGCCGCGCCAGAATCCGCACTCCGTATGCGGGAAGCTCCAGTTCGCCGCCGGCCAGGATTTCTCCGTTCTCCATATCACGGTACTGCCGCTGATCCAAGTTCACAACGCAGGCTGCTCTGTTGAAATTCATCACAAACAGATACTCCTCTGTCTCGCCGGAACGGGCCTGAACAGTAACGCCTCCCGGCAAAGCGGGCAACAACGGCTCCACTCCCGCTTCCCGGGCCAGCTCCCGGTAATAATCCCGGTAGAAGGGATTGTCTGCCCGGGTGGCCAGGTAATAGGCCCGGCCTTGCCCCAGCCGGTTGACGGTCAAAGCCGGACGTCCGGCATAAAAGTCGTCCCGGTAGACCCCCAGCACCTCCGCCGTCTCCGCATGCACCAGTTCGCACAGCTGGCCGGAGCCGTACTCCGCCGCCAGTCCCGGCAGCGCCGCTGCGGCTGAAGCCGCCACCACAATGCCGTTTTGCTCCCCGTCGTAGAGGGCATCCATCTCCTCCGCCCAGATGCCGAGAACCTGGCGCAGAGGACCGGGAAACCCGCCCAGATGGCATAGATCATGCTCGTCCACAATTCCCGACCAGTAGGTAGCTGCCAGGGTTCCTCCACCGCGGACGAAGCGCTCCAGCTTCTCGCCGGTTGCCTGGGTGCAGAGGTACAGCATAGGGGCGACAACCAGCCTGTAGCCGGACAGATCATCCTCCGGCCCGATGACATCCGCAGGAATGCCCAGCTCCCAGAAGGCGCGGTAATGCTGAATGACCGTTTCCTCGTAGTGAATGCCCATATTCCGGGGGCCTTGCGCATCCTTCACCGCCCACCGGTTGTCCCAATCGAACATAATGGCGACCTTGGCGTCCGTACCGGCGCCCAACACCTCATGAAGCCCCTCCAGGGTTTCCCCCAGCTCCGCCACATCCCGGAATACCCGGGTATGCTCATGGCCAACATGATCCACAACCGCGCCGTGAAGCTTTTCGCTGGAGCCCCGGCTTTTCCGCCACTGAAAATATTGAACCGTATCCGAGCCGTGGGCCACCGCCTGAAGCGAAGACAAACGGTGCATACCCGGCTTCTTCAGCTTGCTCACCGCCTGCCAGTTGGTCAAGGAAGGGGTGCTTTCCATCAGCATAAAAGGCTGGTGCTTCAAGCTGCGGAACAGGTCATGGTTGAAGGAGGTATGAACCGCCTGCGCCAGCTCATCCGGCGGCTGATGCCAGGTGGGGTACGAATCCCAGGAGACCACATCCAGCACCTTGGCCACTTTGTGGTAATCCAGCCCCTCGAACAGCCCCATCAGATTGGAGGTGGCCGGAAGCCCGGGGTTCACCGCCTTTAGCGGCTTCAGCTCCTGCAGGTAAAAATCAATGATCTGGTCGGTCACAAACCGCTTCCAGTCCAGATTCAGTCCGTGGACCATCCGCTCCCCGTGGGGCGCGGGAGATTCTATCTGGGCCCAATCCGTATACGTATGGGACCAGAAGCTGGTCCACCAGGCCATGTTCAGAGAATCCAGGGAGCCGTATTTTTTCCTGAGCCACGCCCGGAACGCCTCCTGGCAATATGGACAGTGGCAATCGCCGCTTAGTTCGTTGGAAATATGCCAGCCCACCACCGCCGGATGATGTCCGTAGCGCTCCGCCAGCTTGGCGTTCATGATGGCGGTTTTTTCCCGGTAGACAGGGGATGTGTAGCAATGGTTATGCCGGCCGCCGTGAAGATTGCGCACCCGGTTGGCGCCTACCCGCAGCACCTCGGGATACCGCTCTGACATCCAGGCGGGCCGGGCGCCGGTAGGGGTAGCCAGCCAGGCGAAGATGCCTTCCTCGGCGAAACGGTCCAGCACCCGATCCAGCCAGGCGAAGTCGAAGCGTCCCTCCTCCGGCTCCAGGGCGCTCCAGGCAAAAATGGCAACGGACATCACATTGCAATGCGCCAGCTTCATCAGCCGGATGTCTTCCTCCAGAACCTGGGGATCATGCTGCCACTGGTCCGGGTTGTAATCGGCTCCGTGCATAAAAGCCGGAAGCTTGGCGCTAATAGGGGGAAAGCGCTTGCCCATTGGGGAATACCACTCCTTCAGAAATTATACTATACTCGTATTATAACCCTTCCTTGAGCTTAACCCGTAGAAGAGATGAAGGAATGTTATAGCACATAATGAACATTTTTTGAAAAGAGGCTGTCTGCATGAGCGGTTTTCCCAATATTCTCACCTTTCTTCTGGCTCCGGGCTCGGCGGATTCCCTGCCCCTGCGGCTGCAGTCCCTGGGCCGCCATGAACAGACCCATCTTTATCGGCCAGGGGGCTTTCCTTACGGCCAGCTGCTGTGGTCCTCCGAGGGAACCGGCCGTTTTGAATTTCCGGAAACGGCGGGCTTCAGCCTGCCTGCTGGCTGGGCCCTGTATCTTCCCGCCGGCATGCCCCATGAATATTCTCCCCGGTCCGGCCCCTGGCTGCTCTCCTTCTTGTCCTTCGACGGACCGGCGGCGGAGGCCATCGCCCAAAGCTGCGGCATGCCCCCCTGCACCCCCTTTCCTCTGGCGGGAGCCGAAGATACTCTCCGGCTGAGCCTGGAGGGGATGTGGCGGGACATTCAGCAAGGAGCGGAGGATGCGGGGCGGCGTTGTTCCGGCCGGCTCTATTCCATGCTGCTGACGGCGGGGGAAGCGGCTCTGGCAAACCAGCCGCAATCGAAGCAGGGTCATCCGGGTCCGAAGAGGATGTCCTCCCCTTCCGCCCCTACTCCCGCCGAGCTGGCTTTGCGCCAAGCCCTGCGCCTGATGGAGCAGCACTATACCGAGCAGCTGGACATGTCCAACCTGGCCAGAGCCGTAGGGTATTCGGTGCAGCATTTCCAGCGCATTTTCAAGCAGGCCTGCGGCATGCCGCCCCATGTGTATCTTCAACGGCTGCGTCTCCACCGTTCCCTGGAATGGCTTATGGCGACGCCCTCTCTTTCCGTCCGGGAGGCAGCCGCCCGGCTGGGCTGGGAGGCCAACTACTACATCCGGGTGTTCCGGGAATATTACGGGATGACGCCGGGGCAGTATCGGCGGAGCGGGGAGCAGGCCAAAAACCCTTCATACCGCCCGGAGGGGGAGGAATGAAGGGTTGGAGAGGCAGGCGCGGACCATCCTGTTAACTTGCCGGAGATGCGCCGTTGGCTCCCTGTTCAGCCGTGCTGTGCAAGGAACGCTTCAATGTCGGTAAGCTGCGGAATGGCCGGGATGGCGCCTTTGGAGAGTGTGATCAAGGCCCCGGCGGCGTTGGCAAAAGCGGCCATGGACTGGACTGCGGCGGCGTCCAGCTGCTCCAGCGCCCCTCCCGCTTCCAGGAACTTGTGCAGAAATCCGGCCAGATAGCAGTCTCCCGCTCCCGTGGTATCCACAGCTTGCACAGGACGGCCGGGCACCCGGCGGCATTCACCGCCCAGACGGAAGAAGGAGCCCTCCGCGCCTAGGGTCACCAGGATAAGAGGCGTCCGGAACTCCCGGCAGAGCAGTTCTGTCCCCGTCTCCAGGTTTTTTTCGCCGGTGAGGAATTCCAGCTCCTCCTCCGAAAGCTTGACAATATGCGCCAGCTCTAACCCTTCCCGAATGCGCGCCTTGGCCTCATCCAGGCTTTTCCAAAGTGCCGGGCGGAGATTGGGATCGAAGCTCACCAGCTTGCCCAAACCCCGGGCCAGCCGGATGGCATGGAGAGTAGCTGCAGCGGACGGCTCGTCCGTCAGGGATACGGAACCGAAATGAAGCAGTCCGGCCTCGGCGACAATCTCCTCCCGCACCTCCTCCGGGGTAAGCATCATGTCCGCCCCGGGACTGCGGTAAAAGCTGAAGGAGCGGTCCCCGTCCGCCTGCAAATGGACAAACGCCAGGGTGGTGCGGCAGGGCTCCGACAGAACCAGCCCCCGGGTATCCACTCCGGCCTGCTCCAGCACCTGCTGCAGGAACTCCCCGAAGGTGTCCTTTCCCACCTTCCCGATAAACCCGGCCTTGCGCCCCCACTTGGCCAACGCCGCCATTACATTGGCAGGGGCTCCCCCGGGATTGGCCGAAAAACTCTGATAGCCATATTCATTGGTTCCCGCGGGAGTAAAATCGATAAGCACCTCGCCTACTGCTGCTGCATCCAACATCTTTGTTTCCTCCTTGTCCATGCGCAATTGCGTAAAAAGAATTACATCCATTTTGACGCATCCGAAGGATTTTTGCCAGAAAAAAAACGCCGGAATCACTCCGGTTTGCCGGTATACCGGTATAATAAAGGAATAATAGGCTCTACGCCAAAATCAGTGCTTAACGCCACGGACTGATGGCTGTTAGACCATGCATGGTCTGACGCTAACGGCAGTGGGAGCTCTTATTTCTGCAAAAACACCGCTTCCGGAAATCTAACGGTGGCAACAGCCGCTATTTGGACCGATTACTCCGCTGCAAGCCCTTTTTTAGCCCAATAAGGGCTCCTGCTTCCGTTAGATTTGGCAGCCCCCCGTTTTGGAGCAAATAGAGGCTCTCACCGCCGTTAGGAATCGGAGCATGTTCTGCGCTACACTGCTTATGAACAGACAAATCGGCAGAGGCGCGGTCAAGCACTGATTTATGGTTAGAGCCGGAATATATCTGCATTATCCGCCAGATTTGAACAAAAAGGAGGGTATGCCCATGCGGCTCCCCTGCCAAACGGTTGGCTTCCGCTTCGGGGAGGCATCCAGCCGGACGGAGTTGTTCCAGCTTTTTGCCCTGGGCTATGACAAGGTGGCCTCTCCCGATTACAGCTGGGACGGCATGACCCGCATCGACGGGCCGCTCTGCCTGTTTCAGTATACAGTCTCCGGCTCCGGCCAGCTGGATATTGGCGGCAGCGTCAGGACGGTGGGACCCGGCCAGGCTTTTCTCGTGAACATTCCCGGCTCCCACCGGTATTATTTGCCCGAAGCCGGGTCCACCTGGGAATTCTGCTTCATTTTGTTCCGGCCCTGGGGTTTGGAAAAGCAGTGGGAGCAGGTTTGCCGGAAGCTCGCCCCCGTGTGCGCCATTCCGCCGGACAGTCCGCTGCTTCTGGTGCTTGAGGATATGGTGCGCTCCGGCTTGGGCAACCAGATCAGGGACGGCTACACCGCCTCCGCTTGTGTTTACCGCTTCATGATGGAACTCCTCCGTTTTGCTTCGGGAAGCGGCACCCGGCGGGAGACCTGGCCGGAGAGTGTGGCGACGGCAGCAAGGGAAATGGAGCTGAACGCCTCCCGCATCGCAGGTGTAGATCAGCTGGCCGAAATGGCAGGGCTGTCCAAATACCATTTTATCCGGCTGTTCAAGCGCCATACCGGGGTAACCCCGCTGGAGTTTCTCACCAAGGTGCGGATGAGGCAGGCTGTTGCTCTTTTGCGGGAAACCGGTCTCAGCGTGGATGAGGTGGCCAAGGAGGTGGGATATGCGGGCAGCAGCTATTTCATCAAGGTGTTTCAAAAATGGGTGGGCTTTACCCCAGGCGAATTCCGCCTGCACCGGAGCATGGTGGGCATGGAGCGGATTACCTTTGATTGAGCAATATTTTACAATCGGGGGCAATTAATTGTCGTAGCTTTTGCGCTGAACATTTCCTATGATACCTGTAGAAGGCTGATTACTTGAAAACAAGGGAGATGGGTTACATGTCCGAAGCAGGTGTATATAAAGCGGCGCATAAGCAATATGCGGCAACCCCGCCTATGGGCTGGAACAGCTGGGACTGTTATGGGGCGAGCGTGACAGAGGAGGAGGTGCTGGGGAATGCCCGCTACATGGCGGAGCATCTGAAGCCCTTCGGTTGGGAGTATGTGGTGGTGGACATTCAATGGTATGAGCCGGGAGCTCATTCCTCCGCTTACCGCCCCTTTGTCCCGTTGGAAATGGACGGGTATTCCCGGCTGATTCCCGCAGCCAACCGGTTTCCTTCCTCGGCCGGAGGCAAAGGCTTCAAGCCGCTGGCGGACAGCATCCACGGCATGGGTCTCAAATTCGGCATCCACATTATGAGAGGCATTCCCCGTCAGGCTGTGCATGCCAATACCCCTGTGCTGGGCACAGACCGCCGGGCCCGGGAGATTGCCTCCAACAATATCTGCCCATGGAATTCGGATATGTACGGGATCAATCCCGCGGCAGAGGGCGCCCAAGCCTATTATGATTCCCTGTTCCGGCTCTATGCGGAATGGGAAGTGGATTTTGTGAAGGTGGACGACATTGCCGCCTCCCGGCTTTATCACATCCATCACCGGGAAATCGAGATGATCCGCACGGCCATTGACCGCTGCGGGCGTCCCATGGTGCTGAGCCTATCGCCGGGAGCCGCGCCTCTGGAGTACGGCGGCTTGCTTACAACCAATGCCAATATGTGGCGGATGACCGACGACTTCTGGGATTTGTGGCCGCTCCTGAAGGACATGTTCGGTCGCTGCGAGCAGTGGTACCCTTTCGTGGGCGGCGGCTCCTGGCCGGATTGCGATATGCTCCCCCTGGGCCATATCGGCCTGCGCTCCGTAGACGGCGGAGCAAGCGACCGCCAGACCCGGTTTACCCGGGAGGAGCAGCGCACGATGATGACGCTGTGGAGTATTTTCCGCTCGCCGCTGATGTTCGGCGGGGAGCTGCGGGACAATGACGCGTGGACCTTGTCCCTGCTGACCAATGAAGAGGTGCTGGCGGTCCACCGGGACGGCCGGGACGCCAGGCCCCTTTACCGGCGGGAGGACCGGGCCGTGTGGGTGGCGCGAGCTCCCGATGGAGGCATCTACGCAGCTTTCTTCAATCTCGGGGATGAACCCGCGGAGGTGAGCGCGGAGCTAGCTGAGCTGGGCCTGGCGGGAGCCCGGGAGGTCCGGGACCTGTGGGAGCGGCGCAGCCTGGGGCAGGTGAGCGTGCTCCGGTTTATGCTGCCGCCCCACAGCAGCAGGCTGGTGAAGCTGGAGCCGGAGGGCTGATGGCAGGACCGGTGGCTGGGGAAGCTTAGTGTGGCGGACGGAGCAACTGGTGGCTGACGCGAGCTTAGTGCGCGGACGGAGCAAACTGGTGGCTGGCGAGCTTAGTGTGGCGGACGGAGCAAACTGGTGACCGGTTGGTGACCGGCTAAGTTTAGTATGGCGGACGGAGCAAGCTGGCGGCTGGTGAAGCTTAGTTTGGGCTGACGGCAGCCGCGTTCGTTGGGGTAAGGGAAAAGCCGCCCGGTTGGGCGGCTTTTTGTGATGCTCCGGCGCGGCGGCGTTTATAGCGGAAGGCAATTTTCCGCTATTGCAGGCTGCACGGGACAAATCGGGGAATAGCGGCAGGGGAATTTCCGCTATTCCCTTTTTTATGCCGCGGAAGCGGCCCGCGGCGGAACAATAGCGGAAAACATACTGCCGCTATTCCCGCCAAAATGGCTGCACGGCCCAAATAGCGGAAATATATAGGCCGCTACCCTGAAATAACACTGGTCCCTGCCGCAGGCCGGATAGTGTTATGGAAGCCTCGAAACCGGCAAAGCCGGTTTGAGGGCCATCTTCGACATTTCATCGGTCTAAAGGTGCGGTGGGAAACGCAGCATGAGCCGCTATTTCTGAAAAAGCGGCTCCCGGGGCTGCTTCACAAAATTGCGGAAGCGATTTTCCGCTATGCGCCGGAACCGGCTGCGCGGCCGGAGATTAGCGGAAGCGATCTTCCGCTATCCCGGGGGCACATCCGCTTTCTCCGGGGAAACGGGAAGCATAGCGGAAATCCGCTTCCGTTATGCGCCACCACCCCGGCAGCGAGTGAGCAATAGCGGAAATCTCCTTCCGCTAAAGAGGCAGCCAACGCCGCCCTAGGCGCGGAAACAGACCAATCCGGCCCCTCCTTCGCCCGTCTTCGGCGCGTCTAAGTCCGCTCCGCCATATGGATGCGGATCAGGGGCAGCACAATCTCGTCCACAATCTCCCTTATGGCCTCGTCGGATACAGGCTCGTACGACATGAGGATCTCATGCCGCATCAAATCTGCGGGCAGCGCGAGAATCCGCAGAGGAAGCCTGCCCAGCTCCACCTCCCCGCGTTCCTCCGCCCGGCGGAGGATGGTCTGGACTGTATGATGGCTTCGACCACTGGGAAACAACATATCGGTCAAGGAACGGTCGCCCAGGTCCACCATCAGCCCGTGGAGGGTTTTCGGACCGATCCGCTTCAGATTGCGGTTCATGTTCTCCATAACCGCCAGCAGATCCGCCCGCAGCTCCCCTGTATTGGGAATCTCCTCCTCGGGAGTGGGAACCCGCGAGCGGATAGCCGCCAGCACCAGCTCCCCTTTTCCGGAAAAACGGCGGTACAAGACTGGTTTGCTTGTGTTGGCCCGGGCGGCCACATTTTCCATGGTCAGACGGTTATACCCAGTTTCCTCCAGCTCCTCCCAGGTAGCCTGGAAGATAGCCGCCTCCAGCTGAGTTCCCCGCCGCCGGGTTTCCCGCTTGTCCGCGGCGGAATCACGTTCATCCATGCTGCTTTTCTCCTTTTCCAAAATTAAAAACGTTGCGTTTCTTATACGGATATTATATCATAAGGTGCAAATAAGAAACTTATAGTATCTTATACCCGAAAAGGAGTGCATTCTTATGAGCAACCCCCTGCAAGCCTCTGCTCCTCTGCCACCTAAAGAAAGGTTGGACCCGTATCTGGTGCGAATGACCATCATCCTCCTCATCGGCTCCCTGGCGCCTCTATTGGACACCACCATTACCAATGTAGCCATCCATACTCTGGGAGAAGCCTTGCATGCTTCGGTTTCCTCCATCCAGTGGGTGATGACCAGCTATCTTTTGGCATTGGGCATGATCATTCCGTTTAGCGGCTGGGCGCTGGAGCGTTTTGGCGGCAAACGGGTATGGATATTCGCTCTGGCCGTTTTTTTGGCCGGATCTCTCCTGTGCAGCCTGGCCTGGAATCTGGGCAGTCTGATCGCCTTCCGGGCCATTCAAGGCCTGGGCGGAGGTTTGATGATCCCCGTGATGCAAACCATGCTGGTCCGCGCCGCCGGCAACCGGAAGCTGGGCAAGCTGATGGCCGTGGCCGGACTGCCCGCCCTGATCGGACCGATTCTGGGCCCTGTGCTGGGCGGGGTCATTGTAGACCAATTGGATTGGCGCTGGATTTTTTATGTGAATCTGCCCGTATGCATCCTTGCCATTGCGCTGGCCTGGAGGGGGCTTGCCAACGACCCGCCCTCGCAGCACGCCGGACGCCCGGATGTGACGGGACTTCTTCTGATTACGCCGTCCCTGGTGCTCCTCATATACGGTTTGGCGGAGGTTGGTCCCCATCACGGCTTCGGCCACGGTTCCGTCCTATTGCCCCTGCTGCTGGGAACCGTCCTCCTGATCCTGTTTGTCTTCCATACTTTATTCCGGACGCGCAATCCCGTCATTGATATCCGGTTGTTCAAGCTCCGTTCCTTTTCCGCTTCCACCGTCCTATTGTTTCTGTCCGGCTTGTCCACCTATGGCGGCATGCTGCTGCTGCCCATGTTCTATCAGCAGGTCCGCGGCGAAGGCATTCTTGTTTCCGGCTTGCTCCTTGTTCCGCAAGGGGTAGGCATGCTGCTCACCCGTTCCCTTGCCGGCAAGCTGACCGACCAAATCGGGCCCAGACCTGTGGTCATAGGCGGTTTGCTGCTCACCGCCCTGGGCACCCTGCCTTTCACTATGGCCGGCGCAGATACAAGCCTTTATCTGCTGGGCGGCTCTCTGATCATCCGGGGAGCGGGGCTTGGCGCCGTATTTCTCCCTCTGCTTGCCGCCTCCTACCAAGGACTGAAGAAGGAGGATATCGCCCACGCCAGCACCGCCACCCGGATTATCCAGCAAATTGGAGGAGCCTTCGGCGCTTCCGTGCTGGCGGTCATTCTGGAGCATCAGCTGACTGGTCTAAGCTCCGCAGGAGCCATGGCCGCCCAGGCGTATGACCGCACCTTTTTATGGTCGCTGTGCTTCACCGTTGTTGGCCTGCTTCCCGCCGCCCTGCTGCCCCGGATAGCCCGCGGCGGCTCCGGCCAAGCAGGCTGAACGGCGGCAAACAAGACTGCGGCCCCTGGCGCACCACAACAAACGCACGGCATCTATTGACGCCGTGCGTTTTGTGGGGCAGCAAGATCCGATGCCCTTAGAGCAGCCCGCCCTGCCGCTTCATGACCCGGTACATGTACAGACAGGTCAGCGCGCACAGCAGCGCCATACCGGCGATAAAGCCGTACCCGGCCTGAAGGCCCAGCAGCTTTGCCTCTCCGCCGCCGGCAAGGGCCGCCACTCCGTCGATAATCCATCCGATCAGCGCGTTGCCGATGACGCAGGCAATGCCCATGGCGGTGACGGTAAAAGTAATGGCCGTTTCCGTCCCCTGGGGATAGCGCTTGGCCAACAGCGCCATCACCGTGGGATAGACCGGCGCAATTCCCGCCCCGGCCAGAGCAAACAGCCAGGCTGCCGGCTCACCCAACAGAATAGCCGCCAGGCTGCACAAACCGGAAAAACCGGCGAAAATCATGATGGACAAGGTATAGCCGATCCGGTCCGTTACCGGTCCCAGCACCAGCCTGGCCAGCATAAAGCACAGGAAAAACAGAGAGAGCATGCCCGACGAACGCTCCGTGGTCCAGCCGTAGGCTTTTTCCAGAAAATTCACCAGCCACCCGCCTACAGCCAACTCCGAGATAACCCCGAAGGATAAGACTGCTACAATCAGCCAGGCCACCTTGTCCTTTACCAAAAGCCGCATGGGCACACCCTTGTGCTCCGTCTCCTCCTCCACGCGGGGAAACGAAGCCAAGAGCGAGGGAATAACCGGCAGAAGCGACAGGGACAGCATAAACAGATACATCCCACGCCAGCCCCATTCTCCTCCTCCGCCAAAATGCCAGCCCATCATCGATGCCCCGATAATCGGCGCCACCGTAGAGCTAAGCCCATAGAAAAAGTGGGCCAAATTCATCATAAAGCCTGTATTCGTGGTGAAAATCCGCGCCGCCATAATGGCCAGCCCAATCTCCAGCATCCCGTTGCCGATATACATCAAAAAATAGGACGCCGACAAAAAGCGGTAGCTTGCCGCCAGATACATCAGCACGCCGGAGACCGCCATCAGCGCAAACGCGAGAATTCCTGTCAGCCGGATGCCGATCCGCCGGGACAATGCCCCGGTAAAGGAGCAGGCCACCAGATATCCCAGGGAATTGAGAGCAAGAAGCAGTCCCAGTTGCGTGTCCCCCAAGGAAAAATCCCCCTGAATCCGGGGGATGGCGGGTCCCTTGATATTTTCCGAAAAGCCGAAAACCAGAAACCCGCCGAATACGATGGCCAGCAAAAAAATCCGGTTCAGGCCGCCGCGCTCTTTACAGATCAATGTCCTTCACTACTGTCTGGGTGCGGGCTGCTTCAAAAACCGTCTCGATAAGCCGGAGCACACGCAGCACCTGCTCATTCTTCACCGCCTGGGCGGAGCGTCCCTCCAAAAGAGCGGCGAAATTCTCATAGAAGCTTTGCGCCGGCGGAGCCGCTTTTTCTACAGGCAGGCGCAGGGTGGATTTTTCCGAGGGGGGCGCCATGGTTTTGGTTAAGCCCACTCCGGCCTGGATCGGCGTCGGCTCTACCTTGGCCACATCGGGGTTGGTGCGGACAATTTCGCCCTCCAAACTCCAGTCGCGGATCACCGCCGTACCCTCCGTCCCCTTCACGTACCAGCGGGGAAGCTTGATGTAGTTGGTGGTTCCCACTTCGATTACCGCCGAAAGGCCGTCCTTGAAATGAATGGTGGTTGTAAAACCGTCATCCACCTCAGTGCCGAGGATGGTGCTGAGATCCGCCTTCACGCTTTCAATCTTGCTGTCCGTCAAAAGAAGCAGCTGGTCCAAAAGATGGACGCCCCAGTCCAGCAGCATCCCCCCGCCGTAGGCCACCAGCTGCCGCCAGTCGCCGGGAATGCCGTTGGCTCCTTGAACCCGGGATTCCACGTGGAAAACCTCGCCAGCTTTTTTCTTCTCCACAATCTCCTTGACAATAAGAAAATCCGGGTCCCAGCGCCGGTTCTGATGCACAGTGAAAACCCGCCCGGCCGCTTCCGCCGCAGCGGTGATCTCCAGGAAATCCGCCGAGGTTATAGTAACCGGCTTTTCGCAAATGACATGTTTGCCCGCCTGGAGCGACCGGATGGCAATTTCCTTGTGGGAATCATTGGGGGTGGCAATAAGCACCACATCCACCTGATCGTCCTCCAATATCTCCTCCAAACTGCCGTAAGCCCGAAGCCCCTGGGTAGCGGCCAATTCCAGCCGGTACGGCAAAATGTCGTAAACTCCGCGGACCTGAAGCTGCGCCACAGGCTGAATCAGTTTGGTGTGGTAGCTGCCCATTCCTCCGAAACCGACAATCGCGATTTGATACATGTTCTGATCCATGTGTTCTCTTCTTCCCCTTTCGGTCAAGACGCTGTGTGGAAAATATTGCTCTTATCTATTTTACACATGATTCCCCGAATGCGAAATATGATATGCAGAACCAAAACACCAACACCGGAAAACCCGGGAGCTTTCCCCCGGGTTTTGGCGTTTCTTATGCGGTTATGCTTCAACCAATCGGCTTCAGCACAAAGCGGTGGCTGTACACCTGGTTGGCCGGAAGGGTGAATTCCGGATGGACATGGGCGCCCCAGCTGTCGTCGCCGCCGACACCCATTTGCCGGGCGTTGACCCGGACTACCGTGCGGAGCTGCCGCGGCAGCTTGTAGGCGTGATCCGCCAGCTCCAGCTCCTCCGGCGTATAAGGCAGCACGGAAAGCTCCACGGCAGGCGCGCCTTCGATGCGCAGCCCCCGGCCTTGGCCGTTCCTAAGCTCCGCCCAGCGGACGCCGGTTTTGTTGCCGCTCTCCTGGGGCCGCAGGTACGGAGTCATTTGCTCCTCCACAGTTCCCGCATACACGCCCAGTCTGGCTCCCGTCACACGGTCGCAATAATTCTCGTGGGGTCCCATTCCGTACCAGGTCAAATGCCGGAACGAGGGGTCCATGGTAAACAGAAGGCCCACCACCGGAATTTCCGGCAGATTGACGCCCGGAGCAAGCTCCTGCTCCACCGTCAGAACCCCTGCCGGATCAAGGGCATAGCGCACGGTGCAGCGGGAACGGGGAGCCGTGGCAAGCAGAAACTCCGCTTCCGCCGTTACGCCTGCTGCCGCAGCCTCCGCCTTGAAGGAGAGCAGCTTCCGGTTGGCCCCCGCCTCCCGCCAGGTGGCGCAGCGGACGGGATGTTTGTTCCCCCGGTCGTTATCCGTTACCGCCCGCCAGAAGTGAGGCCCAGGGGCGCTTGCCAGCAGCTCCGTGCCGCCAACCGCATAGGAGATGAGGCTGCCGCTTTTTTTGCAGAACACCGCATGGAAATTCCCGCCTTCCGCTGTCAGCTCCCGCTCCGTCTCAGTGATCCGAAGAAGCGCGCCGCCCGGTGCCGCTGCCGGGGCTGCCGCTTCCGCCGCGGGCACCGGCAGGATAAATTGGCCAAAGGCGATTTCATGGCCGGCGGGAGCCCAGATTTCCCCGTTCCGCAAAACCAGGGACAGGGTCAGCACCGCTTCCTCTCCTGCAGGAAGGCTAGCGGGCAGGGCGTAGGGGACGCGGAGAGTTTCCGCAGCCAACGGGGCGACGGACGCCTGCAAAATCCCCTCCTGTTTGAGCTGACCGTTAATATCCACATGCCATTGAAGATCGAATTGCTCCAGGCCGGTAAAAAGGAACTGGTTTTCCAGCCGTATCTTCCCCTCCTTCAAATCCGCCGCCCGGAAGCGCACGCTCTGGTAGCAGCCCTTTACCTCCGCCAGCTTGGGCGTCACCGCTCCGTCGGCAAAAATCAGACCGTTGCCGCTGAAGGTGCCGTCGTTGGGGAAATCGCCGAAATCGCCGCCGTAGGCCAGGTAGCTTTCCCCCTGCGCGTTCTCCGTGCGGATCGCCTGATCCCGCCAATCCCAGATAAAGCCTCCCTGGAGCACCGGATACTTGTCGAACAGCTCCCAATACTTGTACAGGTCGCCGCAGGAATTGCCCATGGCATGGCTGTATTCGCACAGAATAAAAGGCTTGGCGGGCTGGCTTAGGGCATATTTTTCCACCGTCTCCACTTTGCTGTACATGTGGCTTTCAATATCCGAAGCATCGTCCGTGGCGCGGAAATGGAACGCCCCCTCATAATGCACCACCCGCGTCGGGTCCTGCTCCCGCAGATAGTCATGCATCTTCCGGAAATTTTCCCCGCCGAAGGATTCGTTGCCCAGGGACCAGATCACCACCGAAGGATGGTTCTTGTCCCGCTGGAGCATGGAGTTGCAGCGGTCCAGCACATTGTCCGTCCACTCCGGCTTGCTGCCGGGCAGCGCCCCCTCCTCCTCCTGCTGGCCGTATCTCCAGCTGCCGTGGGTTTCCAGGTTCGTTTCATCGATGACATACAGCCCGTATTCGTCGCAAAGCCTGTACCATTGACGGTGGTTGGGGTAATGGGAGGTGCGGACGGCATTGATATTGTTTTGCTTCATTAAGAGGATATCATGGAGCATATCCTCCTCCCGCACCGCCCGGCCGGTATCGCAGCCGAACTCGTGGCGGTTTACGCCCCGGAACATAATGCGCTGTCCGTTGATTTTCATCAGGCCGCCTTCAATTTCAAAACGGCGGAAGCCAATCTTGCAGCTTTGCGCCTCCAGCAAACGACCTTCCTCATCCTTTAGACAAACCACCAGTGTATACAAATGCGGCGCTTCGGCGCTCCACAGAAGGGGATTGTCCACCGCCGACGCAACCGACAATATCAGCGTGTCCTCTTCCCCCGCAAAATTCCCTTCCAGCAGAATCGGCTCCACGGTCACAGCCCGGCGGTCGGAGTCCAGCAACCGGGCCTCCACGGCAGCTTTTTTTCCGCCAGAGGAAAGGTAGCGGGTGACGGTGGCTTTGAGCTTCAACTGCGCCCGGCTGAAGCTGTCGTCCAGCTCGGTGACAGCCGCCAGGTCGCGGATATGGAGAAGGGGCGTGGTATACAAGTACACCTCGCGAAAAATCCCCGACAGCCGCCAGAAGTCCTGATCTTCCAGCCAGCTTGCGTCGCACCAGCGGTAGACCTCCACGGCCAGCTTGTTTTCGCCATCTGTGAGGTAGGGGGTCAGGTCGAATTCCGCAGGGGTAAAGGTATCCTCGCTGTAGCCCACAAAATCCCCGTTTACCCATACATAAAACGCGGACTCCACCCCCTGGAAGCTGATGTACACCGGCTGCTCCCGCCAATTTTCCGGCAGCGTAAAGGTGCGCACATAAGAGCCCACAGGATTGTAGCGGACCGGGGCAAACGGCGGCTCCAGGTCCTCTTTGCCTTTCCAGGGGTAGGTCACATTGGTGTATTGGGGGTAGTCGTATCCGTGAAATTGCCAATGGGCGGGAACGGGAATGGTATCCCATCCGCTGGTATCATAATCGGTCCGGTAAAAATCGGCGGGGCGCGCCTCCGGATGATCGGCATAATGGAATTGCCATGTGCCGTTTAGGGTCATTCTCCACGGGGACGCCTGCTCCTGCCCTGCTGCGGCTTCTTCGGCGGTGGGGTAAGGAATGTATGCGGTGGCCGCAGCCAGCCGGTTCACCTGGAAGATGTCCGGGTTGTTGTTCCACTCGGGATAACCGTTGGCAGGGGGCGCATAGCGGAATTTGGGTTTCATCAAGGCACCTCATTTTCGTAAAAAGTAAAAGCATAATTTGATTATAGGCGATGAAAAACCCAGTGAATATAAGATAATATTCCAGTTGATATAACAATATGAATATCAATTGGGATGGAGCCACGGGCAGCTTGAAGCGGTTCCGTTTATTGGAGCTGGAGCTACGGTTCCTGCTCCGGGTCGGGCGTCTCCCCAGCGTGCAAAAAAACCGCCGAAAGAAGCTTCTCGACGGTTTTTTACTTATGAAACATGCAAATCAGTCCAGCCTGACCTTTTCCTTCAACGGCGTATCCAGTACGGCCAGCTCCTCCGCCACCAGCCGGGCGATGGTTTGCGCACCGTATTCGTTCAGGTGGGTATTGTCCTGGCTGCCCTCGGGATAGTTGGGATTTTCCCCCGGCTTCAGCCAGGTAAACAGCTTTTCGGAGGCTTCACTGCCCAATTGGCGGAGCAGAACGGCACTTTTGGCGGTGAGATCGATGAAGGCCACCTTCTCCCGCTCGGCCAGATCCTCCATGGCCTTGGGATATTCCCCGTGGGTATCCACCAACCGTCCGCTGTCATCGAAGCGCCGGCGGCAAACGGAGGAAATCAGCACCGGTACCGCTCCTTTTTCCCGGGCGGCGGCAATATATTGGGCCAGATGCTCCTGGTAGGTGCTCCACGGCTCGGTGCGCCGCTCCTCATCCTCCTTGCTGTCATTGTGCCCGAACTGGATCAGGAACACATCCCCTTGACCCATGGCCTGGCGGATGGGCTCCAGCCTTCCTTCGTTGATGAAGCTTTTGGAGCTGCGGCCATTCATTGCCTGATTCACGATCTTGACGGAACCGTCCAGAAACTGTCCCAGCTTGGCTCCCCAGCCCAGCATAGGCCGCCTTTCGGGAGGATAATCCGCCACGGTGGAGTCCCCCGCAAGAAATACAGTCAGATCACTCATTTGGTTTCCGCCTCCTTCAACGGGCTCCAGCCGTCTTGGCCGGACAGCACCCGGTTCAAGTCATATTGCCCCGCTTCTTCCGCCGTCAGCAGCTTCGACCAAGGCACCCGGCTCTCCCGCCTGCCGGCTCCGGGTCCGGTGCTGCCGAACTCCTCGTAACGTGCGGTTTTCTCCCGCTCCGGCTTCCAATAATGCCAGCCCTCCGGCTTGATGTGCCCGCCCATCCAGCAATTGAGAAAAACCGTATGGCCGTAATCCCGCCAGGGGCGGCCCAGATACACGCTGTTCTCCGGCGCATCCCCGGTCAGCCGGCAATTGGCGAATACATAGCCGTAAGGATTCTCCTCATCCGTGGAGGCGGCAGTTATATAGCCGTGGATGGTTTTTTCTCCCCCTTCGGGAACAAGGCGCTTCTTCGAGAAAATCTCGCAATCCTTAAACACCGCCGTGGCGGAGCCAAAAATAAAATCCACGTCTCCCGCAATGTAGCAGCGCTCGTACAATTGGCGCAGCTTGCGCCGCGGCGCTTCGTCCCGCGGTCCGCCGAAGGCGGCCCGCTCCACCGGCTTGGGCGGCAGGGGCGCTGTAAACAGGGTGTCCTGGCTGGCCGTAAACCGGCAATTCCGGAAAACCATCCGGTCCCCGTCGGCATAAACCGCCACGGCTTGCCCCATCTTGTCCCCGCTGCCTGCCGTATTGGAGATGGTCAGATTCTCGGCCTCAAAATCATCGGCGCCGATCAGGAAGGACTGGGAGTTGAAGGTGCCGTACTCCCTGCCGTCGGGGAAGGTTTTTTTGGCATAATCGTCAAAATAAAGAACTGTCCCTTCCGCACTCTCCCCCACCAGCTTCACCCGGGGCCGCAAAATTTGCAGCTTTTCCTTGTATTCGCCATTCTTGATATGAATGACCGTCCAGCCCGAAGCATTCTCGGGAATGGCGTTCACCGCTTCCTGGACAGTTGTAAAATCGCCGCTGCCGTCTTTGGCTACGATCATGGTTAAGTCCTCCTTCTATTCCAAACGGCGGAGCCATTCGTAAGCTCGCGCTCCGCTGATTTCATGCCCGCCGGCAAAATAGTCCACCGCCAGCTCATCCTTCGCGCCGGCCGCCTCATAAATTATAGCCAGCTTCTCTATGGCTTTCAGGGCCCCTTCCCGGGGAAATACCCGGTCCGATTCGCCGGTTTCCACCAGCAGGCTGCGGGGAGCGATCAGGCCGATGAGCTCCGGCATTTCCGCGTCCTGGAGAATGCCGGGAATGTAATTGTCCAAACAATGCATCCGGGTCAGAATGCTGTCCTGGAAGGTATTGGCGTAGCCGCTGACCACCGTGGCTCCGATGCGCTCATCCAGCGCCGCCGCATAAGCCCCTACCAGCCCTCCGCCGGAAATGCCCATACAGCCGATGGCTCCCGGCTTCACCTCCGGGCGCGACAGCAGATAGCCCACTGTCTGCATGGTCTCGGCCACCCGTACACCGCCGATATTGCGGCCCAGCATCATCAGATGGGCGGAAATCCGGCCGCAGGAGCTTTGTTTGGGACCAACTGCAATATCCTCCGGCAGCCTCCTGTCGCCGAAGGCCAACAGCTCCGGCGCAGCCACTACAAACCCCCGCTTCACCAGCTCCACGGCAAAATCCTTATGCAGCCCCGGCACAGCCTGCCGCTCGGAACCGTCCGGCTCCAGCCCGACAATCTCCCTGCTGCCGTAGCCATGGCCGTGAATCGCTACGATGCCCGGCCGGGCTTCCCGGATACCGTCGGGGATAAGCACATAAACAGGCATACGCATGCCGTCCATGGTGGTCCACTCCACCCGTTCCCGCACATAACCCTGGCGCTGCACCCGCTCCAGCACAACAGGCGGTTCTTCCGGAGCGAAGGAAGCTCCCGCATAAGCCGGCTCATCCGGGCTCGTCCGGCTGTATGCCTGCACCGGATGAAGCCCCAGCCGCCGGGCCAGCCGTTCCTTCAGCCCGCTGCGCCAAATTTTCCAATCGGTTTCCGCCGTATAGGCAAAGGCCGGCCGGTTCTCCTCCAGAAGTCTTTGCAAATAATCCTTTGTTGCCGTCATAGCCATTCCCCCATCGTCCGTCTTCTACCGAGTGATCCAACTGTTGCACAAGTACGCCGCAATTGCAATTTCGGCACAATCCCTTTACACACACTCTATCTATTTTAGAATAATAGTTCAGAAAAAACTTTAAAAATACTTGTCAAATGATCATAAATTTATACATATTTGATTATACCCTATGGGGATGTGCATTACAAAGCTTCCCTTCGCGACATCTCCCCGCCTATACACAGCCGCGCAATCCTACTATATCAAATCCAAGCTTCTGGCAAGCCAGGAGAAAATGTCCGCCTTATCCGTCCGCGGCTTTATGGAGCTGGCCGTATTCCGGCTGAACCGTCGGTACGCCAAGGAGCTGGAGCGGCTGCAGCAGACGGCGGGGGAAATTGTCCGGACCAGCACCCGGATCAGGATGATTCATGAAGCCTTTTTCGCTCTTTTTGCCCTGCTGGTCAATCTCATTAAATGGCAGCGGCTGGCCTTCGGCAGGGTGATGGCGCAAAAGCGGAATATGGCGATCCTAGACGAGCCGGCTTCGGCCCTGGACAATAAGACGGAAAAAAACTTGATGGACGGCATTCTGGATCTGTTCGCCGACAAAACCCTGGTGATCGTGGCCCACCGTCTCCGCTCCATTCAACATGCAGACTGCATCGTTTTGGTGCGCAACGGCGAAATCGCAGGGATCGGGGACTTTGCCTCCTTGATGGAGGGCAGCCCCTACTTCCGGGAGCTGTGGAGCTTGGAGGAGACCGGGCGAGGGCCCGTTCAAGCATAAACAAGGGGCGCCCCGGGCCGGGGGGCCTCTGGCTGATGGCCATTAATCACGCCTGGTGTCATACGCCTCGTTGTACGGACCCTTTCGTGACTTCCCGCATCATGCAGCTCATTGTGCGGACCCTGGTTCCGTTATTTCGCAAAAACCGACCCTTTTTTCTCCGGAGCGGACCCTGGTTCCGTTAAGTGCGAAAAAATGGGGGGTCTCCTTGCTTATGGAGCGAAATAACGGATCGTCTGTCCGTGAAAATCCAGAAAGAGTCAAAATGAGGAAAATAACGGACCCTCTGTCCGCCGGGCAGCTCACCCGTTTAACCTTAGAAGCTTTTTTATTAGATGATATATCCTTTTTCGCAAAATCTATATACAATACAGATATGTGCGTTTAGGCTTGGCCCATCCTAGGAACCTTTAGAGGAGGATGTGATTTTCCCCTATGACCGCATATGCCATATTCTCTCTCATCACTTTTGTGGTGTACTTCTTCACCGGCATTTATCCGGTTGTCCGATATAGACGAAATGCCGTCAGCATTCTGTTTTTGCTGACCTGCCTTAGCCTTGCTGTCTGGTCCTTTGCCTATACGTTTGTCTACATGGAATATTCGGTTTTCTGGATCAAGCTGTCCGCTGTGGGCTGGTGCTTCTTCAGCGCCCTGGTGCTTCATACCGCCCTCCGGTTTGCCCGAATTCCCTTGTTTCTGAAGCCGTTCCCCCAAGCTATGCTCTATGTCATTCCGGCCATCCTCCTATTCATGCGGGTGTTCATGATGGACACCGGATCAGAGACGCCGGCTGTAGTCACACTGTTCCAGCAGTTGGATAACGGGTATGATTTGGTTTATCAGCTGGCAGCGCTGGGCATCATTGTTCGTATGCGATTGCAAAGCCAAAACCGGCGGCAGCGCAAGCTGTTGAATCTGGTGCTGGTCAGCGCAACTCTGACTTTTACGGGCAATTTCGTCTCCCAGTTTATCCTGCCGGTTTTGGGCTATACGGATATCCCTGCAATGGGGCAATTCTTTTGCCTGGTGCTGATTCTGGGGATAACCGCAGCCAATCACCGCTACGGATTGTTCTCCTTATCGGAGCATGTGCTCTATGATGAGATTTTGACGGAAATGATGGACTCCTTTTTCCTGCTCTCCACGGAAGGGCGAATCCAGCGGATCAACCGCAGGACGGTGGGGCTTCTGGGATACAGCCAGGAGGAGTTGGGAAACCTGCCCCTGAGGGATTTATGCGTGGAAAAAGATGTGATCGACACCATTGTGCACAGCCGCAATGCCTTGGATACCACCGCCTATGCGGAGGTCAATTTCATGAGCAGAACCGGGCGGATGATTCCGCTGCGCCTCTCCTTCTCCCGGATTAAGGACAAAAGCACCGGGGACATTCTGGGCATTATGGTGATCGGGCAGGACATCGCCGTGAAGAAGCGGCTTCAGGAGGAAATCCGCATCCACCAGGAATTCGAGCGGAAGCTCCGGGAGAGCGAGGAGCGCTTCCGGGCCATGTTCGACAAGCATTCCGCCGTGATGTGCCTGGTGGACCCCGAGTCGCTGCAGATTTTATCGGTGAACAATGCGGCGCTGGCGTTCTACGGCTATTCCTTCAAGGACTTCGAATCCATGAAGCTGACGGCTCTGGACGGCACCACCTTCCAGGAAGGGGTAGCCATGGCCCGCCAAATCGTGCAGGAGCAAAGCGCCGTGCTGCATATGAAGCATAAATTGGCGGACGGCGATATCCGGGATGTGGAAATCCACTCCTCCGCAGTGCCCTTCGGCAAACGGTCCATTATCTATTCCATTATCCATGACATTACGGAGCGCAAAAAAGCGGAGGATTACATCAGCTTTTTGGCCTACAATGACAGTCTGACCGGATTGTCCAACCGGAAAATGTTCTATGAACGGGTGGAAAAGGCCATCGAAACCGCCAAAACTACTGGAGGCGTATTCGCTATCGTCTATATCGATATGGATGATCTGAAATTGATCAACGATACATACGGCCATGAAAATGGAGACATTGTACTCCGGGAGCTGGGCAGGCGGATGAAGGAGCTGACCCGGTCGGGACTCGTAGCCGCGCGGCTGGGAGGAGACGAATTTGCCATGCTGCTGCAGGGAATCGGCACCATGCAGGAGGCTTTGATGGCGGTGGACGACATCTCGCAGCATCTGCGCAGAAGCATCCAGATGGGCGGGCGTGAAATCACTGTCCAGTCCAGCATCGGCATCAGCCTGTACCCCTCGGACGGGGAGGATGTGGAATCGCTTCTGAAGCAGGCGGATTTCAAAATGTACGCCGTCAAGAAGGAGCGCAAATCCTCGAAGCGCTTCCGGGCGGCTTCCGATCACCGGTGAGGCCGGCGGGATGCGCAGAGCTTACGGAAAGGAGGTGCTTACGATGAGTGCAAAGGAACAAGTGCTGGAGGCTATGAAGGCCGCAGGCAAACCGGTAACGGCAGGTGAAGTGGAAAAAGCCACCGGCCTCGACCGCAAGGAAGTGGACAAGGCCTTCAAGGAGCTGAAGGCGGACAACGCGATTGTTTCTCCGATCCGGTGCAAGTGGGAGCCGGCTCAATAAGGGCGGAAAGATTAAAAAGGAAGCGGGCCGCCGCTTCCTTTTTTTGAATTTTTGCAAGCGTATAACCCGGAGCATGATCCGCGCCAACCCTCCATCGGTGTTTGCGTTCGGTTTATACGGAACTCGCGTTCAGATCCGGATGGAACTCAGGAGCCGTTATTTGACGAAAACCGGGGATTTGGAATCCTAGCGGAACTCAGAAGCTCTAAACAAGGGAAATTCAACGGAAACCGGCCTCATCAGGCCAATAAGCGCCGCTGAGTTCCGCAACAGTCTGAGGCGGGCTATTTCCGCCGCATAACAGTCACTCAGTTCCTTTAAGCCACTGACACCCCCTCACCCGCCCTTACTCCCGGAACTCGCGGTTTTCCCGGCGGTACTCTCCCGGCGTCATTCCCATGGCGGCCCGGAAGTTTCGCATAAAGGCCTTATATGAATTAAAGCCTGCTTCCACGGCGATGTCCATTCCGGTCAATGAGGTGGACAGCAGAAGGCCGCAGGCATGCTGGATGCGGATAGAGTGAAGCAGAGCCAGAAAATTCATGCCCGTTTTGCGCTTGATCTCCGCGCTCAGATACGGAATGCTGAAGCCAAACTCCTTGGCCAGCCCCGCCAGCGTAAGGTCCTCCCGGTAGTGGTATTGGATGTGCCGGATGGCCGGCCAGATAGAGCCCTTCTCCGGCAATTCCCCCGCCTTCATAATCCCCCGGGGCCCCAATAACCGGTCGAAGCGGATCAACAGCTCCGAGAGCTTCAGCCGAACCATCTCCCGGGACCACCTGTCCTTTTTTGCCGCCTCCCGCTCCATACTGCGGAACAATCCGGCGACTTCTTCCATTTCGTCTGCAGGCAGCTGAACGAAGGCCTCTCCCCCCTCTTCGCGGAAAAGCAGCTTCCCCAGCAGCCCGCCCCCGTTCATGCCGAAGGTCAGCCATTCCCGGTCAAACATGCAGTTGTACAGCCGGAGCACCTGGCCTGGCGCTACGCCCAGCTCATGCACCTGGAACGGCAAAAGAAAGGTAAAGGTCCCCGGCGACATGCGGTGGCGGATGCCGTTCACCACCTCCCAGCCCTCTCCCTCCAGAACCAGCGAGCACTCCAGAAAATCATGGCGGTGGGCGGGAAACGGGCGGGTCAGCTCGTTAACCGTCAAGTGAAAGGGAAATGCCTCTTGAATCTGCGGATAGTCGGAAAGCTGTTTATTGGAAGGGTATAGCGTCACGAACCGTTCCCTCGCTTCCATCCTGATTGGTCTACCTGTACTATAGCATAATTTCCAGGGTACAGATATGAATGCCCGGGAGAGCCGGTTCGTGAAATCGCCGGAAAATTCATGATTTTGCAAATTTCTTTATGGATTTTTTAACCGCACAGGACCTATAATGTCTGCATGACCACAACGAGGAGTCGATGGAATTGAATACGATTGCAGCAATATATGTAAAGGATTTCAAAGGGGAGGACGATGCCGGGCAAATCCGGGCCGCCGTCGGACATGCTCTGGAAACGGGAATCCGGACCTTGGTGTTTGAGCCCCGCACATACCGGCTTCACAGTGTTTCGGTGATTGAAACGGAAGGCTTCCGGCATGACGCGGACAGCCCCGATGCTGTTCAGAAGGCTTGCCACATTCCCATCAGGGGAATTTCCGGGCTAGTCCTTCAGGGGGCGGTGAATGACGACGGCACTCCGGCAACAGTGCTGGCCGGTTATAATGATATGAAGCTGCATAACCAGCTTCCCGCCATTCTCTGGTGCGAGGATTGTCCGGATTTGTCCGTGGTCAATCTGGCCTTTACCCGGGAGCCTGCTTATTCCTCTGCAGGAGAGGTGGTCTACCGGGACGATAATGGAATCAAGGTGAAGGTATTTGAGGGCAATTTGTGCTATGACGGTATGGGCACGTATTGCATGAACCGGTTCGATCCGGTGACCGGCGCCTTATCCGGAGAAAGCGTCACTTACGGCTACGGCGCCTCCGCCCCCTGGAAGCTGGAAAAGGACGGGCTTTTGTCTCTGGCCTGTCCTCAGGTGGCCGCCAAGGTGCGGGAAGGCGAGCATCTCTCCTGGCATCAAGGGGCCTGCACAGATTTCCAGACCTACTTCGGCAGATGCGACAGACTCAAGCTCTCCAACCTGAGAACCTATAGCGCCAACGGCTTCTGTATGCTGACGGAATTCTGCCGCGGGATTACTGCCGACCGGGTGGTTTTCAAGCCGGGAGGCAACCGCTTGTTCACCGCTCCGCGGGATGCCTGGAAGCTCTTCAAATGTACCGGACAGCTGAGTATCAGCCGGATGGAGGTGCAGGGAGTCCGCATGGACGGCCAGAACATGCACAGCAATTGGCTGGTGCTGGAGCGTCTGGACAATAGCCGCGAGGCGCTGTTTCACTGCCTGCATACCTATGCTCCTTTGCAAGCAGGCACCATGGTAAGGGTCTATACCGGGGAGGTCAGCCATCTTCTGGAGATCAGCGAATGGAGTCCGGAGGGCAGATCGGCCAAGGGCTATTATTACCGGATTGCCTTTACCCGTGACCTTCCGGCTGGAGCCGACGTCGGCACTTTGGCAGCGGCGGACTGCTGGGAGCCGGAGCGGTATATCTGCACCGATTCCTCCTTCATAAACATAGCAGGCGCAGGGCATCTGGTGCGCCACAGCCATTTGTATCTGATTAATTGCTTATATAAAAACACCATGAACCCCGGTGTTCTGCTGGGCGCGGAGCTGCCCACCCATTCGGAGGGCGGACACGCTTCCGACATCCTCATTAAGGGCTGCGAATTTGACAACTGCGGCTTTTTCCCCAGATATGGGGCGTCAGGCTGCATCGGCATCAAGTCCTCCGGCTTTTCGGGCAAATTCAACAAGCATGTTCTCATTCTGGATAATGTGTTCAAAAATGCCCAGTTAGGCGTTCACGCCGTGGATGCAGATGAAGTATTCCTGCTCGGCAATAGGTTCGTCAATGTGGAAACTCCGCTTCTGTGTGATTCCGCAGTTGGGGGAACGGTGACAGAGCTAGGGTCCGTCAGCGGAGAAGCCGCCAGCCTGCAGGGTTAGCCGACATCCAGACATACCTGTAGGGGACGCGCGGCTTCCGCCAGTTTGCCGCCGGAAGCAGTTGTTTCCGGCGGCTTTTGGCTTGAGTCCGCGCGCTCATAGCCCCTTTTCCTGCTTGCGGGAGGGGCGGTTATTTGGTATGATCATGATGTAAATTATTTTCTTCAAAATGATAATTTTCATTAAATATATTTTCGCAATGTAAAGGAAGGGAAGCTTATGACCGGTATATTGCATTTAATCCGGGAGCGTCTGCCTGAGCTGAACCCCAAGGACCGGGAAATCGCCGCCTTCATTCTGGAGCAGCCGGAGCTGATGATCCGCATGGGCATTAAGGAGCTGTCGGAAGCGGCCAATGCCAGCACCGCCTCTATCTCCCGGTTCTGCAAGCTGATCCAGACCAACGGCTACGCCGATCTGAAAATGAAAATTGCCGCTGAGCTGGCCATGAAGCCAATGCCGGAAACCTATCAGGATATTGTGGCCGGCAATACGCTTCCCGGGATTGTGTCCGCCATTGAGGCCAATCATATCCATTCCATCTCCGACACCACCCGTCTGGTGGATTACCGTCAATTGGAGGCTGTGCTGGAGCTATTGCAAGCCGCGGGGCGGATTGATCTGTACGGGGTGGCCACCTCGGGCATCGTCGCCTCGGATTTCGCCCAGAAGCTGATCCGCATCGGCAAGCGGGCCCAGGCTTTTACCGATCCCCACATGCAGATTACCTCCGCCTCCTCCTTAGGCTCCGGCGACCTGGTAATCGCTGTCTCCTATTCCGGCGAAACGCCGGAAATCATCGACTCCGTCCGGTGCGCCAAGGAAGGCGGAGCCAAAGCGGTGTCCCTGACCCGTTACGGCCCCAATACGCTGGCCGCAGCCGCAGATATCGCTTTGTTTACCTCCTCCCTGGAATCAGGCATGCACCGGGGAGATATGGCGTCGCGGATTGCCCAGCTCCATATTATTGACATTCTGTTCACGGCTCTTTTGAGCCAGCAGTTTGACGAGCATGTGCCCCATCTGGAGCGTTCCTTCCAGATGGTGAACAAATACCGCCGGGAGAAAGGATTCTGCCAATGAACATTTTAACCTTCCGCACCAATCAAGAGCTGAACGCTGCCGGAGCCGGGATTATTACCGGACTGATCCAGACCAATCCCCGGGCAGTGCTGGGACTGGCCACAGGCAGCACCCCCATCGGCATTTATGAGGAATTGGTCCAAAGCTTCAAAAAAGGTCTGGTCAGCTTCAGGCTGGCCACCTCCTTCAATCTGGACGAATACGCCGGGCTGCCCCTGGACCATCCCGAAAGCTACCATACCTACATGGAGCAGCATCTGTTCCGGCATATCGATCTGCCTGCATCCCAGCGGCATATTCCCAACGGTATGGCGGCGGACCTGGAGGCGGAATGCCGCAGGTATGACCTTTTGCTGGAGCAGGCCAAGCAGATTGATCTGCAAATTCTGGGTCTGGGGCATAACGGCCATATCGGCTTCAACGAGCCGGACCAGTCCCTGAACAGCGGCACCCATGTGGTGAAGCTGCGGGAGTCCACCCGCCAGGCCAATGCGCGCTTTTTTGATTCGGTGGAGCAGGTGCCTACCCACGCCTTGACCATGGGAGTCGGCATGATCCTGAAGGCCAAGACCATCCTCCTGGTGGTCAGAGGAAAGGACAAGGCGGAAATTGTCCACGAGGCCCTGACCGGCCCCATCCGGACGGAGATCCCCGCCTCGCTTTTGCAGACCCATCCCAACCTGGTGGTCCTGCTGGACGCGGAAGCCGGGAGGTGCTTTCATGATAAACAATAGGCAAAGTGCGGAACGCACGGTGATTCGGGGAGCCGCCGTAGTGACGGAGGATGCCGTTGTGGAGGATGGAGTCGTCAGCTTCCGGGGAGAGCGGATTGAGTTTGCCGGTACCCGGGAGGAATTCGCGAGGAGTCCGTTTGCCTCCGAACCAGCTGTTGTGATTGAAGCGGCGGGCGGCTATGTGGTCCCGGGCTTTATCGACCTCCATGTCCACGGAGGCCATGGCAGCGATTTTATGGATGCGGAGGCCAGCGCTTACGATAATATAACGGTGCATCATGCGCTGCATGGCACCACCACCATCCTGGCCACCACTGTCACCGCTTCCCGGGACAGCATCAGCCGGGTGCTGGAGGCGGCGTGGGCATACCGGAACGGTCCTATGCCCGGGGCCAAGCTGGGCGGCGTCCACCTGGAGGGCCCGTTCATCAGCCCCAAGTGGCCCGGAGCCCAAAACCCGGCGCATATTGTGCTGCCCCGCCGGGATTGGCTGGAGGCCTGGGAAGCGGAATACCCCGGCCTCATCCGCATTGTGACCCTGGCCCCCGAACGGGAGGGGGCCCTGGAGCTGATCGGCTGGCTGGCCGATCATGGCATTGTGGCGTCCGCCGGACATACGGACGCCACCTACGACGAGATCACCGCCGCCGCCGATCATGGGCTCTCCCATGCTGTGCACACCTTCAATGCCATGAAGGGGCTGCACCACCGGGAGCCGGGCACTGTAGGCGCAGTCATGTCGGACAGCCGGATTAACGCAGAGGTGATCGCCGACGGACACCATGTCCACCACTCCTGCATCCGGCTTTTGGCCCAAGCCAAAGGCCCGGACGGATTGGTGCTGGTCACCGACGCCATGTCGGCTTGCGGCCTTCCCGCGGGGGACTACAAGCTGGGCGGCCTGGATGTGGCCGTCGACGGCGGCGTAGCCCGGCTGAAGGAAGGCGGCGCCCTGGCCGGCAGCACGCTGACCATGCTGGGCGCCTTCCGCCATGCCGTCACCGCCGCCGGCATCAGCATCCGCGACGCCAGCAAGGCGGCCAGCGGCAATCCCGCCCGGGAGCTGGGCATCTACGGCGATACGGGGAGCATCGCTCCGGGCAAACAGGCTGATCTGCTTTGGCTGGACGAAGAACTGGGCTTATCAGGCGTATGGGTGAACGGACGCCGGCTGGAAAGGCAGGCATAGCGGTTATGAGCCAACGAAAGGAAGCACCTTCTTATCTCATTCCCCGGCTGCCGTCCCCCGTGTCGCAACAGGAGCAGGCGCCGGAGGTTTTACCACTGGCGATTGAGCATCAACCCTGGCCGGAATATGGCGGCCTTCCCCAAACGGAGGTTGGCCTGTGGCAATCGGCAACAGGTCTTCACGTGAGGTTCCGGGTGTGGGAAGCCAGTCCCCGGATGGCCTGCCTGCGTCATAATGAGCCGGTATACGAGGACAGCTGTGTGGAGTTCTTTTTGCAGCCCTGTCCCGGCAGCGATCCCCGGTATGTAAATTTTGAAATGAATGCGGCAGGAGCGCTGCTGCTGCAAATCGGCCGCGGGCGGAATGACCGGCAGTTTCTTGCTCCCGCCGAGTTTTCCCGGTTTGCCATCGAGGTCTCAGGTCCGCTTCGGCGCAAGAACCGGAACCTCTCTTCAGAGCCTTGCTGGGAAACATCCTTCAGCATCCCCTTCGATTGGCTGGGCAGCCTCTTCCCGGATTTCCGGGCCGCACCCGGATGGGAAATGCGCGGCAATTTCTACAAATGCGGCGACCGGACCCCCTCCCCCCATTACGGCTGCTGGAGTCCGATGACCTCCGCCCAACCCGATTTTCACCGGAGCTGCGACTTTGGCCTGTTGGTACTATGATTAAATAGGTTCTCCTTTTCACTGCCGGGGTCGGTTTGCTGCAAAGCAATCCGGCCCTTGTTCAGCTGGGGTGGATATCCATTTTATATTTATAATTGGCAAATGCAAATGAATCCAGTATAATTTCCAGTATACTGCTACCCCTGTTCATAGTTTGGAACAGAAAGGATCTCTATGAATAGCCGAAATATTTCAGAGATCACAGTCACAAGAGGATTTGCCATTATTGCTGTTGTGGTCATTCACGGCACAGCCACTCTTGCCTCTTCCGCAACATTCGGATTGAATCATCAGCTTATTTATTTTCTCATGAATAAAATGGCAAGCTTCTCCGTTCCCGCCTTTATCATGTTAAGCGGATTTGTTTTATGCTTTCGTTATCCCGGTTTGGGGGACAGGCACTCTATCATGAACTTTTACAAAAAACGGTATAAATCCCTGCTTGTTCCCTACATCCTCTGGTCATTGCTTTATCATCTCTATCATCATTTTGGCAAACATGAATCTTATTATTTCTGGCTAAAGAACTATATCAAAGAAACGCTTACAGGTGCAGCAAGCTATCATCTTTACTTTGTCCCTCTATTGGCGCAATTTTATTTGCTCACACCTTTTTTGCTTCGGCTCATTCACCGATTTCATGAACGAAATGCCCAAAAAGCTCCTTTCTTCCTGTCATCGCTTACTATTTTATTCCAGATTATCATTGGATGGGTGAACCAAACCCTTCATGTAGTCGACGATAGATCCATACTATCCACAACTTATATGATTTTCTTTGTATTAGGCGGTTATATGGGAATGCATTATGAGCGATATTCAAAATGGATAAAACAAAAGCGTTTCATTTTGTATGGCCTGACATTTTTCCTGCTATGCATACATATTGGAAAATATTTATTCGTCCTTCGCGGTTGGGTGTTCAATCCGCTCCTCTCCGATGTTATTGTACAGCCCTACTGCCTCGCGGTAACTTTATCCCTGATTGAGTTGTCAAAGGAAATTTCAGCCTTTCCTCCGGCCTCCAAGACAATAAACGCTTTAGGTAAATTCTCGTACATTATTTATTTGTCCCACCCATTTGTTTTGTCCCTTTGCGATAAAATATTTCCGTTCTCCTATCAGACCTTCCGCACTTTATTATCGATTATGTTGGGATTAGCGCTTCCTCTTCTTTTCGGCATTCTATGTAAAAGGTGGAATAGAACTTGGCTGCTGATAGGCAGATAACCAGCCGGTTTCATCCTTTTGATTGCGGACCCCCACAGGCCATCAGACCGCACACGCCAAAAACCCCTAGGAGAGCTTTCGCTTCCACAGGTTTTTTTTGCTGCTTACCAACACAATTTTACACGCCGGAATAGGCGGAGAATGCGCCGTCAACCGGGATGATCACACCGTTGACGAAGCCGGAGGCTTTTTCGCTGACCAGATACAAGAGGGTGCCCACCAGCTCCTCGGCTTCGCCGAAGCGGCCCATGGGGGTGCTGCTCAGAATCTTCTCGGTCCGCGGTGTCGGCGTGCCGTCGGGGTTCTTCAGCAGCTTCTCGTTCTGCGCGGTAACGAAGAAGCCGGGGGCAATGGCGTTGACCCGGATGCCTACCCGGGACATGTGCACCGCCAGCCATTGGGTAAAGTTGCTGACCGCCGCCTTGGCGCCGCTGTAGGCGGGAATCTTGGTCAGCGGCGTAAAGGCGTTCATGGAGGAAATGTTGATGATGGTGCAGCCTTTCCGGCCAACCATATCCACCGCAAATTCCTGGGAGGGCAAAAGCGTGCCCAGGAAGTTCAGGTTAAACACAAACTGGATGCCCGCAGGGTCCAGATCGAAGAAGGTGATGGTATCCTCCAGCTTCTCCTTCAGATCGCCCTCGAACAGATATTCCTTGGTGGTGGTGCCTTTGGGGTGGTTGCCCCCGGCGCCGTTGATAAGGATATCGCAGGGACCCAGCTCTGCCAGAACCGTCTCGTGGGCTGCCTTCAGGCTGGCTTTGTCCAGCACGTCGGCTTGGACGCCGATGGCAGTGCCGCCCAGGGCCTTAACTTCCTCCGCCTTGGCTTGGGCAGGCTCCAGCGCCCGGTCCAGAATGGCTACCTTGGCGCCGCATTCCGCCAGCGCGAATACAAACTGGCTGCACAGCACACCTGCGCCGCCTGTGACAACGGCGACTTTTCCCTTCAGATCAATGGAAAACGGCAAGGATGACATGATGGCTTATACCCCTTTCGCCGCTGCGGCATTGGACTTGCGGATGGCTTCCGCCAGCCCGTTGATATAAACGGCGCCCAGGGCACGGTCATACAACCCGTAGCCGGCTTTGCCGGTTTCGCCCCAGATCATGCGGCCATGGTCCGGACGGAAAGGTCCGTCGAAGCCATAATCCACATACGCCTTAACCACCTCGTAGAAATCCAGAGAGCCGCAATCGGACAGATGGCCGGACTCGTAAAAGGAGCCTTCCCCGGTAATCTTCACATTCCGCAGATGGGCAAAGTGAATCCGGTTTTTGACGCCGCCGAAATATTTCACCATATCCACATAATCATTCTTCGCATCGCAGCCCAAGGAACCGGAGCAAAGGGTCAGACCGTGATACGGGGAATCATACAGGTTCAGGAAACGGTCCAGATTGGCTTTATTGGTAATAATCCGGGGCAGTCCGAAGATGGACCACGGCGGATCATCCGGATGAATGGCCATTTTGACTTCACTTTCCACAGCCGCAGGCAGGATGCCCTCAATAAAATATTGCAAATGCTCCCACAGCTTCTCTTCGGTCATGCCCTCGTACTGCTTCAGCAGACCGCCCAAGCCGCCTTCGCCGTAGGAGGTATCCCAACCCGGCAGCGACAGCTCGCCCAGCTTCGGGTCCATGCGGGCCACGGTTTCGGCATCATATTGGAGGGTGGTGGAGCCGTCCGGCAAGCGGTATTCCAGATCGGAGCGGGTCCAGTCGAATACGG
This sequence comes from Paenibacillus sp. YN15, assembly GCF_003285005.1. GTDB lineage: Bacteria > Bacillota > Bacilli > Paenibacillales > NBRC-103111 > Paenibacillus_AR. The sequence goes on along the minus strand of NZ_QMFA01000025.1, from coordinate 58,640 downwards.
GCATGAAGTTGTAGCAAATCACCGGAATGCCGGCCTTGCCCAGGTTGCGGATGGTTTCGCAGTAGTTGGCAATGTAGCGGTCCCGGCTGAGCAGGCCCAGCTTGATGTCCTCATGAACCGGTACACTTTCGATAACGGAAATTTTCAGGCCTACGCTTTCCACACGCTGTTTCAAAGCTTCAATTTTGTCCATGGGCCATACTTCGCCTACAGGAACATCATAAATTGCGGTTACAATGCCTTTCATCCCCGGAATCTGGGCAATGTACTCAAGCTTGACAGGATCGCTGTCGCCGTACCACCGGAAGGTCATTTCCATGGCTGTCTACTCTCCTTGTGAATGTTTGCACTTAACTTGCATACTAGCATACTAGCATGTCAGGGCAGGATGCGCAATAATCTGTCGCAGAAGACATGAAACCGTCAAAATTCACTTGAAAAATTTCCCCTGTGTGCTATCCTATAAACATAGCAAGGCAGCCGTGAAGCACACCTGCCGGTTCTCCTGACGGAGATCTGGTGCGTGTGCTTCTTTTTTTGTGCAAATATGCAGACTGCCTATTTGGGGAGAGGTGAAGATTTGACAGATCACGACGGGTTGTACAAAATGCTGCTGCACACCTTCTTCCGGGAATTTATGGAGGCGTTTTTTCCGGAGGCGGCGGAGGCTATCGACTTTGGGCATGTGGAGTTTTTATCCGAGGAGGTGGTGGTGGATATTGCCGGCGGGACCAAAAAGCGGCTGGATCTTCTGATCAAAACCCGGCTGAAGGGGGAGGAGTCCTTCATTCTGGTGCATCAGGAGCCACAGGCATATTTCCAGGAGGCGTTTGCCGAGCGGATGTTCATTTATTCGGCCCGGCTGTATGAGAAGCACCGGCTTCGGGTTCTGCCCGTCGCAATCTTCAGCCACCGCCAACAATCCGTTGAGCCGGACGGCTTCGGCTGGGGCCTGCCTTCCATCGAGGTGCTCCGCTTCCGGTTTTGCACGCTTCAATTGCGCAAATGCAACTGGAAGGATTATATCCGCTCGGTTAACCCGGCGGTTGCTGCACTTCTCAGCAGTATGGGCTATAATGAGGAAGAAAAGCTTCAACTGAAGCTGGAGTTTTTGCGGATGCTGACCCGTATGGAGCTGAACCCGGCGAAGCTGGAATTGCTGACTGTATTTTTCGATGCGTATCTGCCCCTTACTCCGGAAGAGGAGCAGCTGGTGTGGCAGGAGGTGGAAGCTATGAGCGATAAGGAGGAGAAGAAGATCATGGAATGGAAAACTCATTTCCAGCGCTATGCCATGGAGGAAGGAATGGAGAAGGGAATGGAAGCGGGTCTGCAGAAGGGGTTGGAGCAGGGGCGCGAAAAAGGCAGGATGGAAGTGGCCCAGCGCATGATCCAGGAAGGCCTCGATCCGGCGCTCATCGCCAAGCTTACCGGCTTTACCCCGGAGCAGATTGAACAATGGAAGCTTCAGCTTCACTGACAGCATGATCANACCGGCTTTACCCCGGAGCAGATTGAACAATGGAAGCTTCAGCTTCACTGACAGCATGATCAATTGAACTCTCCCCCACTTAGCTGCACTTGAAGTGGGGGATTCTTGCGAACAGAGGAGGACTCTCCTCTTTCTTAGCAAGCGATCCCTGCGGTTCCCGCAGTTCAAGGTAGGGCGCTGCTAGATGGCGGCGCTCTTGATATTATGGGCCGCGTTCTCATCTCGATCATGAGCGGTTCCACAGGTCGAACATGTCCATTCCCGGATCGATAGATTCTTCACCTCAGGATGGACCGTGCCACATACATGACAGTGGTGACTGGTCGGTTCAAACCGGTCCGCCACCCGAAGCGTTCGGCCGTACCAGGAAGCCTTGTACGTGAGCTGACGGACAAATTCGCCCCATGATGCATCCGCGATGGATTTCGACAGCTTCGGATTCCGGATCATGTTCACCACACTCAGATGTTCGATGCTGATCGTTTGGTTTTCACGAATCAGCTTCGTCGTCAGCTTGTGGAGAAAGTCATGTCGAGTATTCGCGATGTGTTCATGGATTCGCGCCACTTGTCGTTTGGCCTTCTTATGGTTCGCCCCACCTGGGGTGCGACGGGCCATCCGCCGGTTTGCCCGTGCCAGCTTCTCTTCGTGCTTGCGGTACACCCGCGGATTCGCAATCCGTTCCCCGTTCGAGCATACGGCGTATTCGGTCAGCCCCAGATCCATGCCGATATGCAGCTCAATGGTCGGAAGCGGAAGCTTCTCCACCTCGGCAACAAGCGAGACGAAGAACTTGCCACTGGCCTGTTGACGCACTGTAGCTGACAAGATGCGTCCCTCCAGCTTGCGGGAGTGGGCAAACCGCATCCATCCAAGCTTCGGGAGTTTCAGCTTGGAGCCTTCCATCGCGATATTGCCGTTCGTGGATCGGGTCGTGTAGCTCTGTACGGGATGTTTGCGGCTCTTGAAACGGGGGGCGTCGGTTTGTTTCCCGAAAAACCGCCCAAAACTGTCCGCCACATGCCGAACGCTGGATTGCAAAGCGATGCTATCGACTTCTTTTAACCACTCATACTCCGTTTTCAGGGCGGGAAGCGCAGTCGCACACGAATGGTACGACAACCCTTTCCCTGTTTCCGAATACGTGCTGTTCCATTTCGCCAGGAAATGGTTGAACACAAACCGACAGCAACCGAACATACGTCTTATGAGCTGCTGTTGGTCTGCATTCGGGTAGATGCGATACTTGTACGCTTGATGCACGATCATGCGCACTTCATCCCTTCGTGGGCTTTTTTCATAGCATAGCACATATGTTCGCAACAATCCAGAAAACCGCTGATTCATCTCCGCCCTGGAGAGGACGGAGTCTTCTCAGCTTTGATGATAAAGAGCCGCTGTTTCCCCAAGAGGATACGGCGGCTTTTGGCATGGAAGCTTTAAAAATACGAGGCGTACGGACTGTCCGGACGATACAGGGCCTCCCAGTTTTTCATGGGCCAGAGAATATGCTCCTGATACATCCTCTCTGCATTTTCAATCTCCTTGTTCTCGATGACCTCCACAATCCGCAGATGCTGCCAGATGGTCTCATCGTAGCTGCGCTCCATTTCCGACAGAAGCCGAATCCGGTTGTAATGGGTGCTGAGCCGGGTAATGGAGGTCCACACATTCTCCTTCTTGTTGCCCCGGAAAATAATGTGATGGAATTCCGTGTCCAGCTTGTGGAATTCCTGCGCCTTTCCCTTTTGGCCCATCAGCAGCTTTTGGAGCGCAGTGTTCTTTTTTAATTCCAGCAGCTCCTCCTCCGGAAAAGAAGCGCAAGCCAGCCTCAGCACTTCCCTCTCCAAGGTGAAGCGCATAAAAGCCGCCTCCTCAATCAGCTGCAGATTAATCTTCGAAACATAGGTGCCCACCTGCGGGTACACCTCTACCAAATGCTCCTCCTTCAGCATCGCCAGCACCTCCCGGACGGGAGTGCGGGAAATATCCAAAGCGGCGGCCAGATCAATTTCGCTGATGGCCTGTCCCGGATGGAGGGTCAAGGACATTATATTTTCTTTAATGACCCGATAGGAATAATCCTTGTTGTTTTCGCCGGGCAGCTTGGGGGAAATTTTCATCATGATGGGTGCACTCCTCTTGACGTCTTGCGCGATACTCTCCATTATACACGCTGGAGTTTGGGCGTGCATACGGTCTGTTTCATCCGCATCCGCCGGAGGCCAAAGCACTCATCCAAACCGCTGCTTACAGCGTCACATGCTGGCCGGCGGGAACCTTGACGCTGCTGTCACCGGCGGTAATCCAGACGTCCGTCGCCGCAGGGTTGTATACCCGGGTCTGATCCACGGAGAACCGCAGGCTCTTCACCGCCTGGATATAATCCAGCACCTCAATATTGGTGGCATACCAGATATCGCCGCGTTGGCCGATCATGGCGCAGAACTTCTCCATGTCCTCCCAGTTATTGTTATTCTCGAACTCATAGCTGTGGCCCCACAGATAAAACAGCTGCATCCGGGCGTGGCGCGGCACAAGCCCCAGGAACTCCTCACCCTTGGCCAGCATGTCCCGATGATGGCAGGTGGGATGCCATTCCAGCCAGTTGGCGGGCAGATGGAACCCGCCATGGCTCTGGGTCGTGCGGGAATATTCGATGCCCAAGGCAGGAAGGGAAGCCAGCACACGGCTGTCGTAGGTGCCGAAGGGATAGGACATGCCCCTGACCGGATAGCCGCACAGCTCCTCCAGCTTCCGCCGATCCTCCAGCAGCTGTGTGGCGATGCCTTCCGTGGGAGTCATCTCCAGAAACGGATGGGTGGTGGTATGGGCGGATACCTCGTGACCCTCGAACAGGCTCGTGATTTCCTGCTCCGTAATGTAACCCTCTCTCCCGAAAAATCCCGAATTCAAATGAAAGGTTCCTTTAATCCCGTGCCGGTTCATAATCTCCACCAGCCGGCGGTCATGGATGCGTCCGTCATCATAGCTTAATGTCAACGCTTTCAATCGACCTTCGGGAAACAGGTTCAGCTTAATGTTCATTTTTCTTCTCCCCTCGCGTTTGGGGGATAACGGCCCCCATATTCACGCCATTGTACATGTTTTCCCTCTGATGGTAAACCCGTTGTTTGGACATGTCAATTGCAAATATTGCGCCGGATCTGTAACGCGGCGGCTGCGGAAGCCTATTTTTCAACAGACCGGCAAAGGAAAAAAATCCTTGTAGGTGAAGACGTTTCCTTGTAATATGATTCCATTATTACATATTATAGAGGGGGACTTTTTGTACATGTCGTTTCTGCCAAACGGATTTTCACAGGATGTAAGCCGGGAAATTGAAACCAGAAATTATGACCGTCCTGCAGGTGTCACCCTGCTGGCGCTGCTGTTCGGAATTGGAGGGGCGGCAGGGTTGCTTTTTCAATTGGCCAATTTCAACAATCTCAACAATATTGACCCGGAATTGGGCATCTCGAGTACATTGCTTCAAATCTCCCTTGCCATCATCGGGCTGACCGGCGTAGGCGCTGCTGTAGGAATGTGGATGGGAAAAAAGTGGGGCTGGTGGCTGGCGCTGTTCTATGCGGCGTATGCCGTATGCCGGAATGGCTATGCTTTGATTACCCTCTACATCACCTTCCGCGACATACCGGAGGCTGCCGATCAACTGGGCTCCTATTATTTCAAGTATGGCTGGCGCGTACTCTGGAATGGCTTTCTGCTGGTTTACTTATGCAGAGAGTCTGTCGGTCTCTATTTTAAAAACGAAACCACTAACAAATGGCTGGCCCTGGCCAAGGTTTTTGGAATATCCATCCTGATCTACGCCGTGATGTCAGCTGTTCAGTGAACAATCCAGACAATATTTCATAAAATCGAAAAAACTTCCCCCTCTTCCCTGGTTTTCAGCCATTCTCTCGGCATGTTATGTTATATTTACTAACATCGCCAATGAAATGGCCGGAAGGGGGGATTTGTCTGGGCGCCGATTTTTTGCTTACCGTCCGGGAGGCGCTGAAGCGCTCCCCCTTTGCCGGAGCCCGGCTGATGGCCGGTGCCGGCGGTCTGGACCGCCAAATCCGCTGGGTGCATATTCTGGAGATCTCCACCCTGGAGAATCTCATCTACGGCGGCGAAATGATCCTGGCCACAGGCGTAGGCTTCAACCTGGACACAGCCCATTCCGTCCGTTATATGGAGAAGCTGATCCAGCAAAATGCCGCCTGCCTGTGCATCGAGATCGGCCCCTACTTTCACGCGGTGCCCGAGGAGCTGCGGGAGTTGGCGGACCGGTGCGGCTTTCCGCTGATCCTGCTGCCCCATTCCATCCGGTTTGTGGATATTACCCAGGACCTGCATTCCCTCATTATCAACCGCCACCACCGCACCCTGCGGGAGCTGGAGAGCATCTCCCGGGAGTTTCACCGGCTGACGCTCACAGCCAACGGCACCCTGAATGTGCTGAAGCTGCTGCATAAGAGCACCAGCACACAATTGATCTACCGTCCCCTGAACGGCACTCCCGTTTGTTACCCTCCCCTCACTGCGGACAAACAAGATCAGCTGCTTGCTTCAACCGACGCCTGCTTCAAGGAGCAGGAAGCGGCCCCATCCGCAGGAGCGGATACTGTTCCCAAACCGTACTTCGCAGCAGGCAGCCAGATTGTGCTTCAATCCATCGGCGTGCTTAATCAGAATTGGGCATACCTGGCGCTGATTTGCCACCGGGAGCCGGTGGAATTCGATTATCTGCTTTTGGACTCCGCCGCTTTGTCCATTGCCCAGGAGCTGCTGCGCACCCGCTATATGGAGGAGCGCAAGCTGTTCTCCGAGAATCTGTGGGTGGATGAATTGCTCAATAACCGGCTGACGGATGAAAAGCAGGTGAAAGCCATGCTTGGCCCCAGCCTGAACCGGTACGCCGAGCTGTATATCCGGGTTTGTCTGATCGAAATCGGGAATCTGCATGACGAGAGCCTGCAGCTGCAGGAAACCGATGCCGAAACCATCCGCTACCACTTGTCACTTCTGCTCCGCTCTATTTTCGAGAAACACGGCTTCCGCCTTTTTCTGACCATGAAGAACAACCGGCTGGCCGCTATTGCGGTAGACAAAAAAAACTCCGGCAAGGCCAAGGCGCGCCTTCAATCGGCGCTGGACGCTTTGGGGAGCCTGCGCGCCGACGACAAGCTCCGCGACCTGAAGCTGGCGGTGGGCGTGGGCAAGGCCTACAGCTCGTTAAGCCAGGTTTATATGAGCCACCGGGAAGCCGTTCAGGCGCTTGCCCTCCACTCCTGCTTCCGCAAGCCGGCGCTGTTCTATGAGGACTTAGGCGTGTTCCAGCTGCTGGCGTTAAACGATACCGAAACCCTCCGGCAATTTGTCCGCAGCTATCTGGGGGCGGTGCTGGATTATGACCAGGCCAAGGGCTCCGACCTCCTGACCACTCTCCGGATTTTCCTGGACCATGACGGCTCCAAGCAGGTGGCCGCACAGAAGCTGTTCATCGTCCGCCAATCCCTCTATTACCGGCTGGAAAAGCTTAAGGAGCTGCTCGGCGAGGATTTTATGGTGCCGGAAACCCGGCTGGCCATTTCCGTGGCGCTGCGCGCTCATCAGATGCTTCCTCCTGACAGGTCCGACCACATCCCAAACCGCATAAAAAACCCTTCCGGTTAGGACGTGTCTGACAACTCCGAGGGAGGCAGTTTTCGGACACGCCCGGAAGGGATGCAAGTGGAGACAGAGGTGAGGGACGGTTTCGGCGGAAACGCGCCGGGAACGGCTATTCCGCCAGCAAATCGCCAATAGCGGTATATTCCAGCCCTTGGGCTTCAGCCACAGCCTTGTAAGTAACCTTGCCGCCCAGGGTGTTGATGCCCTTGGCGATGGCGGCGTTCTCTTGCGCGGCGCCTTTCCAACCCTTGTTGGCAATTTGCAGTCCGTAAGGAGTCGTAACATTGGTCAGCGCAATCGTGGAGGTGCGGGCTACAGATCCCGGCATATTGGCTACCGCGTAATGGATAACGCCATACTTCTCATAGGTGGGCTGGTCGTGGGTGGTAATGCGGTCGATGGTCTCCACCGAGCCGCCTTGGTCAATGGCAACGTCCACGATGACGGAGCCCGGCTGCATGTTCTTGACCATCTCCTCGGTAACCAGCCGCGGTGCGCGGGCGCCGGGAATCAGCACAGCGCCTATCACCAGATCGGCCTGGCGCACAGCTTCCATAATGGAATAGCTGTTGGACATAACGGTTTTCAGCCGCCCCTGGAATTGGTCGTCCAGCTGGCGCAGCCGGTCGGCGCTGATGTCAAGCAAGGTTACATCAGCTCCCATGCCTACAGCCATCCGCGCCGCATTGGTGCCGACGATGCCGCCTCCGATAATGGCCACGCGGGCCGGCGCCACCCCGGGAACACCCCCCAGCAGCACCCCTTTGCCGCCGCTTGCCTTTTCCAGAAAACGTGCGCCCAATTGGATCGCCATCCGGCCTGCAACCTCGCTCATCGGAGTCAAAAGAGGCAGGGTGCCGTTGGCCGGCTGGATGGTTTCATAGGCAATGCCGGTAACGCCCTTGTCCAGCAGAGCCTGGGTCAGCTCGGGAGCCGGAGCCAGATGGAGATAGGTGTACAGCTGCAATCCTTCGTAGAAATAAACGTATTCCTCCGGCAGAGGTTCTTTCACCTTCACCACCAAATCCGCGTCCCATGCCTCGGCTGCAGTAGCAGCAATAACGGCCCCTGCTTGGGCATATTCCTCGTCAGTAAAACCGCTGCCGAGACCCGCTCCGCTTTCAACCTTCACTTCATGCCCGAAGCTGCAGTAGTCCTTGACTGAAGCGGGGGTCATGGCCACCCGGTTTTCATTATTCTTGATTTCCTTTGGCACACCGATTCTCATGGTCATCACGCTTTCTGTTTTAGGATGGTGGTTATTGGCCTTGCTTGTCAGTGAGCATCAGCACCGGAATCTTATGTGATATTTTATGACTCACACTCTCGTTTGTTCGCTCACATGTAATAATAATTAACATAATACATGCAATTTTCATGACTTACACTAGACAAATCGTCAAAAAGCCCCCTGAAAATGTTGTCAACCTGTATAACAGCAGAAGTTTTTATCGCCAATCCGATGGTTCGCCGGGAAATGACCTGGCTGCACACCTGCTCTCTGCACTCGGAGGAGCGTAGCGGAACTGAGCGGCTCTTAAAAGCGGCTTTTGCCGCTTATTCCCGGCTGAACGGAACCAAGAAGCCCTTATTCCACGCCGCAGCCTGATTTCCTGCCTATTTTCGCCGCATCAGGGATGTAACGGTTTCTCAGTTCCGCTAATCATCCACACTCCCGTTTTCACCGCTATAAGAGTCGCTCTGTTCCACAACAAAAAAGCACCTGCCTGGCCAATGACAACCTCTCGCAAAAACAACTCAGGAAGAGCAAAAAAGAAGCAGGACCAAGTCCTGCTTCTCGTCGTCCGCCGCGGAGCGCAGCAATGCATGCCCCCGTGGCGAAGGTATCCATAATGCAATCGATCAGATTTTGCTGACAATCTCCTTGTTTTGCAGAAGCGCCACCAGGAAAGCCAGTGTCAGGCCTTGGCCCCAGCCTTGAACGCGCTTCTTGGAGATGACCTTGTAGTCCTCCGCCGTATGCATAACGGCAGTGCCCGCGGATACATTGCGCACGGTGCCGTCTTCGTCGATGTTGGCCAGAATGCCCTTGTAGGCGCTGGCAATATAGTTTTGATGCAGCGGATGGGCGTAGCTGACCAGCGCCGCGGCGATGCCTGCGGAAGCGGAGGTTTCCTCATAGGAGGTTTCGTCGTTCAGCACAGTACGCCACAGGCCGTCCTTGGTTTGCAGCCGCACCAACGCGCTCAGCTGATCGCCCAATGCGCCGCCGATTTGCATCCACATGGGCATAAACGGATTCAGCATTTTGTAAGCCTGCGCCATGGTGTAAGCGGCCCATGCGTTAGCCCGTCCCCAATAAATGCCGGACAGGTGGTCCTTTCTGATATTATCCCAGGCATGATAGAACAAATTGGTCTTGGGGTCCTGGAGATATTCCTCATGCCAGTAGAATTGGTTCAACGCATCGTCAATGTATTCCTTCTTGTCCAGCTTGAAGCCCAGGCGCAGCAGGAAGTAGGCGGCCATAAACAGGGTGTCGGCCCATGCCTGCTCGGGGAAGTCGTTATCGGAGGAAACCGTATGCTGGAAAACGCCTTCGCCGAAGCGGATGGCTTCATTGCGGAGGTACTCGGCCTTCATCAGAGCCAGGTCCAGATACTTCTTATCGCCCGTTGCTTCGTGCAGGGTAATCATGGTATGCCCCATGGCGCAGGAGTTCACCATCAGCGTCGGAATGCCCAGCTCCAGATATTCATCCACCCATTTCACCAGAAAATCGATATATTCCTGGTTGCCGGTTACTTCCCAAGCCTTGGAGATGCCGTAAAAGGCAACGCCGCAGGACCAGTTCCAGGTAAAGTCAATATTCATTGTTCTTTTGACAACGCGGTCGATAAGCTCTCTTACTTCCGCTTCATCACATTCAAACTTGCGCATGTCATCCATCTCCTTGTGTCATTGATAATGAAAGAGCTGCCTTATGCTTACCTTATATCGTGATCTCCGGTTCCATTTCCCATTCCTCATCCAGGCATACGAAAGAAAACCAGATATTCCGAACAAGGCAAAACACCTGTTACCTCTATTATTAGCCTGTCCTTCCGCCAATGTCTAGACTTTTATTTCATTTTGTTATGGAAATATCTTAAGGTGTGAACAAAAATATTCGGATGTATTCAAAAATCCCTTTTCCTTGCGGAAAGGGGAGAAATCTTTAAAAATTTTGTGAACAACGCCTGTTTCCAGAGGCGGTTTTCCGTTTTCATGAGATAGGGTACGGTATGCCCAGACATTCCTCCGGAGATTGGCGGTTTTCCGGCAAACGGGTGAAAATGCAGATTCCCAGCCCGGGAAATCAAATTGGCGAAGGAGGCCTCTGTTCGGATTGATCATGTTTATTTTGGCGCAAACAAACCAGGCCAACCGGTTTCATCCGGCCAGCCTGGCTGCCATGCAAAGATTAGTTTTGGAGCATCCGGTAAATCAATGCAGCCGCTTCCGCACGGGTGGTCGGCTCCAGAGGAGCAAACCGGCCCTCATCCCGGCCCGTAAGCAGTCCCCTGGCGGATGCCGCCCGGACATAATCCGCCGCCCATGACGGGATCAGGGAGGCATCGGCAAAAGTAAGCTCCCCGTTGGCAGCGGCATTCAGCTTTAAGGCTCGGCCAACAAGCACGGCCAGCTCGGCCCGTGTGACAGCATCCCCGGGTCTGAATTGCCCTTGGCCGTCTCCTTCCACCCAGCCTGCCGCCGCGGCGGCCGCTACTGCCTGGGCATACCAATCAGCAGCCGACACGTCGCTGAAGCTTGGCGATGCATTGCCCTCATCCGGCAAAAGTGCCCGGGCCAGCAAAGCGACAGCTTCCCCACGGGTCAAAATTCCCCCAGGCGCAAACCTGGACGAATCCACTCCGTCCACAATATGTCTGGCCGCCAGTACCTGAACCGCTCTGGCCGCCCAATGGTCCGCGGGCAAATCGGCAAACTCCTTCTTGTACTCCAAAATTCCGTATGGGCCAAAGTGGGAAATTTCAGCGGCGACGGTCCGGTCTTTTTCGTTCACCTTGCCACTTATATAATCCCAGGTTTTCTTTGTCCCATTGTAGCCGTACAAGCCAAGAAGCTCGCTGTCCACAGCGGCATTGTCATAAGGCAGCGTCAGTACGGCCTTGCCGGACAAGTCCGCCAGCGCAGACAGTTTGCCGTCGGGCTGCTCCAGCGCCAGGCCCACATCGAGAATTGGGCCTGCCGGCTTGTAGCCGCTGCCGCTTGCTCCTGCGCCGTCTTCCGCAGGCGCCATGCTTATGCGCAGAACAGCACCGGTGGCGGACTGGGCCTGGGAGCGGATTTGCTCCAGCAGCCTTTGATCCAGTTGGAGGCTGGTCCCTCCAAACTCCACAATCAGGGGCAGCTTGGCCGCCTCCGCCTCTGTCAGGGATACCCGGATGTGCTGCCGGTCCTGAGGCAATTGAACTCTGGCCGCTCCGTCGCGGATTTGCACAGGCGCAATTGCGTCCTGGGACGGGGAGGCTGTTCCCGAACCGGAGCCAGGGGAGGAACCGGGAGAAGAATCCGGACTCGTGCCGGGATCAGGGTTCGTGCCCGGGTCCGGGTTTGTGCCTGGATCTGGATTCGTTCCCGGGTCCGGATTCGTGCCCGGGTCCGGGTTTGTTCCCGGATCGGGAGCGCCAGCCGCAGCATGGACGCGGATTTCGGTGATGCTGTTCCATAGATTGAGGCTGTTTCCATAGCCCAGATACTGCACATACTTGGCTTCCGCCTCTTCAAAAGGGAAGCTCTCGTAAATGCCCGGCTCCTGGGTTGTGCTGGTGACCCGGCTCAGCACCTTGGTGAAGTTCTCTCCGTCCGGAGACACCAGGATATCGAAGGTGGAGGTCCGCTGATGGCCGTTGTAGAACATAATGCTGACTTTGTTGATGCGGGTGGGCTCCTTCAGCTCCAATGTCAGCGTGTGCTGCACGTCCGCATTGGGATTCTGCGCCGACCAGCGGGTATCCGGATCGCCGTCCAGGGTATTGGCCGGCACATTGCCGTCATCGGCGCTGGCCGTAACTCCCTTGATCTCCGCCAGCGGACCGGTCAAAGGCCCGTTGATCTCCTGCAGCGTAATCACCACGGAATGGGACAGGGTGACCCCATACAGTGTGATGGTTCCCGTAACCGTAACTTCCCCGGCTTGTTTGGCGAGAAGAACACCATCGGCAATCTCCGCCAGCTGAGGCTTGTCCACCGTATATTCAATGGGGCAATCGTCGCCGCCGGCAATGATCATTTCCCCGTTGGTCAGTTGGACAATCCCCTTCAGCTTGCCGGATTTGCCTACACTGATTTTATTGCCGGACTGGAACCATCCGGGCCCGTTCTTGTCGGGGGAAATCTCCAGGGATTCCGGCTCCAGCTTCGTGGGGCTTACCGCAAACTGCACCGTATACACCTTGGTTTCACCTTGCCGGGTGACACTTATTCGGCCTTCTCCCGTAGGGGAAGCAGGCTGCGTCACTGTAACGGCGGCATCCGGCTGGGCGGCGGCCGCCTGCAGCACGGGGGTTGCGGTGGTTCCATAAGGCAGCGTATGCCGGTAAGCCGTGCGCAGCGGCTGCATACCGTCAACCGGCGAGCCGTTTACCAATACCGATTTCAAGGCCAGCCCGCTGCTCTGCATTCTCCGGTTCAACTGGTCCAGATACAGGCTGCCGGGAGCAAGCAGCTCTCCTTGGCCGATGCCTTCCGCCATATCGTAGGGTTTGGTCCTGGCGGCGGCAATGTTGGAGGGAGGATCAATCTTTACGTTCACATTGCTGACTGCGCCCGAGGTGCCGATAATATACCCGTTGCCGTATTGCTCCGACTCGATAATAATGCCGCTTGCCGACTGGGGAGCAATGCCGTAGGTATTCCAAAAGACGCTTTCGCTGGTAACCACCCCATGCCAGTTGGCGCTGTTGGAGCCGTAAGGACGGGTTTTGGCGGAGATCAGGTCCCGGTCCAGGGTATGGCCGTCAATCAGGTTGGCCATGCTCAGATACATATGGAAATCTGTTGCGTAGTAGCCATTTTCACCGCTGCTGTTCAACAGCACATTGCCGTTGCCCGTATGGTTGGCGTAGGTGTAATTGTGGTGCCCGTTAATGGCCCGGCTGTCCACAATCAAATCGTCATTGCCGATGAACTGGTACAGATAACCATTGCCGTTGGCTCCCCGATATTGGGGATTGGCCATGACCACCTGCTCCACAGTGACATTCTTGGTGCGGTCGAGAATAATGCCCTTGGACAGAATATGGACCGGCGAACCGGGGTCCGTCTGATAGGTCTTGATCCGGCGCACCCAGCTATTGGCCACAGATACCAGATTCACCGCCTTGGCATTGTCCACCTCGAAGCCGGCGTATTGGGGGTTCTGGTAATCATTTTCACCCAGCCCTCCTGTAGAGGGTTTGGAATTGGGTTTATTGCCGATGGAAAAATCCTCGATCCCGATCTCCTGCACCGGCGGCTTCAGCCGCTTGACGGAAACGCTGTCCCGGATTTTCAGGGGATAACGGGTGGGGATGTCGATGGTTAAGGTTTTGCCCACCGGATCGACGGCAGTAATCTGGCGGTAGAATACGGGGTACGCCGCATCCAGACGGGAAGCCCAGGCTCCGGTCATTCCCAATTCCTCCAGGAACCCGGCTGTTGCCTTAAAGTCGATTACCACATAATCCCCTGCCGCGAAGCCGGCCACATCCTTCACCGGGAGCAGCACAGTGGGCTCCTTCAGATCATTGCGCACCTCTGTTGCCGCCCCTTCCGGCACCCAGGCTCCATTGCCTACGGAGATGATATCCTTAAAGCGCATCAGCTCCGTTTCATTGTACAGGAAGGTTTGCTCCGCTCCTGCCCCCTTCAAAACCACATTGCTGTAGCGGAGGGACAGGGCGTACGGGTTGACCCCGTCGGCATTGACCCGGTAGGTGCCCGGGGGCATATAGACCACGCCGCCTCCCGCTGCCCCCGCATCATCCAACGCCTGCTGAATGGCGGAGGTGGAGTCGGCAGCGCCTGCAGGATCGGCGGAATAGGGCGGCAGAGTCACATCCAGATATTGTCCGGGCGCAAGCTCAATATCCGGCAGAGGCTCCTCTCCCCGGTGGTAGCCGGCATAGGAGAAATCATGCAGGAACCGGCCTTTGGCATCGGCATATCCGGGATACCAATCCTCCGGATAGAGACGGCTGCGGCCGTTTTGGTCCAGGGACATATCCTCCGGCTGCTCAGGCGCCGCCGCTTTGTCCAATACCTTGATGGTGGGAGGCCGCTGCCCGGAAACGGTGGTATCCTTGCCGCGGTGGAAGAAGGTGCCGCCGGACATGCCCAGCGCCAGAGTCATAGCCTCCGCTCCGGCCTGCTTCCGCTCCTTGGCATAAGCTGTCACATCGAACTCGTGATAGGTATTGGCATGTTGGACAATAGTGGAAGCAAGAGGCGGCGTATCGATCAGCGGCCGGTTGTTCCAGGTGATCTCCGTTTCCTGCCAGCCGGTATAGACACTGCCGTAGACCGTGGCCGTATTGGCCGGAGCATCGGTGGTGGTGGCAGGCTTGCTGGTATCCCGTCCCCATACATAGAACAGCACCTGGCCCATGTCCTCCGGCTCCGGCAGACTGCGCAGGTCGAATTTAAAATAGCTCCAGTATTCCTGCGGCCCCTTCTGGGCGCGGAGGGCATCCTGGATGGGGACCTGGGTTCCGGTCAAGGAATCATAGTGGTAATTCTCGTCCCCCGCTCCGGGAGGAGCAGTCGGGGAGGGCTGGCGGACCTCCGCATCATGAAGCGGCTTCAACCCGGTGTCATATTGAAACGCAGCTACCGGCGTATATGGCGATGCCGGACGAAGTGCGCACCCTTCCCCGTGGTAGACCAGCACCGGAACCTGATCCGGGCGGTCAGCCGTCTCATGTCCGGCAAATTGCAGGCGGACAGGCTCCTCCGCTACCAGCGCCAGCTCCATCTGCGCTTGGCCCTGCTTCTGGGCCTTTCGGATTGCTGCCGATACGTTCCAGCTAAGCTGCGGCTGGCCTGAATGCGCCTCGATGGTGTCGAAGGAATCGGTCAGCAGCTTGAACCGGCTTTCCCAGGTGGCTGTTGTTTCCTCCCAAGGGGTAAGCCTCCAGTTGGGCCCGCTCCCCGTACCCGGAAGCTGGAAGGGGTGAAGCCCGTATACGCTGACCCTTCCCTCTCCGGCAGCAGAAGCGGACAGCTCCAGAGTGACTCCCGCATCTCCGGTGAGGGCAGGCAAGGCCGAAATATCATAACGCAGATAGGAATACGCCGCTTGTCCACCCGCTTCGAGGCCCGTGCGCATGATGTCCGCATCCCCTCCGTCTGCGGGAGACTTGTGGTAGCTTGCTCCCCCGGAGGCAACAAGCGAAGCATGAAGAGGATAACCGGTGGCGTATACGCTGACATCCTGCAAAGGGCGAAGGGCGGTCCCTCCCTCTCCCCCGGTATCCGCTGCGGCAACATATGCCGGCAGGGTGATGGAACTGAGCATCAAACTTCCGGCAAGCACAAGATTCATCCCTTTTTTCCGCAATCGCTGCATGGTAAGCTCCTTTCCCCAGCATCATAATCAGTTTTGGATAGAACGCCTTCATATCTCCCGCCCAGGAAATATTCTCCTCCTTTCCGCTGGGCACAGGGGTTATTATGAAGGCATCCGCCGGGGAAAAACATGCTGAGAATCGATAATGGAATTGGCAATTTATGCTGCGGATCAGGAAGCGAGCCCGTTCCGCAGCCCGGAAAACCGCCGCTACGGCGAGTTGTAGCGCTCCAGCGCCTCCTTCTGAATTTCCAGCGCCCGGTCGATCCGCAAGGAGCGGATTTTGCCCAGATAGCTGTCATAGGCCTCCAGAGGCTCAATGCCCAGAATCATCTTCAGGGACATCTCATCCACCAGCACCCCCACATCCTGCATAATAACGGACAGCTCCGCATTCTCCCGCTCCGTTTTGGGCGTAGGCGGCAGCAGATGCCGGTCCGCATCCGTATCCGCCCAGATCCTTGCCGCCTCCTGCTGCTGGGGCAGGCTGTAATATTGCTCCGCATACCGCTCATCCTGGACAAAAGGTCCAAAGTAGCTGGCCCGGGAATACATGGCCAAAGCCTGGGAGGGAGCCAGCTTATCCGGATTTTTCAGAATCAGGTCCGTATACTGGGGGTAATCCCCCTTCATGGTGTAGCTGACCCCTTCTATGCCGAAATTGAAGAACAGATGCCCTTCCGGACCATAGCCGTAGTCCAGCATGCGGACGGCCTTCACCACCTGGTCGCTTCTGGCGGAGACGGCCACTCCTCCCAAGCCGGTGTAATAGCTCCGCTGTCCATAGAAGGGGCGCTCTCCCTTCTTCAGAACCGGATAGGGAGCGCCCGCCAATTGGGCCCGGGCATCCGCCGCCGCAAGCAGGGGCTGCCAGGTGCCGATGCCCGCTCCGGCATTCCAGATGGTGGCGCCGCTGCGCCCCGACAGAATGCTGGCATCCAGAGAGCGGGTATCCACCGCGGCGATATTCCGGTCGATCAGCCCCTCCTTGTACCACTGGCGGAAGGTAGCCAGAAACGCCTTATAGCCGGGCTCCAGCGGTCCGTACTTCACCTGGCCGTCCTCAAGATAGAAGCCCTTGATAACCCCGTACGCTCCTACAAACGCCCCGTTTTCCATGGCTTGCAGGGCAGTGGGCACCCCGAGAAAGCTCAGGGGGGCTTCGGCGCCCTTCTTCTCCTTAAAGGCCTTGAGCACCGTATACCATTCATCCATGGTGGAGGGCACGGCAAGGCCCAGGTCATCCAGCCAGTCCTTGCGGATAATCGGGCCCTGATAGGTTCTCAGCTTGTCGCTGTCCCGGATAAAGGGGAAGGCATAATAGCTGCCCTCCGCTGTTTTGACCTGCTTGTCCACATCCGGATGCTCCTGCAAGTACCGCTTGAGATTGGGGGCATAACGGTCGATAACATCGTTCAGCTTGCGGATATATCCGTCGTTGATGGCCTTCTGCGGCCCGCCGGGGAAACGCTCCCACTCATATTCGATCAGATCAGGCAGCTCCCCGGAGGCCAGCAGCACATTCAGCGCTTCCTTGGCCCGGTTGGCGGGGGGCTGGATGAATTGCAGACGGACCCCGGTCCTGTTCTGCCACTCCTGAAAAAACGGCACCTCCATAAACGTCGGCCTGACGCTTCCGGCATTGCCGTTGAGCTCCGCCCAGTAGGTCAGCTCCCGCTCCGGACGCAGCGGATATGATGCCTCTGAGCCCGGCTCCTCCCCAAGCGGCGGAACAGGGGCCTGAGCCTTTTCCCCGCCGAAGCAGCCTGCCAAAGCCAAAATGACGGATACCGGAATGAGAAAGCGAATCCTCGCCTGATGCTTCATGCGTTTCGTCCTCCCTTGGTGTCTACATCATGCCTCTCTCGTTCAGTTCTCTGTATTTGCCCGGAGTGATGCCTTCATATTTTTTGAACACGCGGATAAACGATGCGGCATCCAGATACCCCACCCGCCGGGCAATGTCCGCAACCGCATCCTGCTCGCCGGTAATCATGGCCTTGGCGGCCTCAATGCGCACGCTGTGAATAAAATCCAGCAGCCCCTCCCCTGTCTGCTCCTTAAACAGCTTGGACAAGTAACTCCCTTTGAGCCCGAAATTTTCGCCGATGGCGTTCACATTCAGATTGGGATCGGAATAACAGTTCCGGATATGCCCGGACACATTGCCCACCAGCTCCTGCAGCATTTCCTGGCGCTCCCGGGACTGATGGGCCTCCTTCTTGGCCGCCGCATACCGGCAGACCTCCTCCAGCAGTGTCAAAAGCTCCCGGCGCATTTCGGAGACGGTATCGCAGGCCGTAAGATTTTCCATCCAGAGGGGATTATCCGCCAGCATCCCGCCGTCCTTGTCCCCGATCTCGTGAATGGCCTTCACCATGGTTCCCGCCAGATCAAAGATCAGGCAGCGGGCCAGGGTGACGGACACATGGGGGCGGTTCAGGCTCCGCTCCAGCGTTTCGTTCATCAGCTCAGCCGCCTGCCGGGCCTGGCCCAGCTTGATGGTATGGATCAGCTGCTGCTCCGCCTGCAGCGGATAATAATAGCCGCTCTCCGGAGCGCTGCCGGGCTCCCGTTTGATATCCCCGTACACAATGATCTCCTGCTTGCCCAGCACCATCTTGTATTCCATGGCATCCAGCGCTTCCTGGTAGGCTTCGGCGATTCCGCTTAAGGAGGCGTGGGCCCCGCCGATGGAAACCGTCAGATCCATCTGGAAGCGCCGCAGGAATTGCTGGGCCTCCGCCGCAATCTGCCGCAGCCCGTCCTTCCAAGCGCCGCCGCCCTGCTTGTCCAGATTGACCAGGCACACCATCATATCGTCCACCTCGGACATATAGCCTGCATGGCCATGCTGTCCCACCAACTCCTCCACCACATTGGTGATGATGAATTGGATCAGGCGGCGCCGTTCGGTCTCATTGACTCCCGGCAGCTTGGAGGAGAGGCTTTCGCTGTTTTCGATGACAAACAGCATCACTGCAAATTCGTCGGAGACCAGCCTGATCTGGAAGGTTTTGAAGGCCTCTTCATAAGGCACCAGAATATCCGGCTTGCCCTTCAGGAGCCGGGTGAGCATATTGGTGCGCAGGATATGATGGTGGGCCTGCATCTCCACGGCCAGCTTTTCCTTCTCGTTGCGGGCATTCCAGATGGCCTGCTGGATGAAGTGCAGCTCGTTGCCCTCCCGCTCTCCGCCTCCCGCCCCCTTCTCCGTCAGGGAGCGGACCATGGCCTGAATGGGCGAGTAGTTCCGCCGCAGAAAAAACCAGGTAAGCAGCACGCCGCCGATGGCGCTGATGCTGATGCTGATATAGGTAAAACGGCGGGCATATTCCGCTTTTTTCCAGTACAGATTGCTGGGGATAATCAGGGCATATTTCAAATCGGACACTGCCGACCGGATGAACATCAGCTCCAAATCCCCGTGCCGGGTAGGCTCAAGAAGCTCGTCCTTGTCCTTCAGCAGCTTCAGGATATCGTCCTCATCGGCGGACAAGGGCAGGTTGGACAGCAGCACCCGGTTATCCTGGTCCAGCACCAGCACCTGGCCGCCGCTGAAGCCGGAAATCCCCTCGATGGCCTGCTGGAAGCGGCTTGCATCCGCCATCACCACTACGGTGCCCGCCTCCCGGCCGCTTAAGTCCTTGGCCAGATGGGTCATATAGGCGATGGTATTGCGGGTGTTGGACGAATCGGTCCGGGGCAGCAGCAAAAACCGGTTGCCGGGGGTGTAACGGAGAAGCTCCTTCCACCCCTCATAGGTCAACGGGCCGCCTTCGTGGATGGTTTGGAAAGCCGTCTTCATATCCCGGATATTCCCGGGACGGATCACTGCCTCCTCCCTGGACCAGGTGACGTAGAACTCGTCCACCGACGCATAGGAGGTTTGGTACAGCTGCATTTCCTTGGATAAGAGATAGGCGGTATACTGGGCGTCATTGGAATAGCTGCTGGAATACATCAGGGTCTGCAGCCGGGAATTCCAGGTAATCTCCATATTCAGGCGCTTCATCAGATCGATCTGGTTGTCCACCGTGTACCGGACCTGCTTGAGCAGATAGTCATTGGCCCGGTGGATTTCACTTTTGAGGGTATCCCCGGATTGCCGGTAAATGATGAGGCTTACAATAATGGGGATGAACAGCACGGTGCTGTAGGATACCAGCCAGGTGACGATAATGCTTTTCCGTTTTTGCCAGAGGTGCCGGATATTCATTGCATTCTCCTCACAACGCCAGAGTATAAGGAAAGCGGTTAACTGGTTCCATTATACTTCCCCTGTCCCTGCAAGGGATATTGAAATTGGCAAAATCGATTGGCAAAAGCTCCAATCCGCTCCGATTGTACGGCAAAAAGCCCGAATGGCATCCCATTCAGGCTCCTGCGCTGCTGCACCGGCTGTCCCCTATCCTTTGAGCGAACCGACCATAACGCCTTTGACAAAATACCGCTGAACGAAGGGATAGATGCAGAGCACCGGCAGGGTAGCCACCACAATCGTCGCGTACTTGATGGTTTCTCCGATCTGATGCCGCTCCCCGGCGCTTGCCCCGATGGACATGCTGTCCGTGGAGTTGGAGATGAGAATTTCCCGGAGCACCAGCTGAAGCGGGAACAGCTCCCGGCTTTTGATGAAAACTGAAGCATAGAACCAGCCGTTCCACTTGTCTACGGCATAGTAGAGGATCATCACGGCAATGACAGGCATGGACAGGGGCAGAACGATCCGGAACAGAATGGTGAAATGGTTGGCCCCGTCGATCTTCGCCGACTCCTCCAGCCCCTCGGGAATGCCCATGAAGGAGGTCCGCATAATAATCAGGTTGAAGGTGCTCATGGCGAAGGGAATAATCGTGGCCCAGAGGGAATCCAGAAGCCCCACATTCTTGACGATCAGATAAAGGGGAATCAGCCCGCCGTGGAAGAACATGGTGAATACGATCATGAACATGAAAACCTTGTTCCACATGACATTTTTGCGGGAGAGCACATAAGCGCCCAGCGCGGTCATGAACAGATTGAGGGTCACCCCGGCCACTACAATAAACAGAGTATTCTTGTAGCCGGCCACAATGCCCGGATTTTTCATAACGCTGCGGTAGGCCTCCATGCTGAAGCCCAGGGGCTTCCACAGGATTCCCTTGTAGGCGATAAGCTCCCCGGCATTGCTGACAGAGGCGAACAGCACGTACAGCAAGGGGTAAAGCGTCACAATTACAAGCCCAATCAAGATGGCATAGATGGCGATATCAAATAATTTTTCCAGAAAACCCGATTCCTGTTTCATGGCTTTGTCCTCCTCACCATAAGCTGCTCTCATTCAATCTGCGGCTGACGTAGTTGGCTGTTATCAGCAGAATCAGATTGATGACCGAATTGAACAGGCCCACCGCCGAGCTGTAGCTCCAGCCGAATTCCAGCAAGCCCTTGCGGTACACGAAGGAGGAAATCACATCCGAGGTTACGTAGGTAATGGGATTGTACAGCAGGATGATTTTCTCGAAGCCTACGTTCAGCAGATTGCCCATCCGCAGAATCATCATGATGGCGATGGTGGGCATAATGCCCGGCAGGGTGATATGGAATATCTGCTTGAACCGGCTGGCTCCGTCCATGCGGGCCGCTTCATACTGCTCCTGGTCGATGCCCATAAGAGCGGCGATATAGATGATGGACTCCCACCCGATCCGCTGCCAAATCTCGGAGAGAATGTAGATCGGCCGGAACAGCTCGGGCTTCTGCAGCATGGCCTGGCCGTCGTAGCCCATCCAGACGAAGATGCGGTTGATGATCCCGTCGGCGTTGGTAAAGTCGGTAATGATGCCGCAGATGACCACCAGCGAGATGAAATACGGCATGTAGGTGATGGTCTGGGCTACCCGCTTGAAGGCTTTGTGACGAACCTCGTTGATGAGCAAGGCCAGAATAATCGGGGCGGGAAATTCAAAAATCAGCGTATAGAAACTGATGGTAATGGTGTTCAGGAGAATCCGGCGAAAATAGTAGCTGCCGAAAAAGTCGGCAAAATGCCGAAAGCCCACCCAATCGCTTCCCATAATGCCCTTCATGGGCGAATAGTCCTTAAAGGCGATAAGCGCCCCGTACATGGGGGCATAGTGGAAAACCAGATAATAGATGACCACGGGGATCATCATGATGTACAGATATTTATTCATTGCGAAATCGCGGACCAGCCGGGCCGCCGTTTTTTGCGAACGGGCAACGGGCTTGCTTCTGTCCAGCTCCGCAGTATGGGTCATAGCCTCTCTTCACTCCTTCTTTCCCTTGAAGAAGGAAGGCGTTGTCGCCTTCCTTCCTGTACGGTACGATGAAACTCCGTCAGACAAACTCCTAGCGATTGTTGTAGCGGTCGTAAGCGGCCTGCTGGATGGCGATGGCGCGGTCCAGCTTCAGGGACTTCATTTTGTCCACATACTTGCTGTATTCCTCCAGAGGAGCGGAGCCCAGAACGATCTTCAGCGTCATTTCATCCACCAGAGTGTCAATGTCGTTCATGATAGTGGCATATTCGGTGCTTTCCTCGGGAGTGGGCGTCAATGCGGGAAGATTATGCTTGTCTCCGTTGGTCTTCTGCCACACCTCCACGGCATCCCGCTGGGTTTGCAGGGCGAAGAATTGCTCGGCATACCGTTTGTCCTGAATGAACGGGCCGTTGTAGCTGCCGCGGGCATAGATGGAGATGGCCTGGGCGGGAGCCAGCTTGTCGGGATTCTTCATCAGAAGATCGGTATATTTGGGGTAGCCGTTCTCCATGTTGTAGCTGACGCCCTCCGTGCCAAAATTAAAGAACAGTCGGCCTTCCTCGCTGTAGCCGTAGTCCAGGAGCTTGGTGGCCAGCACCGGGTCCTTGGCCGCCGTGGTAATGGCAACCGTGCCTTCCGAGGAGAAGGCCTTTTGCTTCTGGCCAAATTCGGGGTAGTCCCCCTTCTTCAGCACCGGATACGGCGCGGCAACCAGCTTGGCCTTGGGGTCCTTGGC
The DNA here is from genome assembly GCF_003285005.1 of Paenibacillus sp. YN15. Taxonomy (GTDB): domain Bacteria; phylum Bacillota; class Bacilli; order Paenibacillales; family NBRC-103111; genus Paenibacillus_AR. Next base: position 35,892 of record NZ_QMFA01000025.1, on the reverse strand, counting down.
CTCAATCAGCGGCTGCCACTTGCCGATGCCGCCTCCGGCATTGCCTACGGTTGCCCCCGCAGCTCCGGACGCCATGTTGCTGTCCAGGGCCTTGGAGTCGGCGGTGGCGGCGTTTTTGTCGATCAGGCCATCCTTGTACCACTGGTGCATCAGCGCCAGATAATCCTTGTAGCCGGGCTCAGCCGGGCCATACTTGATCTTGCCGTCATTGCCCAGGTAATAGCCGCGCAGGATTCCGAAGGCGCCCACAAAAGAGCCGCTGCCGGAATCATTGAAGAAGCGGGGTTTGCTGTTGAAGCTGAGGGGTGCGGCGGCGCCCTTTTTCTCCTTGAAGGCGGTGAGAGTCGTGGTCCATTCGTCAATGGTGGTGGGCACCGGCAGCCCCAGATCATCCAGCCAGTCCTGGCGGATAATGGGCCCTTGGAACACCCGCAGATACTCGTCCCCCCGGATAAACGGGAAGCAATAGTAGCTGCCGTTGTCGGTTTTGACCATCTTGTCGATTTCCGGGTTCTCCTTCAGGAATTTCTTCAGATTGGGAGCGTGTTTGTCAATCAGATCATTCAGCTTGACGATGTAGCCGTCCTTGATGGCTTTCTCCGGACCGCCGGGGAAGCTCAGGAAGTTGTACTCCAGCATGTCGGGCAAGTCGCCGGAAGCCAAGAGCATATTGAAGGCTTCCTTGGTCTGTCCGGCAGGCGGAGCGATGAACTTCAGGGGCACGCCGGTTTTTTTCTGCCATTCCTGGAAGAACGGCACTTCGCTGTGGGAAGCTTTGACCCCCGTGATATTGCCGGTCAGTTCCCCCCAGTAGGTCAAGGTCTTATCCGTTTTCAGAGGATAGACATTGGCGGCGGCTTCGGCGCCTGTGCCAGCTGTTGCGCCGGAGCTTGCGGCGGGACTGGCGGCAGTATCCTTGCCGGCCTGCTCATCGGCTGCACATGCGGCCAGGGGGCCGGCAGCCATCAGAACAGTTAGTGTGGTAGCGATCCATTTCTTCATTTCTGCGGACCTCCGTAAATGGAATTGGGAGAAGCATCTCTCCCCTCCAACACTACGGGATGGCCGGCCGGCGGAATATGGGCAGAATCGGAAATCCGGTGGTGAAAATCGGCGGCAGAATTAGCAGATTGCAAAATCGAGTTGGCAATTTCGGGGAGAAGCGGCGGAGGCGGAATAAATTCCTGCAAAATAGGAGCTGTCCCAAAAGTACGCCAAGGTGAATAGAACCGGGAGGTAAAGGGTTTTCTGCAGGAAAACCCGCTTCGGAAGCATACGTCTGGGGGCAAGCCGAATCTGGCTAACGAATCTATACCACGCTATTTCGCGAAAAGGGGCATGATAAAAAATCTAACGAATCTATATCACGTTATTCGCCTGTTTGAACGCAGCTCGGCGCACATTCGGACAAATAGCGTTCCTACGATTCGTTAGATTTCAAACAGGCTCACCTATAGTCAAATAGCGATACCTAGATTCATTAGCGTTTCTCCCATTTGATTTTTCGGGCAGCCTCATTCATCATATAGTTCAGGAATTCAGACTTATCTTCAATAGAGGAAGAAGCAGAACCGGAATTCGAGCATCCCTTGTCTTCCCAGGCTCCAGCACCAATTGCTTGTATAAAAAAATGGTTTGTTAAGGCTGCGCCCTACGGCGCCGGGCTGGCCCAAATCTCCAGCTCGAACACCCTTGCCCGGTTATCCGTCTTGCTGTTGCCTTTGGTTATATACAGCCTGATCCGGTCAGTGGCAACAGCCGGGAATGTCAAATCATTGTACTGGCCCGCGCAGCCGTCCTTCCAATTATTCACCACAGCCGCAGCCGTTTGCCATTCCGCTCCATCCCAGTATTCAACTGTGAAGTCCGACAGCTGCCAGCCGGATTGCTTCTCCTGGCCGCTCCAGCTTGGCCATATAATCATTCCGAAAGGCCGCTTCATCCAAGCGAACAGGCCCGTACACAGGCTGATTCGCCCGGATAGCCGCCTCCCGCCGCTTGTTCTCCTTCTCCATCTCCTCCCGGAGGAATTCTCCCGAAGCATCCGGGATCAGCCCATGCCGCCAAGCCAGCTCCAATTCTGTCCTGACCTGCACCACTTCCCGGAGCGCCCGCCGCTTCAGCGTCTCTTCCGGCTTCTCCCCGCCGTAACCTGCCTCCCAGAAGCCGGCCCCATATTCCGCGCCGTAGGTACGGTGGTAATAATCAATAACGCCGGCCCGCTCCTGCTCCAGAGCGCCCCTGAATTCCCCGGCGGATACCGGGCTGCCGTTCACCTCCGCCACTGCAGCCATGCCGCCGGTTCCCGCCGCCGCATATGCCCACCCGATCATCCCGGCAGCAACGGGAACCAAGAACAGTCCCCAAAATCTTCTGTGCCTCCGCTTCATATCTTTCCTCCTCCCGGGCGGCAATCACATGCATGGAAGTGCTCAAAAAATAAAATTCAGAATCTTCCTCCGGTTCTCCAGTTGAAGGATAATACGCCCGCTGCCATATTCCCCGTAGGCGCTGTGGTTGTGAATCAATGGGAAATCCCCGTCAAGCGCAGGATTTCCGTCCACGGTGCAAACCCTGTCCCATCCCAGCTCCATCCGCCCCACGGACGGCGATACATAGAGAATATTCTCTGCCAATTCCTCCAGACAGGCCTGTGAAACCGCCTGGACAAAGGCTTGGAAGCTCCCGTATTCCCTTCGGCTTCCGGCTTCAAGAAGCCAGATATTCGATTTGCTCAGACATAGCAGCTCCTTGTTCTTGTACCTCCCGGTCATGGTCCTGCTCCAAGGCTTCAGGGAGTACACGGCAATATAGGCCTCATGCTTGCGTCCAAACAGCCACTTGCCTGCGGCTGAGACCTCATCCATCCCGTCCGCCGGAAAATAGCAGTGGGTGCAGCCTGCCGCTTCATCCACCCGGTAAATATAAGCCAGCACATTGCGGACCGCCACCGTTTTCGGCATCCGGTATTGGCCGCCCCAATAGGAAGGACGGGTGGTTTCCGATTTGTTGTCGAAGCAGGTGACGAATACCGGAAGATTGCCGTCCAGCAGCACCTGGCCCGCTTGTACCTGATGGCCGAACCGGCCCTGATGGGATTCCACCAGACCGGACACCATATAGTCCTTCGTCCGGAAGGTGGAGCAGTTCACGCCGCCCATACCCTCATGGGGAAACAGTCCCATTCGGGTCCTCGTCTCCCATTCGTCCGTGGAGAGGGCGATCTGCTCCAGAACAGGATCGGGCCGATAGCTGCTGTCCATCAGCAGGACAGCGCCCATGGACAGCCGATTCTCCCGGATGAGCCGGGGAGCTCCCACCAACAGGCGGTTGATGTGGCTCATGGCCTCCAACTCCGGATGAAGGACACTTTCCTCATAGCAGCGGCCATGAGTGGTTCCCATGACCCCCTTGTAGCTGTGTGTTGCAATGAGATAGGCAATCAAGTCTACGAGGCTTTGGGCATGAATCCGCAGGAAGCTGTTTGCCTCGCCCATGTCAACGATGTTGAGAAGGGCCAGCAGATCCTCCTCGTAGTACGTATTGGAATGCCATTCCATAAAGCCGTACATGCCCTTTTCCTTAATCCACCGCTCCGCCATTGCCTTGCCCTTCTGGATATGGAACAGACCGTTCAGATTGCTGTTAGTGAAGATTTCGCAAGGAAACAACAGACCTGCCAGATACTCGGCGCTGAAGAACAGAATTTCGTGATTCTCCGAGCGGGTGAACATCATGGACCTTCCCGGTTCATCCTCCCAGTATTTAAAGCCCAGAATGCACTCCTTGATCTCCTCCGCCAGTTGGACCGGAAGCCTCCCGGTATTGCGGAAGCGCCAGTACAGCCGAAGCAGGCCATGCAAGGCGAAATCGGCGCAGTCATATCTGGCATTGATATACTGAATGGCATCCCTCACCGCATCTTCGTCAACCCCTGCCGAAGAATCCGCCAGCAACCGGACAAGGGCGTGGTAAGCCCCGTTCCTCCCGTCCCGATCCATGGTCCGGGAGGCCGCATAGGCCTGAAGCAGCTCATTTCTGCGCTCCTCATAGCCTCCTGCGGCGGACATCCGGACAAAAGCCGCATAATAAAAGGTGTATCGGACGCCCTCCACCAGCCGTCCGTCTGCGTGAATATAGTCAACGCGGAGGGAATACTCGCCGGGGCCGCCGTCCAATTCGCTGCACAGACACAGCTTCAGCTGCGCAGGTCCGGCAACATGGCTGAACAGCTTCGACCACACGGGCTTATCCTTGAGCAGAACTCCCTTGCTGCTGGGGGTGATGGACAACAGCCACGTTTCCGCCTGTAACAGCTGCTCATCCAGTGCCACCGTCACATAATCACCGCTCTCCAGCACATGATGCATCAGATAGAACTTGGAGATATCCTCCTCAATCCTCTCCCGGACCGCTCCCTCCGCTACAAGCGGCAGCCGGACAGCGCATTCCGCATCCTCCAGGATCAGCATGAACGAATTGGTGCAATGCAAATGGGCGTTGAACAGCAGAACCATGCAGTGATTGATTCCCTCCCGGAGCTCCGCCCGGAACCGGAAGGAGCCCTCCACTCGTCCCGCAGCCTCCCGGCGGAAAACCTCCCGGCCATTCATCAGCACGACCCCGCCGCCGGACAACCAGCATGAAAACACATGCGCCCCGCTTTTGCGGACAGCAATCCGGGTGAAGGCCGCTGTGACGAGAAAGCGGGCAAATGTTCCGTATCTAGCCCAAGTAAGCTTGCTTTCCGAGGGATCAAGGCGCTTCCGGGTCCACCTGCCGGTTTGGCCCATAAGCTTCAGGCTGTCTCCCTCCTCCGGAAGGCAATCCCGGACAGCATCCAGCGCCTCTGCCGCCAAGGGCAAGTAGGGCTCCGCCGGAACATCATAATTGGTCTGATACAGCTCCGACACATCCTTCTCGAAGGGACCGGCATACAGCCATTCCCGGATCGGCAGTCCGGCAGCTATCTTCACTTCAGCCATCCTCCTCCGCTCCTCTCTGCGCATCTCCCTCTTGGCTTGCAGTCCGGGCTCCCCGCTCCGCTCTTGCCTGGTGCAGCCGCTGCGTTTCCACACCGGCCAGCAGCACAATGCCGATGCCGTGGGTATCGTTCAGCCCCCAGGGCAGCTCCTCCTTGTAATAATCGGGACTGAAGGAGTATCGCGATCCGACAGAGACCCCGTATACATTGCCCATATCGTCCACGGCGTCCCGAGCCAGGGCGCGCCATCCCCTTGCCGCCGCATCTAAGAAGGGCTCAGGCCTGGGGAACCACCCAAGACGGAGTCCCCGGGCAAAGGCATACACGAACATGGCCGTGCAGGAGGTCTCTTCATAGGAGGAGGCATCGGTGAGCACCTGATGCCAGCTGCCGCTTTCCCCTTGCACCGCCAATACCCCTTCACTCAGCTCCAGGAAGAAGGACATAAGGGAATCATAGGAAGCATGGGCGGCAGGCAGCACCGTCAAGAGCTCCGCCAGGGAAAACAGCACCCAGCCGTTTCCCCGCCCCCACGCAATTTGAGTAGGGGCGTTGAACCTAAAGTCATAGACATGGCTCATCAGCTTGACCCGGGGCATGAACAGATAGCTGCGGAACAGCAGAAATTGTCTGGCCGCCTCATCCATGCAATCGGAGCGCTCCCGCAGCCTGGCGTAGCGGATCAGGAAGGGCACGCTCATATACAGGTCGTCCGCCCATAGCGTGTTCTCCATAAAATAGCCCGTTTGCCGCCGGTAGAAGACGCCGTTCTCCTTGCGTTCCTGACAGTTCATCATATACGCTGCAATAGCATCCGCCACAAGAAGCCACTCCCTCTCCGGGGCGTCTTCTACCGCCTCCAGCAAGACAGAGCCGCAGGAGCCGCAGTCGTCCAGCATATTCAGCTCCACCAGCTGCTGATTAACGGACGGATAGCCGAACTGCTCCGCACACCACAGCCCGTATTCATAAGCGGCGGCGCATTCCTGCAGATGCTTTCGGACATACGACACAAAATCCGCTCTTCCCGTTAACCGTCCGGCCTGCAGAAGCCCGTACAGCGTAACGCCTACGGGATAATTCCATTTGCCGAACAGCCGGCTTTCCGCATAAGGACGAATCGCGGCGTCCGCAGCTCCGGCGCGCCAGCAGCGCCTCACGGTACCATCGGAATAGAGTCTCCGGATAGAAGGTCCCCCCGCGGCCGCATCCACAGGCGGTTTGTCGAAGCCGCCTGCTGTCAGCCAGACTCCGCCATAGCCCTGAACCGGATGGGGGCATCGCCAGGACAGGGGAGTCTCATCAACCGCCCCAACAGCCTGCAAGCCGATTGCGTCCGCTGCCCCTTCGCCGATTACAACTACCGAATGGTTCCCATAAGGCAGACGGATATGGACCTGAAGCTCAGGTCCGTTCCCCTTGCCTGCGAGACTGCCGTTCACATACAGCATCCACTCTCCCGCTGCGCTTCCGCTGATCCGGACCGGGCGGATTTTCTCCTCCGGCTGGCGAAGCAGGCTCCAGCTTAGGATATACCGGCCGGAGTCGGCATACGGAGTCCGCTGCCGGGGATGCCAAACCAGGGGGTTCGCCGCCTCCAGCCCCTCCATATCCGGGAAAGCTCCCTCATGGCCGAAACGGATATCTGTGGCTTGCGAATACACCCATCCCGCCTGGCCCTCCCGCTCCCCGAATGGGGACAGCACATCCAGCGGGGCCCATTTGCTGCGGGCGGACCCCAGAAGGCAGCCGAAGCCGGAGGGAGTCTTGCGGAAACGGAGGAACAGCATGTTCCAACCGTTGTGGAGCTCCATCTGCACATACCGGACAACCGAAGGACTCACCTCCTCCGCTATCCCCGATTGATAAAGCGGCTTCCCGTTGACCCACAGCAGTGTAGGTCCGCAGCAGCTCACGGAAAGCTCCAGCTTCCGCTCCCCGTCGCTCCAAACCTTTCCGGCTGCATAAGCATATTGGCCGCCGGACGCCTCCGGCAGGCGCTCCGTCAAGCGCAGATCGTATCTGCCGTCCGGCAATTGGCAGATGCCTGTCAAGCTGCATGTCCGGTACACATAAGGCAGCGGCGGGTTCTCTCCAATATACCGGCTGCCGATCAGTTGGAGAATGCTGCCGATATCTCCTTCGCCAAGCCTTGCCTCTGCACTTCTGTGTGAAGAAAAAAGGAAACCCATCCTTCCGCTCCTCCTCTCATGTCCATCTGTCTCTTCATCCGGCAGGCACGGAAGAAAGGAGGCGCGGATTGTTTTCCGTTCCTCCCGTTTCCCCGCCCAATCACGCCGGACGAACCTTACTTCAGCTCCGCGCGAATTTTCTTGTAATCCGCATAAGTGGTTTTGGCAATCTCCTGCACATCCTTGAACAGGATAGCCTTGTCCTTATCTGTTTGGTACCAGCTCCTGTACCAATCCTCCACCTGCTTGCCTCCGGCCTTGCTCCATTCGTTCTGGGCATCCTTCAGCGCCTGGTCAATGGTATATTTGCCTCCATCCACCACCGCCTTCAGCCAAATATCATCGATGGCCTTGCCGGCATTGCTCTCAATGGTGGACAGCTCCAGCGGCAGGGTAGGCATCAGCTCGGAGAGGGTGATCTCCGGGTATTTGCGGTCAAAGCTCATGTAGGTGCTCATATACGAGTCGAAGATGTCCTGGTATTCCTGCTTGCGGGAATCGCTTTGGTATTGCACCAGCGGCATATTGCACTTGCTGAACTCGGAGGTGCCGCCAATCATCAGCATGTCGTCCGCCAGATAAGTAACCTCCTTCTGCAGCTTGGTCGCATCCGTCACCTCCGGACAGCCGTTCACCATCTTGTAGTGGGTTCCTTCCTCCCCGTATTTCAGCGTCTGGTAAGTGCTGTCCTTGATCAGGAAGTCCACATACTTCATGACCGCCTCCGGGTGTTTGGCCGTGGCGCTCACGGCCCCGGGCATCTGAACCGGATTGGTCAGGGTCGGCAGGAAGGCGCCTGCAGGACTTTCCGGATAGGCCAGGAAAGCCACCTCCGCAGCAGGCAGATTTTTCTTCAGAGGATCAATCAGCTGCAGTTGGACCTGCACCGGATTCAGCAGGAACCCGTAAATCCCCAGCTTGCCGCTGATGAAATCCTGCTTGGTCCTGGCCCCGTTGCCGTCCGTGGGGAAATCCCGGTCAATGCTGCCGTCCTGGTACACCTTTTGGGCGAAGGTATTGAAGTGGACGAAGCGGTCCCAGAAGATGACAGCCTCATTATTTTTTACTTCCCATCTGGTGGTGACGCCGAAGGTCTGCCGCAGGGCGAAGCCGGTATCCCCCGCCAGAGAGATTCCGTAGGTATCCTTTTTTCCGTTGCCGTCAGGGTCCTGCTCCGCAAACGCCTTCACGACCTTGTACAAATCCTCTGTGGTTTTGGGCATCTCCAGTCCCAGCTTCTTCAGCCAATCGGTGCGGATCAGGAAGCCGCGGTTGGGCGTCACATAATTCAGCTTGCCGAAGTAATACATTTTACCGTCGGCCATGGTGCCCGCCTTTTTCAGGATGGGATTGTCCTCCATAAACTTTTTGTACTCCACACTGTGCTGGGCGATCAGATCATCCAGAGGAAGCAGTTGCTTCTGCTGGTACAGCGGGTCGCGGATTTTCTGGCTGAACTCCATAATCAAATCCGGAGCGCTGCCCGACGCATACAGCACATTCAGCTTATCGGCGGATTCATAGCGGGGGATGGCCACAAACTTCACATTAGCCGGCCCCTGCTCATTAATCCACTTCGTCCACCGGTTACTCTCAATCGTTCCTTGGTCGGCAGGCACCCGGCCCCGGTCATAGAGCATAACCGAGATATCCCTGCGCACCTCCGGCGTATTCGGGCTTGCCGAGCCGGATGCGGCCGCCGCATCCTCCTTCTTGTCCGAGCATCCGGCAATGACGGCGCCCCCGGCCAAAGCCAGGGATAATAGCCCCATGGTCCACATTCTTTTGTTCATACGATAGCCCCTCTCTCGCTTTATGGTTTTATTATCAGCCTTAGCCCTTAACAGAGCCCAGCATGACACCCTTTACGAAGAATTTCTGGATGAACGGATAAACGGCCAGCATGGGCAGCACAACCACCAGCACCCCTGCCGCCTTGATGGATTCGGGCACCACCTCCACCTGGGTATCCCCGGTTGCGCCGCTGTTTACCAGCTCCTGCAGCAGGCTTTGGCTCCGAATCATATTTTGCACCAATACAGTCAGATTGTACTTGTTGGTTTCATTAATATAAATCAGGATGTTCAGGAACATGTTCCAATTGCCCACTCCGTAGAACAGTGTCAGGGTGGCAATGACCGGAAGAGACAGGGGCAGCACGATGCGGATGAGGTATCCCAATTCCGAGCATCCGTCCATTCTGGCGGCGTCGTCGATGTCATCGGGAATGTTCTCGAAGAAGGTCCGCATGACCAGCAGGTTATAGGCGCTGATGAGGCCCGGAATCCACAGGGCATAATAGGAATTGACGAGGCCAAGGGACTTCACCACCAGGTAGGTGGGAATCAGGCCGCCGGAGAACAGCATGGTGAATACAATAAGCAATGTAAAAAATTTTCTTCCGATAAAAATCCGTCTGGATACCGGATAGGAGGTGATGATGGTCGCCGCCATGCTGAGGGTTACACCGACCACAGTAATGATCACACTGTTGCGGAAAGCCTCTATGATCCGGGTGCCCTCGATAAGAGAACGGAAGGCATCTATATTCCAGCCTATCGGATAGAAGGTCACCCGGCCGGATTGAATCTCGTGAATATCACTTAGAGACAAGGCAATGGTATTCAGCAAAGGAAACAGGCAGGTCAGACCCAACAGAGTCAATACCGCATAGTTGGCTGCATAGAAGATTTTCTCTCCGTTTGTCGCTTTCATTCGTTTCCCCCCTACCACAATCCCTGTCCGAATTTGCGGGCAATAGCATTGGTGCACAGAACCAGGATCAGACCGACAAGCGATTCAAACATGCCCATGGCTGCCGTCAGGCTGAACTGGGCCCCCTTCAGTCCGATATTGTAAATATAGGTGCTGATGACATCGGCTACATTGGATACCATGGGAGTCTGGAGCACATAAACATGGTCGAAGCCCACCTCCATAATCCGCCCCATGGACAGAATGAACAGAAGGACGATGGTGGAGCTGATGCCCGGTATGGTAATATGGCGGATTTGCTGGAATTTGTTGGCCCCGTCCAGGCTGGCGGACTCGTAAAGGCTGGGATCAATGGAGGTTAAGGCCGCCAGATAGATTATGGAGCTGAACCCCATTTCCTTCCATATGCCCGATCCGATATAGATGGAAATCCAGGAAACAGGCTTATACAGAAAGGGGTACGCCTCACCGAACCATCTTTCAATCCAGTGATTGATGGTCCCCGAATCTATGGAGAACAGCGTGACCACGAACCCTCCGATAATGACCCAGGAAAAGAAATGGGGCAGGTACACAATGGTCTGGATGATCCGCTTGAATCCGGTTCTTCTGACCTCGTTAAGCAGAATAGCCAGAAGAATGGGAAAAGGAAACCCGACGAATACCTCCAGTACGCTTAATACAACGGTATTGCGGATGACGTCCAGGGTGTGAGGCTGGTTAAAGATGGTTTCGAAGTTCTTCAAACCGACCCACGGACTGCCGAAAACCCCGTCGTGAAAATTGTAATTCTTAAAGGCGATCATCAGGCCGCCCATGGGCAAATATTTGAAGATAAAGAAATACAGCAAGCCGGGCAGGAACAGCAGCATAAGCGGAATATTGGCGCGAAGGATGCGCCTGGAATATCGGCGTGGCGCTGCACTCCTGGACCTCTGCTGTATAGCCGCAGCCGGTGTGGTTTCCATGTTGTCAACTCCTTTGTCATATGAAGGTGTGCTTCTGCTGTAATTATAAGACGGACCGGGAGCATAACGCCTTCAATAATCAAAACGAAATCTCGAAAAACAGCGACAGTTGAACATGGGACTGTTAGGGCGTGTTTGCAAACTCCGAGTGGAGCAGATTTGGCCGAATTTTCGTTCATGGCAAGGAACTTTCGTGAAGGCGTACCGGGGGTACGTCAAGCGGAAGTGACGAAGTAAGGGACGAAAAGGCGGTGAAAGATGCCCTCAAGCGGGTTTACAAACACGGCCTAGCAAAAAAAACGCCTGGGACGGAGGTCCCGGCGAATGGTGGCTGTTCCTTATTTGATGGCGTTGATAGCGTGCAATTTCCTGTACTCAGTGGGAGACAATCCCGTACTTTGCCTGAAGGCGGTGGTAAAATAGTTGGAATCCCCGTAGCCAACCGCCTCTGCCACCTCGATAATTTTCATATCCGTATTGGCCAGAAGAAGCTTGGCCTTCTGCAGCCGGCAGCGGGTCACATATGCATTGAAGCTCTCCCCCTTCGCTTTCTTGAACAAGTTGCCCAAATAGTTGGCTGTCAGATGGACATGCACGGCTGCAGCAGAGAGTGTGCAGTCCCGCATGTAGTTCTCCTCAATAAAACGGAGGGCCTGATCCACCGAGCTGCCGTTGCGGCCGTCCAGCCAGGTGCGGAAAGCCGTCCCGAATTGCTCCAGTTGAACCGCCAGCCAGCTGTCGATCTCGTCATGCTGTTGAATGCCGCCAAGCTGGCTGATCCGGATTCCCATTTCCCCGGCCGCCGGATTCCCGGCCCATTCCAGCTCCTTGACCATTACCTCATGAAGGGCCACGGCGGCGCACAAGGCGTTTACCTTGTGCTCCTCGACGGCGTCGCTCCCCCTGCGGACCGCATCCGCCAATTTCGCCAGATAAGACTGCAGCTCATCCTGTCTGCCCAGGTGCAGCAGGGAGACAATTTCATTGCGGATGGCCTCCGCCCTCTCCTCATCAAACCGGCGCTCCGGATGGCCCGGCCGCAGCTTGGCTGAAGCATCCCGGCTCTCCCTGTCATGCGACTGGTACAGCTCTTCGGCATCCCCGCAGGCATCCAGCCTGCCCAGCATATGCACGTGGCTGTCCAGCCCCAGAATATCCTTCACCACCCGGGCGATCTCGCTCATGGACGGCTGGTTATCAGGATGGCGCTCCAGAAAAAACGCAAACTCGTTATACTCCAGCGGAAACCAGCGGTGTCCCTTCATCCGGCTGTTCAGCAGCTCTTGGACAATATTCCCCACGGCAAACTGCAGCAGCGGCAGGTCCTGGGCACGGTAATTCCGCTCCTGCGGCATATAGCTGTCCATGACCATAAGCCAGAACTCATAACCGGCCAGGCGGCGCTCAATGATCCGGGCCTCCGCCTTGTCATGGGGAAGGCGCAGCACCATGGCCCTTAAGAGCTGCTCCTCCTGAATTTGCAGCAGCCGCGCTTCCTTTTCTCTCTGTTCGGCCAACTGCCGGAACTGGCTGTGCGCCTGCCGGAGAACACGGCAAATCTCCTCCTCCTCGCAGGGCTTGAGCAGAAACTCCCGGACCCCGTACCGGATAGCCGCCTGGGCATATTCAAAATCCCGGTACCCCGTCAGAATCACAATGGCAGTCTGTGGCATATGCTCCGATACATAGCGGGCTACCTCCAAGCCGTCCATCAGGGGCATCCGAATATCCGTCAGCACCAGTTGGGGCTGAAGCAGGCCCAGTTGGCGAATAGCCTCCTGTCCGTTGGCGGCTTCGCCAATGACAACCCACCCAAGATCATTGCTTTCCACCAGCGTGGACAAGCCCTTGCGGATGACAGGCTCATCGTCAACAATCAGCACTGTAGCTTTCATCTTCCCGTCTCCTTCCCGCCGCTTCTTCCCTCATGCAGAGGAAGAGTCAGCCGGATAGCGGTTCCGGCATTCGGCTTGGATTCAATATCCACGCCATATTCATGCCCGTACAGCAAATGAATCCGGCGCGTCACATTCCTTAGCCCGATGGGCACCTTGCGCTTGGCGGAGTCATCCCCTTGGACAGGGCTGAGCCTGGCTGCCGCCGGCTCCTCCGCATGGGCAAGCAGCTCCCGAACCTCCTCCTCGGCCATGCCTTTCCCATTGTCGATAATCTCGATCCGCATGGCCTCCGTCTTCTCCCGCGGCAGCCGAAAAGCCCGAATGATCAGCACCTTGCTCTCCGCTTTGTTGGCGAAGCCATGTACGAAGGCATTCTCCACCAGTGGCTGGAGAATCAGCCGGGGAACAGGAGCCGCTGCAATCTCCTCGTCCACCTGAATCATAATCTCCAGGTCCTCTCCGAAGCGGGAGCTCTGGATGGCCAGATAATTGCGGGTTTGGGTCATTTCCTCATTCAGGGTCGTATAGGTGTCCACCGGCTCCAGAGCATAGCGGAGCATGTTGGACAGGGATACCACCAGCTTGGCGGTTTGCTTATCATTCTTCAGATATATATTCCAATATATGGTATCAAGGGTGTTATAAAGAAAATGGGGATTCAGTTGGGCCTGCAGGGCCGTCAGCTCCGCCTCCCGGGCATTCAATTGCCGCTCGTACACCTCGCTGATCAGGGTTTTGATGTTCTGGGCCATATCGTTGAAGCTGCCGCTGATGAATCCCAGCTCATCATCCGTGCGGACTGTCAGCCGCGTATCGAAATCCCCTTCCCTCATCCGGCGCATCCCCGACACCAGTTGGCGAAGCGGGGCCAGCAAGCGGTTGCCGGTCAGATTCACCAGAATGCTGGCCACAGCAACACCGATCAAACCCACTACAATGGAGGTTTGGTAGATGATGGGGCTGCGTCGCTCCAGCTCATTCAGGGAAACCCGGCTGATCAGCGTAAAGTCCATTTGGCCGGAGCGGCTTTTGAGGTACAGGTACCCGGAGTCTCTGTCCTCTACCACTGAGCCGGACGGAAGAGCTGCCGGATCAGGGGCCTCACCGGCAGCCTTCAGATCGGAGTAAACCAGCTTTTCCTGCTTGTCATAGAGAAACACATTGGCCTTCTCATCTCCTACAAGCCCATTGAGATCCTCGGAGAACAGGGACTCCTCAAACAGCATAACCATGATGCCGTATTGCCTCTGATTCAGATCCTTCATGTACCGGGCCGCCACATACACGCCCCGTTCCCCATACTCTCCCCCGGCCTCCCGGACGACCGTGGGAAACCAGACCACATTGCCCATGGAATTGGCCAATTTCCATTTCACCTCCCCATAGATGCTCCGGTCCAGGGTTCTGGGCGCGGTATTGGAGGTTGTGAAGTAGAAGCCGTTGTCCTTGGCGTCAAAAAGATACATGGTGTACAGCTTGTTCTCATCCAATTTTACTTGAAGCAGCTGCTTGTCCAGCTCCTTCTGGTCATAGATTTGCGTAATGGCTTCCCTGTCCTCCATGGCCGCAGACCGCTTCAGCACCTCCTGGACATACGGATGAAACACAACCGAATTGGATATCCGGTATATATCCCGGATCTGAAGGTCCAGGCGGGAGGCCGCCTGCTCGTTGGCTTTGAAGAATTGCTTGCTGACCTCGTCTGTAAAAAGCCGGACATGAATTATATACGAGATATATCCGGACAGGAGGAATGCGGTCATGATGACCAGAGACAAGCGCATCACCAGTCTGCGCGAAAAGCTTCGGGTGGGCATCCCGGCCATGCTGTTTCCCTCCTGCCCATAGTGGATTATTTCATCGGCAAGCATCTTCATACTACCACCGGTACGGCCAAAGCATCAACGCCTACTGCCGGACATAGCCTAAAATCCTTGATTTTTCGAGAAAAAAAGCGGATGATTCAAGCTCAAACGCCACATCCATATTTCCCGCGCAATCAAGCCCCCCGTTCCCCGAACCGGCAGAAACGGCGCCGGCTGCCTGTTTGACATGCTTGGCTGCATGTTTATTGAAAGCGCCGAATACAATGGAAGTATTTGATTCATCGGGAGGACATGATGCCAATGCCGCAACAGAAGCAATCCTTCATGAAAGGCACCTTTGTATTGTCCATTGCCGCATTTGTCAACCGGATTCTCGGTTTTATCAGCGGAATGTACATTGCCCGGGTTCTGGGGGCGGAGGGGATCGGCCTGCTTATGATGGCCCAGCCGCTGGTGCCTCTGGTCATCACCATTACGGAGCTTGGTCTGCCTGTGGCCATCTCCAAGCTGGTGGCGGAGGCTGACGCAAGAGGCGATAAGGCGAAGATAAAGCGAATCCTCCACGTTTCCCTGGCCATCACCAGCACCTTGAGCATCACACTGACCACCGTTTGCCTGTTCGGATCGGAATGGATCGCCTCCATCCTGCTGACGGACCAGAGGGCTTATTATGCCATGCTGGCCATTACCCCCATCGCTCCGATAATCGCCATTTCCGCCGTGTTGAAGGGATATTTCCGCGGCAAACAGCGGATGCAGACCATTGCCGCCTCCGATGTGCTGGAATTTACCGTGCAGATTGCCTGTGTGCTGGCTTTGGTGCATCTGCTGCTGCCCTATGGCATCGCCTATGCCGCCGCTGGGGCAACCGCCGCCGCCGTGATCAGCGAGGCCACCAGCCTGCTGTTTCTCGCCGTCAGCTACAAGCTGCGGGGGGAAGCGCGGATGCCCGGCGTCTCCTGGGGAAGCAGCCTGAAAAAAAGCAAATCCACCCTTGCCGAGCTGCTCCGGATCGGCTTGCCCATTACCGGCAACGGTGTGGTCCATTCCTTGTACGGCGCCTTCCAGCCGCTGCTCATTACCACCAGCCTGGCCTTAACCGGTATCGGAACGGCGATGGCGACCAAGCAATTCGGCATGCTGGCCGGTTTTGCGTTCCCCTTGCTCTTCATGCCCAGCTTTATTACCCAGTCCCTGTCCACTGCCCTGATTCCGGCTATCAGCGAAGCCGCCGCCAACAAGAACAGCCTGCTGATGCATGAGCGGATGGACCAGGCGCTGCGGCTGGGCCTGATGATCGGAGCGCCGGCAACCGTCATTCTGTTTATCTGGGCTACACCCCTCACCACGCTAATTTACCATGCGCCGGAGGCCGGCATCCTGCTCCGAATTCTGGCTCCGATGTTTTTCCTTCATTATTTTGACGCGCCGCTGAATGCCATTCTGCTTGGGCTTGGCCGGGCAGGCACCACCCTGGGGAATCATCTGATTTCCACCGGCATGAAGGCTGTGGCCATTTTTGTCCTGGGAAGCCAATTCGGCATTGTGGGCATTGCCTTCGGGATGGGGATCGGGATTGTGGTTTTGACCCTGCTCAACTTTCTCTCCATCTCCAGCACCATTGGATTCTATTGGGATATCCGGCCTTATGCGCGAGTTTGTTTGTCCATGCTGGCGATGGCCTTTTGCGGCCAATGGGCGTTGGGCTATTCCGCCGCTATGGACATTCCGCTGGTATGGAGTGTGTTGGGGTCCATCGGATTCTCCCTGGCGATTTACTTCACCACCCTGTCGCTGCTTCGCATGCGGGGCCCCAAGCTCTTTCCCTTCATTTCTCGCTGGGTCAGGTAATTTCGGTCCATCCCCGGACAGTCCGTCTGCTCTACATCCGCAAAATCCAAAGAGCCGCTCCGCAGCAGATCAGCTCTGCCATGGAACGGCTCTTTTTTTTACAAATTACTCCCTAACTTCCCTGACCCCGGACCATCTCCCGGAACCGGCCGGGCGTGATGCCCTCCAGCTTCTTGAAGAGGCGGATGAAATAGCTGGGCTGGTAGCCCACCAAAAAGGCGATTTCGTTAATCATGATATCCGATTCCTTCAGCAGCGTTTTGGCCTTGTCCATCCGCAGCTCCGTCAGGTACTCCGTAAAGTTGATCCCCACCTCGTACTTGAAGGCCTTGCTGAGCAAATGGGAGGTGGCTCCCACATGATCCGCGCAGCTTTCCAAGGAAATGTCCTTGGCATAATATTCATGAAGATACTGCTTGGCCTGCTCGATCATCCGCTTCACCTGGTCGTTGGAGCGCTTCTCCAGCTCCCGCATATACGTCTCCACAATATTCTCCCGGAACCATTGGTGAATGGACTGCGGGTCGCGGATTTGGGACAACGCCTCAAACATATTGCCCCCCTGGGACAGACTGGCCGGATTTACGCCCACCTGGGACACGGCGTTCAGAATGCCTGCCAGAAGCCGCATCAAACCCTGCTGCACATCAATCTCCTTCATCCCCTCGGCAGACATGGCCTCCACAAAAAGGGTGAGCTGCCTGATCGCCTCCTCCTGCTCGCCCGCCCTTAACGCCTGGATCAGCTCCCGCTCAACGGCGAAGGGATAATTGAAGCTGCCCGTCTCAAAAAACAGCCCCGGCTGCTCCATATCCAGAATCTGGTTCTCGTTTTCAAAGCTGCGGTACCGGGTGGCGGACTTGGCCTGTTCGAAGACGGAGGCGACTTGGGTAATATTATCCGTCGCAGGGGAAATGACCACAGTGGCCCGCATCCGCAGAATCCGGTTGATGGTTTGGGTGACCTCGCGGCACACGCCATAAATCCGGTCCCGCTGGTGGGCAGGCCGCTCCACAATCAGAACGGCAATGGATAAATCATGGAAATTGATGACGTAAGCCTGGTCCAGACTCCCGCCGGTGATCTCCTCAATAATATTGCAGGCGGCAAAGGTGACAAGCCCCTCATCCCCCTTGTTGAACCGGTCCATAAGCCGGTCGAACCCGATCAGCTGGAGATACACAACGGTGAAAATTCCCTGCTCCACATTGCCGCCGTACTGGCTGAAGCGGCTGATCAGCTCCTCGGCGGAATACCGGTACAGATACCCCTGAATCAGCTGCTGCAGGAAGCTTTCCTTCAAGTGGGGCAGCTCATGCTTCAGCTTGGTTTGCAGGGAATGATTTTCCCGGTTCAAGGCCTGCCAGCGCTGGTTAATCAGGGAAAATTCATCGATGGCCTTGTCCGGCGCCCCGCTTTTTTCCCCGCCCAGCATCCGCACCAGCTTCCCGATGGGAGAGTAGATGCGCCGGGACGCAAACCAGGCCAAAAACACCGCCAGCAGAAGACCAATCAGGCTCACGATAATGATCAGCTTGGAGATGGAAAGCAGCGGCGTGGTGATGGAACGGATGGGCGCTGCCGAGATATACCCCCAATGATTGATGAGCTCAGAGAAACGGTCATAGGTTACCGAATATTTGCTGCCCTTCCAATTGCTAAAATACAGCCCATCCTCCGCGCTCCCGGCCTGAATATCCCGGATCATATCCGCAACAAACAGCTCATCCTTCTCCGTCACGCCTGTGCCGATAATAATGCCGCCGTCCTCCCGGACAAGCAGTGTTTTCGCTCCGTTGTACGGGGTCAGGGTCTCCACCAATTGCGCCAGCTTATCCATGTTGATGCGGACCATCAGGAAGCCGATGGGCTCGCTGCTGTTGCCGGGCACCTTCTGAATCAGCGCCAAATCCCGGTTGTTGGCATAGCCCGAATCGGGATAGGTCCAGAAAATCGTCCGCTCCTGGCGCAAAAGCGCCATGTACTGCCCGTTCAGCTCGGGCTGCTCCACCATATTGTGCTCCGGGTTAAACCGGATGCCCCCTTCGTTTGACGTTCCCGCCAAATAAAGCTCGACCCGCTCGATAAGCTCGCTTGTGCTTTGGATGACCAGCAGGGTTTTGGTGATATCCCACGCCTGGGTGTAGTTCTTCCAGAAATCCTTGTTGTTCAGCAAATAGTCAAACTGCGGTTCAAACGCCCAATGCCCCAGAGACATTTCCAGATGGGAGAGGGTATCGTCAATGGTTTGGGCCCGCTCGTGAATTTTCTGTTGATGGAGCTGATGCAGCTCCTCTTCAATCTCGCCCCCCGCCCCCCAGTACATCAATCCGCTCAGCAGCAGCCCCGGCAGAGTGGCAATGATCAGAATCAGCAGCAGGCTTTGCCGGTAATATGTCGTTTCCTTGGAAAAAAGCTTTCCCATTTTTGTTCACCAGCCGTTGGCTTGTTTTTTCTTAGGATACCTTATCGGCCTATTTTGTTCAATTGCACTTTCTTGAGGCTCCTGCCTGCCGGATAGCACTTTGCCGATGGACTAGGACATTCTTTACGCAACGGAAAAAACCGTGTCCGCGACACGGTTTCCCCCCTGCTCTCTTACTTTTTCGGCGAAGCGGCGTACAGCTCATTCATTTCCTTCACATACTCTTCGCCGCCGCTTTTCCGCCACAGCTCAACAGCGGCTTTCCAGTCCGCCTCTGCAGATTGCCCAACAATGAACTTGATCCGGGCGTCATTGATGATGTTGTCCAACTGCGGTCCCTTTTGGGAATAAACCTTGGAAATAAAGGATTCGGCAGGATTCGGAACGATATACTTCTCGGCTTCCTTTTGCAGCTTTTCCGTTTTGATGGAAAGCGGCGTTTGGGTTTTCTTGCTTTTCAGCGTCCGGGCCTCCGGAATGTACGTCAGCATTTGACCCAAGCCGGATACTTCCGATTCATTCAGAACCGTATCCGTACTGGGAATGATGAAGCCGTCGCTGTCCTTGGTATAGTGTCTGCCTTCAATCCCGGAGTACAGCAGGGTCTGAATATCGGCTTCGTTGGTCTGATCGATAAATTGCAGCACCTGCTTCAGCTCATCCTCAGTTTTAACTGTGGATTTCGGAATGGCCAGGATACCGGCATAGCCTGTAGTGGAAAGCGCCTTGAGGCCATTTTTGCCCTCCACCCCGATCAAATTGTCCACAAATTGCTTTTCCGGCACATCCTTATTGGCAGCCTTCAGCGCTTCATGGATTTTCTGCTCAATCCGCCCTGCCGTATCCGTTACGTCCACAATGACCCCCGCCTTGCCGTTGACCACCGGATCAATCCACTTGGCGCTGTCATATACGGCGAAGTCCTGGTTGATCAGCTTTTCCTCGAACAGCTTCCGCATAAACTTCAGCGCTTCAAAATATTCCGCCGTTTCATGCTCCGGCACCAAAGCTCCGTTGGCAACGCCCCATTTGTTGGGAGCGCCGAACCAAAGCTTGATGGTGTCAAAGCCGCTGGCCCATGTCCCCGTCCATTTCACCAGCACCATGCCGTAGGTGTCGTCCTTGCCGTTTTTGTCCGGGTCCTTCTCCTTGAAGGCCTTCAGCATATTGTAAAAATCATCGATGGTCTTCGGCGCAGTCATTCCCACATTCTCCAGCCAGTCCTGACGGAAGTTGATGCCGTTGCGGCCCAAAGCGCGCATCCGGTAAATCCCGTAGGTTTTGCCGTCGATGGCATAGTTCTCAAGCACAGTCTTATTGGCTTGGCTCAAGTTCTTGTAATCCTTCAAATACGGGGCCACATCCCAGAAGGCGCCGGACTTGGCCGCATTGACAAAGCTGGAGCTTTTGGTGTCGGGCACATACATGATGGCGGGCAGCTTGCTGGAGGCCAGAGTAATGTTGAATTTGTCCGTGTAAGAAGAGTTGGGAACCCAGTCAATATGAATCTTGGTGTTGGTTCTCTTCTCGATTTCCGCCAGCACCGGGCTGCCGTCCTTGGGATAGCTGGTGTTGAAAACCGGAAGCATAATGCTCAGCTCCAGAGGTTTGGCAGGCGCCGCCGATACAGACGCCGATGCCTGGGGGGATTGGGCCGCCGAGTCCGACGGGATGCTTCCGCAGCCTGCCAATGCCGTTGCGGCAACCGATGCCGCCGACGCTGCAGCAAACCATTTTTTCCATTGTGTTTTGTTCTGTTGCATAAACCGATGACCTCCTTGAATAATTGCTTTCTTTGTTTATCGCAAGCCGTTACCCCTTCACAGAACCAATCATAACACCCTTGGCAAAATGCTTCTGGAGAAACGGATACACGAGCAAAATGGGAACTGTGCCGATAACGATAACGGCCATTTTGATAGCCTGATCAGGCGGTTTCACAAAGTTGGGGTCCATGCTGGCCATATCCCCTGCCGCCGACTGGGACAGCATAACGATTTGCCGGAGCATGACCTGCAAGGGCCATTTTTCCGGATTGTTAATGTACAGCAGGGCGCTGAAAAAGCTGTTCCAGTGACCCACTGCATAGAACAAGGTGAAGGTAGCTAGCACCGGTTTGGATAAGGGAAGCACGATTTTCCACAATAATCCCAGCTCTGTACATCCGTCAATCCTTGCCGCTTCTTCCAGCTCCGGAGGAAGCTCCTGAAAGAAGTTCTTCACGATAATCAGGTTGAAGGCGCTGATGGCTCCGGGGATAATCAAGGCCCACAGGCTGTCCAGCAGATTCAGCTCCCGGATAACCAGATAGGTGGGAATCATCCCCCCGCCGAACAGCATGGAGAAGATCACCAGGTTCAAGAAGGTGTTCCGTCCGGGCAGGGCTTTGCGGGCCAGCGGATAAGCCATGGTGACGGTAAAGATCAGATTGAAGATCGTCCCCACTACCGTAATATAGATGGACACCCACACGCTTCTCATGATGATATTGGTGGAAAAAATATATTCATAAGCCGCAACTGTAAAGGCTTTGGGAATCAGGAACACAGCCCGCTCCGTCAATTCCGCATCGCTGGCGAAGGAGCCTGCAATGATATAAACAAAAGGGAATATCGCCAGCAGCCCGTATAAGGCCAGGAACAGATAATTGCCGATGTCGAATGCGGTGCCGGGTACCGTTCTGTAATGTCTAGCCAATGCTCTTTCCTCCTCTCTTCCTTAATATAAGCCGGATTCGCCGAACCTCTTGGCCAGCCAGTTGGTGCCCATGACCAGAATCACGCCTATCACCGATTTGAACAAGCCCACAGCCGTACTGTAGCTGAATGACCCTTGCGTAATACCCACCATGTACACATAGGTATCGAACACCTCCGCCACTTCGCGGTTGAGGGGATTCAGCAGCAAATAAATCTGTTCAAAGCCATTGTCCAGAATATTGCCCATTCGCAGGATCAGCAGAATAACGATGGTGCTGCGGATGGAAGGCAGAGTGATATGCCAGGTTTGCTTCCAGCGGTTGGCGCCGTCCATAATCGCCGCCTCATACTGCTCCATGTCCACCCCAGCCAAGGCCGCCAGGAAAATAATCGTCCCCCAGCCGCATTCCTTCCAGATGGTCTGGATAATGATGATGGGCCGGAACCAGTCCGGATTGGTGAGGAAGTCGGTTTTGCTGCCGGTCTGCTGGAACAGAAATTCATTGACAACCCCGCCTTCGGTGGTCAGGAACACATAGGTTAAGCTGGCCACAATGACCATGGAGATAAAGTGGGGCACGTACACAAGCGTTTGGACAAACCGTTTGAAGAAGGCCATCCGGATTTCATTGAGAAGAAGCGCCAGAATGATCGGAGCCGGGAAGAAGAAGATCAGATTATAAAGCGAAAGCAGAAGGGTATTGCGAAGCAGCATAGTAAATTCGGGATTGGCGAAGAACACGCGGAAATGCTCCAGCCCTACCCATTCGCTTTTGATGAATCCCAGAAAAGGCTGGTAGTCCTTAAACGCAAGCAGGACACCCCACATGGGGACATATTTGAAAACCAGAAAATACAGTAAACCGGGCGTGAGCAAGACGAACATCCATTTTTCCCGGCGGACCCGCTTCAATAAAGAATTCCTGCGCTCCCTGCCGGTCATCTGCACGGTTTGGATGTTGCCTTGGGCAGCCGCTTGCTTCATAACTTCCTCCACCTCCAAAAAGTTCAGCGCGTCGACGAGCGGTGTGATTTTATTATGTGGCAGCCTCCGGTTTCCGACAACCGGACATTTTTAAGGGCCCTTTCCGCGGCAGCACTAACAGGAAAAATGCGGCCTTACAGTATTGTGCTATCATTCCCGGGAAGTGCTATTTCGGCGTTTTGCCCCTTAAGAAAGTGCGATTGAAGGCAATTGTGATTGCGCATACAATATGTTCTGGAATCAATCGTACCGGAGAGGAGGGGTCGGCCGAAGAGCTTCCCCGTTTATACGTTCATTTGCAAGACTTGAACCCAAAACCAGTTTATTGAAAGGAAAGTGAAGAAATGGAAAGCCGGATAAACAACAGCCTTACAAAATGGTTCCCCTCTCTCTTACGCGCTCTGGGCAAGACATTGGTACTGGCCATAGCCGGGTTTGCGGCGGCCTTCATTTTATCGGCAACTGCCCATGCCGCAAGCTTCTATGTGGCTCCGGACGGCGATGACGGCAACCCGGGAACCATCGAGGCTCCCTTCAGGAGTCTAATGAAAGCGCAATCAGCCGCTTCTGAGGGCGATACCGTTTATCTGCGGGGAGGAACCTATGATACCTTCGAAATTGCCGCCACAGACAGCAACTACAATTATGTGCACCGGATGAGCAAAAGCAATATTACTTATGAGGCTTATGAAAATGAAAAGCCGGTGTTTGATTTCTCCAGCGTGGAACCGGTGAAGCGTGTGGCTGCGTTTCATGTTCCGGTGGGAACCAGCAACGTGACTTTCCGGGGGTTTGAGGTTACCGGCGTAAAAACCGGCACCCAAAAGCAGTCGGAATGCTTCCGGATTCAGGGGAATGCCCATTTTGACCGGGTTTCCGCCCATGATACGGAGGCCAACGGCTTTTATTTTACAACACAGGGCAGCGGTTCTCTCATCAATTGCGATGCGTACAACAACATCGGACCAACCAGCGCTTCCATCGGCAATACGGACGGATTCGGGTTTCATGCCAATGCAGTGACGGTGAAAAACTGCCGCTCCTGGCATAACAGCGATGACGGTTACGACAGCATCAGCTCCTCGGGGGCCATCTATTTTGAGAACAGCTGGGCTTACGATATGACCGCCGGAGGGGACTCCAACGGCTTCAAGGTGGGCGGCGGCACTTGGAGCAACAAGCTCCCTGACCCGGTTCCCGTCCATATTGTGAAAAATTGTCTGTCCGCCAATAACAACGCCAACGGCTTCTATGCAAACCATCAGTTGGGGCAGGCCGCCGTCTGGACCTACAATACTGCGTTCAACAATAAAACTGGCAACTTCAACATGCTGGAGCGTACCGTATTGGAGGATTTGCACAGCGATATTGCCGGATACAGGGAAGAGCTGCACTACAATATCGCCTTCCAGGGAACCGATATTATGAATGCCAATTTGCCGCCGGAAAAAGAAAGCTTTAACTCGTGGACGATGGATGTTGCTGTATCGGCAGATGACTTCCAGAGCCTGGACGCCTCCCAGATGACATTGCCGCGCAAAGCGGACGGCAGCCTGCCTGACATTACGTTTATGAAGCTGGTCAGCGGCAGCGATCTTGTTGGTTTGGGTTACGGGTACCTGAATCAGGAGGGCGTGGCTCTGAACAGCACGGCATTGAATCTGACAGCCGGGGCAACGGATCAGTTGGAGGCCACTGTACTCCCCCTGGATGCTCAGGATAAGACGGTCGCATTTGAATCCAGCGATCCCCGTATCGCTACTGTTTCCGGGGCGGTCTATAATCCGGCTGCCGGAAAAACCGCTGTTACAATCACTGCCGTTTCCCCGGGAACAGCAGTAATCACAGCGGCAGCGGCAGACGGCGCGCATCGTACAACCGCTACCGTCACTGTCACCGCAGCGCCTGCGGAAGAAACCGGTGAAGAGAGCGATAACGGCGGGGACAACGGAGGGACCGGTACACCTGCGCCCGCTCCCACACCTTCTGCTCCCGCTCCTGCACCGGCAACGCCTTCGCCTACCCCCACACCCTCGGCGCCTGCACCGGCCACACCTGCCCCTTCTGCTGTGCTTACGGATCTTGCCGGCCACTGGGCGCAAGCGGAGATTGCCAAGCTGGTTGATGCCGGAGCGGTTGCCGGTTATCCGGACGGCACCTTCAAGCCGGACCAGCCCATTACCAGGGCCGAGTTTGTGAAAATCCTGGTTGCCGCCTTCAAGCTGGAGCAAAAACCGGGCAAGGTGTTCTCCGATACAGCAAACCATTGGGCGAAGGATTATATGTCCACAGCAAACGCCTACGGCATTGCAGACGGCTACAGTGATACCCTCTTCGGACCGGATGAGCTGATAACCCGAGAGCAGATGACTGTGATGGCAGCAAAAGCAGCCAAGCTTGCTTCTGCAGCAGACGAAGCCTCCTTCACCGATCAGGCCGAGATTTCTGCTTGGGCAGCCAAGGAGGTTCTGGCCGCCCAAAAGGACGGCATCATCGACGGCTACCCTGACGGCAGCTTCAGGCCAAAGGGACATGCCACCAGAGCCGAAGCCGCTTCGATGATCCTAAGAGCCTTGAAATAACCGGCGGTGAAGCGAATGAAGCGCATCCTGTACCGGTCCAGGCCCATGCTGCTCCTGGCAGCGGGGATTCTGGCAGTTGGCATCATGGTTTACTTCCTTGCATCCGCAAGGTTTGATGGAGGCAAGGAAGCTGCCGCAACCGCTCCTTTAACGGCAGCGGTTGTGGAAAAGGTGAAGCTGGGGGAGCATGTGGAGATGGAGTTTGTGCCCATTCAGCCGGGCACATTCACAATGGGCTCCTCCCAGGAATTTGGCGATGAGGATGAATCCCCTGTGCGGGAAGTCAACCTCACCGCAGCCTTCTCTATGGGCAAATATGAGGTGACGCAGGAGCAGTGGGAAGCGGTGATGAACAGCAATCCCAGCAGATTTAAGGGCGCCAAATTGCCGGTAGATTCCGTCAGCTGGGAGGATTGCCAGAGATTCGTGGCGGAGCTGCGGAGGTTGACCGGCAGACGGTTTGCCCTGCCCACCGAAGCCCAGTGGGAATATGTCTCCCGGGCAGGCACCGCCACGCCATGGAGCTTCGGAGACCAAGAGAAGCTTGCGGAGGACTTTGCCTGGATTGCCACAAATTCAGGGAACACCCCCCATCCCGTAGGGCAAAAAAAGCCCAATCCCTGGGGGCTTCACGATATGTACGGCAATGTTCAGGAATGGGTCAGCGATTGGTACAGCAATCCCTATCCTCCCGGCAATGCTTCAGACCCCCAAGGGCCTTCATCAGGGGATGCCCGTGTGCTGCGTGGAGGCGCATGGGGAGATTATCCCGCTAATACGCGCTCCTCCTACCGGAACTGCATGGGACCGCATATGAAGCATGAGGGTGTTGGATTAAGGCTTGTATTATGGGATGATTAGAATTATATGTGCTAATTTACTTTATATTCAAAAACCTCTCCTTATCCGATGGCAGCAGCAAGCAGCCATTGGAAAGGAGAGGTTTGTTTTTATTTTATCGGAAGCTCGATCCGGAATACCCGGACATTGTCGTCATAATAGGCGACTACGCCCTTGATATAGGAAATGACCGCGTTGATCTCCACGATAAAAGCGTCCCTGTGAATATAAGGCTCCCCGTTCAGCAGATTCTCTTCGCCGTTGACGAGAAGATGGGTGCGCCCCTTTTCTGCGGTTACGGTGGTGCCGCCGGAGGTGAGGATCAGAACCGCCTTTGCGGCATCGTAGGCGTAATCGAACAGCTCCGGCCGCATGTTTTTGATCCGCTCCAGAATGAACAGGATGGGGCTGTAGATGCTGCCATGATTATAGACGCTTAAGATGCCGCGGGTATCCGGCTCCTGGCCGTCCACCAGCACCTTGCAATACATCTTGTCCTCCGGCACATACTTGGCCGCGTCCGCTTCGGGGATGGCTTCGAAGGGATACGTGGAGGAAGGTGCGTGGTCCCCATGTACGGGCGCAAGACATTGGAGCTGCTCCCGGGCCAAAGCAGCGGTATCGGCAGCCTGGCTATGAATGGCCGCCGTCACCGGCGGCAGATCCTTCATCCGCGCAGTCAGCCTGATCTCCCCCGCCCTCCGGGTGGACCGGATGAACACCCGGTTAGTGCCGCATTCCGCATACACATGGTTCCGGTGAATAACGCTGTCTGCCTTGCCGAAGCCGTTGAAGCGGCCGCTATTGTATCCGCCAAGGAAGACGCCCTCCCCTTCCAGGGTGAAGTCGATGCGGTCATAAGCGAGAGGGCAAAGGCGGCCCTGCTCATCCAGAACCTCCACATCCACATAAGCAATGTCGGCTCCATCCGCCAGCAGTCCCCGGTCCCCTGTGAAGGGAGTCAGCCTCAGCCTGGAAGGCGCCGAGGCGGTTTCAATCACATCCTCCGCCGCCAGCTTGCCCTTGTAATCATAGGCCTTGGCGACAATTGAGCCGGATTGGGTAATATCCACATGCTCGAAGGGGAACACAAAGGTATCCACCGGCTTATCGCAAACCCCTGCCGGTTTCCCGTTGATGAACAGCTCTACCCTGGCGATGGCATAGCTGCCCAGAACATACACCGTCTTATCCTTGGGATTGCGGAAGCCGTACTCGCCGGTTTTGCGCCAGTGGGTCCCGTCAAACTCCTTCTGCGCATACCGGTAATTATCGCCGCCCTCCTGGGGATAATTCCAATGGCCGATGATCTTGACCATAGGCACGGGAGACTGGATAGTGCGGAAGGCCTCGAAGCTCTGCTTCTTGATGCGCACCGGGTCCACCCGGCCGCTCATCCGGGCGTTCTCCGACGCCGCCTGCCTGCCGTGCTGCGCGGAGTCCGTCCAGCATAGGGCCGCCGCAGCTGCGTAGAAATTTTTGCCGGAGGCCCCGCCGATGCGGTCATTGAAAAACTCGGCATATCCCCGGGCTGCATACAGGGAAAGCTCCTCGGAGGTCAAATCGTAACAGTCGCCTCCGGGCTGCTTACGGCCGCCCCGGCCAAGCCACAGATTGTCGTAGTCATAGTCCGGCGGGGAAAAATCATCCCACACCCGGCGCGGCGCTTCCTCCCGCAGGTATTCCGTTTCCGTTACCGGCATGTTGGCGGATTGGAAACGGCCTGCATGGCGGTTCAGCATGGTGCCCACATATTCCGCTTCCCTGACTACATCCTCGGTGTTCAGAGTGCGGCAGCCCATAAACCGGCCGCCATCGGGATCAAGCTGCTCTTTCAAGAGGCGCATTTCGCGCATATGCTCCTTGCTGATGGAGTTGTTGCCTGCCTCCCAGAAGAGAATGGACGGATTATTTCGGAAATAAATGATAATGTCCCGCATAACCTCCATCCGCTGATCCCACTGCCTGCCGGTATTCTCATGCTCCTTGTCCCCCGCAGGTTGGGTAGAGACCACGCCGTACCGGTCGCAGGAGCGGATATCCGCCGGGCTGGCCGCCACATGCATCCAGCGGATATGGTTGGCATTGCTCTCCCGGATCAGCTTGGCGTCCAGATCCCGGAGCCAGTCTGCGGGAATGCCTACGGCCGCCCATTCATTGGAGGAGCGTTGGGCATACCCGGTGAGCCAAACCCGGGTGTCATTGATCTTGAGTCCCTCGTCCCCATCATAGGCAACCTTGCGGAAGCCGGTAACGGTGGTCACTGTATCCAGCACTTCCCCGTCCAGCATCAGCCGGGTGTGGACCGTATACAGATAAGGATCATCCGGCGACCAGAAGCGCAGCCCCGCAACGACGGCCGAATGCTTCACCACCGTAACCTCAACGGACTCCGTAGCGGTGGGCGCCACCTCATCCTCGGACAGGGGGATGAATTTCTCCCCGTCCTTGCGGTAGGCATCCTCCGGCGTAATGGCCAAGGGCGGCGCGGCCGGGAGTTTGGCGGCGGGAATCAGGTTCAGCCCGGATAAGCTGCGGCTGATCTCTCTGCCCTGATGGTCGCAGATCACGCTCTCTAAGACAACGGACTTGCCGGAGCCGGTTTCGTTGCGGACCTCGGCGTGGACATGAATAACCGCTTTCCGCTGAGGGATATCATAGTCCGAGCCGAAGATATACACCCCTTTGGTCCGCAAATTGCTGTAAACCGGGAGGGTGATATACAGCTTCGGCTTTACGTGGAGCCGGATTCTTCTGGTCAGACCGCCCACGGAAGGGTTAAAGTCATTGCAGTTCCAGAAATACCGGACGCTCCGGGCCGATTCCGGTATATGCTCCTGCTCCGTCAAGGAGTCGATGAACGCGCCGGGCGCCGCATCGGGATGATTGGGCGTCTCCGCCACGAAGAAATCCAGATCCCGGGTGGAGGTGCTGTCTGTGGCGATGGCAATCAGGTTGTCCCCGTCATAGTTCACGTAGGGGGTTAGATCAAAGGCGAAGGGAGCAATCCCGGCTTCGTAATACCCTGCCATTATGCCGTTGATGTACAGATAACAGGTTTGACGGATGCCCTCAAATTCGATGAGCACCTTTTTCCCGTGGTGGGAGGTTGGCAGGCGGAACCATTTCCGGTAGAAGGAGAAGGTTCTTTTTTGCCCGCTGCCTGCATCCTTGATCCGGTCCACAAACAGATCCTTGTCATTGTAGGTATGGGGAAGGCCCACCGCTTCCCAAGCCTGCTCATCATATTCCTTTTCGTAAAAATACCGGCCTGCCTTGTCCTTCCACGCCTCCAGGGCAGCCGCCAGCGGAAACGCATCCGCCACCTTGAAGGTCCACCCGTAATTAAAGTTATATACCTGAGACTTCCCTTCCTGCGTATTCATATCCGTACCCCTCCACCCTATTTATTTGGCTGTATTGCGGATCGCATCAGCGCGTAGGTGTGCAGAGTGAGCGTACCCCCATACGCCGCTTCCGGCAATGGGACATTTTTGAGGGGCAGGCCGCGGGCGGTTGGACTATCTTGATTCAATTGCATTATCTTGTGCCTGTCCAGTGTTTTATCCCTTCACCGCACCGATCATAACGCCCTTCACGAAATACTTCTGCACGAAGGGATACACAACCAGAATCGGCACCGTTGCCACCATGATGGTGGCATACTTGATGGTTTCGCCGATTTTGAATTGATCGCCGGAGCTGGCTCCGGAGGTCATGGTGTCCGTAGAGTTGGCAATGAGGATTTCCCGGAGCACCAGCTGCAGCGGGAACAGATTGCGGTCCTTCAGGAAGATGGAGGCGTAGAACCAGGCATTCCATTTTTCCACCGCATAATACAGAATCATAACCGCCACTACCGGCATGGACAAAGGCAGCACAATCCGGAACAGAATGGTCAAATGGTTGGCTCCGTCAATCTTGGCCGATTCCTCCAGGCTTTCGGGAATAGCCTGAAAGGAAGTGCGCATAATAATCAGGTTGAAGGTGCTGACAGCAAACGGAATAATCGTGGCCCACAAGGAATCAATGAGGCCTGCCCCCTTCACCACCAGATACAACGGAACCAATCCGCCGTGGAAGAACATTGTAAATACGATGAGGATGGTAAACATGTTGTTCCACATAACATTTCTGCGGGACAACACATAAGCGGCAATGGCGGTGAGGAACAGATTCAGCGTCACCCCTGCCACCAGAATAAACAGGGTATTGCCATAACCCTTGATGATGCCGGGATTGTTGAATACGCTTTTGTAAGCCTCCAGGCTAAAGCCCAAGGGTTTGTACATAAAGCCCCGGTGGGCGATAAGCTGGGAGGAATCGCTGAAGGAAGCAAACGCCACATACAAGAGCGGATATAACGTTACAATAACCAAAGCAGATAGCAGCACATATATGGTGACAACGAAGGCTCTTTCTCCGGAGCCGATTTTGCTGTGCATGAATGAACCCTCCTTTACCACAGGCTGCTGTCATTGACTCTGCGGCTGATATAGTTGGCCGAGACCAACAGCAATAGATTAACAATCGAATTGAACAGCCCCACTGCGGTGCTGTAGCTCCAGCCGAATTCCAAGAGCCCCTTCCGGTATACAAAGGAAGAAATAACATCCGCCGTCTCATACGTCACCGGATTGTACAGCAAGATAATCTTCTCAAAACCGACATTGAGCATATTGCCCATCCGCAGAATGAACATAATGGTGATAGTGGGCAGAATGCCGGGCAGGGTGATATACAGCATTTGCTTCAGGCGGCTGGCGCCGTCAATGCGGGCTGCCTCATATTGCTCCTGGTCAATGCCCATCAGCGCTGCGATATAGATGATGGAATCCCAGCCGATTTTTTGCCAAATTTCCGAGAAGATATAGATGGGGCGGAACAAACCCGGCTTCTGCAGCATGGCTGCGCCGTCATAGCCGAACCAGGAGAAGATTGTATTAATAATGCCGTTGCTGTTGGTGAAGTCGGTGATCATGCCGCAGATGACAACCAGGGAGATAAAATACGGCATATAGGAAACCGTTTGGACAACCCGCTTAAAAGCTTGGTTCTTCACTTCATTAATCAGCAAGGCGAGAATAATCGGAGCCGGGAACATAAAAATCAGGGAATAGACGCTGATAACCACAGTATTCGTCAGAATCCGCCAAAAATAATAGCTGCCGAAGAAGTCCTTGAAATGGGCAAAGCCAATCCAATCGCTGCCCATAATCCCCTTCATGGGGGAATAGTCCTTAAAGGCGATAACCGCTCCGTACATGGGAAAATAGTGAAAAATAATGTAATATGCAATAACGGGAATCATCATCGCATACAGCAGCTTGTTAAGCTTAAAATCCCGGCCAAACCGGTGTTTGAAGCTGTTTCTGTCAATTACGGCCTCGTGTCCGCTAATCGCTGTCACTTTGGACATCTCCTGCCACTCCTCCTTCTCTATAAAACCGGGAGAAGAAATACTCTGCTTCTCCCGGCTCCTCCTTGCGTCTTACCGCTTATTGTAGCGGTCCAGCGCCGCCTTCTTGATCTCGATGGCGCGGGAGAGCTTGATGGAGTTCATTTTCTCCACGTACTTCTCGAAGGAATCCAACGGCTCCGCCCCCAGAATAATTTTCAGGGTCATTTCATCCACCAGAGTGTTCACATCGGTCATGATCTTGGCATACTCGGCGCTTTCCTCCGGCGTCGGAGTCACCAGCGGAAGCTGATACTTGGCCATATCCGTCTTCTGCCAGATGGACACCGCCTGCTGCTGCTCAGGCATGTTCAGATACTGCTCGGAATACCGCTTATCCTGGACGAAGGGGCCCATAGTATTTCCTCTGATATAAAGGCTCATGGCTTGGGCAGGCGCCAGCTTGTCAGGGTTCTTCATAATCAGATCAGTATATTTCGGATAGCCGTTCTCCATCTTGTAGCTGACACCCTCGGTGCCGAAGTTATGGAACAGTTGACCTTCTTCACTGTAGCCGTAATCCAGCAGCTTCACAGCCAGCTCGGCGTTTTTGGAATTGGACGAAATGGCCACCATGCCGCCGGTGGAGAACGCATAATCCCGCTGGCCGAATTTCGGAGTGTCGCCCTTTTTGAGAACCGGGTAAGGAGTTCCTACGACAGAAGCCTTGGCATCCTTTTCCTTCAGCAGAGGCTGCCATTTGCCGATGCCGCCGCCGGCGTTGCCCCAGGTTGCGCCTGTTGCGCCGGAGGTAATATTGGCGTCCAGCACCTTGGAATCCACGGTGGCTACATCCTTGTCCAGCAGGCCGTCGGCATACCATTGACGGAAGAGCGCCAGGAATTCCTTATAGCCCTTCTCCGCCGGTCCGAATTTGACCGTTCCGTTTTCCAGATAGAAGTCGCGGGTTACACCGAAGGCGCCAACAAAAGCGCCATTGCCCAATTCATTGAATACCCGGGGTTTGCCCACGAAGGAGATGGGCGCTTTGGCTCCCTTTTTCTCCTTGAAAGCCTTCAGTGTTGCAGTCCAATCATCGATGGTTTCCGGAACCGGCAGTCCCAGCTCATCCAGCCAGTCCTTGCGGATCACAGGGCCTTGGAAAATGAGAAGGGAATCATCGCCCCGGATAAAGGGGAAAGCATAATAGCTGCCTTCATCGGTTTTGACCATCTTATCGACTTCCGGATGCTCCTTCAGATACTTCTTATAGTTAGGGGCATATTTATCAATCAGGTCATTCAGCTTCATAATGTAGCCGTCTTTAATGGCTTTTTCCGGTCCGCCGGGGAAGTTGAAGAAGTTGTATTCCAGCATGTCCGGCAATTCCCCGGAAGCCAGCATCACGTTGAAGGCTTCATTGCTCTGGTTGGCAGGGGGTGTGGTGAAATTCACCTTTACGCCGGTCCGCTTCTGCCATTCCTGATAAAAAGGAACCTCATCATGCTTGGACTTGACTCCCACCAGGTTGTTGGGCAATGCTCCCCAGTAAGTCAGGGTTTTATCCGTTTGCAGCGGATACGCAACTGCCCCTGCAGGTGCCGCTGAACCTCCCGCAGCCGGTGATGCCGCGCCTTGCTCCCCGCCTTTATCGGAGCATCCTGCCAGCGCTCCGCCCACCATTGCGAATGCCATCAGAGCGGGCACTGTTTTTCTGAATGTTTTCCGCACTCTTATTAACCTCCTTTTTTTGATCCGTAAAATGTGATTCTTCCGTTAAGAGCCTGCTTGCCGCAGCTCATGCCTTTACTATAAGTTTCCCCGCTTCCCTTGTATATCTTCAGTACATCCAATGGAATTGAAATCGGCATCGGCGAAATCGGCAATATCTCCAAAAGGATGCGCATATGGTCCAAAACCCATGACAAGACGTCGGTTTAAGCGCAAAAAAACCCTGACCGGAGCAGAATAGTCCGGAGCAGGGTCGGCAAAAATATTATTCCTCATGAATTTCCTTGTACTTGCCGGGAGTGATGCCTTCGATTTTTTTGAAGGTGCGGATGAAGGTGCCCACATCGTTAAAGCCGGATTTCTCGGCAGCCTCATTCACCGTCAGCTTGCCGGCGGACATCAGCTGCTTGGCGTAGGCGATCCGCTTCCGGTTCACCGCCTCCAGCAGCCCTTCGCCCGTCTGATCCTTATACAGCTTGGACAAATAAGTAGGCTTCATCTCGAACAGCTGCCCCAGCACAGATACATTCAGCCCGGGATCGGCATAATGCTCATCGATATACGCCGACACCTCGCCGATCAGGCCGTCCAGCGCCCGCTGGCGGTTCAGTTGGACATTCTGCATACGCTTTGCCTCCGCATAATCGCATGCCTCCTGAAGCATTTCAGTGAGATGCTCCCGCATCTCCGTCAACGTCTCCGAAGCGGACAGGCGTTCAATCCGCCTGGGATTCTGGATCAGGATATTGTCCTGGGCGGCCCCCAATTCCCCGATGCTCTTAATCAGCGTACCCACCAGATCCAGCATCAGGCAGCGGGCAACCGGAACGGAAACGGAATGCCCGGCAAAGTTCATCTCCAGGATTTCCTCCAACGCCCCCTTGGCCGCGGCGAAATCTCCTACTTTCACATGATTCATCAGCTGCTGTTCATGCTGCAGGGGGTAATAATAGCCGGAATCCGTTTCCGCCCTGGTGGTATACCGTTCAATTTCCTCGTAGGGAAGAATCTCCTGCTTGCCCATCACCAGCTTGTATTCCATGGCGTATAGGGCTTCCTGATAAGCCTGGTGGACCTGGTCCAATCCGCTGTAAATCCGGCTTAGGGAAACGGTAATGTAGATGCTGTACTTGTCTGCAAGGAATTCCTGGGCGGTCCTGGCCGCCTGGAGCATATCCTGCATCTGTTCCTCCGGCGCCGTGGCCGACAGGCTGACGAGACAGGCCAGCTCATCATCCACCTCCGTCACATAACCGCGGTGGCGGACATGGATCAATTCCTCCACCACATTGGTGACGATGAAATACAGGAGCTTCAGCTTCTCCGCCATGCTTTTGCCCTGAATCCGCTCCAGGAAAACATCGTGATCCTCAATATAACAAAGCAGAACGGCAAACCGGTCCGACAGCAGCTCCATCTCGAAGGCGGCGAGGGATTCCTCCAGCGGCAGCCCGTTGTCCTGCTTTCCCTTCAGGAGCCGCGTGACAAAATTGGAGCGCAGAGTATGATGCTGCTTCTTCATCTCCAGCATCATATGATCCATCTCGCTCAACGTGCTGTCCACCGCCTGCTGGATAAACAGAAACTCATTGCCGCTCTTTTCCCCTACAGACTTGTTCCTGAAGGCGCGCACAAGCCGCTGCACGGGATTGTAGTTCAGACGCAGGAAGATAAAGGTCAAAATCCCGCCTCCGATAAGGCTTGCCGCTATGCTCATAAAGGTGAGATTGCGGACCAGCTGCGCTTTTTTCCAATACACCTCACTGGGGATGATGGAAATGTACTGAAGCTTCGACACCGCCGACGGAATGTTGAAGACCTCATATTTATGCCCCTCCGACTCCCAAAAAAACATCCCCCCTCCCTCCGGCAGCCTGCCGAAGGGCAATTGGGAGAGAAGGCCGGACTCCGAGCTGGATACCAGCACCTTATTGTCCGCATCCGTTATTAGAACCAGGCCCTTGCTGAAGTCCTGGATATTATTAATCGCCGTCAATATCTTGGACTGGTCAATCATAATCACATTGGCGCCGGAGGGTTTGCCTTCCTCATAGTCATAGGTGTTGATATAAGCCAGGGTGGGAACGGAGCCCCCTCTGTCCAAAACCCGCTTCATGGGGACAAATCCCTTGAACTTGTCCCTGCGGAGAATGGCGATCCATTCCTCGTAGCTCAAATCGGAGGACTGGTGGTGCTCATTATACGCAAACTGGGTATCGCGGTACACGCCGGGCAGCATTACCGCATCCCGCTGGGCAAGATAAATATAGAATAAATCCGCCTCGGAATAAGCAGACTGGTACAGCACCAAATCCTTGGTGGCATTGTGGAGATCATACAGGTATTCCTCCGGGTAGGTGGTATATTTGTGCTGATCCACCAGCTCCCGGACCTTCGTATTCCAGCTCAGCTCAAAATTCAGCCGGTCCACCGCCTCAATCTGCTTGTCCATCAGCTCTCTTAGCTGCTTGAGCAGTGAATTGTTGGCCAGATGAATTTCATCCGTGAGCATTTTGCTGGACTGCACGTAGACAATGGCGCTTAAGACCACCGGAAGCAGCAGCACGGCCAGATAGGACAAAGACCATGTGAGCAGCACACTCCGCCCGTTGAACCATTTCCTTCGTTTTGTTTCCATTCCCATTCTCCTATCCCCGCGCTCCCCGCATAAGTCCCCTTTATTTTACATGCAAGCCCGGTCCAAAACAACAAGGGGGGCTGCATGCGCTGCCAAGTCATAACCACCGGCTTAGCCGGTGGCTTCCATCAGCCCTATAAGGGCACGGTACTAGCACGCG
>NZ_QMFA01000024.1 GCF_003285005.1 Paenibacillus sp. YN15 | reverse complement strand
TGGATGTCGTATAACTATTATTGCACGACATCCTTCGATTGTCCTATAAAAAGATGGAGAAACTTGGATGGCTTAAGGTTGTGTATTTCCCTGTGATCACATTTTCTGGATAATAAATACTTCTTTGGCGCAGGAGGCGGCAATGAACGGGAAAATATTGGACTTCAGAAAGAAGAGCCGTGTGAAATACCAGGATGATGCTTTGGCAAACCTATTGGCTATCTTAAAAAGAAAACATTCGGAAAACTATCATCATTCCGTCCGAGTGGGGAGAATCGGCCAGGCGTTGGCCCATACTCTGAAGTTTAGCCAAGAGGATCAGGAGAAGCTGCTGCTGGGCTGCCTTCTTCATGATATCGGCAAACTGATGGTGCCGAATGATATTCTCGACAGCGACAAACGTCTGACGGAAGACCAGTGGCGTATTATGAAGCTTCACCCGATTATCGGGACGGAGTTGGTCTCAAACCTTCTTCCTTTATCCGAGGACATTCTCGGCATTATCCGCCATCATCATGAACGCTGGGATGGAACCGGTTACCCCGCCGGTTTGAAGGGGGAGGAAATCCCGCTGAATGCGCGGATTTGCGCTGTGGCCGACGCTTTTGACAGCATGGTATCCCACCGGCCCTACAATAACCGCAAAAGTTTCGACGAGGCGCTTCAGGAACTGCAGGAGCATGTGGAAACCCAGTTCGATACCGCTATTGTGATTAAATTCAGCAGCATCCTTGGCTGCATCCGGGATATTTATCCCCAAGGCGGGGAGAGCAAACGGACTACTTTTTGTGAAGAGGGATGACATATGCAGGCGGTTCTGAAGGAGCAGTACGTGCAGTTCAGCATTCATGAGGAAAATTACTCCATTCGGATATCGGGCATCCATGAAATTATTCGTATGCAGACCATTACTTCCATACCCAATTCGCCGGGATATTTGAAGGGAGTGATTAATCTGCGCGGGGCGATCATTCCGGTGATCAGTCTGAGAAGCCTTTTTCTGATGGAAGAGGTGGAGCCGACCAAGGCCTCGCGCATCATTGTGGTGAATTACCGCGATAAGCCAATGGGGATTGTCGTGGACAAAGTAGACAAGGTGGTGGTATTCTCCAAGATTCATGAAGCCCCCTCCCAATACGGAAGCGGGAGCATGGCATGTATTTCCGGAATCGGCATTGCCGCCGGCGAATTAGTCGGCATCATAGACCTGGATAAAATGCTCCTAGAGACTTAAAAAACCATTGCAGATACAACAAGGAGTGAAAAA
The DNA here is from genome assembly GCF_003285005.1 of Paenibacillus sp. YN15. Classification (GTDB taxonomy): domain Bacteria; phylum Bacillota; class Bacilli; order Paenibacillales; family NBRC-103111; genus Paenibacillus_AR. Next base: position 100,042 of record NZ_QMFA01000024.1, on the reverse strand, counting down.
CATGATGTGGTTTGCTAACATGAAGACGGGTACAAAGCTGATTTCATCCTTTTCAGTATTGGCGGTTATTGTCGCGGTAGTGGGGTTGTTCGGGTTGATGAATTTGAGCAAAATCAATGAAAGTCTGGATGACATGTACATGAACCAGCTGATGGCGGTGCAATCCCTGGAGCAGATCGACGGAGCCATCCAGGAGGCAAGGCATGAGCTGCGCAAAATTTATATGGTGACAGAGAAGGAGCGCGCCGGAGTCAGAGACGGGGCGCTAAAGCTGTTGGATGACGCGGACAAGGGGCTGCAGCGCTTTAGGCAAACGGAGCTTTCCGCCGCTTCCGCCGACGAATTGCCGGTGCTGGAGAAGGCGCTGGCTGAATACAGGACGATTTACTTGAAGGCGGCTCAGGAAGGGCTCGACAATAATCTGGAGCGTATGCTCGAAATGATTGACGGGGGAGAGATCGGGACCGTCCGGACCAGAATGCTCGATTCGCTGGACAGGCTCCGGCAGATCAACAATAACGAGGCGCAGCATGCCCGCAATGATGGGGTGGAGCTGTACACGGATTCCCGCAATTTGACCATAGGCGTGATTATCGGGGCAGTGTTCCTCAGCGGATTATTGGGCTTGATCATTTCCCGGGCCATTTCCAACCCGTTGAAGAAGGTGATGGTGATTGTCGGCGATGTGGCCGGGGGCGATCTCCGCCGCACCTCCGATATCCAAAGCAAGGATGAAATCGGACAATTGGCCCAGGCGGTGGACAGCATGGTGCTGAGCTTGCGCGGAATTGTCGCCGCCATTCTCGCCAACGCCCAGAATGTGGCGGCTTCCGCCCAGCAAATTTCCGCCAGCAGCGAGGAAATTGCCGGAGGCAGCGCCAATCAAGCGGAGGCGGCCCAAAGCATCAGCGAGCTGTTTAAGGAGCTGTCGGCGGCGATCCATTCCGTGGCGGCGAATACGGAGCAAACCTCCGAATTGGCGGAGGAATCCATCCGTTTGGCTATGGAGGGCAGGGACGTGATCCAGTCGTCCATGACATCGATGGAGGCCGTCAGTACCCAAATGGCCAAGCTGGAGGATGATTCCCACAAAATCGGGGAAATTCTCGACGTGATTGAGGATATTGCCGACCAGACCAACCTGCTGGCCTTGAATGCGGCCATCGAAGCGGCCAGGGCAGGGGATCAGGGGCGCGGGTTTGCCGTGGTCGCCGATGAGGTCCGCAAGCTGGCGGAACGCAGCCGGGAAGCCACCAAGCAGATCACCGGCATTATCCGGGTGATGCAGGACAATACCCGCCAGAGTGTGGCTACGGTGCAGGAGAGCGGCAATTTCTCGAAGCAGTCGGGCAACTCCTTCCATCATATCTCCAAGATGGTGAACGACGCCGGCGCCAAAATTTCCGAAATCGCTGCAGCCAGCGAGGAGCAGGCGGCCCAAAGCGCCAATGTGCTGCATGCGGTAGAGAATATCTCCGCCGCGACGGAGGAGGGGGCGGCAGCCAGCCAGGAAATGGCGGCAACGGCCCAGTCCTTGTCCCTCTTGGCGGATGAGCTGCAGAAAGCCGTTATCTGGTTCAAAATGCCGGCGGCTTAGCAGAGCGGCAGTTCCATACATAAGCGCTATCCCTATTGCCGGGAGAAGCGCTTTTTTTACCACATCAGAATGTTTAAGTTCTTTACAGCGCTAAAGCGCGTAAGATAAACATTCTGATTGGCGATAAAAACTTCCGCTAAACGCGGTCGCTCATCTTCGAGATACTCCGATAGGAGTTTTTCTCACAAGTTTTTCTCACGAAACGAATGTCTGTTCCATCCCCCTTCCAAATGATATACTTGTGATGGATTGAACCATTCACAACCGGGAGAAGAAAGCCATTATGGAGAATATGCATATCCGCAACAAGCTGGCTCTTTTGCCGNTATGCATATCCGCAACAAGCTGGCTCTTTTGCCGGACAAACCCGGCTGCTATCTGATGAAAAACAGCGAAGGCGCCATCATTTATGTGGGCAAGGCCAAGGTGCTGAAAAACCGGGTACGGTCGTATTTCACCGGCAGCCACAACATCAAGACCCAGAAGCTGGTAGGCGAAATTGCCGATTTTGAATATATTGTCACCAAGAACAATATGGAAGCCCTGATTCTGGAATGCAATCTGATCAAGCAGTACCATCCCCGCTACAACGTGCTTTTGAAGGATGACAAGACCTTCCCTTATATCAAAATCACCCATGAAGCCCATCCGCGGCTGGAGGTGACCCGCAAGGTGCTGAAGGACAAGGCCAAATATTTCGGCCCGTATCCCAATGCCTACGCCGCCCAGGAGACCAAGAAGCTGCTGGACCGGCTGTATCCCTTGCGCAAGTGCAAGGTGCTCCCCGACAAGGTGTGCCTGTATTATCATCTGGGACAATGCATTGCCCCATGCGAGTATCCGGTGGCCGAGGGGGAGTACGAGCGGATGACCGGGGAGATTGCCCGTTTCTTAAACGGCGGGCATGAGGCTATCCGCGACGAGCTGGAGAAGAAGATGCTGGAGGCGGCGGAGGAGCTGAATTTTGAGCGGGCCAAGGAGCTGCGGGACCATATTGCCAATATTGACGCCGTGATGCAGAAGCAGACCATTACCACCATGGACCTGACGGACCGGGATGTCTTCGGCTATTGGACGGACAAGGGCTGGATGTGCGTGCAGATTCTGTACATGCGCCAGGGCAAAATGATCGAACGCCGGGCTACGGCTTTCCCTTACTACGGGGAGGCATATGAGGATTTCCTGACCTTTGTGACGCAGTATTACAGCGAAAATCCCGCCTTGCCCCGGGAGATTTTCCTGCCGGCCCAGGAGGCGGATGAGACCGCCGGGGGTGACGCGCCGGAGCAGCCTGCCGATGCGGCGTCCGATGAGCAGCTGGATGTGAAGCAGTCGCTGGAAAGCTGGCTCAAGGTAAAGGTGTACGTGCCCCGCAGAGGGCCCAAGCGGAAGATGGTGGATATGGCCTGCGACAATGCCCGCGTCTCCCTGGAGGAGAAGTTTAAGCTTATCGAGCGGGAGGAGGAGCGGACTGTCCGCGCCGTGGAGAACCTGGGCAGCTGGCTGGGCTCGGATGCCGTGCGGAGGATCGAGGCCTTCGACAACTCCAATATCCAGGGCTCCGATCCCGTCTCCGCCATGGTGGTGTTTACCGACGGCAAGCCGGACCGCAAGGAGTACCGCAAGTACAAGGTGCGCACCGTTCAGGGGCCGGATGACTACGAAACCATGCGCGAGGTGATCCGCCGCCGCTACGAGCGGGTGCTGAAGGAGAATTTGACGCCGCCTGATCTGGTGGTGGTGGACGGCGGCAGAGGGCAGATTGCCGCAGCCGTGGATGTGCTGGAGAACGAGCTGGGCCTGTATATTCCCGTATGCGGGCTGGTGAAGGACAACAAGCACAAAACCGCCCAGCTTATGGCCGGCGACCCGCCCGAGGTAATTCCCCTGCCGCGGGACAGCCAGGAGTTTTATCTGCTGCAGCGCATCCAGGATGAGGTGCACCGGTTCGCCATTACCTTCCACCGGGAGACCCGGGCCAAATCCATGATCGCCTCCCAGTTGGACGCTATCCCCGGTGTAGGCGAGAAGCGGCGCAAGGCATTATTGAAGCATTTTGGCTCCCTCAAAAAAATCAAAGAGGCCGGAATTGAGGATTTCCGGCCCCTGGGAATCGGGGAGAAGCTGGCCCGCACTATCCTTGCGGGACTCCATAAGGAGGCTCCCCCGCTTCCGGAGAATGCAGCTGCCGAGGACCTCCAAAGCGCGGATGAAGATAACGGATAAGGAAACCGATCAGCACCGGCAGGATGATATAGAAAATGCCGGCCAGGATGTGGGGCAGCGAGGGCTGCTCCACCATCAGATAGATGGACATCAGCAGGCTGTCCATGATGGCATGGGCGAACACGGCGGTGAAAAAGCCGTAGCGCAGAAATACGTAGCCGAAGATGATGCCCAGCACGGTTACCTCCATCAGCCGGGTATAGCTGGGGAAGATGGAGTAGCCCGTATGGCCCAGCCCCCAGATGAAGCTGGAGACCAGCACCGCGGGGAAGGTGAAGCGGAACAGGCGCTTCAATACGGTTACGCCGAATACCCGGTAGATGGCCTCTTCCATAATCGCCGCCACCCAGGCGGAAGCGGGGAACAGCACGGCCCATTTCATGTTCCAGGTGGATTGGGAGGGATCATTGATGGAGAAGGAATCGAAGGCCAGGCCCGCAAGCAGAAAAGCCGCCTGCTGGATGCCCAGAATGAACAGGCAAATCAAGTAGCCCCGGCCCATGCCATAAAAGACATCCCGCCCGAACTCAGGGTCCCGCCAGCGCGGCCATAACCGCAGCTTCAGGCGGCGGAGCTGCTCCTCGCCGGACAGGAGGCTGAACCAGACGGCCAGGGCCAGCAGCAGGGCCAGCGCTGCAATAATGATGTTCATAATTATCCAGGCGATGGCCTCCATGGTTGACGATGTGGTTTCCGCCATCAGCATCGCCTGGGTCACATTGAAGTTCTGGATCAGGAACAGCGCCAGGAAGATGCCGGTGAGCAGCAGCCCTCTGGACCAGGTAACCCGTTTGCGGTTCACAATGGCCAGAACCAGCGCGGCAATTCCCATCACAGCCGTGAACCCGAGGAAGCCAAAGGAGGTCAGGCGGACAATCCGCTCTTGCTCTCCAATCCAGTCCATATAGGTTTGCGGCAGCTGCAGCCCGGGATTCACCGCTACTGCCCGGTCGCCGCTGACCTTCACCGTAACGGCAAAAGGAGCGTCGCCGGCCGTCAGGGTTTGGGAGATGAAGGTGAAGCTGACGCGCTTTTGAGAGGCGGCGGGGTCGTCGTCGGGTTGGAGATCCTGGGGATTGTAGCCGGCTTGGGCCAACGCCTCCGTTGCCAGAGCCAGACCTTTGGCGGAGGCTGCTTGCAGGGGCTGTCCCGGAAGCAGCTCCCAACCCAACACCTCCGGCTTATCCAGCCCTACCTTCAGCCGGAGCTTCTCTCCGTTGGGTAGATTGGCGGTCACCAGCCAATAATCCAGGAGCATGTACTCCGCCAGATTTTGCTCATAGGCTTCCTTCAGGTTATGCTTGGTGATGAAGCCGCTGGCGTATTTGTCGGACTGAAGCGCCGCCTCCGGCAGCTCCGCCTTCAGGTTCAAGCGGCTTGCGGCGTATTGCAGCGCGGCTTCGCCGGCTTGCTCCGGCTTCACCGCCGGGGTTCCCAGCCCTTCCTCCGCCGAACTGCCCTTCAGCGCGGAGAGCGCAATGTTGGAGCCAAAATAGAGAATAATTCCGAGAACAGCAAGCATAATCAGTTTTTTATTCCATTGGATAGGGATCACGGGAGGGTTCCTCTCTCATCTGAATATAAATTTCGGCTAAGTCGAAGGCCAAATTCTTGAAGGGCTTAAAAAAGTTTCTGCCGCTGATGCTTACGAAGCCAGCTTCTTCGGGGCGCTTCAATAGGAGCTTTATTTAACATATCACAGCAAGCAGGCGGTTTCCAACTGCCGGGAAACAGGATAAGGAGCATAACTATGAAGAAAATGCAATATGCAGTAATCGGTTTGGGCCGGTTTGGCTCCAGTCTCGCCAAGGAGCTGATGAGCCTGGGCTACGAGGTGCTGGGCATCGATAAGCGGGAGGCCAATGTGGACGACATGAGCGGCATACTGACCCATACGGTGCTGGCCGACTGGAACGATGAGGAGGTCTTCAGATCCTTGGGTCTCCGCAACTTCGATTGTGTGGTCATCGCCATCAGCGAGGATATCCAGGCCAGCATCCTGGCGGCCATTCTGTGCAAGGAGCAAGGAGTGAAGAAGGTGGTGGCCAAAGCCATGTCCGATCTCCATGGGCGGGTGCTGGAAAAGATCGGGGTGGAGCGGGTGATTTTTCCGGAGCGGGACATGGGAGTACGGGTGGCGCATCTATTGGCTTCGCGCAGCCTGCTGGATTACATCGAGCTGTCCAATCATTACACCATCGCCGAGCTGGCCGTACCGCCCAAAATCTCCGGCAAAACCCTCCGGGAGCTGAATTCCAGGGAAAAGTTCGGCTGCACCATTTTGGCCATCAACAGGCCTGGAGAGGTGATTGTGTCGCCGTCTGCGGAGGACCGCGTATATGAAAAGGATGTTATGGTGCTGATCGGCACCAATCAGATGATTGAGCGCTTCGAGAACGCCATTCATTGAAAAGTCCGACCGGCGGCGGCCAAGTCTGCCGCTGCGGCGGGAAGGGCCGCAAACCTCCAGGGCAGCTCCACCCCTTTGCTGATGCCGATCCGCGGCGTGGCGGTCCAGGGCAGGGAGGCTCCCGGCAGGATCATTAGCTCCTCCTGTCCCGGATCAGCCAGATCCAGGCCGTTGGCAGTTAAGTTGATGCCGAAGGCGGCCGTCAGCTTGCCCGGGCCGTTCATCCACTGTTTTTCCGGCGCGTTGGGGCGGTTGGCGCGGAAGTGGGTTTGCCCCTGCAGCGGGACGGCTGCCCGGAGCAGCACAGCCCCCGGCTGCCCCTCCTCCTCTGTCACCACATTCATGCAATGATGCATGCCGTAGCTGAAATAAACATACAGCCTGCCCGCTTCCCCGAACATGATCCGGTTGCGGGGAGTTTGGCCCCGGTGGGCATGGCTGGCGGGATCATCCGCCCCCCGGTAGGCTTCCGTCTCCGTAATCACCGCCGCCGCTATTTCCTCCCCGAATCTCCGCGCCAGAATGCAGCCGATCAGGCTTTGGGCCACCTCCACCGTATTTGTACAGAAAAACTCCTGGCCCAGCCGCTCCATATCCTTCACACATCCTCTGTTTGAAAATGACCCGGTCCGCGCTGACAGCCGGACTAGGTTAGGTAGAACTCGCAATCGGCAGAGCCGATTTGCTGCGGGGCAGTTCCCGCGTTATCGCATCCGCAGCCGGGCCGGGCTCTGGAATAGCGGAAAATTCTTTCCGCTATTCGGTTTCGCCGCGGTACCGGCCTGGATAGCGGAAGCATCTTTTCTGCTATTCGGGTTGCGCGGCCATGCTGGCCCAGATAGCGGAAGTCTCTTTTCCGCTATCGTCCCGCAGGCGGGGGTTAAGGGTGGCAAAAGGAGGCGATAGCGGAAAACACCCTTCCGTTATTGCGCGATTTGCTTGCTTCCGCCTGAAATAGCGGAAAGTCCCCTTCCCCTATCTGCTGCTCCTCTGCCTGGCCGGCCGCGTTGGCGACATGGACACTTGCAATGATGTTATATAACGTTACATGAACGGAGCCGAAAACTGCAAAAATCCTGCAATAGAGTGTCCAATGAGCGGGATTACCGCCTCTCCGAATTGAAAAGGCTTTCCTGAAAAGCCCCATTTTCCAGTCTTCAACTCGCACTATTTCTCGCAATCCCAAATCAATGTTCGTTTTTTAAAGCGTATACATCTAATTGAGAAGCTATATCAGTAGAGAAAAACAGCAAAACCCGAACGTTTGAAAATAATGAAAGGGCTTCACGGCACATTTATGTTATATAACCTAACATAAATTATGTCCGATTTTTTACAAGTCCGCTTTTTAGCGGGAAAACCGTTGACCCTTGGGGAGAGCCGGAGTAAGATGTGATTAATCAAGCAAGAGCTTATGTGTTAGAAAAACTAACATAAACAAGGAGGTGGTTGAATGGAACCGATCGGTTTTCGTCATCCCTGCTATGACGAAGACGCACATCATTATTTCGCCAGAATGCACGTGGCGGTGGCGCCGGCCTGCAACATCCGTTGCAAGTACTGCAACCGCAAATACGATTGCGTCAGCGAAAGTCGTCCTGGTGTAGTCAGCAAGGTGCTAAGCCCCGAGCAGGCTTGCGCAAGCGTGGAGGAAACTTTGCAGACGCTGCCTCAGCTGACGGTCGTCGGCATCGCCGGACCGGGGGATCCCCTGGCTAATCCCGATGCCACATTCACAACCTTCGGATTGCTGAACGGTCAGATTCCCGGACTCAGCCTATGCCTCAGCACCAACGGCCTGCGGCTTGCGGAATTCGCCGATGAGATTGCGGCGGCGGGCATCAACCATGTGACCGTCACCGTCAATGCCGTTGACCCTGAGGTTGGCCAGCACATCTATGATTGGGTGGCCGACAAAGGAAAGATTTACCGCGGCAAGGATGCGGCGAAGCTGCTTATCGAACGCCAACTGGAAGGCATCAAGGCCATGGCGGAGCGGGGAGTCGGCTGCAAAATCAACTCGGTGCTGATCCCCGGCGTCAATGACGGCCATCTTCCGGCAGTTGCGGAAAAGGTCAAGGAGCTGGGAGCCTTCACCCACAATATCATGCCCCTTATTATATCACCGGGCAGCCCCTACGAGAAAGCCGGCATGAAGGAGCCTTCTCCGCTCAGGGTGCTGGAGGTGCAGGAGAAATGCGCCGAGGTACTGCCCATCATGCGGCATTGCAGGCAATGCAGAGCGGATGCGGTGGGGCTCTTGGGGGAGGATACCAGCGTAGCGGACAAGGGTAAACGCAGCACCGCCGTGAAGCGGGTATATACCCCGGAGCAGCGGGAGGAGAAGCTCAAGGAGCTGGATCAGCTGCTGGAGGCCAGGCGCTCATCCAAATCGGCTGTGGTTCACAAACCCGGAACCCCGTCAGTCAGGGTGGCGGTGGCCACCAGAGGCGGAGGCAAGGTCAATGTCCACTTCGGCCACGCCAAGGAGTTCCTGATCTATGAAGTGGCAGGCAAGAGCATCAAGCTTCTGGGCGTCCGCAAGGTTCAGGCCTATTGCAACGGCACGGCGGACTGCAGCAATGCCGACGGCAAACGGACGATTCTCGGCGACACGGCCACTATGCTGGCCGATTGCGAAATTCTCCTCTGCTCGGGAATCGGGGAATCGCCAAGCCTCAGGCTGAAGGAGAAAGGGATTGCTACCGTGGTCCGGAAAGGCGATATCGACGAATTGCTTTTGGAAAGTGTCAAGTTCCACCAGTATTTTGCCGGAGGCTGCGGCGGTGCGATGACCGTATCGTGAGCTAACGCAAGGAAATCCAGTGAATCAGGCCTTATTTTATTAATAAAAATCAGAATATTCAAAAAATGGAGGATGAACATGATGGCAAAAAAACTGAGACAAATCGCATTCTATGGTAAGGGCGGCATCGGCAAGTCCACCACCTCCCAGAATACCCTGGCCCAATTGGCTACCACCTTCGGACAAAAGATCATGATTGTCGGCTGTGATCCCAAGGCAGACTCCACCCGCCTCATTCTGAACACCAAGGCGCAACAAACCGTTCTCCACCTGGCAGCCGAACGCGGCACCGTGGAGGATCTGGAGCTGGAGGATGTGGTGGCTCCCGGCTTCGGCGACATCCTGTGTGTGGAGTCCGGCGGTCCGGAACCGGGCGTCGGCTGCGCAGGCCGCGGCATCATCACCTCCATCAACTTCCTGGAGGAGCAAGGCGCTTACGAGGATATGGACTTCGTATCCTACGACGTATTGGGCGACGTTGTATGCGGCGGTTTCGCAATGCCCATCCGCGAGAACAAGGCTCAAGAAATCTACATCGTGTGCTCCGGTGAAATGATGGCTATGTACGCAGCCAACAACATTGCCCGCGGTATCCTGAAATATGCAAGCACCGGCGGCGTCCGTCTGGGCGGCCTGATCTGCAACTCCCGCAAGACCGACCGCGAAGATGAGCTCATTATGGAGCTGGCCCGCCGTCTCAATACCCAAATGATCCACTTCGTGCCCCGCGACAATGTGGTGCAGCACGCCGAGCTGAGAAGAATGACCGTTACCCAGTACAACCCGAACCACGGTCAAGCCAACGAATACAAGCAACTGGCCGAGAAAATCCTGTACAACGATATGATGACCATCCCTACCCCCATCGAAATGGACGAACTGGAGCAGCTCCTCATCGACTTCGGTGTGGTGGAGGATGAAGAAACCGCTCTGAAGAAGCTGGAAGAGAAGGAAGCGGCCGGCCAATAAATAGCGATGGGAGCCCGGGGCTTAGCCCGGCGGAGAACGGATTGCCCCGGCAGCTCCCGCATACGAGAGGGGAGGCGTACTGATGAGTACAGCTATGGACAAATTGACCGTGGAGACGCGCAAGAAAATCGTGCAGGAAGTGCTTGAGGCATTTCCGGAAAAAACAGCGAAAGACCGCGCCAAACACTATGAAGTTGCAGAAGCGCCAACCATTGAAACCGGCAAATGCGCATTGAAATCCAATACCAAATCCCGCCCCGGCGTAATGACTGCCCGCGGCTGCTCCTATGCCGGCTCCAAGGGTGTGGTATGGGGCCCCATCAAGGATATGGTGCACATCAGCCACGGTCCTGTGGGCTGCGGCCAATACAGCTGGGGCACCCGCCGGAACTACGCCAACGGAACCCAAGGCGTTGACGTATTCGGGGTTCTCCAGGTAACCAGCGATTTCCAGGAGCGCGACATTGTATTCGGCGGCGACAAGAAGCTGGAGACCATCTGCCGGGAAATCACCAATATTTTCCCCTTGGCCAAAGGCATTTCCGTGCAATCCGAATGCCCGGTTGGTCTGATCGGCGATGATATTGAGGCTGTAGGCAAGAAGATGGCCAAGGAGCTGGCCATGCCGGTTATCCCGGTGCGCTGCGAGGGCTTCCGGGGCGTCAGCCAATCCCTGGGCCACCATATCGCCAATGATGCGGTGCGCGACCACCTGCTGGGCAAAGGCGAATTCGAGGACACCACTCCTTACGATATCAATATGATCGGCGAGTACAACATCGGCGGCGACACCTGGGCCTCCCGGATTCTGCTGGAGGAAATCGGCCTCCGCGTCATCGGCCAATGGGCGGGCGACGGCACCATGAACGAGCTGTCCATCTCCCACAAAGCCAAGCTGAACGTCCTGCACTGCTACCGTTCCATGAACTACATCTGTACGACCATGGAAGAGCGCTACGGTATTCCCTGGATGGAATACAACTTCTTCGGACCGACGAAGATTGCCGAGAGCCTCCGCGCCATCGCCGCACATTTCGACGATACCATCAAGGAAAATGCGGAGCGTGTCATCGCCAAGCATCAGGCTGAAGCCGATAAGGTGATCGAGAAATACCGTCCCAAGCTGGAAGGCAAGAAGGTGATGCTGATGGTTGGCGGTCTGCGCGCGGGCCATACCATCGGAGCCTACGAGGATCTGGGCATGGAGGTCATCAGCACCGGCTATGAGTTTGGCCACAAGGATGATTACCAACGGATGATCAAGGATGTTCAGGAGGGTACCATCATTTATGATGATCCCACCGCATACGAAATGGAAGCACTGGCTGAGAAACTGGGCACTGACCTGGTCGGCGCAGGCGTTAAGGAAAAGTATGTGTACCACAAGATGGGAATTCCCTTCCGTCAAATGCACTCATGGGATTACAGCGGACCGTACCATGGCTACGACGGCTTCAAGATCTTTGCCCGCGATATGGATATGGCCATTAACAGCCCGGCCTGGAATCTTGTGAAATCGCCATTTTAGGAAAAGGAGGGGAAAACTATGGCAAATAACGAGATCGAATACAGAGACCATAATACATTGTTTGAGACGGCCCCCTATGTGGAATCCGCCGAGAAGAAAAGAGTGTTTGAAGCAGCCTGCTCCCGCGAGCAAGCCAAGGAAATCGAAGAATTTCTGAAGACTCCCGAATACCAGGAAATCAACTTCGCCCGCAAAGAAACGGTGATCAACCCCGCCAAGGCCTGCCAGCCGCTGGGTGCGGTGCTGGGGGCGCTGGGCTTTGAAGGCACGCTGCCCTTTTCCCACGGCTCCCAAGGCTGCATTGCCTACTTCCGCAGCCATCTGGCCCGCCACTTCAAGGAGCCTGTGCCTGCCGTTTCCTCCTCCATGACGGAGGATGGCGCCGTATTCGGCGGCATGAAGAACCTGATCGAGGGTCTGCAAAACGCTACCGCTCTTTACAAGCCCAAGATGGTGGCCATTCATACCACCTGCATGGCCGAGGTTATCGGCGACGACCTGAATGCCTTCATCGGCAACGCCCGCAAGGAAGGCGTCATCTCCGAGGACTTCCCGGTTGCCTACTGCAATACTCCCAGCTTCGTAGGCTCCCATATCCTGGGCTACGACCATATGATCAAGGGGATTATCAGCTACCTGACGGAGCGCCACGGCGACCTTCGTCCGGCTGATGCGCCCAAAACCGAAAAGCTCAACCTGATTGCGGGTTTTGATACCTATACGGCGAATTTTGCGGAAATCAAGCGCATTTTGGAGCTGTTCGGCGTGGAGTACACCTACCTGGGCGACCACAGCGACAGCCTGAACTCCCCGGCGGACGGCAACTACAAGTATTACTACGGCGGCACCAAGCTGGCGGATGTTCCTCTGGCTCCCGGAGCACAAGCTACCCTGGCCCTGCAAAAGTATTCCACCAAGAAAACCCGTGAATATATTGAGGAGTCCTGGAAGCAGCCGACCTCCGCGGTTTATTCGCCCATCGGCATTACCGCCACCGACAAGCTCCTGAAGGAAATCTCCCGGATCACCGGCAAGCCGGTGCCGCAAGAGCTGGTCAAGGAACGCGCTCAAGTGGTGGATGCCCTGACCGACTCCCATCCGTACCTGCACAACAAGCGCGTGGCGCTGGTGGGCGATCCCGATCTTCTCTTGGGCCTCATCTCCTTCTGTCTGGACGTCGGCCTTGAGCCGGTGCATATTCTGTGCTCCAACGGAGACAAGGAGTTTGAGGAAGAAGCCTACGGGCTTCTGAAGGCCTCGCCGCACGGTCTGGACGCCAAGGTTTATGTGGGCCATGACCTGTGGCATCTGCGGTCCCTGCTCTTCACGGACCCGGTTGACTTCGCCATCGGCAGCACCCATCTGAAGCAAAACTGCAAGGCGGCGGGCATTCCGCTGGTCCGCATCGGCTTCCCGATCTTTGACCGCCATCACCTGCACCGCTTCCCCATTCTGGGCTATCAAGGCGCTCTGCACGTGCTGACCACAGTGGTCAATACGCTGCTCCAGCAGCTGGATGACCAAGTGGAGCCCCACAGCTTTGACTTTGTAAGATAACGGAACGTAAAGCGATTTGCGATAGCCGAAAAAAAGCTCCAGCCGCCAACCCGCCACGGGTGGCGGCTGATGGCAAATCAAGGAGGGGATTATCGTGGGCACAATTGAAAAAACGGGATGGATTCCCGAGCCGGATTGCCAGCACAGCACATCGGCGAAAAAAGGCTGTCCGAAGCCTAAGCCGGGGGACTCGGCAGGAGGCTGCTCCTTCGACGGCGCCCAGATCACCCTCCTGCCTATCGCGGACGCGGCCCATCTGGTTCACGGGCCGGCCGGCTGCGCAGGCAACAGCTGGGAAGGCAGAGGCAGCCTTTCCTCCGGGCCAACCCTTCACCGCTACGGCTTTAATACGGATTTGACGGAGCAGGACATCATTATGGGCGGTGAACAAAAGCTGCGCCAGGCGATTGATATGATCGTGGAGCGGTTCCGTCCCCCGGCCGTGTTTGTGTACTCCACCTGTGTGACGGCTTTGACCGGCGAGGATTTGGATGCGGTATGCTCTGCGGCCTCCGCCGAGTGCGGGGTTCCCGTTGTGCCGGTTCACAGCCCGGGTTTTGCGGGGAACAAGAATTACGGCAACCGTCTGGCCGGCAATGCCCTGTTCAAGCATGTGATCGGCACTGCGGAGCCGGATGAAGGCACGCTGACGCCTCTGGATATCAATCTTATCGGAGAGTACAACATTGCCGGCGAGCAATGGGATATCGAGGAGCTGCTCGGCAAGGTTGGGGTTCGGGTGTTGTCCCGGATTACCGGGGACGGCCGCTTCCAGGATATCCGGTATGCCCACCGGGCCAAGCTGAACGTGGTGGTCTGCAGCAGGGCGCTGATCTCGCTGGCCCGGAATATGAAGGAAACCTACGGCGTCCCTTATGTGGAGGCGTCCTTCTACGGAGTCAAGGAAACCAATTTCTCCCTGCAGCAGATTGCCTATGAGCTTCAGAACAGTGAACTCGATGAACGGGTCGGCAGGCTGATCCGCCAGGAAGAGGATGGGTTGGCGCGGGAGCTGGCGCCCTACAAGAAGGTTCTCCGCGGCAAGCGGGTGGTGCTTTATACGGGAGGCGTCAAAAGCTGGTCGGTGATCAGCGCCCTTCAGGAGCTGGGCATGAAGGTAGTGGGAGTCGGCACCAATAAAAGCTCGGATGAGGATATTTCCCGGATCAAGGAGCGGGTGGGCCATGAGGCGGAGCTGATTCCCGAGGGCGGCGCCGCCCGGATTCTGAAGGTGGTTCGGGACCGCAAGGCGGATATCATTGTAGCCGGCGGGCGGAACATGTACGTATCCCTGAAGGAGCAAATCCCCTTTCTGGACATTAATCAGGAGCGGCATGTGGCGTATGCGGGTTATGCGGGGCTGCGGAGAATGGCCAGGGATTTGACGGCCGCTTTGGAAAATCCGGTATGGAAGCTGGTCAACCGTCCGGCGCCATGGCAGGGGGGAGAAGCCTATGGGATGGAAATGTAGCGCGAAGCCGGTCTCCATCAATCCGTTTAAAACCGGGCAGCCTATGGGAGGCGTTCTGGCGCTGCAGGGCTTTTACCGGTCCATGCCGCTGATTCACGGGGCGCAGGGCTGCTCGGCCTTTATCAAGGCCATGATGACCCGGCATTTCCGCGAGCCTGTCGCCTCCCAAACCACGGCTCTTCAGGAGTTCAATGTGATTTTTGGCGGGGGCAAAAGTCTGAGGGAGGGACTGGATACGGTTATTGAAAAGCACCGTCCGTCCCTTGTTGCCGTTTTGAGCACGGCTCTCACGGAGGTGGCGGGAGAGGATGTGGAGGGGGAGCTCCGCCAATACCGCAAGGAGCGGGGGGTGAAGGATACCCTCCTGGTGGCGGCGTCCATCCCTGATTTTACGGGATCGCTGGAATCCGGCTATGCCAAAACCACGGAGGCTGTCATCAGCGGAATTGTGGATCTGGCCAAGGATGAGCGTCCCCGCAAAAAAAGCAAAAGCCGGGTCAATCTGCTGGTAGGCTCCCACTATACTCCGGCGGATGTGATGGAGCTAAAGGAGATCATTTCCTCCTTTGGACTGGAGGTCATTGCCCTTCCGGACATCTCCACCTCCTTGTCCGGGCATCTTCTGACCGGCCATACCCCCTTGTCCCGGGGCGGGCTGCCGTTGGATTATGCCCGGCATCTGCTGACGGCGGAGGTCACTATTGTGGCCGGAGAAAGCATGATACCGGCTGCGAAGCTGCTGGAGGTGGAGGCGGGCATTCCCTATAAGGTGTTCCCCGGTCTCATGGGGCTGCAGGCGACGGACCGGCTGTTTGCCTATTTGGCATCCCTGAGCCGCCAGGAGGTGCCGGTGCGCTACAAGTGGGAGCGGGAGTTTCTCTTGGACAGCATGCTGGACGCCCATTTTGTTTATGGCGGCAAGCGCGTGGCCATGGCGCTGGAGCCTGACCATCTCTACAGTATGGCGGGCTGGCTGAAGGAAATGGGGGCTGTTCCGGGCGGGCTGGTGGCTCCGGTGGTTTCCCCGCTGTTTGACCGGATGGAGGAGGAAGTGGTGATTGGGGATTTAGGCGATCTGGAGGAGTTGGCGGAGCGCTGTCATGCGGATGTTTGGATCAGCTGCTCCCATGGCGAGCAGGGGGCCGGCCGGCTGGATATGCCGTTTTATCCCTGCGGCTTCCCCATCTTTGACCGGTTCGGGGTTTCCATGAATGTGAGTGTGGGCTATAAGGGCGCCACTCAATGGGTGAACGGACTGGGGAATGTACTGTTGTCGGGCGAGAGGAGGATTCATGCGTGAAGGTGGCATTTGCGACAGAAGACGGAAAACGGGTGGACTCCCATTTTGGGCGGTGTATGGTTTTCTCTGTATTTGAAGTGGATGAGAAGGGTTATAAATGGCTGGAGGCCAGAGGGGTTTCCGAGCAAAGTGTCCAGGTGGAATCGGAAAAAAACGAGAGACGGGTGGAGCTGGTTAAGGATTGTACGCTGCTGTTTATCTGCCAGATCGGTCCCTCGGCGGCGGCCAAGGTTACCCGCGCAGGCGTGATGCCGCTGAAGGTGGAGGAAGGAACAGAGGTTGTTGGCCAATTGGAGCGGCTGCAGGCCATGCTGGCCCATAAGCCCCCATTGTGGCTGGTCAAGGCTATGCGCAAAGCGGAGGAGGAGGCGTAAATGCCGGAAAACACCGCAACACAAGCCGGATCAACAGGCAGCGAGGGTTATCCGTTCATCAACTGTGTGCTGAGCATTCTGGATTCTTACGACAAGTTCGGACTGTGGGCCCGGAAGCCCAAGGAAGAGCGGTTGAAGAAGTATTTCCTGTTGGACTCGGATGCCTTCAAAGGAGCGGATACCCTGTGCGGCGCCGATTCGGCTCCTATCAGAAGGCAGGCGACGGTCTTTTTTCAGGCGGTGGCCATGGCACTGGAGATTCGGACGGGAACCCGCATCGGCAGTATTGTGGAGATGGATGATGAAGGCTTGGGCCGGGCGGTGGTATACAGCGGCAGGCTGGTGCTGGCGGTTCGCGGCTGGCGGCAGGGGCAGTTCGGGTTTACCTCCATGGAGAAGGCTGTGGAGGAGGGCGAACGGTTTATTGCGGCAGGTATGGAATGGCTGGAGAGATACCCGGAGATCGCGCAATTGTAACGGATAACGGGGAGGATTTCGGATGGAGAAAGAGAGTGGGACGTTTCAGGAGGATATGAGCCCCTTCGCCAGACAGCTGAAGCTTGTGGGCGAAGAAGGGCAGAAGCTGCTGGAGAAATCTACGGTGTTTGTGGCGGGTATCGGAGGGCTGGGCGGCACGGCGGCGCTGTATTTGGCTGCGGCAGGTGTGGGCAAGCTGATTCTGGCCCATGAAGGCATCATCAAGCCCCCGGATTTGAACCGGCAAATTCTCATGGATGCCTCGCGGATCGGAGAAACCAGAATTCCCTGTGCGGTAGAGAGCATTAAGCGGATCAATCCCCGTGTGGAAATTGAAGCTTATCCGGAGCGGATTACGGTAGACCGGGCTGTGGAGTGGGCGGCTGCCGCGGATATTGTGATTGATGCCCGCTATGATTTTCCGGAGCGGTACGCCTTGAATGAGGCTTGCCGGCAGGTGGGGACGCCCATGGTGGAAGCGGCCATGTACGCCTTTGAAATTTCGCTGTCCGTTATCGTGCCGGGTCAAACCCCTTGTCTGGAATGCCTGTATCCCATAAGGGATGCCAATTGGGAGCCCTTGGGCTTCCCGGTGCTGGGGGCCACCTCGGGCATGGCGGGCACCATGGCTGCGCTGGAAGCGGTGAAATGGATTACCGGCATCGGCCAGCCTGCTGTCGGCGAGATGGTGCGCATCAATACCCTGGATTTGAGCTCCGTCCGGATCAAACTGGAGGATACCCCATTATGTCCCGCATGTGCGGAGAGGAGGCATATTCATGCCGGAATACATCAAATTGCCCGATAAGGCAATGGAAGTGGAAGAGTTTCTGGACTACTGCGGCATTCCGTATACCGCCGAATCTCTGGAGGGCAAGCGGATTCCGGTGATGCTGCGGTTCCGGTTCTATCTGGAGGCGGTGGAGCTGGAGGGCAAGGTAACGGCGGAATCCACGGAGGAGGAGCGCTTCGCGGCCTTGCGCTGGTGCTTGGAGAAGGCCTACAGGGACCTGGGGGGCGACCGGTATGGCGGCCAGGAGCTGGCCTCCTGGTCGTCGGGCTGCTTCGGCACCTCGGCCTGCGCTTCGTGCAAAGCGGGCTGCAATTAGGCATTAGGCGGAGCGGCCATAGGGGAGCGATGAAATTAAGCCGGGACTAAGGCAGCAGCCTGGCAACAGTGAACGGCGCGAGCCGCATTGTCCGGTTAACGTCCGGATGATGCGGCTTTTCTCAACCGGCGGTTAGGGAAAGCCGTGCCATTTCAAATTGAAAACGCTTAATGTGATGATAATGTTAATTTACATGACACGATTTCTGCCAAAGTTAAAAACATGGAAAAGAGGGATTGAGTTTAAGTATGTTACAACTTATTATAATTAAATATAAGTAGTTATAGTTTATGTGGGTTTAGGCATGGAATGCAGCAGCGGGTTCCCAAAAAAGGAGGGATTGTGATGCCGAAAGAAGGCGCAAATTTGTTTGTCGAACCGGCTTGCGAACATAACTCGCAGGAGCATAAGGGCTGCTCCCGGCCGAAGCCGGGCGAATTGATTAAGGGCTGCGCTTTTCAGGGCTCACAGGGCGCTTTGCTGCCTGTATCCGACTCCGCCCATCTGGTGCACGGCACGCCAGGCTGTCTGGAGAACAGCTGGGGGATGCTGCTGCGCGGCTCCTTCGGCGTTTCGTTGACGAAGCATGCCTTCACTACCGCCTTGACCAAGGAGGACATTGTGCTGGGGGGAGAAAAAAAGCTGCTCCGGGCCATCGGCTACATTGCCGAGCAGTATCATCCCCCTTGTGTATTCGTGTATGCCACCTGCATTACCCTGCTGGCCATGGAGGACTTGGATGCTGTTTGCACGGAAGCCGAAAAGCGCTGGAAGCTTCCGGTGATCGCTGTTCATAACCCAGGCTTTGCCGGCAGTATGAATATGGGCCACCGGCTGGCGGGGGAGGCGCTGTTCGAGAAGGTGGTCGGCGCCGGAGCGGGCAAGCCGGAGAAGCCGGCGGCCTACGGGATCAATTTGATCGGAGAGCATCATTTCGCCGCGGAGGGAATGGAGATTGAGGCGCTTCTGTCCAAGGTGGGCATCCGCGTTCTGTCGCGGATCGCCGGGGAGTGCACCTACCAGGAGCTGAAGGACGCCAATTGCGCCAAGGTCAATATGCTGGTTTGCAGCCGCTCCATGCTTACCCTGGCCCGGAAGATGCGCGACCGCTTCGGCATTCCCTATTTTGAAGGCTCCTTCTACGGCAGCAGGGAAATCCGCTTCAGCCTGCGCCAGCTGGCCTACCATTTTCAGGACGCCCAGCTGGACCGGAAGATTCACCGGTTTATCCGCAAGGAGGAGGAGCGCCTCAAGAAGGACATCGCCCTCTCCTTCCGGGAGCTAAAGGGCAAGAAGCTTGTTCTTTACACCGACGGGTCGGAAAGCTGGGCTTTTCTGTCCGCCCTGCAGGAGCTGGGATTGAAGGTGGTGGGCATCGGCACCAACAGGAATGCCCAGGAGGATTTGTCCCGGATCAGGGAACGGGCGGCTGCGGATACGGTGCTGGAGAAGGAAAGCGATGAGAGGAAGGTGCTGAAGCTGTACCGGGAAAGACGGGCGGATCTGATGATCGTCTCCAGCCGCAACGCTTATGTGCCCTTGAAGGAAAAGATTCCGTTTCTCGATATTGACCAGGAGCGGGCCGGCGCCTATTCCGGCTATGCGGGCATAAGGAGGATGGGACGGGATCTCCTGGATGTGCTGGGGCAGCCTGTATGGCGGCTGATATACCGCAAGTCGCCTTGGGAGGGGGATGGCTATGGAGCTGAGTTTTGAACAGCGGGACCGCCCCTTGGCCATCAATCCCTTCCGGGTCAGCCAATCCCTCGGCGGTGTGCTGGCGCTGCAGGGCATCTTCCGCTCCCTGCCGGTACTGCATGGACCCCAGGGCTGCGCCGAATCCATCCAGACTGTTCTCTCCCGGCACTTCCGGGAGCCTATCCCTCTGCAGAATATCGCCATGCAGGAGTACAATCTGATCTTTGGCGGGGAAAAGACCATTCATGAGGTGCTGCAGATTGTCTTCACCAAACATAATCCGGATGTGGTGGCGGTGGTGGGCTCCTCCATGACCGAAGCGGTGGGGGAGGATTTGCCCGGTGCGGTCCGCTCCTTCCGCAAGCTTCATGAGAAGATGCTGCAGGACAAACTTCTTCTTGAGCTGTATCTGCCGGATTATGAGGGCTCCCTGGAGTCCGGCTATGCCCGGATGACCGAGGCGGCGCTCCGGGAGCTGGCTTCCCGGTACCGGGCAGGGGGCAGCTCCAAGGCCCGGCGCAAGGACAGGATCAACCTGCTGGCCGGCTCCCATCTCACCCCGGGGGATGTCATGGAGCTGAAGGAGATCATCTCGTCCTTTGGCCTGGAGGTGATTGTTCTGCCCGATTTATCCTCTTCTCTGGCCGGCCATCTGCTGGTGGGCCATATGTCCCTCTCCCGCGGCGGCGTTCCTCTGGATTATCTTTGGGAGATGGCCGCCTCGGGCTTTACGCTGGCTGTCGGCAGCAGCATGGAGCCTGCGGCCAGGATTTTGGAGGAGGAGTTTGGCATTGGATACCACATATTCCCAAGTGTGTCGGGGCTGGAGGCCACGGATGGATTTTTCGGCTTCCTGCAGCGGTACAGCCGCAATGCAGTGCAAATGAAATACCGGTGGCAGCGCCAATTTGCCCTGGATTGCCTGTTGGATACCCGGGCGTCCTTCCGGGGGAAGCAGGTTGTGGCCGCTTTGGAACCGGATCATTTGGTTTCCGTGCAAGCTTGGCTGTGGGAAGCGGGAATCAAGGCTTTTTCGGCGGTGGTGCCATTTTCCACTTCTGCATTGGAGCTGGTGAAGGGAGATACGATTGAAGGGGATCTCCAGGATCTGCAGCTGATGGCCAACCGGGGGGCGGATTTATGGATCAGCAACTCCTATGGAGAGCATGTGGCCAAGGAGCTGGGCATCCGGTTTATGCCCATGGGCTTTCCCGTGCTGAACCGCTACGGCTCTCCATATTCCGTCAGCCTGGGATACCGGGGGATGGCGGACCTGCTGAACAGTCTGGGCAATGTCCTGATGAATGGGGAGCGTGTGTAGCCTATGAAGGTGGCGTTCGCATCCATGAAGGGCAAGTATCTGGATTGCGTGTTTGAGGATTGTTTTTCCTTTTCCGTGTTCGACTTTACGGCGGAGGGGTACCGGTGGCTGGAGACGCTGACCCTTCCCGGCTCTGCTGCCACCGATGGGGAAGGGGGAAGCGGGGGGGCGGTGCGGCTCGGGCTTCTTAGAGGCTGCAAGCTTTTGTTTGCGGCGGAAATCGGCAATGAGGCCGCCCGCAGGATGGCGAAGGCGGGAATTATGGTGCTGGAGACGGCGCCGGGGGCGGAGGTTATCGGCCAACTGGATAAGATGCAGACCATGCTGAAGGAGCGTCCTCCCCTTTGGCTGGCCAGGGCGCTGCTGCGTTCCTCCACAGAGGAGGAGAACGGAGGGGAAAGGATTTAACCGGAGAGGGGGTGACGCCGGCATTGACGGCGGCCGAGAAGAAGGGTTATGGAATGCAGTTGATTTTTATCCTAAAAGAGGAGGATGGACGGGAATGAAAATGGTGCGGGCAATTGTCAGACCGGAAAAAGTGGAGGATGTGGTAGGCGGACTGGAGGATGCGGGGTATTATTCCCTGACCAAGCTGAATGTGTTTGGACGGGGCAAGCAAAAGGGCATTACTCTGGGGGAGGTCCACTATGATGAGCTGCCCAAGGTGATGCTTCTGATGGCGGTGGAGGATGAAAGCGTCGAGGAAGTGGTGAAAATCATCAGCTACAAGGCCTACACCGGGCATTTCGGCGACGGCAAGGTGTTTATCAGCCCGGTGGAGGAAGCCATTACCGTGCGCACGGGCGCCAAGGGTCTGTAGGGCGTCCGGCTGCGCCGGTTTCCGGCCAACCAAGCACCAAGTGCGGTGAAATAGAGCGGAGGCGAACTGTATGAAAGAGTTGATTGTCATCATCCGGCCCAATAAAATGACTGCCACCAAGGAGGCCTTGGACACGTTGGGTTATCCGTCCATGACGGTGTCCCCGGTGCTGGGGCGGGGCAAACAAAGAGGAATTGCCGGAGAGGTGAAGATAACCTCGGAAAGTGTGCTGGCGGCTGCGGCCAATTCCGGTACGGGGATGAAATATATCCCCAAGCGGCTGTTGAACCTGATTGTCCAGGATGAGGATGTGGATCTGGTGGTGAACACCCTGATCAAGATCAATCAGACGGGGCAGGTGGGAGACGGGCGGATTTTTATCTGTCCGATTGAGGATGCGCTGCGGGTTAGAACAGGCGAAACAGGCGTCCGGGCCATCATTTAGCGCCGGGAAGAAGGGATTACTGTGAGAATACACTATTTGCAGCATATTGCGCTGGAGCATCCCGGCAGTATTCTGGATTGGGCCGGAAGCAAGGGCCATCCGTTATCCTGCACCCGGTTTTACCTGGAAGAGGAGCTGCCTGCCCCGGAGGATTTTGATCTGCTGGTGATTATGGGCGGGCCGATGAATATTTACGAGGAGGACCGGTATCCTTGGCTTGCTGCGGAGAAAAAGCTGATCCGGGCTGCGGCGGAAGCGGGCAAGGGAGTGCTGGGCATCTGCCTGGGCAGCCAACTGATCGCCGATGCGCTGGGAGGTGAGGTAACTGCCAATCCCCTGCCGGAAATCGGCTGGTTCCCTGTTTTCTGGAATGAGGCTGCGGCGGCTGATCCGTTGTTTGCCGGTTTTCCCCGGGAATCCGTGGTGTTCCATTGGCATTATGACACCTTCAGCACGCTGCCTCCCCAGGCGCGGCTGCTGGCGGAAAGCGCGGGCTGTCCCCGTCAGGCGTATGTGGTGGGGGACCGGGTAGTGGGCTTTCAGTTCCATCTGGAAAATACTGAAGAGCTGCTCCGGGGCTACGTGGAGGAATGCGGCGGGGAGTTGGTGAAGTCGGACTTTGTCCAGACTTCGGAGGAGCTTTTGGCGCATCCGGAATATGCGGCCCAATGCAACGGCTGGATGGTGCAGTTTTTGGACCGGCTGGAGGAGCGGATCATGGGAGGAGGCAGAGAATCATGATGGAGCATGTGAGCTATGCCAAGCGGGATTGCCGCGACCAGGACAAAATCAATGCGTTTCTCGCCGCTTCCCGTGTGGGCGTGGTCGGGATTGCGGGAGACGGCTATCCCTATGCGGTGCCGGTGAATTACGTCTGGCACAAGGGCTGCATCTATTTCCACGGCATGGGCTCGGGGAAAAAGCTGCGGCTTGTGGCGGATAACCCGAAGGTGTCCTTTACGGTTTACCGGGAGCACGGGACGGTAACCGACCCTGTGCCCTGCCATGCAGATACCTCCTACTTCAGCGTCATGGTGTTCGGCGAAGCGGAGCGGGTGAAGGATTTCGCCGAGGCGGCGGAGGTGCTCCAGCAGCTTCTGGAGAAGTTCACGCCGGGGTTCTACAAGCAGCCCATGTCGCCACGGATGGTGGAGGGCTACCGCTCGGCCATGGACGGCAATGCGGTCTCCGTAGTCCGGATTCGGCCTGTGCATATTACCGCCAAGGAGAATGCGGCAGAGCCGGAGGCGCTGTTTGGGCATCCGGGCGGAGCAGGCGCAGGGCACCCTGGCGGTCATGCGGGGCATCCGGGAGGAGCGAGTGCGGGTCATCCGGGAATGGGTATGGGACATCCTGGGGGTCATCCGGGCGGGCATTCTGGCGGTTGATGTGCGTGCGACAGTGAAATATCCGGCAGGAATGCCGGGAAAGGGGAGATGGGCGATGGGGGGTTCTTTGGATTCGGAAGCGCTGCTGAAGGGATTTTGTATTAGCTACGATCCTGTTCTGCTGGCCAGGCACCGGGTGATGTTTGCCATTCAATTGCGCAAGTATCTGGCGCATTACAAGTGTATGAACGAGGAGTTTGCCGTTGGGGAGGACGGGGAGATCAACCGCGCCCATCCCCGCTATGGCCTGATCCGCTCCTGTGTGGCTACCGCCTGGGCGGAGATCGCCAGCGAGGAGCGGCGCGTGAGGTTTGCGGAGCAATATGGCGGGAGCTGCGGTTCCGGGGCCTGCGGCTCCGGCTCCGCAGGCGCATCAGCCGCTTGCAGTCCCGGTTCCTGTGCGCCGTCCGCTTGCGGGGCGCGGGCGCCGGGGCTGCGCAGCAGCGGCGGTTCTGGCTGCGGCGGCGCTTAAGCGGCTCCGCTGCCGCAAGTGTTTATGCTCCCGGTGATCGCCGGGAGCTTTTTGGCGTGGCGCCGCTGGATCAAACCGGCGGCATGCCCCGGTGCGTTTCTAACGGGAGCGTGCTGCGGTTCTGTCCCTTCACAGTAGACATTTTGCGAATTTTGTCTTTCATAAGGTGGACATGGGCAGAACAGCTCTCTCCTCCCCTACTTTGCACAAAAAACACAATATACGGGAAATGGACTCTGTTCAACCACTATATATGGACATGCACTCCGGAGCGGCCTCTATAGCCGCAATGTCCACTTTCCAGCGGACATTCGGGAGAGTTTTGTCCTTCTGATGCGCACAAAACCTGGAAACGAAAACCCGGAGACGGGAACCCGGTTTTTGCGCTCCCGCTGCATTGGCCGAATGCAATTATCCTGCGACTGCGGGAAGCGAATGGGAAACGGCTCGCTTCTTGACAAACGCAGGTTGTCAAAGGAGGCCGATGGGCGTTTATCTCCGTCACAGTTGGGCGGACAGAGAAGCCGTTATTTTCCGCTTCTGGCCCGTTTTTCGATTTTCACGGACAGACGTTCCGTTATTTGGCTCCAGAAGCATGGATTTCCCCCCGCTTGTTCACCATTAACGGAACGTGAGTCCGCGAGGGAGAAAAAAGGCGGATTTTGGCGAAATAGCGGAACCACAGTCCGCCAGTCCGTCAAACTCAAACGTCTTCATAAACGTCACCGCAGCTCCAAAGGACGCCGTCAGGTGTTTTTCTTGGCGTGCTCCAATGAGATAAACTGGGTCATGGCGGTGATGCCGGACTCCTTCAAGAGTTGCTGGGCCCCCGGACCAATGCGAATGAACGGGGAAATCCTGAAATTGCAGTATTGATTCCAAAAAGCTGCTCATGAAAACGTAATGCAAACTGCGGGTTGGATCATATTTGAAAGGATATGTAAGTTAATCTGACACAAACTTTGAATTTATTGTTTTTGACCATACAAAACAGCACTGATTTATTGACGATTTATCAGGATAGAAGATAATATAACACTAAACCTATTCCTTAACGAGATGGAAACAGGAGAAAACCTAACATTAAGCTGGAGAGACGGCCGTCGGAATCATGGGGAAGAAACAAGAGAAAAACCTTCCTCACAGAGTCGGAGGTGAAAGGAGCAAACTTTTCGCAAGGAAAGGAAATTCGCAAGGAAATCAAACCAGATTCGTTCGCATTTAAAATTCAGAAAATTCTAAAAATTGAGAGGAGAACACTCACATGACCAGAAAAATCGCAATCTACGGCAAAGGCGGCATCGGCAAGTCCACCACGCAACAAAACACGGCTGCGGCAATGGCTTATTTTCACGACCAAAAGGTATTCATCCACGGCTGTGATCCCAAGGCCGACTCAACCCGGATGATTCTCGGGGGCATGAACCAAAAAACGCTGATGGATACCCTGCGGGACATCGGCGCCGAAAATGTAACCACAGAGAAGGTGGTTAACACCGGCTTTAAAGACATTCGCTGCGTAGAATCCGGCGGCCCCGAACCGGGCGTAGGCTGTGCCGGTCGAGGCGTTATTACCGCCATTGACCTGATGGAGGCCAACGGCGCTTATACCGAGGACCTGGACTTCGTGTTCTTCGATGTATTGGGCGACGTGGTATGCGGCGGCTTCGCCATGCCGATCCGGGATGGCAAGGCCCAGGAGGTGTACATCGTGGCCTCCGGTGAAATGATGGCCATCTACGCAGCCAACAATATCTGTAAAGGCCTGCTGAAATACGCCAAACAAAGCGGCGTGCGTCTGGGAGGCGTCATCTGCAACAGCCGGAAGGTGGACCGGGAGCGGGAGTTCCTGGAGGAGTTCACCGCCGCCATCGGCACCCAAATGATTCATTTTATGCCCCGGGACAATATTGTGCAAAAAGCCGAGTTTAACAAAAAGACTGTAGTTGAATACGATCCGGAATGCAACCAAGCATTCGAATATAGTGAGCTTGGCCGCAAGATCATCGAAAACAAGAACTTCGTGATTCCGAAGCCGCTGTCTATGGATGCTCTGGAAGAAATGGTTGCCAAATACGGTATTGCTGATTAAGGGAGGAACGAGACCATGCCTTATCATACATTTAAAGTGAGCGAATGTATCCCTGAGAGAACGAAGCATGCGGTTGTAAAGGGTCCCGGCGAGGATCTGTCCATGGCTCTCCCCCTTGGTTATTTGAATACCATCCCCGGCACCATCTCCGAACGCGGCTGCGCCTACTGCGGGGCCAAGCACGTAATCGGCACTCCCATGAAGGATGTTATCCATATCAGCCATGGTCCGGTGGGCTGCACCTACGACACTTGGCAAACCAAACGCTACATCAGCGACAACGACAATTTTCAGTTGAAAAACACCTTTGCCACCGATATGAAGGAAAAGCACATTGTATTCGGCGCAGAGAAGCTGCTGAAGCAGAATATGATCGAGGCCTTTAAGGCTTTTCCCAAAATCAAACGGATGACCATCTATCAAACCTGCGCCTCCGCCCTGATCGGCGACGATATTGACGCCATTGCCGCAGAGGTGATGGAGGAAATGCCTGACGTGGACATCTTCGTCTGCAACTCTCCGGGCTTCGGCGGCCCCAGCCAATCCGGCGGCCACCACAAGATCAACATCGCCTGGATCAACCAGAAGGTGGGCAATGTGGAGCCTGAGATTACCAGCGATTATGTGATCAACTATGTGGGGGAGTATAACATCCAGGGCGACCAGGAAGTGATGCAGGACTATTTTAAGCGGATGGGTATTCAAATTCTCTCCACCTTTACCGGCAACGGTTCCTATGACGAATTGAGAGGAATGCACAGAGCGCATCTGAACGTGCTGGAGTGCGCCCGCTCTGCCGAATATATTTGCAACGAGCTGCGGGTACGCTACGGCATTCCCCGCCTGGACATTGACGGCTTCGGCTTTGAGGCCTTGTCCGCATCGCTTCGGAAAATCGGTCTTTTCTTCGGGATCGAGGACCGCGCCGAGGCGATTATCAAGGAGGAAACCGAACGCTGGAAGCCGGAGCTGGACTGGTACAAGGAGCGTCTGAAGGGCAAGCGGGTCTGCCTCTGGCCGGGCGGCTCCAAGCTGTGGCATTGGGCCAACGCCATCCATGAGGAGATGGGGGTGGACGTTGTGTCGGTTTACACCAAGTTCGGCCACCAAGGCGATATGGAAAAAGGGATTGCCCGCTGTGAGGAAGGGGCGCTGGCCATCGACGACCCCAACGAGCTGGAGGGGTTGGAGGCTATGGAGACGCTGAAGCCGGACATTATCTTCACCGGCAAACGTCCCGGCGAGGTGGCCAAGAAGATCCGCGTGCCGTATCTGAACGCCCATGCCTACCACAACGGGCCGTACAAGGGCTACGAGGGTTGGGTCCGTTTTGCCCGGGACATCTATAACGCCATCTATTCTCCCATCTATCATCTGTCGGGGCTGGACATCAGCAAGGATGAGTTTGACACCGATGTGCAGTTCGCCACCCAAGCGAGGCTCTCCGATGCCGGATTAAGCGAGGAAGTACGCAGCTCCACGACGCTGCGCCAATATACCGGCGGCTTCGATTCGGTAACCAAGCTGCGGGAGCGGGATTACCCGTATATGAAGAAGCAGCCCGAAGGCGCAAAGGCGTAGCCGCAACCGTCAACGGATATTTATAAGGAGGGCCCGACCCATGGATGAAGCGGTTAAAAAAGCGAGAGTCGCCCAGCTTGAGGACTATATTATGAAAAAATGCCTGTGGCAGTTTCATTCCCGGGCCTGGGACAGAGAAAAGCAAAACGAGGGTATCTTGACGAAAACCAAGCAAATTCTGTGCGGCGAGCCGGTGGAAAAGGACACCCCCGCAGACAGATGCTACTGGGTAGACGCTGTTGTATTGGCAGAGGCTTATCAGGAGCGGTTCGACTGGATTGCATCCGCCACCAAGGACGAAATCAAGGAAGTGATGGCGGCGCTGAAGGAGCGCATCGACTTCCTGACCATTACCGGCTCCCTCAATGAAGAGCTGAAGGTGAAAGCATATTAACTCCAACCCAATTGAATCGGAGGGAACCCTATGAGTTGTGAAGTGATCCAAAAAGACCGGGCAGGCGTCATCAATCCGATTTTTACCTGCCAGCCTGCGGGAGCGCAATTCGCCGCCATCGGCATTAAGGATTGCATCGGTATTGTGCATGGAGGGCAAGGCTGTGTCATGTTTGTCCGCCTCTGGTTTTCCCAGCACTTCAAGGATAATTTTCTGATGGCCTCCTCCTCGGTCCATGAGGACGGCGCCGTGTTCGGAGCCTTGAACCGGGTGGAGGAAGCGGTGGATGTGCTGCTGATGCGCTATCCCGATGTGAAGGTGGTCCCCATTATTACCACCTGCTCCACGGAGGTCATCGGCGACGATGTGGACGGTGTTGTCACCAAGCTGAACAACGGCTTGCTGAAGGAAAAGTTCGCAGGCCGCGAGGTGCATCTGATTCCCATTCATTCCCCCAGCTTTGTGGGCAGCCATGTGACCGGGTATGATGTGGCGGTGAATGATTTTGTGCAATATTTTGCGGAAAAAAGCGAGCCTAACGGCAAGCTGAACCTGATTACCGGCTGGGTGAACCCCGGCGATGTAACCGCGCTGAAGCATCTATTGAAGGAAATGGATGTGGAGGCTACCGTGCTTTTTGAAATCGAAAGCTTCGACTCCCCCATTCTGCCGGACAAAACCGGCGAATCCCACGGCAGCACCACCATTGCCGATCTGCAGGGTACGGCCAATGCCCTGGGCACTATCTGCCTGAACCGTTATGAGGGCGGCAAGGCGGCCAAATATCTGGAGAATGAGTTCGATATCCCCACCATCGTCGGACCGACTCCCATCGGCATTCGCAATACGGACGCTTTCCTGAAAAATGTGAAGAAGCTCACCGGCAAGCCGATCCCGGCAACGCTTGTGAAGGAGCGGGGCATTGCCATCGACGCTCTGACGGACCTGGTGCATATGTTCCTGGCGGATAAGAAGGTAGCCATTTACGGGCATCCCGACCTGGTGATCGGCCTGGCGCAATTCTGTCTGGACCTGGAAATGAAGCCGGTGCTCTTGATGCTGGGGGACGACAATGTTAATTATAAGAATGACCCCCGGATCAAGGAGCTTCAGGAGAATGTCAAGTTCGACATGGAAGTGGTGCTGAACGCCGACCTGATGACCCTGGAGGAGCGGATCAAAAGCAAAAAGGTGGAGCTGGACCTGATCCTGGGCCATTCCAAAGGCCGGTTTATCTCCATCGACAACCAGATTCCCATGGTCCGGGTGGGCTTTCCCACCTATGACCGGGCGGGCCTGTACCGGCATCCCATAGTGGGCTACGCCGGGGCCATCTGGCTGGCGGAGGAAATGGCCAACCATTTATTTACGGATATGGAATACAAGAAGAACAAGGAATGGATTTTGAACGTGTGGTAAAAGGGCCCGGCCCAAAGGAGGCGGAACGTATGACCATGCTGGAGCTTATGCGGAAGGAGCCGGATTATCAGGCCTTCGAGGAAAATTACGGGGATGCCCTGGGCTACCATCTCCGGGCGGAGCAGTTCCGGCGGAGCGGCCAGCGCTTCAGTCTGGTGTTTAATGTGGGTGCGGTGGCTCTGGAGCGGTATCTGGTGGCCATGTGCCACTTGTATGGAGTGATGCCCTTAAACCATAACTTTATTTGCCTCCTGAACGCCGTTGAACTGGTGACGGAGATTCCGCGGGAGCTGAACAAGGAAATCCGCTCTCTCGATTTTATCTTCGGCATCTGCTCCCTGGACGATTACTTCCACGGCGAACCCACCCCCAAGGATGCCGAGCGGGTGCTTGCCATGTGCGGCGAGGTCCGCGGGTTGTTTGATCTGGAGCGGATGGCCGCCATCCGGCAAACCGCCGCCGCAGCGGAGCTGGCTGAGGCGGATCGGGCGGAGGCTTGAGTGAGAACTTAAGCGGAACCCATCAATATGCCCCTCTCTATGCCGTCCTTTGGACGGCTTTTTTACATAAAGACACCTTTTTCGGTTGAAATAGTCACCTGTGCCGCCGTTGGCTTGGAACGTAATGTTAAATAAATTAACACAAATGAGTGAAAAATATGTGAAAACAGGGTTATTTCCCCATTTCCTGATTGACGAAAACAAAAAAATTTGCGTATCATGGATAAATAATATTGAAATCACATTATATATGTTAGATAATATAACATAAAGGAGAGATCACTCATGAAGCCCATTAAATTTTGCGATACCACATTGCGGGACGGAGAGCAGGCGGCGGGTGTAGTGTTCTCGCCGGAGGAGAAACGGGAAATTGTGCGCCAGCTGGCCAAAGCCGGAGTGGAGCAGGCGGAGATCGGCATTCCGGCCATGGGTGAGGAGGAGCGTGCAGTGATCCGCTCCATTGTCGACATGGGTTTGCCCATCCAGCTGTCCGCTTGGAACCGGGCCTTAAAGGAGGACATCGACGCCTCCCTTCAGACCGGTGTAAGCTGGGTGCATCTGACCATTCCCACCTCCGATTTGCAAATTAAAGCCAAGCTGCATATGAACCGCCAGGAGATTGTGACCATGATCCGCAGGGCGGTGGGTTATGCGCAGCAGTTCAATCTGGGGATTTCGGTGGGATTTGAGGATGCTTCCCGGGCGTATACCCCTTTTTTGGCGGAGCTGGTGCTGATTCTGTACAGCGACGGCATCCGGCGGTTCCGCTATGCCGATACGGTGTCGATGCTCCAGCCGGTGACGATGCGGGAGAAGATCCGGTCCATTCTGGGGGAATGCCCCGAGGATGTGGAGCTGGAGGTTCATTGCCACAATGACTTCGGCATGGCGACAGCCAATACCCTGGCGGCTTTGGAGGCGGGAGCCCTGTGGGCCAGCACCACCGTTACAGGCATCGGCGAACGGGCAGGCAATGCTTCCATGGAGGAGGTTGCCTTGGCTTGGAAGCATTTGTACGGCGGCCGCACGGGACTGGACACCATACATTTCAAGGAGCTGGCGGAGCTGGTCAGCGCCGCGGCGGGACGGCCGCTGCCGTTGGCGAAGCCTATTGTCGGGCCGATGGTGTTTACCCACGAGTCGGGCATCCATGTGGACGGCATGCTGAAGAACCGGGAGACCTACCAAAGCTTTGATCCGGTAGAGGTTGGAGCGGAGCACCGCTTTGTGCTGGGCAAGCATTCCGGCTGGAAGACGGTGGCCCATATTCTGCGCCAGAAGGGCATCCGCCCGGAACGGGAGCTGAGTGGTGAGCTGATGCGCGAGGTGCGGCTGGAGGCGGACCGGAACAAGCGGCTGATCGAGCCGGAGGAGCTGATGAAGCTGCTGGAAGGCGTGCGCAGCACCCGGACAGTGCCTGCGCTGGAGGACGAGGAGTAGAAGCCGTCCTCCCGAAGAGGGGAACGGACGGCTTGGAATCGAAACGCGCGCCGATACGGCAAATTAATAACCGCCCGCAAGGCGGTTTTTTAATATGCAAAGAATTTATGAGTTTCGGCCATGCCGAAAAATCTTGAGGAAGGGGAACCTTTCTCAAAGTCTCAGAAAGTATATACGGGGTCCGCTAGGCTCCTCCGAGGGCAGGCAGTAGAGTAGGTGCGAGGGCAGGCCATTTTCGCGTGCAGGGGCGGGGGGGGGATGCAGTGATCCATCGAGTAAACCGCCATCTCGACGCACGTGGGATCGCCTGCCCACCTGCCACAGCAAACAAAAAAGGATCGTCAGGGTTTAGGCCCCGACGGTCCTTTTCCTTGCCTTGGCAGAGCAGCGGGCTGCGCCTGCCTCAGGCTGACACCTCCGCCGCAACCGGCTCGCCGGAGGAGGTTCCCCTTGACGAAGCCGAAACGGTGCGGTAGTAATACGCTTTGCACACAAAAAACATCGATATGCCACCGGCAACTATCAGCACGCCCAGGAGCCCGAACAGCCACTCCCCGTTCAGCTTGCTGAGCACCAGGCCGCCAAGCAGAGGGCCCAGGAAGCGGGACACCTGCCAGTTCATGCTGTAGAAGCTGAAGTAGAAGCCGCGCTCCTCGGCAGGCGCGATCACCGACACCAGCTTTTGGGAGTGGGGGCCGTTCATCATTTCCCCAATGGTAAACACGAACTCCACGGCGAACAGCAGCACCACCCATGGGGCAAAGCCGTATCCCAGGGCCACTAAGGCGAACATGGTGTATGCCGCTCCCATCACCCGGTGAAGGGGCATATTGGCCGTTTTGCGGGCGATCCAGATCTGCAGCAGAATAACCATCAGGCCGTTGAAGGTCATCAGAGAAGCGAAGATGGTCTGGTAATTGGTAAACCGCGACTGCAAATGAAGCGGGAAGGCGGATTCCACCAGCGCGTACAGAAGCGTTACCGGCATGGAGGAGAGGGTAATGGACACCAGCAGCTTATGCCTTCTCAACCAGCCGGGAAAGCTGAAGGGAGTGGGCTTTCCGGACGCCGGCCTGGCAGCAGCGTCTTCTGCAGCCGCGGAGGTTTGCGGTTTGGCCTGCAGCGTTTCCGGCACCTTCCACCAGACCAGGAGGGCGTAAATCCCGGTGGTGACTGCACAGGCGAAGAACACCATGTGCATATTCCAGTTGAAAAGCAAGAGCCCCAGCAGCGGTCCTGCGGCAGCCCCCAGGTTCAAGGCGGTATGGAACAGGGCGAATACCTCGGGCCGTTTATCCTCGGGCACCACATCGCTGACCTGGGCATTGGCGGCCGGATAGAACAAGGCATGGCCCATGCCGCTGAAGATGGAAATCAAGGCATAGTGCCAGACGCTGGTTGCCGTCATAAAGGCGAGCATGGACCCGCATTGGATGACGAGCGAAGCCAGCATAACCGGCTTCCGGCCTACTCTGTCGCTGAGCTTGCCGGCAAACAGGCCGACCAGCATCCCCACAAAGGGGGACAGAGAGACCACCAGCATGGACAGGAAAACGTTGCCCTCCAGCTGGCCGTAGAGGTACAGCACCAGAAATGGCCGCATCATAAAATTGGTGACGGAGGTCAGTGCCGTTCCGATGGCGCGAATCCAGATGGCGGCGTCATAGGTTTTCCAAAGACGGTTCATGTTAGCTGTGAATTTCATGCAAAAAGTCCTTTCCCAAACATTCGTTCCCTTATTATACGGGGATTCGCAGAAAGTGGGAAGAGGAAAATTTTTTATAACCAATTTATCTGGGTGGGATGGAAATCGGAGAAGTCTTGATAAAGATAGGTACCATTCTTGGTGCGGATTTTTGTGATATCATATAAACCATAAGCATTCAAGGAAGAGTGGAAATAAAATGGGTATATGCCCAATACTGATAAAAGGCTCGCGGGAGGAAGCAAGTGCATGAACTCGCACCGTGTTGTGAGGAATTTGAAAACTGCCGGCAACATCGGCGGAAATGGAGGAACACTTATGGGCGACAGCTTAATCCCGAATAGCGCAAACGCTTTCGACGAGGTTGTTTCCATCATTGACAATGCCCGCGAGAGCGCGTTCCGGGCCGTTATGTCGGCATAAAGGGCTTTTCACCCCAAAACATTTGGCGAATGAAGCAATTTTATGAAACGTATTGCGGCAAAGAAAAACTCTCGCCACTGGTGAGAGAAATTAGTTGGACAAACAATGTTCTGATAATGATGGCGGCAAAAACTGATGAGGAGCGAGAATTTTATCTTACTCTCTCGGCGAAAAACAAGTATTCAAAGAGGGAACTGGAGCGTCAAATAGACAGCGCCTTGTTTGAACGCACGATGCTGTCGGATATCACCAACAAGCTGATAACTGAACGTAATGAGGGTTTGACCGCCCTGCGGGACAGCTATGTGCTCGAATTTCTGGACTTGCCGGAAAATCATAAAGAAATGGATTTGCGAAAAGCCATTGTCGGTAATTTGAAAAACTTTATCTTGGAATTCGGTAAAGACTTTGCCTTCGTAGGTGAAGAATATCGCGTTCAGGTCGGTACTACCGACTTTAACATAGATTTGCTGTTTTATCATCGCGAACTTCACTGCCTTGTGGCGAAAGAATTGAAAATCGGCAGATTTAAGCCGGAACACCTTGGTCAGCTTGAATTCTATTTAGAGGCTCTTGACCGTGATGTTAAGAAGGCAGACGAAAATCCAAGCGTAGGGCTTGTCCTCTGCACAAAAAAGGATGCGGCAGTGGTTGAATACGCCTTGAGCCGCAGTCTGTCTCCTGCCTTGATTGCAGATTATAAACTGCATTTGCCCGATAAACACATACTCGAAAGCAAATTGCGTGAGTTGACGGAGCTTGCCGAAAACTCTGTCGGCGAAGACGACGAATAACTACACTCCTTGAGAAACCATCCGTTTGCCTTTCTTCAAACGGCTTTCCTGTTCCGGCGAAGGCTTAAGCAGGAGCAGAACGGCCAGACGGACCAGCGCAATGGCCAGGAAGCAGCCCCATATGGGAAGAACCAGCAGGAGGACGCCGGACAGCAGTCCGCCCACGGCATTGCCCCCATTCATCAGCAATTGGAAATCGGAGAAGAAGTCCATCTCTTTTTTGTGGGTTTGCGCTTCCTCCATCATTACCGAGTTGGTGGAAACCTCCGTCACCGCGGCGCATCCGCCCAGGATCGCCTGCAGCACTACCAGCGCGGCGTAATGGCTGACCTTGCCGTAGGGCAGGATCACCAGCGCCATGCCCATCAGGGCGGTGGCGTAAACCCGCATGGCGCCGAAGCGTTCGATGGCCCGCCGGGTCACCGGCATCAGAATGGCGGAGAGAATGCCTGATGCGATTACGAAAAAGGCAATGTCCGTATTGGACAGGCCCAGTTTTTTGACGTGGTAAATGGTAAACAGAGGGGCCACCATGGCGATGCCGATGTTGTTCATGGCCATCCACCACAGCTTGCGGTTGCACTCCTGGAAAGGCCGGACCATGTGCAGCCGGATGGGCTTTTTCTCATGGGGGGCCAGGGTGGCAATCAGATTCATGCCGGTAAAGGTGGCCAGGCAGCCCACCAGCATGGAGATGGCGTAATTCTTCGGAAAAAACTGCTGAGTGGCGTCCAGGGCATAACCGATGCCGTAGCTGCCCACCACCAGAATGACAATCCCGATCAGCTTATTGTTGCTGAACAGCTTGGGGAAGTCCTCTTGGGGCACCACGCGGCGGAGAATGGCAGGCTGCTGGGCGCCGGTAATCATGACGGAGACGGCGTTGAGCCCCCAGAAGAAGAGCAGCACCGGAATGGGATGGGGCAGCAGCACGGAAACCGCCATGCTCAGGAAGGCAAATTGCCGCACATAGCCGCTGGTCAGATAGACGCCCCGGGTCACCGGCAGCTGCCGGGTCAAAAAAGCCAGAGACAAGGCGCAGAACAGCGGAGGAAGGGAATTGGAGAGCGCAATCTGAAAATCCGTAGCGCCCAACCGGGCTATCAAAACGGGCAAAAAGGTGAAGAATGCTACGCTTTTCACATTCTGAAGGGCGGCATCCAGGTAAATGCGTGTTGAAATTTTCATGATGGAATTTGTCCTTTCCTGCCCGTACTTTTCCGCATGTAAAGAAATTGTGAAACGCTTTACTAACAGCTTACTGGGGTTTCACTCTTCTTTACATGGACATCCCAACCAAAAAGCATGGATTTTTTTGCTCTGGGGAATGGGTGTAATGTAAGCGGCAAGCAATGTCTGTTATTTGCATGGAAGTGCCTGATTGGTGGGGAATAGCGACATAAATTGTCTGCTATGAGCTTCATTTTGCTCTGAAACCCGGCTTTTCCCGGAGCATAAGCAACATTTTATGTCGTTATTTGGCTCAAAAGAGGCCGTTTTCTAAAATAAGCAACATTTGCAGTCCGCTATCATTCCGCAGTTCACCAATCCCGCCATCCGCAGTTCACCAATCGCGCCGTCCTCGTCCCCGACCGGAAAAACTCCGGGCTTGCATCGCTGCCGCACATTGCATATAATAGACGGTAAATTCATATCCCATGAATGCGTTGACGGAGAAGAGTAAGCGATTTGCCGCCGGACAGGGAGGGAGCGCCGGAGATTGAGAGCGCCCCCGCGTGACGGAACCGCCGAAGTTCGCTCCCGAGCAGTCCCTTGAACCAACGGGCTAACCTCCCGTTTCCAGTAGAGCGGACCGGACTCGATCCGATACATCGAATAAGAGTGAGACGCGACTGCTCCACCGTTTGCTGCGGGGAGGAGCATCAACGCCCGGCTGCTATGCCTATGCCGTCGTTGCGTGCGCGTCTAATAAGGGTGGTACCACGGCTGCTTCGTCCCTTGCAACGGGATGAGGGGCCTTTTTGTATTTTTCCAAATGTTGTGAAAAGCTGTCCGGGATTAATCCGCTTGGGGGCAAAGAACCAGATTGATGGAGGGATTCGCGTGAAGGAAAGATTGGAGGCTTTGAAGAAAGCCGCGCTGGAAGAGCTGGAGAGCGCAGGCGGACTGCAGGCGCTGAATGAGCTGAGAATCAAGTATCTCGGCAAAAAAGGACCGCTGACCGAAATTCTGCGGGGAATGGGCGCCTTGAGCGCCGAAGAGCGCCCGGTGATCGGGCAGGTGGCCAATGAGGTAAGAAGCGCCATCGAGGGGATTTTGGCCCGCAAAACGGAGACGCTGGAGCAGCAAGCCACCGACAGCCGTTTGGCCGGAGAAACCATCGACGTTACCTTGCCGGGGCGTAAATCTCCGGAGGGAACCATCCATCCCATCAGCAAGGTGATCCAGGATATCGAGGATATTTTCCTGGGTATGGGCTACAAGGTGGCGGAGGGTCCGGAGGTGGAGCAGGACTATTACAACTTCGAGGCGCTGAACCTGCCCAAGAACCATCCGGCCCGGGACATGCAGGATTCCTTCTATATTACCGAGGACATTTTGCTGCGCACCCATACTTCCCCGGTCCAGGTACGCACCATGGAGAGAATGAAGGGCGAGGTGCCGCTTAAGGTTATTTGTCCGGGCAAGGTTTACCGCCGGGACGAGGATGACGCCACCCACTCCCACCAGTTCACCCAGATTGAAGGCCTGGTGGTGGACAAAGGCATCCGCATGAGCGATCTCAAAGGGACGCTGCTCCAGTTCGCCCGGGAGATGTTCGGGCCCGACGTCAATGTCCGTCTGCGCCCCAGCTTCTTCCCGTTCACCGAACCCAGCGTGGAAGTGGATATCAGCTGCTACCAATGCGGCGGCGCGGGATGCCGGATGTGCAAGCAATCCGGATGGATCGAGATTCTGGGAGCGGGCATGGTGCATCCCCGGGTGCTGGAAATGGGCGGTTATGACCCGTCCGTGTACAGCGGTTTTGCCTTCGGCATGGGGCCGGACCGGATTGCCCTGCTGAAATACGGCGTGGACGACATCCGTCATTTGTATACCAACGATCTGCGCTTCCTGCGCCAGTTCGGTCGGATTTAGGAGAAGGGAGCGAGCAGAATGAAAGTATCGTATCAATGGCTGTCCCAATATGTGGACGTGAGCGGATATACAGCCGAGGAGCTGGCAGAGAAGCTGACCAGAAGCGGCATCGAGGTGGACGGCGCGGAGAACCGCAATTTGGGGGTTACCGGCGTGGTTGTTGGCTATGTGGTGGAACGGGTGAAGCATCCGGACGCGGATAAGCTGTCCGTCTGTACCGTGGATGTAGGCAGAGAAGAGCGCCTGCAGATCGTCTGCGGGGCAAAAAATGTAGCGGCGGGCCAAAAGGTGCCGGTAGCCGTGGTCGGCGCGAAGCTCCCCGGAGACTTCCAGATTAAGCGGGCCAAGCTGCGCGGCGTGGAGTCCATGGGCATGATTTGCTCCGCCAAGGAGCTGGGCTTGAATGACAAGCTGCTGCCCAAGGAAATCCAGGAGGGCATTCTGGTGCTGCCGGAGGAAACGCCCATCGGCGCCGACATCCTGGAGGTGCTGGCTATCGAGGACAAGGTGCTGGATCTGGATCTGACGCCCAACCGTTCCGATTGCCTCAGCATGCTGGGAGCGGCTTACGAGATCGGCGCCATCCTGGGACGTTCCGTGAAGCTGCCGGATTCCCGGGAAGGGCTGACGGAATCCGCTGCGCCTGCGGAGGATGTTCTGAAGGTCACCATCAGCGCAACCGAGGAATGCTTCCACTACTCGGCCCGCCTGATTGAAGGCGTCACGGTAGGCGACTCTCCCCTGTGGTTGCAAAACCGCCTGATGGCGGCAGGCGTCCGTCCCATCAACAATATCGTGGACATCACCAACTATGTGATGCTGGAATACGGGCAGCCGCTTCATGCCTTCGATGCGGACCGGATTGCGGGCAGCCATATCGATGTCCGCCTAGCCCGTCCCGGCGAGCGTCTGACCACCCTGGACGACCAGGACCGGGAGCTTGCCGAATCCATGCTGCTGATCACCGATGGCGAAGGAACGGCTGTGGGCATTGCCGGCGTAATGGGCGGAGCCAATTCCGAGGTTCATGCCGGAACCACCCGGATTATTCTGGAGTCCGCCAAGTTTGCCGGAAGCACCGTCCGCAAAACCTCCAAGCAGCTGGGCCTCCGTTCGGAAGCTTCCATCCGCTTCGAGAAAGGCGTCAATCCCGAGTATGTGATCCCGGCACTGGACCGGGCTGCGAGTCTGATCTGCGCTTTGGGCGGCGGCGTCAGCGCCAAGGGAACCGCAGAAGCCCGCACCGAGGAGTTCGCTCCTGCGGTGGTGGACATTACCCTTGCCAAAATCAACGGCTACCTGGGCATGACCCTGGCTCTGGACGAAGTGAAAAGCATCTTCGACCGGCTGGGCTTCCCGTACAGCGCCGATGGAGAGCTGCTGCGGGTAACTGTTCCGCAACGGCGGGGAGACATCACCCGCGATGTGGACCTGATCGAGGAAGTGGCCCGGCTTTACGGCTACGACCATATTCCCGCCACCCCCATTACCGGCGTCACCACACCGGGCTCTCTGGACAAGGGGCAAAAAATCCGCCGCTACACCCGCCAGGCGCTGTCGGCCGCCGGTCTGCAGGAGGCGATTACCTACACCTTCACCCACCCGGACAAAATCGCCCGCTTCTCCGGAAGGTATGCGGATGCGGTGCCTGTAGCTTTGGCCCTGCCCATGAGCGAGGAGCGGAGTGTGCTGCGCACCAGCCTGATCCCGCATCTTTTGGATACGGCGGTTTATAACCGCAACCGGAAGCAGGATGATGTGGCGGTTTTTGAAATCGGCAAGGTGTTCCTGGCTGACGAAAAGGAACTGAAGGCCCAGCCGGTGGAGCGAATGCTATTGTCCCTGCTGTGGACCGGAAACCGGACGGCCATGTCCTGGACCGGCAAGCCGGAGAAGGCGGACTTCTATGATCTGAAGGGCGTCCTGGAAAGCTGGCTGTCCGGCCTGGGGCTGGCGGAAGCCGTTGTCTGGCGCTCCGCTTCCCCGGCAGGCTATCACCCGGGACGTACGGCGGAACTGGCGCTCTCCACCCCGGACGGGGAAAAGGTACTGGGCACAGTGGGCCAGCTTCACCCCGCATTGGCCAAGGAATGGGACCTGGACGACACGTATATCGCCGAGCTGGAGCTGGACACCATTTCCCAATATGCCGACTTCACCGTGGTCTACACCCCGATTCCCCGGTATCCCTCCGTGGCCCGGGATGTGGCCGTGGTAGTGAACGCCCGTGTAACCGCAGGCGAACTGACGGCCAAAATCCGGGAGATCGGCGGCGAGCTGCTGGAATCGGTGCAGGTATTCGACCTCTACACCGGCGAACGGCTGGGCCGGGACAAGAAGAGCATTGCCTTGTCCATGGTATTCCGCCATGGGTCGCGCACCCTGACGGAAGAGGAAATCGCAGCCGCCTACACGGCGGTGCTGTCCGGTCTGGAAGCGGGCTTTGGAGCGGAGCTGCGGAAGTAGTCCGGGACTTCGCTATTGGCGGCAAGAGCCTGCGGCAGGGGTTATTTTATCCGTGGTTAGCGAAATTTTATAGCGAGAAGGAAATCGGTCCGGTCTTATCGAAGTGTAATAGACGATAAGTCCGGCCTTTTTCCTATTTTTCCGGACCATTTATCCCGATTTGCCCTATACGTAAGGAGGACCCCACGATGGACGGAGCCGAAAAAAACCGTATCACCGTTGATATATTCGGTACACCCTATAAGATGGTTGGCAAAACAACCCCCAGCTACATGAAAATGGTGGCGGCTCATGTGAATGACCACATGCACCGGATTGCCGATTCCAACGGACGGTATGATACCCCCCGGATCGCCGTGTTGGCGGCGGTGAACATGGCGGACGAGTTCTACCAGATCCGCAGCGAGCTGGAAAAGGTCTGGGACGATTTGACCCGTTCCCGGAAGGAAATTGAGGAGCTCCAGGCCGGCCGGACCGAGCTGGAGCAGCTGAAGCAGGAACGGAAGGCGGAGGAGGAAGCCAAGAGCGCCCTGGAGTTTCAGGTGAGAGGCCTGCAGCTTCAGCTTGAGGAAGCCGCCGTGAAGCTGAAGGATGCGCTGGCGGCCGCCCGGCTGGAGGAGGAAAAGAAGGCCGCCGCCGAAAGAGCGCAGCTGGAATCCCGTTACGGTGAGGAAATCAGCCGGCTGCACAGCCAGGCGGAAGCGCGGGAGAGCCTCTACACCCGCCAGCTGGAGGAGCTGAAGCAGCTGCATGCGGATGAAATGAAAGCCTCGGAGGAGCTGTGGGAGACCCGGCTGCAAGAGGCGAAGACGGAGCTCGACGCCCGGCTGGAAGCGGCGGAGAAGGAATGGCAGGAGC
This sequence comes from Paenibacillus sp. YN15, assembly GCF_003285005.1. Lineage (GTDB taxonomy): Bacteria > Bacillota > Bacilli > Paenibacillales > NBRC-103111 > Paenibacillus_AR. The sequence goes on along the minus strand of NZ_QMFA01000024.1, from coordinate 59,300 downwards.
GCCTGGAGGAAACCGGCCGGATCTTAAATGCCAAGCTGGAGGATTGCGACCGCAATTGGCAGGCGGCTTGGGATGAGCGGGAGCTGGGCTACAAGGAGACGGCGGCCGCGGCGGAAGCCAAGCTGGCGGAGCAGGAATCGGTCTGGAAAGAGGAGCTGGAGGCGCAGGATGCGCTTTGGAAAGAACAGCTGGAAACCCAGGAGGCTATCTGGAGCGAACGGCGGGAGGCGCAGGAAGCCGATTATAAGGAACGGCTGAAAGCCCAGGAAACGGATTGGAAGCGCCGGTTCGAAGCGCGGGAAGCGGAATGGAAGAACCAGTTGGAAGCGAAGGAAACGGATTGGAAGCGCCAATCTGAGACGCGGGAAGTTGAATGGCTGGGCCGGTTTGAAGCGCAAGAAGCCGAGTGGAAGGGCCGGCTGGAGGCGCAGGAGGCCACGCTGCAGGAGCAGCTTGTGATCCGGAATGCCGAATGGCTGGGCAGGCTGGATGCCAAGGAGAAGGACTGGCAAACAAGGCTGGAGGCCTCGGACCGGACATGGGCCGGTAAGCTTCGGGAAGCGGAGCGCACATGGGAAGAGCAGCGTTTGGAGATGGAGCGCACATGGGAAGAGCAGCGCTTGGGGATGGAGCGCGCCTGGAATGAGCAGCGTGCCGAGTTGGAGCGCATGTGGGAAGGAAAGCTTTTGGAGGCGGAGCGCGCCTGGGAAGGAAAGCTTCAGGAATCGGACCGTTCCTGGGAGGACAAGCTCAAGGAAACCCGGGATCGGCGGGATGAGGAGCTTCTGGGGATGCTGGAGGAGTCGGAGGCCAGACGGAGGCTTGATGCCATCCGCAAGGACGAGGAGCTGAAGCGGCTTGCCCAGGAACGGGAGAGCGCCGAGACGGACCGCCGCAAGCTGGCCGGGGAAGCGGACGCCCTGCGGCGGGAGCTGGCCCTGCTGAAGGAGAAGGATGCGGGCCGCCAGGAGCAGGATCATCGCCTTATGGCGGAGCATGAGAGCCTGAAGGAAGAGTACGAGAAGCTGAAGAAGGAATACAACGAATGGCTTGAGCTGGTTTTGGAAAAGGAATAAGGCGGGTGAACATGAACAAGCTGGATCTCGCCGTCCTGGTTTTGGGTCTGTTGGCTTTTGTGCTGGGTTACCGCCGCGGCTTTGTTCTTCAATTGGTGTCGTTTCTGAGCCTGGCGGTGGCCTGGATCGCCGCCTATCTTTTCTATGACGATCTGGCCCCTTATGTAGGCCGGCTTCTGCCGGTGGAGGCTTGGGTGGACAGCAGCAGCTATTCCTCCTGGCTGAAGGGGCTGCGGCTGGACCAATATGTAATCGGCGCGGTTTCCTTCGCGGTGCTGGTGTTTGGCGTGAAGTTCATTCTGACTGCCGCGGGCCATCTGCTCAACGTATTGGCCAAGGTGCCGGGGCTTAATTTAATCAACCGCTGGTCCGGAGGAGCGTTGGGGCTGGCGGAAGCGGCGGTGCTGGCCGCAGTGGCCATTCAGGTGATGGCCGTTCTGCCGTATGAGTCGGTGCAGACCCTTCTGGCCGGTTCCCGGGCGGCGGAGTGGTCCATGCAGCAGGTATCCGTATTATTTGCCAAAATGAAGGAGCTTCCTTAAGGACATGATTGGTCCGGGAAGCTCCTGTTTGGCTTGATATGGCGCTGCTGCTAGTCCTCAACGACCAGCACGGCCTTCATTTTCAGATGGTCCGAGCCGCAGGGAATGGTGCACACCATATTGTACCGTCCGGCTTTTTCCGGGGTGAACACCTTGGTTTTGGTTTTATTGTCCAGCTTCACGTTGAGCTTCTCCACCTCAAGTCCGTGAACGCCCGATTCACTCTTGAGGGTCAGGGAAACCGGCTGGCCCTTCTTGACATGGTATTCCGCCTTGTCGAACTTCCAGTTGGTGGCGATGACGGTAACCTTTTGAGCATTGGCTGCACCCTGTACCCCTGGAGAAGCAGTAGCAGGGGCTGCGGAACCGCCGGTTTTGGCGCCGCAGGCGGATAATCCCAGAATAAGGACGATAAGGCATGTATATATCCACAACTTCTTCATGCTAGCCCTCCCGGCAAGTAATAGGTTCGGTTGCACTTCATATGATACCCGAATCTCCGGTGAAAAGCATTTTTTACGCGTGAAGAAGTTGTGAACAGTGGGTGCTGCCGGAAAGAAATCCCAGGCCGCATTATGCAGCCGCAGGCCATAACGGGAGCTGATGTCCCGCTACAGCCTGCAAGAAGCCGGGGCGACTTTGGTGGATTATTTGGCCCGTTCCTTGTCCTTGCCGGTTGCGTCGAAGGGAGTGCTGACCGGAACGAACAGGTCAATAATCCCCACAACCAATGCGGCCAGGATCGCCCCGAGAACCGTAACCTCTACGCGGTTGACAACAAATTGGCTGAGCCAGATGACCAGTGCGCTGGTCAGAAAACCGACGATGCCCCGGCCAAAAGGGTTGATCTTGCGGCCGAAGATGCCCTCGATAATCCAGGCCACCAGCGCGATGACCACCGCCAAAAACAAGGCGCTCCAGAAACCGCCGACGTTAAATCCGGGCACCAGCCAGCTGGTCACAATCAACACCAGTGCGGCTACGACAAACCGGATCACGGTGGACAAAAAGTGCATGGTTAATTCCTCCTTTTGTCAATCTTGCTTGCTCCCCCTGTTCGGGTATGGCTAGGTTGCCCGCAGCCGGGTCTGTTTATCATAGCCAGATGCTCTCAGATGTTGGAAGCCTGCAGCATGCTGACAATGGCTAAAACTATTCTCTCCGATAGCGTACAGGCGGCGCATTGGATATAATAGGGGGGATAATGAACGCTATAGGCTTAAGGAAGAGGGTACATCCGTTGAATTTGAAAATATTGCAGACTCTGGAATATACAAAAGTGATTCAAATTTTGGTCCGTCATGCCTCCACCAGCCTGGGCAAGGAATTGGCGGAGGCGCTGGTTCCCGCCGCGGAGCTGGAGGAGTGCAAACGGCGGCTTCAGGCCACGGACGAGGCCTTTAAGGTGGACCGGCTGAAGGGCGGCGCACCCTTCGGCGGCATCCGCGATGTGCGGCAGCCCCTGCACCGGGCGAGAATCGGCGGCATGCTGAACCCTGTGGAGCTGAATGACATCGGCGGAACCCTCCTGGGCGGCCGGCGGCTGCGCCGGTTCCTGCTGGAGATTCACGAGGAAAGCGCCGTGCCCCTGCTGGCCGAGCTGGCGGAATTGCTCCAGGATAATAAGGCGCTGGAGGACAAGATCAGAAGCTGCATCGACGACAATGCCCATGTGCTGGACCAGGCCAGCCCCGAGCTGGGGAAGGTGAGAGCCGAGCTGCGGGCGGGAGAGGGCAAGGTCCGGGAGAAGCTGGAGCAGATGGTGCGCACCCCCTCCATCGCCAAGATGCTGCAGGATTCCCTGGTGACCATCCGCAATGACCGTTACGTGATCCCGGTGAAGCAGGAATACCGCGGCCATTTCGGCGGCCTGATCCATGACCAGTCCGCCTCCGGAGCCACCCTGTTTATCGAGCCGGAATCCGTGGTGCAGATGAATAACCGCCTGCGGGAGCTGAAGCTGAAGGAAGAGGCCGAGGTGGAAAAAGTCCTGCGGCTGCTCTCCGCGCTGGTGGCGGAATTTGCCGATCCGCTGAACGGCAATCTGGAGCTTCTGGCGGAGCTGGACTTTATTTTTGCCAAAGCCGGCCTTGCCCGCGAGATGAAAGCCACCCTTCCCATGATGAATGACCGCGGCTTTCTTAAGATCAAACGGGGCCGCCATCCTCTTTTGTCCCGGGAGGCTGTGGTGCCGTTGGACGTGGAGCTGGGCAATAAATATTCCACTATCATCATTACCGGTCCCAATACCGGCGGTAAAACTGTAACGCTCAAGACCATCGGCCTTCTGAGCCTGATGGCCATGTCCGGTTTGTTCGTGCCGGCGGAGGACGGCAGCCAGCTATGCGTATTCGACGCCATCTATGCGGATATCGGCGACGAGCAAAGCATTGAGCAGAACCTGTCCACCTTTTCCAGCCATATGACCAATATCATCAGCATCCTGCGGGACATGACGCCCAAGAGCCTGGTGCTCTTCGACGAGCTGGGGGCCGGAACGGACCCTGCGGAGGGCTCCGCCCTGGCTATCTCCATTCTGGAGCATATCCACCAGATGGGCTGCCGGATGGTGGCCACCACCCACTACAGCGAGCTGAAGGCCTATGCCTACGACCGCAAGGGTGTCATCAACGCCAGCATGGAGTTTGATATCCAGACCCTATCGCCAACCTACCGGCTTCTGGTGGGGGTGCCGGGCCGCTCCAACGCCTTCGCCATCGCCGAACGGCTGGGCCTGTCCCGGCGGATCATCGAGCATGCCCGCCAGCAGGTGGGCGAGGAGGATCAGCGGGTGGAATCCATGATCGCCACCCTGGAGGAAAACCGCCTCTCGGCGGAGGCCGAGCGCAATGCCGCCGAGGAGCTCCGCCGAGAGGTGGAAGCCATGAAGCGGAAGCTGGAGGAGGAGCGGCGGCGGTTCGACGAGCAGCGGGAGAAGCTGCTGCTGAAGGCCGAGCAGGATGCCGCCCAGGCGGTGGCCAAGGCCCGCAAGGAGGCGGAGGAGGTTATCGCCGACCTGCGCCGGATGGCTATGGAGGAGCGGGGCTCCATCAAGGAGCATAAGCTCATTGAGGCCCGGCGGCGGATGGATCTGGCCGCCCCGCAGCTGACGGACAAGCTGAAGAAAACCGCATCCGGCCCCAAAAAGACCGAGGTCATCGAACCCGGGGACGAGGTGCTGGTCATCAGCCTGAACCAGAAGGGCCATCTGGTGGAATGGGCGGGTACCAATGAAGCGCTGGTGCAGCTGGGCATTATGAAAATGAAGGTGTCCCGCAAGGATCTGCAGCTGGTGGCCTCCAAGCCGGAGACGAAGGCTCCCGCCCAGCGTGTGGCCCCCGGAGTCAAGCGCACCCGGGATGAGAACGTGCGGATGGAGCTGGATTTGCGCGGGCAGAATCTGGAGGAGTCCATCATGGAGGTGGACCGTTTCCTGGACGAAAGCTTCCTGTCCAATCTGGGCCAGGTGTACATTATCCACGGCAAGGGCACCGGCGTGCTGCGCACAGGGATTTCCGACTATTTGCGCCGCCACAAGCATGTGAAAAGCTACCGGCTGGGCAATTACGGCGAAGGCGGAACAGGCGTAACGGTTGTGGAGCTGCAATAAATTTTTTTGAAGCGGATGAAACCTCCTCCCCGCTCCCCTCGTATGAATCAGGTATAAAGACAATCACTTGACCAATCCATCATCACTAATAAACGGGAGGAATTGAATAATGGGAGTTTTTAAAAGATTGCGTGACCTGACCATGGCATCCATCAATGATCTGCTGGACAAGGCTGAAGACCCGGTGAAGATGCTGAACCAGTTCCTGCGGGATATGGAAGAGGATATTCAGGAAGCGGAGTCCGGCGTAGCCAAGCAAATTGCCATTGAGATGAAGTTCAAGCAGCAGGTGGATGAAGCTGAGGATATGGTGCAGAAGCGCACCGAGCAGGCTATGAAGGCTCTTGAGCAAGGCAATGAGGATCTGGCCCGCCGCGCTCTGGAGGATAAGAAGGAGCATCAGACCCGTTTCGACGAGCTGAAGATTCAATACACGACGGCCAAAACCAATGCCGACCAGCTTCGCTCCCAATTGGCGGAGATGAAGGACGAGTACAACAAGCTGAAGAACAAGAAGGATTTGCTGATTGCCCGGGCGGAAGCGGCCAAGGCTCAGAAGCAAATCAACCAGGCCATGTCGGGCTTCGGCTCTGACAATGCGGCCAAGGGCTTCGACCGGATGAGCGAGAAGGTGCTCCAGATGGAAGCCGAAGCCAAAGCCTCCAGCGAGCTCCGCGGCTCCAACAAATCTCTGGATGACGAGCTGGACTCCCTCGGGAGCAGCAGCGGTGTGGAAGACGAGCTGGCAGCCATGAAGGCTCAGCTTGCCGCCAAGAAAGAGCAGCAATAACCATTCATAAACACGCAAGGAGACTGGGGAGCTTTTGTCCCCGGTCTCTTCCAGTGTTAGGCTAATGCTTACGATCCGAGCTTTCCTGCGGAAAGCTTTTAGCTTATGCTTACGATGCGAGCTTTCCTCTCGGAAAGCTCTGAGGGAGGAAGGGCTTGATGAATCACGAGGTGGACCGTCTTTTGGCGAACCCCTATCTCGAAACCCTCGCTTTTGTATCGGTGGCGCTGGTGGCGATGATTTTGTTTTTGGCCATTTTTGAAGCGGTTACCCGGTACAGCGTGTGGAACGAGATTAAACGCGGCAATATGGCGGTGGCGATGGCTACCAGCGGCAAAATCTTCGGCATTTGCAACATCTTCCGCTTTGCCATCCAGCAGGAGGACACGCTGTTGATCTCCTTGGGATGGGCCGCCTTCGGCTATGTGATTCTGCTGGCTGCTTATTTCATCTTCGAGTTCCTGACCCCGAACTTCAACACCGATGAGGAAATCGGCAAGGGCAACAAGGCCATCGGCCTGATTTCCATGGTGTTGTCCGTGTCCCTGTCCTATATTATCGGGGCGAGTGTGATTTGATGGGGATGATGACGGCGGCTTGAGCTAAGTGGTGGCAGGCAGCGGATTTGTGTTTTTTCTCCTTGGCATCTATTATGATAATGTGAGAAGGAGGTCAAGGTGAATGGATTCTAATGAACGTTCGCAAATATGCCCGTGGTGCCAGACGGAAATTGTGTGGGACCCGGAATTTGGGCCGGAGGATACCTGCCCCCATTGCTTGAATGAATTGAGCGGTTACCGCTCGCTGAAGCTGAAGATCAATCAGGAGGACGGGGAGCTGTCTCTGGAGGAGCCGGACCGCCACGGTGATGACCATTCCGGCCACAGCCATCATCACCATCATCATGATGAGGACGACGATGATGATCTGGAAGTGGATGATCTGCTGGACGATTATACGGTTGATCCCCTGCCGGATGATTATGCCGAGCGTGTGATTGCGGTTATGGACCAGCAGGAATATGCGCCGGAATGTCCCAACTGCCATGAGCTGATGCTCCATGCCGGTGTCCGCGTGATCAGCGGCAGCGCCTTCAAGCCGGCAGTTCCCGCGCCGTTGGGCATGCCTTTCCTGCCGGACCCGTATGCGGTGGATGTGTTCGTCTGTCCTTCCTGCTTCAAGACCGACGAATATTTGACCAAACAAACCAAGGAAGACATGATGCAAGTCTTTGTCCCCGGAACCAAAGAATAGCGCGCTGCCGCCGCACACAAAAAAGAAAGGCCTGTTGCCCTGAGGAGGGGGGACAGGCCTGTTTTGGTTTAGAAAGGCTCCCTATCCCGGCTTGCTAGCCGGACCGAGGTTCCGTTGTTTGGCCAAAAAAGGACGTTTTTTTGTTTTCGCGGACTGAGGATTCGTTATTGGTGAAAAAAGTGGCAGTCTGGGAGGCGTTTTGACGAAATAAGGGATTCTGTGTCCGCGAAAAATGAAAAGTGGCAGAATCCGAAAAATAAGGGATCGTCTGTCCGGATAGATAACGCGGCGTTGAGAGATGGTTAACCTGCGCCGGTGAGGGCACATTATAAAGGTTAGGTACATGACTGCATCAAGAGGTGATGGAATGTCTTCACGGGCCAAATCCAGGCTGATGCCGCCGTTATCCACCGGTTTCCCCGATAATAAGGGGGTGAATGCCGGAGGATTCGGCGCAGGCGACGGGCGGCAGAAGGGACGGGAAAGCCCCCGGTCCAAAACTCCGCTAAGCAGCCAGACATGGCTTTTGCTTGCTGTGCACGGGCTGTTTACGGCAGGCAATGCCCTGTCCGGCACCTTCGTCCATGTCTACCTGTGGAAAGCGGCGCATAACTTTTCCCTCCTGGGCTGGTTTTCCGCTGTGCAGCAGGTGTCGATGGCGATTACCTTCTGGCTTATGGGCAAATGGGTCAAGGAGCATAACAAAATGAATGCTCTGCGGGCGGGAGTGCTGATTTCCGCAGGTTTTTACGCCATTGTGCTCTTTCTGGGGGAGTCCGCGGCGGATATGGTATGGCTTTTGGGACTGGTGCACGGTTTGGGTTCGGGGCTGTTCTGGCTCTCCTTTAACGTGGTGTATTTCGAGGTAACGGACCCGGACAGCCGGGACCGGTTTAACGGTGTGGCCGGTTTATTGGGCTCCGTCTCCGGTATGCTGGCCCCCTGGATCTCCGGCCTGCTGATTACCCGGATGACCAACGAGACCGGTTACCGGCTGATCTTCACTCTGTCGTTGGTTGTGTTTGTGCTTGGTGCAATCGCCAGCTTCTTCCTTGCCAAACGCGAGGGCGAGGGCTGCTACGATTGGACATTTACGCCCAAGCATGTGCGGAGAAAGGATGGGGTTTGGAGGAGAATGTTCTTCGCCATGCTGGCCCAGGGCGTCCGCGAAGGAGTCTTCGGCTTTCTTATCGGCATTCTCGTGTATATCAGCACCGGGAATGAATACAGTCTCGGCAATTTCGCCCTGATTACTTCCGCGGCAGGCCTGGTCAGCTTCTATGCTGCCGGCCGCTTCTACAAGCCGCGGCATCGGATGAGGGGGATGCTGCTGGCTGTCCTTGGCCTGACACTGGTAATCCTTCCTTTTTTCTGGAAAGTGGAGTATGCCACTCTTTTGATCTTCGGCATCGGTACAGCGCTTTTCATTCCCTTCTACACGGTTCCTGTCACTTCCACAGCCTTCGACCTGATCGGCAGGGACCCGGATTGTGTCAGCCGCCGGGAGGAATTTGTCATATTGCGTGAGCTGGGGCTTCACGCGGGGCGTCTATTGGGGACGATGGCCTTCATCCTGACGGTGGCCTACTCCCCGACCACATTGTCCATCAACGTGCTGATGCTGGCCATCGGCAGTTCTCCTCTTCTGACCTGGGTGCTGATGCGGGATTTTCTCAAAGCCCCGGGCACGGGCGAATATTCGACTGGCGGTTAAACATTTGGACAGCATTCGAAAGGCGGATGCTGTCCTTTTTCATTCTTTATACAGAACAATTGGCGAATGGGTCTTTTTGGCTAAGTATAAGAAATTCAAAGGTTTAGCGAGATTATACGAGATAATGAAAGATAAAGAGCTGACGACCCTTGTTTTCAACGCTTTCAAACCGATTACCCCTGATATATAGTGTAGAAGTGTTCTGTTTTGAGAACGAATGAGCCCTATCCGGCATCACAAAAAGGAGGAGGCTTATGCGGAAAAAAAGAGCCCGGAAGCGCGCTCCGTTCCGGAGAACGGCTCCCCGGTCCCTGGTTCTGCCTTCCCTGTGCATGATCTTTACGGTATTGGCGCTGGATGCTGTGGTTCATCCTACCTATTCCCAATACAGCCATGTGACCTCTATCCCCGGTACTTTATCGGCAGGGGCAGTCTTTTATTCGGTCTACGGGATAGCGCCGGGGGCCCGGCAGAACTGCTCCGGGGGATATGAAAGCCCGCCTCGCCCGGAGGAAGATGCGGCAACAGTAGTTGCTTCCGTTTATGAGCCGCTGAGCTTCCCCGACAGCAGCCAGGTTCTATGCCCCAATCCCACGGAATGGCCGTACCCTGCCGTTACGGAAAGTGTGTATGCGGACGAATCGGATAAACATGAAACATTAATATTCAATCCCTAAAGGAGCCAAAATTCGATGAAATGGTTAAGCCGAGGAGTTACCATCTTGCTGGCATTGCTGCTGTTCTTCATGATAACCGTTACCCTGTTGTCCCGGTCCGCCGGGGGCGAGCCGATGATCCTGGGGCATCAGCTGAAAACCGTCCTGTCCGGCTCCATGGAGCCCCAAATCCAAACCGGCTCCATAATCGCCGTTAAACCCGGCGGAGATATGACCCAGCTCAAAGAGGGGCAAATCATCACCTTCCGCCAGGTGAAAAATGCTTCCACGATTCTGGTTACCCACCGGATTGTAAAGGCGGTTCCGCTGGCGACCGGCCAAACCCAGTATGTGACCAAAGGCGACAACAACGACGGACCGGACCCGGACCCGGTGCTGTCGGATAATGTGACGGCGGTTTACTCCGGATTTACATTGCCTTATGCCGGGTATTTCCTGGATTTTGCCCGTTCCAGGTCCGGGACGGCGCTGATGATGATTCTTCCCGGCCTTTTGCTCCTGGGCTATTCCGTGATGAACATCTGGAAAGGCCTGAAGAGCCTGGAGCTGCCCTCCGGCAAGGAAGCTCCCCCGGCACCCCCGGCGGGATAACCTGATGTGGATGTTCTTACTTAACACGTAAGATTCCAATATTATTTACTTCATTCCTGGGAGGAGAAGGGCAAATGGGGATCAAGAAACAATTGCTGATGAGTATGGCAACAGGGGCTTTGGGGTTCTCCATGATCGGCGGAGGTACATACGCATATTTCAATGACACCGCGACCATCAACAACAGCTTTGCTTCCGGTACGCTGGATCTGAAGGTAGTGGCCAATTCCAAATCGCAGCCCATCAATTTCGATCTGTCCAACATGAAGCCGGGAGACAGCGTACAGCGTATTTTTTCCCTGACCAACGGGGGTTCGCTGGCCATTAAAGAAGTGCTGCTCACCACCACTTCCTCGGATTTTGTAGACGGGACCCTGGCCTCTACGGCAGAGGAGTTCCTCTCCCAATTCGAGGTGAACTTCATGCAGGTGGATACGGAATCCGCCAATTGGGAGCCGCGCGGGAATGTGAAGGTGAACGGGGCTACTCTCACACTGGCCGATCTGGTCAGCAACAATCTCAGCGGCAAGGTGCAGGATCAGTATTTGGCCAATGGGAAAATCAATCTGGCTCCCTTAACGGTGGCTCCCGGAGGAGTTACCAACCGCGGCCTGCCCGTGGACCCCACTGTGGATACGGATGATGTGTTCATCGAAATCAAGTTCAAGCAGGACAGCGCCATTGATCCGGATAGACCGGGGCAATATCTCCAGAATAAATTCCAGGGCGACAGCATTAAATTCGCCTTCAATCTGGAGGCTACCCAGTGGGACGGCATGAAGCTGGATTCCCCCAATGGCAACGGCAAAATCAATAACGGCGTCCAGGGTTCGGCCGATGGAACCTCCCAGCCCGATAAGCTGACAGTGCCGTATACGGACCCCGCCACGTATGTCACTCCTGTGGTGGACTGACCGCAAACCGGAGGACTGGAGAGTGGGAGCCTGATTCCACTCTCTTTGCGTTGCCGTTTTCAAATTGGAGGAGGGGGTGAATCCCTGACGGCATGATACGGTACCGGCTGGTTTTTGCCTTCTTGTGTGTGATCATAATTGCCGGTGGAATGGGATGGCAAGCCCAGAGCAGCAAAGCGGCGGAAACGGTTCGGCTTAGCCTGAGCACAACACCCGAAAAGGAATTGGTCTTCCATAATCTCAAGCCGGGAGACAGCATTCCGGTAGAATTGGTGATCAAAAACACCAACAGCCGCAAGGTGGATTACAGCATCCGTTCCCGGTTTGACAACGGGGATCAGAGCTTCTACGAAACGCTGGAGATTATGCTGCAAAGCCCGAAGCGGCTCCTTTATTCCGGCAAGCTGAGCGGGATGACGGGGCAGCTGGAGATGGGCAGTCTGCCCTCCGGCGCTGAGGAAAAGCTGGAGGTAACCGCCTATTTTCCCAAGGAAGCGGGCAATGAATTTCAAGATAAGGCGGTTGTGACTGTGCTTGAATTTACCGCCAGGGCAGCACCGGATGAACCGGACCCGGAGCCCTCCACAGATCCCAGTCCGGCGCCTTCATCCACTTCCGGTTCTACACCGACTCCCGGTTCCAGCGATGCACCGGAGTCCACGCCAACCCCATCAGGGTCAGGGACGCCAGGTCCATCCGCTTCCCTCCGTCCGGCTGCATCGCCCTCCGCTGAGCCGTCACCACTGTCCTCGGCCGGGTCCGGAGCTTCCGCAGCGCCGGGAGGACCATCTGCCACATCCGGTCCGCCGTCGGGGAAGGGGCAGGATGAGGTATTTGTCCTTGAGGACGAAGCGCTCCCGCTGGATGGAGGGGGTAAACATGAGGAGCTTCCGGCGACGGACAGCCAAGAGGGAGGTCTGCCGGCTTCTGGAACGCCGTATGCTCTCCCGGATACGGCAACTCCTTGGTATAACCTGCTCTTGATTTGCACCATCTCCATATTCTGCTGCGCCGCCGTGCTGTGGAGAAAACGGAATGAATAACCTTTTGCCGCCTCTTCGCGGGGCACAGTGTACAGGAGCGAGCGTGTCCATGGGAAAAAAATCAAAGGCTGTCGACAAGGCCGCTTGGGCCGTCCTGTGTCTGTCCGTTATCGGCTGGGCCTATGCCGGGATGCAGATTATAGAAGGAGACCGGGCGGAGCAGGCTGCGCTGAAGCAATGGGATATGAGGCATCATGCCGCTCCACAGGCTGCCCTCCCGGCAGCCGGCCTGCCGGAGGAACGGAGGGAGGAGGCTTCGGCGGTCCGGGCCGGTGTTGGGAAATCGGCCGCGGAGCCTGCCCCTTCGGCTCCCCAGACGGCGGTTCAGGAGAAAGCTGCTGTGTGGGGCGTCATATACATTCCCAAAGCGGACAAACGCATCCCTTTGTTTGCAGGTACGGAGGCCGATGTTTTGAAGAAAGGGGCGGGATTTGATCCCAACGGAGCCTTTCCCGGCCAACCGGGCAATAGTGTTATCAGCGGGCACCGGGATACGGTATTCCGCGTTTTGAGCCAGACAAAGCCGGGGGACGATATTCAGGTGGAAACCGAAGCAGGAGTTTTCACGTATACAGTCGAGTCAACGGAAATCATCAAGGAAACCGGGACCTATTCCTTCCCGGAGGAAGAGGCCTCCGTTCTCCGCCTGATCACCTGTTATCCGTTCTATTATGCCGGACCGGCGCCGGAGCGGTTCATTGCCACAGCCCGGTTGAGGACGCAGAATTAATGGATATGGGGGAGCCGGTCCGCTTGAAGCGGGCCGGATATTTTTTTGGGGCAACATGGGGGGAGAATGAAAAAGTGCTTGCATAAAAATACACGATGATGTATATTTATATACAGAAAGACGGAGTTGAGGAAGTGAACGCAGGTGAAGATAGCCCTTCAGGTTGGAGTTCCCGAGAAGGAACAGCTGACAGCGTTTTTCAACACCCTCGAAGAACGGCCCCAAGACGGGTGGAATGAACGGGCCGCGGATGCAGCCGGAATGATCGCCGCTTATGATTGCGGGCATCTGGTTGGAATCGGCAGCCGGATCGAGGGTCCCGGCCATACGCCGGAGCTTGAGGTCTACATCGCCCCCGGATATGAGCGCCGCGGAATCGGCGAGCACATGAAGAAGCTGATGCTTCCCCGGGACAATGCGTTGGAAACGGCAGCCGGTTAAAGCAAGCACAGAGCAGGGTGTTTTACGGTTTTTCGTCAAATTGAGGAACGAATGGCCGATTTTATCCATAAAGAGTCCCACCCGATCATTTGCCGACTAGAGGTGCGAGTGATCGAGGGTGGGATTTTTTCTTGTTTATGTGGGGAGTTGGGCGGACAGAGAATCCGTTATTTTCTGCATATGGCCCGTTTTTCGATTTTCACGGACAGACGTTCCGTTATTTGGCTCCAGAAGCATGGATTTCCTTCGTTTTTTCACATTTAACGGATCGTGAGTCCGCGGGGGAGAAAAAAAGGCGGATTTTAGTGGAATAGCGGAACCAGAGTCCGGGCAGGCCGGTAGGCTGCTGTTGCGGAACTCAGCGACTCTTATGAGGGTGAAAACGGGAATTTGGAGAATTAACGGAACTAAGAAACCGTTCCATCCCTGATTCGGCGGAAATAGGGCGGAAATCAGGCCGCTGCGGGGAATAAGGGTTTCTTAGTTCCTGCCTGCTTACTGATGCTGGTTATAAACATGTCCTTCCAATTTGGCTATACGTCCAAAGGCTTCATTGAGTTGATAGGCTGCGCCGATTTCGCTGTTGTGGATTCTGCGCAATTCGGCATCCACATGGTTAAAACGCGTATTAACTTCTTCAAATTTGGCATTGGTTTCATTTCTAAAATCATTCATTTCATTTTTGAAAACATTCATCTCATTCCTGAAATGATTCATTTCTTTCTGGAAAGTTATAGATTCATCCTGCATAGCTGTTATTTTGGCGTTGGCTAGCTCCTGATTCTTTAGCACAGCTTGCAGCAGCACTTTGATTTCGTCCATCCCAAGCCCTCCCTTTCCTTCTAGGATACGTCATTTGCATAGTTTCGGCAATAGTAGATAGACTGAATATCCGCCGCGGTTCGATTCATGCTGGCGGGCACCTTAGACGATTTCGCGGCAACCTAAACCAGGCGCAAATGCGGCGGTTGAATGCCCTTGGGTTCCTCGTTCTCCTGCTGGGGAATGGAAATAGTGATTCTTGTCCCGGATTGGGGGAGATTCATCATCTCAAAAGAGCCCTGAAGCAGCAGAACCCGGCCCTTCATTTGCTCCAGGCCAATCCCCGAGCCGCCAATTTTGCGGGCCTCTTTCCCCTGCAAACTAATGCCCACCCCATCATCCTCATACACCAGCAAATATCTGCCCGCCTCAAGCGAAAAACGGAAGCTTACCGTGGATGCCTCGGAATGTTTTTTAGCGTTGTTCAGTAGCTCCTGCACAATCCGCAGAATATGCTTTTTGGTCACCAATGTTTCCTGCTCCACCCGCTCCACACCATCCTCCGCATCGAACAGAATCTTGAAGGGTGAGGTGTAGGTCTCCTTCTCCAAATATTGCCTTAGCGTGCGGACTAGTCCGATCTCCCGCAGGAGATGGGGGTTTAGCTCGAAGCAGCTCTGCCGGAGACTGGCATTGATCAAATCCACAAATTTCAGGATATTGTCCAGATTCTGCTTCTCCTCCGGATTCATGGCGAACTGATCCATCAGAGCAGCGAAGCGCCGTTTCAGGAAGAACAAATCCTGCATGGTGGTATCATGAAGATCAGATGCAATACGAACCCGCTCCTCCTCCTGCAGCTCAAACATCACCTTGCGGAACCATTGAAACTCCTCGGCTGATGCGGTATTGGAAAATTTAGTGGACAAGTCCTGGAGTTGGGTGGTCAACGTCCGGATCAGGTGGACATTTTCCATACTTACCTCCAGATAGGAGGTAATGAGGCCAAGCCAATGGCGCTCCTCCTTGCTGAGGAGAACATTGGTGCGCTTGCGGGTCATCACCAGATAGCTGGTGCTCTCCTCCGTGCGGCTGATCTCTTTGCAGGTGTAACGGTTGTCCTGGAGCAGGGTCCCTGCCTCGAGCAGCTCCTTAACCTGGGTTTCGTCTATCTCCCCAGCCGATAGAATCTCGGTGCTGTCCGAATAACGGAATATAATGGCACCACCTCGGACCTCCAGCGTCTGGACAATATCGTTCAGGAAGATGTCCTTCAAATCCCGCATGGAAGAGACCGTGCTCAGATCCTTGGAGATTTTCTTCATAGAGGTTTTGAGCATGGCTCTGCGTGGAAAAAATGTAGATTCCAGGCGGGTAATCAGGTTCTCCGTAAAATATAGCATCAGCGAAAGGGTCAGCACAGAAGCGAAAAAAAGGAAGACGATCTGCTCCTTCTGGGCGATACGGAAAAATAACAGGGTGAATAACCCGGTTAACAAAGCTGATGGCACAATGGCGAGAATACAACCGAATAAAAAACGCCGGAAAACCAACCCCATGTCATATAGCTGGTCAGATGCGATAAGGTAAGCAAAGGATGCAGGAAAGAACAATAAGAACCAACTGGTGTAGACGGCATCTACAAGAATCTTTCCATAAATAACATAGGGAGCAAAAGATAACAAAGTGGCAGGTAGAAAGGAGAAGAGTAAAGAATACCAAATTGTTCTTACGATAGGCGATAAACTGCTTTGAGCATGTCTGTGCTTAACATACATGAAGGAGAGAAGTCCCATATTTCCGATAAACGCAAGAATAAAAAAGATAAGAGACAGTTTTCCATCAAACCTGTAGATATTATACGACCAATTTCCTTCAAAAAAATAAGATATCCTATACGTGAAACTTAAAGCGATGAGGAAATATAATACTTTTGGTAATTTAGAAACAAACGAGTGTATGTAGACGGTGCTCTTTTCTGTGAAAAAAGTAAGCAAAAATTGTAGGAAACTGACAGGAAGAATCATCATGAAGGTAATGATCATCGTTTTCCCAAATGGATCGCAACGAATTGAGGCACCTTGACTCATATAGATAATAGCTCCTGACAGAAAAACAGTCGTTAACATCCGTGCAGAGGAAGAGTTGGACATGTTTTTCCAAATGATCCCGGCTAGTACGAAGCAAACAGCTCCTCCAATTAGGGGAGAAAGATCATAAAGAGTCGGCTTGTTATTTGTAAATTGAATATTAATAATCTCTGCGCCTCGTTTAATGCGGATAGACTCAGCTTGTTCTATAAGGTGCCATTTTTGGACAAGATCAGATTGATCGGGCTCTTTGGAATCAACAAGAAGAACATGGTCATTGGGAAGAAGGCTGGCTTTTGCTAATCCATTCTTCCCTATAGCTGTAACTATCCAATTTCCATGTGAGTCTTTTTCTACTTCAATACCTAAATAAGGAGTGGTAAACGTAACTTGCAGAAACCAAAACTGCATTATTACAAGAAGTGATAAAAATACAAAAAATAATTTGTTTTTAGACAAGATTCCCACCGACCCTTGTTCTCAAAGTCTAAAATTTCTGATAATATTAATGGTGTAAGTTCCCATATTCTATTTTAATAAAGGGGTGTCATTATGGAAGCAATTCAATTGTCTTTTCATTTGCCTCAAATAGTCAGGGTGAAAAAAACGGTCCTCCCTGCTTCCTTCCGGAATATAGAGGAAACGCTTCCTTCCGGAGAAACCAAGATAATTAACAAAGTTTTTGAGGGACATGTTTTTAAAAGCTCTCGGAGAGATGAATTGCTTGCTAACTGGGACTGATTTCTATTTCCAAGTCTAATTCTACCAAATGAAGGAGAAAAAGTACATCTGCTAGATTGCGGATGTGCTTTTTTGTTTTTAGGCATGTGTGGACAAGCAACCTTTTGATGGCGTTTACGTCTACATTACATAAAAAGGAAGGAGATGATGGATTGATGCTTATAGGTTTTGGAAATAAGATGCGCGGCTATGCCACGTTTATTATGGCTTTGCTGCTGATAGCGACCTCGTTGGCAGGAGGAGGCTTCGTCCATGCGCAGGAGCCAGCGGCTGCTGGAGTCGGTGCTTCGGTTGTTTCCAGCACTTATAATATTGACCGGTTCAACCCGTATCAGATCCGCACGCTGGACCCGCTGCCGCTATATACCGCGGAGAAGGATGCTGCTTCCTCCGGGATGGAGATTTCCCCGCAGGTATTGACCGTTCTGGCTGAAGGGGAATTGATTACTGTCGATGATTTCAATAATATGAAGGCACCCCTTTATGGCCAGTGGCTGCAGGTGGATACCTGGCTGGGGCCGAAGTGGATTTTTCCGCTGCAAACCCGCTACAATGAGCTTCGAGATGACGATTATGAGCTGTTAAGAGACGGATATATTTATGACGAGGCCGGAAATGAGCTAGGGATAGTCGCACCGCAAACTGTTCATGTACGTGAAAAGACAATTGGACTTTATTATGCTGGCTCTCATCGGTATTTGATCGATACCTGGCTTGGGCCCCAATGGATTAATGGCCGGGACATAATGAAACCGGCGCCTGAAACTGTGAAAGAAACCATCCCCCTTTATTTGCCGGGGGCTGGGGTTCTGTACCTGTGGCCGGAGAATAATCAGCGTACTTTTCATGTAACGATGACTCCCCAGCAGGTGGTCAGCGACGAGCATTGGCGCAATTGGTACCATATCAAAACGGCCGACGGCGCAGAAGGCTGGATTGCCAACGGGGATGGGGGCTGGAATAACGGGCAGGGAGTATTGTTCGGGGAATATCAGCCGGTTTCCACAGCAGTAATGCTGAACGCAGTCAAGCCGCTCTACCAGCGGCCGTTTGCCGGCGCAACACCCGTTGCCGAGCTTAGTCCCCAGACAGTGACGGTAAAGGGGCAAATTGGCCATTGGTATCTGCTGGATACCTGGGTCGGCACCGTATGGATGGACGATACAGATGTAACGGTGCTGGAGAGTGGGAAGAAGTAGACAGCCGCAAAGACACCACTGGAGGATTCCCCTTTCTGCTGAAGATAAAGCAAAAAGCCATTTCCCAAGAGGAAACGGCTCTTTATCGTAGGTTTTAATGGGCTTAAGGCTCCATCTCTTCTTCATCTGGAGCAGGGCGATCCGTTTCATGAATAGGATCAAATTGAATCCCGTCAATACAGTATTCATACATAAACGCCTTCAATTCTTCCATGTCGTTCGTCTCGTAATAGTGCACCAATAAGCCAGTGAAAGCTCGTTGATGCTCAATGGGGATGGAGATAACGCCACAACCTGAGGAGATCATCACTTGATTGGCGGAAAGCATAGCGGTACGCTTGTTGCCGTCCAGAAACATCTGTTTTCTCATCAGATAAAGCATCAAGGTAATGGCTCGCTCTGTAGGACTTTCAACGGCAAGAAAAGCAGATAATTCCTCTTTGATCTGCGTTTCATCAGGCATATCAGGCCGCCAGGTTGTACCGCCGCTGGAAACAGGAACCTTCCGTAAATATCCTGCCTGAACAATCAGATTGTCTCCACCAACCAATTGATTGATTTTGCAAATGTAGGAGAAGTCAATCTGGTAATCCAGGTTATCCAAAATGAATTGCCAAGCATGCTTTAGGTTGTTTACCCCGACAATTTCATTCACTTTGATTCCAGGAACGCTTAACCCATTGAAAATGGCTTCGGTATCGGGATAGGTGACGGCAAAGCCCTCTAACTTGACGCTTTTCCATATATAATCAATAATGTTTCGCTTGGCTACAAAAATGTTTTGTTCGACCGTCATTTGGTATTTCGGTTTCATGTTACTCTGCACCTTCTTCCGTACACATTTCAATTTATGTTCCCATTATATCGGATCACTTTATCGTAGACAAACCGCTTCGGGGGAAAATAGGCGAATTTTTGAGAAATACGGGAACCAGGGTCCGTAGAGTGTTTTTGAGGCTTTTTGTAACCATACGAAACTGTCTTGGGAATAGAGCTGAGGATATGGTATCTCGGGCAAACATGTGTTAACATGAACTGCATTAGCAACATTTTCAAGTTGCTATCACTTAAGCCATTATTTTAGGGAGCTGATCGAAACATGACTGAACTGAAATCCAAGGTTCTGGAGATTCTGAACGAGGACGCCCGCCGGGCGCCGGAACTTGTTGCGACCATGCTGGGGGCGCCGGTGGAGGAGGTGCTGACGGCGATTGCGGAGCTGGAGACGGAGAAGGTCATCGTCAAGTACGCGCCCGTTGTCAATTGGAGCAAGGTGGAGGATGACAAGGTTACTGCGCTGATCGAGGTGCAGATTACGCCGGAGCGGGGCAGGGGCTTCGACGCCATTGCCGAGCGGATTTACCTGTTCCCTGAGGTGAAGACCCTTTATCTCATGTCCGGAGCCTATGATCTGCTGGTTGAAGTGGAGGGCCATAATTTGAAGGAAGTGGCGTTGTTCGTGTCTCAGCGGCTGTCCTCCATCGATCGGGTATTGTCTACCAAAACCCACTTTATTCTCAAAAAATACAAACAGGACGGCGTTGTGTTCGAGGACCATGAGGATGACAACCGGCTGATGATTGCTCCGTAATCCGGTCCGTCTGAGTTTGGTATATAGATTGATTTAACGAAAATGGTAACTGCTTAGTTATTGTTCGTAACACCCTGACTGTCTTGAGCGCCATCCTGCCGTGGCTCCAGCATCTGCCAATGTTATCATGCAAAAGTGCAGTTATTTTTGGCTGTGAGTCCACTTGTTCGCTCCGATCATGCAAAAGTGCAGTTATTTTCGTTTGAAACCGTCCAAAAGCTAAAATCTGCGTGAAATAGATGTACTTTTGCAGGATGACCCTCCGTTCCAGTAGCTGACTCATGAAATAGATGTATTTTTACATTATGGATATTCCATATCTCCAGCATCACACCACCATCTACCATACATCAGAGATGTTGTTACTAAAAGCAGGTAACAGCAATTTGGAATAGGGAGCGGAATATGCCCGCGGCAGACAATAAAGGCTCCTAAGTCTCTTTAACACACCATTTTTCCAAACAGATAGCTGAGTAGTTACCGAAAATAAATGGTTCCATATTTATAATAGGGGCTTCCCAAAAGTATTCGGAATTCGTTTCAAAGTGTCTTGTCACTTTTGGGGGATTTACGTAGAGCGGAGGTTACGATAAAGCATGACATCCAAGCTGGATTCCATGGAGCGTTATTTAACTCCCCGGGTCAGGGCCATACCGCCCTCGGGGATTCGCAGGTTTTTCGATCTGGTGAGCGCCAGCAAGGATGCGGGCATCATCTCCCTGGGGGTGGGCGAGCCTGATTTCATCACTCCCTGGCATGTCCGGGAGGCCTGCGTCTATTCGCTGGAGCGGGGCAAAACCCAATATACCTCCAATGCCGGCATGCCCGAGCTGCGGGAGGCCATCGGCGAATATCTGTATGAGCGGTTTCATGTGGCTTATGACCCGGCCCATGAGATGATCGTCACCGTCGGCGGCAGCGAAGCCATTGACCTGGCGCTCCGGGCGCTGATTAATCCGGGAGACGAGATTCTCATTCCGGAGCCCTGCTACGTATCCTACAGCCCCATCACCACCATCGGCGGGGGAGTGGCGGTAGGCATCGAAACCTTCGCCAAGGACGGCTTCAAGCTGACGGCCGAAAGCCTGAAGGCCAAGATTACGCCGCACTCCAAGGTGCTGATTCTTTGTTATCCCAACAATCCTACCGGAAGCGTCATGACCTATGAAGAGATGCTGCCTATCGCCAAGCTGGTGGAGGAGCATGATCTTCTGGTGATTTCCGACGAAATTTACGCCGAGCTCTCCTATGACCGGAACCATTGCAGCTTCGCTTCTCTGCCGGGAATGAAGGACCGGACGCTCTTGGTCAGCGGTTTTTCCAAGGCCTTCGCCATGACCGGCTGGAGAATGGGCTACATCTGCGGACACCGTGAGCTCATTGCCGCCATGCTCAAAATCCACCAGTACACTGTCATGTGCGCTCCGATTATGGGCCAAGTGGCGGCGTTGGAGGCGCTTAAGAACGGCATGGAGGAAAAGGACCGGATGATGGAGTCCTACAACCAGCGCCGACGGCTGGTGGTCAAGGGCTTCCGGGATATCGGCATGGACTGCCATGAGCCGCAGGGCGCATTTTACGCATTCCCCTGCATTTCCTCCACAGGCCTCACCTCGGAGGAATTCGCTTTCCGGCTGCTGAACGAAGCGAAGGTCGCCGCGGTGCCGGGGCATGTATTCGGACTGGGCGGAGAGGGCTTTTTGCGCTGCTCTTACGCCACTTCTGTTAATCAGCTTTTGGAGGCGTTGGAACGTATTGGAAAGTTTATGGCGAAGCTATCACAAGTAGGGTAAAAGCCCTGCATCACTCCCCGGCAACCGGGCATTTCGCCTTCCCTTTTCAGGAATTAACTGGTATATTGGGAGTAGGGCTTGGCCGGTTGCAATCGTGCACAATTCAGGCAAGCCGTCTGTTTTTGTCAAAAGGATGGGGAGGGAATTGGAATGGCACCGGGTTCTTCTTTTCGCTCTTACTCAAAAGCCGTTCCGGTTCGCGTAAGCAGGAACTTGGGGAACAAGCCTGTCCGTTTGGCTGCCCGGGCCCAAGTTGGCCGCCTCCGGCAGAGGGCAGCGGGGCTGGAGGAAGAGATCTATATGCTGCGCACCCGGCTGGAGCAAGCCGCCAGTGTGGAGGAATCCCTCACCGATCCCAAGGTGATCGAGATCAGCAAGAGGCTGGACCTGCTTCTGAATGACTATATGTTTATCCGTACGCGCCTTTAAGCACGGGGCGTCACTTCGCCTTGACTTCCCGTCGCCCCGAAGGTAACATAGGGTTGTTTCAAACATCCGCCCGTCATCATTAATCCATAATCGATTCTTTATCCAAGGGTCCCTTCGCGCCGCATGCGGTGCAAGGGTTAATAGGGAAGCCGGTCGAAGCCGGCACGGTCCCGCCACTGTGAGCTGGGGATGAGCCCGATGAAGAGAGCCACTGTTTGCGCCAGTGAAAAGCGTGAATGGGAAGGCTGGGCAAGTCATTAACCCGCGAGTCAGGAGACCTGCCTTTGGATACAAGCTGCGAAATCCTTCGAGGAAAAGGATCAGGCTAATCATGCGCACTTAAATGGGAATGCTTGCGGCATTCCGTTTTGTCCTTGATTTGCTCGCCTCCGGTCTCGTTAGCGGCTGGGGGCTTTTTCGCGTGAATCTCCATGGGAAAGATCAGCTGGGGCTTGTCTGATAACTCCAAGGGGAGCAGCTAACGCCCAAATTTTCGTTCCAGGCAAGGCACTTTCGTGAAGGCGTACCGGGGGTACGTCAAGCGGAAGTAACGATAGCTCGGGGCGAAAAGGCGGTGAAAGATGCCCTCAAGCGGGTTGTCAGACACGCCCTAATGGCGGAAAATATGCAAATGGAGGAATAGACATGGTTGCAGATTGGACATGGAAGAAAACCTCAGGTTGGGCTATGGCGCTGGTCCTGGCGGCTTCGCTGGCCTTGACCGGCTGCGGAGGCAAGGACAACAATGCAGAGGGGACAAGCTCCCCCACAGCGGGGGCAACGACGGCTTCGCCAAGCCCGGCGGCGTCGGCTTCGACAGGGGCGGCCGCGACCCAGCAAACCGTATACCCCCTCAAGGTGACGGATGCCACCAATACGGAGGTTGTATTCGAGAAAGCTCCCGAACGGATCGTCACGCTGGTTCCCAGCGAAACGGAGAGTTTGTTCGCCGTTGGCGCAGGCAGCCGTATCGTTGGTGTGGACAAGTGGAGCGATTATCCGCCGGAGGCCAAGAAGATCGCACAGGTGGGGGATTTGACCACTAATGTGGAATCTGTGCTGGCTTTGAATCCGGATGTGGTGTTCGCGTCCTCGTCCCTTAACAAAAAGCCGGTGGAGGCTCTCCGCAATCTGGGCGTAAAGGTGTTCGCCATCAACCCCAAGAGCATGGAGGAAGCGATCCAGCGGATAGAGCTGTACGGCAAGATCATGAACATGCAGGAGCAGAGCAAGAAGGCCGCCGATTCCATGCGCAGCGACATTCAGAAGGTCAAGGACCTGGTGAAGGATGCGCCCAAAAAGCGGGTATACATGGAGTTCAACCCCGGCTGGACGGTAGGGGACGGGGAGTTCCTGAGCGAAATGGTGGAGCTGTCCGGAGGCATTAATGTAGGCGCGGGCAAAAAAGGCTGGTATGAAATCGACCCGGAGGCTATTGTGAAGGCCAATCCGGAAGTGATTATTTATTCCGTGGGCGAAGGCATGGGAACCCTGCCGGATACCATTAGGAGCCGGGCGGGCTTCTCCACCACCGATGCGCTGAAGAACAACCGGATGTACGGCATTGATACCAATCTGACCAACCGCTCGGGGCCCCGGCTGACCCAGGGACTTCTGGAGATCGCCAAGGCGGTTCACCCCGAGCTTGTGAAATAACATGAAAAAACGACTTTTGATGTGGGGAGGAGGGGCGGTTGCGCTCCTTCTTTTCTCCGTTATTGTGAGCTTGTCCCTTGGCTCCGCCAGACTGCCGCTTCTGGAGGTTTGGCGCATTCTGTTCTCCCGGGTGCCCCAACTGGGCGGCCTTGTGACGCCGGACTGGCCGGCGGCCCATGAGCAGATTATCTTCAAAATCCGGCTGGCCCGGGTGGTGCTGGCCATTCTGGTAGGCGCTGCCCTGGGGGCGGCGGGCACCGGCTTTCAGGGGGTGCTGCGCAATCCCTTGGCTGACCCGTATACCCTGGGTGTCGCCTCGGGCTGCTCCGTAGGCGCCGCTTTCCTGATCCTCTTCGGGTACCAGCAGGCGCTGGGGCAATGGACGGTTCCTCTGGTGGCTTTCCTCACCGGCTCGCTGACGCTGGCCGCGGTATTCCGCCTGTCGTCCCACGGCGGCAAAACCCGGATTGAAACCATGGTCCTGTCCGGCGTGGTGGTAAGCGCCTTCTTAAGCTCCTTCGTCTCGCTGATGGTCAGCATGTCCAACCAGGTGGTTAACGAAATCCTCTATTGGCTCATGGGCAGCCTGTCCATGCGCAACTGGTCTTATTCGCAAATTTTATTTCCGTATGCCGTTGTGGGGTTTGCTATTCTATGTGCGTATGTGCGGCAGCTGAATCTGCTGGCTCTGGGAGAGCGCCAGGCGGCCTATATGGGGGTGGATCTGGAGCGGACCAAGCTGGTGGTGCTCCTGGTCTCCACCCTGCTGACGGCGGCTGCCGTGTCCGTCTGCGGCGTCATCGGCTTCGTGGGCCTGGTGGTGCCGCATCTGGTGCGGCTGACGGTAGGTCCGGACTACCGGCTGATTCTG
Organism: Paenibacillus sp. YN15; assembly: GCF_003285005.1. Classification (GTDB taxonomy): domain Bacteria; phylum Bacillota; class Bacilli; order Paenibacillales; family NBRC-103111; genus Paenibacillus_AR. Next base: position 34,786 of record NZ_QMFA01000024.1, on the reverse strand, counting down.
CCGCTTTCCGCGGTGACCGGGGGGATTTATGTGCTGTGGGCCGATACGCTGGCCCGGATGGTGCTGTCGCCCAAGGAAATTCCCCTGGGTGTGGTGACGGCCCTGCTGGGCGCGCCGTTCTTCGCCTATCTGCTGCAGAAGCGGAAAATCCGGCAGAACGGGTGACGGAGGGATGACCGAGGGATGATTGGGGAAAAAGCGGTGCGCGCTGCGCGCTGCGGTCTGTCGGAAAAGTGGACAGTTGCAGGTGATTGGCGAAAATCAGGATGAAGCGGGTGAACCCAGGCCATGATTGAGGCGGTGGATTGCTTTAAGAGTTATGACGGCGCCCCGGTGCTGCAGGGCGTTAGCCTCAAGGTGGCGCCGGGCGAGATATACGGCATTATTGGCCCCAACGGCAGCGGCAAATCCACGCTGCTGCGGCTTATCTCCGGCGTGGAGCGAGCCGACGCGGGAACTGTGCGCATCGAGGGCCGCCCGGCGGAGTCCTACTCCCGCCGGAAGCTGGCGCAGCTGATGGCGGTGCTGGAGCAGGAGGCGATTCCGCCTGTGGGCTTTACGGTGCGCCAGGTGGTGGAGATGGGGCGGTTTCCCCATCAGGACTGGCTGGGGCGGGAGCGGAGCATGGGCGGAGAAGGGCGCGGGGACAGCGCCGGCGGAGTGGACCTGCTCCTGGATCAGGTTATGGAGCGGCTGGGGCTATCGGCGCTGGCCGAACGCACCCTGGACCAGGTGAGCGGCGGCGAACGCCAGCGCACGGCCCTGGGCAAGGCTATGGCCCAGGAGCCCCGGGTGCTGCTCCTGGACGAGCCAACCACGTACCTGGATATCGGCTACCAGCTGCAGATGATGGATTATGTCTCCCGCTGGAACCGGGAGAACTGGCTGACAGTCGTGGCGGTGCTCCACGACCTGAACCTGGCGGCCCAATACTGCCACCGCCTGCTGGTGCTGCACCAGGGGCGGATCGTGGCGGAGGGCGCGCCCGCGGAAATAATGGACCCGGCGCTGATCGGCCGGGTGTATGGCACGGTCCCGGCGGTGGTGTCCCATCCCGTGTCGGGGATACCGCAGATTTTGCTGCAGCCGGAGGAGGCGTAGGCCCGGCGGTGTGTGTGCCTCCCGCTGCACGGGGGGTGGAGCTGGGCGGGGCGCGGTTGCGCGGCTCCGCCGGGGGATCGGGCGCGGTTCGGCGGATAGCGGAAGGAGGCTTCCGCTATTTGGCCGGCACAGCCGCGATAGGTCGGATAACGGTAGGCTATTTCCGCTATCCCTGGATTTTACCCCTGCAATCCCCTCTTGGCGGGGGAATAGCGGAAAATCCCTTCCGTAAAAGTCCATTTTCTCCGATATAGCAGAAGATAGCGGTAAATGGCTTCCGCTATGGAGGCGGTGCGGACTGGACCAGATCTCCTTCTCCAACGGAGCTTTATAGGCTGGGCGTGCCGGATAGCGGACTATTGAGGGGGTTGAAGTCCGGCGACGGCGGGTTATACTCATTGCGGAACTGAGAAGCGCTTAAAGGCGAAATTGGGCGAAATTTGAACTTTAACGGAACTGAACGACTCTTATTGGCTGAATTTGCCGCGATTGGCCGCTCGTGAACGCTTTTGCCCCTATAAGAGCGTTTCAGTTCCGCTATTACTCGTAAAGACGGATTTTCGGCGTATAAGAGTCGCTGAGTTCCGTTAGCTCGTGTGGGGTATGGTAGGGGCGGTGCATTGTGCTGGTGGGAGCGGGTATAAGGGTAGCCTGAGTTTCGTTAGCTCGTGTAGGGCAATGGTAGGGGCGGTGCGTTGTGCTGGTGGGAGCGGGTATAAGGGTAGCCTGAGTTTCGTTAGCTCGTGTAGGGCAATGGTAGGGGCGGTGCGTTGTGCTGGTGGGAGCGGGTATAAGAGTAGCCTGAGTTTAGCGCGTGTAGGGCATGGTAGAGGCAGTGCGTTGTGCTGGTGGGAGAGAGCAAAGAGTAGCTGAGTTCCACAAGCGTTAGGCGCGAGCGGGCGGTCTGTTGGACAAGCTGCTTTCCCAGATCGGCGGGTGAACAAGATAGGGTTCAATCTTCATAGAGGAGGGATATATCGCATGTCGCAAGTGAATCGCATGGAAGAGATGACGGCGGGGATTCTCCCGCTGAACGAAGAAGCTATGGAGCGGGCGCGGCTCCATCTGGACCAGTTGACGAAGCCGCCGGGCAGCCTCGGCAAGCTGGAGGAGATTGCCGTGCAGCTGGCCGGGATTACCGGCGAGCTTGCTCCCGAGCTGGGGGCCAAGACGGTGGTGGTGATGGCGGGAGACCATGGTGTGTGCGAGGAGGGAGTCAGTGCATTCCCGTCTGAGGTCACCTGTCAGATGGTCATGAATTTTCTCAATGGCGGAGCGGCGGTAAATGTGCTGGCCCGGCACGCATCGGCCAACGTGGTGTGTGTGGATATGGGCATCGACGGGGAGCTGGAGCATCCCGACCTGCTGCAGCGGAAAATCCGCCGGGGCACCCGCAATATGGCTCGTGGTGCGGCCATGACCCGGGACGAGGCAGAGGCGGCGGTGCGGGCCGGCTACGAGCTGGCGCTGGAGCTGGCGGAGCGGGGCACAGGGCTGTTTGCCACAGGCGAGATGGGCATCGGCAACACCACACCCAGCGCAGCTCTGCTGGCGGCTTTTGCAGGCATTTCTCCCGCCGCCGCGGCAGGCCGCGGGACAGGAATCAGCGATCAGCGGCTGGTCCGCAAGATCGGGGTAATTGAGCAGGCGCTCCAAATTAACCAGCCCGATCCTAGGGACCCGCTGGATGTGCTGGCCAAGGTAGGAGGCCTGGAAATCGCCGGGCTGACCGGACTGATTCTCGGCGCGGCGGCATCCCGCAGGCCTATTGTCATCGACGGGTTTATTTCCACGGCGGCGGCCCTTACTGCGGTCAGATTGGCTCCGGCGGCGAAGGGCTATATGATCGGGTCCCATCTTTCCGGGGAGCAGGGGCATGCCCTTCTGGTGAAGGAAGCCGGCATCTCGCCAATGCTGGGGTTGGACATGCGTCTGGGGGAAGGAACCGGCGCGGTGCTGGCTTTTCATCTGGTGGAGGCGGCAGTGAAGATCATGGCGGAAATGGCTACTTTTGCCCAGGCAGGGGTTAGCGGAGGCGAAGAGTATTCATAATTTCTTCATAATTTGCAAAAGGGGATGCGGGCCATGCTGGTGTTAATCACAGGCGGAGCCAGAAGCGGTAAAAGCGGCTTCGCTGAAGCGTATGCCGCCGAATTAAGCGATACGGGCTATTACATCGCCACAAGCCAGGCTCTAGATGAGGAGATGGAGGAGCGGATCGCCCTCCACCGCACAAAACGTGAGCTGGACCAATCCATCTTTTGGCACACGGTGGAGGAGCCGGTGGCGCTGGCTGATGCGCTCCAAACTTTGGACAGAGGGGTGAAGGCAACGGGCCCCCAGGTCGTGCTGGTGGACTGTCTGACCCTGTGGCTTACCAACGTGCTTCTTTCCGAGGAGGAGCCCGAATGGGACAAGGCTGCCCGCCACCGCGCCGCACAGCGTGCGGAGGAGGCTATCCACGGGCTGATCGAAAGCCTGCTGAAGATCAGGCATCACCATGTCCTGCTGGTCACCAACGAGGTAGGCAGCGGCATCGTGCCCGAGTATCCCTTGGGCCGCCTGTACCGGGACCTGGCAGGGATCATGAACCGGCGTCTGGCGGCTGTTTGCCAGGAGGTTTACCTGGTGACGGCAGGCATTCCCGTGGAGCTGAAGCGGTTGCAGAAGGAGTTGGCCGCCGGAGGCACAAAACTTGCCGGAGAAACTGCACAGGAGCATCCCGGCCCGGAGCTTCCATCATCCTCACAGGAAAAGGGAAGGCGGTAAACGCACATGTTGTTTTATCATCCGGCAGACATCCTGTGGATGGTGCTGGCGGCTATTATTGTGGATTGGGTGATCGGCGATCCTCCCTGGCCGAAGCATCCCGTCATTCTGATAGGGCAGCTGATCCGGTGGCTGGAGGCCCGCCTCCATCCTTCCGGCGCAGAACTTCCGCAAGCCCGTTCCCCAAGGCGGGAACGGTTCAGGGGCATTCTTTTGACCGTGGCGGCAGTGGTCCTATCCTCCGGTCTTTTGTATGCCTTGATCGCCGTCCTGTACATGATCCACCCCTGGGTAGGGAGGGCCGCCAACATCTGGTTTATCTCCACCACCATCGCCTTCAAAGGCTTAAAGGATGCGGCCATGCAGGTATACCGCCCGCTGGCGGAGGGGAATTTGGCGGAGGCCAGACGGTGGGTGGGCTATATTGTGGGGCGGGATACGGCCGAACTGGACGAACCGGAGATTACCAGGGCGGCGGTGGAAACCGTTGCGGAAAATACAGTGGATGCGGCGGTTTCCCCGCTGTTTTTCGCCCTGCTGGGGGGCGCGCCTCTGGCCTTGGCCTACCGGGCGGCCAACACCCTGGATTCCATGGTGGGTTACCGGAATGACCGCTACCGTGATTTCGGCTGGGCCTCCGCCCGGCTGGACGATCTGCTGAATCTGCTGCCCGCCCGGATCACCGCCCTGCTGCTGGCGTTGGCCGCCGGGCTGACGCCGGGCTTGTCCGGCAAGCGGGCTCTCCGCTCCGTGAGGAGCTTCGCCGCCCTCCATCCCAGCCCCAACAGCGGCTACCCCGAGTCCGCCGTAGCGGGAGCGCTGGGGGTGCAGCTTGGCGGCCGCAATGTCTATGGCGGTGTCATCAGCCAACGGGCGGTCATGGGCTGGCCCCTGCAGCCCCTGGAGCGGTCCCACATCCGCTTGGCTGTGCGGCTTTTATACATAACAGGGTACTTCATTGCCGGAGGTGTGTTATGCGCAATCGCAGTCCAGGCTGGTTGGAACTGATGCACCCGCTGGGAGCGGCGTTCCAGCTGTTGAGCCGCTTCCCGGTGCCGGTGGAAATCCCTTTCAACAACAAGGTGCTCCGCAGGAGCGTGATCTGCTATCCCCTGGTGGGGCTGGCTATTGGACTGGTGCTGGCCGGAACATGCTGGGGCCTGTCCCTGCTTCTGCCGCCTGTGCCTGCCGCCGCCCTGGTGACAGGGCTGTGGGTGGCGCTTACCGGAGGCTTCCATCTGGACGGGCTGATGGACACGGCGGACGGCATCCTAAGCCATCGGTCCCGGGAGGAAATGCTGGCCATTATGAAGGACAGCCGGGTTGGCGCCATGGGAGCGGCCGCTTGCGTTTTGCAGCTGCTTTTGAAGTTTGCCCTCCTGGAAGGGCTGCTGGAATCAGGCTGGCAGGCATGGGCGGGATATTTGCCTGCTGTGGCGATCTGGAGCAGATGGGCCATGGCGGCGGCTGTAGCCTGGTGGCCGTATGCCCGGTCCGGCGGAGGTTTGGGCGCCCTGCTCTCCGGCTTTGGCGGGAGACAGCTGGCCGTATGCACGGTGCTGGCGGCGGGTTTGTCCGCAGGAGCGGGGGCATTGGGCGGCGAAGGTCTCCTGACAGGCGGAATGCCTGCCTTGGCCCTGGGCTTGCCCGCCCTTGGCTTCAGCGTGCTGCTGGCCCGGAGCTTGGCGGCCAAATTGGGCGGACTGACGGGAGATACCTACGGCGCCATCAATGAACTGACGGAAACCTTCCTGCTGCTGGTGATTTTGCTTGCGAGCAGATTGCATTGAACGGAGCGCATTATCAAATAAGCTTCTAACGGCGGCCACAGCCGCTATTTTGGCAAAATAGCCGCTTTCGCCAATCTAACAGCGGCCAGCGCTGTTATTTGCGGCTTTTGGCCGGGTTTCGGCTCCAATCGGGGCAAATAGCGGCCGCTGCTTCCGTTAGATTTCGGGAGATGCCTTTTAGACCCGAATAGCGGCACTCACTGCCGTTAGAGGATCGGACACATCTCAAGCCAGACAGGCGAGCAGGAAAAATTTATGGACAGGCGGTGAGCGCCATGTTGGAAAAGCATGGGCACGGCGGCGACATCTGGACGGCGGCCGAGCTGTACGGAATTGACAAAAACAGCTTCCTGGATTTCAGCTCCAACATGAATCCACTGGGTCCGCCGGAGGCGGCGGAGCGGATTATCCGGGAGGAATGGCGGCGGGAGCTGTCCCGCTACCCCGACCCGGATTGCCGGGAGCTGCGCCAAAAGATCGCCTCGGTATACAGCATCCCCGCCTCCTCTGTACTGGCGGGCAACGGCGCCGCCGAGATTATCGACCTGGCGGTGCGGGCCCAGCGTCCCCGGACCGTGGGGCTGCTTGCGCCCTCCTTCCGGGAATACGCCACTGCCGCCCAAAGAGCCGGCGCGGGAATCGTGGACATTCCGCTCTCTGCGGAGCGGAACTTCGACCCGGATTGGACTTCGGCGGAGCTGCAAAAGGCTGTGCCGGAGGCAGAATTGTTTCTGTTCGGCCACCCCAATAATCCGACAGGGCGGCTGCTCTCCACGGAGTTTGTCCGGCAGCTTGCGGCAACGGGGAAGCCGGTGATCCTGGATGAAGCGTTCATCGACTTCTCCGGGGAGGAAGAATCGGTCAGCTTCATCCGCCAGGCGGCGGAATCGGACAGGCTGTGTGTGGTCCGTTCCCTGACCAAGTTTTATACGGTACCCGGCCTGCGCCTCGGTTTTGCGGTGGCAGGCCAGGGCTGGATCGGGGCCATGAAGCGGCTTCAGGTGGAATGGAGCGTCAACGGTTTGGCCCAGCGCATCGGGCAGGAGGTGCTGGGGGATGGGGAATTTGCCCGCGCTACCCGGGACTGGCTGCGGGAGGAATCGGCTTGGCTGACCAAGGCGTTGACCGGGCTTGGGCTCCAGGTGACCCCCAGCGCCGCCAATTACCTGCTGTTCCGGCTTCCCGGGGAATGGGGCGTCACCATCCACCGTCTGCAGGAGGCCATGGGCAGGAGAGGCATTCTCATCCGCAGCGCCGCCACCTACCAGGGGCTTGATGAGAGGTACGGGCGCATCGCCGTCCGCAGCCGCCGGGACAATATGCGGCTGGCAACGGAGCTGGCCGGTTGTTTGGAGGAATTGCGGGCATAGCCGCTTATGGTATTGCTTTACTGGCGGCTATAGCGGCTGTGGCGCTGCTTTATCTGGAAGTTATAGCGGCTATAGCATTGCTTTACCGGGAGTTATAGCTGCTGTGACGCAACTTTACCAGGAGCTATAACGGAAGAGAAATTCCGCTAATCCCGGCCCGCAGGAGCCGCCGGCAACCAATAGCGGAACCGGATTTCCGCTATAGCGCCATTTTCCCGGGATTTCTCCGGGCTTGGAGGCGGCAGCGGAAAAAACCTTCCGTTATTTGCTCCCTCCATAGCTGGGTTGTGCGAATAGCGGAACATTTCTTCCGCTACTCTGAAAAAACTAGGGGGTTGAACAATGAACCAACGGTCGCCCAAATCAATACCGGAACCAAAGCCAAAGCCCATTGGCAAAACCATCATGCTCCAGGGAACCGCCTCGGATGTGGGCAAAAGCATCCTGACCACCGCGTTATGCCGGATTTTCGTACAGGACGGCATCCGGACGGCTCCTTTTAAATCCCAGAATATGTCTTTGAACTCCTATGTGACTCCGGATGGCAAGGAGATCGGCCGGGCCCAGGGATTGCAGGCGGATGCCTGCCGCATTGCCGCCACTACGGACATGAACCCGATTCTATTGAAGCCGGTGAAGGATATGACGGCGCAGGTGGTGGTCCACGGCCGCCCGTTGCGGAATTATGAGGCCAGAGCATACCGGGAGGAGTATCTGGAGGAAGCCGGAGGAATCGTCCGTGAGGCCCTTGGCCGTCTGCGGGAGACCTATAGTCTGGTTGTGATCGAAGGAGCGGGCAGCCCCGCCGAGATTAATCTGAAGGACCGGGATATTGTCAATATGCGGCTGGCCGGCTGGGCCGATGCTCCGGTTATTCTGGTGGCGGACATCGACAGAGGGGGCGTTTTTGCTTCCATCGTGGGTACCTTGGAGCTTCTGGAGCCCCATGAACGGGACCGGATCAAAGGCTTTGTGATCAATAAATTTCGCGGGGACGTGTCCCTTCTGAAGCCGGGGCTGGATTGGCTGGAGGCCCGCACCGGCAAGCCTGTGCTGGGCGTGATTCCTTATTTGCCCCGGCTGGGGCTGGAGGATGAGGATTCCGCCTCGCTGGATGCCAAGCGGGAGCAAAGCCGCCGCAAGCCGCCGGGGACAAATGCTCTGCAATCGCCGGGGGCAAACGCCCAGCAGCCGCCCGACCCAGCCGCCCCGGAAGCCCTCGCGCCCAAGCTGGACATTGCCGTTCTGCGCCTCCCCCGGCTGTCCAACTTCACCGACTTCGATCCGCTGGATGAGGAGCCGGATGTGGAGCTCCGGTATGTGGAGCATCCGGAGGAGTGGGGCCGGCCCGATGCGGTGATCCTGCCGGGCAGCAAAAATACCATGGACGATCTGGCGTTTATCCGCGCCAACGGACTGGCGGACAAGCTGCTTGCGCATCGCGCTGCGGGAGGCGCCGTGCTTGGCATCTGCGCCGGCTACCAGATGATGGGCCGCCGACTGCTGGACCCGGGGCATGTGGAATCGGACCGGGACGAAGCGGAAGGGCTCGGCTTTTTCCCCATAGAAACCTTGTTTACTTCCATGAAAAAGACGGTGAGAGTGGAAGGGGAGGGCGGCCTCTTTGCCCGCGAACGCCTCCATCCCATTGAAGGCTACGAAATCCATATGGGGGAAAGCCGGTTTCTCGAGCCGGTGGCCCATCCTTTCCGGGTATCCGAATCCGTGGTGTCCATGGAGCGGGCGGAGCCCCATGCCGAAGGAGCGCTGTCGGAGGACGGCTTGGTGTGGGGGACCTATATTCATGGGATTCTGCACAATGATGCTCTGCGCAGAAGCTGGCTGAACCGGCTGCGGGAGCGGAAAGGCTGGCCGCGGTCGGAGCAGCTGCTGCAATTCGGCAAACGCCGGGATGAGGCAATTGACCGGTTGGCGCAGCATGTGCGCCGCCATTTGGATATGGAGCGGATTTATGCGATGATAGAAGAAAAATAATCCCCCCAATATGGAAAGGAGGAGTATGAATGCGAATTTATACACGGACAGGGGATGCGGGCCAAACGGGAGTCATCGGCGGCCGGTTGGACAAGGACGATAACCGGGTGGAGGCCTACGGCACAGTGGACGAGCTAAACAGCTTCGTCGGGCAGGCCATGGCCTGCCTTGATCCGGAGAAGTATGCAGACATGCTGCAGGAGCTGAAAACCATCCAGAACGAGCTGTTCGATCTGGGCTCCGATCTGGCGTTATTCAAGCCGGGTTTAAGGCCGTACAAGGCCGCTCCCGAAATGACGGTCAAGCTGGAGCAGCTGATTGACCGGTACGACGGGGAAACGCCGGACATTACCCGGTTTGTTTTGCCGGGAGGAAGTGCTGCTTCTTCGCTGTTCCATGTCTGCCGGACTGTCTGCCGCCGTGCTGAGCGCCGGGTGGTGACCCTGGCCCGCACAGTGGAGGTGCACCCGCCTGTCCTTACCTATCTCAACCGGCTGTCGGATCTGTTCTTCACCATGGCCAGAGCCGCCAACCACCGGGAAGGGGTGCCGGATTCGGAGTATGAGCGGAGCGGGGAGGTATTCCGCAGAAAGTCATGAGCTATTATGAGCCCATTACGTATATTGTCCCGGCGGAGGATGACGGCTTGGAGCTCAAGTCGGTGCTCCGCCGGAGAATGGCTTTGTCCCGGAAGCTTCTGTCCCGTCTGAAGCTGACGGAGGAGGGCATCACGGTGAACGGAGTGCGGCGGTATACCAGCGTGCGCGTCAAAGCCGGGGATGTGGTGGAGGTGCGGATGGAGGAGGAGGACTCCGAAGACATTCTGCCCCAGGACCTGCCGGTGGATGTGATTTTTGAGGATGAGCATCTTCTCATTGTCAACAAACCGGCGGGAATCATCGTCCATCCCACCACCGGACACTGGTCCAATACTCTGGCCAACGGCGTGGTCCATATGTGGCAGCAGCGGGGCCTGCGCATCCGCTTCCGTCCCGTCCACCGGCTGGACCGGGAGACCTCAGGGGTTCTCGCCATTGCCAAGAACCCGTACGTCCACCAGCATATTTCCGAGCAGATGAAGGCCGGAACGGTGGAAAAGGAATATGCCGCCTTGGTCCATGGCCGTCTGAAGCAGGATGCGGGAACGGTGGATGCGCCTATTGACCGCAACCCGGATTCGCCCCATTACCGCATTGTCACTCCGTCGGGTTATCCCTCCGTTACCCATTACCGGGTGGTGGAGCGGCTGAAGGCGGCCACTCTCCTGGCCATCCGGCTGGAAACCGGACGCACTCACCAGATCCGGGTGCATATGGCTCATCTGGGACACCCCTTGATCGGGGATGCCATGTATGGAACAGCGGAAGACCGGGAAGCTTTCCCCGGCGGCAGACACGCTCTCCATGCTTCGCGGTTGGGATTTATCCATCCGGTGTCCCGGACGCCGCTGGTTTTTGAAGCGCCGCTGCCTGCAGATATGACGGCCCTGTTGTCGAGATTCAGGTAAAATGTTATGATGATTTTATTCGACGTACGGATGCGGCGCACCGTTTAAATAAAGGAAGCTGATTCTGATGGCGGTTACATTTTATGGATATCCTCCCTGCGGCACTTGCCGCAATGCCCTGAAGTGGCTGAAGAGTCATGGAGTGGATGTAGAGGTAAAGGATATTACGGCCGAACCTCCCGGCAAGGAGGAGCTTAAGACCCTGGCCCGCTTGGCCGGTCTGGATATCCGCAAGCTGTTCAACGTATCCGGTCAGGTCTACCGGGAGCTGTCTCTGAAGGACCGCCTGCCGGATATGAGCGAGGAAGAGATGCTGGAGCTTCTGGCGGGGAACGGCAAGCTGATCAAACGCCCCGTTGTCACAGACGGCGCCAAGGCCACCGTCGGTTTTAAGGAAGAGGAATTCAGACAGGCATGGGCCTGACGGGATCGGGAGTGCGCACAATGTCCAGGTGGAGATCTGCCAAGCTGAGCCGTCTCGGTTCGGCTATATTTAGCGAAGTTGCGGAATGGAAGCGGGAAGCGCGGGATAAGGGGCTCGCGCTCATCGATTTGGGCATCGGCAGTCCCGACGGGCATCCGGATGAAGCGGTTGTCCGGGAGCTGGCCCGGGCGGTGCAGGACAAGGGCAATTACGGCTATCCTTCCTCTGAAGGAAGCCTGGCTTTCCGGGAGGCCGTAGCCGACTGGTACCGTTACCGCTTCGGCGTGGAGCTTGACCCGCACAGGGAAATTACCGCCCTAATGGGCTCCCAGGATGGGCTCTCCCATCTGGCCATGGCTGTGGCGGACCCCGGGGATACCGCCATTGTCCCTGACCCCGGTTACCCGATTTATTCGGCCAGCCTGGTGCTTGCCGGGGTGGAGCCGTACCCGGTGCCGCTTTTGCCCGAACATGAGTATTTGCCGGATCTGGACTCCATTCCCGCCTCTGTGCTGGACAAAAGTGCGTTTATGCTGCTGAATTATCCGAATAATCCCTTGTCGGCCGTGGCTGATCTATCTTTTTTTGAGAAATTGGTGTATCTTGGATTCAGGCACGACCTGCTGCTCATCCACGATATCGCTTACTCCGAACTGGCTTTTGACGGCTTTCGCCCCCCCAGTATCCTAGAGATCAAAGACGCCAAGCGAACCGCTGTTGAATTCCATTCCCTGTCCAAAAGCTTCAACATGGCCGGCTGCCGGATTGCTTTCCTGACCGGCAATGAAGATGCGGTATCCTCTCTTAAGGCACTGAAGTCGAATATTGATTACGGTGTGTTCGAGGCGGTGCAGCAGGCAGGGATTGCAGCCATGCGCGAGGATATCCGATCAGGTCTGGGCAGCCGGAATGCCCGGGTGTACCAGGCCAGAAGGGATCTCTTGCTAAGCGAACTGGAGAAGTGGGGCTGGACCATCCCGAAGCCCAAGGCGACCATGTTTGTATGGGCGCCGGTTCCGGGAGGGGCAACCTCCCGCAGCTTTGCAAGGGAGCTTGCCGTCCAAACCGGGGTGATTGTCATTCCCGGCGATGCATTCGGGCAATATGGGGAGGGGTATGTGCGGATCGCTCTGGTACAGAATGAGGATAAGCTCCAAGAAGCGGCAGACCGGATCGGGCATTTTTTGTCCGATTACAAGCATCTCTGGCATCCGCCAGGTTAAGCGCCTCATTGCCTTATCGGGCTTGCGGCCAAGGACTTTGGCTTTCATGGCCGGTACGGATATATTTTTAATCCATTCTGTCTATGATGGTAATATAGGCGGTACAAATTTATGCAGAAAGTAAGGTGATATGATGGACTCCATTCAATCTTTGTCCGAGCTTTTGTCCGAGCAGAAAGCCGGGTCGTTCGTGGAAATACCCGGCAAGCTGGCCCGTACCTTCGGGCAGACTACCATTTCCACCACCCTTCCGGTGAGCAAGCTTCTGTCCATTTATGAGGTGGACCTGGAAGTGCAGCGTTCCATTATTCCGCAAAACCTGACCAAGCTGATCGATTATATCCAGCTGTATCTGGATCATCAGCAAACCGTGTATTTCCCCGGCATTATTCTATCCGCCCGCGGGGCTGGGGAATACGACGAAAATGCCGGCGTGTACCGGCTGAAGGCCATCGAGAAGCTGTATGTGGTTGACGGGCAGCACCGCCTGGCCGCCTTCCAGCGTCTGACGGAATCCTTCCAGAGCCTGATGGCTCGGGCCAAGGACCGCCGGGAGTATGACAAGATGGAGGAAATTTCGCAGAAGCTCAACAGCCTCTATCAGTTCCCCATGTCTGTCATGATCTATCTGGACATCGACGCCCGCCAGGAACGCCAGCTGTTCAGCGACATCAACAAGCTGCCCCGGAAGATCGGGGGCAATCTGGCGGTTCTCCGGGATCAGCGCCGGTTCTATCATGTGGTGGCGTCCCGTCTTGCCGACAGCGATCCGAACCTGCAGGATATCGGCGTGGATATGTTCACCGAACGGGGCAAGGGCCCCGAGTTCCTCTGGTCCTATCATCTGCTGGTGGAGATTATGTGCGCCCTGTTTGAAGGCCGCATGCGCGCCTCCGCCCGCAACAACGGCTACCAGTTCACCGAGGAGGAAGAGGATGCCGCCATCAAGGAAGCCTCCTTCTATCTGGACCGGCTGGTGGCGTATCTGCCCAAGCCGGGCAAGGGTGTCATCGCCTGGTCCGAGAATGTGCAGCTGGCGCTGGCGCTGTTCGCCCATGAGGAAGCCGTCAAAACCGGCAGCTTCAACCGTTATTCCCTGGAGCATGCCCTGAAGATTCTGCCCCATATCGACTGGGACGGCATCTATGTCGGCGAGGAGAAGGACCGCCTGCCGAGACGGAGCCGGATTATGAAGGCTTACCAGTATATCAAGGAGTTTTATGCCAATAACCAACTGATCTTGATCGGGACGAAGGAGGATGCGGGCTAATGGAAGGTTTATGCTTAAATATGACCATTCATCCGTTCTGCGACCGGTTTGGGCTGGCAACCATTTCCCTGCCGGTGCAGGATCTGTTGAACTATACCGCCATCGATTCCATGGTGCAGCGCAAGCTTTCCGGCATGCAGCGCCGCAAAATCGCCAATTATCTGCAGGAGCGGGAGCTGGACCATGTATTCTTCGGTCCTGTAACCCTGTCTCTGCGCGATGTTAGCCAGCTGGCCCGCGACGAGGAGGGAAATCTGTACCTGCGCCACGGCTCCAAGCTGAGCATTCTGGACGGCCAGCACCGGATTATGGCTCTGGGCTACGTCAACGAGCAAATGCTGAAGGAAGTCCGCCGCTACGAGAAGAAGCTGGCTGCCCTCAAGCTCAAAATCCGCCGCCAAGGGGAGAATGAGGAGCTGAAGGAGGAGGCCACCCAAACGGCAGGTCTGCTGGAGCAGCTGGAGAAGCGCCGCCTGGATTTGGTGGAAACGGAGCTGTCCGTGCAGCTGTACGTGGGTCTGGTCGAGGAAGAGGAGAAGCAGCTGTTCGGCGACATCAACTCCAAGGTGCAGCTGGTGAGCAAGGAGCTGGGCCATTCCTTCGACTCCACCGATCCGCTGAATCTGGTGATCCAGCAGGTGGCCGACCACAATGTTTACCTGAAGGCCGCCGGTGTGGAAAAGCGCAGCAATCTGACCTCCTTCAACAAAAACTTTACGTCCTTCAGCTGGCTGTATTCCACTTCGGTCATGCTGTTTTCCGGCCGCCTGCAAACCTCCTACGAGCTGGCCCGCCGGGTCAGGAAAGCGCCGGCCACCTACGTGGAGATTCTGCATCAATTCTTTAATACTATTTTGCCCATGATGCCGGAGCAGCCTGGTTTGCCCCAATATTCCACCTCCAGCCGTGTGATGCAGGAGGGCATCGCCTTGTACGCCCATCAGTACCTGTTCAAAAACGGCGAATACGACGAAAAGGGGCTGCAATGCCTGCAAATTTTCGACGGCTTCGATTGGAGCCATGAGAACGAGGACCTGATCCGGGTATTCGGTTCCCTGGACAACGGCAAGCTGAATCTGATCCACGAGAAATCCCTGCGCAAGCATGTAAAAATGGTGGAGCTGTTCCAGTCCCTGTACAAGGAAGCCGCCGAATCGGAAGCTTTGGCGTAAATGAGGTTTCGTCTGAAGAAGCCGGCCGGCGCTTGCTGCCGGCTTCAACCCATTATGATAAAGAGGTGCAGTCCGCAATGATCGTAGGTAATCTGGATTCCTGGAAAAAAGAAGCGCATGTCTATTCCAAGGCGCTGGCAAAAGGAATGGCCTTTATCGAGGAGAACCGTCCGGAGGAGCTTGAGGTTGGCCGTTACGAAATCGATGGGGACAAGATGTTTGCTCTTGTGTCTGTTTCGGAGACGGAGCCCAAGCAGGACCGCAAGCCGGAAGCCCACGACCGCTATATTGACATTCAATATCTGGTCAGCGGCGCAGGGGAAGTGATCGGGGTAGCCCGCCGCTCTGCGGACTCGGTGCCGTCCGAGGATTATCTGGGCAGCCGGGATATCGCCTTCTACACCGAGGTGAAGGACGAAACCGATGTGCTCCTGCGCCCCGGCATGTTCGCCGTCTTTTTCCCGGATGACATTCACCGTCCTCTGTGCGCAGCGGGAGACAAGGCAGACACCGTGAAGAAAGTCGTTGTGAAGATCGCGCTGGATATTTTGTAAAAGGGTCCCCCAAAAGGGAACAGGCCTGCTTTGCCGGATATTGGCAGAGCAGGCCTGTTTGTTCCATGCCGCGGCTGTTATGCTCCCAAGGAATCCACTCGGAGGTTCAGCTCATATTGGTCCATGGAAGCGCGCAGGGCATCGTGCCGGATAGCCAGCTGCAAAGCCTCCAAGGGCAACTCGCCAAGCTCGGGAATATCCACGATGATGGTGGACAGCTCCTTGCTCAGAAAGGAGGATTCCTGTCCGGCCGCCAGCTTTTTCCGGTGTTTGCTCAAGTGCGGCTCCAACTGGTCGAGGGAGGCGTACAGGCTCTCCAGCGTGCCGTACTGCCGGATCAGGGGCAGGGCGGATTTTTCCCCGATGCCCGGGCAGCCCGGAATGTTGTCGCTGGTATCCCCGAGGAGCGCCTTCACATCTGTCCACTGTCCCGGCGCAATGCCGTAGTCTGCCTGGAAATGCTCACAGGTGTAGACGGTTTCTCCCTGTTTGCCGGCGATGATCTGGGAGGAGGTGGCGCTTAAGAGCTGCAGCAGGTCCCGGTCATTGCTGTAAATAAAGCAATGGTCCACCGGCCACCGACGGGAGAAGGCGCCCAGCAAATCATCCGCCTCATAGGGAGGCAGGGACAGCTGGTGGACACCGATGCTCTCGAGAATTTCCCGGCAGCTCAGGTACTGGTCCAACAGCGGCTCGGGCAGCTCTGTCCGGGTGGCTTTGTAGGAGGCGTATTTCTGCCGGCGGCTGGTTTCCTCCCGCTTCACATCCCACAGGACGGAAAGATGGGTAATCCGGTGCTCCCGGACCAGATTGAACAGCTTCTGGTAGAACACGCGGAGCGCGTTGTTGTAAACGCCGTTTTTATTTTTCAGTTGGTCGTTGGCTCTGTTGTAAGAGGTGGCGAAATGCGCTCTGCTGAGCAAATTGAAGCCGTCGATGAGCAATAGATGCTGCTGGATCATAAATTCACCTTTTTCTTTGAAAATCGGGTACCCGTTTTTTTCTACCCTCCATTATTGCATTCCGGAGATGGTTTCACAATATCTGGGGCCGAAAATCTACCGAATTTCGACATAGACCAAAAAATTTTTCAATGCTATAATATTTGGTAAAGAAATCGTTTTCATTTTATTGGCAGAGGAGTGGACGCCATGGATTTTATGAATAGTTGGTCCTTCCGCAAAAAGCTGTTGGTGGGCTGCTACGGATTGTTGGGAATGGCGGAGATTTTGCAGCTCATTAAGACCTTTATTCTGGGACATACCTTCTTGGAGTGGGTCATCCAATTGATCCTGACCTTGGGCATTGCGTTTCCGCTGATTCGCATGATCGAGTCCAAGCTTACGGAGACGGTGGAGCATATGACGCGGGTGGCCATGAATGTGGCCAAGGGGGACTTTTCCCAGAAGGTGCGGATTGAAAGCAATGACGCCTTCGGCGATTTGGGCAATGCCCTGAACCAGATGATCGATAAGCTGCGGGGGATTCTGAAGGATACCACAAGCATCGCCAGACAGGTGTCCGACACCACCATTAACATCCGCAACAAAAGCCAGGAGTTCCGGGATGTGCTGGGCCAGGTGGCCATCTCCACCAACGAGCTGGCCGTAGGCGCAAGCTCCATCTCGGAGGATGTTTCGGATATGACCGGCTCTGTTCGGGATATAGAGGGCAAGGTGGAGAACTTCGCCAATTCCGCCAAGTCCATGAATGACCAGTCCGGTCTGATGATCGCGCTGGTGGAGAAAGGGCGCAATGCCGTGGAAGGGCAAGGCATGGGCATGAAGAGCAATATTGCCGCCACGCTGGCTGTAGCCGCCACCATTAAGGAGCTGGCCCAGCAGGCGGAGGGCATTACGAAGATCACCCGCACCATCAAGGATATCGCCGAGCAGACCAATCTTCTGTCCCTGAACGCCTCCATCGAGGCGGCGAGGGCCGGTGAGCACGGCAGAGGCTTCGCCGTTGTCGCCCAGCAGGTGCGCAATCTGGCGGAGGAATCCACCCAGGCCACCAAAGAGGTGTTCAACCTGGTCAACCGGATTCAGAACGGCGTGAAGGAAGCCAGTGAGAACATCAAGGCAAACGAAGAGATTGTCAACATGCAAAGCGGCATGATCGAGGAAACCGCCCAGGTGTTCAATGAGATTGTCCAAGGCATTCAATACATAACCGAACAGATCCATAACTTCAACAAGGAAAGCGAAGTTATGCTGGATGGCGCCAGGAAGATTTCCTCGGCTATCGAGAATATTTCCGCCATTACCCAGGAGTCCGCAGCCGGAACGGAGGAGGTATCCGCCTCCATGAACGAGCAGATTGCCTCCATTCAGGAGATGACGGACCAGGCGGACAGAATGAGCCAGGTTTCCGGCCAGATGCTCCGGACCATCCAGATTTTCCGGCTGGACTGACGGCCGGACCAAGGATTGGACTAGGCGCCGCCGAAGCAATCATACACGAATCATGCCGCATCAACCGCTTCGCTCTTTACAGCGAGGCGGTTTTTGTTTTAAGGTTTTCACATTAAGGGAAAGTGGGGACTTTACGGAATGACGCCACCTCCGCTTCAGTCCGGCGGAATATCTGGAGCACATGGGGGCGGTGCGCGGCATGGACAAGAGCCGTCTCCGAGAGTGAATCGGCGAGCTGCTTCTCTTGTGCAGGCTGGAGCAAGCCAAGGATGCGCCCATCCGGTTCTTTTCCAAGGGGATGCTGCAGAAGGTGGGCATCATGCAGGCTATGCTGGAGCAGCCGGCCCTGCTCTTGATGGATGAGCCCTTCTCGGGATTGGATGTGGACTCCCAGGGGGATTTGGTCCGGATTCTGGGCGGAGGCAGAGGTGCCGGCTGGGCGCGGGAGGGAGTCCGGAGAGGCTGGTGAAACGGCAGCAGAAGAGGTGTCGGCTGTAGGTGTGAAGGAATCCAAGGAGGCCGGTGAACCGTCAGCAGCATCCGACTCGGGCAGGGAATGGTCGGAGGGGGAGGAGAGTGGGAGCCTTCGAACGAACGCCCACGGCCCTTGAGCTTGTCCTTGCCTTTTACAGTCACGGGGTGTCCTTCCTGCTTGGCGCGGCCCTCAGCTGTTCTTTATACCCTCTGGCGTACTTCGGATTGCTGCTCCTTCCCATTTTCAAATATTTGCCGCTGCAATCTTCCAGGTCAGGGTAATGGCATCAGCACGGATGTTTTGCGTTTTCGCGGTTCGTCTATTGAGCTTGTCCTGTGTTCCAGGTGAATTCGGATTTTCTTTTGCGCTTAAACGTGCTAAAATTGTAAAAACATAAAACTATGGATTGCAGGAAGGAGATTTTTGCATCATGTTAAAAGGTTCAAAACGCAGCGATATGATCACCAAGGGTTTTGACCGCGCGCCGCACCGCAGTCTGCTCCGGGCCGCAGGCGTGAAAGAGGAAGATTTCGGAAAGCCTTTTATCGCGGTATGCAATTCATATATTGATATCGTGCCGGGCCATGTGCACCTCCAGGAATTCGGCAAAATCGTCAAGGAAGCCATCCGCGAGGCCGGCGGCGTGCCCTTCGAGTTCAATACCATCGGCGTGGACGACGGCATTGCCATGGGTCATATCGGCATGCGCTATTCGCTGCCCAGCCGCGAGATTATCGCCGATTCGGTGGAGACGGTGGTGGCCGCCCACTGGTTTGACGGCATGGTCTGCATCCCCAACTGCGACAAGATTACCCCGGGCATGATGATGGCCGCTCTGCGTCTGAACATTCCCACCATTTTCGTCAGCGGCGGACCTATGGCGGCGGGCAAGGACAAGAACGGCCGCTCCATTAACCTGAACAGCGTATTCGAGGGTGTGGGCGCCCACCAAGCGGGCATTATCGACGACAAAACCCTGGACGAGCTGGAGCGTTACGGCTGTCCGTCCTGCGGCTCCTGCTCCGGCATGTTTACCGCCAACTCCATGAACTGTCTGGCGGAGGGCCTGGGTCTGGCGCTGCCGGGCAACGGCACGATTCTGGCTACCTGGGATGAGCGCAAGGAGTTCGTGAAGCGCTCCGCCAAGCAATTGATGAAGATCATTGAGCTGGATCTGAAGCCCCGGGATATTGTAACAGAGCGGGCTATTGACAATGCGTTCGCTTTGGACATGGCTATGGGCGGGTCCACCAATACGGTGCTGCATACCCTGGCTCTGGCCCAGGAAGCGGGAATTGAATATTCCGTCTCCCGGATCAATGAGAAGGCCAAGGTGGTTCCCCATCTGGCAAAAATCGCCCCGGCATCGGACTATCATATTGAGGATGTCCATCATGCAGGCGGTATCAGCGCTATCCTGAACGAGCTGTTCAAGAAGGAAGGCGTGCTGGACGGCAGCTGTTTGACGGTAACCGGCAAGACGCTGCGGGAAAATGTGGAGGGCTGCGAGATCAAGAACCACGAGGTCATCCGGCCGTTGGACAACCCCCACAGCCCGCAGGGCGGCCTGTCCGTGCTGTTCGGCAATATTGCGCCGGAAGGCTGCGTCATCAAGGTTGGCGCCGTGGACAAGTCCGTGGGCAGCTTCTTCTCCGGCAAGGCCATCTGCTTCAACTCCCAGGATGAGACACTGGCGGGCATCGCCAGCGGCAAGGTGCAGGCCGGACATGTGGTCATCGTCCGGTATGAGGGGCCCAAGGGCGGCCCCGGCATGCCGGAGATGCTGGCTCCCACCTCGCAGATTTCCGGCATGGGTCTTGGCGCCAAGGTGGCCCTGCTGACCGACGGCCGCTTCTCCGGAGCGTCCCGCGGCATCAGCATCGGCCACGTATCGCCGGAAGCGGCGGAGGGCGGTCCCATCGCTTTTGTCGAGGATGGGGATACCATTGAGATTGATCTGGCCAACCGCACCATTACGCTGAAGGTGAGCGACGAGGAGCTGGAGAAGCGCCGCGCGGCGTGGAAGGGCTTCGAGCCCAAGGTGAAGACGGGTTATCTGGCCCGCTACTCCAAGCTGGTGACCAACGCCAGCTCCGGCGGCGTGCTGAAGATTTAAGGAATCCGCTGAATCTAAAAAGCTGCTTGCCCGGCCGGTTGACGGCTTGGGGAAGCAGCTTTTTGTGCGTGCGTCGGCGGTGGCGATTGGCGGGTGGTTGGCTAACGGGACTGACGGCGAGGGTGCGGTCCGCGGTGGGGCGGCTAGGCCCAAGTACAGCTGCTCTAAATATCGGTGAAGCTGATGTCCCCGATTATTTCCGACAAAAAGGCCCGCAGCTCCTCGGCTTCGTCTGTGGCCAACTGGTAAATATGCTCCAGATACTCCTCCTCCTTCAGATCGTCGGGACCCAGTATGGCGGTTTTGCCGGTTTGCAGGTCCGCCACCAGCTTTTTGCCGAAGAACCGGGCAGTAGAGATAATGGCCAGATCAAACCGCTTCACGCTGGGGCCGACAAAGCTGACAAAGCGGGTGGAGGTCTCCTCCGTTATGTCATATAGAAAATCCAATTGGTTGGCAGCGGTCATCCGTTTGAACCTCCCGTCTGTTGGTGGCTTCATCATACCATAGAGGCTTTCTCCCGGTAAAATAATCCGGACTTCAACCTTTGCTGGCTGCTCTGCCAAAAAGTATTTACGCCGAAAATAGCGGGCCATGCGTGATTCTAATGTGAATGCTCTATAGTTTTGTTCTTTCGCAGTAGACATTTTGCGAAATTTGTCTTTCACAAGGTGGACATGTGCTTAGCAGCTCTTTCTCCCTCTACTTTTTTCACAAAACACAATATATGGAGAATATGATCTGTTCAACCGCTACATATAGACATACCTGCCGAGCGATCCCTATTTACCTCCATGTCCACTTTCCAACGGACATTCCAGGAGGATTTGTCCTCCTGACGCATACAAAACCTGGACACGAAAACCCGGCTCCTGCCCCCATCTCCCTTGGGCTTAGCCCTGCCGGTTCAGCAGCCAGCAAGTTGCGAAAAATACGATACAATGTGGAGCAACTTATGCCCCTATTGTATCGTATCGATCTATTTGCTCCTTCTTGACGATAGCCGCGAGGCCATGGAGATTCTAACAGAAGGGGGCCGAACCAGGACAAAAGTGTGCGGCATCTGTGAAGTTACGAGTTATACTCGAAATTTCATATACAGTTGGACCAAATTGGCTCTGAGAGCAGTGTTATACTTGAAATTTCATACACAATCGGCTCTAAATGGCCATATCCCAGGAAATATGTATGATATTTCATTTCCAACGTACCCAAATCGGCCCTATTGGGGGAAATGTACTCGAAATTTCATATATACCTCCTTGAGGAGGGGGGCGATCAGCTGCTACCGCTGTTCGGAGGGGGTCGTCAGGCCCGTCAGCCGCGCTACCCGCTGTTCGGAGGGATGCCGTCAGCCTCTCCCTCCGTCCGGAGGTTACCGACAGCCGCTACCGGTTGCCTAAAAGAATTCCCTCCCCTATTGCCAGCATCCGGAACATATGCTAAAGTATAGGTAACTTCAAGTTACGGAGGAAGCACCTCTTGCGCCTGGTCTGGCGTGAGGGGTGCTTTTTTTTGCGCTTGATGCCGGGCCGGGCGGCTTGAAGCCATAACCAGCTTAGGAGGAGAAGAGGATGCAGCTGATTTTTTTGAGCACATTGGAATGCCGCAGCGAGGATGGCTCGTCAGTTACGGCCCAGGTATCCATCACGGAGCATCAGGGGGCGTTCCGGGTTTTGTGGACCGGGGAGAGCCGGGACGGCAAAGGCGGGCAGGAGGACTGGTTTGAGGGGCCGGCGTGGAAGGATATGCTCCAGGCCTACCGGGAGGGGTTATGGCAGAAGCGGCTGGCCGGCTATTACCCGCTGGTGGATACCAGCCTGCAAACCTCCGGCGAAGGAGCCAAATCCAGGGAGCAGCTGATGCTGCAATTTTATGCGGAGACCCATCATGATCCTGAGCTTTTTCAGGAGCTGCGCAAATGGAGGATGCAGCTGGCCCAGAAGGAGAATAAATCCGCTTATATTGTGGCCACTAACCGGATGCTGCACATGGTTTGCGCCTTTCTTCCCGCGACGGTGGAGGAGCTGCGGCAAATTCCCGGCTTTGGCAAGCGCAAAGCGGAGGCATACGGCCATGAGCTGTTGGCCATAACCGGGGGCAGGGAGCAGGAGCGTATGGGCGGTTTTCCCCTCAACTGGGTTTATGGCAAAGTGGAGCAGAGGGAGTTTGAGGCCTGGCTGGTCCGCCAGCTTAAGCTGAAGGAGGAGCAGGAGGAGCAAAGGGAGCGGGTCCGCCGTTTGGTGCTGGAGGGAGTGGAAGCGGGACTTACGCTGAAGGAGCTGGCGGAAATCACCAGACTGCCCCGCAGGGAGCTGGTTCTGCTTCTGGAGGAGCTGGATCAGCAAGGATATAATATGGAGCCGATTGTTGCCGCGGAGCTGACCGGAATGGATGCAGACAAGCTGGCCGCCGCCGGGGAGCTGTTCAACAAACATGGCTCGCGCCTTCTGAAGCCTGTCTTTCAGGAGTGGTATACCGGGGAAGAGCTGGAGGGACAGGATCTTGGCAATCTGTACGAAAAGCTCCGTCTTCTGCGTATGCGGCTGAACCATGCTATGGCTGCGGAGGCAGCCGAAGGCCCGGCCCCGGAGGAACCGGCCTTGGAAGAGGAAGCGGGCTAACCGCAGGAACGGGAGCACCGGGGCCGCAGACGCAGACAATGAAGAAGCGGCAAACATTGCAGCAGGCAAACACCGCAGGACACAAAAAAACGGGGGCGCATCATGCGCCTCCGTTTTGCGGTCAGTTGCCGGTCGGGCTTTACAGCCATTCTTTTTTGCGGAACAGGTAGAACATGGCAGCGCCAATGCCAACCAGCAGGCCAAGCACGCCGTAATAGCCGTACTTCCAATGCGTCTCCGGCATATTGTCGAAGTTCATGCCGTACAAGCCGGTGATGATGGTCATGGGCATAAAAATGGTGGTCAGCGCCGTAAACATGCGCATAATATCGTTCATCCGGTTGGACAGGGAAAGCTGGTAAGCTTCCCGCAAGTTCCCGATCAGGTCCCGGAAGGTATCGAAGGTTTCATGAATTTTAACGGCATTTTCGTAGATATCATCAAAATACTTCTGCAGGTTTTCGTTGATGAGCCGGAGATCCTTCTTGGTTAGAGCCATTATCACATTCTTCTGCGGCCCCAGCACATTCTTCAGCCACATGATCTCGCTGCGCAAGCCGATGATCTCGTTCTGATGGGATTTGCGGGGGTTGATCAGAATGTCCTCGTCCAGCTTCTCGATCTTCGATTCAATTCGGTACCCTACTGTAAAATAATTGTCCACGACCAAGTCCAGAAGATGGTACAGGAATTTATCCGGCGAATTAATTTCTTCCTCCATCATAATGGGCTTGATGGAACGGATTTCCCGCAGCTTCTGGCGGGTGGCGGTAATCACATAATGTTTCCCCAGGAAAATGTTCATCTCCCGCAGGAAAATCTCCTCGTCGTCAAACCGGATGCTGTTCACCACAATAAAATAATGGGTGTCGAAAATCTCCAGCTTGGGCCGCTGCTCTTCTTCGTTCAGGCAGTCCTCGATAGCCAGATCATGCAATTGAAACAGCGGCTGGAGGGTAACAAGGTCCTCCACCTCGGCGTCAATCCAATAAAACCCGCTTTCCGGCGGGAATGCCGCTTTTGCCACATCGTCAATGATTGTAAAAATTCCGTTTTGTACCAGGCGCACTTTCATGGCCATCCCTCCTCATGTTTAACGCTCATCCCCGGATGCAAAGACTAAAAACGGGAACAACGCAAAACACCAGAGGCGGTACAGGTTCCGGCTACGTATGTCGGATGTGCCAACTGGTGTTTGACGTATTCATGTTCAAACCGTCTATCCGTCTTAACCTCGCTGGGTTTCCGTCCATACTGACAATCACCTCGACAAACATCAGATTTTTGAAACGGGAAATAAATTGTTGAGACACTCGTTAGTATAGCCAAGCATGCCGGATTTTTCAACTGCGATTTTCAACGATTTTCAGCGGAGCGGCAAAATCCGACGGAGCCTTTGTTCGCCTGCAATACAATATTCGGGATCGGAACGGTTGGCTACGCCGCTTTTTCTTTTCTGGGGAAATCGATACAATATAAGGGAATAGCTATAAGGATTATTTTGCGGCTACAGATGCGGGGGGATGAGCTTGTATACGGTTTTGGTGGCGGAGGATGAGTTTGAGGTCAGGGAGGCCATCGTGGCGGGAACGGATTGGCCGGGCCTGGGCTTCCGGGTAATGGACAGTGCGGAGAACGGGCAGGAGGCATGGGACCTGTTCGCCAAAGAAGCCCCGGACCTGCTGTTGACGGATATCCGGATGCCGTTTATGGACGGGCTTCAGCTGGCGGAGCAGGTGAAGCGCCATTATCCCGGCACACGGATTATCATTCTGTCCGGCTACGATGAGTTTGAATACGCCCAGCGCGCCCTCCAGCTGTCGGTGGATGAATATGTGCTGAAGCCCTTTTCCTCGGAAGACCTTGCTGCTGTGTTGGCCAAAATGCGGGGTGTCCTAGATGCGGAGGCGGCGGAAAAGCGGGACGTGGCCCAGCTTCGGGAGCATTACCGGAGAAGCCTGCCGGTGCTGCGGGAGAATTTCCTGGCCACCCTGATGATGCGGCCGTTGAAGCGGAGGGAGCTGGAGGAGAAATCCGCCCTCTACGACCTCCGGCTGGCAGGCGAGAGCTTCCAGGCAGCCGTGATCAGCATAGATGCCGCGGGGCAGGCTGCGGCAGGAGGCACCCCCGGCAAAGAGAACACACCTTCTATCTCCGAGGATCAGGAGCTGCTGCTCTTCGCCTCCCTCAACATTGCCGAGGAAATCGCTGCGGCGCGGAATCAGGGCCGGGTGTTCCTGCATCAGGGCCAGGTGGTGCTTCTGACCATCAGCATGGACCGGGACCCTCAAGCGGTGACGGCAGCCACTATGGCCGCGGCGGAGGAGATTCGCCAAGCCATCGAGCGCTATCTGAAACTGACGGTGACCATTGGCATCGGGGTGGTAATCCACGAGCCTGCGGGGCTGTCCTATTCCTACAAGGATGCGGTGCTGGCTCTGGACTACCGGGTGATACTGGGGGGCAACCGGGTCATCAGCATCGCCGATGTGGAGCAGCGCCATGTGGAAAAGATGCGCTTTGACGAGCTGAAGGAGCAATCCCTGGTCAGATGTCTGAAGACGGGAACGGCGGACGAGCTGAAGGATATTATCGAAAGCCTGTTTCAGGGGCTGGCGGAGGCCCCGGTATCCGTAAAGGAATATCAACTGTATTTGATGGAAATCGTAACGGCGGTGCTCCGGGCGGCCAAGGATGCCGACGCGGATCTGGATGATCTGTTCGGCGACAATATGGCGTCCCTGGCGGAGCTGTACCGGTTCCGCACTCTGGCGGAGGCCAAGGCCTGGCTGGTGGGCATCTGCGCCAGGATGATGGGGAGCATCGCCGTAGTGCGCCAGAGCGCCCTGCATAATCTGGTGGAGGAGGCTATTGCCTATACCCGGGCCAACTACGGGGACAGCGAGCTGTCCATCAACAAGGTGTGCAGCCAGCTCCATATCAGCGCGGGCTATTTCAGCAGTATTTTCAAAAAAGAAACGAAAACCACCTTCGTGGCCTACCTGCTTCATATCCGGATGGAAGCGGCCAAGGAGCTTCTCCGCACCACGGACCTGCGGGCCATGGAAATCGCCGAAAAAGTGGGGTATGCCGAGCCCAATTATTTCAGCTTCAGCTTCAAAAAGCATGTGGGCATGTCGCCCAAGGAGTACCGCAGCAGCATCAAAGGGGGATAATCCGTGGGGAGCAGATGGAGAAGCTGGGCCCGCCTGACAGCCGCCCGCCGCGGCAAAAGAAGCATTCAGGCATACATGACCACTGTATTCACCGCCATTATCATCATCGCCATGCTGGCCGTGGGCCTTGTGCTGCACAGCAAGTTTTCCCGCACGGCGGAGGAGAGCGCCTACCTGAATACGGAGCAGATTGTGGAGCAGGTGAACTTTAATGTGGAGTATTATCTGCGGGGAATGGAGGAGCTGTTCCGGCAGCTGGATGACCGGGTAAGCAAAAGCGCCTCCCTCTCCGGCAGGGAAACCTTGGAGCAGCTTGCCACCATCGTCAATACCCGCAATGACCTGGTGTCCGTCAGCGTATTCGCGGAGGACGGCAGATTGCTTACCGGCTATCCCCACACCCAGCTCCGGGAGAATGTGGATGTGATCGGGCAGCGCTGGTTTGCCTATGCCGCCGACTACCCCAATTACCTGCAATATTCGCCGCCCCATGTTCAAAATCTGTATCCGGGGGAATATAGATGGGTGGTATCCCTTAGCCAGAGTGTGTCCATCCGCGAAAACGGCGGGGAGCGGGTAGAGGCCGTGATGCTTCTGGACGTAAACTTCCGGGCGATTGATGACATGTGCAGGAGGGTGGCCCTGGGCAAAAAGGGATACATCTATATCACCGATCCCGACGGCAATCTGATTTACCATCCCGAGCAGCAGCTGATCTATCTGGGGCTGAAGGAGGAGCCCAATGCCGCGGAGGTGATGAACTACTCCTACGGCAGCTTCTATGACCGCCAGAGCGGGGAGCGGCGCTTGGTTCATGTGAAGACGGTAAAGAATATCGGCTGGAAAATCGTCGGCGTGGCGTATATGGATGAGCTGGTAACCTCGGCCAGAGAAATCAGCACCTTTATGGTCTGGTTTCTGGTGGTGGTGATCCTGTTCGTGGTGGGGGTATCCGCCTATATGTCCGCCGTGGTTTCCAAACCCATCAAGCAGTTGGGCCAGTCCATGAAAAGTGTGGAGCGGGGAGATTTCGATTCCGTCATTGCCGTGGCCGGAACCCGGGAGGTGGAGCAGCTGTCCCAGCGGTATAATCTGATGCTGGGCCGAATCCGGGAGCTGATGCGGGAGAATGAGCGGGAGCAGGAGGCCAAACGAAAGAGCGAGCTGGAGGTGCTTCAGGCGCAGATTAATCCGCACTTTTTGTACAATACCCTGAATTCGGTGGTGCGGCTGGCGGAAGGGGGGCGCAACAGCGAGGTGGTGACCATGATCACCTCCCTGTCCAGGCTGTTCCGGATCAGTCTGAGCAAGGGAAAGAACATGATCCCGCTTCAGGATGAGCTGGAGCATATCCGCCATTATCTCATTATCCAGAATATCCGGTTCAAAAATAAGTTCCGCTTCACCATCGAGGCGGAGGAAGCGGTGCTGTCCTGTCTGACGCTGAAGCTGATCCTGCAGCCCTTGGTAGAGAACTCCATCCAGCACGGCATCGAGATGATGCAGGATGAAGGGGAAATCCGGGTGGCGGCGGGAATCGCCGATGACAAGCTGCTGATTACGGTAACGGACAACGGGCTGGGAATGCCGGAGGAGGTGCTGGCCCATATTCTGGACCGGGACCGGGAAAAAGCATGGGGCCGGGACCAGGAGAAAGAGGCCAGTGAGGCCCGCGGCAGCTTGAATGCCTCTGTTTCCGCCCGCAAAAGCTCCGGCTCCGGCGTCGGCGTGCGCAACGTCCATGAGCGAATCCGCCTGACCTTCGGGGAGCCGTATGGATTGGAATTTGCAAGTCGTTTGGAGGAGGGCACCACAGTGAAGGTCTGGCTGCCGCTTCTATCCAATGAAGCTGCCGGGGAGGGCGAGAAGCCATGAAGCGACGGTTTGGCAAAATGGGAATTGCATTGGCGGCGGTTGTGCTGGCGGCGGCGTTGCTGCTGGCTGAGTTTGGGCGGTTGCGGGACGGCGGCCCCGGTGCCTCCCCAGGGTCGGAGGCGCGGACCAAGCAGCACGCCTATACCATCGCCCTGGTGATGGGGATGCGCCACGGCGACTATTGGAAGACTGTATATACCGGCGCGGAGGCGGCGGCCAAGGAGCTTGGAGCCGGCATCAGCTTCCTCGGCCCCGAGGATGAGCAGGACGGAGAGGGCCAGGCGGAGCTGGTCCGCCAAGCGCTGGCTGACGGGGCCGACGCGATCCTTGTGGCGCCCAACGATGAAGTGGCCCTTGCAGAGGCGCTCACGGAAGCGCAGAAGCGGGTGCCGGTGCTGACCCTGGACTCCGAGCTGGCCGCCCTTAAGGTGAAGGCCCATATCGGCACCTACAACTTCAGCTCCGGCGCCAAAGCGGCGGAGGAGCTGGTCCGGCTGCTGGGGGGAGCCTCCGGCCGGATTGCCCTGGTAGGTTTTGCTCCGGGCACGCCCAAATCGGAGCAGCGGGAGGCAGGCATCCTGTCGGTGCTGAACCGTCACCCGGAGCTGCAGTTGGCCGGCAAAGCGGATTCCTATTCCGACCAGCAGCAGGCCAAGGAGCTGGTTCTGGAGCTTGCGCGGACCTCCGGCCCTTTGGACGGAATCATCGCCTTGAATTCCGCGGCGGTTTTGGGGACGGCAGACGCTTTGGGCAGCCTGGGGCAGGAACGGCAGGTGAAGCTGGTGTCCTTTGACAGCACCCTGCAGGAGCTGGAGCTGCTGCAGAACGGGGTCATCCGTTCGCTGGTGGTG
The DNA here is from genome assembly GCF_003285005.1 of Paenibacillus sp. YN15. Taxonomy (GTDB): domain Bacteria; phylum Bacillota; class Bacilli; order Paenibacillales; family NBRC-103111; genus Paenibacillus_AR. Next base: position 6,080 of record NZ_QMFA01000024.1, on the reverse strand, counting down.
CAGAATCCCTTCGGCATGGGATATCTGGGCGTCCGCCACGCGGTTGACGCGCTGAAACGGCGGCAAATTCCAGAGCAGGTGGACACCGGTTTTGCGGTGGTGCGGACAGAGGACATGTTTGCGCCGGCAAATCAGAAGCTGCTATTTCCATTAATTAGGTAAATATCTAAATTTATTTCAATATATTTCCTTTCATTCGCTTTACATGAGGATTTCGATAATTCACATGAGGATTTTGAATTCGCAAGGAGGGGATTTTTCGGCATAATGAAGACAGAACTTAAAGGGAGGCTCAAACAAATGAAAAAAACACTTTTGGTATTGACGACTGGTGCCATTCTGGCTGCTATGGCCGCAGGCTGCGGCGATAAAAAAGAAACTGTTTCAAGCCCTGCCCCCGCTTCCCCCGGCGCATCTGCCGCCCAAACTGAAAACGCTTCCGGCAAACAGCCCAACATCGGCGTTGCCATCTACAAGTTTGACGATACCTTCATGACCGGCGTACGGAACGCCATCTCCGATGCCGCCAAGGGTGTAGCCAAGGTGGATATCGTGGACAGCCAGAACTCTCAGCCGACCCAGAACGACAAGGTGGATCTGTTCATCACCAAAAAGGTGAATGCCATGGCCATCAACCCCGTTGACCGGGCTGCCGCCGGCGTCATCATCAATAAGGCCAAAACCGCCAATATTCCGGTGGTGTTCATCAACCGTGAGCCGTTGCAGGACGACATGAAAAAATGGGATAAGGTCTATTATGTAGGCGCCAAGGCAGAGGAATCCGGCACCATTTCCGGCCAGCTTCTGGTGGACAATTGGAAAGCCAATCCGGCCATGGACAAAAACAAGGACGGCGTGCTCCAATACGTCATGCTGAAGGGCGAGCCGGGCCACCAGGATGCGGAGCTGCGGACCAAGTTCTCCATCCAGGCCATTGAGGATGCCGGCATCAAGGTGCAGAAGCTGGCGGAGGACACCGCTATGTGGGACCGGGTGAAGGGCCAGGAGAAAATGGCCGCCTTCCTGGCAGCCAACGGCGACAAAATCGAGGCAGTGCTGGCCAATAACGATGACATGGCGTTGGGCGCTATTGAAGCGCTGAAGGCTGCCGGCTACTTCAAGGACGGCAAGACCATGCCGGTTGTAGGCGTAGATGCCACCGCTCCTGCCCTGAAGGCGCTGGAAGAGGGTACGCTTCTGGGCACCGTCCTGAATGACGCCAAAAACCAAGGCAAGGCTGCACTGAAGCTGGCCAATGTGCTGGCCCTGGGCCAAACCCCCAGCAAGGAAAACACCGGCTATGACATTACCGACGGCAAGTATGTCTGGATCAAGTACAAGAAAATTACCAAGGCCAACATCGACGAAGCAAAGTAATCTGTACTCGGGCTTAATCTCAAGCCGGTTGGCAGCTGGAATATAGGAGTCAGGCAAGGAGCAGGCCGGGGGCTTACATGGTGGAAGCCGATGCTGCGCCCCCGGCTTTGCTATGCCTTTAGAGATAGGAGGGACGGCAAGTGGAGAATGAATATCTGCTGGAGATGAGAGAGATCACCAAGGAATTTCCCGGCGTCAAAGCTCTGAACAGCGTGACGCTGCAGGTGCGTCCAGGCACCGTTCATGCCTTGATGGGCGAGAACGGCGCAGGCAAGTCCACCTTAATGAAATGCCTGTTCGGCATTTATACGCCGGACGCGGGAGAAATGCTGCTGAACGGCCGCAAGCTGGAGCTTCGCAGCTCCAAGGATGCTCTGGATCAGGGCATCTCCATGATTCACCAGGAGCTGCATCCCGTCCCCCACCGCAGTGTGGCGGAGAATGTATGGCTGGGGCGGTTCCCCACGAAGGGGATTCTGATAGACCACAAGAAAATGATGCGGGATACGGAAGCTTTGTTTCACAATCTGAATATGGACATCAATCCGAAGGCGCTGGTAGGATCACTCTCTGTTTCCAAGGTGCAATCCATTGAAATCGCCAAGGCCGTCTCCTTTAACGCCAAGGTCATTGTTATGGATGAACCCACGTCCTCGCTGACAGGAAATGAAGTGGAGCAGCTGTTCCGGATTATCCGGGACCTGCGCAGCCGGGGCGTTTCGATTATCTATATTTCCCACAAAATGGAGGAAATTCTCCGCATTTCCGACGAGGTGACCATCATGCGGGACGGGGCCAAAATCGGCACCTGGCAGGCCTCCCAATTGACCACCGATCTGATCATTTCCCGGATGGTAGGCCGAGATTTGAGCCAGCGGTTCCCGCCCCGCAGCAATGTGCCCGGCGGCACGCTGATGAAGCTGGAGGGACTGACCTCGGCCAATCCCAAGTCCTTTAAGGATGTGTCCTTCGAGCTTAGGCGGGGGGAAATCCTCGGCATCGGCGGTCTGGTGGGCTCCCAGCGGACAGAGCTGGTGGAAGCCATCTTTGGCTTGCGGGCATTGGCCTCCGGGCGGATTCAGATAAACGGCAAGGATGTGAAGATCAAATCCCCTGTGGATGCTATCCGCCACAAGATTGCCCTGCTGACAGAGGAGCGGCGGGCGACCGGCATTTTCCCGGTGCTGAGCATTTATGAGAATACGGTGATTTCCAATCTGGGCCGCTACCAGCGTCCGCATCTTCTGTTGGACAAGAGGCGGATGAAGGCCGATGTGGAGAGCAGCATCCAGCGACTGCGGGTGAAAACCCCCTCCAGCAGCCAATTGATCAAAAACCTCTCCGGCGGCAACCAGCAAAAGGTGCTGCTGGCCCGCTGGCTGTTGACCGAGCCGGATATTCTGCTTCTCGACGAGCCGACCCGTGGCATTGACGTGGGAGCCAAATACGAGATTTACACCATCATTGCCGACCTGGCCAAACAAGGCAAAAGCGTCATCATGATTTCCTCGGAGATGCCGGAGCTGCTGGGCATGTCCGACCGGGTGCTGGTCATGAATGAAGGCCGCCTAAGCGGTATTGTAGACGGCAAAACCGCTACCGAGCAGGAGGTCATGCGCCTGGCTGCCCAGGCCTGAGGCCGCTTCAAGCTCTATCCGATCCATAAGCTTATCTTACGATGCCAGCTTTCTGTGCAGAAAGCCCTTAGCTTATTCTTACGATGCCGGCCTTGCCTTACGGCAAAGCCCTGAGCTTATGCTTACGATGCTGGCTTTCCATACGGAAAGCCCTTAGGAGGATTGCCCGATGAACAACCTTGCCCTTCGAGAAAATCTGAAAAAATCCAAGAGCATCTTCTCGCAAAATGCGATTTATTTTGTGCTGATCGCCCTGATTGCGGGAATCGCCATCAAGGACCCCAACTTTCTGTCCATCAATATTCTGCGGGACATTCTGCTGCAGAATTCCACCAAAGCGATTATCGCTTTGGGCGCCGCCTTCATTCTGATTACCGGCGGAACGGACCTTTCCTCCGGCCGGCTGGTGGGCTTGTCCGCCGTGATCTCGGCATCCATGCTGCAAGCCTCGGATTATCCGCGACTGTTTTTTCCCAATCTGCCGGAATTGCCCTTGTTCGTTCCGATTGTTCTGGCCATTCTTGTGGGTTTGGCAGTTGGCTTGATGAACGGATGGATCGTTTCCCGGTTTAATGTGCCGCCTTTTATTGCCACTCTCGGTACGATGGTTATTGTTTATGGCCTAAATTCTCTATATTTTGACATGAAACCTAACGAATCCCAACCCATCGGCGGCCTGCGCTCCGACTTCGGACATCTGGGCACCGGCTACATTGGTCCAAGCGGTCCTTATTCCATCCCGTACATTGTCATTATCGCCGTCGCGGTGGCCGTTTTGGTGTGGATCATCTTCAACAAAACCCGCCTGGGCAAAAATATGTACGCCATCGGCGGCAACATCCAGGCCGCGGTGGTGTCCGGCATCAATGTGAAGCGCAATCTGATCTACATTTATTCCATCGCCGGCGCTTTGTACGGCTTGGCAGGCGTCCTGGAGGCCGCCCGCACGGGAGGAGCCACCAATAACTACGGCAACATGTATGAGCTGGACGCCATCGCCGCATGCGTTGTGGGCGGGGTCTCCACCTCCGGCGGCATCGGCACTGTGCCGGGCGTTATGGCCGGTGTGCTGATCTTCGGCGTCATCAACTACGGCCTCACCTTTATCGGCGTCAGCCCCTATTGGCAGCTGATCATCAAGGGCCTGATCATCGTCGCCGCGGTGGCCTTTGACATCCGCAAATATGTGGCGAAGAAATAATAACTTTCATTCTTCGGCTCTTTTCAAATCTGTCCAGCATAGCCTGGGCAGATTTTTTTCACTTCCCGGGAAGGGAAGCCCTTTCGCAGCTTGCGGCACTCTGGGAATCGTTCCTGGTTTGCAAACGGGCAAGCCGGAGCCTTTGTCAACCGGAACCAGCCTTCTTTTTTTTCCTTCCGGAGTGATGTCGGCGGGGAGTTGGCGGGGACAGGCCGGTAGGCTGCCGTTGCGGAACTGAGCGACTCTTATGGGGATGAAAACGGGAGTTTGGATGATTAACGGAACCGAGAAACCGTTACATCCCTGATTCGGCGAAAATAGGGAGGAAATCAGGCGGCGGCGGGGAATAAGGGCTTCTTAGTTCCGCACAGGTGGGAAAAAGCGGCAAAAGCCGCTTTTAAGAGTCGCACAGTTCCGCTACGCTCTTCCGGGTGCAGAGAGAAGCGGTAAGCGCAGGCCACTATCCGGTGCGGAGACAGGTTGGGATAAATTTTATCCAGGGTTGTTTTTTACCAAAATGGCACCTTGACTTTGCGGCAAAAAACAGTAAAATTATAATCAATCTAATATGTTCTGTCTTATCGAGAGTAGGCGGAGGGACTAGCCCGATGAAGCCCGGCAACCGGCACGTTTGTGCACGGTGCTAATTCTTGCAGAAGCGCACAGCTTTCTGAGAGATAAGAGAGAGGTTGTCCGCAAGCTGACAGACAGGGCCTTTCTCTTTGGAGAAGGGTCCTTTTTTTCTTAATTAAAGGAGATGACACGGATGCCCATTAAGATTCCCGACCATTTGCCTGCGAAAGAAGTGCTGATTAACGAGAATATCTTCGTCATGGAAGAGAACAGAGCCTTTCATCAGGACATCCGGCCCTTGCGGATTGCCATTATGAATTTGATGCCCACCAAGGAAACCACGGAAACCCAGATTCTGCGGCTTTTGTCCAATACGCCGCTGCAGGTGGAGTTTGTGCTGCTGCATCCGGCCACCCACCAGTCCAAGAACACCTCCAAGGAGCATCTCAATCTGTTCTACAAAACCTTCGACGAGGTAGCCGACCAGCAATTTGACGGCATGATCATCACGGGAGCGCCTGTGGAGACCATGGAGTTCGAGGATGTTACCTATTGGAATGAGCTGACGCAGATTATGGAGTGGAGCAAGGTCAACGTGACTTCCACGCTGCATATCTGCTGGGCATCCCAGGCAGGCTTATACTATCACTTCGGCGTACCCAAATATCCCTTGTCGGAAAAGATGTTCGGCGTGTTTCCCCACCGCATCAACAAAGCCAATGTCAAGCTGCTCCGCGGCTTCGACGAAATCTTCATGGTGCCCCAGTCCCGCCATACCGAGGTCCGCAAAGCCGATCTGGAGGGGCTGCCGGGGTTGGAGATTCTGTCGGAATCCGATGAAGCGGGAGTCTACATCGCCGCAACCACGGACGGCAAGCAAATTTTCGTAACCGGACATTCGGAATACGATCCCTGTACCTTGAAGTGGGAATATGACCGGGATGTAGGCAAGGGCATGGAGATTGCCATCCCCCGGAACTATTATCCGGACGATGATCCGCAGAAGCTGCCGGCCATCACCTGGAGAGCCCACGCGAACCTGCTGTTTTCCAATTGGCTGAACTATTATGTATACCAGGAAACGCCCTTTGACTTGAGCACATTGAAAAAACAAGCCGAACAGCAGCTGGCGAACAATAACAGGCCAGGCCAGGCTGTCGCTGTGGCGGAGGCCTATGACTGGGGCGCCGGAATATAAACTAATTCCCCCAAAAGTGACATATACAAAGTCCAGCGGTAAGATGTCAAGCCCCTGAAAGAAGCGAATTGGAAATTTTATTGGGGCTGGGGGC
>NZ_QMFA01000023.1 GCF_003285005.1 Paenibacillus sp. YN15 | reverse complement strand
AATTTCCGATATTCTCCCAACGTAAAAAAGGACCGTCAGGGCGATGTTCCCTGACGGTTTTTCTTATGTTCTTGTTCAACAGTTTGCAAACAAGAAGTCGGGGAAAGCAGTTGCAAGTGGCCAGGAGTCAGCCAAGGTCAGGCAGTCGAGACTAGATCGACCACAGTAAATTGAACAGATAAATAAAGGGCTATTTGAATGAGCAAAACAGATAAGGAGCGAAGCTACAATGCCTCAAGCTAGTTGAAGTAATGTAGTCATGGTGATAGCCTAACATTTAGAATATTATTTCTTAACTATGATGGATGTACTTTCGTTTCAATGAGTCAGAGATAGAAAGGAGATGGTGGATTGTGCTGAATGAAAAGTTTGTTATCGAAAATTTGGTGCAGCAAAAGCGTTCGAGCGAGGCTCCCGTCGTGGTGATGATGTGCGGCGTGGCAGGATCGGGTAAAACAACCTTTGCTCAAAAGCTGGAGAAAGAGGGATTCGTCCGGCTCTCGATAGATGAGGATATCTGGGCCACACACGGCCGTTATGGAGTGGATTATCCGGAGCGGAATTATGAGTCCTATAAAGAAGAATCGGAAATAAAGTTGCGTGGCGTGCTGGTTAATCTAATTCAGGCTAAACACCCTGTCGTCATCGATTTCAGCTTTTGGCAGCGTCAAAGACGAAACGAATACAAGCAACTGATCGAGCGGCATGGTGGCGTATGGGAACTGATTTACTTAAAGGTTCAACCGGATGAATTGCGTCAGAGGCTTCTCATCCGGAGTGAACGTTTTGATGCCAATGCGGCGTTTCCAATCACTGAAGATACCCTAACCCGGTTTTTAAGTGGTTTTGAGACCCCTACTGGAGAAGGGGAAATGGTGATCAAAGCATAGATAATCCTCGCAAAACCTGTTACTTAGGACACCATCCCGTTGAAGGCCAAACTAACGGGATCAGTGGCGACGGGGGAGGAGTAGGGGGCGCGGATGCGCAGAGAGAGGGATGCAGAAGGCTGCCGCAAGGTGGCTGCTGCATCCCTTTTTGGGCGTAGTCACGAAAATACATACGCGTATGACCGAAACGCAGCCACCCACTTGTATTTGCCTCCCTCGTATCGGCCGGTATATGTGCCGTCACGAAGACTTTTGAAGCTGATGGCTTTCATCCAAAGATATGAATGAATAAAAAAATATTCATTCACATCATGGCATGAAGATAACTTCTTGACTAGACCATAAATGGAAGGCTTGTCCAATGGGCATCCGTCTTATGGAGTTCAGCTTTAATGGCAACGATCACATTGGAGATTGCCTGCACCTTTCCTTGTGGAAGCATACAGATGTGATCGCCCCTTGGGGTTATATTGCCAACCTTATATACGGATACGGCCTGTTCTCTGTGCTGACCATATGGATTTTCTACTTCACCGTTAATTGGGAAGCCCGAATGTCGGCTCTGTACGCAGATAATAGTTGGTCCGCACCTCTGCCGCCCAGTTGGCCAGAACCTCGCGCCATTGCACGCTGCTGAAGAACTCCTCGACCGTCTGGTTGTCGGAATCCCATTCCACGAAGATGTTGAGCGGGGTGATTCCGCCTGCCCATATTCCGTTGCCTGCGTCTGTGCTTCTCTCCCGCACCAGCAGAATGGGAAGACCGAACTGGAAGGCCATGGAGGGCTCAATTTGCAAATAAACGGACCCTTCCCAAAAAGGGGTTGTTGTCGGGGCCGGCCCCACATTGCTCTTGATAAATTGGGCGTAGAAGCGTCTGAAGTTGATGGCCAAAAGACCGTAGCTGGACATCACCAGGCGGCGGATGCTGGTCAGGATGGTTTCGGGATACTGCTCGCTTTCGGGCAGAGTGCGGGGAAACAGCAGCGCCTCCTCGATTTCCTGGATAAGGCGGTCCAAAAACTGCTGCTGCAGGCTGTTGAGAGTGTTGGTCGTACTCAAGAAGATAGGAATCCGGAAAGCGCGGTCCACGTATTCCGACAGATGCGCCGATACAGTATTCCCCTTCAGCGGAAAACTGGCGGGAAGACTGGAGATTGAGGGTTTTTCAAAACTTAGAACTGACTTGCTCCCGCCATACTGGGGAGAACGTTTCTTTAAGGGAATCGGCTGGGATTTCCCTTTGGATTTTTGAATACTCACCATAACAACCCCTACTGGCTCGATTTAGCATACGCTGGCACAGCATATGCACAAACGCCTATGGGCGTTACACCAGATATGGCGATGGGGAATGCGGGAGGGGAAGAATTTATGGGTGCCATCTTAAGGGTGAGAGTTCCAAACAGGGGAAAAGTGCCTGCAGTTGACCAAAGGCGAGGACACCTGCCGCGAGACAGAAGTTAATGTTCCCGCAAGAAAATTCAGGTAGGACACAAGGAACACACGATTCTGCGGGAGGACTTCTGAGGCACCAAAGGTTGAATGTGGATTTTGTTATAAGTGAACTAACTTAAGCATTACTTGAATTAAAGCATTGAATAAAACGAAAGTTTGCATTAATATTATTTATATGCAAAGTTTGCAAACTTTCGAGTGGAGGTAATAATATGGGGACTGAAACCCGGAGCGCACAAACCAAAGCCCTGATCCTTGATCTTTTAAGCAGCAATCCTCAGAAATCGTATACGTGGGCTGAAATGCGCGAACACGTTAATAAATCTCTGAGTATTACGAATGGAATTTTCGCTGGATCGATTCAAGCGTTAACGTCTGCTGGGAAAATTGAAAGGAAAGACCGAGGTGTATATGCAATCACCACTGAATATGATTCCGGCGATTTGCTTAGTCCGAGAATCGTTAGAATTCTGAGGGATGCGGAAAACAGTATTCGACAGGAAGCCCAAGGAATCAAAATTTTGAATCTGGAAGAAGCTGATTTTTTAACGATTCGCCACATCCAAAAATTGCTGGCCGATCTAGAGAGATTGCGGACTGGATTTGAAAAAAATGTAAGTTCATCAATTAACATCTAACTCAAACGGAAAACTGACGTTGCTCGGAATTTAAATATAGAGAGGAGCAAGGGATAAATTGAATTGTTTTTTATCCCGTATATGGTATAATGAAAACTGTAATTGAATTGCTTCATGATCCAGAGCTAGACACGCGTCCTGTTGATGACTTGCTTTTTGATATGGAGCAGCAAAGTAAAAAAGATCCTGGAGTTCGGCAACTATATAAGTTGATCGTTCGCGGACTTGAGGTATTGGAACATCATGGATTGGATTTTGCTCTGAGGGAGTATCTTGTTGAAACAAGAGAAGATGGGAAGCCTTACACAATTAAACTTGCTAAGGAACTGAGAGATCACGTTCCACTTATTGAATTTAGAGTGAATTGGGTAGGTACTGGAGCATTTCGTGCAGTTTTTTTCGAATATGTTCGGGATAATACTCAGATTTTGATTTTTCCTCGAGCCATTGTCAAACAAGCCACTTATGACCCGGAATTTGAGCGGATTGTAGCAGAGACGGAATCCATATATCAAGATTTTTGTGAGTTTCCCGAAAAATACATTGTATTTCCCGGAGGTGTCGAAGATGTCGAAACCAAGTAACCCCCCTGTACTTGGTCAGTCCTTTAAGGACTTGAAGAAAAGGGCAAGACAGATTCCTGAAGTCAAAGATTACTTGGATAGTTATTCGGTTGTTATTGGAAATATTATATTTGTTCGTCGAATGAAGTTAAAATTAACGCAGCAAGAACTCGCTGAGCTTGCTGGAACGAAACAATCCAAGATTTCTGAGATTGAATCGGGTGAGGCGAATGTAACGATGGAGATTATGAACCGGGTTTTCAAGGCATTGGGACTTGAGGACCTTCAACCTCAGTTCCGCGACGAACAAGCGGCAGGATTCAAGCTTTAGAGAAAAACACCGGTGGCCGGTGTTTTTTTGTTTTTGGTTTGCCAAGTCGGAGCTGGAGCATGACCCCACAGGCCACGATTGGTGGCATGTCCGTCGGGTTGCCACTATGGCTGGGAAGCTGGTCCAAAGCGAAGGAGCGGATTTCTTTATATGCGCTGTAGCCGCGTTGCTCCATGATGTGGCTGATGAGAAGCTCAACGAGTCCAAGGAGGCCGGTCTGCAAAAGGTAAGCAGTTGGCTGGAGCGGCAGCCGGTGGAGGAAGAGGACCGCCGGCATATTATCGAGATTATCGCCAATATGTCATACAATGCGGGGGCCAATCCCCCGATGCGGACTCTGGAGGGGAAGGTGGTCCAGGATGCGAACCGTCTGGATGCCATAGGAGCCATCGCCATTGCCAGAACCTTTCTGTACGCCGGATGGAGCGGGCAGCCCATCTATGATCCACATAGATCATAACGTCATTGTTCCCGTCCTCGGTCAGACGCTCGGGATGCCGGGCTTCTTCGCGGATATGGAAGGATCTCACGCCGGATACATCGAAGAACACTTTGCCTGTTTTGCCTCAAATTGTTGGAAATGGCGGGGCTCAATGCTTTATCTGCTGATGCGGGTTGGCTATCCTGTGCTCTGGAGAGCTCTGATCCCTACCTCCCCTCAAGCGTATATGAAATTTCGAGTATAATTTCCCGTCTGGCCACGAAAAAGCACATTATGATTGATTTTTCGATCATAATACCTGACATGGAGTGGTTAGGGGCAAATTATGGTTACTTTTTCATATACAAATGATGGTTTTAGCGATTTTCTCAAAATTATATATGATTTTTCGTGTCCGCCGCCGCTCCAGCCTGTCTTGTCTCACCCCCAGCTAGTGGTCCGCTCCAGCTCCCCGCCTGCCCCATCCAACCTACTCCCGCCCAACCTGCCCTATGAAGCACTTCATCAGGCCAGGCTAAACCAAATCGGGGCTTTGCAGAGAGCCCACGTACTGGTAATACACCACCCGCCCGGACTGCCCTTTTGCGATGGGCTGAAGCTTGCCCTTCTCCACCAGCCTGCGGCAATACTTGATGACGGTCATGTTATGGAGCTCCAGCTCCCGTTCCACCCGGGAAAAGCCCTTGTCCGTATTCCGCTTGTCACCGCCGTCGGCCGCCGATAAATACGGGGCAAGGCTGGTGCGCAGCGCATACAGGATGAAGGAGGGGTTTTCCTTCAACTCGTCCAACGCAATGTAAAACACTACACAGTCCTGCGTCTGAAGAAACAGTCCTCGGTTCAAATCCATCCGGTACTTGGTCCGGTCCATGCCATGGGAGCCATAATCCATCACCTCCAACGCCACACGCAGGGTCCCTGCAATCCACATGAAATCAACAAAGTAGGACCGTCCCCGCCAGTCCTTCACCTCATATTCCGGATGCAGCCCCTGGAAGCCGCCGGCCAGCGGCCACCACACCTGCTCCGCAAATAAGCGGTTGCCATACCCGTGCCCCCGTTTCAGCGCGTCCAGCCGCTCCCCTTTTCGTGCGCTTAAATGATGCTCCATCCATTTCCTGTGTTCCTTCTCAAAGCTCATGCCCATGTCCAACGCCTCCTTCAAAATGGCCCAACGCAAAACACAAAAAGCCCGCCCCTTTCCGGCATGGAAAGGAGGCGGGCATGCTTTGCCGCGCAAATGGTTAAATACTTCTTATAGTGTGCCATAATACCAACAGCCGCGCAAGAAAAACAATCCAATCCTTAGGTTTTTGAATCCTTTCCGCCTAATTCCAAGTATTATGAAGTATGATAAAACGAGAGGCGCATGTCTTGCCGTTATTGTGAGGAGGGATACCATGGGAATACTGTCCAGATTCAAGACCATTATGGCCAGTAATGTGAACGCTGTGCTGGATAAAGCGGAGGACCCGGAGAAAGCCATTGAGGAGCTGATGCGGGGGCTGCAGTTGGATTTGGGGGCCGTACGGGCGGAAGCCGCGGCTCTGCAAGCGGAGGAGCAGCGCGCCAAGCGGGCCCTGGAGGAATGCCGGGCGGAAATCCGCAAGCTGGCTGCCTATGCGGAGAAGTCCCGGGAGCTGGGCAATCCGGCGGATGCCGGGCTGTTCCTGGATAAGCGGGACGCCCTTCTCCCCAAGGAAACGGAGCTGGAGGGCCGGTACCGGGAAGCAGTCGGGCAAGCGGCCAGTCTGAAGGAGCTGGAGGAGAAGCTGGCTTCGGACATAAGCCGGCTGGAGGCCCGACAGGCGCAGTTGAAGGAACGGATGGCCGCGGCCCAGGCGCAGCGGAAGCTGAATGCCATAGAAGCGCCGGGACAGGGAGGGCGATCCGCTATCCAGGCAGCGGAGGATAAGATCAACAGCGCTTATTATGAAGCCCAGGCGCTGGCGGAGCTGAGGTCCGACCCGAAGGAGAAGCTGGAACGGGAGCTTGCGGAATTGGACAGAACCGCCCGGGCCCGGGAAACGGAGGACGGCAAACCGGAATAAGCCTCGGAAAAAGACCGGGAACGGGCTACAGCGAATCGTAAGGTGAGGTGAAGCGATGCAGGCCATTGATTTCAAATGTATGAATTGCGGCAGCAGCATGGTCTTTGACAGCGGCAAAACAGCATTGTCCTGCCCAAGCTGCGGCAGAACGGATTCCATTGAAGGGCTTCCTGACCCTGTGGAGGCATTAAAAGCGCCGTCTGCTCCCCAGCCCCGGGAGGAGTACCATTGCGCCAGCTGCGGCGGCGTGATCGAAGCGGATGGGGAAACCACCGCCACGCTGTGCAGCTTCTGCGGCTCCAGCGCCATCCTGGGGGACAGGCTGGCGGGCAGCCTCCGGCCGGTGCAGGTGCTGCCCTTTGCCATCAGCAAGGAGGAAGCGGTGCGGGCCTTCAAGAAATGGTGCCGCAACGGGCGGCTGACCCCCGCGGGATTTATGACGGCGGACCGGATCAAGAGCATTACCGGCACCTATGTGCCGTTTTGGCTGTACGGCCTGAACAACCATATTGAAGCGCGGGCTCAGGCCACCAAGGTGCGAACGTATGTGCAGGGGGACTACCGGATTACGGAAACCCAGCACTTCAGCGTATACAGAAGAATCCGGCTGAACTACAACCGGGTACCCCTGGACGCGTCGGAAAAAATGAGCGACAAGCTGATGGACCGCCTGGAGCCATTTCCCTACCATCAGCTGAAAAGCTTCAAAACTCCATACCTGGCCGGGTACCGGGCAGATAAATACAGCTACACCGGCGAAGAACTGCTGCCCCGGGTAAAGGAAAAAATCCGGCCCTACGTGGAAGCCTATATCCAGTCGGCCATGGCGGGGTACACCACGGTCAGCTATACCCAAAAAGATATCGACACCCGGATGACCCAGGCGGATTACGTCCTGATTCCCGTTTGGGTGGTCCATTACGATTACGACAAGCTGGAGCATACCTTTGCCATGAACGGGCAGACCGGCAAGGTAGTGGGCAAACCGCCCATCAGCTTCGGCAAGGTGGCAGCCTGGTTTGCGGGCATTTCGGGCGTGACCTTCCTTTCCCTGAAGCTGATCGCCCTTCTGATGGGAGGCGGTTTATGGTGAACAGACAACGCCAACGGGCTATATTGGGCCTGCTCTGCTTCACGCTGCTTCTGCTGGCGGCCATGCTGGCTCCCGCCGGGCAGACGGTTTATGCCGGGGCGGAGAAGCGGCTTATCTATGATGAAGCCGATCTGCTGACGCCCGAGGAGGAGGCGGCGCTTACTGCCTTGGCCATGAAGTATGGCGAGAAGCGGCAGACGGACTTCATGATTTACACCTCGAACAATACGGCCAACACCGATGTGGTGGTCATGACCGAGGATTTCTACGACAGCAAGGCGCCGGGTTATGACAAGGCCCATGGCAACACTGCCATTCTAACCATGGACATGCGCAACAGGGAGATTTACCTGGCCGGGTTCTATAAGGGCGAGGAGTATCTGGATGACCAGCGGATGGACAAAATCCGCACCAAAATCACCCCTTACCTGAGCGCAGGCGATTACCGGAAAGCCTTCGAGCTCTATCTGGACACCGCCAACCGGTATATGGGTTACCGGCCGGGCGTGAATCCCGACAATATCCTGTTTCAGCTTTGGTTCCAGCTGGCGGTTTCCCTGGGACTGGGCGCTATCATCGTCGGCACCATGGCGTATCACTCCGGCGGCCGGGTGACGGTGAACCGGCAGACTTATGAGGACGCCGCCTCGTCGGGAATTCTTGACCGCCAGGACCAATACATCCGCACCACCGTTACCAGAACCAAAATTCCCAAGAACACCGGAGGCGGAGGCGGCGGGGGTGGCGGAGGTGGAGGAGTCAGCCGGGGAGGCCATTCCCACAGCGGCAGCAGAGGCTCGTTTTAGGGAGAAACATAGAGTTACCTATCTTGCAATGAAGGAGTGGTTCAGATATGTCGTTTTTCCGCAACCAGTTTGCCAATGTAGTGGAGTGGGAAGAGTTCCGGGAGGATATGATCTTCTGGAAATGGAGCAACCGGGAGATCAAAAAGGGCAGCAAGCTGATTATCCGCCCCGGCCAGGACGCCATCTTCTTCCACAACGGCAAGATTGAAGGGATTTTCCAGAACGAGGGCGAGTACAATATCGAGTCGCAGATCATTCCCTTCCTGTCCACCCTGAAGGGCTTCAAATTCGGCTTTAACAGCGGCATGAGGGTGGAGGTGCTGTTCGTCAACACCAAGGAGTTCACCGTCCGCTGGGGCACCCAGAACCCCATTCTGCTTCCGGCTCCCAATCTTCCCGGCGGACTGCCCATCCGCGCCAACGGCACCTTCAACTTCAAGGTGAATGATTATGTGGCCCTGATCGACCGGATTGCCGGAATGAAGGACAGCTATCTGGTGGAGGAAGTGAAGCTGCGGATTACCTCCGTGCTGGACCAGCTTCTCATGAAGTGGATCAGCCGGGAGGGCAAGGATATGTTCAATCTCCAGGCCAACGCCTTCGATATCGCCCGCGGCATCCGCGAGGATCTGGACATGCAGGTATTGAGCACCGGCCTCACGGTTACCGGTTTTCAGGTGATGAGCTTCAATTATCCGCACCAGATCCAGGATATGATCAACAAGACGGCCTCCCACGAAATGATCGGCAATGTGGGCAAATACCAGCAGATTTCCATGACCGACGGCATGGCCTCCGGCAATGTGAAGGGCGGAGGGGCCGCGGCGGATATGGCGGGGATGATGATGGGCATGAACATCGCCAAGGAAATGATGAAGAATATGGACCCGCAGAACCCGCAGGCAGGCGGCTCCGGGCAGGGCAGCCCGCAGGGAGCCCAACCGGCCGGAGCGGACGATGGGAAGAAGCCCAACTTCTGTCCCAACTGCGGCGCGAAGAATGAAGGAGCCAACTTCTGCTCCAATTGCGGCCAGAAGCTGGCATAGGGATACTCACCCCATTTGCAGATGAACATCCAAAGACGCTCTTTCCTACGGGAAGGGGCGTTTTTTTGCGCAGAAGGCCGTGGCCGCATGTTGATGCGGGAGGTAGTTTTTGCCCATTTGACTAAAACCAAGCAAACCTTGGACGGCACCCCCTTCGCGCTGATTGTTCCGGCTACCTTCAGCATGCTGCTCCAGTCCCCCGAGGATTATTACGAGCGCTGGGTGCCCGGCTCCCTTTTGCGGATGCTCCGGTTTGCTGCCGCGTTTTTGGCCCTGATGGCGCCTTCGCTTTATATCTCTTTCATCTCCTTTCATCCCGGGCTGATTCCCACCGAGCTGGCGATCTCCATCATGGAGACCCGCCAAGGGGTTCCCTTTCCCTCCTTAATCGAGGTGCTGATTCTGGAGGTCTCTATTGAAATCCTCCGGGAGGCGGGCATCCGTCTGCCCAAGCCCATCGGGCCGGCCATGGGCATTGTCGGCGGCCTGATTATCGGCGATGCGGCGGTACAGGCGGGAATTGTCAGCCCCTTTCTGGTTATTGTGGTGGCGGTGACCGCCATTTCCTCCTTCTCTATTCCCACTTACAGCGCCGGCATCACCCTTCGGGTGCTCCGCTTTGCAGGGATGCTGTTTGCAGCCTTCCTGGGCATGTTCGGCACCATTCTGTTTTTTCTTCTGCTGTGCAGCCATCTGACCAGATTGAAGAGCTTCGGGGTTCCTTACCTCACCCCGGCTTCGCCCTACCGGCTGCAGGATTGGAAGGACCTGTTCCTGCGCGCCCCGCTTTCTATGATGAAGCGCCGGCCGGTTATGCTGAAGACGAAAAAAAGCAAACGCAAATCCTGATTTTCGGAAGGGGAGCTACGCTTGTTCCTTAGAGCCGATGACAAGATTACTTCCTCCCAAGCGGCGGTATTCCTGACCAATACCCTGCTTGGCGCAGGGATTCTGACCATGCCGCGCAGCATAACCCAGGAGATGAAGACGCCTGACTCCTGGCTGACCATTCTGTTGGGAGGCGCAGCGATTATGCTGGTCGTCCTGCTTATGGTCAAGCTCAGCCAGCAGTTTCCCGGCGAGACCATTTTCCAATATGCGGGGAAGATTGCCGGCAGGGTTCCGGGAGGGGCGCTCTGCCTGCTCCTGGTCCTCTATTTCGTGATTGTAGCGGGCTTCGAGATCCGTTCGCTGGCGGAGGTTACGCTGTTCTTCCTGCTGGAGGGAACGCCCATTTGGGCCATGGTCATTCCGTTTATTTGGGCGGGGGCCTACCTGGTGTGCGGCGGCATTAACGCCATTGCCCGGGTGTACCAGATCGTCCTGCCCATTACGATTCTGGTGCTGCTGGTGTCGTATGCGGTCAGCCTGCGGCTGTTCAATATCAATAACCTGCGCCCGGTTCTGGGGGAGGGATTCGCCCCTGTCTTCCGCGGCTTAAAGTCCTCCATCCTGGTTTACTCCGGCTGTGAGGTGGTTCTGACGCTGGTGGCCTTCATGCAGCATCCCCAGCACGCGGTTAAGGCCATGCTGGGGGGGATTGCCATTCCCCTGGGGTTGTATCTGCTGACAGTCATTATGGTTGTCGGCGGTCTGTCCATTGATTGCGTGATTACCAGCGCCTGGCCTACCATCGATTTGATCCGCAGCTTCGAGGTCACCGGTTTTTTTGTGGAAAGGCTGGAATTTCCGCTGATGGTGGTTTGGCTGATACAGATGTTCTGCACCTTTTGCAGCTTCTTCTTTCAAGCCTCCCTGGGTATTTCCCAAGTGTTCCGGCTGCCTGTGCAGCCGGTTATTCTCGCCATGGTTCCCGTATTGTTTCTGGCGACTATGGTGCCGAAGAGCCAGCAGGACCTGATTCTTCTGGGTGACGCCATCGGATGGGGCAGCGCAGGTCTGTTCCTTCTATTGTTCGTCCCGCTTCTTGTGGTATGGATGATTCGTGTGAAGGGATTGAAGCAGCATGTGTAAGCAGCTTAAGCTTCTCCTGGCATGCGCTGCTCTGACGCTGCTTCTGCCGGGCTGCTGGAGCAGCAAGGAGATTGAGGATCTGGCTTTGTACGCCGGATTGGCGCTGGACAGCGGACAGCCTGCTCCCGGCGAAAAGAAGTTCGAGGCCAAAGGGGCCGTCTACAGCAAACGAAACAAGCTAATGGCCACCATTCAGATTGTTCCTACCAAGTCGGTGGGGATGAAGGATAAGGATGAGTATCAATCACAGATGCCGTATGTCAATGTTTCGGGAAGCGGCGACTCGCTGATTGAGATATTCCGTCAATTCTCCACCCGGCTGGATCGTCCGGTTATTGGCCATCACCTGAAGGTCATTGTCATTTCCGCCGATTTGCTGCAAAAGCAAAGCATAGAGCAGCTGACGGATTTTTTGCTCCGGGACAATGATATCCGGCCCAGCACCATGGTGTATATAAGCCAAGGCATGGCCAGGGATACGCTGGTATCCAACAGAACAGAGATTGTCCCGGCCTTTCACATCATGGGGATGATTCGCAACCGTACTCGCACCAGCAAGCTGCTTCCGCCGGTTACCCTATCCCGGCTGGACGGATTCACGTATGCCAAGAAAAACTTCGTGCTTCAGAATCTGGTCACCGGAGGCGGGGAGATCGAGTTTTCCGGCTCCGGGATTATCAAGGGCTCCTCCGGACGCTGGATCGGCAATCTGAGCCAGGAGGATACGGAGTGCCTGGTTTGGCTGAGGAATGAGGGGACAACGGGCGTGATTAAAACGGAGGACGCAGACAATGAAACCCTGACCTATGAAGTGAAGTCCATGAAAAGCAAAATGAATTCCATTGTGGAAGGGGACCGTATTGCATTCCGGGTCAGCCTTGTCAGTGAGGGCCGTCTGATTGAGACCTGGAACGAGCAGTCCACCCCTTCCTCCCACCAGTTTGCCGAAACGGCGGAGCAGATTGTGGAGGAACGGCTGGCCCAGAGGATGCAGACGCTGATGCGCAAGCTGCAGAAGGAGTACAAGGTGGATGTGGGCGCTTTTGGAGAACGGCTGGCCATTCAGCATCCGGAGGTGTGGAGGAAGGTGAAGGACAACTGGGACGAGGTCTTTAGCGGTGTGGAGGTGAATTTCAGCTATGATGTGAGGATTACCGATTTCGGTTCCTTTACGGAAGAAGATTAAGCCTCCGTCTTCTGCTGTTGAGCGTCTATGCCCGGTAGGGTATACTGAAAAGCAGGCATACGCCTATGTTGCAAAGGAGGGCATATATGACTGAGAAGCAGCGCATAATCGAGGATATTCTTCAGCAAGCCCGCAGCCGCGGGATAGAAATAGAACCAGCCGCCGCCAGCCTGAATGAATCCGGACTGGATTTCTGGGCGGTATTCGCCGATACCGCGGCCGGGGGGCGCTGGGTGCTCCGCCAGCCGCGGCGGCCCGATGTGATTGAGTCCGCCGCTTATGAGCGGAAAGTGCTGGAGCTGGTTTCCCGCCATCTGCCGGTGGAAGTTCCGGATTGGCAGGTGCATGAGCCGGAGCTGATTGCTTATCCCCTGCTGGGGGGAGTTCCTATCGCCACCATCAATCCTGAGCTGAAGCAGTACGATTGGGTGATAAACCCCCAGCAGCTGCCGGAGGTGTTCGTGCAATCCCTGGCGGAGACGCTGGCCGCCCTGCATAACATCCCCGAAGAGGAGGCGCGCCAGGCCGGTCTGCGGGTGTGGAGCCCTGGCGGGGTGCGGCAACGGCTGCAGGAGCGGATGGAGGAGGTCAAAGCCGCCTTCGGCGTGTCGCGGGCCCTCTGGGAGCGTTGGCGGGCATGGCTGGAGGACGACACCTTCTGGCCTGACCACTCGGCCTTGGTCCACGGCGACCTGCATCCGGGACATATTCTGGTGAATCCTGACGGCAAGGTAACCGGGCTTCTGGATTGGACCGAGGCGGAATACGCCGATCCGGCTGCGGATTTTGTTACGTATTATATGCTGTTCGGCGACGAAGGGCTGGCCGATCTTCTGCCCCGGTACGAGCGGGCCGGAGGCCGGGTGTGGCCCCGGATGGCGGAGCATATCAGGGAAACGACGGCGTCCTATCCTATTCTGATCGCTATTTTTGCAATGAAATCAGGGCTGGAGGAATACCGCCTGATGGCCTGCGGGGCTCTCGGCGTGGACGAAAACGGCAACGAGCTGGCCGGCGGAGAGTAGCCTGAACCGGCTCCCGCCGCGTTACAGCGACTGGCCAATGACCCGTTTGCAGTACAGCACGGACAGGATGCCGAAGATGGAGTACAGTCCGGTATAGACCAGCATGACCAGAATGGTGGGCGACAGCATTTCCGTACCGAAGAAAAACCACCCGGATTTGACGGCGAAATAGCTGTGGCTTAACCCCACCACCAGAGGAATGCCGAAGTTGAACAACTGCTTGAAGCGGATGCCGGAGAGCAGGTCTCCCGGAGTAAAGCCAAGCTTCCGCAGAATGGTGTAGCCGCCCTTTTCCTCCTCGCTTTCATCCATTTGCTTGAAATACAGGATGCAGCCGGAGGTAATCAGGAAGGTCAGCCCGAGGAAGGCTACAATGAACATGATGAGCCCCATATTGGTGCGTTGGCTGACGAGATTTTCGTATTGGGAGAAGGCCGATTGCTTCGCTGGTTCGGTATTAAAAATGGCGTTGGCGGCTTTGATCTGGCCGGGCTCGGCCAACAGAATGCCGTAATAGACCCGTTCATTGGCCTTTTCCTGGCTGGATGCCGCGGCGGACAGGTTTTGATAATCGGCCTGGTCTATTATCAGCGGCTGGCCGTAATAGATGGGCAGCAGCGCCTCCTTGGAAATGGAGGTAACGGTGACCGGATAGGAGGTTTCCCCGGCAAATATGGTCACCTCCGAATTGTTCCGGGGCGACAGGAAATTCTCCAGAGCCGAGCTGCTGATAAAACGCGCTTCACCCGGCCGGATGTCGATATGCTCCAGCTGCCGGTCTCCCACCACCGTAACTTCCATCGTGCTGTCCTCGCTGCCAGTGAATAAGGATGGGTCCAACAGCCGGGTGGGGTCCATCCTCAGTTTAATGGAGGGGATGGCGATTTCCCGGTAGCCGATTCCCGCTTTGTCCAGCGCGGCGGTGAAATGCCCTTTATCCTCTTGGCTGACAAACCCGAAGTCGTGGGGAGAGGACTCCCTTGCCAAGATGGCGGCAGAGGTATAGGAAATATAGCTTAAGGACAAGAGCCCGATGGCCAAGGCGGAAACGGTGGTAATGACGGTGAGCAAAAGCGCGTTGGACCGCATCCGGAACATAATGGAGGACAGGGACAGCACCTGCTTGACGGACAGGTAGCCGTTTTGGCTTTTGCGGGCCAGATTGAACAGAAAGCGGACGGAGCCTTTATAGAACAGGTACGTGCCGGCAATAACGGAGGCCAGGATGGCCACCATGGCCGCCATCAGCTCTGTCATGGAGGTAAAGGCGCCCCCGAACAGCCGCGCGGACAGTGCATACCCTCCGCCGATAAAGCCCAACCCCAGCACTCCCATGATGATATCCCATATGGAGATGCGCTTAACCCGCTCCTGGGCGGTGGACAAAACCCGGAACAGGGAGAGAATGGTCTGGCTTTTGATAAACAGGTAGTTCATAAGCATAATCAGCAGATATATGGACGCGAAAACAAGAATGGTTTGCTTCAGCGCTTCCGGTGAAAACCGCAGCCGGGCCATTTCCTCCACTTCAATAATCTTGAAGAGGATCATAAGCATCAGTCGG
This sequence comes from Paenibacillus sp. YN15, assembly GCF_003285005.1. GTDB lineage: Bacteria > Bacillota > Bacilli > Paenibacillales > NBRC-103111 > Paenibacillus_AR. Next base: position 100,316 of record NZ_QMFA01000023.1, on the reverse strand, counting down.
GAGATGCCGAAGCCCCCGCCGATGCCCAGGAGCATCGATCCGAAGTACAGGATCAGATTTTCGGCGCTGAAGAGCCGGAAGATCTTCCCCTTCGTCAGTCCGATTAATTGGAACAGGCCGATTTCGCGGCTGCGGCGTTTGATGAATATGGTGTTGGCATACAGCAGAAACACGGCGACGATGACCACGAGCAGCACGGAGGAGGCTCCGATGGCGGCGCCCCCCTTGACGGTGCCCTCCATTTCGCCCAAAGCCGGATCATACCGCAGGGTAACGAAGGAGAAATAGAGGGCCACGCTGAAGATGAGCGCGAATACATAGAGGTAATAGTTCCGCAGGTTCTTCTTCAGGTTGCGCAGGATGATAAAGTGGATGTTCATGGCTGCACCCCGCCCAGCACACCCTGGGTTTTGATAATATCGCCCAAGAAGGACTGGCGGGTTTCCGCCCCCTTCTCCAGCTGGGTGTAGATTTGCCCGTCGCGGATAAATACCACTCGGCTGCAAAAGCTGGCGGCCATGGGGTCATGGGTGACCATCACGATGGTGGCCTGCCGCTTCTGGTTCATCTCCGAGAGCTTGTTCAGGAGGTCGGAGGCGGATTTGGAATCCAAAGCCCCCGTAGGCTCATCGGCAAAAATAATGCCCGGCTGGTGGATGAAGGCTCTGGCTGCAGAGGTCCGCTGCTTCTGGCCGCCGGAAATTTCCGACGGGTATTTATCCTTCACTTCGAAAATCCCCAGCTCTCGGGCCACCTCCTCAAACCGGAGATGGGCTTCGCGCTTGCTGATGTCCGTAATGGACAGGGGCAGCAGCACATTTTCCTTGACGGTCAGGGTATCCAGCAGATTGTATTCCTGAAAGATAAAGCCCAGGTGGCGCTTGCGGAATTCCGCCAGCGCTTTTTCCTTCATGCGGGTGAAGGTTTGGCCTTCGATATCGATGGTGCCTTGGCTTACCCGGTCGATGGACGACAGGACGTTCAGGAGAGTGGTTTTGCCTGAGCCGGAGGGGCCCATAATGCCCACAAATTCGCCTTTGCGCACCTTCAGGTCGATGCCCTTGAGCACCTCCTGGCGGTTCAGCTTGTTGCCGTAGGTTTTATAAATGTTGGAGGCTTCCAGAATTGCCATATTTGCTTCACTCCTTTGATACCTCCATCATAATCCAGCCGCCGGCGTGTTTTCCTGCGTTTCGCCGAACAAATGAAAAGAGCATGTGACATTCCTGTCACATGCCTGCAAGACGGACCAGATCGTTCTTCCGGGGGAACACCAGAGTGAAGGCGCTGCCCTCGCCGGGCATGGATTCCGCCTGAATGACAATGAGCAGCGACTGTGCCGCTTGCCGGGCCAGATAAAGCCCCATGCCGGTGGCGCTGCCTCCGTCCTGGCGGTTCAGGGTGGAGGTGAAGCCCTTGTCGAAGATCCGCGGCAGGTCCTTGGGGTCGATGCCCCGCCCGCGGTCCCGGACGGTCAGCGTTACATGCCCGTCGAGCTCTCCGCTGAAGATGGAGATGTCTGTGCCGGGACCGCTGTATTTGATGGCATTGCTGAGCAGTTGCCGCAGGATAAAGCCCAGCCACTTGGCGTCCGTTAAGGTCTCTTTCGCTTCCAGGGAGAGGTCGAAGCCGATCCCCTTGGGGATGCACCAGGACCGGAGGTCGCGGATTTCTTTGTTCAACACGGCTCCGAGCTGCACGGCTTCCATGTACAGGTCATTCTTCAGGAAGGGCAGTCGTTTGCGGTGCAGCTCCTGGTCCAGGAGCAGATGAATCCGGAGCCATTCCTGTTGGAGCTGGCTTCTCAGCGTTTCATCGGTGATCCGCCCGAGCATCAGATGCATGGCCGAGAGGGGGGTTTTCACCTCATGAATCCAGGAGAGCAGGTCATTCTTCTCCTGCTCCAGCAGGTGGGCGTTGGACGCGGACTCCTGGCGGATGCTTTCCGTTTGCTCCAGCACAGCCTCCCGGACGATGGCCTCGAAGGGGCTTGCCGCCTCCGGGAGACGCCGGGAATCGAACAGATGCTCACCGGCGGCCAGGCTTTTGTAGAAGCGGGTTTCCCGGAAGTAACGCCAGCATATGAAGGCGATGCATACCGATGCATTCAGCCAAACCAGATATAGAGTGGGCAGGAGATCGATGCCCGGGTCCAGATAGGCCACAAATACCAGCAGCAGCTGCAGCCCGAGCAACAGGAGAAGCCAGCTCGCGCGCTCACTCAGATAGCGGCGGATCATATGACCGGCCCCTCCTCATCGGTGGCGATATAGCCCTGCCCCACCCGGGTTTCGATGCAGGCGTCCAGACCCAGAGGCTCCAGCTTTTTGCGCAGCCGGTTCACATTGACGGTCAGGGTGTTGTCGCTGACAAAATCCTCGTTGTCCCACAAGGCCTGGATCATCGCCTCCCGGGTGACAATCTGCCCCTTGTGCTCCACCAGCAGATTCAGCAGGAACATTTCGTTTTTGGTGAGAAGGACGGTTCCCCTGGAGCCGGAAACGGTGTTTTTGAGGAATTCGACAGTGGCTCCCCGCCAGGTGCGCAGCTCTGGACGGTCGGTGGTGTAATTGTAGACCCGGCGCAGAATGGCCTGGATTTTGGCCACCAGGACCTCGAAGTGGAAGGGCTTCTGGATGTAGTCATCCGCCCCCAGGGTCATGGACATGACCATGTCGCTGGGATGATCCCGGGAGGAGAGCATCAGGATCGGCACCTTGGAGTGGGCCCGGATGGTGCGGCACCAATGGAAGCCGTCAAACTGCGGCAGCTGGATGTCGATGATAACCAGCTCCGGCTTCAGCGCCGCAAACTCCTCCAGCACCCTGCCGAAATCGGTAATGCTGTGGACCTGGTAGGACCATTGGGAAAGCCGCTGGCGGATTTCGCCGAACAAAGCGGCATCGTCTTCAATGAGCAGAATGTTGAACATAGTGAAAATCCTCCTGTAACACCCCTGTCCGCGCGAGGCAGGTGGGGTATGGAAGCGTAGAGATGGGTATGGGCCGGGAGCCGCGTGCGATTCTAACGGCGGTGAGAGCCGCTATTTGCCCCGAAATAGCGGTTTGCCAAATCTAACGGAAGCAGGAGCCGCTATTTGGCCAAAACCGGGCTTGCGACGGGTTGTTTGGCCCGAATAGCGGCGCTGGCCACCGTTAGAATGTTTGGGGCGGTGTTTTCGCGGAAATAAAGGCTTACACCGCCGTTAGAGCTGCTGCCCTTGGTGATGCGGGGCTGACGGCTGCGGCTGCGGCAGCGCCAAGGGAGACAAACCGATGCCTCAGCCGCCCTCTGCTTCCGCCACCGCTGCCGCCTCCTCCATCAACTGGTGGATTTTGCGGGTGGTATTGACGTTACGGACGGTCATCAGCCCGTACAGCTTGGTGCCGATGAGCTTTTGCATCCCGCTGCGAGTGGCATTGGCCCGGTCCACAGACCAAAGCACAGCGCCCGGCGCGTAGAGCACACGGTCGATCTCCGGCTTGAACTTAAGCTCGTCCAGCACCTCCGGCGCGTCTGCTTCAGCCCACAGGAACAGTACATCGCTCCGCATGGTGTCATCGTTGGTCCAGGCTTCCGGCAGATGGCGGATCACCTCACGGATATCCTTCAGACTGCGGATGACCACTCTGATGGGCAGGTTGAACTCCCGCAGAATCGCTTCCTCCAAAATGCCCGCCAGCTTGCGCTTCAGCTCCTGTTCCTGCTCACCGGACAGGCTCCTGCCGCTTGCAGCCTCCTCCGCATCCCAGGAAAACACAATATTTCCGGAATTAATATAGGTGACCACCTGCCGCATCCCCGCCTGCTCAAAGGCTGCCTTCAGCCGCTTCATATCCACCTTGTTATTGCCGCCCACATTAATGCCCCGCAACAGCGCAACGTAAATCATTTTGTCACTCCTTTTTCCTTGTCCCATCATGCTATATTGCTAGTATGCCACAAAATGGGTGGATTCGCTGTAACCCTGCTGACGGAATTGTGCAGAAGAAGTTGCGCGAGAGGCGCAGCAAACGGATATGATCGGTTTTGAAAGGGAGCGATGGGGATGGATTGGCTCACAAAAATGAACAATGCTCTGGACTATATTGAGGAGAATCTCACCGGGGAAATCGACTATGCGGCAGCCGCGCAGAAGGCCTGCTGCTCCAGCTTCAACTTCCAGCGGATGTTTTCGTTTATTACGGGCACACCGCTTGCGGAGTATGTCCGCCGGAGGCGCGAATGGCTCCGCACCGCTTCTCATCTCTCCAGCCCCGCTTCTGCCTCCCTGTAGGAGGCGGCTCGTCCCGGCTTCAGCCTCCACTCGGAGATAAAGAGCCCGGCCAGCGTCAGCAGGGCGCCCATCAGGGCAATGCCGGTCAGCCGCTCATGCAGAATCAGCCAGGAGGCGATGATGGTCACCACCGGCACCAAGTAGATATAGACGCTGGTTTTGACGGCGCCGAGCACCCCCACGCACCAGTTCCACGAGGCAAAGCATAGGGCGGAGGCGAAAAGGCTCAGGAACAGCAGGTTCAGCAGATTCACCGGATCGGCGAACCGCTCCGGCGCCAGATGCACATCCATAAAGCCCAGCGCCGGAAGCATAAATATCAGCCCGTAGAAAAACACCCGCCGGGTACAGGCGATGTTGCTGTGCCCCAAGGCGCTGATTTTGCGCATGAGCACGGAGTAAAACGCCCAGAAAACACAGGCCAGCACCGCCAGAATGTCCCCGGCAGGGTTCAGCTCCAGCGCATAGCTCCCGTTCAGCGTAATGAGGACAATGCCCAGCATGGCCACGGCGAAGCCGATGAAAAAAGGCGGGCGCAGCCGTTCCCCCTTCAGGAAGAAGTGGGCCGCCACCGCCGTGAAAAACGGGGCGACGGACACAATAATCCCCACATTGGAGGCGAGGGTCATGGTGAGGGCGATATTTTCCAGCAGAAAATATAAGGTCACGCCGCAAAGCCCGGCTCCGGCAAACAGCAGCTCCTCCCGGATGCCGGATGTTTTCACAAAGCGGGGATGAACCGCAAGCAGGGCCAGATACCCCAGAGTAAAGCGGAAGATGAGAATCTCAAAGGGGGAGAAATCCCCCAGCAGCACCTTGGTGGAGATGAAGGTAGTGCCCCAGACAACAATGGTGAAGATGGCGGCTGCGTGTCCTGCCGCTGCGGCTTTCGGTTTAATCATGTTTGCCTCCTTGAAGTACGGGCCGGCGTACCGGACCGTCCGGGAAAATCCGCGTATACTGCCCTGGCGTCAGCCCGATCAGCCGTTTGAAGGTATGGGTAAAATGGCTTTGGTCGCCGAAGCCCGTCAGCTGCGCCGTTTCCGCCGGGGGCAGCCCCTGCTCCAGCAGCTGTTTGGCCCGTCCGATCCGCACAGCCTGGAGATAGCAGTACGGCGTGATGCCCAAGGAGCGGGTAAACAAGCGGAGAAAATGATACTTGCTCATACCGGCCAGACTGCCCAGCTCATCCAGCGAAACGGCATGATGATAATGGGTATCCAGATAGGCGCAGGCAGCCTTCAGACCGGCCTCCGGCTCCCGGCCCGCAGTCTCGGAGCGCAGATCCGCCTCCTCCTGCAGGAACTGGCCGATCAGCAATAGCGCCAGCTCCTCCTTGGCCATATCCCGCTCTCCCCCCAGAATCATCCGGTGCAGCTCGCACAGGGAACCGGCCAGCTCGCTTTGGAACAGCACCGGCCGTTTGAGGCGGGGCAGACAGGACCGTCCCGTCATCTCCCGCACCATCCGCTCCATGGCGTCCGCCTGAATGTTCAGGCAGCGGTAATCCAAAGCCCTGCCGTCCAGCTGCTCGCAGGAATGGACATCCCCGGGGTTGAAGACGGTAATGTCTCCCGGATTGATGATGTACTCCCGGTTTTTGCAGACCAAAAGCCGCTGCCCCGCCTCAATGAACCCGATAACATAATAATCGTGGAAATGGTTGGGGAATTTCTGCATGACTCCCACAAACCGGTAAGCCTCGATTTCCAGTTCCGCATCATAGCATACGGTCCGTTTTTCCTTCGCCATGCGCCTTCTCTCCTGTCCGGCCTCGATTAGTGTAAGAATACCACAGCCTGCCCTCTGAAGGATTGTATAATCTTGCTCAATTGGGCGGGTAACCGTATAATGAGAGAAGGGAACGTATGTTTGTTGGAAAAAAGGGATATAGGGAAAGAGGAGATATGGTATGCTGTTGGAAAAGGAAAGGCTGATCCGCTTTTTGGTGGAGGCCAAGCGCAATACATATGCGGCCCAAGGGGATGAAGCCTCCGTGCCGCCGCTTCTGGCAGGCTCCAAGCAATTGGAATATGCCAACGGGGATTACCGGTACCGGGATATTTATTTCGGCATGGATTTTTTTGCCGGGCAGGAGGTTGTGGAGCTGGCGGGGCGTCCCGTTTGGACCATGGTTTATTCCGGTGGTGTAACGATGTCCCCGGCGAGCCGGGCGCGGACGGCGGCGGTGTACCAGTTTTTGCGCAGCGCCCTCAGGCAGGCGGATGCGCAGCAGCCTTACCGCGGGCCGAAACGCTGGCGGGAGGGGGATTGGGAGTACCGCAATACCTTCGAGGGCGGGCTGGGAAGCTTCCACGGGGTAGAATCCATTCTGCTGGACGGGGAATCCGTCTATGAGCTGCATTACAGCGGCGGACTGCTGCTGGACTGAACAACGAAGGGGCTGATTGACCGTGCATCTGCTGGATATGGAGGGGCTGGACGAATCGACTATTCTGGATATCTACAAGCGGGCCGACAGCCTCCGGCTGGAGCCGGGAGCCCCTTTGCTGGCGGGAAAAACCTGCGTCATGTTCTTCTCCGAGGCCAGCCTCCGCACACGCCTCACCTTCGAGAAGGGGATACAGCTATTGGGCGGCCGGACCGTCCTGTTTCCGCCGGAGACGTTGGATAAGGAGGAACGGCTTCAGGATGTGATGGGGTATCTGGAAAATTGGGCGGATGCCGCCATCATCCGCCATCCGGATCTGGACAAGCTCCGGGAGATTGCGGTCCATGCCCGCATTCCGGTGATCAACGCCATGACAGCCCATAATCATCCCTGCGAGATTCTGGCGGATCTGTATGCCCTCCGTCTGCGGCGGCCGGATTACCGGGAGCTGGCCTATACCTTTGTGGGGCCGCCGGGCAATATCGCCCGCACTTGGATGCACATGGCCAAGGTGATGGGGCTCCGCTTCATCCATGTTTGCGCGCCCGGCCATGAGATGGGGCCGGAAACCGCCCAGTACCGGTTTGCCGTTTCCCTGGAGGAGGCCCTCCGGGAGAGCGATGTGGTGCTCACGGATTCGCTGCCCCGCTCGTTCCGCGAGGAGGCTTATTTCCGGGATTACCGCATCACCCCGGAGCGGATGGGACTGGCGAGACCGGGAGCGGTGCTTAATCCCTGTCCCCCTTTCCGCGTGGAGGAGGAGGTGAGCAGTGCGGCGATTGCTTCCCCGTATTTCGTGGGGTACGGCTTCAAAAAGCATCTGCTGGAGGTCCAGCAGGCGGCGCTGCTCCACTGTCTGGAGAGGTAAACCGGCTCGGCTTCCTTATGGAGGATTGCTTATCCGGACCGAGAATCCGTTATTTTGCCAAAACGCAGGCTTCTGGCGATTTCGCGGACACACAGTACGCTATTTCCTCTGCAACCCGTCCAAACCCGCTCTTTTCCGGCAGATAGCGCATCCTGTGTCCGCGCAGATGAGAAAGCGCCGTTTTTCTGCCAAATAGCGAATCGTCTGTCCGTTGGGGCGGCCGAATCCGCTGGCTCTCCTGAAATAAAAGCCGCCAGGCAATCCGCCCGGCGGCTTTCGGTGTTTAGCGCAGAGAATGAAGGGCCAGCAATTCCTCTTCGGTCAAGGCGCGGTCGAACACTGCCAGCCCGCCCAGCCGCCCGGCGAAGAAGTTGCCGATGGAGTGGAGACGGTCTACGGCGCCTACCGTAAAGTCCGCCCCGTCCGGCCCGCCGTCATACAACCCGCCCGGATAATAATACGGATTGCGCTCCGGACGCGCATCCAGCTTGCCGTTGACATAGGAGCGGGCATAGAGCCCGTCGTAGGTGATGGCCAGGAACAGCCACTCGTCCTCGGGCAGGGGCGTTTGGCCGATAGAGGCGTCCATGCAATAGCGGTAGCCCGGCGTAGGCCCGCCGATGGCGGAAACGTGGCCGCACAGCTGCTCCTTGCTGTCCCAAATGCCCAGGTTCAAAAACATGCCGTACTGCCGCTTTTCCCCTGTTTCGTTCCAAATTCCGGCGATGAATTCGCATTCCTTGAACCAGGGGCCGTTGGGGTTGCCGTCCCGGGTCATGAGGGGCTTGCGGTGCCGCTTCACCCATGCGGCTACCGTGAGCTTGGCATCGGGGCCGCCGATATTCAGCGCCGGGGTCTCCCGGCGGGCGGCGCGAAGCCATTGCCCCGGCGTAATTTCCGCGGAATAGGGCCCGAGAACGCCGTCCTCAACCCGCCTAACCCCGCCGGCCATTTCCTCCAGCACATACCGGTGGGGGCCTTGTGATACACGGGGCTGGCCGGCCTCCTCCTGAAAGTCCCACAGCGCCACCAATGAAGGCTGCGCCAGCACTGCTTCTTTTACGCTCATACGTTTGTTTCTCCTTCCCCATCCTGCAGAGTGGTCATAGCTTCAGTTTGCAAAAGCATGTTCAGTTTGTCAACGATTTTGGGCAAAGGAGGGTTTGACTGTAAACAAATTTTCCCTGGTTTCTTCAAGGTTCCAGGCGTATACTGGCGCTATTGCATATTGCACGGGGTAAGGGATTGGGCAAGCGCAGATAAGCGGAGGGGGCAGGCATGTTTCGAAAATCATTGCGAACGATTGGGATTTTATTCCGGTATGCCCCGGGTCTGACGGTGATCAAGCTGGTGCAGCTTGGTTTGACAGGGGTGATGGCGCCTTTATCCATCTACTTTATCCAACGGGTGATCGACGCTGCCACAGGTGTGGTGGCCCACGGGGCAAGCTGGAGGCCCTTGGCGGTCTGGTGCGCCTGCCTGCTGGGGGCGCTGCTGTTCAACTCTACAGAGGGAGGGTTTCTGGACGGCATTCTGTTCATCGCCATCAAGCGGAAGCTGAACAGCGGCATGACGCCCAATATTGTGGACAAATTCAAACGGCTGGAATATGCCTGTTTGGAGGACAAGGATGTGCAGGATACCCTCCAGCGTATGTCCAACGATCCCCAGGACAAGGTGTTCCAGCTGTTTTTGAGCGTGACGGGGGCACTGGCCTGTATGGTGGCTATGGCCGGCTCCGCTGTTGTGTTTGCCCAGGCGGGATGGTGGTTTATGGCCGGTTTTCTGGTTCTTCTCGTTCCTGTGGTATGGCTGGACTTCAAGGCTGCCGATATGATGAACGCCATGTTCAACAGCCAGTCCGCGGATGAGCGGCGGATGCGGGATCTGGGCAATCTGGTGGCCGGCAAGGCGGCGCTGTTCGAGCTGAAGCTGTTCGGCGCGACGGATTATATTATGGGCAAATGGCGGGGGTTGGCGCAGCAGGTGCTCCGCACCCGGGTGAAAACCACCTTCCGCGCCCAGCGGTATTATCTGGCCGGTCTGATTTTGTTCAAAATCTGGTCGGCCTTTATCCTCATCAGCCTGGTGTCGGCAGCCGTTCGCGGGGATATGACCATTGGCCTGTTTACGGCCCTGATCGCCTCCACAGGTGCCGTGCTCAGCAACGCGGAGCTGCTCTCCCACACCCTCCAGCGCCTGCGCTCCCGCTATTTGCTGATGGACCATTATTATGCCTTTTTGGCTCTTCCGGAGACCGCCTATGGGGACAAAACGCTGGGAGAAGAACCGCTGCGGGTGGAGTTTGACCGGGTGGCATTCACCTATCCCAAGACTGACCGGCCGGTTCTGAAGGGAGTAAGCTTCACGGTAGAGCCGGGTGAGCGGGTATCTCTGGTAGGGGAAAACGGAGCGGGCAAGTCCACGATTATTAAGCTCTTATGCCGTCTGTACGAGCCGGACAGCGGGTGCATTCTGGTAAACGGCATCCCGATCCCGGAGCTGCGGCGCAGTGAGCTGCAGCGGGTATTCTCGGTTATATTCCAGGATTATCAAGGCTATGAGCTCACCCTGCGGGAAAATGTGGCCTTCGGCGATCTGTCCAAGCTGGAGGACGATGAAGCCCTGCGCGCCGCGTTAACGATGGGCATGGCCGGTGATATGGCGGATAATCTGGATGTGCCGCTGGGCAAGCTGGACCCTGCGGGAAGGGATCTTTCCGGCGGCCAATGGCAGCGGGTGGCTCTTGCCCGGGCCTGTCTGCCGGACAGCGCCTTCGTGATTCTGGATGAACCGGCTGCGGCCCTGGACCCGCTGGCCGAGAGCCGGATGTATGAAAGCTTTGCCCGGGTGCTGGCCAACCGGGGCTGCATTCTCATCTCCCACCGTCTAGCCAGTGCCCGGATGGCGGACAAAATTGTAGTGCTAGCCGACGGTGTTGTGGCGGAGAGCGGGGATCATCTGACACTGATGGAAGTCGGGGGGCTGTATGCCCGGATGTACAACAGCCAGCGGGCCTGGTACGGAGAGGAGGCGGCAGTATCGTGAGCAGTCTGCGCCGTATTTATGCCAGTATGTTCAAATGGGCGCCGGTTGCGGCGGCGCTTACTGTGTTCCAGCAGCTTGCCGGAGCTTTGGTTCCGGCTGCGGCAACGGTGGTTTCCGCCGGGCTGTTCGACCATGCGGCCAGAGCCATCAACGGAGAAGCGGTGGACAGCAAGCTGTATCTGTATGCGGCCCTTTATCTGATCATTTATTTGCTTAACGACATGCTCAATTATATCTTCAGCATCGCAGTAAACGCAGGGATCTACGAGAAAGGGACCGCCTATTTCCGGATGGCGCTCTACGAGAAGCTGGCGAAGCTCCCCTTGCTGGCCCTGGAGGACCCGGAGGTGCTGAACCGCAAGGAGCGGGCGGAAAAGGCGGTCAACGATGAATCCCTCTCGGCGCTGTTCAACGGCACCATGGTATTTCTGCGGGCTCCCTTAACCGCGGTTTCCATAGCGGCCGTGCTGGCCAGGTACAGCGTGTGGCTGCTGCCTCTGTCGCTTTTGTCGGTGCTGCCCTATTTTGTGGCCCGGCTGGTGCGGGGAAAGGAGTTCTTCCATGTCAAGCGGGCCCAGGCCGCCGAAACCCGCCGGCTTGCCTATCTATGGAGCCTGTTCCATACCCGCCAGACGGCCAAGGAAATGCGGGTTGCGGGTTTTGACGGCTACATCACCGGCAAGTGGCAAACCACCCGCGACCGGGTGAATGAGGAGCTGTGGACGGTGGGCAAAAAGGATGCCCTGAGCCTGCTTTACTGTGACCTGTTCCGCATCCTCGGGTACGGGGCCTCCATCGGGCTGGTGTTGGCGCTGGTTTTGCGGGGGCAGGTGACCATGGGCGTGTTCGGTGCTTCCGTAACGGCTTTCCTCAGCCTGCAGATGGCCATGAAGGTGTTTCTGCAGTTCCTGGGGCGCATCCCTGAGCAGTTGGGCTACGCCAAGGACTATTATGCGTTTTTGGACCAGGAGGAAGAGCGGAACGGCAACGGCGGCTACCCCGGGCTCCAGCAGGAAATCCGCCTGGAGGGTGTATCCTTCCGGTATCCCGGCCAGGCAGGGTATGCGGTGAGTCATCTGGATTTGGTTATTGGCAAAGGGGAAAAGGTGGCGGTGCTTGGGGAAAACGGCAGCGGCAAAACGACCCTGGGCAAGCTCCTGCTTGGCTTTTATCCGCCGGAGGAGGGGGAGGTCCTCTTCGACGGTGTTCCGGTCTGCCATTATGACCAGGACGGCTTCCGGCGCCAGGCGTCGGCGGTGGCTCAGCAGTTCGCCGTCTATAACCTGAGCCTGCGGGAAAATGTGGCCATGTCGGATATCGGCCGGCTGCAGGCCGACGACGATATTCTGGAGGCCTTGCGGCAGGCGGGACTGGAAGGGATAGGCGGCCTTGACGAGCCCATGGGCCGGGAATTTGGCGGCCGGGAGCTGTCCGGAGGCCAGTGGCAGAAGCTGGCTATTGCCCGGGGGCTGTTCCGCCCAAGCGGCCTGATTCTTCTGGATGAGCCCACCGCCGCTCTGGACCCGCTGGTGGAAACGGATATCCTCCATTCCTTCCTTCGGGCCGCCCGCGACAAAACCGCCGTCATCATCTCCCACCGGGTGGGGCTGTGCAAGCTGGTGGACCGGATCGTCGTGCTGAAGGAGGGCAGCGTTGCAGAAAGCGGCACCCATCAGGAGCTGTTGGCCGCCGGCGGGGAATATGCCCGGCTGTATACCGCCCAGGAAAAATGGTACCGCTAGGCAGGGCTCTATTCCCGCTTGCGGGCAACCACCCGCAGCCGCCGGTAGTCCATCACCCAGCGGCCATCCCTGAAGAGAAGGGGCGCCAGTTCCTGCTCCAGGTGATCCAGAACCGCCTGGCGGGAGGCATTATCCAGGACGCTGAGTACGCCGTTGGCAAAGGTATTGACCCATTTGCGGAAGCCTGCCTCCCCATCCTCCAAGGGGGTGGGGCGGTGGAAGCAGAGGGCCAGCTCCACCTCCAGGCCGTATTTTTCCAGCAGGGAGGCATATTCCCCCACTGTGGGGAAGTACCAGGGCAGCCGCAGCTTATCGGCTGCTCCTGCGGCGGCAAAGGCTGCGGGCAGCCCCCGGACGACAGAGGCAATGTTGCCGTGGGCGCCGAATTCGGCAACCAGCCGCCCTCCCGGCCGCAGGCTTCCCGCAATGGAAGCGGCGGCCCCTTCGGCGTCGGTCAGCCAGTGCAGCGCCGCGTTGCTGAACACGGCGTCGGCCTGCTCCGGGCTGATGTAGGACTGGCCGTCCGCCAGGATAAATTCCAGCTCCGGGTGTTTGGCCCCGGCGGCCGCAAGCATGTCCGGGGAGGCATCGATGCCTGTCACCCGGGCTCCGGAGCGGGCAATGGCCGCTGTCAGATCCCCGGTGCCGCAGCCCCAGTCCAGAATATGCTCCCCCTCCTTCGGCTGAAGCAGCTCCAGAAGGGATTCCCCGAACCGGGACACAAACGACATATCGGTATCATAGACGCCGGTATTCCATGTTTGACTCACCTGTATCATCCTCTCTATATTTGTTGCTGGGTCTTTTATTTACCGTATCTCTGAACGGTTCAATTAGCAAATATATAAAATGAATGCTGTTGATAGGCACCGCCTATAATGCCCCGCCCCTTCTACTTCTCTTCCCGCCTTACATGCGCTTGTCAAAACAGGCCAACTGCCAGATTCATCCGTCCAAGCCTCTCAGTCTCTCGTTCATATGCTACTTAAAGAGAGAGGAGGTGGCAGCAAGAATGGAAAAAGCAGCGATAGCACAGGTTTATCCCCGTTTGCGGCTTTATTCGGATGAGAACTTCCGCGGCATCCGGCGTACGGTGCGCGGGAATGTGGGCATTGCCAATCTGGAGCGGCGGTATGATGATGTGGAAAGCCTCACCTTTTTCTCCACCAGCAGCAATGCGACCTTAGTCTTGTTTTCCCGGACCAATTTCCGCGGGAACTTCCGGGTATTCCGGGGCAATGTCAGTCTGCGGGATCTCGATGACATCATCGGAGGGGATGACGAACCGGAATCCCTGATCTCGTCCAACCGTTACCTGACCCTTGCGCAGATTCGGGCAATCCGTTCCTCCGGCAATCTGCCTTCCGGCTTCAGAAGACTGTAAATTCCCTGTCTGCCGCATAACGCAGACAAAAAAACCGCCGATCCGGCGGTTTTTTAAGTGTGACGAAAATGTAAACGGGACGCTGCCCGGTTTAACGGGGGATAGCGACAGAAGCGGTGCCTGCAATTAGACTGGGCAGGGTAGAATCGATACCGACAATCGGGTTAGTGGGTAAAAATCGGGTTAGTGGGCGAAATAGCGGATGAGCGATAGCCAGTGTGCGCGTTTTTTGACGGGTCCGTCTTCTGCTGCGGAACTCAGCGACTCTTATGGCGGCAAAAGCGGGGATTTGGGTTTTTTGCGGAACTGAGAGACCCTTATGCCCACTTGCGCGTCAAAAATGAGGGGGAATGAGGCTGCGGCAGGCGATAAGGGCTTCTTAGTTCCGCTTGGAACACGAATAAGCCTCCAAAGCCGCTTTAAGAGCCGCTCAGTTCCGCTGCTCCTGTACCCTCGTAGTTCCGCCATGCTGCCCCGTTCCTCCTGTACTCCGGTAATACCGCTACGCTGCCCCGTTGCTCCTGGTACTCCGGTAATTCCACTGCGCTGTTCCGTGCTCCCGTACCTCGGTAATTCTGCTGCGCTGCTCCGTTGCTCCCATGCCGTAATCGGGGTAGCCTCCAGAATGGCTCCCCGCAAGCCTCCGCTATTGGCTGCCCTTCATGCAGCGTTACTCGCCCGCCGCCACCGCCACCCAATGTCCGGGACGGGCCTCCACAAAGCGGGAATGCTCCAGGCTGTACGGGTCGGCCTTGGCGGCTTCCGTCGGCACGGCGAAGGTTTTCTTCTTTTCCACGGCAGGGTCGGGCACGGGAATCGCCGCCAGCAGGGACTTGGTATACGAATGGAGCGGGTTGGCGTACAGCTCCTCGCTTTCCGCCAGCTCCACAATCTTGCCCTTGTACATCACCGCCACCCGGTCGCTGATATGCTTGACCATGGACAGGTCATGGGCGATGAACAGATAAGTGAGGCCCAGCCGCTGCTGCAGCTCCTCCAGGAGCTTGACAATCTGCGACTGGATAGACACATCCAAGGCCGACAGGGGCTCGTCGCAGACAATAAACTCCGGCTCCACCGCCAGAGTGCGGGCGATGCCGATCCGCTGCCGCTGGCCTCCGGAGAACTCGTGGGGATAGCGCGGCGCATGGGAGGCGCTTAAACCCACCATCTCCAGGAGCTCCTCCACCCGCTTCTGGCGGGCCTGCTTGCCGCTGGTCATGCCGTGGACATCCAGCGCCTCGCCGATAATATCCGCCACCCGCAGCCGCGGGTTAAGGGAAGCGTAGGGGTCCTGGAAGATCATCTGCATATGGCGGCGCATGATCTTCATTTCCTTGCGGTTCAGCCGGTTCAAGGGGATGCCCTTGAACAGCACCTCGCCGCCGCTGGGTTCATTCAGCCGGAGAATGGCCCGTCCGGTGGTGGACTTGCCGCTGCCGGATTCGCCCACCACACCCAGAGTTTCGCCGGCGCGGATATCAAAGCTGATGTCGTTGACCGCCTTTACAATCTGGCCTTTCCCCATGTCAAAATATTGCCGGAGAGAGCGCACCTCCAGCAGCGGCTGGTTCCCCTCCGACCGGATCATGGCGGGAGCGGGTTTGGGCCGTTTTTTCTCGTCCAGGCGGGGCAGGGCATTCAGCAGATTTTGCGTGTAGGGATGTTTGGGAGCGGCAAAAATCTCCTCCGTCGTCCCTTCCTCCACAATCTCCCCTTCCTTCATGACCACCACCCGGTTGCACATGCCGGCCACCACGGAGAGATCGTGGGTAATGAGAATAATCGAGGTGCCCAGCTGCCGCTGCAGCTCCTTCATCTGGTGGAGAATCTGCGCCTGAATGGTCACATCCAGGGCAGTGGTGGGTTCGTCGGCAATAAGCAGGGAAGGCCGGCAGGCCAGGGCGATGGCAATCATCACCCGCTGGCGCATACCGCCCGAGAATTCATGGGGATACTGCATATAGCGGGTATCGCTGTTTGGGATGCCCACCATCCGGAGCATCTCCAGCCCTTCCCGGCGGGCCTCCTGGGCGGACAAGCCCCGGTGCTTGATGAGGCTTTCTTCAATTTGCCGGCCGATCCGTATGGTGGGATTCAGGGAGGACATGGGGTCCTGAAAGATCATGCCAATATCCCGTCCGCGGATGGCCTCCATCTCCTGGGGAGATTTGTCGGCCAGATTCTGGCCGCAGAACAGCACCTTCCCCGCCTTGACCATGGAGGGAGGAGACGGCAGGAGCCGCATAATGGTGCGGGCCGTCACACTTTTGCCGCTGCCGGATTCGCCCACGATGCCAAGGGTTTCTCCGCGTCCCACCTGGAAGCTGACATTCCGCACCGCTTCCACTTCCTTGTCCCGGGTAAAGAACGAAACAGATAAACCTTCTACCTTCAACAACGTGTCCATGCTTTCACCTGCACATCTATAATGGATTTTCGAAAAAATTTTTTTGACCTGCATAAAAATATATTGGTAATTGTATCACGGATATTATAAAATGATGAAATAAAAGTTTTATAATTCTTCAAAATTGGTCCATGCACAAGTATGGATAAGGGATGTTTTAATCCTTAAACCTTGTAACTCTATGGGAATTATTAGAATTGTTTGCAAATATAATTTTTTGAGGAGAAACGGGGCGTTGAAAACATGTCCGCAGACATGACTGCATCGGGTACCCGTCCGGCCGGCCGGCTGGCGGAAATCTATTCAAAAATGCTATTGCATCCTGCCTACCGCTATCTGCTCCTTCTTTTGGGAGCGCCGGTGAATGCGGTGGTGTTTTTCATTTATCTGCACCGCCGGAAGCAAAGCGGCTACAGCGGGAGGCGCAGGGAGCTGCAGCGCCGGCTGCAGGCGGAGGGGGAGCCGGAACGGCTGCTGGAAGAGGCCCGCGGGCAGCTGGTGAAGAAATACCGCTTTTTTGGGCAAACGGAAAATCCGGAGAAGCTGGAGAGGGAAGCCCGGCAGATTGCCCGGGAACGGCTGCAGGACCGGATTGAGCGCGAGCTGGAGCGGATGCCGGGCGGCAAATCGGGCACTTCCTTTGCAGGCACCTTCGGGGAGCTGGCGGCAAGTCCGCTGTTTCTTGCAGTATCCCTCATTCCCGGCCTGCTGATGTATCTCTTGATGGCAATCTACAGCAACCCGTATCTGAAATATATCGCGGAACGGCTTCTGATGACGGTTTTTGTTATCTTCGGGGTGGCGTTTCTGGTCTTCACCATCCTCTACATTTCGCCGATGAATCCGGCGGCCAATATTATCGGGGAGACGGCCACGGCGGAGCAGATTGCCGCCTTCAACAAGCTGTACGGCCTGGATCAGCCCTATCTGGTTCAGCTGTGGGATACCATCAAGGGGATTCTGACCTTCGATCTGGGCAGATCCTTCCAGGGCAATGAAGAGGTTACGGTGGCCATCGCCAACAAGTTCCCGGTGACCATGACCCTGACGGCCATCGCCACATTGGTTTCTGTGCTCATCGCGCTGCCGGTGGGGATCATTTCTGCAACCAAGTCCAACTCATTCCTGGATTATACCCTGATGTTCATCGCGCTCCTGGGGCTGTCCATTCCTAACTTCTGGCAGGGCCTGATCTTCATTCTGACCTTTGCCATCAA
The DNA here is from genome assembly GCF_003285005.1 of Paenibacillus sp. YN15. Lineage (GTDB taxonomy): Bacteria > Bacillota > Bacilli > Paenibacillales > NBRC-103111 > Paenibacillus_AR. The sequence continues at coordinate 82,979 of NZ_QMFA01000023.1, read as the reverse complement.
GCTGCATTGGCTTCCGGCCACCTACAACCCCGCCAACTGGCTGTCCATGATAATGCCGGTGGTGGTGCTGGGCACAGGCCTGACCGCCGCCGTGGCGCGGATGACCCGCTCCTCTATCCTGGAAGTGATTCATGAGGATTACATCGTGACCGCCCGGGCCAAAGGATTGTCCAACCGCCAGGTGCTGTGGCGCCATGCTATGGGCAATGCCCTGATCCCCATTGTTACGGTGGTGGGATTGCAGTTCGGCGGTATGCTGGGAGGCGCCGCGGTAACCGAGAAGGTATTCAATATCAGCGGCATCGGCAGCTATATCGTGGATAAGCAGTTTATACCCGATATTCCGGGAATCATGGGGGGCGTTGTTTATACCGCCATTGCCATTTCCGTGGTCAACATGGTCATTGATATTTTCTATGCTCTGGCCGATCCGCGAATTCGCTCCAAAATGAGGCAATACTAAAGGCAGGTGAACCAACAAATGATCACAAAAACAGCCTCTCCATTATCCAACCAGGAAATTCACTTCCGCCTTGCCTCTGCGCCGGAATACGCCCAGGCCAGCTTCGCCGGGATTGTTTCACTGGCATTGGCGGCAGTGTTCTTTATAAGCGGCATCGATTGGACGGCAGGGGCGTTGAGGCCCCTCTGGACATCCCTTGCGGCTGTGTATCTGTTGTTTGGTCTGCTCCAGCTGGGCGTAAACCGGCTGATCCGGCGGGACCTGCTGGCGGACGGCGCCATCCGGACCTCCACCCGGCGTCTTGGCTGGGGGCTTTTGCTCAGTGTGCTGACGGGCAATCTGTTTGTTGCCATTGCAGCGTACCAGCTGATCAAACGGCGCAAAAGCCCGGCTTACATTCTGGCAGGCTATACCCTGCTGATCACCCTATTCGTATTCGCCGTATCGACGCTGAATATGTTCAAGCCGTATGTGGCCGATACCTTCCTGATGGGGATGGGCCTGCTGCTTCTCGCCGCAGTGCTCCAGCTTATCGCGCTTTTGGCAATTGCCCGCCATGACGACGACAGCCGGCTGCCTCCTTGGATGTGGGGGATTGCCGTGCTGCTTCTGGCAACGGCCGCCACCGGCAATCTGTTCGCCCTGTTCCTGTCGCTGCTCTTAATGTCGCGGCTCCGGGACAAGGGCTATACCTCCGGCTCCAAGCTAAGCGATATTGTCGCCAAGCTTTCCCGCAGCTCCACCTCCATGCTGGGCCTGTTTTTCGTCGGATTCCTGGCCTCCCTTGCCGTATGCAGCTATCTGACCTTCGATTACGGCATGGCCATTGAGAATAATTACAGCAATATCCTGCATGCCCCGTCCCTGATGTATCCCATGGGCACCGATAATTTCGGAAGGGACCTATTCTCGCGCATCGTCTTCGGCGCACGGATTTCCCTTGCCGTCGGCATTCTCTCCACCCTTATTCCCTTTATTGCGGGCGGCGTCCTGGGGGCGGTTTCCGGCTACTACGGCCGGACTACCGATAATGTGATCATGCGGGTGCTGGATATACTGTACGCCATTCCCGGCATCCTGCTGGCCATTGCCATTATTGCCGCCTTTGGCGCCAGCACCGCCAATTTGATTCTGGCCTTGTCCGTGGGAGCCATTCCCACCTATGCCCGGACCATGCGGGCCAATGTGATGATGGTCTCCACCCTGGAGTATGTCCAGGCGGCCAGGGCCTTCGGCTCCGGCGACGCGGCGATTCTGTTCAAGCACATTGTGCCCAACTCCATGGCGCCGATGATCGTCAAAGCCACTCTCACCATCGGCACCGCCGTCATTTCCACCAGCAGCCTAAGCTTTCTGGGCCTTGGCGTGGAGCCGCATATTCCCGAATGGGGCAACATATTGAAGGTGGGCAGCGCCTATCTGGAGACTCATTCTTTTACCGCCATCTACCCGGGTCTGGCCATTATTCTGTTGGTTCTGTCCTTCAACTTCCTGGGGGACGGTCTGCGGGATGCCCTTGACCCGAAGCTGGACTAAGGAGCAGTCTCTGATTACCGGAATCCGCATTCATGTATAAAAAGTGAATGTGCGTTCATAGATAAACACAATTCAATCAGGAGGGAAACGAATCATGAAAAAGGGAAATTTGGCTATTGCCGCAGCGCTCAGCTTGTCGCTGGTTGCCAGTGCCTGCACCTTGAGCACCAAAGACAAGACGGCTGAACAAACCGCCTCTCCTTCCGGAGCGCCGGTGGATACCACTCCGGTGGATATTGAACTGCTGGCCCAAAACTCCAACGAAGCCGATGTCAACATCATCCGCGACCAACTGACCAAAAACGGCTTCAACGTCAAGCTGAACCTTCAGCCGGATTACGGCACCTTTAAGGCTCAGCAGGACGCCGGCAATTTTGACATTGCCATCTCCAGCTGGACTACCGTAACAGGCAACCCCGACTATGCCGTCCGTTCCCTGTTCAAAACCGGCGGCGACTACAGCATTATGTCCGATCCGGAAATTGATACCCTGGTGGACACGGCTTCCACCCAAACGCCGGAGCAATATGCCGAAACCTACAAGCAGCTGGAGCAAAAGCTGGTTTTCGATAAAGCCTACATTGCGCCCTTGTACAATTCCGTGAAATCCCAGGCCTTCAATCAGGAGGTCCTGAACAAGGATACCGTGCGGCTGTCCAAATCCCGTTCCCTGCCTTGGGAGGCGCTGGACTTCAAGGATACCTCCAAGCGGGCCAAGGACCCCATCATCCTGCAATCCACTATGCCGACCTTGACCTCCCTGGACCCCATCAAGGGCAATGACGGCTCCATCAATATTATCAACACCAACCAGTACGTCCGTCTGTTGAACCTTACCGACGACGACAAGCTGACGGCTGAAGGCTCCCTGTCCTACAACTTCGCCATTGCCGAAGGCAACTCCGAATATTACTTCATCCTCCGCGACGATATCAACTTCGCCGCCATCAAGGATAAGCTGGCTGTGGATACCGGCGAGCGGGTAGGCGGAGACGATGTGATCTTCTCCCTGCTGCGGGCCAAGGACAAAAATTCCGTGCCCAACCACCGCACCTATACCCTGCATGAGCATATTTCCAAGGTGGAACTGGTGACCGATGCGGCTGCCCTGGACAGCGTGAAGATTTCGGGCAGCGGCGATACCGTGAAAGCCGGCCTGGAGAAGGGTCTGCCGGCGAAGATTGCAGCCCTTGTCTCCGACAAGAAGGAGTCCAACAACAAGGAAGGCAAATACCAGGTCATCAAGCTGACCACCACCAAACCCTTCCCGCAGGTGCTGAACTATCTGGCCCACCAATCCGCGGGTATCGTCTCCAAGAAGCAAGTGGAAGCCATCAATACCTATGATGTAGCCAAATTTGACCCGAACAAGGATATTCCTTACGGCGATCAAAATACGGTGACGGAAGGCGCGAAGTACAACAATACCCTGTACACCAGCGGCCCGTACATCCTGTCCTCCAAAACCGACTATGAAGCCAACTTCTACAAGAACCCGGCTTACATGAAGGGTACCGCCAACGAGCCGAAGGTCAACAACATCAAGGTCCGCTTTATTAAGGACATGGACAGCACCCTGTCCGCCCTGCGCAGCGGCGAAATCCACCTGTTCTACAGCGTGCCGGAAAACAAGTATGATGTGGTGAAGGGCGACACCAAGCTTTCTCTGCAAACCATGCCCAGCAACGCGGTATCCTACCTGCTGTTCAATACCAAGAACCGCGAGGTAGCCAAGAGCGCCGACCTGCGGAAGGCCGTGCTGTATTCCATCAATCAGGATGAATTCCTGGCCTATTACAAAAACAACAAGATCAAGGCCGTCTCCACTGTCAGCCCGCTGGTGAAAACCGGTCTTGAGGTGAAGGCCGATCCTGCCAAGGTGAAGGACTTCCTGGCCAAGTACAAAGCAAGCAAATAAGTTTGACGGAGTGATCACTTATGGCATCATCTAAGAACAACACACAGGACTTGGTGCGCCTTTCCCAATGGGATGCGCTGCTGCTGGAATCCCTGAAGGGCTACGGCTGGTCCGCCGACGAGCTTTTGCGCCGGGTGCGGGAGGGCGACGTGCCGGAGGATACCAGCAAGTTCAAGTTCAATTACCAGAACCTGCTGGACACCGCCGCGGCGGATTTCGATACGGTGGAAGCCGCCGTCCGCCAGGGGTACCGGATCAAGTTCAATACCCTGCGGGGGCTGTCCAACTGGATTCTGCTGGCGCTGAAGGCCGAGCCCGAGGTTGTGGCGGAGCCGGGCCAGGAAGCCATTCTGGTCACGCTGACCGCAGAGCAGCACAGCCGTTTGTTGTCCGTCATTTCCTACGGCTGGACCGTTACGGAAACGGGCGCCGCGGAGAGCGGCAGCCATTACCGGATCGAGCCGATGACCCGGCTGTAAGGACCGGTTAACGAATCAAAAAAAGCAGCCTCAAGCTATTCATGAGGCTGCTTTTCTCATATATGTGGGGTGTTTATCGGCTTAGCTGTGGCTGGATTGGGATTTGTAGACGCGCACTGCAAATAGATAGGCGGCAATCAGTATCCCCAAGCACCACGCCAGGGCTGCCCAGATATCATGGCCTGCCGGTTGGCTGGATAACAGCGCACGGATGGTTTCAACGATGGAGGTCACCGGCTGGTTTTCGGCAAAGGCGCGTACGACGGACGGCATGGTTTCCGTCGGCACAAAGGCCGAGCTGATAAACGGGAGAAAGATTAATGGATAGGAGAATGCGGTAGCACCCTCCATCGATTTCGCGGACAGTCCGGCAATCGCCGCGACCCAGGTCAACGCCAGCGTGAACAGCACCAGTATGCCGGCGATGGCAAGCCAGGACAGTATTCCCGCCGATGAACGGAAGCCCATAATGAGCGCTACCAGAATGATGACGGCAATGGATATGACGTTGGATACCACCGAGGTCAGCACATGCCCCCACAGCACGGAGGAACGGGCAACCGGCATGGAGTGGAACCGCTCAATGATGCCCCGCTGCTTATCCAGAAACAGGCGGTAGGCTGTATAGGATATGCCGCTGGCAACGGCAATCAGCAGAATACCCGGCAGCAGGTAGTTCACATAGTTGTCCGCCCCGCTTTCGATTGCGCCGCCGAAGACATAGACGAACAGCAGCATCATGGCAATCGGAGTGATGCAAACCGTGAAGATGGTGTCCATGCTCCGCAGAATATGGCGCATGGAGCGTCCGAGCATCATGCCCATATCGCTGAAAAAATGTTCATTCATTGTGCCATAACCTCCTTTTTACCGGTGATTGCAAGGAAAATTTCCTCCAATGAAGGCTGCTTCTCCACATACTCCGTCTTCGCGGGCGGGAACAGCTTTTTCAGCTCCTCCAGCGTGCCATTGGCAATAATTCTGCCCTCATGCAAAATGGCAATTCGGTCGGCCAGCTGTTCGGCCTCCTCCAAATACTGAGTGGTCAGGAATACCGTTGTGCCCCCGTCGGCAAGCTCCTTCACAATCCTCCAAGTCTCCAAACGCGCCTCGGGGTCAAGCCCTGTGGTCGGCTCGTCGAGGAAAATGAGCTGCGGTTTTCCGATCAGGCTCATGGCGATATCCAGCCTGCGGCGCATACCGCCGGAATACGTGGACGCCCTGCGGTGGGCAGCCCCGGTCAGGCCGAAGCGGTTCAGCAAATCGTCCGCAACTTGACGCGGGTGCTCCAGATGCCGCAGCTTTGCGATCATGATCAAATTTTCCCGGCCGGTCAATATTTCGTCCACGGCGGCAAACTGTCCCGTCAGGCTGATGGACTGCCGTACATGGCCGGGCTTTGCCGCAACGTCAAAGCCGTTTATCACGGCGGTGCCGCCATCCTGCTTAAGCAGTGTGCTGAGGATTTTGATAATCGTTGTTTTGCCTGCGCCGTTGGAGCCGAGCATGGCAAAAATATCGCCGCGCCTCACTTCGAAATCCACGCCCTTTAGAACTTCTATGTCCTTGAAGGATTTTCGCAAGCCTTTCACTTCAATTGCTTTTTCCATCCGGATATCCCCCCTTTACTTTGTTTTGTCCGTAGCCTTTTTCATGGCCTTGTTCACTTCTTGGCCAACAGATTCTTGGTAGAGGTCAGCGTAAGTTTTGGAATCCTTGATTAGATCGTCGCAGAAAGCCGCTACGTCACTGCCCGTCACCTCTAGCACGCCTTTCCCCGAGGCCGCGCCCTCTTCAAAAAGATCGACAATCCCCGAAAGCAAACCTGTCCCTTCGGTCAGCTCAACAGGGCCCACCTTAAAGAGATATTTTTGGATTTCCTTGTAAGCAATCTGATAATCCTGCGGGAGCGCCTTGACCCGCGCGACGTGCGCCCGCCACTCTCTTTTGCCTTCGATGATATCTCGTATTTTCATGTGGCCCTCCTCCTATTTGCCTAATTTTTTGGCAATATTATTGTTGAGCTGCTCGCGCCACTTGTCGCGGACAGACTTTGCCCCTTCTTCACCGGCCAAGGCTGAACAGAAGCCCTTGATATCGTCGCCCAACACCTCCTGGACACTCTGCTCGTCCGCCGCCGATTCTTCCAGCAGGCCAAGCACACCGTCGAGAATTGGCATAAGGTTGCGGCCGGTGAAATCGGAGTGCGGCCAAAGATTGGCATTTATTTTTTCCCATGCCGCTTGATAATCAGCCGGCAGCTTTTTGGCTCGCGAATCAAAAGCTTTCATTTCCTTAGTCATGTCGTTTCCCGTGATCAGATCCCAAAAGTTCATTATATTTCCTCCTTTAACTCGTTCATTTTTGAGGATACAAACTCCCACTTATCCCAGAATCTCCGCAGCTCCTCATGCCCCGCTTCGTTGAGTGTGAAAAATTTTCGCGGCGGCCCCATGTCAGAGGGTTTTTTGGCGACCTCCACCAGCCTGTTTTTTTCAAGCCGGATCAGGATGGTGTACACCGTTCCCTCCACCACATCTGTAAAGCCGAGGGCGTTCAGCCGCCGTGTGATTTCGTAGCCGTAGGTTTCTTGGCGGCTTATAATTTCAAGGACACAGCCCTCCAGCACCCCTTTGAGCATTTCCGTCAGGTTTTCCAGCGCAATCCACTCCCTGCTATTCTGTACCACTGGTATCAAGTAATACTTACTACTGCTATAAAGTAACACGTAGTAGCTGCTTTGTCAATAGCGCATCTGTGCCGGCTTGCCAACCGGAACATCCGCCCAGACCGGCGCATACACTACGCATGAATACTCCGGCAAGCAGTTCCAGGCTGCTGCCCGAAAGACAGAAGGTGGAACCTTGTGCCCGAATGTGTACAACATTTTTAATATCCGCATCAATAATGTGTCCAACGGCGGCGCTGTCAATTTTGGCGACAATCTGTTCAGCAACAATGCCGCCAACCAAAAGGCGGTAGGGGGCAACACCATCATGGGCGACGCCAGCCCGTCCCTCAACGTGGACAATAACCTGGTGAATGATCCCGACGGCGAGGATCAGCCCACCAATGCCATGAACAATGGAGTGATCGGATAATTCCGGCCTGGAGCGAATCGGCAAATGCCTTTAGGAGGTACTCTCCCATGAACTTTTATATCCACAACATTAAAGTGAATTCCATTGCCAGCATCGGTTCGTTGAATATCGGCAATACCATTCTGACCCGGAACCAATCCACCGTTATTACCCAGACCACCGGGGATGACCAGCCCGCAGGCGCTGCGCAGGAAGCAGGCGCACTGGAGCCGATTGGAGCCGGGGGCGCCATAGGAGCAGTGGAGGACGATAGCCACGGCGGTGAGGCGGAGGAGGAGTCCCCGGGCAGCTTCGTCCAGACTCAGGGCTCTTCCTATACGCCCCCTGACGGACCGGATGCGGACGGAATATTTGCCGGCGAACCCCCGGCTTGGAGGCGATTCGTATGAATGCAGCATATTATGCCCCCCAGGGGGAGCAGCAGGTCTGGCAGCAATGGGTGCATAGTCTGATGCACCGCAACGAATGGCTGGAGAAGCGCCAGGCGGAGCTGGAAAGCCGCCTTTTGCGGATGGAGGAGCAGCTGCACCAGCTGGAGGAGGCCAACCGGCTGTTGAAGGAGCAGGTGGACGCCGTGAAGCCTGTCCAGTACGGAGACATTACGTACAAGGTGCAGGAGCTGCATGTGAATGAGCTGACCGGCACGCTGAATATTGGGCTGACTTCCTTGGCGGATGAGGGGCAATTGAAGACCATGATGGAGCAAATGAAGCTGGACGGACAGGAGCTGCAGATTCCCGGCGGCCCTCCGGTGGCAGATTCTTCGGGATAGCCACGTTCTCGCTTTCTCCCTTATAATATGGAGAAAAGGAGTCTGACGAGATGAAGCTGATGTCATGGAATGTCAACGGCCTGCGGGCTTGTATCAATAAAGGGTTTATGGATCGCTTCCAGGAGGCGGACGCGGATATTTTCTGCCTGCAGGAGACTAAGCTCCAGGAAGGGCAGATTGAGCTGGACCATGGGGAGGCCTACGGCCAATATTGGAATTATGCGGTGAAAAAGGGCTACTCCGGCACGGCGGTGTTTACCCGTGTCCGGCCGCTCACCATTCGCTACGGGCTGGAGGAGGATGAGGAGCCGGAGGGCCGTGTGCTGACGCTGGAATTTGCGGATTTTTACCTGGTGAACGTGTATACGCCCAATGCCCGCAGGGATCTCTCCCGGCTGCCCTTCCGCATGGAGTGGGAGGACCGCTTCCGGGCCTATCTCATGCAGCTGGACAAGCATAAGCCTGTGGTGGTGTGCGGCGATATGAACGTGGCCCATCAGGAGATCGACATCAAGAATGCCAAGTCCAACCGGGGCAATTCGGGCTTTACGGATGAAGAGCGGGAGAAAATGACCCTGCTCCTGGAATCCGGCTTTGTGGATACCTTCCGGCTGCTTCATCCGGACCGGCAGGACGCCTATTCCTGGTGGTCCTACATGCCGAAGGTGAGGGAGCGCAATGTGGGCTGGCGGATCGACTATTTCCTTGTGTCCGAGCGGTTGGCCCCTCAGGTGAAGGAGGCCTTCATCTGCCCTGAGGTGATGGGCAGCGACCACTGTCCCGTTGGACTGGTGCTGGAGGTAGAGGCATGACACAAGAGGCAGCCGGAGTCCGGAAGGAAGGAGGGCGCCTCCGTCAGAGCCAGTTCGCCATGCTGAAGCTGATGGGCGTCCTTTTACTGGCCGGTCTCCTGCTGTATGCGTACCAGGCCATTACGGCGCCCCATAACCGCCCCGAGGCTAAAGATGGGGTGCTTGACGCGGCGGATTGGGATTTTGCCGGAGCGGGTACGATTCCCTTGTCGGGTGAATGGATGTTCTATCCCGGTCTTCTGACACCGGAGGACTTCCGCCGGAATCCCGAGCTTGCGGGACAGGGCATAAGGGTCAGGCTTCCGGGAAAATGGGACAGCTACATGGCCGAAGGCGGGGTTAACGGAATTGGGGCAGGCACCTACCGGCTGGAAATCAAGCTCCGGGACTCGGGTATGTACGGGCTGCGGATGAAGAAGGTGCGGTTGTCCAGCAAGGTTTTTCTGAATGGGGTGTGTCTGGGCGGCACCGGTGAAACGGCGGAGAATGAGCGGGATTTTGTGCCCAGCAATCTTCCGTTTTTTGCGGTGGGCCGCGGGGAAGCGGGGACCACGGAGCTGCTGATCCAGGTGTCCAACTACATTCTGATGCCCAAAAACGGGATGAGCCAGGCGCCGGAATTCGGATATGCCAAGCAGGTGATGAACAACCGGGACCGGTCCCGTCTGGAGGATATGGCGCTGGTTACGGCCATGCTGGTATTCGGCTTTTACTTTGCCGGGATGTTCAGGCAATGGCGGGCAGAGCGCCATTATATGTATCTCAGCCTGTTCTGCCTGTCTACGGGGTTCTTTTTCAGCATCGACAACGAGATTCTGGCAGCGCTTGTAGTGCCGCAATTGCCGTTTATCTGGCTGCAGAAGCTGCTGTTTATTCTGGCTGTGCTGTCCTTTTACTTTTTTATCCTGTACATGTCGAGCTTTCTGCAGGATAAGGTGGGAGTCATCCGGCGGGGACTGCCGTGGATTCTGGCGGCCTATATCGGTATGGTGGTGCTCCTGCCCAATGAAGCGCTGCGGATGACCTTTTGGCCCAACCTGATTCTTCAGGCCATCGCTTTTATGGCCATCTTCTACTTGCTGTACCGGGGCTTTGCCCGAAGCTCTCCAGTGGCCCGGTATTTGGCCTTGGTGGCGGTGTTTATGTCTGTCACGACCATATCCGCCCAGTTCCGGTACCAGATGGCCCGGGACAATGCGACCATTGCCATCCTGAGCCCGCTTTTGCTGGTGTTCTCCCAGGCGCTCCTGGCCAATTTCCGGGCCCAGCAGATTATGGACCGGAGCCGCCGCCTGTCGGAGCAGCTTCTGGAGTACGACAAGCAGAAGGACGAGTTTCTCGCCCGGACCTCCCACGAGCTGCGGACGCCGCTGCACGGGATGATCAACCTGTCCCAAATCCTGCTGGACGACCGGAAGGAGCCCCTGTCGGCGGCGCACCGGGAGCAGGTCCGTATGCTGAATCTCTCCGGCCGGCGGCTGGCCGATCTGGTGCAGGATATTATGGATTTGAATCTGATCCGCACGGGAGAAATCCGCATCCGCCGGACTGCGGTGGATTTGGGGCTGGCGGTGCGGCTTGTGCTGGATATGCTGGCGGTCTCCATGGTCAAAAAAAATGTGGAGCTCAAGAATGAGCTGGCCGAGGATCTGCCTCTTTTGTATGCGGATGAAAACCGGGTGAAGCAGATTCTGCACAATCTGGCGGAGAATGCCCTCAAATTTACGGAGCGGGGCTGCGTGCGCATCTCCGCCCGTGTGGAGGGCAGCATGATGGCCATATCGGTGGAGGATACCGGCTGCGGGATTCCCGCCAAAGCGCTGGACCGGATTTTCCAGCCCTTCCAGCAGGCGGAGGAGGCGGGCTGGAATCCGGGTGTGGGGCTGGGCTTGAGCATTACCCGGCAATTGGTGGAGCTGCAGGACGGGGCCATCACCGTCCGCTCGGAGCCCGGCATGGGGAGCTGCTTTACCTTCACGCTGCCCATTGCCCGCTCTGCCGTGCCTTATGTTCGTACGGTCAGCACCGGGGAAGCGGGTCTGCCGGCTGCGGAGCCTCCTGCCGGACCCCGGACTGTCCGCTCGTTTGAATCCGCGGGCAAGGAGGGGCTGGTTCTCCTGGTGGACGATGAGGAGGCGAATTTGAAGGTGCTTATGGAGGTTGCCGCTTCCATGGGCTGGGGCTACAAAGCCTTCACCAGCGGCGGCGACGCCCTGGTCTGGATGGAGGGGGCGGGCAGGCCGGAGCTGGTGCTGCTGGATCTGATGATGCCTGTTATCTCCGGGCTGGATATCTGCCGGGAGCTCCGCAAGCGGTACAGCCATGCAGAGCTCCCTGTGCTGATGCTGACGGCCTCCGGCAGACAGGAGGATGTGGTGGCGGCGTTTGAGGCGGGAACCAACGATATCCTGCAAAAGCCCTTTGAGCTGGCGGAGCTCCGCGCCCGGGCCGAATCTCTTCTCGCCATGAAGCGTGCCTCCCGGCATGCCGTCCAGAGCGAGATGGAATATCTGCAGGCGCAGATCACCCCCCATTTTCTGTACAACAGCCTGAATTCCCTGATCGGCTTAAGCTACAAGGACCCGGACAAGCTCCGGGAAACCATCTACCAGCTGACCACCTATTTGCGCGCCAAATTCACCTACAGCTTCCAGCAGGAGCGGGTTCCGCTCCAGGATGAGCTGGAGGTGGTCCGGGCGTATCTGGCTATTGAGCAGCTGCGGTTCGGGTCCAGGCTTCAGGTGTCCATTGAGATTGCTCCGGACACGGATTGCATGATGCCGCCGCTATTGCTTCAGCCGCTGGTGGAGAACGCGGTCCGCCACGGCATCGGCCAGAAGCCCGAGGGCGGCAAGGTCGAGATCCAAGTGAAAAAGCTGGGCCGCGGGACATGCTTCACCGTATCGGACAACGGCGCCGGGATGTCCCCCGACCGGCTTGAAACCATCAAGCTTGGCCAAGCGGAGGGGGTGGGCATCCGCAATGTTTCCCGCCGGCTGCAGATGCTGTACGGGGAACGCCTGTGGATCGAAAGCGTGCAGCATGAGGGAACTGTTTTCACATTCCAGCTTCCGGAGGAGCCGTATATCTCATGATCAAGATTCTGGTAGTGGATGATGAGTGGATTGCTTTGGATATTTTGGAGATTTTGCTGGGGGAGATCGAAGGCGTTGCGCTGGTGGGCAAGTGCGTCCAGGTGAAGGAGGCGCTGGGTACGGCGGCGGCGGAGCAGCCGGATCTGATTTTCCTGGATATCGAGATGCCCGGGATGAGCGGCTTGGCCGCCTTTGAACGGTTCCGGGAGATTTGCCCGGAGGCGGAGATTGTATTTGTTACGGCGTACCAGCAGTATGCGGTGACAGCCTTCGATCTTTCGGCTATGGATTATCTGCTGAAGCCTGTCTCCCTGGAGCGGCTGGCGCGTACTGTTGAGCGGTACAAGACCCGCCGGGGGTCCGGGGCTTCCCAGGCGGGAGCCGTGTTGTCTGAAGGGCCTGAACCAAGGGTCAAGGTGCTGGGCAGCCTGGAGGTGTATGGGGAGTCGGGAACTCTGCTGGCGTGGCGGACCAAAAAAACACGGGAGCTGTTTGCATTTCTCCTGCATCAGAAGGGGCCGGTCTACCGCGACCGGATTCTGGACAGCCTCTGGCCGGAGCTGGAGCTGGAGAAGGCCCAGACGCTGTTTCACACCTCTCTCTACCAGCTGCGTCATACCTTGAAGCAGGGCGGCTACGGCCAGATGGTTTCCTTTGCCGATGAGCGCTACATGATGAGCCGTGAGGACCTGCGCTGCGATGCGGACGAGCTGGAGCAGCTGTTGGCTTCGGACCGGAGCGGGAGCCGCGTAGCCGAGGCGCTGGCGCTGTACCGGGGAGACTATCTGGAGGAGGAAAGCTACGGCTGGGCGGAAACGAGGCGGTACAAGCTCCGCTCCTCCTTCCTGGAATATCTGCACCATGCAGCCGGGCAAGTCAAGGGGAGCCGCAGGGAGGCTGTGCTGCGCAAGCGTATTGAGCTGGAGCCGTATGCCGACTCCCATTACCGGGATTTGCTCCTTCACCTCCGGGGTCAAGGAAGCTCCGCGGCCATGGAGGAGCTGTACAGGCAGATGCGGGAGAAGTATGTGGGGGAGCTGGGGCTTGAGCCCTCCCTTACGCTGAAGGAATTGCTGGAGGACGTATGAAGAAGGCGGGCAGGCTTAGGGCGTATAAGCCAACAAGCAGGAATCCTTAGGATTCCCGCTTGTTGTTTGGGGCGGCTTTGCTTTAGGCAGCCGGCTGCTTACATGTATACATGCTGCTGGGAGCCGGCTATGCCTTGCTGGGTTTGTTGGCCGAGCTTCTGCTTGGCGAACTGGAAGGTTTCCTGGCCGGATTTTTGGTAGGTTTGGATTTGCTTCTGGATCTCCTGGCTCTGGGCCGGAGAGGCAGCGTTGTACATGTTGTTTTGCTTCATCAGCGTGTAGACCTGTCCTTGCATGGTCAGGGTGCTGTTCAGCAGATCGGTGAAGATTTTGCGCAGGGACTCATCACCGGCTTCGGTGACGGCAGTTGCATATTCGCGGGCGGTGCGCTTCAGGTCGCAGAGGACGGTGTAGAGCCAATCCTTTTCGGGCAAAAGATTTTGGGCGGCTTGCTGCTGCTGTTGCTGTTGTTGCTGCTGTTGCTGTTGCATGAATTGATCCTGGTTGTAGTGTCCGAATTGGTTTTGCTGATGCATGTTTTTCCCTCCTTCCGTTATTAGTGTTGCTGCGTCATGCCGGCAAATTGCTGCTGGTTGGCGGCAAATTGGCCGTTGGCGCTGTTCAGCCCTTGATGAAGGGCGTTCATCAGGGTGTGCAGGTGCTGCTCATGGGTTTGCACATGGGCCTGGCACAGGCTGCGCACGGCCGGATTGGCAGTAATGGAGGCCGCTGCGGCGCATTGCTTGAGCAGCAATTCTTCGTTGGACATGGAGTCCACGATGTACCCCAGTTCTTTAGCTGTAGGTGTTTGCATATTCATCCTCCCTTCTGGAATTACCAGAACTTACAATTCCCTTATTCAGGGGAATTATGTGCGCGGGGATGAAGGGTTTCCTTTTTGGACACAAGATTGTGAATGGAGCGATGGCATGAGCTATACGAACACGTTTATTACCGTTTCCCCCGATTGCCCGGTGAGTTCGTCTGTCCGGCCGCAGCCGAAGGGCGGGGCGAAAACCAAACCATTGCTGGAATATGAGCTGCTGTCCGCCCATCCTTATTGTTTTACGGAGAAGGAACTGATTTATCAGGTGCACGTGCGGCATCAGAGGGTGACGGAAGTGGAGCTGCGGGAGCGGGAGGGCGAAATCCGGCAAAAGCTGTTCGCCAAGTCCCATCCGTGTATGCGGGCCTCCATGCTTCCCAAAAAATACGGCTATGGGATTCATTATGACCATGAGGGGAAAATCGCCATCTACGGTATGGAAACCTCCCGGTACCGCGCCTTTGCGGAAGGCGAAGAAGAAGGGGGGCGGGTGATTGCGGCCATGCGGAATAAGAAAAGCGGAGGCCAATGAGGGGCGCACCGGAGCGGGCTCTCTGCCGCAACAATACATAAAAGGGGCTGTCCGAAAAGCCAAACGGGAGAAGCTCTAACGAATCTATGCATCGCTATATGACTATAGGTGAGCCTGTTTGAAATCTAACGAATCGTAGGATCGCTATTTGTCCGAATGTGCGCCGAAAGGCGTTCAAACAGGCGAATAAGGCGATATAGATTCGTTAGATTTTTTATCATGCCCGTTTTCGCGAAATAGCGTGAGAGAGATTCGTTAGCCAGATTCCGCTTGTCCGCAGACGTATGCTTCCGAAGCGGGTTTTCCTGCAAAAAAAACTTACCTCCCGGTCCTTTCTGCCGAATATGGATTCACCTTGGCGTATTTTCGGACAGCCCCTTTTTGTGTGCCCGTGCATTTACTGCGTGGCGGACGGCTCATCGGCAACGGGGGCTGCGCCGCCCTCTCCGGCGGCCTTCCGTTTGCGCCTGCTTCTCCGCAGCCGCCATCCTACCGCCGAGACTACGGCCAGGAGGAGCATGATGCCATACATATACGGCTCGAACCTCACTGACATGATTCCCAGGGGGACAAGCGCCAGCACAAAAATATAGATCATGTTGCCCAGCACGGTGGCGTAGAGGAACGGCCGCATGCTGACGGAGCTTAAGCCCGCCGCTACATTGACCACGCTGGTGGGGACAAAGGGGAATACCCTCCCGATAAACACCACCCAAAAGGCGTTGTCCTCAATGCGGTCCCGGAGGGCGGGCTTAAGCCACCGGGCGAAGAAATCCTGCAGCCAATATCTCGCGGCCCAAAACGAAACCACTCCCGCCAGGATGCTGGTGGCCCAGCTCCAGAGGTATCCGCCGGCAAAGCCCAGAATGGCGATATTCATGGTGATCAGCAGTATAAACGGAATGACTGTAAACAGGTTTTGAATCACCATCAAAAGAAGCATCAGACCCAGAAACAGATACCGGCTGTTTTCCGAGACCTCCTGTCCAGCCTCCGGATCGCCGGACAAAATACCCGCCACCAGGTCAGAATGCCAAACAACCAGCAGGAGAGCGGCGATCAAGGCAAAAGAGGCAATTTTGATCCACAATTTCATTCCCGCAGCCTCCTCACGTACTCATTTATATATACCCCGTCCCCGGAAAAAATGGGCCTGTCCCTGTCTTAAAAAAAGTAGCGCCGGCCATAAAATTATGTTACCTTATATAACAATAATCTCACACGCGGCTATCGTCTGCAACAATTCTGCTCATGCGTCAGAGACATGAATCTGGTTGGAGGAGGCGGAAGGGATGGAAGCGGGAAATAAGCATGATTGGCTGTCCTTGCTCCCCATGGTGGACCTTCATGTGCATCTGGACGGCTCCGTCCAGCCGCATACGCTGCGGGAGCTGGCCCAAGAGCAAGGCAGACCCCTCTCCGGGGAATGCGATGCCCGTCTGCTCCGGCTGATGCAAATCGGCGAGGGCTGCGCCAGTCTGGTGGAGTATCTGGGCAAGTTTGATTTTGTGCTGCCGTACCTTCAGACGGCTCAAGCCTTGGAGCGGGTGGCCTACGAGACGGTAGAGCAATCGGCGCGCCATAACGGGCGCTATTTGGAGGTGCGTTTTGCCCCTATGCTGCATACCAGAGGCGGATTGAAGCCGGATGAGGCAATCGCCCACGTTCTGGCTGGTCTGAAGCGGGGGGAGCGGGAGCTGGGAGTTGCCGCCCGGGGGATCGCCATCTGCATGCGCCATCATGGGGAAGGCGACAATCTGCAGGTTGTGGATGCGGCAGCGGATTACCGGAAGCGCGGGGTGGTGGCAGTGGATCTGGCAGGGGATGAAGCCCATTATCCGCCGCAGCTTCACGAGGAGGTATTCCGCCGTGCCGGACGGTATGGTCTTCCGGTGACCATCCATGCCGGGGAGGCGGCGGGGGCGGAGAATATTGCAACGGCTGTCCACCGCATGGGGGCCACCCGCATCGGCCATGGCGTCCGGGCCCGGGAGAATCCCGATGTGCTGAAGCTGCTCCGGGACGGGGGCATTCCCCTGGAGCTTTGTCCCGTAAGCAATATCCAGACCAAGGCGGTTTCGGCTTGGGAGCATTATCCGGTACGCGACTATTTCGATCAGGGCCTTACGCTGACCATCAATACGGATAACCCAACCGTATCGGGCACCAGTATCCAACGGGAGTATTCCGTGCTGGCGGAACGCTTCGGCTTCGGCAAGGAGGAGGTGGCGGCGCTGATCATGAACGGCGTACAGGCGGCTTTTCTGGACAAAGAGGCCAAACGGGAGCTGGCCGGGCAATTCCGCACCCGCTTCCGGGAGCTGGGAATCCGCGTTTCGTAGGGGGCGGGCACCGCAAGATGAATCAGGCATGTTTCCGGCGGCGGGGCATGCTTTTTTCGCTTTGGAGGCAGCTCTTCTTAAAGATTGGCGGCAGATGAGGTTTTCTAACCGGCTGGTTTGTGTTACCATTTTGGTAAAATGGAACGGCCCGTTGGACTTGCATAAGGAGGAATGACCGTGATCGGCAAACCCCGGTTGATTGATCCGTCCGTAATGATCCGGAAGGCATACCGGAAGACCTTGGAGATTCGGAATAAGCAGGTAACCGTTGAGGTGGAGGACGCAATGTATGCACCCGCGGAGGAAGGGGAGGAGCCCCGGCTCCTGGATGAACCGCTGGTGGCCCAGATGATCAGGGGGATTGCCGCCGCTGTGGCTCACAATGCCTCTCCCTATAATCCTGTACCGCAGCGGATTGTGATTTCCCACGGGCCTCCCGAAGGAGAACCTGCGCATTCCGCCGGAGAGGGTGCAGGCAGTCCGGCCTCCTCCGGTGGGGAGCTGAAGCGGCAGCCGGCCGAACCGGCCCTTCTTCAAGCCCCATCCGGTCTATGGTCCGCCTGCGCGCCGCGCTGGACGCTGGACGAGGTTAGTCTGAACCCGGAGGCCAGGAGCCACATTGAGGCCGCGTTGGTTATGATCCGGCACAGGGAGAAGCTGTTCGGGGACTGGGGATTGGAGGAGTCCCATTTTGACGGCCGCGCGGTTGTGTTGAATTTCTACGGTCCTCCCGGCACCGGCAAAAGCATGACCGCCGAAGCGCTGGCCGGCACCTTGGGACGCCAGGTGCTGCTGGTGAATTATGCGGAGCTCGAATCCAAGTTTGTGGGGGAGACGCCGAAGAATATCAAGTCGGTGTTTGCCGCCGCTTCCGGGGCGGGAGCGGTGCTGGTATTCGACGAAGCGGATTCCTTCCTGGGCAAACGGCTGACCCATGTCCAGCAATCCTCGGATTACGGTGTGAATATTAGCCGCAGCGTGATGCTGCTGGAGCTGGAGCGTTTTGACGGGGTTGTGGTGTTCACCACCAATTTGCTGCAAAATTATGATGACGCCTTCCGCCGCCGGATTTTGGCCCAGGTGGCTTTCCGTTATCCCGATGAAACGGAGCGTGTGGGCATTTGGGAGACCCATTTGCCCAGCAGGCTGCCGTTAGGCAAGGGGATTAATCCGGCTGTGCTGGCGGCGGCTTTTGACCATATGACCGGTGCGGATATTAAGGATATGGTGCTGTATGCATCTGCCCTGTGCCTGAAGGAAGGCGGTCAGAGGGTGGAGATGCTCCATTTTCGCCAGGCTGCGGATTATGTGGCTTCACGTTACGTTCAGGAGGGCGGCGGCCCGGACCCGTCCTGATGATGCACCGGCGTTCTTCTTGTGGAATAATAGAAGCATGTGTCTGAACCTTGCGGAAAGAAGGGATTGCTTTGGAAAGGGTAGGATTGGTGCTGGAAGGCGGAGGCATGCGGGGAGTCTATACGGGAGGCGCGCTGGAGTGCTTTCTGGATTACGGCATCCGGGTGCCTTATATCATCGGTGTTTCGGCGGGAGCCTGCAACGCGGCCTCTTATATTTCCGGCCAAAAGGGGCGCAACAAGCGGGTCACCATTGATTACGCCTCCCATCCCCGTTATGTGGGGGTCCGCAATCTGTTCCGGGAGAAGAGTATTTTCGGGTGGAGCCTGATTTTTGACGAGCTGCCCAATAAGCTGGTGCCCTTCGATTATGAGGCTTTTTACCGGGACCCCGGCAGTTTGTGGATCGGGATGACGGATGCGGTTTCGGGACGTCCGGTTTATGTGGAAAAACGGGAGACGGAGGCGGTCGGCAATATTCTGGATATGATCCGGGCCTCCAGCAGCCTGCCCTTTGTGTCGCCGCCTGTGCTGGCCGGGGGACGGGTGCTGTTTGACGGAGGGATCAGCGATCCGATTCCGGTGGGCAAGTCCATTGCCGACGGGAACCGCCTGCATATTATCATCTCCACGAAGCCTGCCGGCTACCGGAAGACCCCCTTCAAGCACGGTTGGCTGGCCCGCCGGGTGTACGGCAAGTATCCGGGGCTGGTGGAGGCGCTGGTGAACCGCTACCAGGTCTACAACCAGTCCATGGAGCTGGCAGAGGAGCTGGAGCGGCAGGGCAAGGCCATCCTCATCCGTCCTTCCGCCCATATTGAGGTAGGGCGGATGACCAAGGACCAGGCCAAGCTGACGGAGCTGTATGAGCTGGGGTACCGGGATGCGGAGGCCCAGCTGACACGGATCAAGGAATGGGTGGAGACGCCGGCGGCGCTGGCGTAGCATATAGACAGCAAGGACCTGTGCCAGAGAGCGGCGCAGGTCCTTTATTTGTCTTGGCAGCGGCTATAGTCGCGCATACAGTACCCCGGCTCCGATCATCGGTGCGGACCCAGGTTCCGTTATTTGGCGGAAAACCGCTGTTTTTTGGTATTCGCGGACAGGCGATCCGTTATGTGGTGCGAAACCGGCCATTTTGGAGTCTGCGAGGCAAAATAGCGTACCGTGTGTCCGCCAAAATGCTCCAAAGCCGCTTATCTGGGGAGATAGCGGATCGTGTGTCCGCTTGCCATAAGCGGCTCCTTTTGACGCAGCGGGCGGGAGGGCGGGAGGGCGCGGGAGGGCGCGGGAGGGTGGGAGCCACGCAGACGCCGCCTGCCGCCTCCGCAATGCAACGCGGCGGCATGGCGGCATGGTGCTGGCCCGTCAGGCCGACACATGCGGTTCTCCTGCCGCGCCGCCGGGCAGGACGCGCTTCACAGCCGCCTGGCGGTTCCAGGCGGAATGGGCCCAATAGGCTCCTGCGGAGAGCAGAGCCGCCCCCAGCGCCAGCCAGGCCACCGGAGGCAGGCCGCCGGCATCGTACAGGCTGCCCATCACATAGGGGCCGATGACTCTGCCTCCCGAGCCGATGCCGCCGGCCAGGCCGATGTAGAAGGGGGCATGGGCCCCGCCGTGCTCGGACAGATACGCCGGTACCGCCGGGGAAATAAGCATTTCCCCCAAGGTGGCCAGGACCATTCCCAGAACCATGCCGGGGTAGCTTTGGATCAGCAAAATACACGCGTATCCGGCAGCATAAAACAGGCTGCTTGCCGTCATTTGGGCGGAGACCGTGCGGGTCAGGTAACGCTTAATCAGGCCCAACAGCGGCTGGGCCGCGAAGATGAGCACCCCGTTCAGCGTCCACAGAAAGCCGTAATATCTTTTGGCCATCCCAGCGCCTACGATGAAGGGGGACACGCCGGTATTCCATATGGAGTTGCCGATGTGAAGCAGGAGAGCTCCGCTGGCCAGCAGAAGATAGAGCCGGACATTGCCCAAGAGCGCCCAGGCTCCCGGGGATTCCGCCCTGCCGCCATGGACACTGCCGGACGTGGCGGCACCGTGGGAAACCACGGTGGATTTCAGATAGAACAGGAAGAATACAGCGAAAAATGCCGAGGTCGCCCCATTGGCAATAAAGCTGAGATGATAGGAAAAATCGGCCAGAAAGCCGCTTAACGCCGTGCCCAGCGCCACGCCGATATTGTTGGCCACATAGATAATGTTGAAAATCTCCGCCCGCCGTTCGGTAAACCGGAAGCCGATGTACGATTGGATGGCCGGCAGCGACATGGAGTTAAACAGCCCGATCAGCCACATGGCGCCGATGAAAAGCCGCCAGTTGCCGCTCAGGAGAGGCAAAAGCAGCAGGATGGAGGCGTTCAGCGCCAGAGAACCGGTCACCAGCCGCTTCACGCCTACCCGGTGATACAGGGCGCCGCCCAGCAGCTGGCCGATGATGCCGCCCAGCGACTGGGCCAATATGGCCAGCCCGGCATCCGCCAGGCTCCGCCCCAGCTCATCGAAGACATACATGGATACCAGCGGCCACATGAGGGAGCCGCCTGTGGTATTGATAAGACTGGCGATCAGGAACATATTCAATTCTTTCGGATTGCGGCGCAGCGGATTCATGCCCGGTTTACTCCTATTCAGCGCAGAATCCTCCAGGGATTCCGGAATTTAAACAATGGTCAGAACATTAGTCTACTTCCAGACCCGGGGGATGTCAATGCCTCCGATGCCCTCTCGCCGAGCCCAAAAACGCCCCGCGCCTGGCCGGAGAAGGCCAAGCGGGGGCGTTGCGGTCGCAGGCAAGTCATGGCTATGACTGCAGTGAAGGTTCAGCCCGGCTTTAGAGCTGTACGTTGGGGTTTACATCCGCCTCATAATCCACATTGTCGAAGCCAAAGCCGAAGAGCTGCAGGAAATCCTGGCGGTACCCCTCCAAATCTCCCAGCTGCGGCAGGGTTTCGGTGGAGACGGCGGACCAGGCCTGGTTAATTTCGGACTGGATGCCTTCGTCCATCTCCCAATCATCCATCCGGATGCGGCCTTCTGCGTCGGTGGGAACCTCCCCCTCCGCTCCGTAGATCCGCTCCATCATCCGTGCCATCTGCTCGATGCAGCCCTCATGGGTTCCCTTGGCCTTCATGAGCTTATACAGAAGGGAGATATACAGGGGCACCACGGGAATGGCCGAGCTGGCCTGGGTAACCAGCGCTTTGTTGACGGAAACATAGGCGCGCCCGTGGTATGGGGCAAGCTCTTCAGTCAACTGGCGGGCGGTAGCCTCCAGATGATCCTTGGCCCGGCCAATGGTGCCTTCCCGGTAAATGGCGTGAGTCACTTCCGGTCCGATATAGGAATAGGCGAGAGTGATCACATTGTCGGCCAGCAGACCCTCTTTGGCCAGGAGCTGCATCCACAGGGTCCAATCCTCGCCGCCCATCACCTTGGCGGTCTGGCGGATCTCCTCATCGCTGGCCGGCTCCAGCGTTACTTCGCTGACCGCGCCATTCTGCACATTCACCGATTTGTTGGCGAAGGCCTGCCCAATCGGCTTCAGAACAGAGCTGTACACTTCGCCGGTAACCGGGTCTGTTCTGCGCGGTGCGGCCACGCTATAGACCACTAAGTCCACCTTGCCCAGCTTCTCGCGGATAAGACGAACCGCTTCCTCCTTCACCTCTTGGGAGAAGGCATCGCCGTTCAGGCTCTCCGCCACCAGCCCCGCTTCACGCGCGGCCTTCTCGAAGGCGGCGGTGTTGTACCAGCCGGCGGTGGCCGTCCGGTCGTCTGTCGCCGGCCGTTCGAAGAACAGGCCGATTGTATCGGCGCCCATGCCGAAGGCGGCGGCGATGCGCGAGGCCAGGCCGTAGCCGGTGGATGCTCCGATTACCAGCACCTTTTTGGCTCCCGCCACAGGCTTCTTGGCCTGTACAACGGCGATTTGGCGCCGCACACTCTCGGCGCAGCCCTCCGGGTGGGCGGTGGTGCAGATAAAGCCGCGTATTTTCGGTTTAATGATCATATGCCAGGAGTTCCTCCCCGAAATCATGTGGTATTCCTTGTCCTTCATAATATATATGTTAGCCGGAGGTTTTTCAAGACCAGGTCCTAAATGGGGTTGTTTCATCTGCAGATTTATGGGGTAAAAGAAAACAAACCCCGCCGGAGGCCAATCCCGGCAGGGCTTGTATGAAGCTAAGGTAATCAGCGTTATTCTGCAGGCTCAGAGGTCATTTGGGTATAGATCTCTTCCCACAGCACGCGACGGGCCGAAACATAGCGTTTCTTGTAATAGGATTCATCCAGGCTGCTTTTGGTTACGCCTTCATCGCTGGCGGAATGGGCAAACATTCTGTCGCCGATGTAGACGCCCACATGCGAGATGCCTTTGCCGCTGGTGTTGAAGAACACCAGATCCCCGGGGCGAAGGTCGGATTGGGGAATCCAGTAGCCTTCTTTGGCCTGGGCAGCGGAATTGTGGGGCAGCTCAAGATTGAACTGGGCGAACAGGTACTGGGTGAACCCGGAGCAATCGAAGCCTTTGTCGGAGGTGCCTCCAGCTTTGTAAGGGGTTCCAATAAGGGCGTCGATTTGTTCATTCATCGGGCTGGCAGCCGAAGCGGTACCGGCCGAGAAACTGAGCAGCATGACGGCAGCGACGAGTGCGACAACGGACTTCTTGAAGAATGAAAACAAAAGATAAGCCCCTTCCTGGCGCCTGCGAGGTTAGCTGTAGGGTTCGGTTGAAGGTTCCCTATGATCCCTATCGTGCGAGATCAATTCACCCAAATTGGTTCCCCCGCTTCCCGTAAACGGGAATTCGGCTCGGTATTTTTTCCAAGTTTATGTATTCTCTCCGCTTGGACAAATTCCTCCTTCACTCTTTAAAAAAAGATAAGGATTTCTTCAGGAATATTGGAAAGTTCACCGAATGGACAAAAGGACTGGGCTATTCTAACCAGAACTTGTCGAATCGGCTGAAAAACCTGGGTTTGACCCCCTCCTTTTCCTCCAAAAAACGGTAGACACCCTATGATCCCGAGCAGCCATTTTTTTGTTTGTGGCTTATGTACTAGAAGTGTTTTGCAAAAGTCGAAATTTGTTAGATATTGCCCTTGTGAGTTTCTTGTGAGCTTGCTATCGTATGATATATTCAAGCGGATTTTGTCCGATAGGGGAGCGGCATCATGAAGGCGGCTGGGAAATGGGTTGGGATTGTTTCGGTTACGGCAGCTTTTGTGCTGCTGGTAACCTTGTTATATACAGGATTGGTTGAGCACGGGAGCGCCCCTCCTGCGGTAAAGGGGGTTCTCGATCTGCGCGGGTTGGGTTTGCCGGAGCGGGGGATGGCGCAGCTGAGCGGGGAATGGGAGTTTGTGCCGGACAAGCTGCTGGAACCGGATGACCCTGTGTGGGAGCAGCCGGGCGAGGCCATCTATCTGGAGACTCCCCGGACCTGGCGGGGCAAGCATGAGAACGGCGGCGTCGAGGCAAAGGGCTCGGGCACATACCGTCTTAAGGTGCTGGTGCCCGAGAAGAAGGCCATCTACGGAATCAAGATTGCCAACATCCGGATGGCCCACAAGCTGTATATTGACGGAAAGCTTGAGGGCAGAAGCGGCACTCCCGCTTATACGCTGGAAGAGCATAGCCCGGGGAATACACCGTATACGGTGTTTTTTTCCTCGGATAAAGGTGAAATTGAGATTGTCATTCAGGTTTCCAACCATGTGTTTTTTAATGGCGGAATTGCCAGGCCCATTCAGTTTGGCGCGCAGAAGGATGTGATGACGCAGACGGCGCTCAGTCTTGGCGGGGATCTGGCCTGCGTTCTGATCTTCACCTGGGTGGGCATCCACCAGCTCCTGCAGTATTTGCCCAGGCGGGAGGACCGGAGCTATTTGTATTGCGGGCTGTTCCTGCTGCTGATTGCCGTCGGGCAGACCATGCAGGACGAGAAGCTTGCCCAGCGGCTCCTTCCCCAGATTCCCTTTGATATCATATATAAATTGCTGGACATGACCTACCTTATTTCCGCCCCGGTGGCGGTGCTGCTGTTCAGCTCTCTGAATAGACGCATAATGTCCAAGCGGACACAAGCCCTTCTGATCGTTCCGATGGTCATATGTGTTGCTGCGATACCGTTCATTCCTTATCGCGTCTTTAATGACTTCAAGCTCTATGTAATGTCTTATATCGCCTTCGCAGAGCTGTGCATGGTGGCGGGAATGGCCAAATTATATTCCCAGCGGCAAAAGGGCAGCTATCAAAGCAAGGAGCTGCTATTGTACATTGCGGCTGTGGTGTGTTTGCTGATTTATCTGGTGGCGGATTCCTTGGCTAAGGAAAGCATTATGCCCTCCGACTTTACCGGCAAGCTGGGAGCGCTGCTTTTTACTGTGCTGATGAACATTCTGCTGGCTTTCCGCTTCGCGCGGACCATGGAGGAGACGAAAAGCCTCACTCGCCAATTGACCGCCTCCAATCAGGCCAAGGACGAATTTCTCATTATGACCTCCCATGAAATCCGGACGCCGCTGAATGCCATTATGAATATTGCCTCCCATCTTCTGGACGATGGAGAGGCCGCACTGTCTGCCAAACAGCAGCAGAATCTGCGGCTGGTCCGGGACATCTCTGTCAAGCTGACGATGCTGATGCGGGACTTGATCGACGTTACGCGGCTGCGTCACGGGGAGATGACCATGCAGATCACCTCCGTTAACGTCAGGTCGGTGGCCAAGCTTGTGCTGGATATTCTGCAGTTCGAGCTGGCGGGCAAAAGGGTAGTGCTGCAAAATGAGATTCCTGCCGCACTATGGGTGCAGGCGGATGAAAACCGCCTCCGTCAGGTGCTGTACAACCTGGTGCATAACGCCATCAAGTACACCGAAGCGGGCAGCATCACTTTGAGCAGTACGGTTGACGGAAGCGCGGCCTTGATCACCGTTGAGGACACGGGGGCCGGCATTGCCCCGGAAAAACGGCATAAGCTGCTGAATAAAGAAGATCCCTTCGGCGATGATTTGCCGGCAGAAGGTTACACCGGAATGGGAGTCGGGCTGTACATTTGCCGCAAGCTGGCGGAGGGCATGAACGGCTCCCTGGGCATTGACTGGTCCGAACCGGGCAAGGGCACCCGGATGAGGGTTAGCTTGCCCGTGGAGCAGGCTCCGGCTTCTTCGGAGGATGCTGAGGGCGCAGGTTTCCCGGACAGCCAATTCCTGCAAAGCCCGGAGCCCCTGGAGATTCTCGGCGAGTATAAGCAAACCATTCTGATCGTGGACGACGAGCCGTCCAATATCTATACGCTGCTGAATATTTTGCGCCGCCATCCCTATAATCTGCTGTCGGCCTTGTCCGCCAAGGAGGCCCTGGCGCAAATAGCCCGGTATCCGAATATTGACCTGATCATCCTGGACGTGATGATGCCCGAGATGTCCGGCATCGAGCTGTGCCGGATGCTGAGAGAGCAGTATTCGATTCTTTCGCTGCCTATTCTGTTCGCCACAGCCAAGGACCGCTCCCAGGATATCGTCCTGGGCTTCGCCGCAGGCGCCAACGACTATGTAACCAAGCCTTTTGAAGGGGAAACCATGCTGGCCCGGATTCAGAACCTGCTGGCGATGAAATCCTCCTTCCAGGAAGCGATCCGCAATGAGCTGGCCTTCCACCAAGCGCAAATTAAGCCGCATTTTTTGTATAACGCGCTAAGCAGTGTCATCTCCTTCTGTTATACCGACGGGGAAAAGGCGGCGTACTTGCTTTCGCGGCTCAGCCAATATCTCCGCTACATTCTGGATGTGGACAGCCATGAGCTGCTGGTGCCGTTAAGCCGTGAGCTGGAGCTGATCGAAGCGTATGTGGATATTGAGCGTGCCCGTTTCGATGACCGGTTCGAGTTTGTCAGCCATGTGGAAAATGGGCTCGAAGAATTTCCCATTCCCTCCCTCTGCATTCAACCGTTTGTGGAAAATGCCATCCGGCACGGCTTCTTCGATCAGGACGGCCAGGGGACGGTGAATTTGATTGTGGAGAGGGAAGCGAAGGGAATCCTGATCACTGTAGAGGATAACGGCGCAGGCATCCCGGAGGAGGCGCTGAGGCGGATTACGGGTGCCGGCAGACCTGGGGAAGGCATAGGGATCGGCATTCTCAATATCCGGCGCCGGTTGGAAGCCATCCCCGGCGCTGCCCTGCAGGTGGCTTCGGAGCTGGGACGGGGAACGAAGGTTGTGATGCGGCTGCCGCGGGCTGCCGACGGCTTGGCAGCGGGGAAAGGGGGAGAGAGGAATGTTCCGAGTAGTAATCGTGGAAGATGAAAAACCGATTCTGGAGCTGATGAAGGTCGTTGTGGGACGAAGCCCCCACTGCCGGATTATCGGCGCCTTCAGCAACCCGCTGGAAGCATTGGAAAAGCTGCCGGAGCTTCAGCCGGATATTGCGTTCCTGGATGTGGAGATGCCCAAGCTGTCCGGTCTTGAGCTGGCCCAGAGGCTGAACGAATGCTGCGAGGGGACGCGCATTGTCTTCACTACAGCTTACAAGGAATACGCCCTGGAAGCATTCCGGGTGTTCGCCTTCGACTATATATTGAAGCCGGTGATGGCCGGCGCCATCGACCGGATTACCACCCGCCTGCTGAAGGAGACAGGCCCTGCGGGGAGCGCGGCAATGCTGCCTCCGGAGCCTGTTCGGAAGGCCGCCATCCATTGCTTCGGCAGCTTTGAGGTGCGGGATGCCAGGGGCGATCTGGTCCGGTGGCCCACCCGCAAAACGGAGGAGCTGTTCGCTTATCTGCTTTGCTGGCCCAATCAGGACATCAGCAAGTGGAAGCTGGTGGATCTCCTGTGGCCGGAGATGGATGAGGAGCGGGCTGTCCATAATCTGCACAACACCGTGTACCGGCTGAAAAAACTGATTAAAGAGCAGGACATCGGGATGGATGTAATGAAAACGGGAGACGGCTATTTGTTGAAAACTTTGGATACGGACTACGACCTGTTGGAGTTTCTGCAAAGCATGCCGGGGCACGGGAAGACAGAGCTGTCCGGACAGGAGCGGCTGGAGGCGTTGTTTGCGCTTTATGGCGGGCCGTTATTGACCCAGAAGGATTATGTGTGGAAAGTCCAGCTGGAGGAAAGCTGCGGCAAGCAGTACAGGACCATCGCCTGCCGTCTGGCGGAGGGGTATCTGGCGGAAGGGGACTGGGGCAGGGCGGAGCAGCGGCTGCTGGCCTGCCTCTCCCATTATCCCCTGGAGGAGGAGTTGAATCTTCTCCTGCTGGAGGTATACGCCGCCGCGGGCAAGCGGGAGCGGATCGCCCGGCACTATACCCTGTTCGAAGCTCAGTACCGCAAAGAGATGGGAATGGAGGTTCCTCTGGAGATCAGCAGAAGAGCCAAGCTGTACATGGAAATGTTGAAAGTTCCCCAGTCCCGCCAAAAAAATTAAAAATAAAAAAACACCTTGCGGCCCAGTGCGGCAAGGTGTTTTTGGCATTTTGTAGCCGTTTTCTTTGATATTTCCGCGAATTCGGAGGTGAGCCGCGGGAACTAGCAGCCTGGCCGGCATCCGACTTTTGAGAGAATTTTGAGAGAAGGCTACTCTATAATTATATCTATTCATTGCGACAAAAGTCGCAGAACGGAGAGTGGTGACGAAGTGTGGCGAAAGGGCGGGCTGCTGTTTGTAATACTAATGGCCCTGTTGCTGGCGATCAACGGGTTTTCCGTGTCCCAAGCGGATTCCCCTCCCCGGTATAATGCGGAGGAGCTTTATTCTCATGTGGAGGAGGCTGTTTTTTATGTAAGGGTGCTTCGGGAGGACGGTACGCTGAAGGATGTGGGCACCGGGTTTCTGATCCGCCCGGACGGTACAGCACTGACTGCGTACCATGTGGTGGAGGAAGCGGAGCAGGTGGAATGTGTGATGAATGACCTGTCTACAGTCACAGGCCTGGTAACGGCCAGGAACGAAGCTGCCGATACGGCGGTATTGAAGCTGGAGCAGCCGGCGGACAACGCCGGAGTACAGCGGACATATTCGTTTATTCCGTTGCGCACCGGTCAGATGAAGCATGGCGAGAAGGTTTTTGCCATCGGGTTTCCTATGAAAGGGACGAAGATGATCACGGAAGGGATTGTGAATGCGCCACGGGCCGCCATCAACGGAAGGGACCGGGTGCTGGTTTCAGCCGAACTGGTCAACGGCATGTCCGGCGGTCCGTTAATGGATGAGCATGGTTATGCGGCCGGCATTCTGTCCGGGTCGCTGCGCACCATGAGCGGCATTCATTTGGCCGTGAGCGCCCAGGATGCGGCGGCAGCTGCAAAGTGAAAGAAACTATCCACGTGATGACTCCCCGTAGCTAAAGCTAGGGGTTTCTCGGTTCAACGAGTCCGCTCATGCGGCGCTCTCCCCGAAGGCTCCATCCGAGCCGAACGTTTTTATGCCGTTGCTCGTTTCAGGATGTTCACAGCCGCGTTTTCGTCTCTGTCGGCCACGAATCCGCAATATGGACAGTGATGTTCCCGATCCTTAAGCTGCTTATTAACGATTTGACCGCAATTCGAGCATAGTTGAGACGTATGGCGAGGGTCTACCTGTTTCACAACTCTACCGGCGCTCTCAGCCTTGTAGGAGGTGAAGGCGACAAGTTGACTCCAACCGCTGTCGATGATGCTCTTTGCCAGGTGATGATTCTTAACCATACCGAGAACGTTCAAATCCTCGAACGCGATCAACCCGTATCGATTGACGAACTGGCGGCTGACTTTATGAGCATAATCCTTGCGCTGGTTGGCGACATGTTCATGCAGCCGGGCAAGAACACGTATAGCCTTCTTCCGGCGATTCCCGCCTTTCTTCTTGCGACTGACGGAACGCTGCAAACGTTTAAGACGCTTTTCCGACTTGCGCAGATAGGCAGGCGACTCGAAATATTCACCGTCAGATGTAACGGCAAGCATCTTCACACCCAGATCAACGCCAACAGCATCCGTACACTGTGGAAGCTGTTTCGGTTCGACTTCCGCTGACAGGCAAGCGTAATAGTTGCCGTTCTTCTGGATGATCGTACAAGTCTTGATCTTCCCTTCTACAGGTCGGTGCAACTTTATCTTAACATCTCCAATCTTGGACAGCGTAAGCTTGTTCAGTTCCAGCTTGTAGCCACCTTGCGGATAGGTAAAGCTATTGTACTGCGTGGCAGGCTTAAAGCGAGGAAACCCAGGCTTCTCTCCTGCCTTAACGCGGCGGAAGAAAGCCTGAAACGCCTTGTCTATGCGTTTGGCAACGTCTTGCAAGAGTTGGGAGTGTACTTGCTTAAGGGCTGGAATCGCCGCTTTACGTTCGCTAAACGTGTTTGCCTGATCGTAATAGGTGAGGCTCTTGCCCTCCTCTCGGTAAGCGTGAATACGCTCGTCAAGCAAGCGATTGTACAGCAGTCGGCAGCGTTCTGTAGTGAAGTCAATCGTTTTGCGCTGTTCCCGATTCGGATACAGCCGATATTTGTATGAAATCAGCATGGTTAACGCTCCTTTTGCAGTCGAACAGCACATTGTTATTGCTATCTACTGTTCTGGACATTTTTTCACCCCAAGAACAATATACCAATCCATGAGATAGCTTGTACATATCTAAACTACGTGTTTCAATGATGGCGGCTTACATCCCCCTAGAATGGGGTTTTACGCCGCGACCTATAAGGTTGCTTTGGGAGGATACATAATGCTGAAAAGGTTAAAAAAGTGGACGTCAATCATCCTTGCCGCCAGCCTGCTGCCGGCCATGTTTGCGCCTGCAGGAACCAAGGAAGTGAAGGCGGCGACAGGGCAGTATGAGGATGTGTTTATTAATCAGACCAAGGTATATAACAAAAGCACCATTAGTCAAAACCCCGCAGTTCCTAAAATAGATAGCGAGGGTAGTATGGACTTTGAGGCTTGGATGTGGTTTCCCCGGCAGTATGCCGGAGCAGGGTTTCCGGGCGTATACATTGAGTATGGCGGAGAGTACCTTAGGGGTACACAATCTGCAATGGATTTTAAGGGCTCCATCCATGTAGCCGAAGTACCGGGTCTGCGGGAGCTTGCTGCCAGTGGACAAGGAGAGTTCCGCTTCTTTATCAACACGATGTGGGAATCTGACGATGACTTCGTCAGCATGGAGATCAAAACGGACAGATCGAACTACTATAAATACAGGGAGGAGCATGGAGGAAGCCATCCCGACCGCAATGATAATGTTGATACGGGCTGGCAGGCACTTGATCCCAATGATGTGATTACCATTACATTAGAACGTGATGGAACCGCCGCTATCGATGGAGTACATCTGTATTTTCGAGACATTCACGACCCGGAATTGCAGGAGTATCAATTCATCTCTACAGGTACGGAGCGGAACAATACGAAAATTGGCGAGAAGGAGCTGTTCCTGAAGGCAGGAGAGCAGATGACCCTTACCTATCCCTTCAGTGAACTGGTCAAGCCCAGCTCACCAGGCGAAGCCGCTGACTTGAATCTTCATTATTTATTTACCAACCCGGCGGGAACAGGCTTGCCCGGAGCCGGACAGAATCAAGGGATGAGGCTTCCTGCTTCAACCAATTGGAGCCAGTTCACAGATAA
Organism: Paenibacillus sp. YN15; assembly: GCF_003285005.1. Taxonomy (GTDB): domain Bacteria; phylum Bacillota; class Bacilli; order Paenibacillales; family NBRC-103111; genus Paenibacillus_AR. The sequence continues at coordinate 52,028 of NZ_QMFA01000023.1, read as the reverse complement.
GCTGGCTTACTCCTATTCCCCTACACCCCTTCATCATTCGGGCAATTTGCCAATTAAGAACGGCGGGGAACTGACGGAACTTCCATTAACAGGAGGGCTGAACGAAAAGGCGCTTAGGGAGAAAATCATTGATGCCGATTTTCATGACCCGGCAGGCAACCCCCTTAAAATAACCAAATTTGGTCAAGCATCCAGTGTTGCCGGTTCCTCCTTTTTAAGCGGCAAAACTGTCAATCCCTTCGATGAAACCGTTGATCCGGATAACGCCATATCCGGTAATGACGGCTACCGGGTTATTGTCGATGCGGTGCCGCCCAAATACTCTTTTGTGGCAAACGGCATTCAGCCTGATATCCTTACGGGCAGTACCTTAAACGGCGGCGACGAGATCTACTTTAAGGTACAGCTTACGGAGGATGTCATTATTAAAGAAGGACTGAACCTGTCCGATTTAATTCTTCATTTCAATAATGGCATGAAGGCTAAATACGAGGATGGCTCGAACACTCCTACCTGGACGTTTAAGGCAGAAGTAACAGATGCTGATATAGATGTAGCATTGTTAAAGGTTATCGCCCTTACCCATGAGAGCAGGGCAGCGCAAGGCTATTACGATAAAGGCGTAATCCAGGATTATGCCGGCAACCTGCTGATGGACGCCGCCAACACCAGCAAATCATCGGAGCCTGCGCCCACAGATCCCTCCCAGCGGATAGCCGACACCAAGATTGACTGGGCAAAGCTGTCCATCGATAACAAGGACCCGGAATTCAGCTACTACTATGACAGCGAAGGCGCAACTGACGCGGTATATGGCAAACGGGGGAAAATCACCATTGATGCCAATGATCCTTCGGTTACGGCTCCCCCTCTTGATCCGGATGAGCCTGGAGTTGTACGCCCAAGCCGTGGTATCTACCGCCCGCTGAATATGACGGGACCGATCGGAGAGAATTCCCCGGGAGTCGGATTAGTGTATTATTACTGGAGCCAAAAACCCGACAATCCGCTGGCAGACAAAGAAGGGGATAACTATGCCGCAGTCAAGCGGTATTCCCTGAAAGGATTGCAACCAAGCGACGGCCTGTATCCAGGGAAATTAGCAGATTTGAACTTTATGGTAGCCAACAACAAAACCAATCTGCTTTCTCCTCCTGCGGAGGCTTACGCTTCTGAAGCCAGCGGCCCCTGGTACCTGCACACCTGGACAGCAGATATGACTTGGGATACGGCCAGGGAACTGATGCAATACAACAAGAATAAAGACTTTGCAAGTGAACATCCCGACATGTACAACGCATGGAAGAATGAATATTTTGCCAGTCATCCCGGGGCTTCTGAGGCTGACGCAGAATTTTACGCCAAGAGTGAGGCTCTAAAAACGGTTGCCGAGTACGGAAATCTATCCATATGGACACCGGAGGATTTCAAACACGATGATTCCAACTGGATTTATAACAAGGCGACGCTGCTGCTGGACAATAAAGCCCCAGAGCTTTCAGCAACCATCGATATCGGCCAAGACACTGCCGAGGTAAAAGCACAGGTAAAAGCAACCGACGATCATAGCGGAATTGATGCGGCCAATGTGCAGTATCAGTGGGTGAAGGAAAATGAAGCGCCAAGCCCCATTGCCTGGACTACTGTTCCGGCTGATTACATCGTTTCCACACAAGGCCATGTTTTTGAAGACGGCAACTATGTATTGTACCTGCAGGGTGCGGATCATGCCGGAAATACAACGGCGGTACAAACGACGAAGGTTGCAAGGGTCAACTCATCCAAAAGGATGGAGGTTTCCTACTCCTCAAAATCGGAAAATTATGTGAAGAGCCATGACGTGGAGTTTTCCATTAATGGGATTTCGGTTGAAGATATCTCTTACGCATATAGCAACTCCGTGGCGCGCCCGGCGGACAGTCAATTTAAGCCGACTACCAGCGTAGTGGTCGGGAATAGCCCTGCAGCAGGCGGCTTGGCAGCGGACAGCACAGCGGCGCCTTCCGTTACCGCCTCTGTTTATGCGGCAAGCACTGTAACCTCGGCGGTCTATGAATCCAAGGTCTGGATTCCGGCGGACACTGCGCTGAACGGCGACCAATATCTGCATGTCCGTGTCAAGGAATTGGATGCGCAAGCCTATTATTTCAACCAGCTGTACAAGTTTGATGATGCCGCGCCTGCCGTCACCTTCAGCATCAACGGTGTCGGCTACGCAAAACCGGGTCACACCGTCATTGTGACGGCAACCGAGCCGTACCGGCCGGATGGCAAAACAGTGAAATACCAATGGGTCCGGGAAGCTGTCCCTGCCCCCGGTGAGGCATCGGCGGGATGGCAGGCTCTTCCGGGAGACGGCAGGGCAGCGCTGGATAACTCCGGACTGGCCGTTGGAGAGGCTGCGGACTTCATCTTATATGTCTTGGCCACAGATGGGGCAGGCAACAGTGCCGTTACCCATACGGGAGCCTTCCGGCTGTCGCGGGAGGATGACCGTCCCGTACAGGTTCTCCAATCCGACCTGATTGCCTTTGAAGGCAATGAAACCGATGGATACAAAGCGGTGCTCCAACTGGAGCTGCAGAATTCCACCAAGGACGGCTATGAATATGCCGTGTCCAAGGATAACGGCGCCACATGGACCGCCTGGATGCCGTATACCAACTTCGTTCGTACGACCGTTGACGAAAAAACACCGTCCCAACTGCAGCTGAAGGTGAAATTCCGTTCCCCCTATGGAGGAGAAAGCAGTCCGGCGGATGTGGACACCAGGGGATTCAACCCGGAGGCAAATCCGCTCTACGGCATCGCCTCGTACAGTACCTTAAAATCAGTGGGCAGCGGAGATGTAGCATTAACCATTTCGGTTCCCGCCGGGGTGAAGGTGACACCTTCCGCTGCAGACAATCCGGCGGCCCCGGTTCATGCCAGAGGCAATACCTACAATATCCCGCAGAACGGGGTATACACCTTCGACATGACCGACCTTACTGCTCCGGACCGCAAGGCCAGGCTTTTGGCGGTAGTGAAAAACATTGACGATACGGCTCCTGAAGGAACGGTTGCCTACAACATTACCGGGCCTACCTCCTCCAATGTAACGGCTGAACTGCAAACCGCCGAGCCGGTGCGGGTGCTGAACAATGACGGAAGCAGGCGGCGCGTCTTTACGGAAAACGGCACATTCACCTTTGAATTTGAGGATGAAGCGGGCAACAAGAGCACAGCGACAGCAACGGTCGGCAACATTGATAAAACACCTCCCTCCGTACGCGTCGCGAAGTCGTATACGTACGGAACCAACGGGTCAAAAACCTTTAAGACCATCACTGACAGCCAAGGCAATGTGATTTTGGCGGAGGGCGTTGTGGTGAGTGTGGCCAAGACCGCTGTCAATGCCAAGGATTTCACTGTCATTCAAGGCCAAACCCCGGTTACCATGCTGGAGAACGGCAAGGCGGAATTTACTGTACGCGACCACATGGGCAATACGGCTGTTCTGGAAGAAGACATTGCCTATATTGCTCCCGCATTTGCGGCGCCGCAGATCGTTTACGAGTATGTGGATGAGAACGGACAACCGCTGCCTGCGGAGAAAATAGTGACTATCGGCGGCAAAACCTATGCCAAGGGCAATGTGAGGGTCACCTTGAGCGGGCAGGTTAATGCCCCCAACAAAATCTTCTTGGGAACGGCACCTTCTATTGACGAACAAGGAAACTACCTCAACCAGATAAGCGGGTCCGACGGCAGTTACGCCCACTCAGCCGTATACAGCACCAACGGGCGGACAAGAATTGCACTGGCCGATCTTCTGGGGCATATGGTCATTTCCCAAATTGAAGTAGCGGGTCTGGATAATACGGCCCCTGAGCTCAAGCTGAACCGTCCCGTAACCTCCGTGATCCGGAATCAGGCAGGCTTCAATCCTTACACGGATTTGGGCGGTTATACGGTTTCCGACAACCTGTCGGATGCGGGCAACCTTGCGGTATCCATCAGTGATCTGGATTTGACCAAAACAGGCAAGCAAACCGTCACCTATACAGTAACGGATGAAGTGGGCAATAGCTCGGCTGTCACGCAATCGGTAGTCGTGATGCCGGATACGGGGCTGTTGATCACCGGCAATGGGGAAGTATTGTCCTCCAGCCTGGAAGAGTCCTTGCTGTTTGATACCAACAAAATTACCTTCCGCGTACAGGGCTACGATGAAATGACGGTTGAGGGAGAAAAGGCAACCAATGAACGGGCCACCTTCACCATCCTGTATCATTCGGGACTGTACCGGGAAGGGCAAATGAAATATATTGCCGAGGAAATATCCTATGAAGCGCTGACGGCCAAACAATTCCAGGTTACCTTCCCCAAAACAGGCTGGTATACCATTATTGTCAGAACGCAAGAGAGAGAAAGGGAGTTCGCTTCCTTCTTTGTAGGCAAAGCAGATTAAGTGAATCCCGGAAGTTTGTCCGGCGGTGCGGTCAACGCCGCTTCGCCGGACAACCCTGGAATAAAGGAGTCAAATGCGGATGAGAGGATTTAAACAGACAATTGTAATCCTGCTAGCTGTAATTCTGGCCTTGGGGCTTCCGGTCTCGGCCTTTGCCAATGAAATGGGCAAAAAAGACGTGACAGTATTAAGCAACAGCTTCATCAAGGTGACGGTTAATAATCATACGGGCCGTTTCGCCATTCGGACCGTGGACGGCCAGCCCGTCCGCAAGAATGACCAGAACGTGAACATGATGTTCCAGGGAGATGATCCCGAAACTTCCTTTACCACCTTCCGGATTGACGGAACCGACTATATTTTCGGCAACCCTTATAAATTCGGAGCGGAGTTCTTCTCGGAAATTTCCACCCCGCGGATTGTGGAGAATACGGACGGAACCAAGCAGATTGAGACCACCTGGAGCATTAAGGGGGTCCAAATTACACAGATTCTTAAGCTCTACATCAATACCTCCGACAAGATGAATGCCGGCAACGTGAATGTCGGCTACATTGTCAACAACCCTACCCAGGCAGACGTGCAGGTAGGCTCCCGGATCTTGCTGGATACCATGTTGGGCAGCAATGACGGTCCGGCCTTCCAGGTAGGCACAGCTTATAAGGTGCCGCTGCAGGTGGAGCGCAGGCTGATGGACGCAGATAAGCTTCCCTCCACTATTTCCGAGGAGGAAAAGCCGCTGCACACCCTGCCGGGATATTGGGTAATGAAGGACAAATACGACAGCTCCAATCCGTTGGCTACCAATGTAATGGCCTACGGCTTTAACAATTTCTCGGAGAATGACATTAACATTGTGGATGAAATGGTAGTTGGCCACTGGGCCAAAATGGCCAATACCAAATGGGATTATGAGGTAAACCCCAATCTGGATTTCACCACTGATACCAATGATTATGGTTCGGCGGATTCTGCAGTGGCTCTTTACTGGAACCCGGACCGGATTCCGTCGGGAACGGCCCGCAGCTTCGAGACGGTCTACGGTCTGGGCGAAATTATTCAGCCGGACAAGGTGTTCTCCATCCGTTATATTGATCCGGTGAACCAATTGGCCACATTGGAGGACAGCAGCGGCTATGAGAATGAGGGGATTTTCGATATTACGGCCGAGGTGGAAAACCTGGCGTCCTACGATATGGAGCAATCCAGCATCCGCGTCAGCCTGCAGCTGGACAATGCGCTGAAATTCGTCGAGCTGGATGATAAGGGGCAGATCGTCAGAGGCGCTGACGGCAAGGCCAAGACGCTGGCGGGCAACACTCAAAGCGCTATTTTTAACAAGGAGGCTACACCGGAGGAGGCAGAGCTGGGCATTCAGCCCAAATTCAAGCCGGGTGAAACCGTAACGGCTTCCTTTAAAGTAATAGCCAAGGGACGTCCCTGGCCGACAACTCCGGAATATATGCTGTCCGTTACCAGTCCGGAAACGGAAAAGCAGCTGCAGGGCGTAGAGGACGAATCCGTCAAAGCCCAGTACAAATCCAGCAAAGCCAATTTTGTCTTTCTTCCTCCGGTAGGGGTTGCGGCGCAGACCTTTGTATACTCCATGCTGCCGGAAGAGGCCTATACCACGGATGTCAAATATATCACGCTGAATTTGTCCAACGTGGAGGCTTATAACCCTGGCAACGCAACATCCGAGCCTAACTTTGACGTGTATTTGAGGGAAATCGCCACCGGCAACCGTTACAAGGTACCGGTACAGGAATCCGTTATTCTTCAACCCGCCAACGACGGAATGCTGGGGGATATGCGGATTACCTACCGCACAGGCGATCTTGTGGACGCCAACGGCGATGTGATGAAGGATAAAGACGGCAAGGAACTGAAGGATCTGGGCCCGACACTGCCCTTGGGCGAGTATCAGGTGGAAGTGGACTACAAGGATACCGCCGATACGGCGGGGTTGTATGATTTGACCACTGTTCAGCGCTTCGTAGTCAGCGAAGATGAATCGTCCCGTGTGAAAAAAGCCAACATTCTGGCAGTAGTCAAGTCAACCTTTGATTTGACGGAAGACTATAAAGATATGAAGGAGCCTTATGAGCAGGCTTTCCCCGGAGAGAAGCTGCCTTCTAAAGTTGATCTGGAAATGATGAAAAATGCCTTCGCTGGCGCTATGAACAAAATGGTGCTGGCAGGCAAAGCGCTTGATCCGGAGTTTAGCGGAGAGTATCTGCTGAAACCGGAGGAGATCCCGGCTTACCGGCTGGAAGCCTTTGAAAGCGAGGAGGAGCTGGAGGCCTTCAAGGAAGAGCTTGCCGAAGAGGAAACAGGAGTCGGCAGTGATGAGGAGGAGGAAAGCGGAGACGAGGTTTTGGTTGAAATCCGCGGCATGATCAACCGGATCGGCAGCGGCAAGGATACGCAGTATGTGGTGGATACCACCAGCGAACCCGCCATCATCAACAATGCTGTCGCCTACCGCGGGAAGGATATGGTTTTTGCCCAAGGGCAGCTGGATGTGCTGGGCTTAAGCTCGATTTCGGGAGCAGGCGATTCTCCCTTCTTCCGCACCTTGGCTGTTAAGGGCGACGGTACACTCTCCGTAGCCAACAGCGGCTTTATTTTCCATAGCGGGGAATGGACCCTCGACTTCTATAACGGCTTCAGCAAATCATTGTCGCAATCGGATGATGAGGACGACGATGACGAGGAAGACGAAGATGAGGATGAGGATGAGGATGAGGACCAGGACAAGGATAAAGACAAAAAGGAAAAAGGCGGAGAGGATGACTCCCTCAACGGTTCCTTGGAATGGGCTACCGGCGGATTGTCTGACCGGCTGAATCCTTTGCGCCAATTGGTCATTGAGGACGTATATTTCAACCGGCACAGCCTGTTTGCCGCTCCCAGCTTCTCCATCAGCGGGTTTGGCATGAAATTCCATGATTTTATTCTGCGTCCGGGCGGCATTTCCTTTGGCGGCAGCATCAACCTTAAGATCGTTGAATCGGAAATCAATAATGTTGTTTTCAATGATAAAGGCTTTGTGGGGATCGACGCCAGTTTGAAATTCGATCTGAATGAGGGCATCGGCCTGATCGGCTCCAGCAAAAAAGGCAAGGATGATCCAAAGCTGCCTTCCGGTGAAATTACCATCGTCCACTATGTGCAGGAGGTGGAGGACGTCTCCAATACCTACGGCCTTAAATTCAAGGCTGAGCTGGCCAACTTCGGCGTAGGAGTGGAGTTAGCCTTCAAGCAGGTGCCGGACAAGCGGATTCTGCCGGATGTTATTGGCTTCGAGGCGGAGTTGGGCGATCCGGGGATAATGATCGCCGGCGCTACCTATCTGCAAGGCATTCGCGGCGCCATCCGCGAGCTGGCGGATACGATTGCGGGAGAGGGCGACGTTCCGCTGACCATTGAGGCCGGGGCGGATATCAACTTCGGCATTCCCCCTGCCATCTTCTATGGCAGCATCGATCTGACCCTGAAGAAAACCGGCATCAAGATTGTAGGGGCCTTGGATTACGCCCCAAGCCCCAATTCTGAGCGGATGACCATGATCACCGAGGCCAAAATTGCCGCGCAATGGGCAACACCCTGGTTTGTCAGCGCATCTGTGGAAGTGGACGTGCTGGGCTGGGATGTCATTATCGGCAAAGCCTCTCTGTTTGTGGGCCAGAATCTGATCAAAAACCGGATTGATTTCGAGGGCTTCTTAAGCGCCAAGCTGCAAATTCCCTCGGATGTTCCTGTAGTAGGCGGCATGCCGTTATCCGGCGTATCCTTGGGGATAAACAACGACAAAATGTGGGGCAGCTACACCCTTCTTTTTATCACCCTGGGTGTAACCTACTACTTTGACGGAGGGATTGAATTCGGCACCTCCGGCGAAAAGCTGCCGGAAGGCCTGGCTTATCTGCGGATTCAGGACCCCGAAACAGGCCCCAAGCTCATCATATTGGGCCAAGGAGTGGAAACGGTGGCCACCTCTTGGGTAACCAAGGAGGATGCGCCTCACGAAATTGAGTATCACAGTGTTGCCAATGGCGTGGATCTGCTTGACAACGGCTCCTTCGGCATAGGCATCGGCGGCATCAAGGTGTCGGATGAAGGACGGCTGCATGAGATTCCCATGAGCTCCGTTTCCGGCGACGCCCTGTTGGAGGTGGAGTATTACGGCAATACCGTTCCGAATCTGGTTATGAAGGATAACAAGGCTCAGGACTATCCGCTTGTTTATGACGTGAACAGAACCAATGATCCCTTAGCCAATGCCTTTACCCAGGAGATTGCCGGCCAGAACGGTGTTGTGAAAAAAATCTACATTGCCGTGCCGGCCAATCAAGCCGGCGGCACATGGAAGCTGTCCTCCGACCAGCAGGTGGATTCCAGACTTTTGAATATTCCGGTAGTCTCCAAGCTGGAGGAAATCCGCTTGACAAAGCCGGATCAAAACCCGAATACATTTACGGCTTCCTGGAAGGTAGCCAATGCCAAGCCGGGGGATACGGTTAGCCTCTATTTGACCAAGGACGCCGTATTGCCTCCTGCCGCTGCAGGCGAAGAAGCTGCCGATCCGGGTTCGGCGGGACTTCTGGTGGCCAAGGATCTGGATGTCACAGCCGGCGGCAATTTGTCCGGCACAACAGCTGCAGGCAGCGCGGTTATCGATGTGTCTCAGGTTTCGCTTTTGGGCGCTACCGAGGACATCCGCGGACTGCTGCCTCAAGGCGACTATTATCTGCGTGCGGAGCTGAAATCCTCCAACACCTTCAATACGATGACCAGTGCCAGCAAGTTCACTGTGGTGGACCCGCTGGCACCCGGCGAGGTGCAGGATGCGGCTGTGAAGCCGGCAGGCAACGGCTACTTCGACCTCTCCTTCCGTCCCGCGGCCAAGAAGCCGGCGCAGGCAGGATTCGGGCACAGCTACAATATCGAGGTGCTGCAGGAGCAAAACGGCGCATTGAAGGAATATGACAACTTCGCCTCCATCCTGTTCACGGAAGAAGAATTGGCCCCGTACTGGAATGCCCAAAGCGGCAAATATGAAGGCATTCGCCTGGGCGGCTGGACCAAGGCCTCCCGTTCCAGCCAGATGGATCATTCCAGCCTGGAGGGCAAGCCTGTGGAGGGGGACACTGTCTCCTACCAGGGGCTGCAGGTGGAGCAAAAATATGTGGTTGGCGTATCGGCTGCAGTAAGACCCGATAAAGCGGCCGACAAGAACGAAAATCTCCATTTTTCCAACCGGACGGATACGGCAAACACTCTGCTGCCTGTACCCGCAAAACCGGTGTTGAGTATCAAGCCTTCGGATAATGTCAATGTGGCGGAGGCGTCCGCCGCTTATGCGGATGTGCTGACCAGCGGCAAGCAGCAGCGGATTCTCCTCAGCTCCGATCAGCAAAATGTGGAGGTGGAGGCCCTGTTCGACGGGCAGTCCCTTGGCAAAACCCAGCTTGCGGACAATGCCTCCGGCAGCGCAGGGGCAATGGATTTCTCCACCTTTGCAACAGATGGAAGGTATGCGGTGGAATTGCGGGCAACCAACCAACAAACCGGCGATTTCTCCATTACCATGCTGTATCTCACCGTGGATACCCTTGCTCCCATACTCTACCTGGATACTCCGCTTACCGGCGAACGCACTGTTGGCGGCAAAATCCGTGTAGCGGGGCAAACCAGCAACGATGCGGAATTGAGGGTAAACGGACAGCGTGTGACCGTAGGCCCGGACGGCCGGTTCGCCGGTGACATTACCGTTGCCGGTACGGAGCCGAAGCTGGAGCTTGTGTTTGAAGCGGTAGACCGTGCAGGCAACAGCAACGGCACAACCGTGCAGGTAACCAACGGCGGTTACCAGGTGCCGGTAGCATTGGTGCTGCGGAAGCTGCCTAATCTGTACGTGCAGGATGAAAAGAAGGTGGAAGCCTTCCTGCGGTATCCGGATGGTGTGGATGAGAAGCAAAAGCTCAAATTTAAGGAAGTATCCGTTCCGGCAGCAGATTTGGATAAGCTGACCTACTCCCTCTACGCCGGGGAAGCTGCCAGCGTAACGGATAGCGGCGCAGTCAAGGCGGTATCTGAAGGATCAGCCATCGTGAAGGCCGATTACCAGCTTACTGATGACGTTGTTCTTCAAGGTATGACGGTGGTGAATGTATCCAGCGAGATCAATGCGTATACGGCTACAGTTGCCAACAAGGCTGGCGTCACCAAGGTAAATGTGGTGTCTGCCGGAGAGATGGCAGATGCGGAGCTGGTGTATAAGGTTTATCCGGCAGCAAGCAGCATTCCGGCGGCTCCCCGGTACAAGGATGATGTAAGCGGCTGGACGGTCCTCCCTGCAGACGGTGTTGTTGCAGCGGCAGCAGGCGACAGGATTGGTGTGGCCAAACGGGCTGTAGGCGGCAAACAAGCCTTGGCGGTTTCCGCGCTGATGGAAGCAAAAATTTGGAGCCAGCCGACTCCTGGCGGCATAGGACCCATGGGCCCCGGGAACGCGGATATTAAAGCCAACGGCGAAACGGTTCAAACCGAATTGCGCAATGACCGTTTGACAGCCCGGATTGACAAGGCGGGAACCAGTGCCGCCAATCCGAAGCAGCTGCTGGTTGAAGGCAATAATGCGCTGGTCAACGGCTACGAGTTTGAAATCGGCTCCGGCCTGCTGGCTCAAGCCGCCAAGAACGGACAGACCCTCCGGATGGCGCTGCCCTTCGCGGATCTGGCCATTCCGGCCAATCTGGCAGCCGAATCAGGCAAGGATCTGAAGCTTGTGCTGGAAAAGAACACGGCTTCCCAAAAAGCCGAGCTGGAAAAGGTTGCTCAATCCCTCCAGGCAGAGCTGCTGGGAGACGGCGAAGGGGTTACCTTCGAAATCGGTACGCCGGGGATCTACAGCGGACGTTCCGTTGCCGCCAGAGTGGCTATTCCCGACAGCATTGCCGCCAGTGACATTACAGGGGTGGTGCTGAGAAGCAAAAACGGCAACTGGACAACCGTTCCCTGGGCATTGGATATCGCCAACAATAAAGCATATATCAATCTGACTCTGACCGATGACGGCAGCATTGCCTTCATCAAGAGCAAACCTTCCTTTGCTGACGTGGCTGCGGACAGCTGGGCCAAGGATGTGATTGCAGCCGCCAGCGGCAAGTTGTTCATGCTGGGCCGCGGAGCGGATGAATTCGCTCCGGACAGCCGGATTACCCGCGCGGAATATCCCACTGTGCTGCTTCGTGTGCTGGGGCTGATGAGCCAACAGGCAACGGCAAGCTTTGCCGATGTGGCTGCAGATGACTGGTTTAACCGCAGTGTGGCCATCGCTTCCGAAAGCGGTCTGGTGAACGGCTTCGAGGACGGAACCTTCCGGCCGCAGGGCGAGCTGTCCCGGTTGGAGGCTATGGTTATGGCAGGACGGGCGCTGAAGCTGCTGGGAGGCAACATAGCAGTAGATGCGGCTCAAGCTGACACCATCCTGGGTGAGTTTACGGATGGGGCATTGATTCCGGAATGGGCCAGAGAGGCCGTTGCCCTCTGTATCCGCGAGGGAATTATCGACGGCCAGGATCAGGCCCTGCTTCCCGACGGAGCGCTTACCCGGGCCCAAGCCGCGGCAATCGCTGCCCGGCTTAATCAGAAGCTGCCAGTAACCAAGCTGTAAGATTGGAGAACAATCCGACTATGAGAGCAGGAAGGTGCTTTATGCTTTTCAGACAAAAGTGGATCAAGCTTGTCTCTTGCCTTCTGCTGCTCGTCACCTTTGTCCCCGCAGGTTTGGGGGCAAAGGCGGCGGCAGGCAGTTGGTCAGACTTTGCTGATACCGCATGGTATAACGCGGACTATGTGACATTTACGGTAGATACGCCCGAAAAGCTGGCCGGTGTTTCCGAGCTGGTTTACGGCGGCATCGATTTCAGCGGCAAAACGCTTGAGATTATAAAGGACCTGAACTTGTCGGAGCATGAGTGGCGCCCAATCGGCACCCCGGAGCATCCGTTCCGCGGCATCCTGATAGGGAAGAGCGGATTGAATCCGGCTGTAACCGGGCTTACGGTAAAAGGCGGCGATTATGTCGGTTTGGTCGGCTATATGCACGGGGCCACCGTAGGCCGGTTTACCTTGGCGGGCAATATAGAGGTTCACGGCTCCGGCGACGTATATGTCGGGTCAGTGGCAGGATATATGGATCAGAAAAGCACCATTCTTGACGTTGTCAGCAGTGTGGACATTCAGGCGTCCGGTTCCCCGGACAGAAGTGTTCATGCAGGGGGCATTGCAGGCAGCGCCTCGGGGCTTATGTCCAATGTGAATAACCAAGGCGATATCACGGTAAGCGGCTTTGGAGAAGTCGTGACCGGCGGCATTGCCGGGGCCTCCAACGGCGAACTGGCGCTGAAGAAAAACCAGAACAGCGGTCCGGTAAGTGTGACTGGAAGCGTGTACCGGTCCGACGCCGGCGGCATTATCGGCTTTGCCCAGGCTAAGCTGGATATGGATGATGAGGATACCTTTATCCGCAACAGCGGCCAATTGACGGTGCAAAATTCCGGCAGCGGCGCCTTGGGCGGCATTGTGGGCAGAGCAGGTCCGGCAGCGGCTGTGGAATTTTCGGCCCAGACCTCCAACTCGGGCAGGATTCAGCTTGATGCCGGCATTTCCGCTACGGATACTTATGCTGGCGGCTTGATCGGTTCCATGGAGATCCCGCAGGAAACAGTTTCCCACGCCAATCTTATGCAATCCGGTGAGATTGTTCACCGCGGCGGCGTACGCGCGTACACCGGCGGCATTGCCGGCAGTGTCGCCGGCAATTTAGTATGGAAGCAAGCTTTCTTAGGGAATGTGCCTGTAACGGTCAGCGGTGTGTCGGAGCTTTATACCGGAGGTTTGATCGGTAAGGCCGGCGCGGCTCTAACCTTCGAAAGTGCGGCGGCTAATCAGGAAACGGTTCGGGTTGACGCTTCCGGGGACCACGTGTATACAGGCGGTTTGGCCGGTTATGCGGCCAATAGCCTGACACTGAAAAGCAGCGCCGCTGCCGCTTACAGCAACACTGGCAGCATCACGGTCGGCGGTACGGCATCCGATGTGTATACCGGCGGCATTATTGCCAACAGGTCTTATACAAAGGCAGCCAACAATGTAGCAAGCAGCGGCGTCATTGCAGTAACAGGCGCACAGCGTTTGTACACCGGCGGTTATTTCGGGATGGTGTCAGGAGCCGATCCTGCAGTTGCGGGAGAAGCCTTTGCCTCCTCCATTCAAGCAACATCCACTGCGTCTGCGGATGAGACGCATGAAGTATACACCGGCGGCATCGCCGGTTATCTAAGCGGCGCCACAGTCAGCAATGTGACAGTGGGCGGTTCCGCCTCCACTCCGGCCCTCCTTCACTCCGGCGGGCAAGTGGGCGGTGTGGCCGGTTATGCCAATGGGGAAATCACCCAGGCCACGGTCCGCTACACCCAAATTGAAGCCACCGGCGTTGGCGGCGCAGCAGGCGGTATCGCCGGTGTGGCCCAAGGCCGCATCGCGGCTTCTTCCGTAGGGGATGCAGCTCCGGAAGCTGCTTCCGATAATGTGAGCATCACAGTGGAAGCCGCTGAAGTAGCTGCAGGTGGCGTGATCGGCAAGAACGGCGGAAACCTTCGTCTCGAGTCGCTCACTGCCGCAGGCATCAGCCTGGAGTCCAGCGCTGCGGCAGCCCAAGCCAAGCTGGGTGGTCTGGCCGGTGTGGCAACGGCTCAGGTTATGGCAGGCACTGAGGAAGCGCCGGTAACCGTCCATCACATTACGGTCAATGCGGCCGGTGATGACAACGCCGTGGGCGGGGTCATTGGCCGCAATGAAGCTTCGCTGGCCGGAGGCCGTTTGCAGGAAGTGTCCGGAATTTCCATCCAGGCACAAGGCAACCGTTCCGCTTTGGGCGGTATTGTGGGCTCCAATAGCGGAGTATTGACGGATCTGGCAGCCACCGGGATCGCGGTTGTTTCCGGCGGTGCGGATAACCAAGTGGGCGGCCTGGTCGGATTTACCGACGCTGCCGTTATCCGTCCTCAAGTTTATGCGGGTGAAACGGAGCTTGCGCTGACTCTGCAAGGAGCGGGAGCTTCCGCAGGCGGCGTGGCCGGGGTAATGGAGAATGCCTCCGTTAACGGCGATGGAACGGCCGGCAATACAGCGGGGCTTGCAGTGAATGCAGGGGCAACGGCAAGCGGCGCCCGTATCGGCGGCATCATCGGCTTTAGCAATGCCTCGCCGTTGACCAACGTAATTGCCGAAAGCCCGATTATCACCACCAAGGGCGCAAATACGATGGTTGGCGGTTTGGCGGGTGAAATTGCCGGAGCCAATATTACCGACTCCGCTCTTAGGGGCATGCTGCCCGAATATGCCGTGTTCACCCTTTACGGCGCAGACAGCAAGGCGGGCGGTGTGGCCGGTAAAGCGCATAACAGTGCGATTACCGGGGATTCCACCCAAACGAATGTGGAAAATCTGCTTATTACCGGCGCGGATACTGCCGCAAACCTGATTGCAGGCGGCGTCGCAGGCCATCTGACGGAGGGCAGTCTGAACAACCTGTACGGCCAGTTGGTGAAGCTGACTGTTAAGGGGCCCCAAGCCACTGTTGGCGGCCTGGCCGGTTATAACCGCGGTTTGGCAGGTTATGGAGAAGACGGACATGCCCAGGTCATCAGGGGCAATTATCTGGAAAACCTGACTATTGATCTGGCTACTGCCGCGGCTTCCTCCACAACCGGCGGTCTGATCGGCATCAACGATGCGCGGACTGATGAAGATTCCGAAGTGGACATCGCTTCGGCTGTAAGCTCCATCGGAAGCAGCCGATACACCGGCAGTGTTACGGTACATGCGCCGAATGCCGCCACGGGCGGACTGGTCGGCGACAACCGTACGATTGTTGCCAACAACAGCATTGCCGAGAAGCTTCCGGTTGTGTCGGACGGCAATAACGGGACTGTAGGGGGGCTGATCGGCAAAAACTCCGGCACGGTGTACTACTCGTACTCCAATTCAAACGTAACAGCCAGCGGAGAATCCACCGTCACCGGCGGACTTGCAGGTTTGAATACGGGCAGCGTAATTGCGTCCTATACGGAAACGGATCTTACAGGCAATGCGGTCGGAACCAGCACCAATTATGCGGCGCTGGGCGGTTTGATCGGTAAAAACACAGGCGAAATCAGAAACAGCTTCACCTCCGCAGTCGTTACCTCCAATGGTGCTTATACCTTCACCGGCGGTTTGGTGGGCGACCATGGCGGCTCGGTAGCCAATTCCTATGCGGCCAAGAATGTGACGGCACATGGGGCAGGCTCCTACAGCGGCGGTCTGGTTGGCCGGATGACCACGGGAACGGTGGGCGGCAGCTATTCCGGCGGCCAGGTTGCCGGGGACAACGGCGCTTATGCCGGCGGCTTTGCAGGGTATTATGACAATGCAAGCAAGGAGCTCATCGACAATACCTATTACGTCAAGGATGAGAGTAAATCCATTAACAGCGGGCTGTTGGACTTTGGCGGGGGCACTTATTATGAGCTTAATCAATACTCCCGTTTGAGCCCGATTCTTTCCACAGTGCTGGCTGACCGCAATGCCTTCCCGGCCCTGTCGGGCTGGACCTTCAGCGATACAGCCTGGCGGTACGGCTCTGAGAATGCGGAATACCGTTATCCGGAGCTGAATCTCAGTGCCAATAACGGCGGTGACGGAGGAAACAACGGCGGCGGAAGCCCTGTCAGCATGAACATTAACTGGTATACCAAGAACCCCGGCGCGCTGACATTTACACTGCAGACAGAGGCTGATCTTGCAGGTTTGGCGGCGATTGTAAACGGAACGGTAACCGGTGTTGACAGGTTCGACTTCAGATTGAGAACCATTCAATTGACCGCTCCGGTGCACATCCAATCCACCCATTGGGACCCCATCGGCGCCGATACGGCCCGTGCTTTCCAAGGGGAGTTTGTCGGCAATGGCAATCTGATCAGCGGGTTGAAGGTTTCCGGCGACGACTATACCGGCTTGTTCGGTGTCATCGGAAGCCATGCCACTGTACGCCAGGTCTCTCTGGAGCCGGTGAACGTTACGGGTACACAATGGGTTGGCGCTTTGGCGGGTCTTAACCTGGGCAAGGTGGCTAATATCAGTGTAGTCTTGTCCAGCGAAGCCCAAGTGACCGGCGGAAACTATGTCGGCGGTATCATCGGACAGAATACAGGAACTATTACGGGCTTGAATTTTGCCGCAAAAGACGGCGGCACCGTGAGCAGTACCGCTGCCAATGCCGCAGTAGGCGGACTTGTCGGCGACAATCAATCCGCTATCACCGCATCCGATGTGGTGCTCACCGGCGGAGCAATCAGCGCCTCCGGCGAAGCCGCTGCAGTAGGCGGACTGGCAGGCAAACAAACAGGCGATATTCAAAACTCCAAGGCAACCCTTGAAACCGGAGGCAGCCTTCAAGCCAGCGGTGAAAGCAGCCTTGCAGGCGGACTGGCAGGTTTGTATGTGTCAGGAACAGCCAATGACATTGCCGTCACCTTCACCGGCGGAACCATCCGTGCAGACGGAGCAGGCTCCATCGCCGGCGGTATGATCGGCCGCTCCCAGGTCGGACAAACAGTGAAGAATGCTGTAGTCACAGGCACCGGCGGCAGTGCCGAAGAGATTGCCGCAGCAGCGGCTGCCGGCGGTATCGTCGGGGATAAAGCCGGATTGGGAACCAATGTATTCGAACTGGAAAAGGTAGAGGTAAAGGGAGCATCCTTTGCTGTTACCGCAGGAAGAAGCGCACTGGGCGGCATTGCCGGCAAGCTGACGGATACTGCTGTGAAGGAAGCTGTATTCCAGGGCACATTGGCCGCAAGCCAAAATGATGTTAAAGCAGGGGGCATTGCAGGCTCTGCCTACAACTCCATTCTTTATCTGACGGAGGCGGCTCCCAAGATTGCGGTATCCGCAGCCGCAGGAGAAAACATTCCAACCCTCGCTCCGATGGCCACCGAAACACGGTCAAATGCCGCAGGCGGCATTGCCGGTGTAATGGAGACAGGCGGCGAGCAGCGGGATGCAGCGCTGGATTTCGGGTATTATACACCTTTTTATCCCGGTATTTATGATGCCAAAGTGACAGAAGGCAGCATTGTCATGACAGGCGCAGGACAAACGCTGGATTTGTATGCCGGCGGTCTTGCGGGCAAGCTCCTTTACGCTTCCCTGTATAACTCTGTTTCGTCCGCGGCAGTGGAGGTGACAGGCGCCTCCCATGCGGTTGTGGGTGGAGCGGCAGGGCTTTTGTTCGACAGCGTGGCAGCCAATATTACGGTCCAAAGCCAACTCGGCGCAAGCAACAGCTCCAACTTCAGCACAGGCGGGCTGGTTGGGCAGGCAGCGGGCAGCGAGATTTCCTATTCCCGTGCTTCCGCTCTGAACAATAAGCCGATTGTGATCGGGGAGAGCGTGGCAGCCAACCGCCAGGCAACTTATGCGCGTATTGGCGGCTTTGCAGGTCAAGCGGATGCCACAACCATCAAGAGCGCATCTGCGGATATGGCGATTGAAGCAACCATTGCCAACCCTTATGCCACCATTTCCGCAGGCGGCTTCGCCGGTATTCTTGGCGATACCGCTGCCGGAACGATCAGCGAAGCTTATGCCAAGGGCTCTGTTACCCTGGACGGCAAAGCAGGCGCTTATGCCGGCGGCTTTGCCGGTGTGGTGAATGGGTATGACATCAGCCAGACTTATGCCACAGGCAATGTGAAGAGCACCTCCTTCGACGCCAGAGGCGGCGGCTTCGCGGGAGTTGTGTATCAAGGCGCCGCCATTACAGATGCTTATGCCATGCAGGATGAGGTTTATGTTGCCGGAACGGGGACGGCTACCCGCGCTTATGCAGGCGGCTTTGCCGGATACAATGACGGCAGCTTGAGCCGGGTTTACGCCAAGGTGGCCCGGATTACTTCCTTGGCTGGAGGAGCCAACTCCTATATGGGAGCGCTCATCGGCTACAACTTCCGTGATGGCCGGGTGGCGGACTCCTATTCCACCGGTTCCCTGGCAGCGATCATGTATGACACCAGCAGCGGCCAAAGCGCCAATGTGAAGCCGCTGCCGGAGGACGGCCAGCCCCTTGCCAATTGGAGCTTTAGCGGAGACGCGCCGGTATGGGTATTTGCCGGCAACGGAGATTCGGTTGTGCCTGCCCTGGCCAAGCTGTCCGGCTGGCGGTTTGCGCCGGAGCTAGGGTTTATGACCACTTCCGCCAAGAACGCAGCAGCATTTGAGGTGGCAGCACCTGAGCAATTGGCAGGCTTTGCCCTTCTGCAGGATGAAGGTTTGGGTCTCTACAGACTGTACAACCGGGGTGCCGTTGGAGTCCCGGCGGTGACGAAGCTGACCCTGACAGCAGACATTGCTCTGGAAGGCAAGCTTTGGACGCCTATCGCGGTGCTCCGCGGGGAGCTGGATGGCGGTAATCACAGCATTACCGGGTTGAAGCTGCACCTGCTGGAGGGAACCAAGCTTGGACTGGTTTCGGAAAATCAGGGTGTCATCACCAACCTGACGCTGCTTCAGCCGCAGCTGGACGGCGCGGCCTACACAGGCGCGGCGGCCGGCCTGAATGGTGTCGAGGGTATGATCAGCCATGTTGCCGTAAAGGGCGGAGCGGTGTCCGCCAGCACGGCGGCAGGGGGCATTGCCGGAAGCAATGAGGGCAGCATCCAAACCTCCCATGCAGGCGGCCGGGTAACGGCATCCCAAGGGGAGGGCGGAAGCGCCGCCGGCGGTATTGCCGGTATCCAAAGCGATGAAGGCTCCATCAGCGAAAGCTTCTCCTATGCGGAGGTATCCGCAGAAGCGGCAGCGGCTGACGCCGGGGGAATCGCCGGTGTGAACCATGGCGCAATCGCCGACAGCTACAATACCGGAAGCGTCGGCGCCAAGGGTGTGGAAACCGCCCGGGCCGGCGGTGTGGCCGGTTATGCAGCAGGAACGCTCACCGGCAATATGAGCGGCGGGCAAGCATCCGCCAGTGTCGGCGGCATGCTGTCCAAGGGTCAGACCTTTGCCGGCGGTGTGGCAGGCCAACTGGCTGAAGCAGCCGTTTTGACAGGAAATCTCTACGATATGCAAATGCTCCAATTCCCGATTGCCTATTATACAGGGTCAGGCAGCAAAGTAAGAACGGAAGCCGGGCAAGCCGAAGGGCTGTCTACGGCCCAGCTTGTGGGAGGCGTACTGCCTGCCGGTCTGAATCCTTCTGTGTGGAATGCCCAACAGGGCTTTTATCCTCAGCTGACCCGTTTTGCGGGAACGCCGGAGAGCGGCTTGTCCACTGCGGCAGTGGTTTTGGCCGATGGGGATACGGCATTCAGCGTGACAGGCGCTTACCGGACAGCCGGCGATGCCTCCATCACATGGACAACCGCCGCATCAGGCAGCATGACTGTGCTGACGGCCTCCAAGGCCGGTGCAAGCCGGGCGGTGGCGATTGGCAGAACGCCGCTGGTTTATGAATTTACCGCGGCCGCGCCCACAAGCCCGACGGAGAAGCAATTTAAGGAAAAAACCGGCATTGTGCTTGAAACAACCGAAGCGGATGCGGTAATCTACTACACCACTAACGGTGCGCAGCCGACTGAATTATCTGCTGTATATACCCAGCCTATCGACATTAAGGATACCGCCACCATCAAAGCAATCGCGGTGGTTGACGGCAAAAACAACAGCGCTGTGTTCACCGCCGAATTCAAAAAAATCGTCCAAGGCGGCGGTGGCGGAGGCGGGGGAGCCCCCAGCAATGTAACAGCATCCGTAGGCGGCAAGGATATTACCTCCACGGTTAGCCAATCCGCCAGCGGCACAGAGACAGTTGTGGTGCTGAAGGATGAAGCAGTGAAGGCTCTTCTCAAGGAAGGACAAAAGGGAACAGAAGTGGCAGTTGCCTTCAGCGACAGCGTCGAGACGGCAACTGTGGAGCTGAACGCGGGGCTGGTCAAGGATATGGCTGCGCATGAGGCTGTTCTCCTGGTGAAAAGCCACGAAGCTGTTTACCGTGTACCGGCCGGCTTGCTGGCACAAGCAGGCACCGAAAGCGGAAGCCTCCGGATTACGGTAGCCCAGCCGAGCGCTGCGGAATTGAAGCAAGTGCAGGAAGCTGCCAAAGCCAATGGCTATGAAATTCAGATTTCTCCTGTTGCCTTCAAGATTGCCAAGGCGGAAGGCAAGCAGCTGAAGGAGCTGGGCAAGCTTGCAGGATATGCGGAGCGGATTCTGCTTCTCCCCAATGGAAGAGCGGCCTCCAAATCTCCCGCTGGCGCCATGGTAAACGCAAACGGCACCTTTAGTCCCGTACCTTCCCGCCTGATCAGCTACGAAGGGAAACAGGCAATCGCGCTTAACAGCGTAGCCGGTTCCGGGACCTTCGCAGTAATTTCTTCCGCTGCCTGGGATTTCAACGATGCCCAAGGCCACTGGGCTCAAGCCTCCATTGGCGATCTGGCAGCCAGGAGGATGGTGGGCGGGTCGGCGCCGGGGATGTTTGAACCGGACCGCTCCATCACCCGTGCGGAATTTGCCGCCATTGCAGTTAAGGCGCTGGGGCTGGAGGGAACAGGCGCCACAGCATTGCCCTTCCAGGATGTGATTGCAGCCGATTGGTATGCAGCCTATCTGGCCAGCGCTTATGAGTACGGCTTGATCTCCGGCTTCGAAGACGGCACGATCCGCGCCCAGGAGGAAATCAGCCGCCAGCAGGCGATGGCCATCTTGGCCAGAGCTATGGCGCTGACAGGCCTTCCTGCGGAAGCTACCGAAGAAGAAGCGGATAGCCTGTTGGCTGCCTTCGAGGATGCCGACAGCATCGCCGATTATGCCAAAACCGCCATTGCCGCAAGTGTCAAGGCAGGGCTGGTTTCCGGCAGAACCGGCGCAGAGATTGCCCCTGATGCCCCGATGACCCGGGCAGAGGTGGCCACTATTATCCAAAAGCTGCTGAAGCTGTCAGGCTTCACGGAATAAAAAGCGAAACGCCGCGGCGGGAACCGGTACAGGTTCCGCCGCGGCGTTTTTTACTACATCAGAATGTTTAACTTCTTTACAGCGCTTAAGCGCGTAAAGCAAACATTCGGATTGGCGATAAAAGCTTCCGCTTAACGCGCTCGCTCATCCTTGAAATGCTCCGCTCCAGAATGGACCCCCGGGATCGGCACCGGTATTTCCTAACGAATATCAGGAGCGTTATTTTGCCCATTAGGCTCCAGTCTCCGTTTTAACGAATCTGTAGAAACTTATTTCGCAAAAACAAGCTAAAAGCAGCCCAGTGAGCAGGAGATAACGTGGCTCATATTCGTTACATGCTCAAACCTGCTGCTTTAGAAGAAATAAGCCTTCTGATATTCGTTAGGTTTGGTTAGGGGCCATCATCAAGCTCCGCAGGCCGCCTTCTACCGCTCCGCCCGGGCTGTATAAATCTCCTGCTGGCTGGCGATGCCCCATACGCTGAACAGCGTCTGGATAAAGCGGTATGCCTGATACAGGACCAGCATCCAGAAGCCTGCCCAGACGATGGTGGAGCCCAGCACGGCCAGGGAGCAAAGGGAGGCTGCCAACAGCAGCAGCACGGCGACTCCCAGCATCATCGGCAGAGACTTTACGGCAATTCTTAAGGCACGCCCTGCGCTATGGGATGTGGCCCGGCCCAACTGCAGATACAGGAAACAGAGCCGGACCACAAAGCTGTAGCCCAGGAGCAAAGCAAGCAGGGGAAGCAGCTCGGAGGCCATCTCCGGGTAGGTGCGGGCGGAGAGGAAGCCGGTTTTCATCCGCGGAAGCACCCACCACAAGGGAAGCAGGGTCAGCAGTGTTTGCCCTGCATACAGCAGCGCGTAGCTTTTCCACAGCTCCTTGATCCCGCGGACAAACCGGTATCCGGCGTTGTAGTGGGGATTGCTCAGGGAAAACAGCAGCCCGGCGTTCAAAAGCGGCGTCAGCACCATCCGGATTACCAGCAAGGCTGCCAGGAGCCAAAGGACGGAATGGCTGATATCGGTTTTGAGCAGGACGAACTGGGCCTCCGCCAGGAACAGCTGATTTTGGCTCTCCAGCCCCTCCACATTCGGATAACGGTGAAGCATGGGCAGGATGAGGGATTGAGCCAGCTTATACAGGACCATGCCCCAGCCGAACCGGTACAAGAATAATACCAAAATGGAAAACGGCTGGTTCAGGGTGGAGCGGAGGCCGGTTTTGATATATTTGAACACGGATTTCACCTCCCGGAGGAATAGTAGGGGTTTACCAAGCCAGCCAGCCAAAGAGCAGCTCCATCACACGGGTTAACCCGACGTTCAGACGGATGGAGGTTGTATTGTCCACTTTATGCTTCATGAAGTTGTTCATATGCTTGTTCTCCAGCACCAGGCTGTGGCCGGGGTCGATGAAGGCCCACTCCAGGGGGGCGCTGTGGTGTAAGGTATAGACGATTTCGCTGCCCTGGGCGTCCCAGCTTTTTTCTGTAACGGTGCCGTCCGTGAAGCGGAAGCGGATGGGAACCGGGGATACATTCGCCCCGTTTTTGCGGATGAGCACCTGGCTGTTATAGCCGCCCTCCGGCGCTTTTTCCACCTTGATGCCCGCCACCTCGAAATCCGCCATCCCTCCCGCATAGATAAACTGGTCGAAGAACTCCTTCCAGCTTCTTCCTGTCTTCTCCTCCAAAACAGTCTGGAAGTCTGCGGTAGCGGGATGCTTGAATTTCCACCTTTGAAAATAAGCCTTCATCACCTTGGCCATCTGGTCGCTGCCGATTTCCTTCTCGATGGCGAACAGCGCCAGCTTGGCCCGGGTATACACGTTCTCGGCATATTCGTCATGGCTGCCGTAATCCCACGCATTCCGGGTCAGGGATTCGGGGGCTGTAATATAGCTGGCTTCTACAGGCAGATTGGAGCGCACCCCATACTCCTTCTCCATCACCTTGTCTTCCGCATAGGAGGTAAAGCCTTCATCCAGCCAGGCTTCCTCAAATTCATTAGAGGCAACCATTCCGTAGAAAAACTGGTGTCCGATCTCATGCACCACCACCCGCTCCAGCTCCAGGCCGGGGCTGCTGTCTTCCGCTCCCCAGGCAGTGACCAGGGTGGGATACTCCATCCCGCCTGCGCCGTTGCCCCCGGCAGGAGGAACCACCACGGAGAGGGTGGAGTAGGGATAAGGGCCGAACCATTCGCTGTAGCGGGCCAGGGATTTTTTGGCGGCGGCCAGGTAGCGGCTTTTCAGATGCTCATGGGCCGGGTCCAGATACAGCTTGATCTTGACTCCGGGAACATTGGGCGCGGAGAAGGGCTCCTCCACATAGATGAAATCCGGCGATGCCGCCCAGGCGAAATCATGGACATCGTCGGCATAGAACCGGTACACCTTGATGCCGTTTTCCACGGCGGCAGGCTTGGTGGGAAAGCCGGTGGCGGCAACGGTGTAATTGGCGGGAACCTTGATCTTCACATTGTAGATGCCGAAGTCGGCGTAAAATTCCGAGTTGCCGTGGTATTGATGGAGATTCCAGCCCTCCTGGGTCCTTCCCCGGGTCCCGGCGGGTTCATACTTGGCCAGCTTGGGGAACCATTGGCCGGCCATCACGAAATTGCCGGAGTAGCCCATCCGGGCGAACACCTGGGGAAGCTTGACCCGGAAATCCATGGTCAGGGTGATTTTCCCTCCGGGCTGGACGGGGGTGGGCAGCTCAATTTTCATCAGGGACTGGTCATGCTTGTTGCCGTCATCCGGCTGCACAAAGCTGATCCGGTCCATTAGGTTGGTCCCTTCCTCTGTCGCCAGGCTGTCCAGACGCATCTGGCCGAAGCCGTCCTCCTGCTGCTTGTCGCCCCGCAGACGGCCGCCGGACTCCTGCATGAAGGTGGTTTTTTTGGAGGCGAAGGCGTTGGGGTACAGATGCAGGTACAGCTGGGAGACAGGCTGGGAGCCGGGGTTTTTCCAGGTTACCGTCTGGGCGCCCTGAAGCAGCTTTTCGTCCGGCGAAAGGGAGACGGCCATATGATATTCCACCAGCCGGTTGCTTAAGGCCGGTTCGGAATCGCTCTCCCGGGGGATCTCCATGGAGAGAGATTCGCCTGCTGCGGGTTCATCTCCCAGGGCGGTCTGCACTTTGGCTCCCGGACCGGGAAAGAACGAGGAGACAGTAACGGTGACAGCCAGGCCAAAGGCCAGCACCAGCCCCCATTGGAATATACGGTTGGACAGTTTCGGTTTCATTACATTCACCCCGTTGACAAGCGTCTACAGCATGTATATGTGAGGGGGTGGACAAATATATCCGGCATCCGGAAACTCGTGGGACAAATCTTCCGGGGGAAGGGAGCGGAATAGATCCCCTTTGCCGGAACAACTGCGCTTCCAGTGGAGCGCGGTTCACATTTTGTGGAGGAGTACGTGACTTTGCCTCCATTGTTGGCGGGCATTCCGGAGGGTAAGATAAGGATAAGCAAACGGAATCGCCAACAATAAGGAGTTGAAATTCATGGAGAGGTCCAAAATGGGAGACGTGATTCTGGCGCTGCGGAAAAAGCGGGGGCTGACCCAGGAGCAGCTGGCGGCAAAGGTGGGGGTGTCCGCCGGAGCGGTGAGCAAATGGGAAACAGGCGGCTCCTCCCCGGATATTTTCCTGCTGAGCCCGTTGGCCCGGGCGCTGGATACTACCCCGGACGAGCTGCTGTCCTTCCGCCGGGAGCTGCCTGAGGAGGAGCTGGCGCGAATTAAGGAGGAGCTGCGGAACCTTTACCTGTTCGACAGTTATGCGGCGGGAGAAGCAAGCGCTGAACGCTATATGAAGGAATATCCTAACAGCGGAAGGCTTAAGCTGGTGGCGGCCGGTCTCGGCCAGATGTTTCTGGGGTTGCGGGAAGGATTGCCGGAGGAGGAAATTGAGGCGAAGCTGCGGCGTTGCCTCAGCCTGCTGCAGGAGGCGGCGGAGAGCTGCGGGGATGAACGCCGGGAGGAGGCGCTGTTTGTCTCGGCGGGGATTCATATGCGGCTGAATGAGCCGGAGGTCGCCGAAGCACTGCTCCGGGATTTGCCCGCTGGCCGGGGGGCTGATCCCATGAACCTGTATCCTGCCGTGTTGCTAAAGCTGGGGAGGTATCCCCGGATGGTGGAGCTGTGCCAGCAGCAGCTGCTTCAGCATGTCACCCTCTCCGGGGTGATGCTGTCATACCTGGCCCAGGCTGCTGATGGAGAAGGGCGTGAGGCGGACAAACGGCTTTATCTGACAGCCGCCCATCAGCTGGAGCGCCTGTTCGGTCTCCATATGGGGGCGGGGGCGAGAGGCTTGGCCCTGCAAAGCCTCCGCAGCGGCCACACCGACGAGGCGGCGCGATGGTTCGGCGAATATGCGGAGATGGTGCTGGGGATGGAGCCGGATTACAGGAGCAGCCCCTACTTTGGGAACATCAAGCTTGAGGTTGACCCTTCCGGCCAACTGGAAATCGGCAAGCGGCTCCTTGCATCCCTTCTCGAGGAAAAGGAATGGGAGCCGCTGTCCGGTCTGCCAGTCTATGAGGCCGCTCTGTCCCGGATACGGGCAAGGCTCGGGGAAATGTAGCCGGGAAGCCTCTTTACGGGAGCACCAGATCCCCTTTCCCGTTAAACGAGTAGGGCAGCTCCGCTTCCTTGTCGCCGTTGGTGTAGCGGATGATCCCATCCTTCACCTCCACCAGGCGGTAATCGTCGCTGTAGTCCGGGGTAACTTTGATGTCGATGATCTTGTTCGAAACCGTATCATAACCGACAATACCCCGGAACGATACCTCGAAGATCACATACCGGTCAGACAGCCAGTTGATGTTCCACAAGAAGTTGCCGATGTGCACCTCCCGGGGCGGCTGCTCCTTGTCGGGATACAGCAGATACAGTCCGGCATGTTCGTAAGTGGTATTGTCCTTCGCCTTGGCAATGACCCGGCCGTTGGGGGAGACCGCCCCTTCCTTGGCCGCCGATTCCCGAATGGAAAGCTCCTCCCGCAGCCGGTCCTTCTCCTGGTTGAACACCATATCCTCCTGGAAACGGAACTGGTAAAAAGCCAACGAATCAGGCCAATCCGGGGAGGCGGCCAAGGCCTTCAGCTTATCCGCGTCTTGCGGCAGTCGCAGGCCCTCTGCCAGCTGCCCTTCATAGTTGCCGTAGAGCTGGATGAAGCCCCCTTTGTAATCCGTATCCCCGCCCAAAAGATCATCCGTCCATATCCCCCGGTGGGGATAGGTGACGCCGTAGCTTCCCCTGCCATAGCTGAACACCTTATAATCCGGCCACTTGTCCCGCATCTGATCCACCAATTGCTGCACATTGATGCCATTCTCCCCCGTATTTGCCGCTGCAAGCTCCGGAAGCTCCGGCCCGCCGATGCTGCCTGTAAACTTTCTCGGATAAACGGCAATATCGTATGGCGGCCCGCCTCCCGCGAAGAAGAGATAGAAGGGCTCCAGCTTGTAGCCGAACACAGGAATTGGGGCGGTCTCCTCAAAGGCAGGTTTCCCCAGGAGCGATTCAATTTCCGTTCTGGCGGAGGAGGTTCCCAAGGCTCCCAGCACTGGCTGGGTATATTCTTTGCGGAAAATGATGCTGGACAGAATTTGCTCCTCCTTCACCTCTACCTGCTGCCGGAAGTAGATGTCGAAGCCGTTAAAGCTGCTGTCCGGCTTGCCCAGCGCCGCCGCCAGCGCTCCGGGCTTCCAGCTCTGCTCCAGCCCGGCTTGCAGCAGCGGGTTCAGTTGGGCCTGAGGAAGGGTAAGGGCGTCTACCGGCTGATAGTTCCGGATGCTTTCCTTGTCAAAGTAATACGCCTCGCCGCCGATTTTGGCCAGACGGAATGCCTTTCGACTGGCGGAATCCGTCTCCATGACGGCGGCGCCCCCTTCGTCTTCCACCCGGAACGGCGCCCATTTGAGGGCATTCCCAATCCCATAGAACATATCCCGGTAGAGGGTTTCCATGCCCAGTCCGGGCGGCTGGAGTCCCTGAAGCCGCAAGAGGGCGGCAGCTCCGCTTTCCGCCGGTGTGTAGCTTACGGGTGTGATGCTCCGGTTCACAAAGAGCAGCTTCAATTCCTCCGGCAGCGCGGCGGTTTGATCCTTGGCTCCCGGACTGGGGCTGACTGTCCCGGCAGAGCCGGCTCCGCCCGGTGACGGGGAACCGGCCGCTTCGCTTGACAGCGCCTCACTGCCGCCGTTGTCTTGGCACCCAACTAAAGACAGCACAGCCGCAAAGGCTGTGCCCCAGTACGCAATTTTTTTCCATTTCCCCATCTTCATTCCCGCTCCCCATTTGCCTTTTTCCATTAGACGGCCTCCGCAGAGGTTTGGTTGCATTCTTTCGTGCTAATCCCGCAGTATGATTCTTGTCCCATTGGTGCGAATGTGAATATTGTGTTACATTGATCACAGAAGCATTTGAATGCGACAGGCGGCTTCTTCCGGAGGCTGCCCAAAATCCAATGAGGCGGTGTGAATAGAATGGAGACAGGCAGCCAGAACAGCAAGCCGGGCGGTTTGAATATTATCAGCAACCGGAACAGCCACAAGGGCTTCGGGGCAGGCTCCATTGACCTGTCCAATGTGTCCGGCGTAATCATCGACGGAGAGGAAGCCTATATTGACGCCGGCACCCTTCATGCCAGAAGCAAGCTGGAGAAGGGAATCCGTTTTACCGCGGACAAAAATGAGGTGCCTAACGGGCGCCCATGCTGGGTAGTCTGGGTGGCGGTGGACCGCAATGCCGAAGGCCAGTTCTATGGCGGATTGGCCTCCTGCGAGATGCTGGTGGACCCGGAGGCGAGGAAGGGCTGGAAGGTTCTCGCCGACCATGTGAACCGGATGGATAAGGCCATGAAGCGGCAGATTCTGGTGGAGAATCTGGATGCAGCAGGAAAGGCCGCGCTGCGGGACCTGCTTATCCGGCATAACCCGGAGTGGTGGGACCGTACCCCGGCGGAGCTGAAGCAGGCGCTGAGGTAAGCAGCGGCCAATCAGGCGCGCCAGCATAGCGGGCAGACAGAGGAAAGCCGGGATCGGGGTCCCGGCTTTTTGGCCATGTCAGAAAGTTGGCGCGAAAGCGCAACGAAGAATCTCTCGAGCGAATGTCCCATTGATGGTTGGTCGCGGACCGCCCCGGAGAAAAATAGGCTGATTTTTGCGAAATAACGGAACCTCGGTCCGTCCAACGAGACGTATGATGGAGGGTCAAGCCACTGGCCCTCCACTCACTCATTCATTCCACCACCGCTTCAAATCCTTCCACCAGGAGCTTTCCTGCTTCTTGCCCTCTTCCGCCTTCCCGTTGTCGGCATTGGGGGCCGGGGCGCAGTATTCCGTCGGCTCCGTGCCTTCCACGAAGGCCTCCATCCGGCTGTTGGGGCAGGCGTCATTGGCCAGCTTTCCGGTTTCCGGATCGATGTAGACGTTGACCACCCCTTCGGGCACAGGGAACAGCTTGGGCGGCACCGTCTCCAGGGTCCGCTCGGTAAATTCGGCGAAGATGGGAGCGGCCTTGCGCTGGTCCAGCTTGCCGATGGTTTTGTCCTTGTCGTAGCCCACCCACACGGCAGTGGACAACTCCGGGGTATACCCCACCATCCAGGCGTCATAGTTGGTGGTGCCGGTTTTGCCGGCTACCGGGCGCTTCATCAGGTCGGATACCCGGTACCCTGTGCCGCCCTCCTCAAAAACAGACTGCATCAGGTTGGTCAGCACATAGGTGTAGGCCGGATGAATCACCGACGTTTCCGCCGGTTTGGCTTCATACAGCACCCGTCCCGCATGATCCTCCACCCGGATGACAGCCATGGGCTCTGCCCGTACCCCGCCATTGGCCAGCACACCATAAGCGGAAGCCATTTCGAAGGGGCTGACGGGAGAGGTGCCCAGCGCCAGAGAGGGAAGAGCGGCCAGCGGCGCAGTGATCCCCAGCCTGCGGGCCATATCCACGGTTTTCTCCGGAGTGACGGCCATAATGGTGCTGACCGCATAAATATTATCCGATTTCATGATCGCTCTGCGCATGTCGATTTCCATATTGTCATAAACATTGTCGTAATTGCTGGGCGCATAGGTTTTGCGTCCTTCGTCATAGGTGAAGATCGTCGGTTCGCTTTTGTACCAGGTCAGAGGGGAGACATTCTCCGACAGCGCCGCCAGATAAATAAACGGCTTGAAGGCGGAGCCCGGCTGCCGGGTAGTGGAGAAAACCCGGTTGAACTGGTTTTCCTTGTAATCCTTCCCGCCCACCATGGCCTTGATGTACCCGTTCCGGGGGTCGATGGCGATCAGCGCCGCCTGCAGCTCCGAATCCGCCGGAATTTCCGCAGCTACCGCCTCCTCGGCGATCTTTTGGGCCCGCAAATCCAGGGTGGTGTAGATCTTCAGGCCGCCTGCCTCATACTGGTCCTCGGTCATATTCAGCTTGTCCAGCACCACATTTTTCACATACTCCTGAAAATAAGGAGCCTCCGATGGGGTATTGGTCTGGCGCGGAATGATGGTCAGCTCCTCCCGGTGGGCGGCCTCCGCCTGCTCCCGGGTGATGATGCCCTCCTCCGCCATGGCGTTCAGGACTACCTTTTGCCGGTCCTTGGCATTCTGCATATTCAAATACGGGGAGTAGTATTTGGCCCCTTTGGGCACACCGGCCATCAGAGCAGCCTCCGCCAGGTCCAGGTCCCGGACGTCCTTGCCAAAAAACATTTTGGCGGCGGCCTGCACCCCGTAGGTGGAATGGCCAAAGTAAATTTGGTTCAGATATTGCTCCAGGATTTCATCCTTGGTCAGCCGCATCTCCAGATGAAGGGTATAGAAGGCCTCCTTGATTTTCCGGGACCAGGTGCGGTCATGGCTCAGATACAGATTGCGGGCCAACTGCTGCGTCACTGTACTGGCGCCTTGCTCAATGGACATGGTTTTAATATCCTGAATGGCCGCCCGGGCCAACCCCTTGGGATCAATCCCCAAATGGTTGTAGAAGCTTCGGTCCTCCACGGACAGCACAGCCTGAATCAGGTACGGGGAAATGTCGGAAATACTTACCACCTCGCGGTTTTGCCCGGAGTGGAAGGTATCGATGAGATTGCCCTGCATATCGAGGATCTGGGAATTCTGGGATACGGTTACCGCAGGCAGGGCCTGGGAGCGCAGGTACAGCAGGGTCAGGCCGCCCAACACGACGCCGATTACGGTAAGGGACAGGAACAGGGACAGCATCCGCTTGGCGCCGCGGACAATTCGCTTGCTTTTGGGCCGCCTTCTGGATTCCCGGCGCTCTTCTGCCATGTGTGCCACCTCTTTACTGGTTTTCGCACGAAACGTTCATGCATGTTAGTAACCAGTATGGAAAAATCCGGGCGGCAGTATTCAATTCGGGGCAGGCGGACGCAAATAAATTTGCCGGGGAGGGCTTACTGCCGGTGGACCTTGCGGAAAGCGCTGGGGGTAATGCCCTCCTGCTGCTTGAACAGCTTGATGAAATAGCTGGCATGCTCGTAGCCTACGGCTCGGGCGATATCCTTCACATCCACATCGGGATGCCGCAGCAGCAGCTCCTTGGCCCGTCTTAAGCGGAACCGGTTAATGTATTCAAAGGGGCGCAGGCCGAAGCTTTTTTGGAACAGGTGGCAGGTGTATTGAGGTGAAATCCGCAGTTGGCCCGACAGGGTCTCCAGGGTCAGCGGCTCCATAAAATGCTCGTCGATATAGGACAAAGCGGGCATAAGCTGCTCATAATGCTCGGTGCGGGAGCGCATGTCCGGGGTGCTGGAATACATGAACAGGTCCAGAACAATGGCATAGATCAGCGCAGAGCAGCGGATATAGCGGGAGGGGTCCTTGGATTGCAGCAATTCATTGGCCTCAAGCAGCTTCTGGAGCACAATATCCGGGTGGGACAGCTGGAGAACCGCCGAAGCGTTCATTTTGAGGGAGGCCAGCATCCCCTCCGCCTGAACGCCGTTGAAGGAAATCCAGCGGGTGGCCCAAGGCTCCCGGACCGCATAATAATGATGCTTCCGGTTAGGATAAAGAAGCATCCCCTGGCCCGCCGAGACGGTGTACCGCTTTCCTTCGGTCTCCAGAATCCCTTCGCCGGAGAGGCATTGAATCCATTGGAAGTCGGGGAAGCCGCCCTCCCGGAGCATGTTGTCCTGGTGTTCCCAGCCGCCGGCGCTGGTCACAAAAAAAGGCAGTTTCAGCTCCGTATCCGTCAGCACCACAAAAATATTATGATCCATGACTTTTCTCCTATATGATGCTCAAATTTTTATATATTCACGAAAATTCTTAGGTTGAATTCAAGCCAAAAGGGCTATATGCTTTTAATATAATCACACTTTTCAGCTTTGGCAACGCAATTCGGCGGCGGCTCCGGCCTTCAGCCGAACCATTTGTTGTTTTACCCGGATTTGGGTCCTTGCAACCAAGAAAACGCTTGCAAAATATTGCCCGCAAAACGGCAGGGAGGCACATTATGGTACAGAAGAAAACAGGAGGCTTTACCCTTCCGGGAGAATCCGGATATGAAGCCCTAACCCTTGAATTGGCAAAAAAGTGGGGAGCCGATGTGATTCGGGACAGCGACGGCACTGCCTTGTCCGATGAAATCCTGAACGCAGGCTACGATATTTACTCCACCATCTGTATTATCCGCGATCACAATGACTGGGCCAAGCAAAACCCGGACAAGCTCCAGCAGACTTTCCTCATGACCCAGCCGGTGGTGGCGGAGGCGGAGAGCTTCTCCATTTCCCTGATGAAGGATTTCTTCGCCGAGCAGTTCGCGGTGAACGAATCTCCCGAATCCATAGCCTACTGGCAGGTTTTTGACCGCACCACCGGACTTGAGCTTCCCCGCGCCCAGTGGTCCTATGACAGCAGCGCACAAAGCGTGGTGTTGAACGGCGCAACCCAATGGCATGCCTACACAGTCAACTTCATGGCCTTCCGGATTTGGGAAGAAATCTCCATGTACAATCATACCACAAACAATTGGAACAAAGAGCATCTGATGCAAATCGATCCCATTCATACCGAAACCCAGGAGTATATGCTGAACTGGCTGGACGAGTGGTGCGTGAACCATCCCGCTACCAACGTGATCCGCTTTACCTCCATGTTCTACAACTTTGTCTGGATCTGGGGCTCCGATGCCAACAACCGCCATCTGTTTACGGATTGGGCGTCCTATGACTTTACCGTCAGCCCCCGGGCGCTGGATTTGTTCGCAGAACGCTATGGCTACCGCATGAGCTCCGAGGACTTCATCAACAAGGGCAAGCTGCGGGTTACCCATGCGGTTCCGGACCAGCGGAAGCTGGATTGGATGGCGTTCATCAATGATTTTGTCATTGAATTCGGCAAAAAGCTGATCGATATTGCCCATAAGCATAACAAACTGGCCTATGTATTCTACGACGACAGCTGGGTAGGCATTGAGCCATATAATGGAAGGTTCGCCGAATTCGGCTTTGACGGCCTGATTAAATGTGTGTTCTCCGGCTTTGAAGCGCGGCTGTGCTCCGGTGTGGAGGGTGTCGCCACTCATGAGCTGCGTCTGCACCCGTACCTGTTCCCTGTAGGTCTGGGCGGACTGCCTACCTTCATGGAGGGCGGCAACCCGACTCTCGATGCCAAGAACTTCTGGAACAGCATCCGCCGCGCCTTGCTGCGGGCTCCGGTGGACCGGATCGGCCTGGGGGGTTATCTTCACCTGGTGGAGCCGTACCCGGACTTCTGCGACTATATCGAGAAGATTGCCGACGAATTCCGCGAAATCCGCGATCTGCACCAAAGCGGCAAGCCGTACTCCCTTGCCCCCAAAATTGGCGTCCTCACCGCCTGGGGCAAGCTGCGCAGCTGGATTTGCTCCGGCCATTATCATGAAAATCCGGATATTGATTTGATCAATGTGCTGGAAAGCCTGTCCGGTCTTCCCTTTGAGGTGGAATTCCTGAGCTTCGAGGACATCAAGGCGGGCATTCCCGCAGATGTGGGCGTCATTATCAATGCCGGCACAGCAGGCAGCGCCTGGAGCGGCGGCGAGCTGTGGAATGACGCGGCTGTTGTGGAAGCCATCACCGGCTGGGTGCACGGCGGCGGCGTGTTCCTGGGTGTGAACGAACCCTCCGCCGCCCCCGGACAGGACACCTTGTTCCGCATGGCGCAGGTGCTGGGTGTGGACCGGGATACAGGGGAGCGGATCAGCCATGGCAAGTGGCCGGTGGAGCCTGTCCAGCCGGACTTTGCCCTGCCTGCCGGCCTCAAGGTCCGCGAAGGCGTCTATCTGACCAACGGCAAGGCCAAGGTATGGGCAGCGGCAGGCAAGGCGCCTACAGCGTCTGTGCATGAGTTCGGCAAGGGCAAGGGGGTATATCTCTCCAGCTACACCCATTCCGTGGCCAATACCCGGGCGCTTCTGGAGCTGATTCTGGCTGCTGCGGGAGAGTCCGCAGATCAGCCGTACCTGACGGACAATGCTTACACAGAGTGCGCATTCTATCCGGCCAGCAGCACGCTGATTCTCATCAACAACTCCGACAGCGAGCAAACCGTCACGGTGCGCACGCAGAAGGGCGGGCAGATCAAGGAAACCCTGGCTGCGTTCGATACCAGGATTCTGCGGGTGTAAAGTTTAAGGGCCTTGCTTGCGCGCGCAAGGGTCTGTACACTAATAGCAGTACACGGAAGAGGAGCCCTCAAGGTGGCTCCTCTTTTTTGGGGAGATGTTCTAAGGAGGCGGACAAATTGGATGTGGAACTGACCATTGCCAGCACAAGCGACAGCGGCAGGGTGGTGCAGCAGGTCCGGGGCAAGCGGTATGTCCGGAACGGGAAGCTGTTCTTTCAATATGAAGAGCCTGAATCGGAAATGGGCAAAATTACCGCGCTTTTGCGCATTGAGCCGGAGGGCAAGGGGGCCATCCGGCTTCTCCGGCAGGGAGGCATCCGGAGCGAGCAGCAGTTCCGTCCGGGGGAGCGTCTGCCCGGCTATTACGATACCCCTCACGGGCGTATGGAAATGGACACCTTTACCCGGAAGCTGTCGGTGACGGCGGTGGGCGGGCTGGAGCAGCTCAGGTGGGAGTATGAGCTGTATATGGGCGGGGAACTGGCCGGAAGCTACCGCCTGGAAATCGGCATCCGCGCCGCGGAGGCTTGAGCTCCGGCACGTGAGCCGGGGGTGCGCGGTTTCTTGCGGGCAACGGCCCGGATCGCCCGGATGGCGTTGACCTCGCCCAGAAAGCCGGCTTTCCGCGCCGTGGAGCTGATGGGCATAGCGGAACGCTGAAGCCCTGCCAGAAGCGAGGAGAGGCCTATTCCCGGCTTCACAGCCATCATCAGGGCGGCTACGCCGCTGATATGGGAGGTGGCCATGGAGGTGCCGGAAAGCTCCTGGTATTTGCCGTTCAGCCAGGTGGACACAATGCGCTCCCCCGGCGCGTAGATATCGATTTGGGTGCTCCGGTTGGTGAAGTGGGCGATCTTCCCGTTCCGCCCTGTAGCGCCCACGGCAATGGCGGTGGGAAAACGCGCCGGGTAGTCGATGATCCCCTTCTTGCCTTCATTGCCCGAAGAGGCGATGATAATGACGCCTTCCTTTGCGGCGTTGCGTACGGCTGCCTCCAGGGCAGGGCTGTAGCTCTTCATGCCGAAGCTCATGTTGATGATGTGGATGCCGTGAGTGACGCACCAGTCGATGCCTTTGACAATATCGGTAACAAAGGATGTGCCGTTATGGTCGAAGGCCTTGACCGCATAGAGTTTGGCGTGGGGCGCCACTCCCGACATGCCCTGGCCCGCTCCTGCGGCGATGGTGCCGCTGATGTGGGTGCCGTGGCCGTTGTCGTCCAGAGGGGGGAGATGGCGGTGGATCAGATTGATGCCGCCGGCGATGGAATCCCGCAGATCCGGATGGGCAAAGTCCACGCCGGTATCGATGACGCCAATCCGGATTTCACGGCCTGTCGCCGTTTTCCAGGCCAGGGGAGCCTGAATGTGGCGGATGCCCCAGGGAATGAAGGGTTTGTTTCGGGTGAAGCTGGCCTGGCGGCGGATTTCTCCGGGGGACAGCCGGGTGGCCTTTTCCTGGATGACAGCCAGCGGATGATCCGGCTCCACCCCCTCCACCTGGGGATGGTTCAGGAAAGCCTTGGGGGATTGCAGGTGGAGGAAGACGGCATTAATAAGGGGAAGGGCTTCAACTTGATTTGCCGGGCTGCGCCCGGTCGCCTGGAGCTCTCGGACAATATCCCGGCAATTGGCAGAGGACCGGAGCCGGATGAGATATCGTGCCGATGATTCCCCAAACCCGCGGAGCTCCTCTTCCATCAGTTCGGTGAGCGTTGGCATCGTCAAGGCGGACCCCTCCTCAAGCAGTTGGCGCAAAAATACATGCGTAGATAATGCTGTATCTTATGAACGGTCCGGCTGGTACGCACATGCAAGCGCCTTATTCCCGCAAAATGAGCGGATACCCGTGTCAAACCGGCGGTCCCCACATAGGATATAGGGAGAGGGCAGCAATGCCTGCTCTCGTTATGCATCAAGGGAGGATAGGCGCATGCCTGCCTCGGACGGGGTACAGTCATAAGCGGAGGCGCTGTCGGGGCGCCTCTGCTTATTTCTTGGGGAAATACACGGTTCGCGGCAAAAGCCGGTGAAAGATGCCCGTGGGCGGGTTTTCAGACACGGCCCAAGCAACCGCTTGCTTTTTTACATAAAATAGGGTTTACTTATATGAAGATAAAGGCGAGACTGTAGGAAGGGCGTGTACACGTACATGAACGAATATCTTTCAAAACTGACACCGGAGCAGGCCAGCGAAGTGCCCATGGTGGATTTGGCATTCAATATTTTGAAGGCTGCCAATACTCCTTTTTATTACCGGGACCTTATGAACGAGGTGGCCAAAATCAAGGGGTATACCGAAGAGGATGTGCTCCGGCTGATTGCCCAGTTGTATACGGAGATTAACGTGGACGGCCGTTTCGCTTGCGTAGGCAACAACCTGTGGGGGCTGAAGCGCTGGTACCCCGTTGACAATAAAGAAGGCGAGATGGGCGGCACCAAACGTCCCCGCATCATTAATGACGACGATGACGATCTGGACGAAGAGGAATATATCGACGAGGAAGAGGAAACCTTCCCGGCAGAGGAAGAGGACTTCGACTCCTTCGACGAAGACCACGAGGAAGTGGTGGAGGAAGAGGACGATATGTTCGCTCCCGACGAGATCGAAGAAGAGCTGGATGAGGCCGAGGATATTCAGGATCTGGATGAGGAATTGGACGAGCCGGAGGAAGAGGACCCGGAGTTCGAGGACGACCTGGATGAAGGCGATGACGACGACGATAAATAAGCTGCATTTTTCCCGTTTTGGCGGGGCGTGTCGATAGACGTTCTTTTTTACCGCGCAACCTTGACACGCTCATGCGAAAGAGGGTAATATATTGCATGGGCTTTGGATTTGATGATCCGAAAGCGAGATCAATGACCAATTGAAAGTGCCCCGTCTTTTTGGCGGGTCACTTTTTATTTTTGCCCAAGCGGACCTGATCCATATTGAACAAAAAATTATGCGCATGATCATGCAGGGGGTTAAAACTTGTGACGAAGTATATTTTTGTGACGGGCGGTGTTGTATCTTCCTTAGGCAAAGGCATTACGGCGGCGTCTTTGGGAAGACTTCTGAAAAACCGGGGATTGAAGGTCACCATTCAGAAGTTTGATCCGTACATCAACGTGGACCCGGGTACCATGAGCCCGTATCAGCACGGTGAAGTATTCGTGACGGATGACGGGGCGGAGACAGATTTGGACCTGGGGCACTACGAGCGGTTCATCGACATCAACCTGTCCAAGAACAGCAACGTTACCACGGGCAAAATTTATTCCTCAGTCATCACCAAGGAGCGTCGCGGCGAGTATCTGGGCGGCACTGTGCAGGTTATTCCCCACATCACCAATGAGATTAAGGACCGGGTATTCCGCGCCGGCCGGGAGGCTCAATCCGATGTGGTCATTACGGAAATCGGCGGCACTGTCGGCGATATCGAAAGTCTGCCGTTTCTGGAGGCCATCCGCCAGATCAAGAGCGATATTGGCCGGGATAATGTGATGTACATCCATGTTACGCTGATTCCTTACCTGAAGGCGGCGGGCGAGGTCAAGACCAAACCTACCCAGCACAGCGTTAAGGAGCTGCGCAGCATCGGCATCCAGCCTAACGTAATTGTCTGCCGCACCGAGCACACCCTCTCCGAGGATCTGAAGCGCAAGATCGGCCTGTTCTGCGATATCGACGCCAATGCGGTGATCGAATGCATCGATGCCGATACCCTGTATGACGTGCCTTTGATGATGCGCGAGCAAGGGCTCGACGATATTGTAGTCAATCATTTGAAGCTCTCCACCAATGCGCCGGATATGACCGAATGGGAAGCCATGGTGCAAAAGGTGAAGCAGCTGAAGCATACCACCGAGATCGCCATTGTCGGCAAATATGTGGCGCTGCATGACGCGTATTTGTCCATTGTGGAAGCACTCTCCCACGCCGGCTTCGCCTGCGATTCGGAAGTGAAGATCCGTTGGGTCAACGCCGAGGATGTATACGAGCATAACGTGGGCGAGCTTCTGGGCGGCGTTGCCGGCATTCTGGTGCCCGGCGGCTTCGGCGACCGGGGCATTGAAGGCAAGATCATGGCCATCAAGTATGCCCGCGAAGAGCGGATTCCGTTCTTCGGCATTTGTCTGGGCATGCAGGTGGCTGTGGTGGAATTCGCCCGCAATGTGCTGGGTCTGGACGGCGCCAACAGCTCCGAGATTAACCCGACCACCGGCTATCCGGTGATCGACCTGCTGCCGGAGCAGAAGGATATTGAGGATCTGGGCGGCACCATGCGCCTTGGCCTGTACCCCTGCAAGATCGCTTCCGGCTCTTTGGCCGAGGCTTGTTATGCCGATGAATTGGTGTACGAGCGCCACCGCCACCGGTACGAGTTCAACAATGCTTACCGCGATGCCATGGAGCAAAAGGGCCTGCGCATTTCCGGCACGTCTCCGGACGGACGCCTTGTGGAGATGATCGAGCTTCCCGACCATCCGTGGTTCCTGGCTGTTCAATTCCATCCCGAATTTACTTCCCGCCCCAACCGTCCGCAGGCGTTGTTCCGGGAGTTTGTTAAAGTTGCCTTTACATTGTCCCATTGATGCTGCTCCGCTCCGCACAGGATTTCTGCGCGGAGCGGAAGTTTTTGAAATAGGGGGGATCGCACAAAGGAATGACGTTTCGGCAAACGCTTACATTATGGTTTTGTCCATCTTCTCAAATTGCCTTTAACCTGCACAATCTCCTTCGGAGAGGCGATTTTCTCACAATTTTGAAGAAATCCTCGAAGCAATGCAGGAATTTGCTCAAGGAATAGCGAATGTTATACCCATTCATTGGAATTGATGGCTTTATTCGCCGAAGAAGCTGTTGTATTGCAAGATAGGGAGGGTATGCAGTGGACAAGAAGAAGATTCTGATTGTGGATGACCAGAACGGAATTCGCATCCTGCTGATGGAAGTCTTCAATGTGGAAGGCTATCAGACGTATCAAGCCTCCAATGGCAAGCTTGCTCTGGAAATCGTCCGAAAAGAATCGCCGGATCTGGTGCTTCTGGACATGAAAATTCCGGGTATGGACGGCCTTGATATTCTCAAGCATATCAAACAGATCGATTCGTCCATCAAGGTGATTATGATGACGGCTTATGGGGAGCTGGACATGATCAAGGAAGCCACGGATTTGGGGGCGTTGACTCATTTCACCAAGCCCTTTGACATTGATGAGCTCCGGCTGGCCGTGAACACGGAGCTGCGGCATTTCGGGCCGAACAACAGCTTCGCCATCTAACCGGGCAGAGCGCAGGAGAACTCTGCTTTACCCTTATGATCCTGTCGGCAGGATCATTTTTTTTGGGATTTTGTGAAAAGGATGCCCCCGCAATGCTCTGCATGGCATTGCAGGAAGCGGAAGAGTAGTCTGCGTGCTGACTGGGGACACTAGCCAACAGCCTCCCTGAAGCGGATGAAGGGCTTTATTCCCTTCACGCGGCGCAGGCAGAAGGTTTTTTGCGGGCTTGGTTACACATGGCAGGGTTGTATGATATAATGTTGCAGATGATTGAAAACAGATAGGAGGAAACCTGCATGTCTTTATTAGTTTCGATGAATGAGTTCCTTCCGCAGGCAAAAGCAGGCAAGTATGCGGTAGGCCAATTCAACATGAACAACCTTGAGTTTGCCCAAGCTATTACTGAAGCGGCCATGGAGCTGAAATCCCCGATTATCTTCGGTGTCAGCGAAGGCGCCCTGAAGTACATGGGCATTGAGTACACCGTAGCTCTTGCGGAAGCCTCCGCCAAGAAGTCCGGTTTGCCCATCGCTCTCCACCTGGACCACGGCAGCAGCTTTGAGGTTGCTATGAAGTGTATCCGCGCCGGCTTCAGCTCCGTTATGTTCGACGGCTCCCATTACTCCTATGAGGAGAATGTCCGTCTGACCAAGGAAATTGTTAAAGTGGCTCATGCCATGGGCGTTTCCGTCGAAGGCGAGCTGGGCACTATCGGCGGCACTGAAGACGACATCAGCCATGACGAAGCCAGCGCTCAATTGGCCAAGCCGGAAGAAGCCCTGCGTTTCTATGAAGAGACCAAGGTTGACGCTTTGGCGATTGCGGTTGGCACCGCTCACGGCATGTATAAAGGCGAAGTTAAGATTCATAACGATATCATTGAAAAGGTTGCAGCCGCGATTCCGATCTCCATCGTGCTGCACGGCGGCTCCGGCGTGCCGGACGAGCTCATCGCCCAAGCAATTGCCGCAGGCGCCACCAAGATTAACGTAAACACCGAGAACCAAGTTGCCGGTACTGCCGCGATCCGCGAGGTGCTTGCCAAGGATTCCAAGGTGTATGATCCCCGCAAATATCTGACGCCTGCCCGCAACGCCATGATCGACGTGGTGAAGTCCAAGATTAAGCTGTTCGGCAGCGCCGGCAAAGCCTAATCTGTTTTCCGTAATGTGACATAATTCGGAAAGGGAAAGCATCCATTTCTTACAGGTGCCTTCCCTTTCTATTGTTATGGGAACCTTGCCGTCCGTCTAATGCTGTCGCAATTGATAGAATGATTGATATATCAGCCTCATTTTCCTGCCTCAATGTTTACCATGTCCCCCAGGCGGCAGATTCGTTTGCTGCGAAACGCCCAACGGCGTACAAGTCCCTTACATACACAGGTTTGGTATGCTTCTGCTCATGAGACAGTGCGATTATCTCGGCAAAAAGGTTGGTGGTGCGCCGATATGATTTGATAGGCTGGCTATATCAGGTTAGGAGAAGGACCTCAGTCTGGCTTTTTGCCTATTCAGGCGATTCGGGGGCTTCCCTGGCTTTATCCGGCCTGTACTGCTGCCAGTGTTCAGCATGATAGCGGACAGCAAATGTATGCTAATTGATAGTTTGTTAAGGAAATAGGGAAATAACGTACATGAAATGTTCGCTAAACCTCGGAAATCCCTCCAAATTCGGTGGAAAGGGCGGATAGCGTACATTTTGTGGCTCTTATTTGGTAAAAACGGTCTGGTAAGGCCGGATAACAGACAATTTGTGGCGCTTACATTTTTGAGAGGGCGCCAGGCTCAGCGAATGCTTACGAAGTAAGTTTTGTCTCCGACAAAACTCAGCCTATGCTTACGAAGTAAGTTTTGTCTCCGACAAAACTCTCAGGAGGAAAAGGTGCACATGCAGAAACTGATGATCGCAGGCGGCTCGCCCTTGCGGGGAACCGTCACCATCAGCGGCGCCAAAAACAGCGCCCTTGCTTTAATCCCGGCTGCGCTCCTTGCGGAGTCTCCCGTCACCTTGGATAATTTGCCCGTGTTAAGCGATGTCTCCATCTACCGGGAGCTTCTGGTGGAGCTGGGGGCGGAAGTGGACTGGCAGGGAGACCAGATGACCATTGACCCCTCCGCTTTAAAGTCGGTGCCCATGCCCAACGGGAATGTCAAAAAGCTTCGTGCCTCCTACTATTTGATGGGCGCGCTCCTGGGACGGTTCGGTGAAGCCGTAATCGGCCTGCCGGGCGGCTGCAATTTTGAACCGCGGCCCATCGACCAGCATATTAAGGGATTTGAAGCCCTGGGCGCCAGGGTAAGCAATGAATACGGCGCCATCCACATTCAAGCCAAGGAACTGCGCGGCGCGAAGATTTACCTGGACGTGGTCAGCGTCGGCGCCACCATTAACATCATGCTGGCAGCCTCCCGTGCCAAAGGCGTGACTTTAATCGAAAATGCGGCCAAAGAGCCTGAAATTATAGATGTTGCCACATTGCTGAACAATATGGGAGCCTGCATCAAGGGGGCGGGAACCGAAACCATTCGGGTGGAGGGAGTCAGCGAGATGCACGGCTGCCGCCATTCCATCATTCCCGACCGGATTCAGGCGGGCACCTACATGATTGCCGCCGCGGCCACCCGGGGCGATGTGATCGTGGACAATATTATTCCGAAGCATATGGAAGCGGTCACGGCCAAGCTGCGGGAGATGGGCGTCCAGATTACCGAGATGGATGAAGCCATTCGGGTGCTGGGCCAGCCGAGCTACCAGGCGGTGGACGTAAAGGCGCTGGTGTATCCCGGCTTCGCTACGGACATGCAATCGCCTATGGCCAGCCTTTTGACCCAGGCCAGCGGCACAAGCCTTCTCACCGATTATGTGTACAACAACCGCTTCAAGCATGTTCCCGAGCTGGTGCGGATGGGGGCGAAAATCAAGGTGGAGGGCAGGACGGCCATTATTGAGGGCACCGTATTGTCCGGGGCCAAGGTGAAGGCTGCCGACCTGCGGG
Organism: Paenibacillus sp. YN15; assembly: GCF_003285005.1. Classification (GTDB taxonomy): domain Bacteria; phylum Bacillota; class Bacilli; order Paenibacillales; family NBRC-103111; genus Paenibacillus_AR. The sequence continues at coordinate 9,582 of NZ_QMFA01000023.1, read as the reverse complement.
CCGGCGCAGCTTTGGTGGTCGCCGCTCTGACTGTGCCCGACGGCGGGCTGACCGAGGTGGCCGGTGTGGAATATATCGACAGAGGCTATGACAATCTGGTAGAGAACCTCAGCCTTCTGGGGGCCAAGGTCTGGCGGGAATAAGGGCTGGGCAATTGGGGTAAACTGGTTAAGCGTATTGTGTACGAACCGGAATAAAAAAATTAATAGAGTGTGGTGGTTGATGAGATGGATATGCAACTGGCGGAGCTTCAGACGCTGAAGCTCACTGAATTGTACAAAATGGCCAAACTTCATCAGATTCCTTATTATGGCCAAATGAAGAAAAAAGAACTGATTTTTGCGATCCTGCGGGCCCAGGCGGAAAAGGGCGGCCTGATGTTTATGGAGGGGGTGCTGGACATCCTCCAGGAGGGCTTCGGTTTCCTCCGGCCCATCAACTATTTGCCCAGCGCGGAGGACATTTATATCTCCGCTTCGCAAATCCGCAAATTTGACCTGCGCTCCGGCGACGTGGTCTCCGGCAAGTGCCGTCCCCCCAAGGAAAACGAGCGGTATTTCGGATTGCTCCAGGTGGAAGCGGTGAATGGCGAGAAGCCGGAAACGGCGGCGGAACGGCTGCACTTTCCCGCTTTGACCCCGCTTTATCCCCAGAAAAAAATCGTTCTGGAAACCAACCCTACCCAGCTGTCCACCCGGGTTATGGATCTTCTGGCTCCCGTCGGCATGGGCCAGCGCGGCCTGATCGTGGCCCCGCCCAAGGCAGGCAAAACCCTGCTGCTGAAGGAAATCGCCAACAGCATTTCCACCAATTATCCCGATGTGGAGCTGTTTGTGCTGCTGATCGACGAGCGGCCTGAGGAAGTAACGGATATGCAGCGGTCGGTCAAAGGCGAGGTTGTGGCCTCCACCTTCGACGAGCTGCCGGAGAATCATATCAAGGTAGCGGAGCTGGTGCTGGAACGGGCCCAGCGGCTGGTTGAGCATAAGAAGGACGTGGTGATTCTGCTGGACAGCATCACCCGGCTGGCACGAGCGTACAACCTGGTTGTGCCTCCAACAGGACGGACTTTGTCCGGCGGTATTGACCCGGGGGCGTTTCACCGGCCCAAGCGCTTTTTTGGCGCGGCCCGCAACATCGAGGAGGGCGGCAGCCTGACCATTCTGGCCACTGCCCTCATCGAAACCGGCTCGCGGATGGATGACGTCATCTACGAGGAGTTCAAAGGCACCGGCAACCTGGAGCTGCATCTGGACCGGAAGCTGGCGGAGAAGCGGATTTTCCCTGCCATCGATATCCGCAAATCCGGCACCCGCCGGGAAGAAATGCTCCTGGCCAAGGAGGAGCTGGAGAAAATCTGGGCGCTGCGCAAAAATATGCAGGACACCCATGAGTTTACCGAAGCCTTCCTGAAGCGGCTCAGTGAAGCCAAGACCAATCAGGAGTTCCTGGAGAATCTGGACCCCACCGGCAACATCCGGAAGTCCAAAACCTCGGTTTCCTAAAACCTTGTTCTTGCAGAATGAAAAAGGAGGCAGCAGCATTGATGCGACTGGTATACGCCGACCGGGACGGCAAGGTCTATGACCATCCCGACTGCGAGGCGTTGGGGCGCAGCGGCGATATGATTGTCGATCTGTTGGAGGATGAGCTGATTCCTCTGCCTGAAGGAGCGACGCTAGTCAGCCTGCCCTGCACCCGTCCCGTGTATGCCGATCCGGCAACCGGAGACATGAAGGTGATGCAGGGCGAGTATAACGCTGTTGGAGCGCTTTTGCCCCAGGGCTATACCCGGCTTCTGATCCCCGCCTACATCAAATCGGACAAAACCGCAGTGCTCCCGCTGTTCGGCTATACTGCCGTAGTCTGGAAGGATGACGGCTTCTATGTTGCCGCCGAACAATGCGACGATCCCTATAAATGGAATCCCAATACCTGCGATCCCTGGGAGCTGAAGCGGAAAGTCCGTCAGCTGACGGAGCAATATCCAGAGAATCGGCTCTACACCCACCTGTCCCACTGCGCGCTGGAATACCAGTGCCTGACCGCCTCCAATACCTTCCTGGGCCGTTGGGAGGGCGGAGTGCCGGTATCGTATTCCTGCAACGCAGGCTGCTTCGGCTGCATCTCCGAGCAGGATGAGGACAGCGCTTTTGTGGCGCCGCAGACGCGGATGAACTTCAAGCCCACTGTGGACGAGCTGGTGGAGCTGATGCTGCAGCATTTGAAAACGCCGGAATCCATCATCAGCTTCGGGCAAGGCTGCGAGGGGGAACCCTCCACCCAGGCCCCTCTGATCATCCAGGCCATCAAGCGGGTCAGAGAGATTACCTCTGTCGGCTATATCAATATGAATACCAACGCCGGGCTCACGGATCATATCCGCGGCATCGTGGATGCGGGGCTGGATTTGATCCGGGTAAGCACCATCAGCGCATTGGATGATCACTATAATGCTTACTACCGGCCCAGGGGCTACAGCCTGGCCAACGTAGAAAAATCCCTGCGTTATGCCGCGGACAAAGGGGTGGTTACCTCCATCAACTACCTGGTGTTCCCCGGAGTCAGCGACAGGGAAGAGGAAATTGAGGCGATGGTGGGATTGGCCCAGCGGACAGACCTGAAGCTGATCCAGCTGCGCAATCTCAATATTGACCCGGAGAGCTACCTGGGGCTTATTCCCAAACCCCGGGGAGAGATTCTGGGCATGAAGCAGATGTTGGAGATTTTCCGCGCGGAATTGCCCGGCACGAAGATCGGCTCGTACACCCACACGCCGGAGAGCCTGGCGCAGAAGGATATCTTTTTGTCGAAATAGCCGCGGACTCGCCCTCGAAAAGTATTGCTTTCCCAAAAGGGTCTATGCTACAATACCGCTATGTGTCAATTTAACTCTGGTTCGTGGACACTCCCCTTACGAGGAACCAGGGCAGAAAGAGGTGAATGAACATGAAAGAAGCGATTCATCCGAAGTATTATGCAGCCACGGTGACCTGCGCATGCGGCAACACCTTCGAATCCGGCTCCGTGAAGCAAAATCTTCGCGTCGAAATCTGCTCCAACTGCCATCCTTTCTACACCGGCAAGCAGAAGTTCGTGGATGTTGGCGGACGCGTGGATAAATTCAAAAAGAAATACGGCATCTAAGCCTTCCACTATTTACCTGTGGCTGGAACGAATAAGCGCACCTCCCGGGGCTAACCTAAGCCCTGAGGAGGTGTTTTTTATGTTTATTAAACCCTTGCCCGCCTTCTGCTGCGTTCTTCTGGCTGCGGCAATGGTAACCGCTTGCGGCGCCGGTTCCGGAGAAAGCAGGATTCGAAGCTACAGCGGCGGCGCTGCTCCCGTTGAAGCGGCTGCCGGCTCCGCGGCTTCCATCCATTCCGGAGCCCGCTCCTATGCGGCGGATGCGAAAACATTGAAGGAATCCATTGCCCGCATCCCCGGAGTAACCGGCTCCTCGGTGCTGTTCAACGGGCTCACCGCTTTTATTACGCTTCATCTGGACAAGACTATTGATATAGAGGAGTCCATGAACATCCGCAAACATGCCCAGGAGACACTGGAGCAGCTGCTCCCTCAATATGAGGTCAGGGTATCGGTGGAAAAAAACCATATTTTTTAGAGAGGATGCCAATTTCTGCGGACAGTTGCGTTCATCCCGGGAATCCGCTATACTTATCAATACCGTGCTAGACGGGGAGGTAGCGGTGCCCTGTAACCCGCAATCCGCTATAGCGGGGTTGAATTCCTGGTTTGAGGTCTTGTAATGTGGGGTCTGACGTCTGCACGTAGTGTTGACGGCCGGGTCCTCCGCAATGGATACTTGTGAACCCGGTCAGGTCCGGAAGGAAGCAGCCGTAAGCAAGATTTTCCATGTGCCGGAGGGCAGCCTAGCCTGAGCCAACGACAGATGTTCCGCCCGGATTGCCTGCCCGAGAACAGGTGCACGGTTCCTATATTGCATATTGGAGGCACTCCATTGCGGGGTGCTTTTATTAATTTTGACATGCTTTTTAAAAAATTGATTTGCCAATAGAAGGAAATTGTAATTATGAAGAGAACTCTATAAATTGTTAATCTCCGAACGTGATGAATCTGGCTTAGCTGCTGTCCATATAGCAGGGGGGTGTACAATCTTATGCAAGAGGCCTTGATTTACTACGCCATATCAGAGGAGAAGCTCCAGTATTACCTTGATCAATTGTATAAGCATGCTGTGGCCGTAATTGACGGGAACGATTGCCTGTACTGCTGCAACCGGGTATTCCTAGAGATGACAGGCTATACGCAAAACCAGTTGCTCGGGGAAAATGTCGGCAGATTTTTGGAAATACCGTCCATGTCCAATGGCCGTGAATTGGAGCAGGGCCATTCGCTGCTGCTGCGGGATTACGCAGGAAGGGGGATAACCAGCCGGTATTTTCAGGGAAGATTTACGGGACCGAACGGAGAGGAATTCACCATGCTGCATTTGCAAGATTTAAAGCCGGGCGATGACTTGAATCTGCTGCAGCAGTTTGCAGGGACACTCCTGCAGGATATCAATTTGGGTGTGCTTTTGTTCGATACGGACTACAAGCTCATCGACATTAGCGATATGGCATGCCGGATTTTCGGAATTGAGCGCGGCAAGGTAATCAACAAACTGCTGTCGGAGGTTTTTCACGAGCTTCCCGAGGAGCATCAGCCTATGCCGAAGGGCATCTTCGAGGGGATTCTTTACCGCAATCATGCTTTGTCCTGGACCAATAACGGCGAGCGCTACGAGCTTTTGGTGGACTCCAATATTTTGCGGGACCACGCCGGGCGGATTCAGGGCGGGTATGTAACCTTTAAGGATGTGACCAATCTGCGCTCGCTGGAGGAGCAGGTGCAGCGCAACGACCGGCTTTCCATGATCGGCCAGATTGCGGCGGGTACGGCCCATGAAATCCGCAATCCGTTGACATCCATTAAGGGGTTCCTGCAGATGTTCCGCAATACTTTCATCGAGAAGGAGATGGACAAGGAGAAGAGCTACGCCGACATTATGCTTATGGAGATCGACCGGATCAATGAGCTTGTGAACGAATTTTTGCTTCTGAGCAAGCACAAAAATGTCAACTATGAGCTGGTGGATATTCCCTTGGTACTGAAGGAGATTATGCCGATCATTCACAGTGAGGCTACCTTGCACGACATTACCGTCCAGCAGTTTGTGGCAGAGGGGCTTCCCCGGGTGATCGCGGACCGGGAGATGCTGAAGCAGGTCTTTCTGAATATCAGCAAAAACGGGATTGAAGCCATGTCCGGCGAAGGGGTTCTGACGGTGCAGGTCAAGCGGGATGTGGTTGAGAACAGGCTCCTTATCGATATCCATGATACAGGGCCGGGTATTCCCCATTTTGTCGTGGACAAAATCTTCGATCCGTTCTTTACCACCAAACCCAACGGAACGGGACTGGGCTTATCCGTGTGCCAGCGGATTATCCATGATATCGGCGGCATTATCCGCGTTTCCTCCAAAGGCTTTGGCACGACCTTTACAGTAAGTATCCCTATACCCTAATCCTGTAATTATTTAGATTAATACATAATTATAAGCATTATTTGTATCTAAAAAGGAAGACTGGCAGCCGCAGGGGGGCGCCGGTCTTTTTTTGCCGAAGAACGCCGGCAGGCGTTTATTGCCGCATGGCCGGAAGCGGGCGATTGGCGGATGCTTTCTGGAAGAAAGGTCGCCTCCTGTGGTATAATGTTGAAACGAATGACTGCAGGGCCCGGTTGTCTTAAAGCCGGAGCCGCCTACGGAAACGGAGAGGAAATCATGGCTCATAAAGCGTTGTACCGCACGTGGAGACCCCAGCTTTTCGGGGATGTGGTGGGACAGCAGCATATTATCCGTACTCTGCAGAACTCGCTGAAAGAGGGCAGACTCTCCCACGCCTATTTGTTTAACGGCCCCCGCGGCACCGGCAAAACAACCATTGCCAAGCTGCTGGCCAAAGCCGTCAACTGCCGCCAGGGTCCCGGCGCAGAGCCGTGCAACGCCTGTCCTTCCTGCCTGGCCATCACGGAAGGCTCGGAGATCGGGGTGCTGGAAATCGACGCCGCCTCCAACCGGGGGATCGATGAGATCCGCAATCTCCGGGACAAGATGATTTTTGCCTATACCGAGGTCCGGCATAAGGTATATATCATTGACGAGGTTCATATGCTCACCACCGAGGCCTTCAATGCCCTTCTGAAGACATTGGAGGAGCCGCCTCCCAATGTGATGTTCATTCTGGCGACTACGGAGCCGCACCGCATTCCGGCGACGATTATTTCCCGGTGCCAGCGCTTTGATTTCCGGAGAATTCCGTTGGAGGAGGAGGTTGGCCGGCTGCTTGAGGTATGCCGCGAGGAGGGTGTGAATCTCCAAACGGAAGCGGCCCAATACATTGCCCGCCTGTCCGAGGGCGGCATGCGGGATGCGCTGAGCCTGCTGGACCAAATTATCTCCTTTACGGGCAACACCATCAGCTATGAGGATGCGGTTGCCATGACGGGGGGCATTGCCGGCGAGCGGTTCGCCGAGCTGGCTGCCTATATCCGCGAAGGCGACAGCGGCCAGGCGCTCAGCTGGATCAGCCAACTGATGCAGGAAGGCAAAAGCGCGGACCGCTGCATGGAGAATCTGCTGCTTTATTTCCGCGATATTCTGATGATTAAAATGGTTCCCGGCTCCCAGACCGTTACGGAACGGGTCTTGGATATTGCCCGGTTTAAGGCCATGGCGGAGACCTTTTCCGCAGACCGCCTTTTTTCCATTATGGAAGTGCTGAACCATTTTCAGAATGAAATGAAATATTCCACCCAGCCGCAAACCTTGTTCGAGGTGGCGGTATTGAAGCTGTGTACCCTGGCTTCGCCGGGTGAAACCGTTGTCCCTAAGGCCGAGTCGCCTTCAGCGGCGGCTCCTGCAGCCGGACCGGCCGGCAATGAGGAGCTCCAGCTGCTGAAGCGGCGGATCGGCCAACTGGAGGAGCAGCTGGCCGGGCTGCTGCGGAATCCGCCTGCGGCAGGAAGCCCGCAGCCTGCGGCCAGCCGTTCCGCGGGCCAGTCGCCCGGTGGACGCGCTTCCGCGCCTGCCGTCCGCAGATCAACCATCAAGCTGGACGGTTTTGTGAAGGAAGGCCAGTCATCTTTCTTCAAGCAGGTGATGGCCAAATGGAGCCAAGTCCTGGCAGGCGTCAAGGAAGCCCGGATTACGGTCCATGCCTGGCTGGTGGATGGCGAGCCTGTGGCTAGCCAGGAGGACCAGGTGCTGGTTGCCTTCAAAAGCCCCATGCACCGGGAAACCACCGAAAAGCCTGCCAACAAGCAGGTGATTGAACAGGTGCTGGACCAGGTTCTTGGGCAGCCGGTACGATTGGCTACGGTGATGATGAACGAGTGGAAGGAAGCCCAATCCTCGGGCGCCGGACAGGCGCAGCCGGAGGAGCTGAAGCTGGAGCAGGAAGTCTCCCAACCGGCAGAAGGCGAATGGGTGCAGGAAGCGGTGAAGCTGTTCGGGGAGGATCTTGTCCGCATCAGGGAAGACTGATCTTATAACTCCCAAAAATGAAGGCAAGCGTTGAGAATCCACTAAGGCAAAGGAGCGAATCAATATGAATAACATGAACCAGATGATGAAGCAAGTGAAAAAGATGCAGGAGCAAATGATGAAGGCCCAGGAGGAGCTGGGCACCAAAACGGTTGAAGGCACCGCCGGCGGCGGAGTGGTTACCGCTGTAGTAAACGGGCATAAGAAAGTGATGTCCATCGCCATCAAGCCGGAGGCTGTTGATCCGGAGGATGTGGAGATGCTCCAGGACTTGGTGCTTACTGCTGTGAATGACGCCTTGAATCAAGTCGACGAGCTGGCCAACAAGGATATGGGCAAGTTCACCGGCGGCATGAAAATCCCCGGGCTGTTCTAACGTTTTTTCCGTCGCAGATGTGATGGCGCGGGACCATTTTAACAAAAGAAGGGGCTGCTGGCTTGTTTTACCCGGAACCTTTAGCGAAACTGATTGACTCCTTTACCCGCCTTCCGGGTATCGGCCCCAAAACGGCCGGACGCCTGGCCTTCTTTGTATTGAATATGAAGGAGGAGGAGGTCCTGGAATTTGCCAAGGCGCTGGTGAATGTGAAGCGCAATCTCCATTATTGCTCCTCCTGCTGCAACATTACGGATGTGGACCCGTGCCGGATCTGTCAGGACAAAACCCGGGACAGCTCTGTGATTTGCGTTGTCCAGGAATCCAAGGATCTGGTGGCCATGGAACGCACCAAGGAATTTCGCGGCTACTACCATGTGCTTCACGGGGCGATTTCTCCTATGGAGGGGATCGGGCCCGATGATATTTATATTGCCGAGCTGCTCAAACGTCTAGGCGACGATAAGGTGCAGGAGCTGATTCTGGCCACCAACCCCAATATTGAGGGAGAGGCAACCGCCATGTATCTCTCGCGGCTGGTCCGTCCCTTCGGCATCAAGGTGACGCGGATTGCCCACGGGCTGCCGGTAGGCGGAGATTTGGAATATGCAGACGAGGTGACGCTCACCAAGGCGCTGGAAGGGCGCCGGGAGCTCTAGTTCGGATTTTCATCATTTTCATCTCAGCAAGAAGACCGGGAGGTCTTCTTTTTTTGTGCAAATTCAGGTATGAGGGGGCGTCAGAAACCTTTCCGGTCGAGTTTGTGTTCTAAACCTTCTTGAGATTGCCATATATCTAGAAAGAAGGACATGCCGGTTTGCCGGAAAGGAGATGTTGAGCATGAGGTGGCTGCCAAAGTGGAAGGTCAATGTGCAAATGCGGATGGAGGAGCCTGCATTTCTGGATAAGGTGGGGATGCATCGGGAAATCCGCAAAGCCCACTTGGAATGGACGACTGCGCATCAGCGTTTGGAGTGGGTGGTGGAAAAGGATCAGATTGATTATGCCATTTACGCTCTGGAAGCGGCGGAAAAGCGCTACATTATGCTTTTGCGGCAGGCCAAGCTGATGCAATGGGAGGACGGGCTTCTGGTGGCGACGCAAGCCCAGAGGCTGCATTCGCCTGAAGGCAAAGGGAGTGGGACATCCAAAAGAAACGGAGGCCAAGCGGCCAGTTCCTGACGGGAGGGGTTCTACATGGAATATTTGTGGTGGGCGGTATTTCTTCTGTCCCTTTCTTCGCTGGTGCTGCTCGTGCTCCGCAACCATGGCGCGGCTGCCTGGTTGAAAACCTTGGGGCTTCATGTAATCGCTGCGGCGATTCTGCTTTATGCCGTAAACTGGGTGGGGGGAAGGTATATGTTTCAGGTGCCGATCAATGCTTATACGCTGTCTACCATAGGCGTTCTCGGCATCCCGGGCTTGGCTTTGCTGGTAGCGCTGAAGCTGACAATTGTTCGTTAGTGGTTTTCCGAAAAAAAGAGTTGCATTCTTCATACGCGCTATGGTATCATCAAATTCCTGCCGCTGGGACAAGCTATACAGCGGAGGGGCAAGAAAGCAAGGCGAGCATGAGCTTTGAAAAATAATGCTTGCAAAGATGTAAGGCGATGTGGTATATTAAAAAAGTCGCCTC
>NZ_QMFA01000022.1 GCF_003285005.1 Paenibacillus sp. YN15 | reverse complement strand
AAGATGGACTACTCATAGCTATAAGCTTTTGGGAACCCCCAGTCGAACTGGGGGTTTTCGTGTACAAAAAACCAAAATAACGGCGCTGCCGCCGCTATTTTGGGGAAGTGGCTATCTTGCGAAACATGACGGGCATGGCCGCTATTGGAAGCTTACCCTCAGTCGATAAAGTCCACGTACCGGAGAACCCGGCTTAACATGGCCATCGCCTGGGCCCGGGTAATATTCTCCTGAGGCGCGAAGGCTGAGGCTGTCATGCCGTTGATAAGCTCTGCGTGGGCCATCCGGGAAACCGCACTTGTGGCCCAACTGCTGATCGCTTCGTTGTCCGTAAAACCTGGCAGCGAATGGTCTCCCGCCTCCTCCAGCACGCCTCCGGTGATCTCTATCGCCCGCACCATGAGAACGGCGGCTTCCTCCCGGGTCACATATCCATCCGGCCTGAAGGTTCCGTCCTCATAGCCGTTGATTAACCCGGCCTTGGCCGCTGCGCCCGCAGCGCCCGCAAACCAATCGGTAGCCTTCATATCCGAAAAGCGATTCTCCCCAGGCAGAGCGTCCAGCGTCAGCGCCCTCACCAAAAGCGCTGTGATCTCCGCCCGGGTCATACGGCCCTCGGGGTTAAAGGACTGGTCGCTGATCCCCTTCACCAGCAGCTTGGACGCCAGCGCCTCCACCTCCTCCTTGGCCCAATGCTCCTTAACATCCTCGAAGCTCTTATGGGACGAGACGATCATGAACACACCGTTTTGCGTGGATTTGGTTATGATCTGCGTGCTTCCATCCACCCGCTGTGTCGTGGCCGGAACAAACTCAAAGCTATCCGTCTTGGGATTGTACCAAACCACGCTTGTTTTTCCGTCTGCTGTCCCCGTTTTCAGCGTCAGGCTTCTTGTTGCATAGGCCGCTCCAAGGTTGGGAAGCTCCGTTTCCTTAACGCCGGCAATGGCCTTCACTCCAAATTCTATCGGATTGCCGACAAGAGTCAGACCGGCGCGGGCGGCTTTGTCCTTCATGACTTTCTCTTTATCCCCGGCAAGCTGTTCAATGGACAGCTGCAGAGATGCATTCCCTGCATCCTCCCCAAGCAGCACTCCCATTGCCCCGGCGGTGAGAGCCTGCAACGGAATATTGCTGCTGATCTCCCCCGCCACAATGGAGAGCGCCGCAACCCCATCCAGGTTTTTGAGGGCTTCCAGCGGAAGCTGAACCTGGATGGCTGTCGCTTCCGTCTCAGGAACTTGGATAAAGACAACCTTGCTTCCAGCCTTGTCTTCCTTTACGGCTTTCAGAACCTTCCCCTGATCCAGTTGAATCAGGCTATCGGGGAGAGTCCGTCCGGGAGTCTGCTCCGGACCGGGATTTGCGGGAACAGGCTCTGACTCCCCGGGCTCATTGCCGGGTTCACTGCCAGGGTTCCCCGGCTCTCCAGGCTCTTCGCCAGGCTCCTCCGGCGTTTCCGGCTCCGGTGCAGTCCCCGGCCTAAGCTCAACGGTTCTGAATTTGCCGGGGTCCTTGGAGCCGGCAATTCCGGCGCCCCATTCAATGTACCCCTCCCGGGCGGCGCCGTCGTTGTCGTTCACCGCAAATGAAATGCTGATCACCGAATCCTTATCTGGTTGGATAGGAGTCAATTCCTCCCAGGGCAATGCCAATTGGTATAAGGTATACTTGCTTTCCTCATCCCGGGTCACGCGCAATTCCCCGTTGGCTACATCGCCCGTGGAGACTCCCGCCGGAGCCCGCCACCGGTAAATTTGAGGGCCTGCAGGCGTTTGCGCTATGCCATACTCGTACCACTGGCTGCTTTCACCCGGAACCCCGGCCGACAAGGCAAACTGGATGCTGTCATACCGCCAGATGTCCGAATCCTGCCCGCTGTAAAAATGAGTATCGTCCGCTATTTTAGCTAAAATATAGAGCTTATCCTCATCCCAATGAAGCCCTATTTTTCCGCTCAAATCATTCGGTCCCGTATAGCCGGCAGGAATTTGGACTGCACCAGTGAGCAAATCAATACCCAGGCCAGCTTCATCCACCCCGTCTTCAAAATCAACGGTTTGTTTCATTACCGGACTGAAATCCAGCTGTCCCGTATAGATGACCAAAGCGGCTCCGTTGACCTCTGATGTGATGCTCACCGGATAGGAGGTCCAGAAATTCACTGTGCCAACCGGAATGGCGAAGGTATACTTGGAATCCGGCGCGATAGGCTCCGCCAAGGGAATAACACCCGTGCCCGCGTCCACAGACCATTCCAGCCCGGACATGGCAAGGGAGCTTTGCTTCGCCCTGTTGACGACCTCCACCAGAATCTCCGCTTCCCCGGTCCCCGCATTCCGGATATGGGGACGTGTTTTGATCTCGTAGCTTTTTCCCACTGTTGTGCTGATCTGTACCCTGCCTGCAAGCTTCCCGTTGATCTTCACATGGGCAATGATGTTCAGGGCTCCCGTTTCCTCCATAACCGGCAGCAAAATCTCCTTGACCGCCTGCTGGCGGGCCTCAGCCGTATAGGCGCCTGCTACTCCGTTTACTTCCACAGCCACCTGAAGTGAAGCATCCGTGGTGTTCTGAACGCTTACCTGGACGCTTACCGGATCGCCCAGAATCGGAGCATCCGCGGACAGGGACAGAATCCCGCCCTTCACAATATCCTGAACGGCTCCCTGCACATAAATCGGCTCTTCGCTTAATGTCATATAGATTTCGCCGTTCACCGGAACATAGGTGGCCGTATTGCCCATATAGTCCGTGATATCCAGCGGCCCCGCCGCTTTGATGGTCACATTCTCCGGCGCCAGCGTCCACAGCACCCGCAGCTCCTCCTGGTTGCGCGTAAACTTGTAGCTGTACACCGCGCTCCCCCGGTCTTCTTTTTCCACAAAGGAGGCTCCGGTCAACTGTCTCGTCATAGCCGCATACGCGGCATAAGCGGGCTTGGGCACGTAAGCGCCCTTCCGGTCCTTCTCATTGCGGATAATGCCAAAATTATTCTCATTATAGGTTGCGTCCAGGCCGTCATTCATAAAGTCATACCAGAAGCCCTTCTCCACTCCCTTGGACATAGCGATGACATGACCCTTCACCAGATTATTGGACTGTCCCTTCTCGCTGATCCCGGTACCCTGGTTATGGGTCGGATAGCCGAACTCCGTGAGCCAGATGGGTGTGAGCTCCCCGTTATTATGCTGCTGGATCAGCTGGATCAGCTGATCCAGCTTCTCGTTATAATGCACTTCAGGCGATATGGGATAACCGTAATGATGCACAGATACGGCCTCCATATACGGAAGTGCTCCCAGACCGAACAGCTCATTCAGCCATGGCACGTCGATCCCTGCTGAAGTAGGGCCTATAACCGCGACCTCCGGATGACTTGCCTTCACCACTTCATAGGTCTTCTTCAGAAGCTCGTAATAATAAGAGGGCAGTGAGTCCGCAGGGCCATCGCCCCGATCCCCATAGGTGTGATTGAACTCATTATAAACCTCAACCCACTTGATCTGATCACCATACTTGTCAAGAATAGCTTTCCCGTAGTTTGCGAAGGCCTGGCGCCCCTCATCCGAATAAGGTGTGCTATTGTTGTCATATAGGGCATTGGTGAACGAGAAGATAATAAAGGGATTCATGTTGCGGTCCTTTAGCGCTTGCATATAAGCTTCTATGTCATCGGAAAATGTATAGACGCCTTTGCTTTTCTCTACTTTATCCCAATGCATTTCGTCCCTTATGTTCTTGGCGCCGGCGCGGTTAATGAGCTCCACCAGATGCGGTCCCCAGCCCTTGTAGGTGCTGGTCAAATGGGTGCAGATGCCGAAGAAGGAATCTTCGATTTGGGTGAAATCGTATTGCGACAGAAGCGCAAAGGAAGTTTCCAGCTTAACATCTGCCTTGCCTGGCGCTTCTGCATAAACCTCCAGATCATAATACCCTTTGTCCGTAACAGGAACTGTTAGGGTCGCCATCCCATCCGTCAGGGCTCCGCTGCCTTCCTGCACCTTTTGGCCCCAGACATTGTAGGCTGCCCAGCGGAAAGTGCTCCTCTCTGACAGTATCTTCACCTGAACCGGTTCATTCTCCAGAAAAATATTGCCCAGCTGGACCTGCGCCAGTGAGGTATTGGAGGTTTGGGCCGTAATCATGGGCCCGTCATTGGCCACATTGCCGTCGGCATCCAGGGCTTCAATCCTGAAGGTGTACTTGGTACCTATGGACAGATTTCTTACCGTGAACGTCAAATCGTTAACCTCGCCCACCACTGCTCCATCCTGCACAATCCGGTACGTAATCTCACCCGTATCGACAGCCGGAGTCCAGGCCAAAGTGATCTCGGTTTCGCCTGCATCCGTCATCTCAACGCTGCTTCCCATACTCCACACAGGGGCGGCCGGATTCACCCGATCCTTGGAGATCAGCAAATACGGATAATTGACCGCATGTTCTCTGCTTTTATAGGTGGTTGCCCTGCCGGGCGGCGTCACCAACTGCGCAATCCCAAAGCTGGCTGTCTGGTCCTTGGCAATCTGCTGCCGGACAAAGGAGGTCACATCCACAGACTTCCATTCCATGGTCTTGTTCATGTGGAGGGTTCCCAGATAACTGTCCATTCCGGGCTTGTTGTTCCAGAACAGCGATTCCTCCGTCCAGTTGTCATCCTCCACTCCGAACAGGGTGTTGTTAATCTCTGTTCCGTTGGCATCGGTATGGGCTCCATACAAGTAGAGAGTGGCGGAACCGATCTCGCCGTCCAGACCGCTTAAATCAAATTGAAGGAATGTCTCCCGGGTCATATCCGGTGTATCCGTCTTGACAATCAGATCAACAGCTGTTCCATATCTTTCACTGCCATACGTTCCTCCCCGGGCAAAGGTATCCGCCGAAGAAGCCAGCTTTCCCTCGGAAAAGCGGGTGCGGAATTGTGCTTCCGGTCCGTCCGCGGTGATATTTCCCGCCGGGTCCAGCGCCTCTACCTTGACGGTATAGGACGTATTGGGATTTAGACTGGTCAAAGCGCTCTGATACACGCTTCCATGCACAGTATCGATGCCACTGCTGTAAACCGCATTGACCACACTGCCGTTCAGATATACCTTATAACCCGCCACTCCATTCTCATCGGCGGCCAGTGTCCAGGTGACAGCGGCGGAATCCCTCGTGATTTCCGAGGCCCACATGCTGCTTTCTTGCGGCCAGGTTGGCGCCTGGGTGTCGTTCTCCCCGGCAGGAGGAGTAAAACCGATGGCGATTAAATCGGAGGCACTGTAGGCGGCATTCCCGCTGCGAAGCTCATCCCAGGTGTATGTACTCCGTATCGCCGCCTTGACATTCTCCCCCAGGGAGGCAATGTCCAGCCTCACATCCGTCATAAAGCTTTTGTTGAGATAAAAAGCCGGACGGACAAGGGGGCCGCTGCTGCCGCCTTTGGGATCAGAGACCTGGGTTTGCCCTTGATTGGCTGCATCCGTAGCCGTTACCAACACTCTATTGGCGGCGCCGTTGATGCCCCGTCCCGTACGCAGCCACCAGGGGTAGGAGATGCTGTCCTTCACCCCGAATTTTCCGGTGTATTGCAGCCACTCTGTCTGCGACAAAACGACAATTCCTGCCGTAACGCTATAATCCTCCGGACAGTTGCCTGCAGCATGTCCTCCTTCGGTGGGCCATACATGCTGATGATTAATGTGGGCCAGGATACCCGGAGGCAGCTGCTTCCCCGCTCCATTTCCGTTGGCGATAAAGTCATGGTTCAGCCAATAGGCGATATTATTGGCATCCGTCACATCGAATTTTTGGGTGGAATCCGGATCATAGGCGCGGAGCCCGTAATCCTCCTTGGCCAGCACCAAAAACCTCGAATCGTCATCGGAGGCGGCATCCAGCAGAATAAATTCCTTGTCCGAGCCTTGCACCTTGAACACATTCTCAGGAGGCGTGTTCAACTGCCAGCCTTCCGGCGGAGTATTCACTCTGTCAACCGCCCCCAGAGCCGCACCGTTAAAGCCGAGCATCGGGAATATGATGAGGAAAAGCAGCATAAGCCCCTTTGTAAGCCTGCTTCTTTGCAAGGTTATACCCTCCTTTTAACCTTTTATAATAGTAAGCGCTGTCATTTTTAGCTCAAGGGCAGCGCCCAAGACCTTGCCAACGTCTTGGGCACTCGCCGCTTGCATCGCCAAAGCCGTGAAGCTTACTTCTTCAGCTTGGCATATTCCGCATTGTACTCTTCCATCACTTTCTCCCCGCCGGCCTTCATCCACTTGTCCACTTCCTTTTTCCAGCCGGCATCATCAATTTCACCAAGAATATATTTCAATCTGGCGTCATTTCTGATCTTATCCAGCTCGCCGCTCTTCTCGGTCCAGGTGGGGGACTGAATGGATAACACCGGATTGGACACGGCAATGGAAATGTTGTCGGCAAACATCTGCTTAACCTTGCCTGCCAAAGGAGCTTCCTTCGCCTTCAGAGTGGGTATCTCATCGCTTACGGCGGACAGCTGCACAATGGGCAGTCTGTCTGTGGTCCGCAGGGTAAGCTCCTGCTCTGTGGCGGCTACCATCCCGTCCTCCAGATGATAATGTGTTCCTTCAATACCCCATGCCAGCAAATTGGCCGCATCCTTCTCGAACATCTTGTCGAAGAAGCCCAGAATCTGTCTCATCTGGCTCTCGGTTTTGACAGAGCTCTTGGGGAACATGAAGATGCCGTTATAGCCGGGAGAGGCCTGAATCCGCTCGCCCTTGGGACCCTGAATCCGGGAAATAACATCAATTTCCCCGTTGGGATTGGTTTTCTTGACGGCAACGTCAATGCTTGGCGCGTCATCAAGAGCGGTGGAAATCATAACTCCCGCCTTTCCACTCTCCAGCATCGTTCTGGACTGGCTTCCCTCCGTTACCGCAAAGTCCGGATTCACCAGCTTCTCGTCGTACAGCTTCTTGAAGAATTTCAAGGCATTCAGCTGTTCCTCCGTGGTCAAGCTGGCAATCAGCTTGCCGTCCCGCTCCTCATAATCATTGCCCGCTCCGAAGAAACCCGCCAGCATGTGGAAGTCATTGAAGCCCTTGCGGGATACAAGACCATAAGTGTCGTTCTTGCCGTTCTTGTCCGGATCGTTCACGGTAAAGGCCTTCAAGACCTCATACAGCTCATCCAGGGTTTTGGGTTCCTTCAGCCCCAGGTTGTCCAGCCAGTCCTTCCGGTAGATGATCCCGCCGCGGGCCAGCACCCGGGGACGGTACAGGGCATAATTTTTGCCGTCATGGGAGGCGTTGCGCAGCACATCCTTGTTGAGCTTGGTGCTCAGATTGGGGAAATCCTTCAGCATCGGACCAATTTCCCAGAAGGCCCCGGAGCGGACACCGCTTACAACAGCGGGGGCATATTGGCCGCCATCCAGATGGGAAATGACCGTCACCTGCGGCAGATCGCCGGAGGCCAGACTGACAGACAGCTTATCCTTGTACGCCGCATCCGGCACCCAGGTGATGTTCAGCTTGGTGTTGGTCATTTCCTCCAGCTTCTGGATAATGGGATTGTTCTTGGGCGCTTCCGTGGAATAATACGGCATCATCATGGAGATGGTGAGCGGCCCTTTGGCAGGCTCCGAAGCTGCTGCAGTTGCAGAAGCGGCAGCGGAGGGACTGCCCGGCGGCTCGCTTCCCGCTCCTTCGTCCTTCCCGCATCCGGCCAGCATACTTGCAGACATTGCCGCCACACCGATGACAGGCAGAATCTTCTTCCATGTTTTCATACTGACAACCTCTCCCCTTGTTTAAAATAGTGATCTATGTGAAAAGCCGGCAGCCTGGCGGCGGTCAGCCTTTTACCGAACCCAGCAGCACACCCTTGGCGAAGTGCTTCTGCAGAAACGGGTAAACCAGCAGAATCGGCAGGTTGGCGAAGACGATCACCGCCGATTTCAGGGTCTGCTCCGGTGGCAATATGAAGTCCGCTCCCATGTCCGCCGCATCGCCTACGCCTCCTTGGGACAGAATGACAATTTGCCGCATCAGCACCTGCACCGGCCATCGGTCCGGATTGTTCAGATACAGAATCGGAGTCAAAAACGCGTTCCAGTGGCCCACCGCATAAAACAGCGAGAAGGTCGCAATAGCGGGCATGGACAGCGGAATGACGATGCGGGCCAGAATATACAGATCGTTGGCCCCGTCCATCTTGGCCGATTCCTCCAACCCGTCAGGCAGCTGCTGGAAGAAGTTCTTGATGACGATAAGATTAAAGGCGTTGATGGCTCCCGGGATGATCACTGCCCAGTATGTGTTCAGCATGCCCAATTGTTTGACCAAAATAAAAGAGGGGATCATGCCGCCGTTAAACATCATGGTGAACAGCACCAGGAGCATAATGCGATCCCGGCCGATCAGAGTCTTATGAGCCAGGGGATAGGCCATGAGGGTGGTCATGGCAATATTCACGAGGGTTCCCGCCACGGTAATGAGAATTGTCACCCCCATGCTGCGGATGATGGTATTGGTGCTGAGAATGTACGCATAGGAATCCCAGGAAATCACCGTGGGAAACAGAATGAACGATTTCTCCCGAAGCTCCTCCGCCGTGGTCAGGGAAGCGGCGATCAGATGGATAAAGGGGGTAATGGTCACCAGGGCAAATACAGCGATGGCGAGGTAGATGAGCGCGGTAAACATTTTGCCGACCACGTTATGCTCGCGGATCATGGCCATGCTCCTTTCTGCAATGCGGGAAGGACTAATACACGCCTTCTTCGCCGAATTTTTTGGCAAGGGTATTGGAGACGACGATCAGCACAAGCCCCACCAGTGAGTTGAACAGACCGACGGCTGTGGTGTAACTGAACAGGCCGCGCTGAATGCCGTTGGTGTAGATATAAGTGTCGAAGATTTCACCCACATTCCGGTTCATGCCGTTCAGCATTAGATAGATCTGCTCGAAGCCAATGTGGAGAAAATTCCCCAGCCGCAAAATCAGCATAATAATAATGGTGCTGCGGATGGCTGGAAGCGTAATGTGAATGAGCTGCCGGAACCGGCTGGCCCCGTCCATCCGCGCCGCCTCGTACAGGGAAGGGTCCACCCCGGCCAGAGCCGCCAGGAAAATGATTGTGCCCCAGCCTGTTTCCTTCCAGATCACCTGAGTGGTGATCATGGTGCGGAACCATTTTTCACTAAGGAGGAAGTTGATCTTCTCCCCGCCGAAAAACTCAATCACCTGATTGACGATGCCGCCTTCCGTGGTCAGCATGATGTAGGTAATGCCCGAGATGACCACCCAGGAGAAAAAGTGGGGCACATAGATGAAAGTCTGGGCCAGGCGTTTGAACACCTCGTTCTTGATCTCGTTGAGCAGCAGGGCCACAATGATGGGCAGCGGAAAATAAAAAACCAGGTTATAGAAGGCGATAATAAACGTATTGCGGAACAGAAGCCAGAAGGAAGGATCGGTGAAAAACCGTTCAAAATGCTTCAGGCCCACCCAGGGGCTGCCCCAAAAGCCGCTGAAGGGCTGGTAATCCTTAAAGGCCAGCATGATTCCCCACATGGGGATATACTTGAATACCAGAAAATACAATAGTCCCGGTATCAGCATCAGGTAGAGCCAATAGTCCATCCTGACCTGGCGGATGCGATGCCTCCACAGCTCCCGCCTGCCTGTGAGGGGCGCGGGTTTTTCTATGGAAGACGCCATTAAATCCGGTTGCTTCATCTCGTATGCCTCCATTTCGTTTCGCCGTCTCATGAGCAGCTTCAGCATACGGGACAGCCGGCGGTTCCGGCAATAATCCGCTTCGGCTCAAGCTCCGGCTGCGCCGAATAATCCGCCACGGCTCTGTTATGATCAAAAGCGGCTTTGGCCGCCACCGCCAAAAAACGCGGCCGCCGTTATCGGCGGTCCGCGTCATATTGGGCATTGCGGTATTGTCCCGGCGTCATCCCCTCCATTTTGCGGAAGTAGCGGATGAAATTCTGCGGGTTGGTGTATTGCAGCCTCTCGGCAATCTCGGATATTTTCATGGGTGTTTCCGCCAGCCAGGTCTTGGCTACGCCCAGCCTGTGCAGGGCCAGATATTCACCGAAGGGCATGCCGGTTTCGCGGCGGAAAACATGCCGGACATAATCGGGATGGTAATGGATGCGGGCTGCGCACTCCTCCAGGGTCAGGTCCGTATCATATTCCTCCTGAATCATGCGAAGCAGCTCATTGGAGATGCTGCGGTGCTGGGAGTCCTTCATTTCCTCCAGCAGCCCGATGGCGGGGATAATCAGCCGTTCATGAAACCATTGAATCATTTCATCCGGCGTCCGCAGCTCGAATACCTGGTCGAACAGAGATTTCTCCTCTCCGAACAGGGCCTGCGGCAGCTCGCCGAATTCCCGCAGCAGCTTCAACAGATCGGCCAGGAGCACGATCATCATCATCCGGTACTCCCGGTGGGACAGAGGGTTGCTGAAGATTTCCCCGGCGAATTGCCGGAGCAGCCCGCAGGCCCGCTCCCGGTCATACAGCTTGATGGCGTCCATCAGCTCATTCTTCAGCTTTTCCGGATATTCCGGAACCATATGCCGGTTGGGCGACACATCCTCCATGTACAGAACCGATTCATACCCCAGCTTAATCCGGTAATCCAGAGCGTTCAGCGCCTCTTTGTAAGCTCTGCCGGCGCCGGACAGGCTGCGGAACATGCGGCTGATGCCAATGCTGGTCTGCAGGTTCAGGTATGTTTTGATCATCTGCTGAATACTCCCGGTGAGAGTGTCCAGCAGTTGCCCATGCTCTTCCCGGGAGGAGAATGGGCTGCCCACAAGAAGCGCAATGGATTGGTCCGTTACAATGGGCGCAAGCAGCCGATATTCGGGTGCGACCAACTCGGATACAATATTATTGGCGGCAAACAGCAGCAGATTCCGGTCGTTTTCCCCGTAACGGGTCCCCTCCCACGTGTCGATTGCAACCACAACCACATTCATGCCGCTCCACTTCGCCGCATGGGCCTCCAGCTTGTTTTGCGTCTCCTTGGGCCGGTCTTCCCCCAGAAAAAGCTTCAGCATCAGGAAATCGTCCAACTGCCTGCGCTGATTCTCCAATTCGCTGGTCATCCGCTTCTCGCTTAGCAGCACATGCCGGACCTTCTCGCCGATCTCCTCGAATTCGTCCTTGCCTCTGGCTGATTTGCTCCGGGCGTGGGGCGATATCACCTGATCGTACAAGCGTTTCACCGGCGTATAGATGCTCCTGGTGCCCAGAAGGGAGATGGCGACTCCGGCCGCCGCCACCACCAGACAAACCGCCACAGTGAACCACTTGATAGCTTCCGCCTCCTGGGTCATTTCCCGGACAGAGATGAAGGAAGCATAGGTCCAGCCATTGTAATCCGATTTGGTAAAAATAATATTGTAGCTCTCCCCCGCCACCTGAACCGGAATGAAGCCCTGCTTCAGGCCGGTGTCCTCGATTTGTCCGGCGAACCGGGACAGACCGGACAGCTCCTCCGCCGTCAAAGGCAGGCGGTCATAAACGGCATGAAAATCCCGGTCATAAATAAACGGCATCCCCATCTCCTGCCTGGGAGCCAGATAGCGGCTGATGTCCTCATACGGGATTTTTAGAATGACCGCCGCGGCGGGGTCCAGGGAAACCACAGGGAGCAGCTTGATGTAATCGATCGTATTCTCGCCGATGCTCCAGTGGGCGCCCCGCTTGACATCGATCACATTCCGCCAATCCTGCTCCGCTTGATCATACTTGGCAAAGCCGTGATTAGTGGATAAGCTCCAGGAATACCGCAATTGCAGAAATTGCACATCCCCCGGCCCAAGATCATAGATTTTGATCCGGCCCAGTCCCTCCCGCAATTCATTGATCAGTTGAATATTTTCGCTCCGGTTCAATTCCGACACATCATTGGTTAGCACCTTGGAGAGGATGGTGGTGGAAGCGAATTGGGTCAGGGCATTGTCCGCCGTCACCAGGGATTGCTCCACCTGCTGCCGGGTAAGCATCAGCAGCTGCAAGGAGCTGCCGTTCACCTTCTCCTGAATGGTGTCGGAGGACCGGTAATAGGAGAAGCCGCCCACCACTGCAACAGGCAGCGTAATCAGGCATACGGCAAACAGGATCAGCTTGTGGTAGTATCGTGACCGCAACAGTCTCATCTCAAGTCCTCCCGGATTTTCGCCTACTGAGGCGTCCGCCACCAGCTTAGTCGAAAGCGGAGGTTCCGTCAATAATCATGGGCGGCTGTGCCACTTCCCGGGTAGCTTTTTATAATGTTTTTTGGCCAATTAAGAAGACCGGGACGAATATCCCGATCAATCCAATCCCGCCTCCAGCAGTTTATCCAGCAATTGCTCCGCGTGCTCCGGACGGCGAGCATCTGTCCGGATTCCGGCAATAACGTCCCCGACCAATCCTATTCCTTGCAGCAGAGGACTGTCCGTTACGTTAACGCCGAAGGTATGGGAGGTCGGATCTTTGCTTCCTTCGATGTGTCGGATCACCGCTTTTTCCAGCAGCTTGTCAGGAGATGCTGTTTTCCCCTCCAATCCCATGAATAACTCCATGTTCACATAACGGTTGAATTGGGTTTCATCCATCAGATACAAATCCGGGGGTGTCTCGAAAGCTGTTGTCAAAAATTGCTTTTGCTGTACGGCTACATCGTACTCATCCCGGACCTGTGTTTTGGTGTGCATGGACTTGATCCTGATATTTGCCCATTGGGGGAATAAAGCGCCGAGAGACTGCCTGAGCTTTTCTGTCTTGATATTGCCGAATTCACCCATGATTGAAATAATGACATCCGGGTTTCCATAACCCGGCGGTTTAGGCTCCTTAGTGATTTGATCAAATAGGATGTACCCCATCAGTCCGAGAAGCAGCATTACGCCTGCTATATGATACCGGTAATATTCCCATATATAACTTACTTTCTCGCTCAACAGCAATTCCCGGAACATGATGCGATTGGGCTTCGTATCGGCATATCCCATCAGCTGTTTATAAGCTTGATTGATCCGGTGGAATTCCATATTCTGGTGTGCCCAATCCCGTTCCTGATCTCCATCTTGTGTCCATATCCGTTTGGAATTGGCCTTAGCCTTCTTGACCAGAATCAAATACCGCGACTCAATCTGATCCTTCGACGCATCAGAGGGCAAGCCCATGACCTCATATGGATTCTGATTCATCGACTCCGGTCTCCTTTCAGGTCTTCCTGACCTGGCCATCCCATAAATATACGATTCGATCCGCCTGATCCAGAATTGAACGATCATGGGACACAATGAGTACCCCTGACTCCTTGCTTCTCTTTTTTAAAATTTTCATGACTTCATTCGCAGTATCATGGTCCAAGGATGCAGTTGGCTCGTCAGCCATTATATAACGGGGATTGTTGACAAGAGCACGGGCGATTGCTACCCGCTGGCGTTGCCCGCCGGATAAATTCGGAGGCCTTCGATCCCGCAGCGCTCCCATGCCGAGTTCCTCAAGAAGCTCCAGCGCCTGTTCGACTGAGTCATGATCCGAGCGGTTCAGAGGAACAAGAACATTTTCCAGAACCGTCATGTAGTCAATGAGAAAATGTCTCTGGAAAGCAAACCCGGAGCTCTCCAGTCTGCGTTTGGCCAGATCCTTCCTGGGAAATGATTCCAAATCCTGGTTTTCCAGAAACACCGTTCCCGATGTCGGCTTGACCAGGCCAGCCAAAACATACAGGAGGGAGCTCTTCCCACTGCCGGAGGGACCCATAACACCGACCATTTCCCCCGGCTTCAAGGTGAAATCGACGTCCCTCAGAGCATAGGTATGCTCTTCCAGCTTCAAGTCGTACATCAGAGTCAGACCCCGTCCTTCCAGCATTCTAGATCACCCTTTCAATAATGGCTATCGGATCCAATCGCTTCAGCATCCGCCAGATGGGAACCATTCCGGTCACAGCCACGAATAAAGGAATGCAAGCAGCAGACAGCCCGTATTCCACCTGCCATAGGATCAGCGGTTCACCTCTTGGTACGAACAAAACGATGTTCAGAAGAATCCCGCTTAATACCCCGCCGGCCAAGCCCGCCCCGTACCCAATCAGCGCAAGCCCCCCAATTTCAATGAAGGCACGAACCGTAATCTGATGCCGCGAGTAACCGATGGCAGCCAGCAGACCAAATTCGCTTCGCCGTTGGAAAAAGTAGATGTAGCAAAGAAAACCCGCGCTGATCGTCACGATTAGGATGACAATGAAACTGATGGCCGTTAGCAGCAGGGTGATTCCTTCCATTCCTTCCTCGTACTTGAGCTTGGTGGTGTTATAGGTTGTGATGTCATAATTTCCCGGCGGCAACGATGCGAGACAGCGATTCATCTCCGCCAGACGTTCCGGCTGCGGCAGCATAAACGCATAATTGCGGTATTCACTTGAGGGATTAATGCCGTACTGCTTGATTAATGTTTCGAAGGAGGCGTAGGATACCACCGCTTTTCCTTCCAGTAGACCCGATATCACATATCGTCCGGACAGCCGCTCCCGTTTATCAACGAGACTTCCCATCTCCGACCCGAGCTTCAGCTTCTTGTTATGGGCAATGGCCTGATGGACAACAATTTCGTTGGACCCCGGAGCCGGAAGCCTGCCCTCCGCAAGCTTGGTCCCCATCCGCTCCATCATGAGGCTCATATCTGTTTCCTTCAGAAAGTACACCTTCGTATCCGATGCATCTCCCAGCAGTCCTCGAAAATTTGAATATCCATAGGCTCCCGGTAGTACCTGCTGCGTGCCCGGACAAGCATTCAGCTTCTCAATTAACGCCGGTGTCAGGGGACTTTCTCTGGCAAGAACACTGGAATAAAACTTTTTGGGCTCCACGTTGGATACATACGAAAACCGGAAAGCGGACTGAATCAGCATTTGCAGAGTAAATAAAAGAAACACACTTAAGATGATGATGCTCAGCATGGACCAAACTCTTCTGGGATTGTTCCGGTAGTAAGTCCAGTTGGACAAAGGCTTAACCGTTTTCTTCATCCTTCAAGCCTCCTGAAAGTTTTGAGTTGGACACCGTACAGCGCCGATCGCGAAAAGCTGGCATCGGAAGCATAAGCTCATGAACTAAGCATATTCCAATCCAGGCAACTCTTAAAGATCACAACTGTCATCCGGCCGTCATCTTCTCTTATGACACTTGTCATTCCCTCCTTACACGGGCAGGCTTCCAGCAAAACATAAAGAAAGAACCGGTCAAAGACCCAGTTCTTTCAGTCGGAGGATTGCTTTTGAGCGGTCATACACGCCAAGTTTGGCATATATGGCACTGATGTAATTTCGGGATGTTCCCTCACTTAAGAATAACGCCGAAGCAATTTGTTTGGTCGTAAAGCCTTGGGCCAGCATCGCGGCGATTTCCCGTTCCCTGGCCGACAGCGCCTGAAGCTCAGGAGGCGCCGGAGGACGCTGCTGTTTTATGGCTTCCGAAGCTTTCGCCAAACTTTTGGACAACCTCCCGGCGATTGCAGGGGGGAGTGCCATCTTGCCGGAAGCGGCGTCCCGAACCGCTTCCACCAGCTCCTCCATCTCCATATCCTTGAGAAGATAACCGCTGGCTCCGTTAGCCAGAGCATCCAGCAGATAGATGTCGTCATCAAATGTGGTTAGAATCAACACCTTACAGTCCGGCATGAGCTCCTTAATCCGCCTGGTACACTCCACCCCGTCCATCCGGGGCATCCGGATATCGAGAACGGCAACATCCGGATGCAAGCATTGCGCCAGCTCGACCGCCTCCTCGCCATTCTGTGCAGTTCCGGCTACGGTTATATCCGGCTCCAACTCCAGGACCATGCGCAAACCATCCCGGATGAGCGACTGATCATCGGCCAGCAGTACGCGGATTGCCTTATTCAAAGCGAAGCCTCCATTCCTATCGGTAGAATGATGCGAAGCAAGAACCCTTCATTCTTGGACGATTCCATAACCATCCTTCCGCCCAGAAGCCTCACCCGTTCTTCCATGGAGGATAGCCCGAAGCCGGGGAGCAAGGTTGTCATATCTGTACCCGTTCCATTATCCTGCACAAGCAGATCCACTTCTTCTTTCCGGGCGAAGAGATGTACCAGAAACGCTGTGCTGCCGCCGTGCCGGATGCCGTTGGTCAACCCCTCCTGAACCGCCCGGTAGAGCACCTGCTCTTTTATGGCCCCGAGGTAAGGCAACGGACCAATGTCCATTCGCACAGTTACCCCTGCCTGGCGCTCCGTTTCCTGGCCTAACAGTTCCAAAGAAGGAATGAAGCCCATCCGTTCGGTATTGCTCCGCAGCATCCTTACGGAAACCCGAACATCATTCAGACCATTCCGTATTTGCCGTTTGGCCAGGCGAATCTTCTCCACTGCCTCCGCAGAGTCTATTGGGATTAACCGCTCTCCCGCCTCCAAGCCCATGAGCACTGTCGTTAACGTGTGACCGACGGTATCATGAATTTCCCGGGCCATGCGATTGCGTTCCTCCAGTACAGTCAGTTCCTGTATTTGCTCCGAAGCTTCCTTCAATCGGTTGTTCGCGTCCTCCAATTGTTTGGATGTGACCTTAAGATCGAACAATGCCCGCATCAATGATTCCCTTTGGCTGAATTGAATGCGCAGAATGTATAGAAAGGCCAATCTCAATGAGAATGCTAAAGCGCCAAAGGCCAGGTCGGCCAATATCGTGTTGGCCGGTGCGGACTCTCTGAACCAATAAAGATCAGCAGCATACAGCAGAAATGAAACGATACCCACTGCCTTGCTGTAACGCGGCGGGCATGCGATTGCCGTTTCGCCTATCAAGATAAAGTAAAATAATTGTGCCGCGCCGCTCCGGTCCAGAACATTCAGCAGTCCAATGACCGGCAAATCCAGCAAGATCAAAGCATAGCCAATCGGACGGTAATGCTCCGACTCGTATAAAACAGCTTTCCGTACGGTTATCGTAATAAGCAAGACTGCTGAGCATACGGAAACCCCCCACGGGTCGGAGATATTGCCGAGGACTACCGCAACGAGGGCAGCGACCAATACAACATAAAGAATTGATACTGACACACTCTCCGTGTGATCATCCATTGTTATCTCCTCTTGGAAAATGGCGGTAAACAATAGAACTTGCCAGTTCAAGCCGTATAATCATTTCAGTTATTGAATGATCTTATAATAACATATCAATTATGACCAGCGAAGATCATCGCAGGAGTTCGCCAATCATCATCAGCGGCTATGCGGTTTCCATTGATTCACATCGGATTCTTGGGTAGTATATGACATAAAATGAGAAAACTAACTTGGGTGCTGGAGGGATCGGAAATGGCTTCGTGGTTGATTTATGCACTTCTGTCCGCCGTCATGGCGGCGTTGGTGGCGATATTCGGCAAGCTTGGCCTGGCCGGAGTGGATGCCAATACGGCAACGGCCATGCGTTCGGTAATCATGGCTCTTTTTTTGGTAGGCGTTTTGGTCTATGAGGGGAAGCTGGGGCAGATCGCAACTGTTGCCGCCAACAAAAAAGCCATGAGCTTCATTTTGTTAAGCGGTGTGGCCGGGGCGTTGTCATGGCTGTTTTATTTTGTGGCGCTGAAGTACGGCAATGTCTCCCAGGTAGGCCCGGTGGACAAGCTGAGTGTGGTGATTGCAGTCATTCTTTCTGTTATTTTTCTGGGGGAAAAACTATCTCTCTTGAACGCCGCCGGTGTAGTAATGATTGCCGCTGGGGCGCTTCTGGTCGCCATCAAATAGTATACTCATTTCCGCGCAGTCCCTACGGAACTCAGCGACCCTTACAGTGGCAAAACCGGCAATGTGGGGGTTTAGCGGAACTCAGCGACTCTTGCGGAGGCGAAAACGACGAAAATGGGGCGATGTGAGACCGCGGCGGGCTATAAGGGCTCCTCAGTTCCGCTAAAGTACAAATTTACTCTAAAAACCGATTTAAGAGTCGCTGAGTTCCCCAAGGGCTTTCCGAGGGAAAGCCAGCAGCATAAGCATCCGCTTAGCCCATCTGCTACGGAGCTCAGCGACTCTTGTGCCGTCAAGCCCGCAGGGGTTTAACGGCTTTTTTCTCATGTGACAGCCTTTTTACCGATATTCTTTCTCGTCCCCTGGAGCGAGAGCGGAATTAGCCTTGATGTAAGCCACCAATTCGTCCAGTTGGGCATACGCAACAGCCACATAGGAATCCGCCGCGCCATAATAGATGGCGATCCGCCCGGTTGCCGCATCCTGCAGGGTTGCACACGGGAAGACGACATTCGGCACGAAGCCAACTGCTTCATATTGGGTTTCCGGCGTCAGCAAATAATCGCGGGTCCGGTACAGCACCTTGGACGGACACTCCAGATCGAGAAGCGCGGCTCCCATGCTGTAGACCAGGCCGTTGCATGTCCCGACAACCCCGTGATAGAAGATAAGCCAGCCTTCATCCGTCTCAATCGGCACCGGCCCGCCGCCAATCTTCACATCCTGCCACCAACCGGCGGCCGCTTTGGTCATCACCTTCCGGTGTTTGCCCCAATAGACAAGATCCGGGCTTTGGCTTAGGAAAATATCTCCGAAGGGCGTATGACCGCTGTCGCTGGGGCGGCTTAACAGAATATAGTTGCCCCCGACCTTTCTCGGGAAAAGCACACCGTTCCGGTTAAAGGGGATATACGGATTCTCCAGGCGGATGAATTCCTTGAAATCCTTGGTTTTTCCCAATCCCAAAGCCGCTCCGCCAAAATCCGTACACCACACAATGTAATAGGTATCCTCGATTTTGACCAGGCGGGGGTCATAGGCGTAATTCGGCTGGTAATCAGCGCCCGTCTCATCCTTCCAGACGATGGGCTCCTCCTCAATGTCCCAGCTTAAGCCGTCCTTGGAGCGTCCCAGATGGATACAGGGCATTCCCATCTTGTGATCCGCGCGGAAAATACCCACATATCCATCCTCATAAGGAATCACCGCACTGTTGAAAATCCGGGATGCCGCTTTGATCGGGTTCCAGCCGATAATGGGGTTGCGGGTATCTCTCCAGACGACTCCGTTATAGTCCGCCGGCTTATCCTGCCAGGGCATGTTGGGCAAGGCGTTTCCGATAATCGCTGCCATTTTGCCAGGTCTCCTTTACCTTATGAGATTTAATACTTTGTTAGGTTTGTTAGCCAAACCCTGCCTTTTTTCGCCCCCACTCTACCCCCTGCGTCCATCAAAGTCAATGGTTTTTTCTGCCGCGAAAAATTGTCCCGAAGATTGCACATTCCCTTGCGCCGTGCAGCCTGCCGAACTATAATTTCGTTAGGTCCGTTAGGATAATCAGATTTTTCCGGGAGGAGAATCCCCTTGGCCAAAAAAATATCGATGCAGACAATCGCCGACAGGCTTTCCATCTCCAAATATTCAGTGTCACAAGCGTTGGCAGGCAAATCGGGCATCAGTGAGGACACCCGGCGGCGGGTGCTTGAGATGGCGGAACTGCTCGGCTACAAGGTTGGGATGTCTCATGAGGCCAACACCGGGGCCACTGTTCTTCTGTGGATCAGCAAGGAATTTCAGGAGGACCGGGATTATTGGTCAAGAGTCATCGAGGGGGTACATGCTGCCTGCAGAGCGGTGGGCTGGAGCTGCCGGCTGCTGGGAGAATCGGCAGGACATCCGGAGAACCCGGAGCTGCCGGAGGATGCCGCCGGAATCATTGTGCTGGGCATCACTCCGCGCAGCAGGCTTCTGGCCCTGCGGGCCATCGGCCTGCCCATGGTGCTTGTGGATCATGAGGACCCGCTGCTGCCTGCCGATGTTGTCCTGAACGCCAACATGGAGGCGTCACGGCTGGCCTGCGGACATCTGATTTCCAAAGGAAGCCGCCTGCTCGCTTTTGTCGGCCGGGACAAAAACGCTGTCAGCTTCAGAGAAAGATGGTGGGGCTGCAAGCTGATGGCCGATGAATGGCGGAAGGCCCATCCCCAAGCCTCGCTGACACTGGGCAAATGGACGGTTCCGGCCGTCCCCACCGCTTGGGAGGCCTATTTTGAGCGGCGGATTAACGAGCTTTTGCCCGACCGGCTGCCGGATGGTTTCGTATGCGCCAATGACCGGATCGCAATGGCCCTCCTTGATTCGCTCCAGGCAAGAGGAATTCAGGCGCCGGCCGGCTGCCGGGTGATCGGCATCGACGATATTGCCGCCTCCGCCTCCTGCCAGCCTCCGCTGACCACGGTCTGCCTGGCCAAGGAAGAGCTGGGAGCGCGGGCCGTGGAAGCGCTGCGAAGGCGAATCGCCAACAGCCACGCGGCTCCCGAGAAGATCATTCTGTCCGCCCGGCTGGTGATCCGCCAAACGGTATGAGGAATACGCCAAAAGAAGGAAGGAGCATTCCCCAGTTTTTCGCTGGGGACATGCTTCTTCCTTTTGTTTCTCATACGGATCAATGAGGCAGCCACCCCACGCATAAGAATCGGAGCGCAGCACAAAAAATGAAAGCGCATCCCCACAACAAATGAAGGTGTCCACAAAAGAAGCGGATATTTCTTCCGCCATGCGGATGATAAGGTTAGGGGGTGCAATGCCATTTATAACCACAAGGAGGAAAAGTAATGGCAAGAAAAATCACTGTCTGGCTGCTGTCCCTGCTTTTGGTCATTTCCCTGGCGCCGCCCGGCTGGAGGGGGCCGGGACAAGCCCAGGCTTCACCTGGCCTGGATGGAGCAGACCGGATCATCCCTCTATGGAATTTAACCTACTCCGGGCTGCCCGATGTGGACTATGAGGTGGATGCAGCGGAGGCTCATGAGGGAGGCCGCTCGCTGAAAATTGTCTACCGGTCGGCCAGAGCGTCCAATGTGTTTTTGAACCTGTCCCAAACCGTTCAGGCCGAGCCAAGCACCAAGTACGAGCTCAGCATGTGGGTAAAGGGCAACAATGTGAAGGGGGTCAGCTTTGGGGAAAACTGGAACGCCAGAACCTCAACAGGAACGGGAACCTTCGGCTGGAAGCGAGTAACCCGCACCTATACTACCGGAAGCAACGAAAAAAGCTTTATTTTCCGCATTCTCGTAGAGGATGTGACCCAGGCGGTATGGCTGGACGACATATCCATCAAGAAGCAAGGCACCGATACAAACCTGTTGCGGAATGCGGGATTTGACGGTGTGGATGAGGCAATCACGCTGAACGGCTTTGAGGATTTGTCGGGATGGACAACGTCTGACGCCGGCGGAAACACCGTTGCGGAAGCAGTGTACAACACCCGCACGGAAGGCGGGCGCGCTCTGAAGCTCACCTTTGCCCCGGATAGCCTGGAGCAGGATTTCAATCTTGCCTACACATGGAACCCAGCGACATATTTAGATTTGACGAAAATGACAACGGTTACAATGGATGTATATGCCTTGGAGCAAACAGTCTCCGGCAGCGAGGTGATGACTCTGCGGCTGACAGATGCCGCCGGAAAAATTCTTGAGCAGCAGCTTCCCCGCATAATGGCGGGCAAGTGGAGTACCGTCAAGCTTGAACTGGATTCGGCCTCATCTCTGGACAAAAGCCGGATTGCCGCAGTCACCCTCTATGCCAAACGGGGAGACTCTACAGCCAATTGGGGGACGCGGACAGCCGCCAGCTATCTGGTGGATAGGCTCTCCGGCGTAAAGCTGAAGCAAGTCCAGCCCATTACCGCTTCGCCGGAGCCGGGCGGAGTACCGCCGGGAACAACGGTTGCCCTGTCCACCTCCACAGCGGGGGCGCAAGTCTGGTATACCCTTGACGGCAGCGATCCGCTGTCCTCCGCCGCCCGCATCCTGTACGCGGAGCCGATTCCGGTTCAGAGCGGCACCGCCATCAAGGCTTGCGGTGTACTGGCCGGATACGATCCCAGCCCCGTTGCCCTTCTGGCCTACACCTGGGGAACGGGAGTACCGGGAGAAAGCCTGGCGGAATGGTCCAGTTTCCAGGAGAATCTGGGCGCCGGCACACAGCTTCCGGTTTTCTATGCCGCTGGAATTACGGTAGACGGCAGCCTTGACGACTGGGACGGATATGCGGGACTGGCGCTGCCTAACGCCGGAACCACCCAGAACCAGGTTAACGGCTGGACCGGGCCTGAGGATGTGTCGGTGGAAGCCCGGTTCGCTTATGATGCGGAAGCCTTCTATCTGGCGGCCAAGGTGACGGACGATCAGCACGTTGCCATTGCCGATGCGGATATGTGGACGGGAGACAGCCTCCAGTTCGCTTTTGGAGAGAATGGGGTATACGGGGCGGAATACGGCCTTAACCTCAAGGATGGGGAAACCCAGGTGTGGCGCTGGAAGAATGGAACGGCGCTGCTGGATAAAAGCACAGTAACAGCTAAAGTCGCCCAGCAGGGCAACCAGGTTCTGTATGAGGCGCGCATTCCGTGGGAGGCTGCATTTTCCCAAGCCCCCGGCGATGGTCCCGTATCCTTCTCCATGCTTGTCAATGACAATGACGGCAGCGGACGCAAGGGCTGGCTGGAGTGGACCAGCGGCATCGGACGGGTGAAGGACGGCAAGCAGCTGGGCAGCCTGTTCCGCGTCCCCCAAGGCGATTCCTGGAGCTTCTGGGTGAATGTCCCCAAAGAGGCTGTTGCCGGCGCGGACATTCCCTATACCCTGAACCTGGCCAATTACTCCTCCGAACCCAGGCAGTGGACCATTCAGTCGGAATTGCTGGGCATCAATCGGGAAGTGACTGTGCCGGCAGGTATAGTGCTGACCAAGGAAGGCAGCTTCACATTGGCTGAAAAGGGGGAATATACCGCAGCTGTGACCGTATTGGAGCAGGCCACGGGGGCTGTCCGGTCCTTCAGCCAGCAGTTGGAGGTTATTATCGGACAGGCAACGATCGATCAAATGCTGGATGCCGTAGCGGCAAAATTGCCGGCTCTGGAGCAGCTTCTGCTGCAAGCGGAAGGACAGGGACTGGCTACGGATTATGAGCGGGTTGCCTATACGACCATCAAGGACTTTATCGGATACGGACGGGAGGATGCGAAACGGGGGCGCCTGACCCGCTCCTATTATGTAGCGGAAACGCTGGAGCAGCTCTATGGAGAAGCCTTCGCCAGCCTGCAGGCCTATCTGGGCGGCACAGCCGTGCCGCAGGCGGTGCCGCGGTATGTCAGCGGCCCCTTAACCGCTTCGGGAAATGCCTTTACCGGCCTGACCCGGGTCCGCAGCACAGGGGAGGAAGAGGTGCGCCCGGTATTCCTCACCGGGTACGGCCATTTCGGACAAGCGCGGCAGGATATTCCCAAGTTTCAGGACTACGGAGCCAATACCATTCAAATTGAGGTTGGACCCAACAAGATGATTATCGCCAAGGAGGGCTACATTCCCGAATACAGCACAGGGGGAAGCGCCAAGGGTTCCGTCAGCGTGGACACCGAAGTGAAGCGCAGCGGCAATGCCTCTGTGAAAATCGTCAACACCTCGGCCAAGCTGCCCAATGTATACAAGCAGATTTCCCAATCCATCAAGGTCAAGCCCAATACCGCCTATGTGTTCAAGGCCTGGGTGAAGGGCGAGAATGTCAAGAATGCCTGGATGCCCGGCGGGCCCAGCATGACCCTGCGCAAAGCGCTGCCTGCCGGCACATACGACTGGCAGGAGATCACCTACAACTATACCACCGGCGCGGGGGAGACCAGCTTCAGCTTTACCGTTCTGTCGGAGAATGAGCAAATTATATGGGTTGATGATCTTAGCGCCGTCGAGGCGGGCACGGATGTGAACCTGATGCTGAATCCCGGCTTTGAGGAGACAGTGGATCTGGGAGATGACCCGGACAAGGATTATTTCATCTCTACCAAAACGCTGGAAAATGTGTTTGCAAGTGCGTTAGCCAATGCTGAGGAACATGATATCGCCGTCAGCCTGCTGATGTCGCCTCATTATTTTCCCGACTGGATGTTAAGCAAGTACCCGGAATTAAGGAGCAGCAGCACAGGCTTCATCAAGTTCAATATCAATCATCCCAAGGCCAGGGAGGTCATAGAGGACTATCTGCGGGCCATTATTCCCGTGGTCAAAAGCTACGCCTCCCTGCACAACATCACCCTGAGCAATGAGCCTACTTATCAGACCAACCGGGACCCGGCTTTTTATCTGCCGCTGTGGCAGAGCTATCTGGAGGAGATTTACGGCAGCATCGGGGAATTGAACACTGTTTACGGCACTGCGTATGCTTCCTTCGGGCAAGTGCCGATGCCGTCGACGGTTACGGCAACCCCTGCCGCATACGACTGGGTTGCCTTCAATAATGAGCAATTTGGCCAATGGCATGAGTGGATGGCCGACATTATCCACGATGTCGCTCCCGATATCCCTGTGATGTCCAAGGTGATGGTCAACTTCAAAAACAGTCTGACCTGGGGTGTGGATTATGAACGGTTCTCCGAGTTCAGCCAGATTAACGGCAATGATGCGTACAATGTGATCGCATACGGGCCCAACGGCTTTATTTCGGAATTGGGCTTCTACGATCTGCAGCGCTCCATCAATCCGGCTCCGATCTTCAACTCGGAGCATCACGTTATCAAGGACGGAGATGACCAATATACCCCCGAGCAGGCCGAACGGTTCCGGGCAGTGCTGTGGCAGGGGGCCGTTCACGGCAAAAGCGGCTCCACCATCTGGGTATGGGAACGGACCTATGACGTCACCAGCGATTTTGAAGGAAGCGTGCTCCACAGGCCGGATGTGGTGAATGCCATCGGCCGGACCAATCTGGATTTAAACCGCCTGTCGTATGAAATAACCGCCTTGCAGAATAAGAAGCCGCTGGCGGCCATCCTTTATTCGTCAGGCTCGGGCCTTTATAATGATGTCCATTATGATGCCCTGCAAAAAAGCTATGCCGCCCTGGCCTACAGCGGGCAGCGGATCGGCTTCGTCACCGAGAAGCAAATTGCCGCCGGCAAGC
Source organism: Paenibacillus sp. YN15 (assembly GCF_003285005.1). Lineage (GTDB taxonomy): Bacteria > Bacillota > Bacilli > Paenibacillales > NBRC-103111 > Paenibacillus_AR. Next base: position 94,537 of record NZ_QMFA01000022.1, on the reverse strand, counting down.
TGGCCGATTACAAGCTGCTTGTGGTTCCCGCCGCAGCCCATGTCAATGCGGATGCGCTGCCGGGCATTGAGCAATTTGCCGCCTCAGGCGGGAAAGTGGTGCTCATCGGGGAGGATTCCCTGACCAAGGACGGGCATAACCAGCCGCAAAACGCCGCAGCCTATCAGGCTGTTGCCGGGCAGGCCCTGACCCTTCCCGCCCAATACGGGGCAGGTGTGCTGCAGTCGCCCACCGCCACGGAAATCCGGGCGCAGCTGCTGCCCCTGCTGGAAGAGCTGAACGCGCTGGAGGTTATGGTGACGGATACTGCCACCCAGGCTCCCGCCGTGGAGCTGGGCTGGCAAACCGGAGTCTATAACGGCCGGCTGCTGTTGAATGTGGTGAACTATACCGGCGAAACCCGGCAGCTCCAGATCACCCGGCAGGGCGAGCCTGTTGCGGCGATGAAGGATCTGATCTCGGGCCGTTCGCTTAGCGGAGCGGCATTGGAGCTTCCGCCCTACGCTCCGTATCTGCTGGACCTGGGGGCGGCTGAACCCGGTCCGGGTCCGGGAGGGAATGATCCGGGAGAAACCGGTGGNCCGGGAGGGAATGATCCGGGAGAAACCGGTGGCGGCGAGGACAACGGAGGCTCCACGGAGAGTCCGGAAGGCAACCAGGACCCGGTGAATAATCCGAACAACGGAACGGTTCCTCCGCCGGCAAGCCAGCCGGAACCAGGACCGGGAGCCGGCTCCGGGAACAACGGCCAGCAACAGCCCGGCCCGGGCCAAGGCTCGACGCCGGAGCAGTCGATCCAGCCGGAAGCGCCCCGGGATATTGCCGGGCATTGGGCGGAAGCAACCATCCTGAAGGCGATCCGCCTGGGACTGGCGGAGGGCTACGAGGATGGAACCTTCCGGGCGGAGCGGCCCGTTACCCGGGAGGAGCTGGCGGTGCTGGCGGCCAGATGGCTGAAATCCCAGGGACAGTGGGCAAGTCTGCCGGTTCCCGGCCAAGGGCTGCCGTTCCGGGATGGAGAGGCCATCAGCAGTTGGGCTGAAGAAGCCATCGCCGCCGCGGTGCAGGCCGGATGGCTGGAGGGCTACGAGGACGGCTCCTTCCGGCCGCAGCAGGCGGTGACAAGGGCTGAGTTGGCCGTCTTTTTGCAGCGGATGATGAAGCTTCGGAGCAGCGCGGAGACGGCTCCCGGCTTCGCCGACCAAGGGGACATTCCGGGATGGGCCGCAGATGCAGTGTCAGCCGCCGCCACTGCGGGACTGTTCCAGGGCGATGAGCAGGGCAGATTTCTCCCGGCAGATGCTGCCAGCCGGGCCCAGACCATATCGGTGTTGGTAAGACTTTTGCAGATGCAGCCATAACAGCTGAGCTTTTACGCGGAAAAGACGCCTTCTTCCTTGGCGGAGAAGCGTCTTTTTCCTGTTTCGGCCCTATTTCCGCAGCAAAGCCACAAGAAAGGAAGACTCCCACAAAAGATGAAGCGCCTCCTTGCGGAAAGAATGCGTAGCACCTCAATAAATGAATCTTTTCCATATATATACTCGATGATAGTGTAGGCCTTGCCGGATGAAAGGAGGGGCGCAACAACTGCAGGAAATTGAAAGCGCATACTTAAGCGCTCAAAAATCCACTTTCAAGGAGGTCTATCTATGAAAGCAAGGGCATTAACAGGCCGCATTGCCGTTTTGATTATGGCACTGTCTTTGGCGCTGGGGAATATCGCTGTTATTCCCCGGGCCTTCGCTGCATCCCAGCCCATAACCGATATTCCGCAATGGACTGCCAGCTACAACAATAATGGGGCGGACGGTGAAGCCTACATTGACCATGAACAAACCTACGCCGGATCGGCAGGGTCGCTGAAGCTTGTAAACCGGACGCCCAAAACCAACAATGTCTTTTTGGCCATCCGCCAGCATGTGACGGTAAAGCCAAACACGGTGTACCAGGTATCCCTGCAGGTGAAGGCTGTGGAAGCGAACCGGGTCAATGTGATGCTGAATCCCGAGTGGACAGTCCGCAAGCTGCTTCCCGAAGGCACCTATGACTGGCAGCCTGTGAGCTTCACCATTACCACCAATGCATCCACCACCTCTTTTCCCTTCGTAATTTTGTCCGATGGATTGGCTGAAGCAGTATGGATTGACGATATTGTCATGGCAGAAAAGGGCACTACGCAAAATCTCCTCAAAAACGGCGATTTTGAAACCCTTGCGCCGGTTGCAGGTGTCACCGCGGATGTTCCGCCGGGAGCGGTGGAACCGGGAACGCTGGTTTCTCTATCCACTGCAACTGTATCCGCCTCTGTTTACTACACCCTGGATCTTACAGACCCGACAACCTCCCCCACCCGGCAATGGTATACGGGGCCGATTGCCATTGACCGCCCCCTTGCCATCAAGGCATATGCCGAGAAGCGGGGACTGGCGTCCAGCCCGGTCTCCACCTTCCAGTACACATTAGCTTTGGCAGCCGGAGTTACCCATACAGATGCGGAGCTGTTCCTCGCCAATCTTGCCTACGGCAAAGCGGTTCCCGTCTATTATAAGGATGGCTTCACCATTGACGGCAGCCTGGAGGAATGGAGCGGGGAAAGCTATATCACCCTCCCGCTTGCAAGCGGCAGTCTTCCGGCCAATCTGGCCAGCTGGGAAGGACCCCAGGATCTTTCGGCCAAGGTTAGGTTTGCCTACGATGAGGACAATCTGTATCTGGGAGTGCAAGTGACGGATAACGTCCATTATGCTTTGTCGGGCGCTTCCATGTGGTCTGGGGACAGCATCCAGCTTGCCGCGGGAACGGATGCCATGTTTGGTCCCGAATACGGCTTTGCCCATGTGAACGGCCAAGCCCAGGTCTGGTCCTGGAGTGCGGGAACCGCCGTTCTTGGCAAAGACGCCATTCAGCTGCAAACCAGCCGCACCGGAGAGACAACCACCTATGAAGCGGCGATACCCTGGAAGGCGCTGCGTCAGGAGAAGCCGGAGCAGGCGCTCCCCTTCAATATTCTGTTCAATGACAACGACGGTACCGGACGGAAAAATTGGGTGGAATGGACGCCGGGCATCGGCAAATATAAGGACCAAAACATCTTCGGAAATCTGTTCCTGATTCCGCAGAATGCCGGCTGGGGCGCTTGGCTGGACCGGGATTATGCCACTGCGGAGGAGAACCGGATCACTGCGGAGAAGGGCCAACTGGTGGATTACTCCCTTTATGTGCTGAACCCGTCTTCGGAAGAAAAGGAGTACCAGATCACCGTTCCTGCCATCAATCAAACCTGGGATTCGGCAAAGGTACCGGCTCATACGGTTTGGCGCAAGCAATTCCAGGCTTCCTTCTCCCAGGTTGGGCCGCAGAAGCTGATTGCAGAGGTAAGGGATGCTTCTTCGGAGGGCGCAGGCCGGTCCCTGGAATGGAATGTTCTTGTGTTGGCCAATGGCAATGAAATAGCGGAGGAATTGGATCGGTTGGCAGCGGCTCTTCCGGAGCTGAAGGCGCTGCGGGATGCGGCCTCCGCGCAAGGGCTGCCCATGGATTACGATGATGTGGATATTGCCGTTATCGAGAGATTCATTCCCTACGGCAAGGAGGATGTGCAGAAGGGGCGGCTGGATCAGGCCCAGTATGTGGCAGAGCAGCTGGACCGGCTGTACCGGGAAACCAAGAGCCGTCTGGAAAGCTATTTAAGCGGGGCGGCCACTCCCCTCACCGCTCCCCGTTATGTGACAGGGCAGGTGCTGCTGGACGGCTATTCCTTCATCGGCCAGACTGTGGATGCCCAAGGGAACCAACAAACAGGGCCGGTATTTTTTACAGGCTACGGCCATTTCGCCCAGGTCCGCAAGGATGTTCCCCAAATGTCCTCCTTCGGAGCCAATATGATTCAGATTGAAACCGGCCCCAATAAGGTGCTGCTGGCGGCAGATTCCCTGATCGGCTGGAGCAAGGGGGTATGGGGCGGCGCAGAGGCGACTTTCCGGTATGATGGGGATATTTTCCAGGAGGGCAACCGTTCTCTCAAGATTACCAACCACTCGCCCAAAAGCCCCAATGTTTATGGAACCGTATGGCAGCGGATTGTCCTTAAGCCCAACACGGAATACACCATCCGTCTATGGGCAAAGGGGGAGAATGTCAATAACGCCTGGTTCGGCACCTTCGACAAACGGCAGCCGATTCCCAACGGCACCTATGACTGGCAGCAGCTTACCCTGGCATACAAAAGCGGCAGCGCCGAAACCGGCATGGACCTGCGCATTCTTTCGGAAAATGTCACCGATGCCCTGTATATTGACAACATCAGCGTAGAAGAGAGCGGAACCTCCGTCAATCTGGCGGCGTATCCCGGCTTTGAAACCGAAGGCATCACCGTGAAGGAGGATTATCTCATCTCCACCGCCTCCATCCGCAACGATATCCAGAAGGTGCTGCAGGATGCCGCCGATCACAATCAGGCGGTGAGCCTTCTCTTGTCGCCCCATTATTTTCCGGCTTTCCTGCTGGAGAAATATCCGGAGCTGAAATCCAACAATACCGGGTTTGTCAAATATCATTTCGACCATCCCAAAGCCAGGGAGGTTGTGGAGGATTTCCTCCGGACCATTATTCCCATGGTGAAGGATTATCCCTCTTTGCACAACCTGGTGCTGTCCAATGAGCCTGTGTTTATGTCTTATAAGGACCCGGTATATTTGGCGGATTGGCAGCAGTATTTAACTGGGCTGTACGGAAGCATCGGTCAGTTGAATGAAGTGTACGGAACCGCCTTCACCGATTTCACCCAGGTGATGCTTCCCACGGCTGTAGAGAGAACACCGCTTTATTATGATTGGGTGAATTTCAATGACCAGTTATTTGGCGGCTGGCATCAATGGATGGCGGACCTCGTTCACGAAATGGCGCCGGATATTCCCCTGAACGTGAAAATTATGGCCGGCGCCCTGTCCAAGGAACAGTTGGCCAAGTCCCCCCTGTCCTGGGGAGTGGACCCGGAGCAGATTTCCGGGCTAAGCCAGCTGAACGGCCTGGACGCCTGGAACTTCTTGTACAGCGAGGGGGCCACCATCACCGAGAAGCTGAAATTCTATGATCTTCTGGCCTCGTTCAAGGAGGCTCCGGTGATCAATACCGAAGACCATATTATTCCCGATAAGGACACGCGGCTTGTACCCGAGCAGGTTCCCCATGTCCGCAACGATCTCTGGCAAGGGGCCATTCACGGGCGCAGCGGCTCCATTATCTGGGTGTGGGAAAGAACCGATGACGCCGCAAGCGATTTGGCCGGCAGCGTGCTAATCCGCCCGGATGTGGTTTCGGCCATTGGCAGAACCGCTCTGGATTTGAACCGGCTGGCCGCTCAGGTGACTGCTTTCCAGAAGGCTCCTTACGAAACAGCTATTCTATATTCCAAGGCTTCCAATCTGTACCGTCCCGCTTATCTGGACGCAGTGGACCGGGCCTATACTGCTTTAAGCCATTCCGGGCAAAAGATCGGTTTTATCAGCGAAAAGCAAATCCTTGAAGGCAAGCTTACCGGCCTGAAGCTGCTGGTGGTGCCGGACAGCCGGTATGTGGATGCCGAAACTCTAAGCGCCATCCAATCCTACCTGGACCATGGCGGCACTGTAGTGGTAATGGGCGAACAAGCGCTTCAGTACAACGCCCATCAGCAAGCGCTGGATGTTCAGGTTCGCAATGATGTCATGTCCCGGTCTACGGTCATTCCCGTAACTGGAACCGCCGACACCATGAGCTCGCCTTCCGCGGCCAGCCTGAAGCAGGAGCTGCTTCCCATCCTATCCGGCTTGAATCTGCTGCAGGCGGAAATTGTGGATGCGGCCACCAAACAGCCGGTGATGAATGTGGAATGGCGGCTGGCGGAGCATGACGGGCGGGTGCTGCTCAATGCCGCCAATTACAGCTGGACGCCGAAAACTGTTGAAGTCCGGCTGAAGGGCCAGCCGGTGGCAGCTGCCGAGGACTTGATCGGAATGAAGCCGATGCAGATTGCCCAGCTGGAGCTGGCGCCGTTCACCCCTATGCTGCTGGACCTGGGGGCGGCTGAAGCTGAACCGGGTCCGGGAGGGAATGACCCGGGAGAAATCGATGACGGCGAGGACAACGGAGGCTCCACGGAGAGTCCGGAAGGCAACCAGGACCCGGTGAATAATCCGAACAATGGAACGGTTCCTCCGCCGGCAGGCCAGCCGGGAGTAGGAGCGGGAACAGGCTCTGGGAACAACGGCCAGCAGCCCGAACCGGGCCAAGGCCAAGGCTCGACGCCGGAGCAGCCGACTCAGCCGGAAGCGCCCCGGGATATTGCCGGGCATTGGGCGGAAGCAATCATCCTGAAGGCGATCCGCCTGGGACTGGCGGAGGGCTACGAGGATGGAACCTTCCGGGCGGAGCGGCCCGTTACCCGGGAGGAGCTGGCGGTGCTGGCGGCCAGATGGCTGAAATCCCAGGGACAATGGCCAACCCTGCCGGGCTCCGGCCAAGGGCTGCCGTTCCGGGATGGAGAGGACATCAGCAGTTGGGCTGAAGAAGCCATCGCCGCCGCGGTAAAGGCCGGATGGCTGGAGGGCTACGAGGATGGCTCCTTCCGGCCCCAGCAGGAGGTCACAAGAGCTGAGCTGGCGGTCTTCATGCAGCGGGTATTGGCGCTGAAGGCTGATGACAGCGAAGCGGCGCTGCCCTTTGCCGATGCGGCGGAGATCCCTTCCTGGGCCGCTCAAGGAATTGCGGCGGCAGCTGCCGCCGGATTATTCCAGGGGAATGAGCAGGGCCGGTTTCTACCGGCAGCCTCCGCTACCCGCGCCGAAACCGTGTCTATATTCCTGCGGGCGATCAAATAGGTATCGCCTGCCCCGTTACAGGGCCGCACTTCGCGCAGAAGCATCTGCCGGAGTGCGGCTTTTCCAACAGGCAGCGTCCGGCTAACGAATCTATGGCACGCTATTTCGCGAAAAACGGGCGCTAAAAAAATCTAACGAATCTGTACCACGCTATTTGTCTGTTTAAAAGCGTTTCGGCACAAATTTGGACAAATAACGATCCTACGATTCGTTAGATCTAAAAAATGCCTACCTGCAGTCAAATAGCGATCCATAGTTTCGTTAGAGCTTCTCCCCCGCTTCCGTGTCTTGGCCTCCGGGCTGATTTTAACGTAAAGCCCCAAAAAATAGAGCCAAACACAAAAAAAGAAGGGGTTGCTTCCGCCAATATCGTGTAGCAGAAGAAAAGATGAAGCTTTCGGCCCCTCTTTGCCCTGTGTTACCTTGAGGGCACAGACGAACCCCACTATTTGATCTGACAGACAGAAAGGAGAACTGCCATGGCTCAGTCAGCCGCCAAGGGAAAACCGGCAGCAGCGCCGGTCCTGCCCTCAACTAAACTTAAACGCTCATTACGGAAGGTTCTGAATCGGGACAAATATTTGTACCTGATGCTGATTCCGGTAGCCGTTTATTTCATTCTATTCAAATACGCCCCCCTGTTCGGAGAAATGATCGCCTTCAAAAATTACCGGCTGGCAGACGGAATTTGGGGCAGCGATTGGGTTGGCCTCGAGCAGTTCCGCAAGCTGTTTTCCAGCAGGGAGTTTTTCACGGTGCTGCGCAATACCCTGCTGCTGAATCTCTACAATCTGGTCTTTGCCTTTCCCGTCCCGATTGTATTGGCCGTGCTGCTCAATGAAGTGACCAAGAGCGGCTACAAGCGGGTGCTGCAAAATCTGCTCTACATTCCCCACTTTATCTCTTGGGTGGTGTTAGGCTCTATTGTCATTGCCCTGTTGTCCCCCTCCACCGGCGTGGTCAACCATATCCTGGGCTGGTTCGGCATTGAGCCGATTTACTTCATGGCCAGCACCTTCTGGTGGCCCGTCTCCTTCGTCATGTCGGGAATCTGGAAGGAGGCCGGCTTCGGCACCATCCTCTACATGGCCGCCATGGCGGGAATCGATCCCACCCTGTATGAGGCGGCCCGGATGGACGGCGCCAGCAAGCTGCGGCAGATTTGGCATGTGACGCTGCCGGGCATCCGCAGCACCGCGGCGATTCTCCTCATCCTGCAGGTAGGCAGAATGATGGATGTGGGCTTTGAGCAGGTCTATACCATGAAGAATCCGGCCGTCACCAAGGTAGCGGAGGTTATCAGCACCTTTGTGTACACCCGCGGCATCGAGAACCTGCAATACAGCTACACGACGGCTCTGGGCTTATTCCAGTCGGTGGTTGCCCTCATCCTGGTGGTATCCGTCAACAAAATCATCAAAGCCATGGGAGAAAACGGATTATGGTAAATGGAGGCGGCTCGTTATGAAAAATAAAACCACCCTGACCTCGGGTTTATTCCGGTGGCTGAACTATCTGTTTTTGGCGCTGTGCGCCTGCGCAACCGTGTTTCCCTTCATCAATATTATTGCCACCTCGTTCAGCAGCAGCAGAGCCATCTCATCCGGAGAGGTTTTTCTGTGGCCGGTGGATTTCAATGTTTCGGCGTACCGGAATCTAATTGATGACGGACAGCTCATTGTGGCCATGAAAAACACGATCCTGATTACAGTAGTCGGCACTGCTCTGAACATGCTGTTTACCATGCTGGCTGCTTATCCCCTGTCCAAAAGACGGCTCAAGGGACGCAATGCCATGCTGATGGCGGTGCTGTTCACCATGCTGTTCGGCGGAGGAATGATTCCCCACTTCCTCCTGGTCAACGCCCTTGGCCTGGTCAACACCTATTGGGCCATCTGGCTGCCCGCTTTGATCAGCGTATACAACATGTTCGTCATGAAATCCTTCTTCGAGGGCCTTCCGGAGGAAGTCGAGGAGTCGGCCTCCATGGATGGAGCCAATGAGCTGTACATCCTCTGGAAGATCATTATCCCGCTGTCCATGCCCGTCATCGCCGCCCTTACCCTGTTTTATGCGGTGGGCTGGTGGAACTCCTATATGAATGTGCTGATCTATATCCGCAGCGGCGACAAGATGTCCCTGATGGTGAAGCTGTACCAAATGATCCAGTTGGTCAGCCCCGAGCTGCTCAAGAGCGGAGAAGGCGTTCAGCAGCAGACGATTACGCCGGAGGGTATCCGGGCCGCATCCATTGTCTTCTCCATCACCCCGATTTTGTGCGTGTACCCTTTCCTGCAAAAGCATTTCGTCAAGGGCGTGATGCTGGGATCGGTCAAAGGCTGATATCTTTGGCGTTTCATACCGCCATGATATAATAAATAAAGATTCTAGGAGGTCAACACATGGTAAACAAGAAAAAGCAATGGGCGATTTCCGCCTTGGCGTTCTGTCTCGGCGCCGGAACTCTGCTGGCCGGGTGCTCAGGCAAGGATGAGCAAGCGGCTTCCAGTCCCGCCGCAAGCGCGGCGGCAGGCCAAGCCTCGGCCTCGGCCGACCCGTATGACAAGCTGCCCAAGAATGTCAGCATCTCCACCTTCGACAGAGGCGCTGTCTCCAGCGACCAGGGCACTTACGAGAACAACAAATGGGTCAAGTGGATCAATGAAAACTCCGGCATCAACGTGAAAATTATCCCCGTGCCGCGCAACCAGGCCCAGGATAAGCTCAATGTGCTGATCGCCTCCAATCAGGCTCCGGATCTGATCTGGGAATTTGACCGCTCCTATATCGGCAAGCTGGTATCGCAGGGCGCCATCCAGCCGATTGACGAGTATATCGAGAAATACAGCACCTCGTACAAGAAATATTTGAACGACAACCCGGACCTCAAGCCCTTTCTTACCTTTAACGGCAAAATGTATGCCGTCGCCACCAAACGGGATACTGTAGCCAACCATGGCATGTGGATTCGCCAGGACTGGCTGGATAAGCTGGGTCTGAAGATGCCCACCACCGTCGAGGAACTGATTGAAGTGGCCAAGGCCTTCAAGGACAAGGACCCTGACGGCAACGGCAAGGCGGACACCACGCCGCTGGTCGGCTCCACCACCTTTGATATCTACTCCGCCATGTTTGCCGCCTTCAACAACCAGTGGTATCTGGAGAACGACAAAATGGTTTACGGCGCCCTTACAGACCGTTTCGGAGACACCATGGCTCTGGAAAAGCAAATGTATGAGCTGGGTCTTGTGGACAAGGAATATATGACGGACAAGAACTTCCAACGTGCCATTCAGCTGTGGACCACAGGCAAAGCGGGCATTTACGCAGGCAACTGGAACCTCGCCGCCGTTATGACCGATTTTCTGACCAATAACCCGGATGCCAATCCGGTTCCCCTGGGGCCTGTCACCACCAAGTACGGCAAGTTCGGCCTGTATCAGGAATCCGCTCCGTTTATATTCGTTGCCTTTAACAAGGACATGAAAAACCCGAAGGCTGCCGTCGAATATCTGGACTGGATGATGGACAAAGGCTGGAAGCCTCTGGTGTACGGCGAGGAAGGCGTGCACTATAAGGATGTGAATGGCGTAGCCCAAACCATTGACGCCGATAAGCAGAAGAAGGAAGTCAGCTACGCCAATGAATATGCCGTTCTGCGCCAAGTCACTCTGAAGCCTTCCGATCTTCTGATAAAGGCCGCTCCGGATGCGCTGTCCCAACGGATCGCCAAGCTGAATCAGCTTTCCCTGGAGACAGTCACGAAGGATACGTTCAGACGGGACATTCCCTATCAGCCCAATTTCACCGAATTCAACGAGATCCAAACCTCGATGAAGCCTTTTCTGGATGAGCTGCGGGCCAAGGTCACCATGCAAGGCTCCCAATATACGGCAGCCTGGGGTCTGGAGGAAATCCGCAAGGAATGGAAGCGGCTGGGCGGCGATAAAGTAACCGAGCTGGCCCAACAATGGTATGACAGCAATAAGGCCAGCTTCAAATGAGCAATGGCCTGAATAAATAAGCCATTCATTCGCAGCATGGGGGGACAGGAGATGAGCGCAATTCGCAATAACTGGATGAAAAAAACGTTAACCGGACTGCTGCTGCTCCTGATCCTCACCGTCGCTGTATCGGCGGTCAGCTTCTATCTGATTTTTACCGGCAGCTTGAAGGAACAGTTAAACCGGACCAATATGGAATTGGTCAAGCAGGTGGAGCATAAGCTGGAGCTGGTTCTGCAAAGCATCGACAATGAGGCGGTGCAGCTGGTCCAGTACGAGGAAACAAAAAAGTTTTTCGATGAAAATTTATCGCCGGGAGAACGGACCGGCAATGACTTCCGGGTGGGCAACCACATTGACAGGATGATTCGCAGCGACAGCTATATTTTTTCCATAGATGTGTATTCCTACAGGCAGAACCGGCTGGTATCGGGAGATATTCTGACGGATGAACGGAAGCTGGAGGACTATTCATGGATCTCCCAGTTTGAGCGGTACAAGGGATACTCCAGTTGGCTTCCCGCCCGGCGGCTGTATATTACACAAGGCAATTCCCCCACCTACCGGAACGTGGTGACTCTGGTGCGGACATACCCGCTGATTCACTCGGAGGGAGCGCGCCAAGGAGCCATCGCCTTCAATATTAAGGAGGAAATGCTGCACACCCTGATCCAGAACACGGACGGGGTTTCCGGCGGCGAACGGGGCTTGACCTTTGTGGTGGACAGAAGCGGCCAGGTTGTGCTGCATACGGATAAATCGAAGCTGGGCAAGGACATCAGCCAATATTCGCATATTGCCAAAGCGCTGTCTCCGGATTCACCGGAGGGCTTTTTTGCGGAGCAGGTAGACGGACAGCCGTCCCAGGTATTTTATACGGAGGTGCCCTACGCGGGCTGGCGGATTATCCGGATTGTCTCCGATGTCCAGGTGAATAAACAGTTGACCACCGTCAGAAACACCTTCTTCGCCATAGCGGGCGGCATTCTGCTGTTGTCGGCGGCGCTGGCCCTGATTCTCGGCCGCTGGACCTTCCAGCCGCTGAACCGGTTCCTTCAATCGGTCTCCGCCAAGCTCAGCTCCAACCCCCATTATGCGCCGGCCGATCCCGGCAAGGATGATCTGCAGTTTTTGGAGGCCACCTTCGAAAATCTGATGGCCAACAGCGAAACCCTGCGCAAGCAGATGCGGGAAAGCCAGCCGATTCTGAAATGGCAACTGATTATGGAGCTTCTGTCGGACTACAAAATGAATTTCTCCAACGCGCGGCAGTACATGGATATGCTGGGCATCGACCTTTATCCTGACCGCTTCATCGCTATGGCGGCGGATTATGACGGCAAGAAGGAGTCCATGTCCGGGCGGGATTTGCATCTTTACAATTATGCGCTGTGCAATGTGGCCGAGGAGCTGATGCAAGCGGAGGGAAAAGGCGTAGCCATTGAGCTGGAGAATGGAACCTGCGCTCTCCTCATCAGCTTCGAGGAGGGGGACAAGGATGCGGAGGTGCGGGCCGTTGCCGTGGCGGAGCTGATTAAGAGCTACGTGGAGGAAAATTTCAAACGGACCGTGACCATCGGCATCGGCGGGCTGGTGGACTCCATGAAGGATATTCACCACTCCTACAAGCAGGCTCTGGAATCCATTGCCTACCGGCTTGCCCTGGGGGGCAATATGGTGATTACGCTGGAGGATGTCCAGCATGATCAATCCCCCCACTACTACAAGCTGATGTCCATGACCGACAGCTTCATGGATTCCATGAAGCTGCTGGAAGCGGAGAAGCTGCAGGCCCAGATTCAGCGTTGGTTCGACGCGCTTGCGCAGTACAATATATCGCCGGAAATGATCCGCCAGTTGAATTTGCAATGCCTGATGAAGGCGGCCATGGTCCTGAATGAGGCAGGTGTCGATCCCGACAAAATCCGTCTTCCCGAGGAAGTGCGGGAAACCCTGAATCAATACGACAGTCTGGAAGGGCTGCAGCACTATCTGGTTCAAGTATTGTCCGCCTATATGGAGCAAATCAGGACCAAACGGAGCAACCGGGAAAAAAGTGATTTGATCCTCCGTGTGCTGGATTATATTCAAGCCAATTACAGCAGGGCCGATTTGTCCCTTAATCTGCTGGCCGAGGAATTCGGCGTCAGCGTCTCCCATTTGAGCAAGGTGTTCAAGGAGCAGGCGGAGAGCAACTTCATCGATTATCTTATGGAGCTGCGGTTGACCAAGGCCAAGCAGCTGCTGGAGGAAACAGACGGCAAGGTGCGGGATATTGCCGAAGCGGTGGGCTACAGCAATGTCAACAGCTTTGTCCGGATATTCAAGAAGCTGACCGCCCTGACCCCGTCTGAGTACAGGGAAAGAAAGGTCCAAAAGGACTAAGCCGCGAGAAGCGAGAGGATGAGACGAAGAGATGAACGAACTGTGTGAGCTGGAGCTTCTGAAGACGGCGGTGGAGGAAAAGAACAAGCGGTATAACCCTTCCCTTTCCATGTTGACCGCCCCCTATCACACCAACGGATACCATACCATCTTGAAGAATGTGGATTGGGTGCATCCCTGCCGGGAAAGCATCGAATATGCGCTGGCGCTGCTGGATACAGGGGGAGCGGAGTGCGAGGAGCGGGCCTTCGCCATTATCCGCCAGGTGATCTCCCTCCAGGATCAGCATCCGGCCCATGATACCTACGGGCTGTGGTCCTACTATTATGAAGAGCCGCTGGAGATGATGGCTCCTCCCGACTGGAATTGGGCCGACTTTATCGGCAAGGTGCTTGTGATGATTGCCAAGCGCCACCGGGCACGTCTCCCCGAGGCGTTGCTGGCGGAGCTGGAGCAGGCGGTTTGCCATGCCTGCGAATCCATTATCCGGCGCAATATGGGCCCCCATTATACCAACATTGCCATTATGGGCTCCTTGGTTACCATTGGCGCCGGAGAGGTCTTCGGACATCAGCGCTATCTGGACTACGGGCTGAAGCGCTTTGAGGCATTTTGCCAATATACGCAGCAGTTGAACACCTTCCAGGAGTACAACAGCCCCACCTATACCATCATTGCCATTATCGAGCTGTCCAAAATCAGGCAGATAACCGGCCATCCCATGGCCTTGGAGATTTGCGAGACGATGCTGGACCTGGCCTGGAGCATGGTGGGCGCCCATTTCCATGCCGCCACCCGGCAATGGGCCGGCCCTCACAGCCGCTCTTACAGCACCTTGCTGACCAAGGGAACTCTTGCATTCCTGTCCCTGGCCGCGGGTATCCCCTGGCGGGAAGCCGAGGATGGCCCCATGCCGTATAATCTGGAATGGTTCAAAAGCGGGGTGAACTGTCCGGAGAAGTACAGAGGGCTGTTTGCAGAGCGGACCATCCGGGATATTCAGGAAATTTACTACCGGAGCCAGGACGGATATGAAAAAGTGGCAACCACCTATATGACGCCTTCCTTCACCATAGCATCGGCCAGCAAGGAGGTTATGTGGAACCAACGCCGGAATCTGCTGGCCTATGTGGCCGACAATGAAGGAAAGACTGCCTACGCAGCGCTGCGGATGCTGCATGACGGCCATGATTTCTCCGCTCCGGTTTTCTCCTCGCAGCAGGATCAGGGGCATATCCTGTGCGGGCTCCAATTATCCGTCAACGGCGGCGATACCCATATCGGGTTAGACCGGATTGACGGGGCCGTGGAAGCTTCGGACCTGCGGCTACGGCTGGAAATCGGCGGAGCGGCGGAGAATGTGGGGGCTGTGCCGGAGGAGGGCGGAGCGGTGCTGCGCATCGGCTCGGTCCGGCTGGAGCTGTATCAGTTGGCGGCAGTGTTTGAGGGCGGGGACGGACTGCTGAACCCGTCTCCGGAATGGACGATTGGTCGCGAGGACGGCAAGCTGAATCTGGACCTGGTGCTGTACCATGGTCCCCGGAAGAAAATTGACATTGCCGGGCTCCACCGGGCAGGCCTGATCTTCGCCTTGTCCATGGAGGAGGAGCAATCCTGCGGTGGACAGGCGGGGCTTTCCCCTGCGAAGCGGGAAGCCATGCGCGTATCCGCCGACGGGCAAACCCTGGAGGCCCGGTGGCAGCCCGCGGATAAGCCGCTGGCCCTGTCCCTTACCCTGAAGCCGGACAAGGTGGAAACGCTCCGGGGCCAGGCTTAATTATCTCCACAAAATGAAAAAAGGGGCTGTCCGAAAAGTACCCCAAGGTGGATACATATTCGGCAGCCGAATCTGGCTAACGAATCTCTATCACGCTATTTCGCAAAAACGGGTATGATAAAAAATCTAACGAATCTATATCGCGTTATTCGTCTGTTTGAACGCATTTCGGCGCAAATTCGGACAAATAGCGATACTATGATTCGTTAGATTTCAAACATGCTCGCATATAGTCAAATAGCGATACATAGATTCGTTAGCGTCTCTACCATTTTTGAAGCTTTCAAGACAGTCTTTTTCCGGGAGAGATTGTAGCTTGCTGAATATTTATTCATCCCATTTGACTTTTCGGACAGCCTCTTTTTTGTTCTATTTATTATTATAATACCTTGGATAAAAACTCCTGAGTGCGCTCCTGGCGGGGGCTGCCGAAAATCTGCTCCGGCGGACCTTCTTCCACAATATGCCCCTGCTCCATAAAGATCACCCGGTCTCCCACCTCACGGGCGAAGCCCATCTCATGAGTGACCACCACCATGGTCATGCCTTCCTTGGCCAGATCCTTCATAACCGCCAGCACCTCGCCTACCATCTCCGGGTCCAGAGCGGAGGTGGGCTCATCGAACAGCATCACCTTGGGCTCCATCGCCAAGGCCCGGGCAATGGCCACCCGCTGGGATTGGCCGCCGGACAGGGAGGCCGGATAAGCATCCGCTTTTTCCAGCAGCCCCACCTTTTCCAGAAGCTCCATGGCCTTCTTCCTGGCCCGCTCCAACGGCCACTTG
Source organism: Paenibacillus sp. YN15 (assembly GCF_003285005.1). Taxonomy (GTDB): domain Bacteria; phylum Bacillota; class Bacilli; order Paenibacillales; family NBRC-103111; genus Paenibacillus_AR. Next base: position 78,729 of record NZ_QMFA01000022.1, on the reverse strand, counting down.
CGGATCTGCACGGGAGCCAGGGTAATGTTCTCCAGCACCGTCTTGTGCGGAAACAGGTTGAACTGCTGGAAGACCATGCCGACTTCTTGGCGTATTTCGGTTATTTTGGTGTTTTTGTCCATCAGGGACACACCTTCGATGCGGATTTCGCCCCCGGTGGGCTCCTCCAGCAGGTTCAGGCAGCGCAGGAAGGTGGATTTGCCGGAGCCGGAGGGCCCGATGACCACCACTACCTCCCGGGTTTTGATGTCCACATTAATATTGTCCAGAACCCGGTTGTCTCCGAAAGACTTAGCCAGTTGGCTCACTTCAATAATCGTATCCCTCATGTGCCGCTACACCTTCCTTTCGATGTATACGAGCAGCTTGTTCAAGCTGTAGGTAAGAATGAAGTAGATGGCGGCGGCAGTCAGGTACGGCTCCCATACCCGCATGTATTGGCCGCGCATGGCGTTGGACCAATACATCACTTCCGGGGCGGCCACCAGCGCCACCAGGGAGGAGTCCTTGACCAGGACGATGAATTCGTTGCCGAAGGCGGGGATCATCCGTTTAATGGCTTGGGGAAGAATAATATGGCGCATGGTCTCCCAGTGGCTCATTCCCAGAGAATAGGCCGCTTCCCGTTGGCCTTTGTCGATGGACTGGATGCCTGCCCGGAAGATCTCCGCACAATAGGCGGCAGAGTTCAGGGACAAGGCGGTTATGGCGGCGGCCCACGCATTGGTGGTGCCGATCATCGCCGGAATCAGACCGAAGTGAACGATTAGCACCTGCACATACAGGGGAGTTCCGCGAAAAAAGTTAATATAAGCCTGGGAAGGCCAGGTAAGAAACCAGAACCGGGACATTTTGCTGAAGCTGAGAATAAGTCCGCCCAAGGAGCCCAGCAGAATGGACGCCAGTGAGATGATAATGGTAAAGCCCGTCCCTTTCAACAGGAGACTCCCATATTCATAAATAATGTCAAATCGGAAATCCATCCAACTCTTCCCTTCCGCACATCGAGGAAATTTTCCTGACAACCTGCCGGCCCTTTTCACACAGAGACCCATGCGCCGGAAAAAGCACTGCACATGGGCCGGTCCAATCTGGCTTTCGTGTCCTTACGGCTCTTACTTCGCCTTCAGGATGACATCCACATTGGGCTCCTCGCCGAACCATTTCTTATATACCTTGGCATAGGTTCCGTTTTCCAACACGGTTTTGATGGCCGGGTCAAGCTTGGCTTTCAGGTCGCTGCCCTTGGGGAAAGCAAGGCCGTAGAACTCTGCGCCGAAGTTGGTTTTATCCTCGATGGTGACAAATTTCTTGTTGGGATTGTTCTTGGCATACTCCCGCACAATGGCGATGTCGGCAACGGCAGCATCCACGCCGCCCTTGTCCAGCTCCAGGAATGCAAGCACATTGCTTTCATACTTCTTCAGATTGGAGTTGCCGTTGCCCATGATCTTGGTCATCAGATCGTCGGCGGTAGTGGCGCCTTGTACGGCAACCTTCTTGTCCTTCAGGTCAAGTGCGGTCTTGATGGTGCTGCCTTCCTTCACGAGAATCATATTGGTAGATTCAAAGTAAGGAATGGAGAAATCGTAGCTTGCCTTGCGCTCATCGGTAATGGAAATAGCTGAAATGCCCATTTGGTATTCGGTGCCTTGCTTCACGCTTTCCAGCATGGTATCCCAGCCGGTGTTTTTCACTTCATAATCCAGCTTCGCTTCCTTCATGACTTCGGCCAGGAAATCAATATCGAAGCCTACGATCTTGTCCTTGTCCATGCTCTCCATGGGAGCGTAGGATGCATCCGTGGCCACCATAATCTTCTTGCCGCCGCTGGCGGATGTTTCTTTCTTCTCACCGCAAGCCGCCAGGGAAAAAGCCAATACCAAAGATAAACCCGCTACCAGCATCTTCTTCATCCGTTTCGTACCCTCCCGTTTTGAACATTTGACCATTGTTTTTATGTTTGAAATTTTAGCAGTTTAATAGGCAAAAGACAATGGAATTTTTGATTTTCATGTCAGAAAAGATAACACAATTTCGTAAAAAGTTATGAGATTGCCATAAAATCGCCAGATTTTTCCGGAACCCCTGACGAAAACCTCTCAAACCGCCCCTGCATCCTCCCGCCATTTCACCGCATGCTGGCGGGCGAGACACATAAACTCACGCATAACCGGCGTGATAACTCTCTTCTTGTGGGAGGCCATCTGCGTAACCAGGCGCTGGGGGCGGTCATCCCAGGCCAGAGCGGACAGTCTTCCCTGCCGGATTTCGCCCTCCACGGTAATAAGCGGGAGAAAGGACAGCCCCAGACCGGAAATCACGCAGTTCTTAATGGCTTCAATACTCCAAAACTCCAGCCCCTGGCTGGGATAAACGCCGCAGGCATTGAGAGAATGCTCGAAGAGGGCACGATAGGTGCAGCCGGGTTCGGTGTACAGCATGACCTCCTCCTTCAAGTCCGCAGGTGTCACCGGATCAACCCTCTCCAGGGGATGGCCGGGCGGGGCGATCAGGGCCATTCTTTCCTCTACCAGGGATTCAATCAGCAAATCCTTGTCCTCCGCCGGATGCTGGAGCATAAAAACCAGATCCATTTCGCCGCTTTTGACCCGGTCTCCCATCTCCCAGCATAGTCCGGGCTTCAGGATAATCTGCACGGCCCCGTACCTGCTCTTGAACTCCCGGATCACCGCGGGCAGGCGGAAGGCGGTCAGGGACTCCGGCGCCCCGATCACCAGCGTTCCGGTAACCTCCTCATTGAAGCGGATGGCGTCCTTGGCCAAGGCGTGCAGCTTCGTAATCTCCTGAGCGTAGGGCAGGAACTTCTGCCCTGCAGAGGTAAGGGTGGTTTTTTTGCCAAGTCGGTCAAAAAGGGCTGTGCCCAGCTCCGATTCCAGGGCTTGAATCTGCGCCGTAACACTGGACTGCACATACCCGAGGGCGGCCGCAGCCTTGGTGAAGCTGCCCGCTTCCACAACTGCAATAAAAGTAAGCAGATGTCTCAATTCCATGTGATCAGCTCTCCCATCGACAATATCGATATATGCCATCAATACATTCCGTTATTCGATGGAAATATTATCTGGTAGGATATAAGAAATTTCAAGCATTCTAAATTAGGAAGGATGTGTTTCGGAATGATCGAAGGATTTATGCTGGTTATGGCTGCCGGTCTGGCTGTGCTTGTGTATGGGGAGGGAAGCATCAAACACCCGGCGAAAGCAGGCGGCGCCCGGATCAAGCTTCAGCGGGCATTCCTGATTCATGCCCTTCCCCTGCTTATCTACGCCTTCACTATGGCCATTCTATGGATGACAGGGGACGGCGCCCTGGCCCGCTATCCCGTGGCCGGGGCCGCAGCCATCTTCTATGCCATTCTCATTATCGCCACCCGCCGTCTGGCCCTGAGCCTGGCGCTTAGTCTGGGCATTGTGGTTCTGGCCTCCCTGCCCTCCCCGCTGCTGTAAGCCGCAGGAGCGGCGCGTTGCATTTCCTCCCTCTCTGGGCTAAGCTAAAACAGTATGGAGGGAGGACAAATACATGAAGAAAATTCTGATCAGCTCCTGCCTTCTCGGCGAGAAGGTCCGTTATAACGGCGAAGCCAAGCCTTGCCCCGATCCCCGGCTGGCCCGCTGGCAGGAGGAAGGGCGGCTCATCCTGGTGTGCCCCGAAATAGAAGGCGGACTGCCGGTCCCCCGTCCGCCGGCGCAGCGCCGCGGGGGGCGTGTGGCGACAGAGGACGGCGGCGATGTGACGGATGCCTTCCGGCATGGGGCGGAAGCCGCTCTGGCGCTGGCCCGGCAGCATGGGGTTTGCCTGGCTATCCTGAAGCAGAACAGCCCCTCCTGCGGCAGCCACTTTATTCATGACGGCTCCTTCCAGGGTGTGCTGATCCCCGGCGAAGGCGTCGCAACGGAGCTTCTCCGCCAGCATGGTATTCCCGTCTTCGGCGAGGACCAGTTGGATGAAGCCGAGCGGGCGCTGGCAGCCTGCTCAGCGGATTGAAGGAGGCGTCTATGGAACGGTTGCAGCATCTGCTTGCCGCATTGGGCATCACCGAGTATTGGGCCGCTATCCTGGGCAATATCATCCTAATCGTCTGCATCACCCTGCTCAGCATCCTGGCCAATTGGATCACCAAGAAGGTTGTGCTCCAGGTCATCAGCCGCTACATTCAAAAAACCCGCTACCAGTGGGACAACATTCTCCTGGAGCGGAAGGTCTTCCACAAGCTGTCCCATGTGGTTCCCGCCATTATCATTTACTTCTTTTCCTTCATGTTTCCCGCCTACCACGGGGAGATCGTGAAAGGCGTCAGCATCTACATGAATCTGGTGGGTATTTTGGTTGTAAATGCTTTTCTCAATGCCGTCAACGACATCTACTGCACCTATGAAATATCCAAAGCCCGTCCGATCCGCGGCTATATCCAGATGCTGCAGATTTTTGTGTGGATCATCGGCGGCATTCTGGCCATTTCCACCCTGGCCGGCAAAAGCCCCATTCTCCTACTAAGCGGGGTCGGCGCTTTATCCGCCGTACTGCTGCTGGTATTCAAGGATTCTCTGCTGGGGCTTGTGGCGGGTGTCCAACTGGCCTCCAACGATATGGTACAGGTAGGCGATTGGATTGAGATGCCCAAGTACGGGGCGGATGGAAGTGTTATTGACATTTCCCTGAATACGGTGAAGGTGCAAAACTGGGACAAAACCATTACCACCATTCCCGCCTATGCCCTGATTTCCGATTCCTTCAAGAACTGGCGGGGCATGATTTCCTCCGGCGGACGGCGGATCAAACGGGCGGTGTATGTGGATACCGGCAGCATCGGATTTTGCACCCCCGAGATGATTGCTTCCTTCCGCAGCATCCAGTATCTGCGGGATTATATAGACCGGAAGTCGGCGGAAATCGAGGCCTACAACCGGCAAAACGGCATCGACCGGACCCATAAGGTAAACGGCCGGGCCATGACCAACATCGGCGTGTTCCGGGCCTATATCCAGCACTACCTGGAGCGCCACCCCAATATACACGCCGGGATGGTGCGGATGGTCAGGCAGCTGGAGCCGGGGCCAAACGGCTTGCCCATCGAGATTTATGCTTTTGTCAACACCACGGAGTGGACGGCATATGAGGGTGTGCAATCGGATATATTTGACCACATTCTGGCTGTTGCCCCGGAATTCGGCCTCCGGGTTTTCCAGAATCCCTCCGGCCATGATTTTAAGAGTCTGGCGGAGCTGAGTTCCTCCCCATCCCAATCGGACCAACCAAGCCAAAAAGAAGAACCCCGTCATTTGCTGCAAGGCGCGGAATAAGTATTTTTACCAAAGGAAAGAGCCTGTCTTCCGGATGCGGAAGCAGGCTCTTTTAGTGTGAGCGGAATATTCAGGTGCAGCTTATTGCAGGTCCCGCAGCGGATACATGATAATATCCACCGGCAGATTGGAGGCGCCGGGCGGGGAAAATTCAATATCCAGCGTTTCCTCTGTGCCTGTCGTGCGGCCCAGCATAATCACTCCGTCAAAGGCGCTCAGCACGCCGGATTGGGGAACCAGCACAATCTCTCCGTTGATCTTGACGGGCCCCTTGAAGATGCCGCCTTTGGCCATGAGCATGATGGCCATTTTGGGCGGATTTTTAATATGGATATCGTACTTGACGCCCCAGTTGCCGTAGTTGGTGCTGGGGGTTTTGGAAACCGCATCATACCCCACCAGGAACGGATCGCTCTTATTATTGCCGATCTGCAGCTTCATCGGGTTCTCCATCTGGCGGTTCAGGTCCAAGTCCCAGGTCTGGTCGGCGGAGGAATAGGTGCCCCGCACATGGTCCAGCTCCATCCGGTACTGCAATTCCTTCAAAGGCCGCTGATTGGCTGTATCCTGGGCGACAAAGCTGATCTTCAGCGGGCCGTCGCTCTCCACATCATAGATCACATTGGCGCCTTGTCCCGGCAGAAATACCGGCATTTGGGAATAGACATAGGTCTTGCCCGCAGGAATCACCAGCTTGCTTTCGGGAGAACGGTCGTTCAGAAACTCGGTTGTAGCCTCATTGCCCATAATGTTGGCATAAATAGTAGGCCATACCTCTCCCTTATTGGTGGTGGTCAACGTAACCGGCTTATCCGACAGGTTGGTGGCGTAAACCATAAAGGTGACACTTTGGCCGGACAGGTTGATGTGATGGGCATACAGACGGGACTTGCCGTTGATGGTGTCCTCATACAGAATGCCCGGCTGGCGGATTTCCTCCGGCGAATCACTGACCAGCAGGGTGCGGGACGAGTCATAGGAGACAGTTTTGTCCAGCTCCGGAATCTGGTCGAAATACCGGTAATACGAATCCCAGCCTACCTTAATGAAGCTGCCAACCGGCTTGTTGTAAATGGGAAATTCGAACTCGGACAAATATTCCGGACCTTCCACCAGGATGGAATCGGTATAGACGGCGCTTTTGTTGCCGTGGGCATCCGCCACCTGCAGGGAAATGGTGTATTTGCCGGAAGCGAAGAAGGTATCCTGCTTGCCCTTCCAGTTAAACTCCACCAGCCCTTCGGCATCGGGATCATAGCTCAGGTCAATATATTTCACCGGTTCCCCCGGGCGGTACACTTTCTTGGAGGTGGTGAACTTGGCCACCGGCTTGGAATTCTGCTGGTCGATGATGTAGATGCCCTCCGGGCTGTTGAGCACCAGCATCTCCACTCTGCGCAGCTCATTATTATAGGTATAAGGAACACCTGTCAGATCGGCCAGCCAGGTCAGCTTGACCAGAAGCGTGCCGTCCACAATCCGGGCTACGGACGAGAAGGGAAGATTGATCCCGTCCTGGACAATGGTCTGATTATCGGCAGAAAGAACGATATCATGGCCTCTCGGCTTCATTTCGATGGTCCGGGTCTCACCGTTCCATTCCACGGAAAAGCCCAGAGTTTCCCCGACAAACCGCGCAGGCACATATGTACTGCCGTCAAAAATAGTCGGAGCCACATCCAGCATAACCGTTTCACTGCCTACAACCGCTTCCTTATGATCCAGATACAACAACACATAGTGCGAGGTAGCGGATACAGCCTTGGCTCCCGCCGTCCCCAACACCTGACTGACAACCAGCACAAACGCCAGCAGCAGCCATTTGACCGCCGCGTTTCTTCTAAGCATGCACACTCTCTCCCTCTTGGTCGATACTCTCTTTTCCAATTGACGAAGATTTATACGCTGCAAGCCGGGGATTTGTTGCACCCGGGGGAGAAATTTATCCTGCCTGCGCAAAATGTTTCCATTCTGCCAGTTCCATGGTTACCTTCTCAATTGCTGAATGAACCCGTCAAAAAATGGGATACTAAGAAAAAAACGCCCTATTGAAGCCGCGCAGTTATGCCGATTCCCGGATGGCTCCTGCGCCGGGCTTTCAAAGCGGCCTGTGAAAGGATTACGCTTATGGACCGCATCCCGCTTCCCAAATTAACCGCTTCCGAGATCTCCAGCATTTGGGCTTCCTACATGGCTGACTCCATGTCCATATGCGGAATGCGGCACTTTCTGGCGCATTTAAAGGATGACCGCATCCAGACGATTGTGGAATATGCCCTGCAGCTGGCTTTGGATCATATGCAAAAGCTGTCTGCTCTGATGAAGCTGGAGGGATATCCCCTCCCCACCGGATTTACGGAGCAGGACGTGAATCTGGAGGCACCTCCGCTTTTTTCCGACAATCTGATTCTCATGTATATCGGGCATATGGCCAAGCTCGGGCTGACCTCCTATACCCTGGCCCTTACAACCTCCGTCCGGCAGGATGTGGTGGATTATTATACGGATGCCATCACCACCTCTCTGGAACTGCATAACCGTTCCCAGGCATTGGGACTGGAAATGGGGATTTATGTCCGTCCCCCGGTCATCGCCGTCCCGGACCAGGCGGAATCCGTCCATGACAAAGCCTTTTTGGGGTCGGTTCTGGGGCATAAGCGGCCGCTTTTGGGTGTGGAAATCAATCACTTGTTCCACAATCTGAAGCGCAATGCCCTTGGCAAAGCGCTGATTCTGGCGTTTTGCCAGGTGAGCAAATCCGAGGACGTCAAGAAATTTTTTAAAAAGGGCGTCCGGCTAAGCCAGAAGCAAATTGATGTGTTCACCAAAACCCTCCAGGAGGACAGCCAGCCTGCTCCCATGCTGTGGGACGGGGAAATTTCCTCCTCCGTCATCTCCCCTTTTTCCGAAAAGCTGATGATGTTTCATGTATCCGCTTTGATCGCATCGGCAATTGGCCAATACGGAGCCTCCATTGCCGGGAGCCCCCGGAAGGACCTGGTTCTGGAATATACCCGGCTAGGGGCGGAAATTATGCAGTATGCAGAGGAAGGCGCCCTGCTCATGATCCGAAAGGGCTGGATGGAATATCCCCCTCAATCTGTCGACCGGAGAAAGCTGACGCACACATGAGCCGGCAGCACAACAAATTGAACAGGCCTCAGCAGCTCCCGCCTTGTCCGCGGGAAGCCTGCCGGGGCCTGTTTCTTGTCCGGTTTATTCCCCGTTCCGCATCCGGCAGGCGGTAATTTCATCGATATTTTGCGGCAGCAGGCTGTCCGAAGATGAAAGAGGCAACCGCCTGTAGTTGGGATTTCCTCCGGGGGTATGGATTGATGCGGATGCAGACATATTAACAAGACGATATTCGTTCCAATTTGATAGCCCCTAAACTGTCACATCGCCCGGAAAGGAAGCTGGACCTGTGAGAATGTGGAGCCATACCGCCTTGACCGTCGCCATCAGTATCAACTTGGGCGTGCTGCCCGCGTTCGGGAATAGAATTGATGGTCCCCGCCACGACAGACGCTACTACGAATCCACCGGAGAAGTTCTTTGGGAGGTGCCCACAGAGCAAAAAATTGTGGCCCTTACCTTTGACGACGGGCCTGACCCGGACAATACCGCCGACATTTTGGATCTGCTGAAGCAGTATAACGCCAAAGCCACTTTTTTTGCCGTCGGTGAAAAAGTCAGCCGCAACCCGGAGCTGGCCAAACGGGAGGCGGAGGAAGGCCATGAGCTGGCCAACCATACGTACCATCACCTGTTTTTGAGCAACCAGTCCATCGGTAAGCTGGAGAAGGAAATTCTGGACACCGAGAAGGTAATCCGGGAGGCCACTGGCCAGAGGCCCACATTGTTCCGCCCGCCCGGGGGCATCTACAACGACAGGCTGATCGCCCTGGCGCGGCAGCACGGTTATCTGGTTGTGATGTGGTCCTGGCAGCATGATACAAAGGACTGGAGCCGACCTGGAGTGGGAAAAATCGTAAGCAGGGTGCTGAATCAACTGGAAAACGGAAATATCGTGCTTATGCATGAATATGTGGAGGGCGGCTCACAAACAGTTGAAGCGCTCAAAACCATTCTCCCTGAGCTGAATAAACGCGGCTACCAGATGGTTACCGTCTCGGAGCTAATCAAGTATAAGCAGGCCAACCCTATGCTTCAGGACAAGTGACCGCAGACTGCGCCGTTAAGGACCTGAAGCAAAGCCTCCCTTGGCTGTGAAAAAGAAGCTGCAGCCTTAAAGCCCCTGCGGGCAACGGATGCAGCTTCTTTTTGAGAATACGCTTTGTAATCAGGCCCCCTTAACAAAAAGGACTGCCGGATCAGTTTAAGCCGATCCAACTGCCGCATTGAATTTTACATCCGCCTCACCGACTCCCGCACCACAAGGGAGGGGGTGATCCGCTCCCCCTGTGACGGTCCGCCGTTCAGCAGATTGGCCAGCAATTCCACTGCCCGGACGGCGATGCGCGCCGTGTTATGGCAGACGGTGGTCAAGGGAGGATTCATATAGGCCGTAAAAAAAGCACCGTCATAACCCACCACCGAAATATCCTCCGGAACCCGGCGCCCTTCCTTCTCCAGGGCGGTAATGGCCCCCATGGCCATCAGGTCATTGGCGCAGCAAACGGCGGTTATCCCGGGGCATTCCTCCAGAAGTCCCAGGGCAGCCTGCGCTCCGCTTGTCCCGCTGAAATCGCCTTGGGCCAGCAGCAGTGCTGCCTCACTTGCCAATGCTTCCCGGAAACCTGCCGCCCGCTCCTGGCAAATGGACAAATGGGACGGCCCGTCAATGTAGCCGATGATCCGGTGGCCGTATTCCGTAAGCAGCCTGCCGGCAAGACGTCCTCCCTCCCGGTCGTCGGAGCGAACCAGGGAGCATTGCGGCCCCAGGGCATCGCTGAGATTGACACTGGGGAGCTTCAGCTTCAACGCCTCCTTCACCAGCGGATGGTTCCTCCAAAAAGGCGGCATAAAGATGCCTCCCTCCAGATTCCGCTGCTGCACCCACTCTGTCAGACTGCCCTGCCGGTACCGGGCATGGGGGACGGGAAAAATAACCGCATCCTTGCCCAGCTCCCGCACCGCCTTACAGATGGGAGGAAAAAACTCATGATGCTCCGGAGTGGCCTCCATATCGAACTCGGGCATAAAGATGCCGATCAGGCCGCTTTTTTTGCCAACCAGCTGCTTGGCCCCCAGGTTAGGCACATAACCCAGCTCGGCAGCTTTCCGCTCCACCAGGGAAATGGTATCGGGATGGACGCCATAATTATGATTTAACGCCCGGGATACGGTGCTGATCCCCAAATCCAGCTCGCGGGCAATATCCTTAATGGTCACTCGCATAAAGCATCTTCCTTCTTTAACCAGTATTCACTTATTATCCGCCAATAGCTTGCCTGCTTCAAGCTTCGTTAACGTTTTGCCCGCTGCCGGCCCGATGCCCTTCGAATTAAGCTCCTCCAGCTGCGTTCTCGTAGCCGGAGCCCGGCTGATCAACGTATCGAAATTGTCGTGCGCCAGCTTTTTGACCAATGCAGGGTCCTCCACAAGCTCCAACACCCGGTACATCGCCTCGATGGCAGCTATTTCCCCATTGGAAAGCCCGTATCCCGAATCTGTGCTCAGGAGTACCCGATCCGGAAACCTGCGGATAAGCGGAAGAAAATCCTCCAGCTTGTTGCTGCTTTCAGGATTGAAGACCGTGAAGCCCGCGAAGAAATCCGCATACAGGTTGGGATGCTTCTCCATAAGCGCTTCAATGGCTTGGGGAGAATTGTATGCATTGATGTGGCCGAAAATAAATGCCGTCTCCGGGTATGCCAACATGGCCTCCTCCAGCTTCTCCACCGGCCATCCGCTGGGCGGATCAATATGAAGCAGAATCGGCGCCTTGTACTCTGCGCACAGGGCGTAAATCTGCGGCAGGTAACCATCCATGGGATGGTCCGCCTTCCACAGCACTCTGGACACCACCGGCGAATGGGTGGAGGCGGCGGCAATTTCACCAAGTCCCATGAAGCCTTTTTCCAGATTGGCCCGCACCGTGTCCAGACTGGAGGGACTGTGCAGATCGAACCCGGAGAAAAAAGGAATGATCTGCTCGGGATGCGTCTGATACGCTTCCCAGGCAACGGCATCCGTCTGTATGGCGCTGGGTTCGGACACGTCCCCGAAAAGGACCACCCGCTTCACTCCCAACTGCTGCCAGACTCCGGTCATCGATTCATAGGGGCCGCTTGCATCATGATTATGCACATCGGTAAGGCCCAGACCGCTATATTTCTCCACCAGTTCATTTAACGTTTTTTTCGCAGGGGCGGGACTGCCGGCAGCAAGGGCGGTCTCCGTTCCCGGCCGCGCCGTAGCGGAGCTCCCGTAATCCGCGGGTAAATCCCGCTCTTTTGATCTCGCCGCGTACCATAACCCCGTACCCGCCAGAATAACCAGCAGAATCAAAACGGCTATGAATTGGCCTTTGGCAGAGTGAAGCATGTGCACATCCCCCTTCATGTTTCAGGTTTTCGAAAACGTTTCCTAACATTACAGATTCATTATATCCCATTAAGATATAGTGTCAACAAATATTTAGGAAACGTTTCCCATTCTCTAAACAGGCGACAGATCCTCCCGGTAAAGAGTATAATAATGGCAAAAAGCTTCACCGGAGGGATTGCCCATAAGCGGCTGATTGAAGGCGTTGAGGTGCCGCAAGCCCGAATGACCATGGGCGTTCAGTGGCATCCTGAGTTAATGGATGAGAAGATGCTTCCCGCCGTCTGTTTCCCCTGCTGGTGGACAACTGCCGGCATAGCGGACAAGGGCTTGTCATATGATTCCCTTAAAGGGGAGAGTGAGCGGATATGTCTCAGAATGCCATGAGCTTTAAGGCGTTTGCCGTAGCCAATGAAATTGACCTCAACAAAATCGCCAATGATTGCGGCATTCCCAAAAAATACACCTGGGAGGAGCCCTTGATTTTGAAGGGAACAATCCTGGGACGGATTCTCGGAGCAAGCGCAGAGACGGACCAGCAGGTTTTGGTGTTCTCCTTCGGCAGCATCGTGTTCATCAATCATGTCCGGCGGGAGGACATCTCCGTCTTTCTTTGCTACGTGCAGCGCTTCGAGGCGGATGTAAACACGGTGGCCCCGGAGCGGTATTCCGATGATTACAGCCTGCATATCGGTGGTACGGATTCATTGGTGCTGACAGATGAGTTCGTTATGGTCCCGGAGTACGCCATGTTCTACCCCGAGCTGATTTCGACGGTGATTGCCAAATCGGTGGCTCTGGAAAAAACCGAGGAGGAGTTGGGCCGGATTCTGGACCGGCTGGAGGTGATGATCGACCGGCTGGAGAAGGGGAAGCTGCGTGTCAGCGACAAAGAGCTGGCCCGCACGACGGCGCGGATTGTCCGGCATGAATACAATACTATTGCCTACATTATGATTTTGGACAAGCCGGATATCACCTGGACCAACAGCGGAGCGGCGGAGCTGTATGACCGGATGTCGGAATTCTTCGAATTGAATGACCGCTACTCCATCCTGAAGAACAAAACGGAAATTTTATCTAATATGATGGAAGGTTTTTCGGCCATCAGCCACTCCATCCGGGGCATGTTCGTGGAATGGGTAATTGTGCTGTTGATCGTGGCGGAAGTGATCCTCATGTGCGTGGAAATTGTGAAGTAGGTGAAGCCGATGGAACGGATTCATATGCGGAGTCTGAAAATATGCCAGACCATTCCCCTGGACCGGCTGGCGGCGTTTTTCGGCAGCGGGTGGCCCACTTCCTGGCGGGATTATGTGGTCCTGCAGCCCTTTCATCTGGAAACCGTACTGAAGAAGCCCTCTCCCGGACGGCTGGTATTTGTGTTCAGCTTCGGCTGTATGGTGTTTGTCCATTTGGAGGAGGAGGAAATCCAGACCTTCTTGACCTTTATGGGCGGGCTGGTGGATGCGGTTGATTATGAAATGGCGGCCCAATTTTCCGAAAGCTTCACCCTTCACATAGACGAAGAAGGCCGGTTTCTGCCGGTACCGGAAGATCCCCGCAGCTTCCTGTGGGGTGAACCGGCGGCCCAGGTGATCGCGTTGGTTCTGGCGAAATCCTCGGCTCTCAGCAAAATTGAGTCGGATGTGGGGCAGAATGTGGATGAATCCGGCGCATATATCGATTATCTGTGGCACGGCCGGCTGCGGATGAGCAAAAAGGGAATGACCGTGATGATCTCGAAGTTTATCAAATTTGAATTCGAAAGCATCCGGGCCGTCCATATCTTCGACCGCTCCGCGGCGGGCGAAAAGCTGGAGGCCCGCGGGCTTTACGATCTCATGGCAGAGCATTATGAGCTGAACGACCGCTTCCTGGCGCTGCAAAGCAAAATCGACAGCCTGCGGGCCGCCATGCGGGCGTATAATTCCTTAAGCTTCCGCCGCGATGAAAACCGGCTGTATTGGTTTGAGGTATTTTTGCTGGGGCTATTCCCCGTGGTCAGCATTCTGCGGCTGTTCTTCTCCTTCTAGCGGACAAGCGGGCTGCAACTCCAGCCTCCCCAAATAGGTGAATGAACAAGCAGCGTTTGCCCTCCCGGCATATATCGGTAGTGTAATCCCAATATCCGATAAGGGAGTGAACACCATGTCCTGCCCGAAGTGTCCGGCAAGCCAGATCGTGGACCCGCCTCAGGTGGTCTACCGGGATATTTATCTGCCCCAAGTGGTAGAAGTCATCCATCCTATCGAGGTTGTCAACCGGTACCATTGCGTCCCCGTTCCGCAGCATTGTTACACTGTAACCGTCCGGGACGAATTCTGCCCTCCCGCCGTCGGCGGCGTAGCCGAGGTCAGCCAGGCCCGCAATGCCAAACGCCGCAGAAAGAAATAAGCAGCAAAAGAAGCCCGGACTCGAAAGAGCCCGGGCTTTTGTGGCTTTGCGGAAAGAGGACGGCCGTCAAAGCCCCTCTTTATTGCCTAACTGAAGAATATCCTCTAAGGGAAATCCTGTAGCTTGGGCGATTTTGTCTGCCGGAATTCCCAAAGCCAGCAGATTGCGGGCAGTTTCAAGCTTCCCTTGTTCCATGCCCTTTTCTAGGCCCTTTTCTAGGCCCTTTTCTAGGCCTTTTTCTAGACCCTTTTCCAGGCCTTTTTCCATGCCCTCTGCCATGCCTTTCTCCATACCCTCTGCCATGCCTTTTTCCATACCCATGATCTCCGCATACTTCATGCTGGATATCTTGTCAATCCGCGCCTTCTCCTGCGCGTAGTAGCGCTGCCGCATCAGTTCATCCGCGCTGATTTTGCCCAACATTTCCTTAGCCATTAGCAATTCCTCCTTTCGGCGCCCCAGTTCATTAAGCAATTCCTCCGCGTCTTCCTTGCCGGCATTCTTGAGGAATGTCAGCCATAGCTCCGTCGCTTCCATAAGGCCCACATCGGTTACCGGGTGAAACTTGGTCAGCTCTACATAATGAATCTCCAAATCATCAATGAGCAGAAACCGCTCCGCCGTCTCATAAAGCTTGTAAGTAGTATGATAACGTTCCGTTTCCGAAATCAAATTGTAGTCCATGATGTTGATGACAATGCTTTTCTTCAAAGTCACATAAGCCTCGGATTCATGCAAACCTTCGCTGTACAGCTTGCTCCAGTAATATAAGCTGCGCTTGCGGAAATCATCCACATTGTTCAACTGGACCTCAATGTTGATGCGCTCTCCCTGACCTGTGCTGACCTTGATATCCAGACTGGATTCCTTATCCCCGGCATATTCCCGGTATGAGATCGGGTTCAAGTGCTGAATCTCGCAAATGGCCTCGGCGCCCTTCAAGTTTAGAATCGAGTTGAGAAAGTCAATCAGAAGCAGCTTGCTGGCCTGCTCCTCCATTCCAAACAAAGCTTTGAACACCATATCGTTAAGCGGACTTAATAGGGGGGATGATTGGTTCATGGAGAGATCCCTTCTTAACCAGCAGCGGATATTTTTCTTCGGCATACTTTTCTTTTATTTTACCATATTTTCTGACCAATCTCACCTTCCAATGATCGGCCAAATCAGCAAAAATTTATTTTCTCCTCCCGCCGCCGCTGGTGTATGATGGTGCTTTAGAGACCACGGAACCATATTGACGAAAGGAAGCTCCGAACATGCAGCTCATCCATCACACAGTCAGCCCCCACCAGGAGCTGTTCGTATACGAAACCTACCGGCTCTACGGGCAAAATGGCCGATTCCGCCTGCTCCAATTTTCCGAAACCGCCGTTCAGGGGGCCATGGACCTGAACCGGCCAGAGCGGATTCTGTTTGAGTATCCGCAAGCCATGATCCACCTAATGGAGCACCATCTTCCTGAGTTCCGCTCTGCCTTTATGATCGGGCTGGGCATCGGCACCATTCCCCGTCATTTCCCTGCGAACACCTTCAAGATTGCGGAGCTGGATGAAGAGGTGATCCGGATCAGCCGCGAATACTTCGGGTATACGGCAGATAATGTAGCCGCGGGGGACGGGAGAAACCTGCTGGCGGCGGAGCCTCCCGCCTCTCTGGATTTCATTCTGGTGGATGCCTTCAATCCCGCGGGAACTCCCCGGCATCTCACCTCCCTGGAATTTTTCCGGCTGGCGGACTCCAGGCTTGCCTCCAAGGGAGCCGTCATTCTGAACCTGGCCGGCAAGGAATCCAACGACCGGCATATCAACGCCATCCATACTACCCTCGCCCGGGTGTTCAAGCATACCGCCGCGTATGTGCTGCCGTCCTCCGGCAGGCAGTGCAATATTCTGTTGGCCGGAAGCCACATGCCGGTAGCAGGCAGGCCGAGCCAAATGGCAGGCTTCCGCGAAGCCGTCCTGGAGGAGGGGCATTGCGTTCGGGACCCGCGTTCCTGGCGGGATTAACCTTATTTTCATAAAAACCGCTCATAAAAATCTCCATATCGTGGAATGGTAATGAAGTGACTTTATGCCATTCTTGTCGTTGGAGGTTTTGTATGGGTTGGAATGAGGATAAGCTAAGGGACCATGCACATAAGCTTGCACTTGAGCACGACCCGCACGAACGCCGCATTTCGCCAAAGGCCTTGTGGAGCCGGGTGGAAGGGGACATCACGGAGCTGAGGGCTTTTGTCAGGGAGCTTCATGAGAACCTGGGCGCCTGCGAACAGCCAGCCGAGGAATGGCTTTTGGACCATTCGGAATTTATTGAGGCGGAGATTCTGGGCTTAAAAGAAGAAACCCTCAATCTGCCGGTGAAAACCCTGCCTGCCGTGGGCAAAACGGCCGTCCGCCGGGTATCCGCCATCTGCGCGGCCTATTTGTCTGAAACCGACGGGCTTTTTGAGGAGGATACCCTGGTTGCCTACTTGGAGGCGTACCAGGAGGTTTCCGTGCTGACTATCGCCGAAGCCTGGTCCCTGCCCGTATTTATGAAAATGGAGCTGATCCGCCGGTTGGCGGCCCTGATGGAGCCGGTGAAGGAGCGGCGCAGCATATGCGCCCGGGTGGAGCGGATGCTGGCGGACATTCCGCCGTCGGAGCTGACGCCGGAACGCCTGAAGCAAACGCTGGAGGAAGCCGGGCTGGAGCTGCCCTTGTCCGGCGCCGTGATCGTTCAGTTGGTCCGCCATTTGCGGGAGCATGCGGAGGATTCGGCGCATTTGGGCGAATGGCTGGTATGCAAGCTGGACAACGGACCGGAAAGCCTGGACTCCATTCTTTCTTATGATTATCAGCTGCAGGCGCAATATCAGGTGAGCACAGGCAATGCCATCGGAAGTCTGCGGAGTCTGTCCCGGACCCAGTGGAGTCCCTTGTTCGAGCGGATCAGCATGGTGGAAAATACCCTGCGCCAGGAGTTGGCCGGGGATTACCCCCGGCTGGACAACGCCAGCCGCCACACCCTGCGCAGCCGCACCGCCACATTGGCCAAGCGGATGCGGGTGCCGGAGAATCTGGTGGCCACCAAAGCGGTGGAGCTGGCCGACGGGCGGCTGCGGAGCCGGGAGGCGGAAGCCCGGGCGGCAGGGGCGGCGGAGGCAACAGCAGCGTCCGGCGGAAGCCTGCCCACCCGGGACAGCTGCGCCGCCTATTATCTGCTGGAGGGCCGGGGGTTGAAGGCCCTGCAGAAGGCCTTGCGCCAATGCGGCAAAGCCGGAGCTCTGCCGGAGGCCGGGATCAAAACCCGGGCCGCCGTGCTGTATATGCAGCTCCTGGCGCTGGCTTTTGTGGCGGCGCTGGCTGCCGCCTCCCTCTGGATCGGCCGCAGCGCCGGAAATCTGTCGGTTGGCGGCTGGGTGGCGATTGTGCTGCTGGCTGTCCTGCCCGCCAGCGAATATGCCGTCACCGTCCTGCATTGGCTGATCGAACGGGTGAAAACCCCTACCCGGCTTTTGCGCTATGACTTCTCCAAGGGAGTACCGGAGGAGGCCGCTACCATGGTGGTCATACCCGTCATCTGGTCCACCCCCGAGGACGCCGCCGCTACGGCGGAACGGCTGGAGCTGCATTATTTGGCCAACCGGGACCCGAATATCCACTTCGCTATTCTCAGCGACTTCCGGGATGCGGACAAGGAACGGCTGCCCCAGGATGAAAAGGTTCTGAAGCAGGCCATCGGAGAAGTGGAGAAGCTGAACGGCCGTTACCCCGAAACCAGCTTCCACCTGTTCCACCGCAGCCGCCAATGGAATGAAGCGGAGCAAGTCTGGATGGGCTGGGAGCGCAAACGCGGCAAGCTGGTAGAATTTGTCCGGCTGTTGAAGGGCGATGCCTCCACCAGCTTCAGCACCATCGCCGGAGACCGCTCCGTGCTTCCCCGCATCCGCTATTGTATTACGCTGGATGCGGACACCCGCCTGCCGTTGGAGTCGGGACAACGGATGATCGGAGCCATCCACCTGCCGTACAACCGCCCCCGGCTGAACGCCAGCGGGACGCGGGTGGCGGAGGGGCATGGCGTGCTCCAGCCAAGGATCGGCATGACCTACGAAAGCGCCCGGAAATCCCGGCTGGCCTCCATTTGGTCGTCCGAGCCGGGGCTGGACCCGTATGCCTTTGCCGTATCCGATCCCTACCAGGACGCCATGGGTCAGGGAATTTTCACCGGCAAGGGAATCTTCGATGTGGATGCTTTCCATACCGTCCTGGGAAACCTCTTCCCGGAGAACAGCGTGCTGAGCCACGATCTGCTGGAGGGCGGCTTCCTGCGGGCAGGCTTTCTGTCGGATATTGAGCTCATCGACGATTGCCCGTCCACCTTCCTGTCCCACCAAAAACGGCTGCACCGGTGGACCCGGGGAGACTGGCAGCTGCTTCCTTGGCTGAAGCGGCATACGCGCAACGGGGACGGAGAGCGGATTCCCGCCGATCTGACGCCCCTGACCCGCTGGCAGATCGTGGACAACCTGCGGCGCAGCCTGCTGTCGCCAATGCTCCTGGCCATTGCCATTCTGGCGGTGCCGGTGCTGCCCGGCTCCCCGTGGCGCTGGTACGGGCTGGTGCTGCTGACGCTGTGCGCACCTTTTGTCCGCCAGCTGCTGACGCTGCATACCCTGATCTACCGGCCCAAGGGACTGCTGAATACTTTGGCCCAATGCGCCATTGCCTTCATCACCCTGCCTTTTCAAAGTCTCATGCTGCTGGATGCAGTGGTGCGGACCCTGTACCGGATCACGGTCTCCAAACGCAGGCTGCTGGAATGGGTCAGCCAATCCGAGGTGGAGCGCCAAAGCGGCAAAAAGGGCCGCCCTGTGATGACGAACCTGTCAGGAGGCTATATCGCGATTGCGCTGCTGGCTGCCGGCTTGCTTCTGGGCCGGGCGGTGCCGGAGGCTGGAGATTGGGGCCCCGGAGGTTTTGCCGGACAAGGCAGGCGCTGGGCTCTTTTCCCCGCTGACGGAAGCTGGGGGAGTCTCGATACGCTGCGGCTGGCCGGTTTGGCTGTTGTGATCCTATGGGCCTTGGCGCCTCTTGTAGTGCGCTGGCTGGACCGCGAGGCGGATTCCGGTCAGGCGGTTTTCAGCAAGGATGAGGAGCAGGAGCTCCGCAAGCTGTCCGCAGACATTTGGGCCTTTTATGAAGCGTATGTAACAGAGGAGGATTCCTACCTGCCCCCGGACAATGTCCAGATGGAGGGGGACAAAGGGGTGGCCCACCGCACCTCCCCCACCAATATTGGGCTGTATCTGACCTGCGTGCTGGCGGCCCGGGACTTCGGGTTTATCGATACGCCGGGGATGATCGAACGGCTGGAGCGGACAATCGGGACCGTTGAGAGTATGGAAAAATGGGAGGGGCATCTGTACAACTGGTACGATACCGCAACCCTGGCTCCGCTTAACCCGGTATATGTGTCCACCGTGGATTCGGGCAACCTGGCTGTATGCCTGATTGCCGCACGTGAAGGACTCCTGGAATGGGTGGAAACCGACGGGCATCTGGGTATGAACGACCTGGTGACGGACAGAAGAAAGCCCCGGTCCAAGGGGGAGTTCCAGGTGGCATTTGCCCAGGAGCTGACGCCTCATATCGGCAAACGCTCCACCGTCCGCAACCGGGGCACACGACTGGCGGCGCGAATGGAATCGCTGGCGCGGGAAACCAATTTCCGCCCGCTTCTGGACGAGAAGACCAATCTCTTCTCCCTTGGTTACCATGTAAAGGAAGGCAAACGGGACAATGTGCTCTACGACCTTCTGGCCTCTGAAGCCAGGCAGGCCAGCTTTGTGGCCATTGCCATGGGCCAGGCCCCTGTCTCCCACTGGAATGTGCTGGGCCGGACGCTGACCAAGTCGGGCAGCCATCCGCTTCTGCTTTCCTGGTCGGGAACCATGTTTGAATATCTGATGCCGTGGCTCTTTATGAAAACCTACCGGGATACCCTCTGGGACAGCACCTACCAGGCCGTGGTGGACCGGCAGATTGAATACGCCCGGCAGCGGAAGGTGCCCTTCGGCATATCGGAATCCGGCTATTACGCCTTCGATTACCAGATGAATTACCAGTACCGGGCCTTCGGGGTTCCGGGGCTGGGCTTCAAGCGCGGTCTGGAGCAGGATCTGGTGCTGGCGCCGTATGCCACCATCATGTCTCTGCCCTACTCCCGGGACCGGGGGATTGCCGCCCTGCACGAGATGGAGGAATGGGGCGCCCGGGGCAAATACGGCTTCTATGAAGCCATCGACTGCACACCCCGCCGGATGCCGGGAGGCAGCCGCCACATGGTGGTCAAGAGCTTCATGGCCCACCATCAGGGCATGAGCCTGCTGACCCTGGGCAACCTGCTGCTGCCCCGGACCATGTACGACCGGTTTCACAAAAGCATGGAGGTGCAGGCGGCCGAGCTGCTTCTCCAGGAACGGATTCCGGCGCGGCCCAAATGGATTCGCCATCCGGAGATGTACCGGTCCAACCCGCGGCATGAGAAACAACCGGTGGATACCGCCTCTGTCCGGGAATTCCGTTCCCCTCATACGGCTGTGCCGGAGGTATGCCTCCTGTCCAACGGCCGCTTCATGACCATGGTCACTGCCAGCGGCGCAGGCCACAGCAGCTGGGACGGCTTGTCCGTCACCCGCTGGCGGGAGGACCCGGTCCGGGATTCCTGGGTCAGCGGGGTTTACATTTGGGATGTAGGCGAAGACAAGCTGTGGTCACCGTCCTTCCAGCCGGCCCGGGTAGAGCCGGATGAGGGCCTGATCCGGTTTGAGCTGGATAAGGCCGTGTTCCTGAGGCGGGACGGGCAAGTGGAAACGAAGATGGAGATTGCCGTTTCCCCGGAAGCCGATGCCGAGGTGCGGCGGATTACTCTGGTTAACCACAGCGAGGAAAAAAAGGTGCTGGAGGTCACCACCTTCATGGAGCTGGCCATGTCCAGCCCGATTGCGGATGATGCCCACCTTGCCTTCAGCAAGCTGTTTGTCCGCACCGCCTATGATGAGGAGTCGGGCTGCCTGGTGGCCGGCAGGCGGCCGCGGACGGTGAAGGATCATTCTCTCTGGTCCGCCCATCTGCTGGCGGCGGACGGGCAGTCTTTAGGCCCGGTGGAGTTTGAAACGGACCGGGCGGCGTTTGTGGGTCGGGGCTATACCCTGGCCGAGCCTCAATGCGCCAAGAGCCGGCTGAAGGCCAAAACCGGCTCGGTGGCGGACCCGGCCTTCATTATGCGGCGCAGGGTAGAGCTTGAGCCCGGCGGCAAGACGGTGCTGTATGCGGTGACGGCGGTGGCGGCGGAGCGCCAGGATGCAGTGGAAACCGCCGCCAGGCTGGCCAGTGCCCAGCAGGCGGACCGGGCCTTCCGGCTGGCCTGGAACCGCAGCCGGATCGAGCTGAAGAGCCTCCAGCTGGACGGCCGGGAGGCGGCTTTGTTCCAGCGGCTGGCAGGGCTTATGCTCTACACCCCGCCGCTTCGCAAGGAACGCCGGGAGGCGATTGCGGCCAATGTGAAAGGCCAGTCCGGCCTCTGGTCCTTCGGCATATCCGGCGACCGCCCGATTATGGTAGTGCAGATCGGCGACAAGAGCCATCTGCCGTTTGTGATCAAGCTTCTGGTCGGCCATGAATATGCCCGGCGGCTGGGGCTGGTTTATGATCTGGTGATCCTGAACCTGTCCCGGGACGGATACCAGCAGGATCTGCAGGAGGCGCTGCAGCGGGCGGCAGAGCATGGCGTGGACCGCTTCGGGCAGGGTCTATCCGGGATTCATGTGATTCCCGTCCACCGCCTGACGGAGGAAGACCGGCGGCTGCTGACGGCTGCGGCACGGGTGAATCTCCACGCCGGCGGCCCCAGCCTGGCCTCCCAGCTGCGCGCTCTGCGGGGCGACGCTCCGGCGCTGGCGCTGGTCTATCCGGCAGGCGACGGTACGAACAGCCAAGGCGGCGCGGCAGATAAGGCGGCAGGCCATCGTTTCCCAGCGGGCGCCGGAGACGCCGCCGGCTGCGGCATGACGCCTCCCCTGGCGATACCGGACCCGAAAGAGCTTCTGTTCTTTAACTGCTGGGGCGGCTTCACCCCCGACGGCCGGGAATACCGGCTTACCATTGCAGACGGACGCCACCTGCCGGGGCCGTGGACCAACGTGCTGGCCAATCCCATCTTCGGAGCCCTGGTTACCGAGTTGGGCACCGGCTACACCTTCTGGCGCAACAGCCGGGAATGCAAGCTCACCCCGTGGTCCAATGACCCGGTGCTGGACCCTCCCGGCGAACAGGGATATTTGAAGGATGAGGATTCGGGAGTGCTGTGGACGCTGACCCCATCGCCAGGCAAACATCCAGAGCCGTATACAGTCGTCCATGGACAAGGCTATTCCATGTTCCGCCATGAGCGGGAGGGCATCCGCCATGAGCTGACCTTGTTTGTGCCGGTGAAGGACCCGGTGAAAATTATGCGCCTGCGTCTGGCCAATACCTCCTCCCGGCAGCGGCGGCTGTCTCTGGCCTATTACGCGGAGTGGGTATTGGGAGTGGGACGGCAGCAGACAGCTTCCCACATCGCCGTCCGCCGGGATGAAGCGGCAGCTATCTTAACCGCACAAAACAAGTACCAGGAGCATTTCCGGGAGGCTACCGCTTTTCTGGGCATTTTTCCGGAGGGGACCCAAACCTGGACTTCGGATCAACTGGAATTTGTCGGCCGCAACGGCCGCCTGGAAGCTCCGGCAGGACTGGCCGGGGAGCGCTTGTCCAACCGGACCGGCATCCAGGCCGCTTCCTGCGGCGCCATCCGGCAGGAGCTGGCCCTTGCTCCCGGTGAAGAACGGGAGATTGTGATTCTCTTGGGCTGCGCCTCTTCGGAAGCGGAAGCGGCGGCACTGGCCCGCCAGTACGCCGGCGGCGCTGGCTGCGATGCTGCGTGGGCGGAGATGGAGCAGCACTGGAACAGCATGCTGCGCCAGGTGCAGGTGTCCACTCCCGCCAGGGAGATGGATCTGCTTCTGAACGGCTGGCTGCTGTACCAGACCCTGGCCTGCCGGATCTGGGCCCGCAGCGGCTTCTTCCAGGCCGGCGGGGCCTTCGGCTTCCGGGACCAGCTTCAGGATACGCTGGCGCTGCTGCATACGGCGCCGGAATTTGCCCGCAGGCAGGTACTGCTGCACGCCGCCCACCAATACGAGGAGGGCGATGTGCAGCACTGGTGGCATGAGGAGACGGAGCGGGGCATTCGTACCCTGTTCTCCGATGATCTCTTATGGCTGCCCTATGTGGCTTCCCGCTACACGGAGCATACGGGAGATCAGACCCTGTGGGAGGAGCATGCTCCTTACCTGATCAGCGAGCCCCTTAAGGAAGGGGAGCATGAGCGTTACGAGCCCACTGTCCTCTCCGGGCGGACAGGCACCGTCTACGAGCACTGCCTTCAGGCTATCGAAAAGGCATTGTCGCGCATCGGCGAGCACGGTCTGCCGCTGATCGGCGTAGGCGACTGGAACGACGGCCTGAATCTGGCCGGAGACAAGGGCCGGGGCGAAAGCGTCTGGCTGGCCTGGTTCCTGGCGGAGATTCTGGAGCGCTTCGAGGGCATCTGCACGGAGCGGGGAGATGCGGAGCGGACCGCCCGCTACCGGGAACAGCGGGAGAGCTTGTTTAAGGCGGCCAATGAGCATGCCTGGGACGGCCAGTGGTACCGGCGGGCCTTCACTGACTCCGGGGCCTGGCTGGGCTCCATCCGCAATGACGAGTGCCGGATCGATGCCATTGCCCAATCCTGGTCGGTCCTCTCCGGAGGCGCCCCCGAGGAGCGGGCCTGGCAGGCCATGCGCTCCTTCGACCGGGAGCTGGTGGACCGGGAGCTGGCCCTGGCGCGGCTCTTAACCCCCGCCTTCGACAAAACGGAGCCCAGCCCCGGCTATATCCAGGGTTATCCCCCGGGCATCCGGGAGAACGGGGCCCAGTATACCCACGGGGTCATCTGGAGCATCGCCGCCTGGAGCAAGCTGGGGCAGGGCAATAAGGCCTTTGAGCTGTTCCATCTGCTCAATCCGGTAAACCACACCCGGACGGACCAGGAGGTCCGGCAGTATACAGGCGAGCCGTATGTGATGGCCGCCGATGTCTACACCTCCGAGCCCCACCGGGGCCACGCGGGTTGGACCTGGTACACCGGCGCCGCGGGATGGATGTACCAGGTGGGGCTGGAGTGGATTCTCGGCATCCGCCGCCGCGGCAACCGGCTGCTGCTGGACCCGTGCGTTCCCGACGGCTGGCCGGGCTTCCAGGCGGACTACCGGTTCGGCGGCACAGTGTATACGCTGGTGTTCACCCGGGAGCAGCCGGGAGAGGGGTTCCGGGACATCCTGACTGCCGGACCCGGCACCTTCCTGGAGCTGGCGGATGACAAGCAGGCCCACAGGATTGCAGTGATCCTGCCCGGAAAGCCGAAGGAAACTGTTTAACGGCATATCAAACAGATAAACGCCTGCTGGCGGCCAACTCCATGCATCATGCATGGGTCGGCTGGCCAGCAGGCGTTTTTTGATGGCGCGGATTGATGGGCAGATGACCTAACAGAAGTGAGTGTACTCTGCAACAACCGGCCTGTTTCACAGCTGTATAGTTCCAGCTTCCCTGCCTTCCCCTTCTCCCTCATCTTGACGCAACAGGTACAGCGCCTCCGCGGCGGCGGACAACCGGCTCTTCAGCAGGATTGCCTCCCGGTAACGCTCCGGGATTCCCGCGTAGCCGTAATAGATGCCGGCCAAACCGCCGGCAATGGCTCCGATGGTGTCGGAATCGCCGCCCAGATTGGCGGCCCGCTGGATGGTTTCCTCGAAGGTGGCAGAATCGAGAAGCAGATACAGCACCCAGCGGAAGGTGTCCGCCACAAACCCGCTGGGGGAACAGATGGGCTCCGCGCCCAGACCCGCCGCATAGTCCGTTCCCGCGGCCGTCTGCCGGATGACCGCATGAAGCTCCTCTCCCTGCAGAAGCCGCCACGCCATCCGGTTATACAGGATGCAGGCTTCGTCGCAGCGCTCATCATAGTGGGTCATCCGCGACTGGATGCGGGAAACCTTCTCCACCCGCTCCCGCGCCCCATACCCCAACGCCGCAGGCAAACAGCGCATCAGGGAGCCGTTGCCGGCGCTTTGCCCCAAATCCAGATGGGCCACAAAAGCCGCCTCATACCAATTGCCCTCGAATCGCTCCAGCACATGCCGGATAATATTGCCCACATCCTTGGGCCCGGCGGCATACCATTCCCGGAACCGGCGGCCGATGGCCTCCATAGGCTCCGCCGGATTCTCCAGAATCCCCTCCGCCACGCAGAGGGTCATCATGGTGTCATCCGTCACCTCGCCGGGGGCCAGCCCCCACACGCCGCCGCCGATAATCTCCGTGAGAAAGCCGTAGGCGTCCTTCACCTGAGAGGCGCCCATAAATTCCGTCGTACCTCCCAGGGCATCCCCGGCGGCAACGCCGAACAGCCCGCCTTTGATTTTGTCCAGCAGCTCTGCGCTCATTTCTCCCGCCTCCACTCTTCCGTGTTCTTCCCCCACTCAGCTGTAAATGGACAGCTGCGGCGTCAAATCCGTAAACCGGTAAAGCTGGGCCGCCCGCTGGGAATAGCGGTTGGAGAAGCGGGGGCGTCCATCCCCGTCCGCAGCTTCCTCGAGAATCCCCCGGCGGCTTTGGGTGGAGGTAATCTTGCGGATGAAATTGGGCTCCGCAAACTCCGGCACCACCGTCTGGATCACCTGGTACAGCTCGCTTAGGGTGAACTCCTCCGGCAGAAATTCCCGGGCGATGGTAGTGGTGAGCATCTTCTCCTTCACCTTGCCAAGAGCATCCTCCAGAATCTGCCGATGGTCAAAAGCCAGCTCCAGCTCCAAGGCCTCCCGGACCGGAATCAGCCGCACATCCTCCGCATCCGAAGCCGCCTGCCGGTTGGCCAGCGCCTCCTCCCGCACCAGCGCGAAGAACGCATGGGAAATCATCCAGCCCCGGGGATCTCTTCCCGGCTTGCTGTACACGTTGAAATATTCCATATGGACATCCGCCACGCCGGTTTCCTCCTGCAGCTCCCGCAGCGCGCATTCGTACATGCTCTCCGTCTCCATGCAAAAGCCCCCGGGCAGCGCCCATTGTCCTTCATACGGCCATTTTTTCCGGCGGATCATCAGCACCTGAAGCTCCCGCACCGGCAGCGCTTTTTTGACCGTCTCCTTTTCTCTGGAGGAAATGGTGAAAATCACAATATCCGCCGGAGCGCCGTCCGGAGTCCGGTAGTTGGCGGAGGTGTAGTTCCGGGCGTTCTCGTCTGCATTCTCCTCTTCGATTCCATCACGCTTGAGGGTATCCATGGCTATTCCATCCTTTTGATATCATAATATTGATATAGTCATTATGACATTATTAATTCCGGAATGTCAACCCCTTCCATACGCAAAAAAACACCGCCCCCTGCCCAAAAGAGCAGGAAGCGGCTTCCAAAGTACGGATAGAGTTAATTATGCCACCGTTATAGCCGCTGGAGTTCTGTATAGACTGCGCCTGATCCATATCCTACCAATACTATCATGTAAAAGTGCAGTTATTTTTAGCCGCGAGCCTCTTTTTCGTTCCCTTCATGCAAAAAGTGCATCTATTTTTCGCTGAAACCTCCAAACGGGTGGAATTGGCGGGAAATAACTGCACTTTTGCATTTTGGCCCCCCGTATAAACGGCTGGTCCCATAAATAAATGCACTTTTGCATTATCGACATACCATATCCCTCCATCCACCCATCCATACTAATTTTTGACCAAAAATGACTGGTATGCTGTCAGCAAATCCTGAAGCGCCGTGCGGATTTCCTCTGCTTGTCCGGCCTCCAGCGCCTTGCTCACGGCAGCCTGTGCGTTCACAATGCCTTCATCCAAGGGGAACACCTTCACCTCAGTTGGAAGGGCCGCAGGTTCCTGTCCCTCTATTGCGCCGCCCGCTATTGCCACGGCCTCCCGAACGTCTACGGTAAACGCCTTCACAACTGCTCCATCCTCAAGGGTTCCCGCTTCCGTGTCCAGCTTCACGGCAGGCATAGCCTGGATAGCAATTTTCACCGGCAGAGTCACATTCCCTGCCTCTTCCCCTTCAGGAGCGGCGGCCATCTGCACCCGGTACATCTGGGGCTTCCACTTTTCCTTGAGTTGCTCCAGAGTTTGGGTCCATTCCTCCACCGTTTCGGGAGCATAGGTTTGGGCCAGCTCCAGCGGATCGGGAATCACGGCCACCGAAGTCCGGAGCGCATTCTGTCCGTCGAAGGCTTCGCCCTCACCTACGGAAATGGTAAAGCCTGCGTCCTGCCCTTCCCCGAAGGACCGGATCACGTGTACACTTTCGGCCGGCGCAGCGCCCGAGTTTCCAATCTCCGCGGAAGCGGTAACGGCGGCTCCCCCGGCGGGGAGGGCGGCGGACAGCA
Organism: Paenibacillus sp. YN15; assembly: GCF_003285005.1. Classification (GTDB taxonomy): domain Bacteria; phylum Bacillota; class Bacilli; order Paenibacillales; family NBRC-103111; genus Paenibacillus_AR. The sequence continues at coordinate 50,988 of NZ_QMFA01000022.1, read as the reverse complement.
GAGACAGGGACAGCAGGCTTTTGGCTAAAACAATGGGAAATGTCATGGTTGAAACAGCTCCTTATCATGGTTTGTCTTACAGGTTCAGTCTACCGAAGGACCATGGCAGGAGATTGGTGAATTTGTGGAAAAACAATGGCAGAGCGTTTGCCCGCCCCCCGGCTTGTTATAATGGAACCAACCTGCAAAACGGGAGTTGTGATATGAACCGTCCTTTTTTCATCGCTGTTGTGGATGACGATCCCCATATCCGGGAGCTGGTGGAGGCCTGCCTGGCCAAGGAGCAATACCGGACTGCCGGACTGGCTTCGGCGGAGGAGGCTATTGAGCTGTGGCGCAACGACCCGCCGGACCTGTGGGTGCTGGATATTATGCTGCCGGGTATGGACGGCTACGCCTTCTGCCAATTGATCCGCCGGGAAGCGGAGGTGCCCATCATTATGATTTCCGCCCGGGACCATGAGGTGGACAAGGTGCTGGGCCTGGAGCTGGGCAGCGACGATTATTTGACCAAACCCTTCAGTCTCCGGGAGCTCACCGCCCGCATCAAGCGGCTGCTGCACCGTTGGTACCAGGCGCGGGAGAGCGGCGCCGCTTTGCTGCAAGTTCCGGTCCCCTCCGCCTCAGCCCGCCGTTTTGTCTGGGGGGCCCTTCAAGTGCTGCCGGAGGAACGCAGAGTGCTGTGGAATCACCAGGAAGTGGACTTGACCATGAAGGAATTTGAGCTTCTGCAGGTATTCACGCTGCATCCCAACCGGGCTTTTACCCGGGAGGAGCTGCTGTCTTTGGTCTGGGGCGAGGACTATTTCGGCAGTGACCGGGCCGTGGACCATCTGATTAAACGGGTGCGCAAAAAAATGGCGGAGCTGCCCATTGAAGCCGTCTGGGGCCACGGGTACAGACTCCGCGTGAACGAGGGGGCCGAGCAGCTTGAAGCTGGTATACCAGATTAATATTGCCTTTGCCGTATCGCTGATTCTGGTGCTGTCCGTGACCGGAGCCGTTATCCATTTTGTGCTGATGGATCATTTTATCGGGGCCCAGAAGGAGGATCTGAAAAATATGGGGGCCGCTATGACGGCCAGACTGGGAGTAGCTGCCGTGTCCGGAACTGTAGAAGTTCGCGCAGGGGAGGAGACAGGCGGCGAGAATCCGGAAGCTCCCTTCCTTGTCGAAGGAGGCTCCGATGTACCTTCCGTTGGCCAAGCGGAGCCTTCCGCTTCCCCTCTTCCCGCCGCTGACCTTGGGGCCGCAGATCATCTGCTGTCTTTCTCGGCCTTTACGGTTGCCGGCAATGATACCACTGCCAGCGGCGTGCCTATGAGCATCAGCATTCCTTACTCTGAGGTAAGAGCCATTCTAACCGACCGGGAGGGCAAGGTGGTCACAGCCAACTGGGAGGAAGCCGCTGCGCCCTTGACCACCATCGCAACCTCGCCTTCCACCTCGATTCCGCCGGTAAATCTGGAGAAAATCTGGAACGGCACCGATACGGCCTACGTTTCCCGGGTGGAGGCTCTGCCCACGGGGACCCTGACCCTACTGACGCCGGTAAGCCGGATCAAAGCCATTGAGCAGGAGCTGCTTCGCCGGCTTTTGATCATTTTTGCCGCAGGCGGAGTGACGATGGCGGGGCTTAGTCTCGTTTTTACCCGGAAGCTGATCCGCCCTCTTATGCTGCTGAAGCAGGAATTGGAGAAAATTAAGGAGCGGCATTTCGCCCAGGTGCGGCCGGTGGGGGGCAGCGGGGAAATTGGCGCCGTGTCCAAGGCCGTTTATGAAATGGCCGGAGAGCTGAACCGGTTTATCCGGGTGCAAAAGGAGTTTTTCCAGAATGCCTCCCACGAATTGAAGACGCCTCTTATGTCCATTTCCGGGTATGCCGAGGGAATCCGGGAGGGAATTTTTGAGGGGGCGCAGGTAGAACGGGGGCTGGACATCATTGTCAGCGAATGCGCTCGGGTGAAAAAGCTGGTGATGGAGATGACCCTCCTGGCCAAGCTGGACAGCGCGGAGGACATTTTTCGGGTAGCTCCTGTTTCGCTGGCGGAGCTGGTTCAGGAGGTAGTGGAACGGATCAATCCCATGCTGGCCGCCAAAGGGCTGTCCGTCCGCGTAGCGCTGCCGGAGGAGGGGGCTCCTGTTATCCGGGCTGATGGGGAGAAGCTGCTCCAAGCGCTTCTGAACGTGGCCGCCAATGCGGTGCGTTACGCCCAAACAGGCATTTTGATCCGGGTATCCATGGTGCAGGGAGAGGTGCGGCTGTCGGTGTCCGATGACGGCTGCGGATTCCCGGAGGAGCTGCTGCCAGTGCTGTTCCACCGGTTTGTGAAGGGCAAGGATGGGGAATCCGGGCTGGGGCTGGCTATCTCCCGGGCGATTGTGGAGGGCTGCGGGGGTGCGATCACAGCAGGCAACCGGCCGGAAGGAGGGGCGGTCATCTCCATGACTCTGCCTGCCGCCGCGTAGCCATTAACAAGCAAAAAGCGGGGCAAACATGCGCCAATTGCACATGTCGCCCCGCTGCTGTACAGGCTGCAAGATCCGACCTCTATAGAAGCTAGAACATTGGGAACACATACCGGACCAGGAAGTAAAGAATCCCGAAGAAAATAATCAGATACGCCGCGTACTTGATAAAGGTGGACATCACTTCGCTGCTGTCCGTCTTTTTTTCAATGCGCGTTTCCTTGATTTCGCGGTCATTTACGGGCTCCATGGCCATCCGCCTCCTCTTGTTGGGATAGGCTTTTTTACCCGCTTGGGAGAAGATCAAACAAACGCGGACGATCCGGTATTACCGGCCGATCCATTTTTTGCGGTATTGGTAGGGGGTTGTCCCCATATGGGTTTTGAACAATCTGCAAAAATATGACCCGTTCATCAGCCCGATTTCCTCCGCAATCAAAGAAACCGGCTTGTGGGTTGTGGTCAGCAGTTGAACCGCCTGGTGAATCCTGCGGGTTGCAATGTAATCGGAAATGGTGATTCCGGTGGCGGCCTTAAACAAGTGGGCGATATGGTACGGAGACAGATGGAGAGCCTGGGCCATCTCCTCCAGACTGTATGGCGCCGTATAGTTAGCCTCGATCCAGCTTAAAATATGCTCCACCTGATGATTTTTCCGCCTGCTTTCCATATCCGTGTCCATTAGCTTCCGGTTGTCCCATAATTGCTTCAGCTTGCGGAACAGAATCACCAGAAACAATGAGATTTCCTCCGTACGGTCTTTTTCCGGAAGAACAGGCAGCCGCTTCTGCATACTGACGAACAATTGCTCCAGATCATCCCCGTCCTCCACCCCGTAGATGCACGGAAAGGGAAGCTTCCCCAAATGGATAAACTGAAAAAAGCTGTGCAAAACCGGCCATTTCTGAAAATAGCTCTCGAACATCGTCGGCTCAAAGATGATTAGCGAACGTTCAAAGGACTGATGATCCGAATAATCCAGGGTCAAGTGATGCAGCTGGAAGGGCTGGAACATGCAGAACATCCCCGGCTTGATGGGATAGCTGTTGTTGTTGACGATCATGGTTCCCTTCCCCTGGTGAATCCACAGAAGCTCTATGCCCAAATGGGAATGGAAGGTTTCCTTATGCTCATAATTGACACTTTTGCGCTTATAGGCAAACTGCACAGTCTCCCCGCTATAGTTGCCCACTACATACGGCATCCGCATTTCCTCCCCGGGCTTCATCCTAAGCGTTTGTGGAGCAAAACGCCAATTCGCAAGCCGTCGTATCCGGCTATTTATACTATAACACAGGCAGGATGAATGACCGCAATCTGGTGTTATTTTTCCCGCCATTCCGAATCACAATTTGCCTCCGGCTTCCGGTATCCTTAAGTTAATCCAGCCGATGGCTTGGACTTTAGTTTTTCAGGGAGGTTCATCAAAATGATCAAGGTTGCGGTGATCGGGACTGGAGCTATCTCCTCCAGCCATATCGAAGGTTATTTGCAGTTCCCGGACCGGTGCAAAATTGTGGCCCTCTGCGATCTGTATCCGGAAAAAGCCGAAGCGGCAAACCGGAAGTATGGACTCGGGGCCAAAGTCGTAAGGGATTACAAGGAACTGCTTCATGACGGAATAGATCTGGTATCCGTTTGTACGCCTCCTTATGTTCACGCGCCTATTTCCATCGATTTTCTCCATGCAGGCAGTCATGTTCTGGTGGAAAAGCCCATGGCCGCTTCCCTTGCGGAATGCGATGAAATGAACGAAGCGGTGAAGCGCACCGGAAAGCTTCTGTCGGTGGTTGCCCAGAACCGGTTCCGCAATCCCATTATGAAGCTGAAGCAGATCATCGACAGCGGGCTGGCCGGCAGGCTGCTGCATGCCCAGGTGAACTCCTCCTGGTGGCGGGGCCATTGCTATTATGACCTGTGGTGGCGGGGCACCTGGGAAAAGGAGGGCGGCGGCTGTACGCTTAATCATGCGGTTCACCATATCGATGCGTTGCTATGGATGATGGGGCCGCCGGTTCAGGTTCAGGCTTACATGAGCAATGTCGCCCATGACAACGCCGAGGTGGAGGATCTGTCCATGGCCATGCTTCGTTATGCCGACGGCGCGTTGGGCCAGATTACCAGCTCGGTGGTTCATCACGGCGAGGAGCAGCAGTTTGTCTTTCAGGGGCTTGATGCCCGCATCTCCGCTCCGTGGAAGGTATTTGCCTCCACCTCCTTGCCCAACGGATTTCCCCGGGAGAATCAGGAGCTGATGGCAAAAATCCAGCAGGCTTACGATGCCCTGCCCGATCTTCCCTACGAGGGCCACACCGCCCAGATCGACAACGTGTTATGCGCCATTGAAACGGGCTCGCCCCTTCTCATTGACGGAGACAGCGGCCGCAGAACCCTGGATTTGATCATGGGCATCTACAAATCCGCCAGTACCGGGGAAAACGTGCAGCTTCCCCTGCAGCAGGACGATCCTTTTTATACCCAGGAAGGTGTAAGAAAGCAAGTCCCCTATTTTTATCAAAAGAGCGCATCCGTCGAAAACTTCGCTGACTCCAGCATTACGACGGGAAGCGGCTACAAATAATTATCATCCGATCAGGAGGAACTCCATTATGCAAAAGAGTGACGGTATGAATTACGCCCCCAAAGGAAAGCCCAATCCGGTGGTTAAGCCGTGGGAATTTGTGATCGCGGCGGTTGCGTTGGATCACGGCCACATTTATGGAATGGTCAACGGTTTGCTGGAAGCAGGCGCGACCTTGAAATGGGTATATGACCCCAACCCGGCCAAGGCGGAGGCCTTCGCCAAGACCTATCCGCAGGTGCGGATCGCCGCGACGGAGGAAGAGGTTTTGGCCGATCCGGAGGTGCAGTTGGTTGCAGGCGCCGCCATCACGTCGGAACGCGGGCCCCTTGGCTTGCGGGTGATGGATGCGGGCAAGGATTATTTTACGGACAAGGCTCCGTTTACCACCCTGGAGCAGCTGGAAGCCGCCCGGACCAAGGTTCGGGAAACCGGCCGGAAATATATGGTCTACTATAGCGAACGGCTCCACGTGGAATCGGCGGTTTACGCCGGTCAGCTCATTGAGCAGGGCGCCATCGGACGGGTGATTCAGGTTACCGGCTTCGGTCCCCACCGGCTGAATGCCGCCTCGCGGCCGGAATGGTTTTTCAAGAAGGAGCAGTATGGCGGCATTCTCTGCGATATCGGCAGTCATCAGGTGGAGCAGTTCCTGTTCTACGCAGGCTGCAAAAGCGCCCAGGTCCTGCACAGCAAGGTGGCCAATTACAATGCTCCGGATTACCCCGAGCTGGAGGACTTCGGCGACGCTACTCTGTTGGGAGACAACGGCGCCACCCAATATTTCCGGGTGGACTGGCTCACCCCGGATGGTCTGGGCACCTGGGGAGACGGCCGTACCCTGATCCTGGGCACAGAAGGCTACATCGAGCTCCGCAAATATATCGACATCGCCCGGGACAAATCCAGCAACCATGTGTATCTGGTCAACGGGCAGGGCGAGTATCATTTCCATGTGGACGGCCAGGTGGGCTATCCGTTCTTCGGCGAGCTGATCCTGGACTGCCTGCACCGCACCGAAAACGCCATGACCCAGGAGCACGCCTTTATGGCGGCGGAATTGTGCCTGAAGGCGCAGGCGCAAGCTGTGCAGATTGAGGGGTAAGGATATGTATGAAAGCCGCATGACGCTGGGTCATGCGGCTTTTTTGTTGTTTTGGATGTTATCTGGCGCCCCCGTTCATCCCTGCGGACTGACGTTCCGTTATTCCGTGAAAAACGGGGATTTTTCCAATCATACGGACCGTAGATCCGTTATGAGACGCAAAACAGCGGGTTAAAGCACATTCGGAGGTGAATAGCAGATTGTCAGTCCGCGAAATTCGGAAATAGGGCGAAAATGGGAAAATAACGGATCGTCAGTCCTTTTGAGCCGAATCACCAGCATCAACCATAGGCCTGTCTATTCCGCCTGCAGACCGGAGGCTGCTCTGAGTTCGTTGGCCAGATGATGCTGCCAATCCCGCAGCTCCTTCCACGCTTCCGCATCCTTAGTGCGCCCCTCCTGCTCCGCCTTGATGCGTTCCGTTTCACATTCGGCCCAGTGCTTCTTCAAAAAGCTGTCGATGATGTTGGCCGCTACTTCCTTACTCAGCTGCGGCGCAGCCGGTTTGATCGCCATGCCCACTCGCCACCCTCCCGCATCCCCGTTGGACTCGCAGCGGTCAATGCCGATGCCGTTGACGGTGATGTCATTTTCATATTGGTAGATGCTGTTATGCGGAAAAACCTGCCCGCGGCTCCAGGCGTAGGTTTGCATCAGTTTGGACGTTACCCCTCGCTCATACATGGCCCGGCAAACGGCATAAGAGCCGTATACGCCCAACTGGTATCCGTCAATCTCCGCATCAAAAGCCCGCATGTATGCCTCGATGCGGTCATAGTCCGCCGGCGGGGCATCGTAGTCTACCGCAGCATAGATGGCGCTGCCCTCTGGCTGGCCAACCTGCTTGGCGTGGGTGAGTGCTTGCCTGCCGTCCGTCGCTCCCGCGGCGGCGCCTTCCCTGGAACGGTTGGCGGTGCGTTCGTACAGCGAAACGATGTACAACCCCGCGGCGGAAATATCCCTAGCCTCGGCGGCGGATAGCGCCTTCCAGCTGGAGGGGATATCCAGGTACCTGCCGACAAAAAGAAAACCCTGGGCGGCAAACAGCCGGGCTTTCTCCGCGGTTACCCGGGTGGCGGTGTCGAAGCCTTTTGCCATCAGGCCGCACCTCTGTTCTTGCTGTCCAGTTCAGCCCAAGCTTTTTGGACAGCGGCAGTCACATCCTCTGCGGACAGGCCAATCTTGTTCAGGCGCAGCCGGTCCAGTACATACCGCACCGCTTCTGTGAGCTTCTGTTGCCCGTCTTCGCTGGCGTATTGATGCTCCACCCAGGCATATGCCTCGCCGGCCAGCTTATGCAAGAGCTCCCGCTGGGCCGCACTGGTCCTGGCGCTGAGCCAGGCCTCGAGTTTGGCGCGAAGCCTGGCGATCAGGGCCAGAATGAGCATGGCCAGCAAGCCGATAACGGCTGTGGCGATAGCTTCCAAATAAGGCTGTGCGAGTTCGATAATAGTTGTCATCCTAATCCTCCCTTTCTCTGGTTGCATCCAGTCGGTCCAGGCGTTTATGGGCTTGCTTGCTGCTCTCCTCCAGGCGTGTGACTCGCTCGGAAAGCACGTCAATTCGCTGCCCTTGGGATCGTTGCTCAAGCCGGATATCATCCACGCCGCGCTTGATATAATCCATGTCGGAACGAAGTTTAGCATCACTTCCGGCTTGCTGGACCGTATCTTGCTTGGTGCTGCGGGCGCGGCCCATCCACCCCAGCATAACTCCGCTGGCTACGCCAATCATGCCGATCAGCGTAGCAAACGTCCCCCAATTGATTTGCATGCATGTCTCCTCTCCTCCCGCTGGCTCGCAGGTTGCTGATATGAAGTTTTGGAGTCAGGCGTTTGGCCTCCCTTTGTCGCACCGCACATTCACCAGCAGCCGTATCTTGGTCAAAGGAACGGTATCCTTTACCCCGGTAATGGTGACAAAGTTATACGGTAAATGTGTGTTATTATATCCCTCGGGAAAACCATGAGTTGCCCCGTAGGCTATTCCGTGCTCCGGATCTAGCCGCGCCTTTAAGATTCCCGTAGTCATGATCATGTGCCCTCACTGTCGCCTGAGCAACTGCTACACTACTGTCCCCGGCGAGGACGGCTATATTCAACTGCATTTGCAACTGATCCGCCCGCCTGCCCAAGGCATTCCACTCTGTTGCGGGGGCATCTACATCGACCTGCACCTTTTGAGAATCTTCCGTGATACTTTGAAAGTCCTCCCGGATTTCTTTCCCGACGGCAAATTCGCGTATCGGTTGATCATTACTCCGCACTTTCTCCCAGAATCTCCGCTGCCTGTACCGCCGTAATCTTTCCCGCGGTGACAAACACCCGCACCTGTTCCGCCGTGTACCACCCGGCGTCATAGTGATGCTTGACCAATGCGTACCAATCCATGCTTACAGCACCCCCTTGTCTACCAAAGCAAAGAGCAGGTCCGCGTTGGCCTGCTCCATTTGGTCAAATCGTATTTGGTTTTGGGCCAGTTCCAGGGCCATACCGGCGTTCTCCGCTTCCAATTGAGTTATGCGCTCCGCAGCTGTGGGGCCGGGATCAGGGGCGGTGGGCAAGGCTTCATAAGTAATTTCATGCGTCTCCGGATTGATCTTCACCCGTTGATTGGCGGGGATATTTTCTAATTCCGGCGGCAACTCCTCTACGAAGAAATGGGGAAGCTGGACATCATCATCCTCGGTTAAGTAAGCATTCGTGCCGATCAAATACCCAGCCTGATCATAGATAATAGCGATCATGTATTCGTCACCTCACACAATGTCGTAGTAGATACGGAAATTTTTAAAAGCCGATGATCCCCCGGGGGAAGCATTGTTCATGGTCCAAGCAAAAAAGTAAACGGGTACTCCAGCATGAACACTTATTGTTGCTGCAAAAGAGTCATACGTCCCACTGTAGGTAGTTCCTTGGTAAATAACAGCCATGGCAGAACTACCCGCTCCCCCGATCTTTGTTCCGATTGGTGTACGGGTGTCAAAGAAGGGGAGATTCCCCCCTGGTGCATATACAAAATAACTTACTCCATCATTACTGGATCCGAACGGCACTCTGGCTTCAGTGGGCATGTACACCCTCAGCCCTGCCGGATAGTTAATCGTGTTATCTTCCCCATCCCGGTAATTGTGACCTCTGGCTTCAAAAGTAACATTGATTTCTCCGGTAAATCGGGGAATAAACTTATATATCAATGTCCCAAAGGCCGTATTATAGTTCGTGACCATATTAGTATATTCAGTAAGATTTTGGTCTCGAATCGTGTTACTCGCTACATACGTGGCTCCTCCCACAAGTTTCCACTCCCCCCATGTTCCGTTTACCTTCGTTCTTACGTACTGTACTTCATCATAATATGACCATCCAATTTGTTTGCCCCAAAATGGGTCATGGCCAATATGAATAACATAATTCCAGTCCAATGCTGATGGCGCGTTGGCTGCATTATTACCGCGATAAAAGCCCGCCTTGTCTATAGCATTGAAGTCAGATACTAGAGTTGTAGCTGATCCATCAGGACCATACACAATTCGGCTGGAGTCTACGCCATCCAGCGTATCTGCATCCAATCCACTGCCTGCTCCGTCATTATCGGCTGTCCAAAAAAGTGCACCAGCGCCATTCCGTACAGTGCCGTCATCATATAGCCTAACAGTAGCATTGCCTACTTGATTCCACACATAGGCATGGTCAGCATCTTTGCCTATCCTTACATAACCGCCATTTTGGTTAATTGCTAACTGTCCCGTCATCGGCTCACTGCCATCTTTTGGGAGGGCATTGTTCGCTCGCGTCTGCACCGCATTAGCCGTACTCTGTGCCGTGGCTGCAGCCGTCACTCCCGCACTACCCCGATCATAAGCATCCTTTACGGCCTTTGGCGTAGCCGCTAGCGCTTCGGAGGTGCTATTGGTAACACTGGAGAGTTGCACTTTGCCTTTAACGGTAAGGGAGGCGTCCGGAATAGTAGCCCCCGATACAGCCGTATCCACATATCCCTTATTGGCGATATCCCCCGCTGCCAAAGGACCAGACACCTGCGCCCGGCCGTTGGCATCCCGTTTCATCAGGGTGCTGGCTGTACCCGCATTAGTTGCTGCATCCAAAATAGTCTTAATTGCCGCAATGGTCATACCCGGCAAGGTCCGCCATGTGGCTCCCCCCGTAATCGCCTTGATCATGTTGGCCAGCCAACCGAACAGAGTGGTTGGTGCGCCACTGTCGCCTGTAGGTGCGGCGGCATCACTCACCGTGCGGCTGCCAATCACCGTATCCGTGGCAGCCCCTGCCGCCAAGCCGCTGCTCCCAATCTTCGGGCCGTCTCCCGCAGCCCCCGTGTGACCATGGCCAGAGGATGTCCCGAATTTTCCGTCCAGCACATCGCTGTTGCTGTTCAGATCCTCGATGTTGACAACATCCTCGGCGCCCGGTTTTTTCAAACCTAAATTATTGGTTGTCTGCACGTATTTCACTCTCCTCCATAAGTCTTCAGCTGATTCCAGGTCATGGACTTTGCCATCTCCCAGGTCAACCGATAATTCTTCAACGTTTCCCATATAACATAGCGGTACTCAAAGGAGTACGACACATGGGCCGGCTTTATCTGGTTCAGCAGCTTCATAAACTCTGCCAGGTTCGGCGGAATGCCCAAAAAGCCGATGAACCGGATGACAAACCGGTACTCGGCTGGAAACTCCAGCACCTCCACTTCGCCGCCGGAAAAGGCAGCAGCCGTATCCATCAGCATCTGTCTGGTAACCGTTCCGGTGCCCCGAAGCTTGGCCAAAATCTGCTTGCGCCGCCGCTCTGCCGGTTTGCTCGCGTCCACATTCAGAGCCAGCTCCTGCTCCCAACGGCCAAGCCCCCATGTGGCGGAGCTGACAAAATACTGATCCAATACATCGTTTAATCCGTAACGCAGCGCCCCGATCTCTCCAGCTGCCGCCCCTTGCAATACCGCCATAGTCCCGCCGGGCACCCGATAGTATTCCGGCAGATACCGGAGGAGATCCGGAACATAGGGTTCGGTCCCTCCCTGATCTTCAGCGTCCATGCTATAACCCAATACCCCATATTGCGAGCTTCCATAAGCCATTACGCATCACCCCGCAATTGACCCCAGGTAAGCGGCCCCTTTGGCATAACGGTATCAATATCGGCTATTCGTCTCCATGGCAGCCACGTATCCGAATTAAAAAGGGCGTAACGGTAACGTAAAGGGCTATCCTGGTTATAAGGATACAAATATTGCACGGCTGCCATATTGGAGTAGCCTTTTACTGTCATGACAGTGCAGTATTGGACTCCGTCAAAACGGTTTGCAGGACTGTTGCTGAAAAAAACTGTCAGCCCTCGGTCATAGGTGGACGGCAATGCGTCCGCCTGCTTCCAGTTATCGCTCTTCACACTCAAGACGTCATGGGTATGTGCCGATGGAGCAAACGTCCCCGGTTTCCCCGTCACCCCGGCCCACGGAACTGCATCCGCTGTCTCTGCCGCATCCACCTTCCCGTTGTTGTTGGTATCGTAGATGCCCTTCAGCATGTCGCCCGTGCTCTGTGCTGCGACCAGCAGCACATTTCCGGCAGCGGTGCCGATATAGAGCTTGCTGGTATCCGTACAGTAGCCAAGCTCCCCTGCGGCCAACGTACCGATAGAGGACTCCGCGCCGCGCCGGACTTGAATCAATACTTTTCTGGCCATGCCTCCTCCCCCTTTTAGAAAGTCCCTCCGTCAATGACGGCGACCATCAGCCGGTTTCCATTGGCCGTATCATAGACAATGCTATCGGCATCAATGCTCACCTCAATGCCGGCGCTATTCACCACAATCCCTTTGCCTGGCTTTGCGGAAACCGTATCTGCCGCCACCTCAATCCCATTCCCAGCCCCTACGTGCAGCGCCACCGTATCCGCCTGGCCGCCTCCGGTGAGACCATTGCCTGCTGTCACGGTTTGAAGTGTGCCGCCGCTGCGGGCCCATATGGTGCCGTTCCAGGTATATTGTTTGGCCTCGTCATCCACGATGCAGGTCATGCCCACAGTAGGGGCAACAAATGACCATACTGATCCGGACCACTCTGCAATCTGCCCAGCTTTGCCCGCCCACGCCCCAGTAGGGGAAGCCGCCACAATATACCGGTCTCCGGCTGCGGGCGACGCAGGCGGAGATGCCAGATTCTGATCCTTGACGCTGTCCTGGTACTCCTGTCCCGCCCGGGCCAGATTCAGCTCATTCCGGATTTTCTGGGCGCTCCACAAATCCGTGTTGCCTACCCCGCTGTCATTAATTACGCGGTGCTTGGCGGCATCATCCAGATGTGTTTTAATTTCCGCGGCCGTTTTGGTATTGGTGCCGTCAGACACCTTATTCACGTGTCCACCCGTCACATCAGCCTTCAACACTTTTCCATACGTGCTGCCGTCCGCCACATTGTCCAGAGTACCTGTTAAATCGCTAAGCCCAATGGCATTCATCCTGGCCCACTGGGTACCGTCGTCCAGATACAAGTACCCGTTGTTGGCACCGCCGCCTGTAACATAGTAATACCGGCCTGCCACAGCAGCGCTGGGCCGGGAAGCGTAAGGCCCCATCATGACGCGCCCGACAAACAGATTCGCCGTCCCGTCACCGATATACACTTCCTTGGTATCCGTGCAAAATCCCATTTCTCCGGCCAAAAGAGCTCCTCTGGCTATCAGTTCCGCCTTGGTGCCCCGCCGGACTTTAATCGTCTGAGCCATGTATCATTCCCCCTCATAAAATGATCCGCCATCCACAATCCCTTCGGCCATGTACCGGTCCAGCTCCGCCTGTGTGGCCATCACGGCTTCCTGCAGCGCGTTCACATCATCGGCCTCCACTTGATCCCCCGGTGTTTCGTAGCTCACATAAACTACCGGAGCCTCCGCAAAAATGCGAATACGCCTTTGCCAAGGCATCTCCGCAGGAGTGGACAACGTCCAGGACGTAATTTCCAGACCGGTAAGCTTCGGACCCGTAAACACCTTTACCGTGCTGTTTACTGCATTGTCATGGGCCAGCAAGCCTTCATATGCACCATCCGCCAGTTGAACCTGCTCGTCGATGACATACACGCCGCCGTCCTGCTTTTTATTGAGCTTTGCCACAAAAACATCCTTTTGTTCGGGATACACCATCCTGTCCTACACCCCCAGCTCCACAGAGCCTGCCACAGGCACCTGGTTATCCGCCAGCACTACATTGGCCGTGCCGCCGTTTACGGACAGTGCCGTATAATCCAGCACACCGTCGGTGCCCAGAAGCAGCGTGCCGATCTTGGCATAGCTCACATAGGTCGCGGCAAAAGCTACTCCGCGCAAATAATCCGCCAGCGCTGTGTGGAAAGCATCCTGCACCGCCTGCAGGGTGTAGCCTGTGGCCAGCACGATGGTGGCAGCCACATTGACGCTTAGGCCTGTGGCAGATACCACCGTCACCGCCACACAAACCGGGCGGACCGTTTCGATGTAGTCCGCCGCCGCTTCCACCAACGCGGGTGAAGCCGGTTCCCGATCCGTATCCACAATGCTGACCTTAACCGTGCCGGGTCCGTTCCATTGCTCCGTTACCTTGGCTGCGCCCACTCCTGTAACAGAAGTGGCCCATTGGATATAGTGGGAGGCGTTACCGCTGGTGGCGGGCTGCCTGACCTTTTGCAGGATACGCTCCCGCAGTTGCTCATCCTTCTCCCGGTCCTCTCCGGCCAGCAGCACGTCCGTCAATTCGGCTCTGGCCAACCCGGCGACATAGCTGATGGGCAAAAGCTTACCCAAAGCCCGGTTCCCCCCCTCACCGGGAGCCTCGCATTCCAGAGCAAACTGCCCCGCCGAAATCCGGCTTGTCACCACAAAAGTCAGGGAATCGCAGGAATACCTGCTTCCCAGCGGCACATCAAAGGCCTTGCCTGCTGCATCCCAAAACAATCCCTTCCGCTGCGCTTTGGAGGCTTGCTTCCTCTCCACCCCAACCTCGGAGCCCCGCCGGTCCAAATATTCGCCGCTGGACGTATCCCCCAAGCCCAACCGCAAGGCCTCATCCAGGGAAATATAGGCCTGAGCAAGCTCTGCCGCCGCCGGAGCCAAGGCATCATGGATGATGCTGCCCTCCCGCTTATCCTCTGTATCCGGCACCTGGGCCAGCATTCTGGTCAAAATCGCCGAATAAGTCTGATGCTCATACACTCACACTCACCTCCTGCTCGAATGTTCCGGCCGATGTTTCCACCGTGAACCGAACCGTCATTGTGTCTCCCGCATGTTCAAATTGGAAGTCCCGGACGGCCTGAACCCGGGAGTCCTGCAACAACGCCTCGGCAATCCTTCGGTGCAGCTCGGACTGGGCATAAGCGGGGCTCTGTCCCGTCAGATTCCGCAGCTCCACGCCATAGTCGAAGCTGTAGGCCATGTACTCATACCGCTCCGTCTGCAAAATTTTATAAACCGCCTGTTTGACAGCCTCCAAACCGTCAATCTTCCCGGCAATACGCCCGGTCTTCCCATCCAGCCGCCAGGTTCTGGAGGGCTGCTCTGCGATTCTGCCCGGCAATGCGGCAGTCAGTTGTCCACCAGATGGAATCATAACACCGCCACCTTATCCAAAATGAGAAACTGCTGCCCGCCCTGCACCCGCAGCAGAATCACCTTATCCCCCGCCTGCAGGCCCGGACGAATCACCACCGGATCATTCAAGCCTGACCCAGTAGAGCCGTGGGTATGGCTCAGGTCCAATTCCAGCCTGATTAACGATTCCGGCAGAATCAAAAAATCCGCATCCAGGGTAAAACGCTGGTCCACGTTTACCTGCAGCGGATTGCCGGATACAACCTCTCCAAACATGACAGCCGCGGGTTTGCCAGCTTCCATCCCGGTTAACGCCGCTTGCCGTATAGCATTCAACATCATGCCTCACCTGCCTTAAATGACTTTTAACGTTAGCGACATAGTATGGTCATCGCCCTCAAAGCTGTGCTTCGCCTCATCCACCAGCATCGGCAGGTTCAGACCCAGAGAATCGATCACCACGGGAACATACACACCGGCGCGGACCCGGATATCCCCAACCGCATTCAGCTTCAAGGATTTGCTCTCCCGGTTTTTCAACTGGGCCAACTGATCCAGCATCTCCTGGATCTGGGCCTCGTTCTTCTTCTCGTCCACACTTTGGTACAGCTGGAGCACACCCCATTTGGCAATATTGGCGCTGTCCTCCACCATGTGAACCTCCCGCCTGCCGGTATCCTTATTCTCCTTGTACAGCTTGATCCGGTTATAGGTGTCCGAATCAATATCCGCGGAATAATCGTAGCCGGTCATCAGGCTGCCGTCGCCGATATAGAAATCCATCTTGAGATTATCTACCAGCCGCACAGATAGCCCCCCATAATCATCCAAAAACACATAATGGCGCTGTGTAGAAATCAGCGTCAGTGTAAGAGCCTTTTCAATGATGTCCAGCAGGGTTTGCCCGTCCTCCACCATGGATTCGATCTTAAACCCCGTGTCCTCCAACGTTCCCGTCTTTAATTGGAAATCGGCAGCCAGTTGGGTAATAATCTCCGTGGCCGTTTGACCCTTGAAGATATAGTAGGCCTTGGACAACAGGTAACGGACCTGGTCATATGCCTTTACCGATACCTCTCCGTCAGGGTTATGCCCAATAGAGAATACATACCCGTAAAAAATACCTGCACCGTCCTTAAGGACCCGGACAATATCTCCGTTGCGGATGGCAAAGCTGTCGGATTGGTAGAACCCATTCCTCAGCAGGGAAAACTCAATGCTGGCCGGACGGCCCGTCCGGGTGGTGGACCAGGACAGGCCGGAGACGATCTCCGAAAGATCCCACATGTTCCCGTCCTTGTTATCCAGTTGAATGGTAATCATGTAACAACCCCCTCCGGCCCCTTCAGCAAAAATTCATTAGGCAGCTTCAGGATTTGACCGGGGAAGAGATTTTGGGCATCGGCATCGCTCAGGCCATTATGCTCCTTGATCTTCGCATGGTAGTCCGGAGTACCGTATACCCTTTGGCTGATGTCGGACAGCGATTCCTTCTCCTCCTTGACCACATAAAACGGCTGGAAGCTCCGGTAATCCGCTCTGGGCGGCTCACTTTGCTGAACCTGACCATCCACCACAACAGCGCGCCGGGCCGCATAGAACCGGTATTCCTTCAGCCCCAGACTGATCTGGATATCCCCGTTCTCCCCCGCAGTTTCGGACCAATCGAAGCTCTCAATGGAAGCAGGCGTATTGATCTGCAGGCTGGGGCCGGTGTAGACAAACCGGATGGGATGCCGGGTTTGCCGCCATTTCTCGATAAGCTCCACGTAATACCTCGGCTCATAGTAATAGCGGGCAGTAATGAAGGGATACCGATTTTCGACAGCCGGCAAAATGGTCTCAAAGGAATACTCCGCCAGCCCGGGAGATTTGATCACATTAATCTGGCCAAGGCCATACACCTCGTAACCGGAGCCTTCTCCCTTGCCGCTAACCTCGATTTTGCCGGGCAGAATCGGAAACTCAAAAACCTCCTCCTGATTGTTAAACGACAGCCATAAACCATATGCGGAGGTCATGTGCCATACACCCCCTGGGCGCTGCTCACGATCTGCTCCGTAAGCACCTGCTCGATGCGGGCCACAATGGTGTTAATATCGGATTCCTGACGAACATCCCCCGTCTGAACATTCACACTGGGCGTCATCTGTACAAAATTCTGGATATTCTTCATCTCCGCCAGCTCCCGCATCGTCGCCAGATCCTCACCGCTAACCTCGACCGTGTCGTTGATGGAGCCGATTTCATTCACCTTTTTGATGTTATCAATGGGCGGGATGGCACCGTCGTATTTGGAATCCATCTTGAAGGGGTTTTTCATGGAGCTTAATCCGTCCATAAGCGCCTCCCCTTTATCAAAGCCTTTGTCAAACGCATCTCCAAGATTTTCAAACTGCATTTTTTCGTTTGATAGATCAACTACATTCTTGTTTGAAGTGGGCTTTAATTGTTCCAGCCATTCATCCATTTCCACTTCGGGAATCAATGGAACTTTGATACCGATTTTTTCTGCAGCCTTGAGTAAGGAATTTAATTTGCTCACAATTCCATTAATAACACTGCCAAAAAGACCAGCGGCATTTTGAGCTAAATCATAAAGCAGTTTTTTTATCGCATACAGAGGGTCTTTAAAAACATTCATAAGAAACTCTTTTAGAGAAATAAGGATATTCCAAAAATAAACAATGCTATTTTTTATATAAGCAAAGAATGTATAAAACACGCCTGTAATAAAGCCAACAATCTGGCCTGCAGATACTCCCATTTTCTGAAGGATAAAAAGTAAAAGAGCAACAGCGCCAATAATAAGAAAAATAGGCAAATTGGCCATAAGCCATGCTCCGGCTTGTGTTAATATGGGAGGAATCATTGCGAATAGAGGAGGAAGCACGTTCCATAAAGCAACAATCAGCCCACTGGCGATTAGCCCCGTTATAAGCGGAATATTAGCAGCCAGAAAGTCAAGTACGCCCATCAACCCCTCTGCTAGCCAAGTGACCAAAGTAACAATGATATAAAGCCCTTTGCCAAAGAGAGTAAAAAATGGCGTGAATTTGCCGGAATCAAAGGCCTCCGTAATCATAGTAATTAAGGGACCAAACGCCTCCAATCCCATTTGACCGACCAAGCCCAAGTTGAACTTGAAGCTGTTTACGGCCTTCTCCCACTGGGTTGCTGGCGATTTCATCATATCCTCGAATGCCTGTTCCGTCATATTCCGCTTATTCAGCAGTTCATCCATCCCTTTGATAAATCCGTTAATGTCTCCCGCCTTGCCTGCTTTGAGGGCAGCGCTTGCTTCCACGGATGATTCTCCCATGCCGAAATCGCTAACCATGGAGGAGGATTCGCCTTTAAAAAGGTCCATCATGGAAGAAGCGGCACCTTCCAAGCCTTTTTCGGGATTCATCTGCGCTAACCGCATAGCCAGCTTATTCAGTTCGGTCAGCTTGCTTGGGTCCAATGTGGTCTCGGTAAAGGTCATGACACTGGATAAGGCAGCATCTGGATTTTGTCCATATTGTAGAGCCTGTTTGGCAACCTGATCATAAATGGCGCCTCCCAGTTGAGCATTTCCGGAACGGGCAACAAAAGCCCCCTTTATTTTCTGCTGCTTCATGGCAGTGCCCATGGTTAAGGATAAAGCCTTTTTGACGTTATCCATATCTTTAAATTCAGGAAATTTAAGCTTATTGGTGCTGTTTTTTTTCCATGAATCCTTAAGTCTATTTCCGAAGTTTTTAAACTTAGTAGATACAGAGTTAAATAATTCCTTTGGCTTCAATTTACTAAATGCAGTTTCCATTGATTCCTTAATCTTTGTAGCTGCGGATTCAAATATTCCCTTAGGATTTAACTTATTGAATGCTTTTTTCAAATGACCCAAAATCTTCGACTGCAAATCGGTAGCTTTTGATGTCTCCAGCAATAATGGTGCCTCTATTGGTCCTGGAAGTAATGGTATCTCTATTGGTCCCGGAAGTAATAGTTGCTGTGATGCCTCCAACAACGGCTGCCCCTCTACAACCCCATGGACAATGACCCGAGAGTATACATCTTGCTGGTTCTCTTCTCCGAACCGTCCAAACCAGAATGGCTGATCGGAAATGATAAAATGAACGAATACAAAAATGGTGTACACTTCAGGAATAAACGGAATAACCAAACTGCAAATTATTGTGAGCCTTAAAAGCATCTGTGGAACTTTAAGCTTTGTCAACTCACCGGTCATTTTAAGCTTTAGAAATTCCCCCGGTACTTCGAGCTTCGTTAGCTCACCGGCCATCTCAAGCTTCGTAATCCGGTTGAGGGCTTTCGTGACCTCATCAAACCGCTTCGTCAGCTTATCAAACATCTTTAATGCCGAGGTTGTGGTATTCAGGACATTCACCGCCTTTCCGTAGAAAATCAAAGACACTCCCCTTACGAGAGTGTCTTTGGGTTATTTTCTCTTCATCCGCGCCGCTTCCTTCTTCTCCTGCTTGACGCGGATGTCGATCATGGCGTAGATGGCAGCGCGCTCCCGCCGGGACATGGCCATAAGCTCATGGGGCAGGATGCGCAGCTTGTGGAGGGCATAATAGGCGTAGTTGGTTTCGCCGTCGCCCTCCTCGATCAGTTTTTTACTTCTTCCACCAATTCGTTCAAGTCGGTGTCAAAACCGTTCAGCTCCTGGACCTTCTGCACGAGATTGGCGTATTCCCCGGGGAGCAGCATCTTGTGCAGCAGGGCTTCTGCGCCCATCACCCCATAGGATTTTTGCAGCTCGGCATTCTTCAGATCCGGGAAGGTGACGCTGGCGGTGACCAGCTTGGCCAGATATTCAGCGGAGTCCGTCTCCATGGAATATTGCCCGTTTCTCCCCTTCACCCGGCGGGTGGCGGCCTTGCGGATGGATTCATTCTCCTCCTCCGTCATGCTTCTAACCACCCAGGGAATGGGCTTGCCGCCTTTGTTCAAAAAGCGGGGGGATACGATAATTTCTTCCGTTACGGAAGCGGCCACGTTCTGGGCATAAAATGCGCTCAAATCACTCATTCCACATTTCCCCCCTTAATTCCCGCCTGTAATCGGCTGGAACAATTCCTGAACCTCATAATCGTTGAAGGTGAAGGGCATTTCCTCTTCCATCATGTCATCGCTGCTGGCGTCGAATTGGGCGGCGCTGATGCTGTCCAGATTGCAGCCCTTCAGGACCGTGGTTTGGCTGCCGGCGCTGGAATCGGGCTGTTGGTTGACCACCATCAGATCGAACCAGAAATCCTTGCCGGTCTTGACATATTCCCGCATAAGCTGGCGGAACTTGCTGGTCACATAGTAGACGGTGAGGGTGCCGGAGCCGGACCAGCCGGCGGAGCGTTTGGGGGTGTTGGTTTTGCCCAACACAGGCACGTCCACCTTATTTTTTTCAATGGTGGCCTCCAGGCTTTTGGCGTAGAACAATTCCTCCCGCACACCGTCAATGGTGATGTAGGCTTTTGCTTGTTTGCCACTGATGGCGTCGGTTTCCTTAAAATAAGCCATTTTGTCTCATTCCTTTCAGATTAGGATACGGTAATGGTGAGGTAAAGCTTTTCCATGCTGTCCACCGGCTGCACATACAGCTCGGATACTACGGAGTCCAGATCGGCGCCCTCGCTGATGGTCAGATCCTTTTGAGCGTCGAAGTTTTGGATGGCCTCAATACCCTGCAGAGTTTCCAGGTAGGTGGAGTATTCGTTCTTCAGCAAATTGCGGCCGTCGGCATTGTTGCTGATCTTCCCGGTGTAAAAGTCGGCAAAAATTTGCCGGAAGTCGTTGTTGATGCCGTCCAGCACACGGAGCACGCGGTTTTTGGCGAAGGCTTTGCCCTTGTCCGGGCTAAAGCTATGCAGGGTGTTAATATCCTGCTCCACCACAGCCTTGCCGCCGGAGCCGGTGAACAGCAGCTCTCCCGCTTGCAGGGCCGCAATGATCTGGCTGTTGGTGTACTTGGGGGTTACATCCACGGCATCATCATAAGCGGCATAGGTCAGGGACTGGTTCATTTGCGCCCCTGCCGTTGCGCCGGCCACCCATGCCACCACCTGGGCTGCCGTCAATACAGTGCCATCAGTCAAAATGATGCCGTTTTTGACGGAAATAACACCCTCATAGTCGGCGGCCGGGTAATTTTCCACAACCACCTGAATCTTCTTGCCTTCGTCCTCGCGCAGACGCTTGGCGAAGGAAACGAATACCGCCTTGGTGGCCGCATCCGTCACCGGCAGGCCGATGGTGTTGACCTCCAGCACCTCAATGGCGCCAAGATAGTCCAGATACTCCTGGGCAGTCGCCGAGCCGTTGGCTCCGCCAACCAGAGGTGCGCCGGCTGTGGCCTCCAGTGCGCCTGTGCCTGCCCATACCACCCAATCGTTGGGCTGGAGCGCGCCGATGTCGGCTACGGTCTGCTTGTCCATCTCCACTCCTGCCAAAAGGGTGGTGACATCAAACAGGGCCGCATTGTCCACATTCACCGCAATGCGTACAGTAAGATCATTGCCCCGGACACCGCCATACTTGGCGGTAGCGGTCAGGTTGCCGCTTGTCACCGAAGCCTTGGTGCCGGTATTAAGCCGGTACAGCAGCAGGGTTTTGGCCCGCTTCAGGGCTTCCCTTACCAGCAGCAGGGCGGGGTCCGAGATGGGATAACCCAGCTTGACGCTGACATCCTCACCGGCTTCTACGGTCACAACCTGCTTGGCAGGACCCCAGGACAAAATCAGGGGCAGGCTGACAATGCCGCGGTCTCCGGCAGCCCCCAGTGCTTGGGCCGCGCTTTTAATATTGATATAGGCGCCGGGGCGCACCTTGTTTTGGGTCGTCCATGTTCCTCCAGCCATCTATTCCACTCTCCTCTTGGCATATTTCTCGATTTCGGTTCTGGCTTGCGCCAGCGTATATTCCTGCCCCTCGGCCAGAATGGCCTGCAGCACATCCTTCTCCAGGGCAGTGAAGCTCTTCGACGACAAAATCTGCTCCTTGCCAAACGTCAATACCGCGTTGGGAGCCTTTGCTTCCTTGCTCATTTGATCCCCTCCACATGGTCCAGCGTCTGCATGGCCGGGTCATCCGGCGCTTGCGCAGCCACCACAAATTGATACGTTACATAAAACAGCAGCGCACCCTCGGCAATTTCAAAACGCATGTCCCGCCCTGTCAGCGGTTTTCCCGCCAAGCTCACCTGCTGCAGCTCCACGGTCAACCGGTCGGCCATGGTGTACATGTCTTCGTTGGGCAGGGCGCCGCTTGGATCGTACCGGACGACAACGGAATTTTCGCGCCGGAACCGGCGCCCCATTTCCTGCGTATGGGTTCCTTCCGGCAATCGGACATACAAGCGCGGTAGGCTCTGCGCCTCTCCCGGCTCCTCCCCGTACACCGGAAGCTCCGGGAATACGGTCTGGAGAGCGTCCATCACAGCGTTGCGCACATCCAGAAATGTAGCCTGCATCCTCATCACTTCCTGCCATCTGGTTCAAGCTGCGTTCCGCCTTCAGGGCGGAGTCCTTCTCCGCTTCCTGTTCTGCGGCCCGCAGCGGCGGAATGCGGTTGTCCGCTTCCAGCGCTTCTAGCCTCCGCCGCAGCAGCCGGTTGTCCGTTTGCAGTTCTTCAAGCTGTTGCATCAGCGCATTGCGGCTTCTGGAGAGATTGTCCAGGCCTGTTTTCAGTTGTTTTTTCGCTTGCGCCAGCTTGTTGTACTGCATCTTCGGCACAAAATGGTGCGGCAGCTCTTTGCTCGCCTTGCCGACCACCGCATCCGCCTGGGCATCGTTCATGCCCTGCTCTTGCAATAATGCTTGAAGCCATTTCATAACCGCTTCAGCCTCCATAGATGGTTATAGCTGCTCTCCAGCTCAAGGGAGCGGGCCGTGATGCTCCGGCCAACGAGCGTGGAGCTTAGAGCGGAATAGCCGCCTTCCAAAGCCTCCTGCCATTTTAATTCATATCTTCTAATCTCTGGCATGATACTACTATACCACCGATTTTTTTCCCATGGACTACAACATGCACTTGTGTTGGGCCACCTCGTACAAAAACCGTCTGCGCCAACGCCGGTAGGTCTCCGGGCTGGCATCCATGGGGCAGGTTTCATCCATGGTGATGGCCATCACTCCCTTCCGGTACTCCGGCGGAATGGCCGCCAGCGCCTGCTCGATGGCGTCGCAGCGCTGCTGCAGCGCCTCCCGGCGCATAGCCTTTTGCACCGTGGAGTCGCTGATTCCCGAACCCCGGGGCATCCCGTCGGGCGCTCCGGGAGAAGCATGGAGAATGTCCCGCATCTCCTCCTTCAGCCGGTTGTAATCCCGCACCGCATACAAGCATTGCATATACACATTATGGGGCAGCTGGTAGGGGTTCTTTTTCTTGGGCTGGTAGTTTCGCATAACGGCTTTCTCCTTTATTCAAGAATGATATTCCATGCTTCATGCGGTTTCATATATGAAACCTAAATCACAAAAAAATGTGCCTTTGCAGGCGAATGCCTTATGCTGCGGGAATGTATTGCACAATCCACATTTTTGATGACTTGTCCAACGACATTTTTGCTCAAACGCTGTTTCTTTTTAGAAACCATACTCCCATTTTACGCCCAGAAAGTTTCATTGTCAATAACATTTTCGGGTTTATTGTTGCTAATTTGAAACCTATACGGTATAGTTTTTTATATGGAGGCCGGTGTGCGGATTATCCGCGGCACTGCTGCCGGAGGATGAAAGAGTGAGGGATCGCCATGAAAACAACGGGGAAAATCATCAGGGAGTTGCGTCAGGGACGGGGACTTTCGCAGGAGGAGCTGGCGGAGGGGTTGAATCATCGTTTTGGCTCCAGCGTCAATAAGGGAATGGTCTCCAAATGGGAAAACGACATCAGCGAGCCCCGCCTGGATGCCGTGCGGCAGTTATCCGAGTTTTTTCATGTGTCGCTGGATTATCTGATCGGTTCCCTGGGGCAGCCGCCCTCTCCGAACCAGCAGCCCGACATCTCCGAGGACCAGATCCTGACCATTGCCGCGCACCAAGTGGGCCATGAGGGACCGCTCACCCCCGAGCAGATGGACAAAATCAAACTTGCCATGCGGATTGCCCTGGCCAAGGAAGAGAAGTGACGAGGGGTTCATGGCGGCATATGACTCTTTAAAGAAGGAATCTCCCGTCTATATCGACGACCAGTCCGAGCTGCCTGACGGCATCAAGGGGCTTTATATTGAAACCGACCATACCCGGATGATCCTCCTGAACAAAACCCTGCCGCTGCAGACGGAAAAACGCTGTGTGCTGGCTGAAGAATTAGGCCACTATTACACTACCTTCGGCAATATTACCGACCAGACGGATGTGCGAAACCGCAAGCACGAGAAACGTGCGCGGAATTGGGCCTACGAAAAGCTGATTACGATGGACAAGCTGGTGGAGGCCTCCCGCCTGGGCATCCGCAACCGGTACGAGCTGGCAGAGTATTTAGAGGTTACGGAGCCCTTTCTGGAGGAAGCTCTTTTGCATTTCAAGGAAAAATATGGGCTTTACGCCACTTTCGAGAATTTCATCATTTATTTTGAACCCTTGGGCGTATTGGAGCGGTTTGAGTCCTAGAGGAAGGGACCTGTGCGCGCTCCAGCTCCTCCCCGGCAATTGCCGGCAGGCAGCAGGCCTTGAACTTTCTGCCGCTGCCGCAGAAGCACGGATCGTTGCGGCCGGGGAGCTTCAGCCCCGTCTGCGCATACTCCCGTGCCCGCTGCTTGCGCCACTGGAGGGCCAATTGCTCCATCTGCGGGAAGGAGTGGCGGTAGAAGGCCTTGTAGCTGGCGCAGAAATAATCCGGATGCGGCACGCCCCGCCCCTCCGGGTCCGCCCGCTCCCACCGCCGGTTCCGGGGGCAGCCCCCATAGCAGAAGCGTAGAAACTCGCAGCTTTTGCAGGCATCCGGCAGCTCCGGCTTCATCGCGGCAAAGCTCCGGTATACCGGACTTGCCAAAAGCTCCTCCAGCGTATGGGTGCCCACATTGCCCAGCTTATAATCCTCATGAATGTAAAAATCACAGGGATACGCGTCCCCATTGGGCTCAAGCACCAGCGTCCTGCCGCAGGAGGCGTTGTGGGTGCACATCTCTGCCGGCCGCCCCAGATGGACGCTTAGTGTATTATCCATAAACCGTTCGGAGATTACCGGCTGGCCGCCGTTATACCACAGATCGAAAACCTGGCACAGAAACTGTCCGTACTGCTTCGGCGTGATCAGGAAAGAAGGGGGCTTATCCGCCTGCTGGGCCCGGAAATCCATCCCCGGAATAAACTGCACATAGACAAAACCATGCTCCCGGTAGAAGCCCATCAGTTCCTTGGCCTTGTCCACATTGCCCTCATGGATCACCGTCAGAATGTTGAAATCCACCTGCTCCCGCCGCAGATGGGCGATGCCCTGCATCACCCGGTCGTAGCTGCCCGCTCCCGAGGCATACGTCCGCCGGGCGTCATGAATCTCCTTGGGCCCATCCAAGCTGACTCCCACCAGGAAGTTATAGCGCTTGAAAAACTTCGCCCATTCCGGCGTAATCAGAGTGGCGTTGGTCTGCAGCGAATTGCTGATAACCGTACCGGGGGGAGCGTATTGGGCCTGGAGGGATACGACTTCCCGGAAGAAGTCAAGTCCGGCCAGAAGCGGCTCTCCTCCCTGCCAGGCAAAGACGGCCCGGCCGTTGGACCGGGCCATATATTGGCGGATAAATTCCTCCAGCAGAGCCGAATCAATCCGCTTCACAGCTCCCGGCTTGCCGCCGCAGGTGCTGTAATAACAATAGTCGCAGGCGAGATTGCAGGCCTCCGAAACCGTCTTCCACATCACTCCGATATCCTTGGTATGAAGCTCGGCCGAGCAGCTGCCAGCCATCCCGTCGCCCTCCTTTTGGGTTTTGCGAATAAACGCGCTCCCTCTACTTTAAGAGTTCTTTACCGCTGATCATGGCATCCAGCACCAGCTCCGCCAGCAGCATATTGCCAAGCTCCGAGAAATGGCAGCCTTGATTAAACAGATTCACCGGAGACGCGGCGCTTTGGTTATATTCGCGTATATGTTTGAACTGTCTTTTTACATCCACATAAAGATTTCCGTACCGGGAACTCAGCTCTTGAATAACGGCATCATAGGCGTCCAGCAGCATATTCACATTCTCCCGCTGGGGATTGGGGCAGGGCGTGGTGGATAATTGCAGCACCTGAATCCCTTGCTCCTGAAACAGGTCCAGAAGCTTCGTCAGATTGGCGGTGTACTCCGCCACCGTAAAGCCTTGCTGGGCATCATTCTGTCCGATAAACAGCACCACCCAGTCGGGGGTCAGTTTCAATATATCGCGGTGTACCCGATTAAGCAAGTCAACAGCCGTATTTCCTCCTGCTCCTTTATTATAAGCCTCCACTTCAAGCCCGGGATACCGTACAAGCATCTTTTTCAGAAGCACATCCACATAGCTTTCGCAATAATCCAGCGCATACCTCTGGGCAAGCCGGGCTGCATCCTTTATTCCCGATCTGCGTGTAAGGCTGTCTCCAAAAAATACAATTCTCGCATTCTTCTCTATGATCATGGTATGGCCTCCTCTTGCCAACTATCTGTCCGCTTGGCGCAGGGCCAATCGTTCATACTGCTCCTGCGGAGCATCCGTCTCTTGCATCAGCCTCACCATGTGGGATATCATGGCCTGCTCAATCTTCTCATCCGCAATCGGCGACTGCTGATAAGGGTCCTGCCGGAGATCAAACAGCAGGCTGCCGAATGTAAAGGCGGTGCTCCCGGACCTTGCTTTGGTTCTCATCGTCCTGCAGCCCTTGGTAAAAGCAAAAGGCTCCTGCAGCCGGATATCCTGCAGCTCGGAAACATCGAACATCCTGTTCATATGCGCCGGCATCAGGGTGTACTGGTGCAAGGGCTCATTCTCCGGGTTGCCGGGGGCTCTCATGTATACATAACTGCCATCCGTACAGTTCACATGCCCTCCGAAAACCCCGAACAATGCCGCCTCCCGCACCGGCCGGTCATGGCTGATGGTTTCCCTCAGGCACTTGCCCTGCATATCCCGGGGAATGTCCACGCCGAAAAATTCAAGCAGCGTCGGCGCCAAATCAATGGTTTGCACCAGACTGCCGCGGCGTTCCCCCTTTGCCCCGGCGCGCGGGTCCCAGATAAACAGCGGAATATGCGCCACTTCATTGTAGAAGGGCTGGATGTTCTTCCCCCACCAGGAATGCTCGCCCAACAGATATCCGTGGTCCGTATTGACAATGAGCAGCGTATCCTCCCACAGGCCATATTTGTCCAGAGTATCCATGACCTTTCCCAAATAGTGATCGCACATGCTGACCAGCGCCGCATACTCATACCGGCAATGCTCTACCTGCTCCAAGGTCTCCGTCACCGGGCCGTAAACAGGCCAGTCGAAATGCGGCCCCCCGTATTCATGGGGATACAGGTCCTTATATTGCTGCTGTGTGAAGAACGGTTCATGGGGATCAAAGGTTTCAATCTGCAGAAACCAGTTGTCCTCCTTATAGTTAGTCCGGATGAACTCCATTCCCGCTTCGAACGTTCTCGCCTGGGGCTGCTGCTGTTCATCCTTCATATATTTCCGGTTTATCCAGTCCTGGCGGCATAACGCTCCTTCGGCCTTGCCAAGCTGTTCAATCCGCTCCGGATCACCCACCTCTCCCTTCCAGGGATCTCCCTCCTGCCCGCGGCAGCTTTCCCAGGTGTTATAACGGGAATGATAGGTGGCTCCCCCATCCTCCCAGTAGTGGTAGTGATCGCTGACCAGATGGGTATAAACCCCGTTCTGCTTCAGGATTTCCGGCATGGAATCATCGAAGGGCTCCAGAGGCCCCCAGCTTCTGTGAAGAAAATTATACCTGCCCGTATGCAGCTCTCTTCTTGCGGGCATACAGGGCATACTCCCGATGAAGCAATTATCGAAGGCAACCGTCTTCTCCGCCAGCCGCTGAAAGTTTGGCGCATGGACCCAATCACAGCCATAAGGCGGCAGCATATGTCTGTTTAACGTATCGAACATCACCATGATGGCCTTCATGCTTTTCTCCCCCTATTCCAATGTAAAAAACGGTCAAAACAAGCGCCGGGTGAGGGCAAGACAAAGCTCCTCCGTAGAGGCAATCACACTGCCGGCCTGACCCAGCCTGTCCTTCCGGCCAATCCCGATACTCTTCATCCCCGCCAGAGCGGCAGCTTCAATCCCTGCGGCCGAATCCTCGATCACAAGACATTGCTCCGCCGGAACCCCCAGCCGTTGGGCGGCTATATGAAAAACCTGGGGATCAGGCTTTGATCTGGCCACATCAAGACCGGAAACAACCGTGTCAAACAACGGCGATATATTCAGCCTCTCCAGGATGGTATCGGTATTTTTGCTTGCAGAGCAAATAGCCGTTTTGATGCCGCAATGCTTCAGCTCCGAAAGAAAGGCCATCACTCCCGGCAGAATATCACCGGCCGCCATTTGATTTAAAAAGGCTACATAATATCCGTTTTTTCTGTCGGCCAGCTGCTCTAGCTGTTTTTCCGTGTATTCTCTTGTTCTCCTCTCCATTAGAATATTCAGGCTGTCCATTCTGCTGACACCCTTGAGACGTTCATTGATCTCTTCATCAAAATAAATATTCTCTTCCTCCGCAATCCTTTTCCATGCCTGATAGTGATATTTTGCCGTATCCACCACCACGCCGTCCAAATCGAACAACACAGCCCGCAAGCCGGATAAACCCTCGCCCATATCTCCATCCCTCACATCTTCTAATTATCCAGGTTCACCGGCGACTTCCCTGCCGCTTCGATTTCTCCGAGCCAGACCTTCACAGCCGCCCGCTGGGAGACCTCGCAATTGCTGTAGACATTGATATAGTTATGAAGGGACGGCAAGTCGTACAGCTTGTAGGGATCTCCGAATGAAGTGAAGACGACTTTGGGATTTTCCACCCACCAGGAGCCTTTAAACATGTGGAAGGATTCCCCGTATAACCGCACACTTCCGTACCTGGGCGTGTATTTAATATTGATAAAAATAGCGTCATATTGCTCCTTCATTTGGTCGGACAGCTTGCCCTCTCCGGGATTCAGCAGATGGTCCACCTGGAAGCCGCGCTTGCGCAGCTCCTCGTCAATGAATACCAAATCCTTTTCATCCCGCTTATTCCGGTATCCTTCCTCATACTGGGCCGTGACGGTCAATACCTTGGCCCCCGGCTTCAGACCTTTCATCGGAAGCGAGCTGAATACATCTCTGACGATAGTGATGCTGCGGTCGGCAACCCTCTGGGCAAT
Source organism: Paenibacillus sp. YN15 (assembly GCF_003285005.1). Classification (GTDB taxonomy): domain Bacteria; phylum Bacillota; class Bacilli; order Paenibacillales; family NBRC-103111; genus Paenibacillus_AR. Next base: position 21,906 of record NZ_QMFA01000022.1, on the reverse strand, counting down.
GTCCTTGTTCTTCGCCAGAGTTTCTTCCGGCAGCCCCGGAAACGCTTCTTCCCCATCCAGCAAGCCTACCCTTGCTTTTAATTCAAGCACCCGCCGGACGGCATCATTTACCCGTTCCTCCGTCAGTTTGCCGTTAGCCATAGCTTCCAGCATCAATGGAGTGTCCTGGACGGGATCTGTCCACAGCAGCATATCGCTTCCGGCCTCCAGCAGCCGCCAACCGTATTCCTCCCGGCGAATATGGGCGCCAAACCCGACCATATTCAGGGCATCGGATACGATCAAACCGTCAAAGCCCAATTCTCCCCGCAGAAAATCAAGCTGTATCGCCTTGCTGAGGGTAGCTGGGCGGGGCCCTTTATACCGGAGCGCTTCCTCTTCGTATTGAGGATCAATGAAGGGCAGCGCGATATGCCCGCCCATAATCGCCATGACTCCGGAATCGATCATCTCCCTCCAGATAAGCCCATAGCTCTGCTCCCATTCCTCTCTGCTTAAGCCGTTGATCAGGGTTGTAATGTGGGTATCCCGCTCGTCGGCCCCGTCTCCCGGAAAATGCTTGGCGGTAGCGGCCATCAGTCCTTCCTTTTGGACTGCCTCCACAAAGGCCTTGCTCATCCTGCGCACACGCTGGGTATCGTCTCCGGCAGTCCGAACATGCATCATGGGATTATTCTTCTCCAGGCATAAATCCACTACAGGACCGAAGGTCCAGTGTACGCCATAGGCGCGGCCCTCCTGCGCCGTAATCTCTCCCATCTGTTTCATGGAATCTTCCACATCCGTAGCAGCACATGCCAAATAATGCGGAAACTCCGTAGCCCCGAACATTCTGGACCCTGCGCCATGCACCAAATCCGCACAGATGATAACCGGAACATCGGCGTCCTTGGCCGCGTCGGCAATTTCCCGGAACCGTTCCTTGGTTTGGTTGCCAATGAAAACCGAGCCTACTTTCCACTTTGCTGCCGCTTCCTTAATTTCCTCCGTCGTCCGGAAGCTTCCCATGATGCATTGGACTTGTGAAAGCTTGTCCTGCCAGGTCATTTCAGATATATATCTCGCAATTTTTTCACGTTGCTGTTGTGTAATCGGCTTTAACATAGGGGTTCCTCCAATCATTTTGCAATTCCTTGTTCATGTAGCCGTTTGAACGACAGAGCAGACCCGTTGGGGGCTGCTCCGCCATTCCGGCTATGCGATTGACTGCTACTTACGAATGATATTGTAGATCATCACAGCCGTTTCAGCTCTGTTCAGGATTCCCTGGGGATTCATGTTTTCTCCCGCGCCTGATACGATACCGTCCTTCAGCAGGGCGGCTATGCTGTCAACTGCATATCCATTGATGGCTTCCTTGTCAACAAACTTGCTTAATGTCGTGCTGTCTTCGGACGCCTTCAACAGATTTGCCTTTTGCAGTGCCCTGGCTGTCAGCACCATGGCGTCCTGTCTTGTAATAATCGCTTCAGGCTTAAACAGGTCCTCTTCTACGCCCTGAGCAATTCCGAGAGCCTTGGCTATTCCGATACACCGGGCATTGGCGTCCTGACCATCCACATCCGCGAAGTTTGCCTTCACCTCGGCTGTCATTCCCAGCGTCTTCATAAGACTTGCTATGAACTCCGCTCTTGTGATAGCCGCCTTGGGCGCAAACTGATTGGCCTGCAGGCCTTCCATAATTCCCTTGGAGGCCGTTACCTCAATAGCATGCTTCGCCCAGTCGAGCATTGCCGCGTCCTCAAAGGTCTGTTTGTGGTACATGGCCACATAGGTTCCCGGTTGGTCGGCTGTGAAGACAACTATTCCTTTTTCGCTGTCATACCTGGAGTTCCCTACCGGCGACATGGTGCCGTCGGCCTGTCTCATGAAGGCGGTATAGAAGTCTGTATCCTTCCCCTTCTCCGCCTTATATGGAATCGAAATCCCGACAGGCGCTCCCGCATTGCTCCATGGTTTTGCTTTCCCGTCCAGCAGCAGGACGATTTCCACAGCCGCAGCGTCTCCCGGGACACCGCCGGACGCCAGGTCGGCTTTACTGATCTGTACCTGGATGTCCTTCACATCCACCGCGTCCTTGGCCGACAGCAGATTGCGCGGCAGGGACACGGTGCCCAGAGGGGTTGCAACCTTAATTTTCGTGTCACCCTGAGCCGCTGCAACGTAATCCTTAGGCAATTGTACCGCGTACCCATTGGCATTGACCGTCCCTTTAAGCTCAATGGTTACCGTCCTTTTCCCCTGGGCATCCGGAGCAACCTCTGCGAACTTGCCCTTTAAGTCCTCTGCCCGAATGCTCGCATTGGCGATTCGATTGGCGTCCAACACCGGTTTAACGGCAATGGTTCCAAGACCTGATTGATCAGGGAGACCGGTGCCGAGAACGCCAGTTCCTGTTCCTTGCAGCGGTTCCGGCGTATCCGGTGTATCGGGTGTTTCTGGAGTTCCCGTCGCCGCTGCATTCACCGTAACCTCAACACTTACAGTTAACGGTATATTATTGTCGTTTACCACATTGGCCGGAAGCTGTACTGTGCCGTTTACGGTAAAGGTCTGTTGATCCTTGCGGGCCGGATCATAATTCGCTTGCTCCACATCCCAATATACAGCCGCGCTGACGCTTCCTTCGCTGGTGGTTATCGCTACCGTGTCCGGCAATCCCAAGGCCGCCGCCGTCTTGGCCGTTCCGTTGGCAAGTCCCGTAATGGCTGTCGGCGCCGTGATCCCAAGCAAGCTGTTTTGGATCGGCGCTGTCGTATCCACCAGCGTTGCCGTTCCCCACTTATCCCGGTTCTGGGCGTTTCCTTCTACACCGTTCCAGAAATACTGGGCGATTCTTTTTTCTCCATCCCCATTGTCAAAGCCCACATCAAAACGGAGCTTCCGCCCGGGCGCAACATTTTCCAGTCCGAGTGACTCCAGTGGAATAGCCGCTTCTATGGTATACACTTGATTCTCTTCATCAATCTTGACAGCGGCATCAATGCCGGGCTGCTCAATTTTGTTGTAGTTATACCAGTAGTAAAGGCCTTTGGCGCTGATAATGATTTGTGAATCCTTTTCCCGCAACTGACCTTTGGCTTCCAGTTCTTCCGGACCTATGAACAACTCAAGGGCGTCGCCATTCCAGATCCAATCTATCCCCCGGCTGGCATTGCCTTCAATGGGATAGGGGTTCAAACCCGGCGTATCATCGTTTATGCAGGCATATACATACAGATTGTCGTTATCCCACGCCAAGTCCATGTCTGCCGATACGCTGCCATTGACCAGTCCCGCAATCTGGTGCCTTGCATCCAATCCAAGCGTTCCACCTGCCGGCCATGCCGCATCCTTCTCTCCGTCAATGACAATGGGGGATGCCGCCTTTGCAATATCAACCGTCTGATCCGAAGGCTTATCAGGCGCCGTCGAATAACTGTAAGGCTCCACATTGCCAAGCACCAGATCATAGATTCTGTAGTTGGTGTCCATGACATGGCCCAGCATCGTTTTGTACGGCCGATCCGTTACGTCAATCATGCCTATGCCATAAGCCTCTCCGTTAAATCCTTGCAGATAACGTCCTGTCGCTGCCTGATCCAGGTAGGTGAACCAGTGGGTGCCCACTACAAGTCCTGAAGCCGCTGCTTTCTCCACATAATTTCGGTACGCCTTTCCCTTCTCATCTTCATTGGCAACCACTCTGATTCCGCCGTTCAGTCCATGGGTAGGTTCGCCATAATGAAATTCCGTGAACATGAGCGGCTTACCCGCCAGCTCAGTTATCTCCTGCAATCTTTCCATATCCGGCTCGCCGGTATAGTAGTTGTAGGATAATACGTCCAGGTATTTGCCTGCGACCTTGCTGATCACCCTGCGGATATCCGCATTGTTCATGGGGGCGATCAAGTAACGGTCTCCCACCAGCATATGGTTAGGATTCAGCTTGCGGAATTCCTCATATACGGTAGAGTAGTATTTTTCCAGATATTGCTCCAAAAACGTCAGCATATCCTCATAGGCTTCATTCGTTTTAATTGGATTGCCGGCGTTCCTCATAGTCGTGAAGCTTGCATAATCCGTTTTCCAGCTTGCATTGAGTGCGGCAATATTCCGGTATTTGGCCTCCAGCATGGTCATCAATGCCTGCTTGGTAGCGCTATTGGCGGCATTCGCCGCTGTGACGGCTGTATTAAACTGCTGGTATTTGGATTCATTGCCAAAGAACCACCCAATAACCCACGGATCATTCTTAAGGGTATCAACTTTATAGGCCTTCAGACTGCTGGCAATGACGTCAGCCGCATCATCACGATAGACATCCAGCAGCTTCCAGTCGGCATTGCTTACGTAGTATTTCGTATCCGTCGGCAAATACACAAAACCATATTGCGGGAAGTTGTCCGCGTTCTCTCCCATTTGCGGGTTTCTTGACCACGCGCCTTCACTGGTAAAGCCCCATTTTTTGAAGCGTTCCACACTTTGACTGTAATAATCAGGCTCTGAAAACGGTTTGTTATATTTTTTGATCAAGTTGGCCACATACCATGAAAAGCCGTCGTTATTACGGAACGCCGTGGCATATTTGCCGCCTTCGTCTGTTTTGGCCGGAAGCCATTCATACATATGCTCTCTCGTATCGGTGCGGGTAAAGGTTTCCCCTGTGTTGCCAATGCCGGTGCTGCCCAAGCTGAAGAACAGATTGCCGTCAGGGTCTACCATCACGTATTTGTCATCGATCCTTTGGATGTTGAAAAATCCTTTGGCCTCCAGTCCATGCGCCGCTCCGCTTCCCGGAAGTCCGCCGAAACGATCTCTGGCAGGCGGACTCAACGCGCTGTAATATGCCGCATCTGCCGCCACATCATCCAGCAATTCCTGATCGCTGGTTACCTTGCCTGCAAAGTCGGCGCTCTTCACCTGGCCGTATTTATCCACTTTGATTGCAGCTTGCGAAACATAGCTGAATCTGCGGGTAATGCTCTTTTCCTTGCCGGTTATTTTCGCATATGCATTAATGATGGTATTGCCCACCACCGGAATAGGAGCGGTATATTCGATCTCCTGCGAACTGCCCCCTAATGTATAAAAGATTTTCGCATTTGCAGCAGCTGTGGAGAGGGTGATCCCTGTGGTTTCATCCCCGGAGGCGGTTACGTAAGGCGTACTGAGGTTGACAACAACTCTGGAAATCTGAATGTCCTGATTGTTATACCCCTCCAGAACCGGCGGGAATACCACCTTGATATATCTGGCATTTTCGATAGGCATGCTGTAAGCGCTGTACAAAATCCGTTTCCAGCTGCCTCCATCATCCAATTTGTCCAATGTCACGGGAGAATAATTGATATTATCCGCCGAAACCGAAACCGTTATATCCTTTACCTCTGTGTCAGGCTTATAGAACACTTCCGTGTAAAAAGATTCAATATCGTAATCGGCATGATAAACCACATATCCTTCTTTTCCAGGCTGGAGACCACTTTTCAATATAAGCCGCTTGGTATCCCCTCTAAAGTCCTTCGGGGAGGCGCCGAGAAACGCAACTGCATATTTCGCTTGATTGGCTATGTAGTCAAACATCTGTGAGCTGTCATTCAGTTCATCAATAAACCCGTTGCTCTCCAGCTGTTCCACCACACGCCCGTTCACGGTATCGATGCTCAAATATGGCGGAGTATGATTCCAGCCCCCTCCTCCCCAACCGGTTTGACCCTCTTCAAACCCCGGGTTGGTCAACAGGTTGACTGTGTCGCCTGCCTTTCCCACAAAGAAATCATCCATCAGAAGATTGCATACGTGGGAGCCAAAAACCATAAGACTAAGCCCGTTCGCGCCCACGGCAACAGGCCCCAGCTGATATTGGGTCCACTGATCCGTAGCCGAAAAAACCGAGGAAATATACTGATTTGCGCCGCTGCTGTCCATCAGCCGCACAGTAACGCTTCCCGTTCCCTTCATCCAGAAGGACGCCTGATAGGTGTCTCCGGTGACGGTGCCCGTTATCGCCTGGCTAAACACCTTCCAGGGCGGCGATCCCGTTATCACCATTTTGACGGCGCTGGCCTTCTGATCGGGGTCCGGGCCAGGTCCGGGTCCAGGGTCAGGCTGGGAAACACGTCCATTCTCAGAGTCAATCCATAAAAAAACCGGATCAGTCCAAGTTAAGGCTGCGCCTCCCCATTTGAGAAACCCTTCCTCAAAGCCTGGATTAGCCAAAAGATTTTGTTCGCTTCCCTTTTTGCCCAGGAAGAAATCATCCATCAGAATATCGCTTATATGAGTGCCAAAAACCCAGATGGCAATACCATCTGTCCCCGTCACGGCAACCTCCGGCAATTCATACTTTGTCCAGGTACCGGTTGCCTCCAGCACCTGCTCAGTATACTTCGTGCTGCCTCCGGCATTTTGCATCCGTACCGTAACCTTGCCCGTTCCCTTCATCCAGAAGGACGCCTGAAAGGTTTCGCCGGGAACTGTCGTACTTACCGCCTGAAGGAAAGGCTTCCAGGGTGCAGGAGTTGTTTTTATCTCCATCCTGACAGCGCTGGTTCCTCCCGATTGGGGCGCCGCCAATGCAGGAATTGCCGAAAACAACGTGGTACAGAGCATTGCAAACAGGCAGAGCATGGTCAAGCCTTTTTTCATTGCAACCATCGTTATCCTCCTCTACATCCTTCAATTTCAGCTTCAAAACAGCCTCTTGTCGTCGTCCCGCGGAACAACATCCGAGGTTTTCAAATACCATTCCAATAGCCTGGACTCCAGTTCGGCGCGTATACCGGCATATTCGGCCTGGTTGTACCGGTTCTCCAGCTCCTTCGGGTCCTGCTGCAGATCATAAAGCTCATGTTCGCCCGAAGTGCGTTTTACCAGCTTATGGGTCAAGGTGCGGATCATAACTGTGCGGCAGATACTGTCGGGATGCTCCTGCTGCTGCAGCGCTTTGGGGTAATAGATAAACTCCGGGTCCCGCAGTTGATCCCCTCTGCCGACGAAGCCTTCAAAGCAGTGCGGTTCGTGCAGGTCATATCCCCCCTCGGCAAACACTGCTCTATGAGGGTCGCCTGGCTCACCCCCGAGCTGCGGTGCCGCCGAACGCGCAAAGTGCGTATGGTCTGCTTCCAGTCCCGCCAATTCCATAATCGTGGGCATAACATCGAACAGCTCTACCTGCTCCTCTACCACATGGCCTGCCTTGTTTCCAGGAGACCGGATAATCAGCGGCACACGCACCAGATCATCATCCATGGCGTTGGGCCATTTCTCTACCAAGCCGTAATCGCCTGCCCAGTCCCCATGGTCTGAAGAGACAATGACCGTAGTGTTCTCCGAAAGTCCGGTGCGGTCCAGCGTCTCCAGCAGCTGCCCCAGCATCAGATCGGTATAGCTGTTCATGCCCAGATATACTGCATAGACTTTGGCAAAAAATTCAGGGTCCAATTGATCCAATCTTCTGTACTTGCGGATCAAATCAACAAAGGAGGGTTTCCCGGTTGCCTCGCTGTCCCCTATAATCTCGTCCATCAGCTTGGCGGGATCGCACATGTTGTGGAACTGCTCCAGCGCGTTATAGGGAGGATGCGGCATGGTTGTTGGCAAATAGAGCATAAAGGGCTTGTCGTCCGACCTTCTGCTCTCCAGAAAATCAACAGCCCTTGCAATATTTTCATCCAAGGTGATGCCTTCTCCCTCTTCTTTAATAGGATCATAGAGGAATGAATAATATCTCGGGTCCTCGAAGGAGTACGGATTGCTTCCGCCGTATACCCGTCCCGATCTTCGTGAGGGACCAGCCTTGTAGCCTCCGCGCTTCTCTTCAATATCATCGCAAATTTCGTCCAGATACTCCTGGGAGTACAGATCATTTTTGCCGAACCAGGCAATATCATAGCCGGCCTGCTTCAGATACCTGAACAGGCTGGGTTCATGCGGCCGCAGCAAATGCCACAAGGTCCGATGCCCCATATTGTGCACATACAAGCCAGTCATCAGGCTGCATCTGGAAGGAGAGCAGACCGGATTTTGCACAATGCAGCTTTCAAAGCGCACCCCTTCCTTGGCCAGTCTGTCATAGTTAGGCATCTGCACAGTCTTGTTTCCATAGCAGGATACACTGGAGGCTCTCATTTCATCGGGAAAGAAAAATACGAAATTCATCTTTTTCTGACTCATTGCCGGTTCTCCCTCGTTTTCAAAGAGAACCGTCGGATTTTATCGACGGTTCTCTCCGAATATTACTCCTTCAAGTATTACTTCTTCAAAAAGGCCTCTGCCTGCGCTTTCACTTCCGTAACGATCTTCTCATATCCGGCGCTCTTCAGTTTTTTCAGATAGGTATCCATCATCGTGTCGACGTTATCCACCATGCCTACTCGTAAGGAGTTGCCTTCAAGATCCTCAATCCCTCTGACAGAGGCGATCTCTGTCTTGATCTTGTCGACATTCAGACTCAAGCTGTTCAGCACCGGAGATACTGCTCTGGTGGCATATTCTTTTTCCACATCAATCTTTTGCTGCGGCCATGACGCCATTGGCTTTTTAAAAGCATTGTCAGAGAACCAGAATGCAACCGCGCCTTGCGAATACGGCGAGTTTGCCGCATTAACCCCTTGAGGAAAATCAATTTTGCCCTCTGCGTTCACGACGAAGCTCTTGCCTTCCAGGCCATACTCCAGCATTTCGACGATGGCAGGCTCTTCATAGATATAATCCAAGGCCATCAGAACACGGTCCAAATTCTTGTTGCCCGCCTTGATGGCCACCCCTTGCCCTGCTACCGGCTTCAATACCCGGCCTTTGGCAGATTCCAGCGGATAATACTCCAGTTCAAAGTTGTTGCCCTTGGCTTTTACATAGTTAACGGCAAAGTCCGTCAGGTTCAATCTCGCCACAGCCGATTTTCCTTGGATCTGCGATTCGCCGGAACGAATTTCATTTCCGAAAGGATTTTTCGGGAAATATCCTTTGTCGTACAGCTCCTTCATCTTGACGGCTGTCTTCTTGAAAGCCTCATTATATTTTTGATCCAGTTGGCTGTAAACCTTTCCTGTTTCATCCTCATAAGCGGACTGAATGGAAACCATACCGGGAGCACTAAGCATAAAATCTCCAAAGTATTCGGTGAAGAACAGATCAAACAGTCCTGTGGTGGCCTCCACCTTGCTCAAATTGTAAGGAATCATGCCCTTTTCATTTTTTGCAACCGCTTGCATGTAGGCTTCCAAATCGGCGTTGCTCTTAATGGGACCCAAACCGTACTTTTCTCTCAAATCCTTCCGGATGGCAATTCCTGTCGGGTTGACCGCAGCAGTGGTCGCCGGTATGCTATACAGCTTGCCATTGACCTTCATCGCCTCAAGATTGGCTTTGTCTACCGCCTTCGAATAACGAGGCATCAGCTTTTGCAGCTTCTCTTCGGTAATTTCCTCATACGCGCCCTTGGACACTTCCGGAGCGTAATTGGCCAGCCAGTTCGCGACAAACATAAAGTCATACTGCTCTCCCGAGGCATTCACCATCGGAAGCTTGGTTTTGGCATCACCTGTAGGAATAATTGTCATTTCAATGGTAGTATTGATCTTTTGGGACAATATTTTATTGACTTCCTTCTGCACTTCTTCCCACAGCGGCGGCACACTGCCGGCAATAGTGTACCCTTTCAGCACCAAAGGCTTGGAGGTGTCCGGCATATCACTGGCCGGTTTTCCCGTTGCGGCCGTTTGAGCACTGGCGGTCGGTGCGGGGCTGGAGCTGGTCTTCGGACTCGAGCTGCATCCCGTTACAGCAATTGAAGCCGTCACTGCGCCTGCCAATACGGTAAGCAGCGTCTTTCCTTTCATCTTTTTCATACAAATCCTCCCTTTTATGTTATCCCTATATGTTAAGGCGATTAGCCCTTAACAGCTCCAATGGTAATTCCTGAAACAAAGTATTTCTGCACAAACGGGTACAGCAGCACAATGGGGCCAGTGACCACTACCGTCATGGCAAGCTTGAAGGTTTCTGCCGGAAGCTCTGCCGATGGCATGGACATCATCTGCTCGCTCATGATCATCATCGCTTTAATGTTCTGGAACATTTGATACAGCACATATTGCAGCGAATGGAGCTTATGATCATTGATATAAAGCATGGCAGTGCTCCAGTCGTTCCAATATGTCAATGCGGTAAATAATCCAATGGTCGCCAATGCCGGCTTCAAAAGGGGAAATACCACCCGGATAAAGATGGTGAACTCTCCGGCCCCATCCAATCGGGCTGATTCCGGAAGCGAATCGGGGATGCTGCCTGAGATAAAGCTTCTTAGGATCAAAATATTGAAAACCGTAAACATCGGAACCAGAACCAGCACCTGCAGCGTATCCTTTAAATGCAGGTAGTTCACATTGAATATATAGCTGGACACCAATCCGCCGCTGAACAGGGTTGTAAAATAAACATAGAAGGATAACACATTCCGGTACTTGAATTCTTTCCTGGAAATGACATAAGCGAACATGGAGGAGAGAAAGAGCGAGAAAATCGTTCCCACAACCGTAACCGATACGGTAACGCCATATGCTCTTACAATTCTCTCCCAATTGACCAGAATCATTCCGTAAGCTTCGGTTGAGAACTCTCTGGGCAATATGCTAAAACCATGTCTGATCACCATTGCCTCTGAATTAAAGGAGTTGGATATCACCATCAGGAACGGCAGCAAGCAACCGATGGCAGCAAGGGTGATAAACGTGTAGGACAGGATATTAAATACAATCATATCTTTGGTTCGTTTGATCTCCATTTGATTGGCCCCTCAGAATAAAGTGTTTTCACTCTTAAAATATTTCAGAGTGGAATTTACCGTCACAATGGCGACAAAGCACAATACCGACTGAAGCACCGACGCCGCCGATACCATGCCAAAATCCGAGCTTTGCGTCAAGCTTCTGAACACAAAGGTGTCAATCACATCGGTATGCTCCATCAGCGTCGGCACATTGGAAACCAGATTGTAAAACTCCTCAAAGTTCCCCTTGAACACTCTGCCCAAGGCCAAAAGCATCAGGATCGTATAGGTCGGCATCAAATTGGGAATGGTGATATGAAATATTTTCTGAAATACATTGGCGCCATCAATCTTGGCAGCTTCAAAGCATTCCTGATCCATGCTCATAATGGCGGCGAGATACAGAATACTTCCGTAACCAATCCCTTTCCAGACATTGACGAGGGGCAATATGAGATACCACAGAGATGGTTTGGAGTACACATCCACCGGATCTAAACCGAAATACGCCATCAATGAATTAAACATTCCATATTCATAGTTGAACAGACCGTACATAAACATTCCTACAACAACCCATGAGATAAAATACGGCAGAAACATCATCGTCTGAGTGACTTTCTTGAACATTCTCCCGGATATCTCAGCGATCATAATGGCCGCAGCCATCGAAAATAAAGGGCTTACAATCATAAAAATGAGATTAAAGCTGACCGTATTCCTGATGACTGACCACGCTTTACCGGATGCAAAAAAGAATCGGAAATTTTCAAACCCATTCATTCTCGCCCAAGGGCTAAGGAAAATACCGTCTCTGTAGTTGTACTCCTTGAAAGCAATTATAATCCCAGACATGGGCAAGTAGTGGAAAATGAAAAAATATAAAAGTACCGGCAGTGCCATTAGAAACAATGTCTTATTCTTTTTTAACTCAAATAAGAAGCCCCGCTTTGTTGTTTTTATTTCGGGATTTGTCATTGGACTCCTGTTGCTCCTTTCCGTGATTCTTCTTTATGCTATTCATATTAGCATCAGGAGCAAATATAAAAAGAGGCCATAATTGCGAAAAAGGGTAAAAAATTGTGGTGTTCGATCACAATTCTTTACCCTTAAAAAGCGGTATCCGTACATAACAATGGGTGCCTTCATGAAGGACACTTTGAATTTCAAGCCCAAATTGCTCTCCGTATTGAAGCCTCAGCCTGCTGTCAATATTCTTCAAGCCATACCCGCTGCCGTTGCGGTGGCTTTCATACTGACCGGATTTTACCTCCGCGAGCCTTTCGGGAGTAAAGCCCACTCCGTCATCTATCACCTCAATGCAGATGCAACAGTTATCCATGCTGCCCCTTACAAGGATCATTCCCTGCTCTTCTTTCTTTCTCCTGATTCCATGAAGAATGGCGTTTTCAACCAGAGGCTGCAAAATAATCTTGGGGATCTTGTATTCATACAGCTCCTCCATATTTTCCTCCACAAGCTGAATGGAGTTCTTAAACCGCATATTCTGTATCCGGACGTACGAACGCGCAATTTCCATTTCATCAAAAATAGGGATCATTTCATCGCCTCTGCTCAGACTCAGCTTATAGAACTTGGCCAAGGTCTGAACAATCGCGCTTACAGAGGGAGCCTGATGCTCCATGGCCTTCCAATGGATCAATTCCAGCGTATTATACAGAAAGTGGGGATTAATTTGGGCCTGCAGCGCCCTGAACTCGGAGTTTTTAATCTCCTTCCCCAACCGTTCCTTCTCCTCTATATAACTCTTCATCTGCAGCACCATGTAATTGAAGGTATTGCTCAGCACACCCACTTCATCCTTGCCAAACTCCATGGCATGCACTTGGAGATCGCCGCTCTTTACCCGGTTCATTTGCTTCATCAGCTTCAATATTCTTTTTGTAATGCTGTATGAGATGAAATTGGATATCAGATAGGCAAGAACAACGCACCCGATCAGCAGCATAATCATTTCATTTCTCAGCTTATCCATGATAGTAATAATATCCCGGTAGGGAGACATGGACAGCAGCGTCCAATCGTTGCCCGGTATGCTGGAGGATTGGAGCAAATAGGTCTCTCCGTTCAAGGCTCCTTTCCAGGCATGGGATACTTCCCTCTCCTTGCCCTTGACCGATTCCAGTAAATCCTTTTTTAAGGCGCCTGCATAGAGGGCTTCGAAGCCATCGGTGGAGCTCACGATATCGCCAGCACTGTTCACAATGGCTACCTGGGAGGAGGGGATCACCTTGGCATCGGCCAGAATTTTTCCGATTCGCTGCTCCTCCATATCGATTCTTAGAATACCAATATCTTCTCTGTAGTTTGTCGGGTTTTTCAGTATTCTTACATTGGCTATGAGGCTATCCGACTTTCCATCCTCATCGGTCATGTACGAAGGAGGACACCATAAGGAAACCAGACTGGAATAATGAAGCTTTTGGTACCAAACCGATTTTTGGGCCTTCTCCATATCATAGAAACTCTGATTTTCAGAGGAAAAGAGCAGGCCGTTTTTGATATAGATTCTGATCCTGCTCACATCCTGGCTTTTTTCCAGAGAGATAACCTTATCCTTTAGCTTCAAAAAGTCCCTTATCTGGTCAATGGTCGAATAGGAATCCTGCACCGATCTGTCCAGTACCGCGAGAATCGTTTCGTCCATTATGGTCAATTCCATGGCTCTGTTTATGTTCAGGACATTATAGTTAATAAGCGAAAGCGCTTGTTCGAATGCCCTCTCCTCAGAGTAAACCATCTGTTCTTCCTGTGCGCGGGTGCTTTGATTGTAGCTATACGTAATGTATGCGCCAAAAGGAATGGTCATAAAAATGAAAAATGTGGCAAACAGCTTCTTCCTCATGCTCACATTGTTTACAAATCCAACAAAGGCACGCCTGACATTAGAGGAATACGATAAGAGCTTCATTCTCATCAGTAGTATTTCTCCTTAAACTCGGTGGGAGTACATCCCTCAACCTTCTTGAACAGCTTTACAAAATAGTTGGGATTGCTGTAGCCTACCTTTTTGGAAATTTCATATAGCTTCACCGTTTTATTCTTCAGCAGCTCCTTGGCCTTTTCCATCCTGATTTGGGTGATATAGTTGTTAATTGTTGTCCCGGCCTGTTTCTTGAACATGTAGCATAAGTGGTAATGGCTGTAATTGGCGTATTCGGCAATTGACTTTACCGACAGATTACTGTCGCCGTAATTTTTCTTGATGTATTCCTGGATATCGTACAAAGAGCTTCCAACCTGCTGCTTTTGTTCAATAATGTCAAAAAACAGATTCGTCCGCTCCAAAAGAAAGTCGGAAATTTCCGCAACCGTATCCAGATCCATAAATGCTTTTTCATCATTGCCATCATCGATAACTGTATTTTTTTGCAGGCCTCTTTTATCCATCTCTGTTTCCAGGGTCATAAAAAGCTTGAGGAAGAACACCCGGATTTTCTCAATATCCGCGCTATTGGCCTGCTGCATCGGATAGACGGCCCTTTTTACCACGTTTACCGCCTCGGCCCGATCCCCTTTGTTGAGCCGGTCGGAAAATTCCTCGATCAGAACATAATCGGCCTTGTAGGGGACCGATTCTGCGGTGTATTTCAGAATAAAGCCGTATCCGCTAAAAAAGGTTCTCCGAACGGCATCCATGGCGTGCTTAAACGACATCTGTATTTCCCTTATGGCCGTGACAGGCTTGCCCACTCCGATGGATACTAAAGCCTGATGATCGCCCTCAGTCTCCAAATACTCCCGTATGTTTTCCGCAAGCTCCGCTATTGCAGAGGCACCGCCGCTTTTCAGGGCAGCATGAAGAATAAGAATACCGCCGTTGCTATAACCGGAGAAAACAGGGGACAGCTTATCCGCGGAAAAAATAGCAGACAGCAGCCTTTCAGGGGATAGCTTGTCCGTATCCATTGTTTCCAGATCCGGTTTTAGTTTAAGCCTCACCGCAAAGGTTATATACCGCCATGGAAAAGAAGTGTCAAAGCCTGTCGCCTCAAGCTCGCTCAGAACATTCGCCCCATTGGCTTCAGCCACCAGCTCGGAGCCGATTTTCTGCTTGAGCAGCGGGATTCCCTTGTCCATGCTTTCCCTGGCTTTCCGTTCGTATTCCTTCTTTTCCTTATCGTTCAGACAGGCTTGAACCGCTCTGGCCAGGGTATCTGTCACCTCTTCAATATTAAGCGGCTTTTCCACATAGCCCAGGGCATTCAGGCGAATTGCCGATTTCAGGTATTCCTTGTCTGCAAAACCGCTGATAAACACAATTTTGCATGAAGGAAGCGATTTCACGATTTCCGATGCAAGTTCAATGCCATCCATATTGGGCATCCGAATATCCGTCATCAGGATGTCCGGCGAGAGGCTGCGGGCCAGCTCCAACGCTTCCTCGCCATTGCCTGCAATATTTACTGTAGCAATCCCAATTTTTCCCCATTCGACAAATTTCAACAGGCCCTCTCTGGTTGATAGCTCATCGTCCACCAATAGCAATCTCATCCATTGACCCCCTTTTCTAAACCCTATGCGATGGATGGCCCCGCCCTCATTTCAGGACCATTATAACATATTCTTCAAATGTTTCGCCGCCGTCACCAAAACTTACCCTTTGGGGCGGGGGGAGGGGGGCCGCGGCGTCCCCTATAGCCCCCTGTCCGCGAGATGTAGGTGATGCCTCGCACGTACCGCACCGATAGGCTGTCTTCAGCGTCTGTTTCCAGGATCACATACTGGTGGTCATAGAGATAACGGGTGACTTGGGGAGTGTATCCTTCCACCGAACTCTCCACTAGTAATGAATGAATTGTTGTGAATATCAAAATCATTCTTATTCAAGGTGAGTTGAGTACCGTCCTGAAAGGTTAATTCGAGATGTATTTCTTTAAACCTACCATATGCCGTCAATTGGCCATGAGATATTGTCTTCATTTGAATATTTTTCTGAGCAATGTCGCCAATCTTCCTGACAGTAAATTGAACATCCGGATTGTCGTTAAAAAAATTAACAGTCCCATTTACAATGAAAGATCGATTATGGACAACAAATACTATTGGCTCATTACCATCACGGTCTGTCTTCAGAAATATTGCTTCTTCGTTATATTGGAACTGTTACTTCAAGTAATGATTGTAGTTGTTTTCCACACTCAATAAAAAAGTGATAAGAATTCATAAGAATCATTCCTATATAATTATATTTTCAAGGAAGGTAGAATATGGTTTTTCCATGTCGTACGAACGATTGCCTCTGGTGTTTTCGATTCATCACGATCATAGAAATTCATTGTCATCCTAAGAGATAGTGTATCATTTTGAACTTCACTATAAATAATTTCATTCATTGAGCTATCATTAAAAGAATGTGTTCCATAATGAAAATTAATTGATGGAGATGAATGACTAAACCCACCGATCCACATTTTTAGCCCTGTTTTCAGTTGCCCATCTACATAAAACTTAAACATACATTTCTGCTTACTATCCTCATCAAGAGTAAAGATAAAATTGGGGCTTTGTGTCCGAACATGCTCGAATAATTGAATGAAGAGATCTTTCATCTCTATATAACTCTGCTTAAGATGCTCTTCTTTATCCAGATCAGTGTATTTCTTTAAATTGGACATTTGAATGTCTGCAAACAAAGATTTTGCTGATTGGGCTGGTGCTTGTGGTGTAATTTCATTTAAATCAAATCGCGGAATTTCTCCTAAAGGTGCTTTTTGATAAGGATTAGCTTTATAAATCCGGCGTATCAACTCTTGTAACTTGCTTTCAAATTGATCCTCTTTGGAAAAGTCAATCGCATAGTAGTCCTGCATATGGAAAGGAAATACTCCTTCGTAATTCCCCGAATGTCTCATTATTAAAATAATCTTATCTTTATTTCTACGCAGCGTCGGTAATAGCAACTCAGATTCAAACCCAACTCCACCAGTAAACGCATCCGCTTTAGTAGCATAATTTTCTGTTAGAACAACAATTACATAGTCATAATCACGCATTGCCTGAATCATCATTTGATTTAAATTAACTGTCTTTTCGTACAGTTCAAACTTGTCAATATGAGCATCTATTCCGCCATCAGTACGTAATCGGTTCGTAAGATCAACAACCCATTGTTCATGCTGCGGATTATCCCAACTGTAACTAAAAAAGGCTGTTATTCGCCCTTTCATATAAACCCCTTCTTTCAGATGTTAAGATTATCAGGTTATTATAATAGTCGCACATTGAGACGCCTATAATATTGTCATCTATTATCATGAATAACTGTTGTTAGAGTCATTTTCACTATAACATCCGTCATTCATTGGATCAATACTTCCAATTCTGGTTGCAAAAGATACAGCTCACTGCTTAAAAATAAATACCTTTCGTTCTCTATCATTCTCGAACGAATTAAATGCTCTCTGAGAATCCTAATAAGAGAATTCATTTCGGAGGGAGCAAACAAATACAGGAAATTTCGGACAGGGAGAGGGAAAAATTTTGGATTCCCCTCTTCCTGTTCTTTCATCCATTTTCCGCGCCTTCTTAAATTAACTCAAAAGCTATAATTGAACATATGGCCTGCCATACATCACTTGAAGCTCGGCGTCGAATACATTCCGATATACAACCTGCAAGCGACTGGAGGAGGCGTCAATGACTTTGCCGTTACCGGCATAGATGCCGACATGCGTAATGTCCATAAATCGCCCGTTTGGCTCGTAGCTCCAGAAGATCAAGTCGCCGGCCGTTAGTTCATCAGCAGTAAGTGTCAGACCGTTGTCCACAATAAAACGCGCTTGCTCCGCCGCCGTTCTTGGCAGACCAATCTCCAATTGCTGATACACCCACTGGACGAGATAGCTGCAATCCGTGTAATTCCCCTGTCCTGCCTTTAGCTGGCTGTAAGGATCGCCCAGCCGAGTCAAAACCAATTCAACAGCCTGGCTCCCAAGCACACCAGCTGGCAAATCCGTTCGGATCGCTTCAAGCTCTCCCGATGACAAGCCTGTATGCTGGTCTTTGCCAAGCAGTGCAAGCATCATCGGGCGAAATGCGGCGGACAACAATTCTTCCGTAAGCTCGCGCTGCTCCGCATTGAATTCATAGAGAGCCGCTTGTTGCTCTGCCGTCCGGGCTGTAATCGACAGATACAGGACACGTTCATATACGGTTATCGGCTGCTCCTTGAAGCTTCCATCCTCTTGCTCAACGGCGACCATTTCCGTATGCTCCAGCGTCTCCACATGCGAATCGATCTGATTCATATCCCAATAGACCGTTTGCAGCATCTCGACTCGCTGGCGATCCATCGTTGCCACGTCAAGACCTGCCGTGAACATGGACGTTTTGACCGCAAATACAGCCAATATCTCCGGCCAATTATCAATGCGGCTGTTGTCCGCGCTGCCCGTGTAATGCATTTCCACGCGACCTACCTCGCCAGCCGCCTGACGTTCCTGTTCGAGTCGAGCCATAAATTGTTCATCCAGTTCGTCTACGATCAGGGATAATTTCTGTGTACCCGGCTCTGAATTTTCATCTGCCACGAAGATCGCAAACGGGGAGGAGAGCAGCGCCGCGAACATCATGATGATGCACATCAGAATGATAGCACTACTGCTAACTCCCAGTATCGCAGCTATCCCCTTCACTAACAGCGCTGTGGCTCGAACAAGCATTTTTATCATGCGAAGATTCATCTGGGTGACTGCTCGCGCCGCTTGCATGGAATACCGTGCCTGCATGGCGGCCTGCACCATTCGTTTCTGCGGATGCGCGCTCTTTTCTTCCTTACGTGCCTGACCTTCACCTGATGAGGAAAGAGGAGCCAACTTGATCGCCTGAGCTACTGTATGCAAAGCTCGCTTTTGGCGAATCGTTCCTTTCACCTTGACCGAAACGGGAGAAGCCGCCGTAACGGCAAACCTCCGCCGCGGCGCGTCTCCTTTCCTTTTTCCACTGTGGTCAGCTTTGTTTCTATCCGCTGGATGTCCAACCCTCTTTTTCCCGGCTGGTGACCTTTCGGGCAGGCGTTGAACGACTGTCTGACCCATTAATCGCAGCGACTGCCGTCTGGCTACTTGTGTTTGTTTCCCGTTAGCTGGCAACCGTTGCAAACTGATCGGCACACTTGTCTGCGATTTCTGGTCGGCGGATGGATGCGAATGGTCAGCCGGAACGGTACGGAGCCAGCGCCTTTGGATAGCTGCCAGCTATCGCCGATACACGCACGATACTGCCTATCCCTTGCTGTATTCTCGCATCATTGTTCTCCTGTATCTGCTCTGTAGATGAACGGTGAGGCTCCTGCTCCTTGTGACGCACGGTGTTGTTCCTTCGGATTATACCTCGCCGAAGAATACGAACCTGCTTGTTGATGCGTTTGATCGACTTGACGAACCTTCTCGACTTTAGCTTTCCCAATGCCAATCCCTCCCCGCCTATCGGCTGCGTTCCGCTTTATGCTTGACGGAAGGGAGTTGAAGTCTGCAATATTCGGGATATCGAAGACGAATCGCTTCCATAAAGTAAGGGGCAAAGCCGCAATCGAAGAGCTCGTGCGGAGTGGAGTACCGTTCAGCTCCGGCCTGACTCCAGCCATTCCAGAGATTGAACGCAAGCTGACAAGTACGAACAGAGCTTCCGGTCTGCCACGGAGCGGACAAGCCTTCCGGTTTAATCCCTCTGTTGGAGAAATCGAATACGTCGTGAATGTGCGCGCGGGTATCCTTGGAAATCCCTAATGTGTAAAACAAGGCGCGATGATAGCCGTCAGCGTTCCGACACTCGTTCAGCATCCGGTAATAGAAAGCTTCGTGTTCAGAGTCACGGAAAAAAGCAGGTCTCATGTACATGCTCCTCTCAAGATAGTTGGGATGAACGCAGAAAGGACAAAAACTCCCTCTACTATCCGTTTCATTTTGGAGGGCAAATCGGGTAGTTTTCATTCAATTCATAACGTTATGCTCTACCGACTACACTTGCTGATTGATCCTGCAGCTACTGGAGGTTATATAATGGGGTAAGCGGCCCTTCGGAGGGCTTATGATTTTGCCAACTTTATGTTACTCGCCGCTTTTAGACAAAAAAGAGCTTGCAGCGCATACTACGCTACAAGTCCCGGAAACCTGCCAAAATAAAAACGATCCTTGAAAGACAATATATATTTTTCTTCACGCTCTAGTTACTGCTCTCACTGTAAAATTTGAAAGCGGCCCCCATAAATTTCGATGCGCCTTTCCCATGCTTTTTATCATAGATTTTTATATAGTCCGGGTTGGTTAAATAAAACTCCGCCATAACTCCCCAGTAATTTTCACCCATGTCCATGTTGAGCATTTCATGTTGCTCTTTGGCCAGGTCATCCATTTCTTTTACAATGTTCTGAATCTCTGTTGAACATGGGTCTTTACTTAAGTCAGACGTCAATCTGTTCGTCAATTGATTCATGAAAGATAAATGATCATCTACGTTTTCCTTCATCCTCTGATATCCTTCCATAAGCGATGGCAAATGATGAAGGTTGTTTTTCATGGATTCCGTATAATTTTCGACACTACCGAATTGTTTGACTGCCATTCTCGCCATCTTCAGCTCATTGGATTGCATGTCTTTAAGGATCTCGTTAAACTCATCCACGCTGCCATAATAACGAACAATTTCGTCCGCATGCTCCTGTTTATAGGTTTCCAACAAGCTAAAATATTCGCTCATATCGAATTCCTTAAAACTCATCTCGTTCCCGCCCTTCAGTTTTTTTTCAATGAGAGAGATCAGTCCGTCCAAGCGATCTCTCTTCAACGTAAGCAATTCTTTTTGCTTGCAGAGCGCCTGTACCTTATCGTACTGAGGGCTTGCCAATATTCCCTTCACCTTTTTTAAAGGGATGTCCAATTCTTTAAAAAATAGAATTTGCTGCAAGGTTTCAAGAGCCTGGTCGTCATAAAGCCTGTACTTCGCTTCTGTTACAGCACTTGGTTTTAACAATCCGATTTTATCGTAATGATGCAGCATACGCACACTGATCCCTGTTAAATCTGAAACTTGCTTAATCGTTTTCATATCCTCACCTCCACAACGTTCATATTACACTATGACACAATGTCAGGGTCAACCTGCCTATTTTGATGTAACATAGCCTCCGCCGGCAACGGATTTATTATACAAATCGCTTGCATCGTTTGCCGAATGCACCGAGAAAGTGGCTTCACAAAATAAGCTACTTTATTATCCGCTTCCCCTTTTCATATAAATCGATCAGGCAGAAGATTACTCGCCTGGCAAGCGCAGGATATAAGGTTATTCTTGTTCCCATTGTTTTCATTCGTTATAATAAAACCCTCCATTAAACCACCAAGCTTATGAAATCATGATATCGTGCGGGGGGAGGGGATCAAATTCATGAATACGTATCGAACTGCAGAAATCGCGCACCGTTTTGGCATCCATCCAAACACGGTGCGGCTTTACGAGGAGCTTGGCCTTATCCCCCGACCGGAGCGAAAAGCGAATGGATATCGCGTTTTTACAGATTTCCATGTGGAACAGCTTAAGTTGGCCAGAACGGCTCTGGAAGTCGAGGTTTTGCAAAACGGTCTGCGGAAGCAGGCCATTGCCATTATCAAAGCCTCATCTGCCGGAAATTTCGACAAAGCCATTCATCTAACGGAGCGTTATGGCCAACAAATAAAAACCGAACAAACAAACGCCGAAGAAGCGATTGCGATTGCAGAAAAGTTATTGTCTGGCGAAAACCAGAAACGTAGCAACGCTCGCTTAACCAGAAGAGAAACGGCCGACCTTCTGCAAATCTCCATCGATGCCTTACGAAATTGGGAAATGAACGGTTTGTTGACCGTGAAACGAAAGCAAAATGGATACCGCGTCTATTCCGATCAGGATATAAGGCGGCTGAAAATGATACGTGCTTTACGCTGCGCCAATTATTCCCTTGCAGCCATTTTGCGAATGCTGAATGCGTTATCCCGTGACCCCAAAGCGGACTTACGTGAAACCATTGATACGCCCAAAGAACAGGATGACGTGATCTCCGTCTGCGACAAACTGCTTACTTCCCTACAACGTAAGCGTCAAACTGAGACCACCTTCAAAAGAGTAGAACACCATGAGATACTGAGTGTACTATT
>NZ_QMFA01000021.1 GCF_003285005.1 Paenibacillus sp. YN15 | reverse complement strand
ACCCGCATAGCAGGTGGTTTTTTGTTTCCCACGCTTCGCGTGCTCAACCGGCTAAAGCCATAATAAAGGGAGCCTCCCTAAAGTGGAAGGCTCCTGGCTGAATTGGTTTTTTAGCCGGCATTCACCGGGGGATTATCTTAAGACCAGAACCAGCACTACTGCCAGCACAAGAATGATGACTGCAGGAATCCACAGCTTTCCGGCCAAGCTCCTTTTCTTGGCACTGTCCGCTTCCGCTGCCGCTGCCAGAGGCAATGTTCCCCCGGTTTTTGTCACGACTGTTCCGCAATATCGGCAAGACAACGACCCTTCCGGTATCCTTTCCTTGCATTGCGAACAAATGATATCCATGGCGCGCATCACTCACATTCCTTTAAATTGGGAAGGCATAGGTAATGTATGCGTTTGCTCGCTTCATCCATTAATATCAAAATGGCATGGAATGAAGGATGTCCCATCTGCCTCTGACAATCGGGCCGGCGGATTCCCTTCTTTAACTCCCCCATCGCTTTTGCTATACTGGATAAATGTTCGTGATCGGATCAACCGTGTTGAACAAGGAAGGACTCGTGGGAAATCATGCAACAATCGCAAAAGGTAAAACCCGCCGCCATGCTGGGCACCTGGGGGAGATGGCTTCTTCTCGGCAGCGGAGTGGGCCTCTTGTCAGGCACGGCCTCCGCATTTTTTCTTACAGCGTTAAGCTATGTTACAGATCTGCGGATGCAGCACAGCTGGCTGCTGTTCCTGCTGCCCTTGGGCGGAGCGCTGGTCAGCTTCCTGTACCTGAAGATAGGCAAAACCAGCGGCAAAGGCAATAATCTCATTCTGGAGCAAATCCACGACGGTCAGGAGGCCGTTCCATTGCGGATGGCTCCGTTGGTATTGGCCGGCACTCTGATTACCCATCTCTTCGGCGGGTCCGCCGGACGGGAGGGCACAGCTGTGCAGATGGGCGGCAGCCTGGCCGACGGCTTCGGGCGGCTCCTGCGGGTGTCCCCGGCAACCCGGCGTATTCTCCTGATCTGCGGCATCAGCGGCGGCTTCGGCTCTGTGTTCGGAACGCCTTTGGCAGGAACGGTTTTTGGTCTGGAGGTGCTGGCCATCGGCTTGATCTCCCATGAAGCGCTGCTGCCGGCCTTTGTGGCCAGTCTGGCAGGCCATCTGACCACCACCGCCCTGTGGGGGGTGCCCCATTTGCATTACAGCATGGGGATGGTGCCGGAATTCTCGCTTGCAGTGGCAGGGAAAGTAGCCGTGGCTGCGTTGATCTTCGGACTGGTAAGCCTAAGCTTCAGTGAGCTGACCCATTTTTTCAAAAAATGGTCCGCCCGGCTTTTCACCAATCCGATGCTGAAAAGCTTCGTTGGCGGCATTGCCGTCATTTTGCTGGTTTATGCAGCGGGAACCCGGGATTATCTGGGTTTGGGCGTCCCGCTTATCCAGGATGCCTTCAACAGCGGCGCCTCCGTGCTGGCCTTCGCCTGGAAGCTGCTGTTTACCGCCGTTACCCTGGGCGCCGGCTTCCAGGGAGGCGAGGTGACCCCGCTGTTTGCCATTGGCGCCACCTTGGGACAAAGCTTGTCGGGCCTGCTCCAGCTTCCCGCTCCTTTTTTGGCCGGGCTGGGCTTTATCGCTGTTTTTTGCGGGGCTGCCAATACGCCCATCGCCTGCTTTATTATGGGGATTGAGCTGTTTGGATCGCAAGGCGCGCTGTATATGTTTATGGTTTGTCTCATCAGCTATCTGGCCTCCGGCCACACCGGCATTTACACCTCCCAGCGCATCGGCAGCGCCAAATTTCCTCTGGAGCTGGCATCCAACGCCACGTTGGGCCAGCTGACCGGCATATTTCCCGCCCGACGAAAGCGGGAAAAGGCCAAACCATCCGCCGACAAGTGACGGGAACGCCCACAAAAAAGGAGCCGCGGATCGGCTCCTTTTTCCTTGCCAAGCAGACCGCTACCCGATCTTTTTGGCCAGATTCCTCCCTGGTGCTGTTGACCATGCTGTAATTGTCCAATCCCGCTCCCCTTTTCTTCAACGTTATCTTAAACAGGCAGCCTGTAATAGGGAAGGGTAACCGTCGGTTCAAAACCCAGCTTCTGCGCCAGTCGATGGGAGGCGGCGTTCTCCAGGCGGCAGGACCAGACCGGCTCCAGACTGTTCTCCAGGCAGTAATCGATCAGCGCGGAGCATACCGCAAAGGCATATCCCTTGCCGCGGCAGCTTTCCGTGGATTCGATGCCGATCTCCAGCTGCTGTTCGTTGCGGTAAGCGGAGAAAGCGGTGGCCGCAGGCTCGTCGCCGTGAAGAGCGGTAAAGCCTACCCCTTCGCCCAGAAAATGCTCTGCATTCCGGAAGAAGAACCGGGGCACTACCGCGCCGGACTGTCGGTGAAACAGCTCGGCAGTGGTTTGCACAACCCTGTGGTCCCGCTGCAGATGCTTCTCCTTAGTCTCCGCATACGCAATCGGATTAAAGCGGAAGTTAACCCGGGTATTTCGTAAAACCGCCCTGTCCCCATCGGTTGGCAGCCCTGCCTCCTCCAGCTTCGTTTGATGGGTTTGGATAACCGTTTCGATAAATCCGTCCCAATCTCCGGCGGGATCAGCCTGCAGCCATTCCGGCCTGGACCGGCTGCCGTCCCCATTAGTGAACCGGTTGGCCAGCCGCTCTTCAAACAGCGTGCTTCCTCTTTTTCCGAACAGCAGCGCCATGCCATAGGGATGCAGCACATAAAATGCCTCCGGAGCCGTGTCCCGGTCCGCATACACCTCGCCATCTGCACATAGCCGAAGCACGCTTTGGGCAAAAATGGTATTGATGCTCAAACCGAGCAGCGCTTCCTCCGCCTTGCGGTAATCCTCTCTCTCCAACCTGATCATCCGTCAAACCTCCCATCAACGATTCTATCTGTCTGTCTCTCTCATAAAAACCCTATTAGCTGATTTTACTGCTTCGGAAAATGGAGGTCTACTCCAATTTTAGCCGCAGTCCATAAGTCTCTATGGCAAACTCCTCCATTCCTTCCTCCCGGGCAAAACGAAGGCCGGACAGAAGCACACTCTCTTGCAGCAATCCGTCATAATGCTCCAGCGCCAAGGCCAGCTCCGGGTCGGCATCCAGCACCAGCAGGACCCTTTTTTCCATGGGGAGTCCCAGCTTTTTGCGGTAATCCTGGATGATTCGCACCACTTCCCGGACCAGCCCCTCTTCCCTTAGCTCTGGAGTCAGCTCCGTGTCCAAAGCGGCGGTTATGCCATACCCGGAGGCGGAAGCCAGGCCGTTTTTCGCTTTCTTTTCCACAAGCAGCTCCTCCAGGGGTAGCCGTATCGTTTGGCCTTCCACGACAACCTCGGCGAAGCCGCTCTTTAACGCTTGGAGCGCCTGTATTCCCGCCAGGTCCTTCAAAGCCTGTTGGATCGGGGCCACCAAAGGCCCGTAGGTTCTGCCGGCCAGCTTCAGATTCAGCTTGAAGGCGACCTCCACCATTTCGGCATCCTCCTCCAATACCTTAATGTGCTTGACGTTGATCTCCTCCCCTGATAATAGCGCCAAACCGCTCTACAGATAAAGGCCGCTCCATCACCAGAAGCAGACGGGACAAAGGCTGCCTGGTTTTGAGCCCCGTTTCGTTGCGGATATTCCGGGCCAGCTCCACCACCTGCCGGACGGTCTCCATTTGCTCCTCCAGCTCCCGGTCGGCAAGGCCTGCATCTCCCCGGGGATAGTCCGCCAGATGGACGCTTCCCTGCCCGCCCAGATTCCCGTACAGCTCCTCCGCCAAAAAAGGCATATATGGGGCCAGCAGCCGCGAAAGGGTCAGCAGCACCTGCCGCAGAGTCTGATAAGCCAGAAGCTTATCCTCCCCCAGACCTTCCGCCCAGAAGCGCTCCCGGGAGCGGCGGAGATACCAGTTGCTCAGCTCATCCACGAAGGCTTCGATCAGCCGGGCCGGGTTCAGGAAATCGTTGGCTTCCAGCCCTTTTTCCACCTGGAGCAGCAGCGTGTTCAGCCGGGACATCATCCACCGGTCCAAATCATGCCGCAACGGCTTCAACGGATGCTCCTCCGGCCGGTAGCCGTCAATGGCGGCATACAAAGCATAGAACGCATGTACGTTCTGGAGGGTGTCCACCACCTTGGACTTGGCGTCCGCCACAATCTGGCGGGAGAAGCGTTTGCGGCTCCACGGCGCGCTGTCGGAAAGAAACGCCCAACGGAAGGCATCCGCTCCGTATTCCTCGATGATTTCCCAAGGATCGATAACATTGCCCTTGCTTTTGGACATCTTCAACCCGTTTTCGTCCAGCACATGGCCTGTGGAAATGACTGCTTTATACGGCGTTTGCCCGTTATACAGGGTGGAGACGGCCAGCAAGCTGAAAAACCAGCCCCGGGTCTGATCGATCCCTTCGCAGATCATGTCGGCGGGATATTGCTCCCGGAAGGCTTCACCGTCTCCGAAGGGGTAGTGATACTGGGCAAAAGGCATCGACCCGCTGTCAAACCAGACGTCGATCACCTCGGAGGCCCGTTCCATCAGCCCGCCGCAGGAGCAGCGCAGCTTGATTCCGTCCACATAGGGCTTGTGCAGCTCCAGGTCCTCGGGAACCGGGGCCGCCGCCCATTCCCGCAGCTCCTTGCGGCTGCCCGGCGACAGCTCCTTGCCGCAGTCGGGGCATATCCAGACATTCAGAGGCGTTCCCCAATAGCGGTTGCGGCTGATGTTCCAGTCCACCAGCTCCTCCAAAAAGCGGCCAAAGCGCCCGTCCTTCAGATGGCCGGGATACCATTCGATCCGGCTGTTGTTTGCGATCAATTGCTCCTTCACCGCCGTGGTCCGGATAAACCAGCTTTCTGTGGCGTAGTAGAGCAAGGGGGACTTGCAGCGCCAGCAGAAGGGATAGCTGTGCTCATAGCGCTCCTTGGCGTACAGAAGTCCTTTTTCCGCTAAGTACCGGACTACATCCACATCGCAATCCTTCACAAAACGGCCCTGGAACTCCTTCACCTGCGCCGTGTACCGTCCGGCCAAATCCACCACATTGTGAAAGTCCAGCCCATGCTCCCGGACCGTGCGGTAATCCTCCTCGCCATGGGCGGGGGCAATATGCACAATACCGGTGCCGCTGGCGTCGCTGACATAATCTGCATCCACCACGCGGAAGCCGTTGGCCCCTTTGATGCTGTCAAAAGGCGGCTCATAGGCCATGCCCACCAGTTCGGCGCCTTTTTTCACGGATAAAATCTCGTAATCCGCCTTCATCACCTTTTCCACCAGATTCAGGGCAACCACGAAGGTTTCCCCCTGCCGGCGCACCAGAGCGTAATCCATGCTCTTATTCACGGCCAGCGCGATATTCCCCGGCAGAGTCCAAGGGGTGGTGGTCCAGGCCAGGAACACCAGTCCGCCCTCAAGGTTGGGAAACTTCACTGTAGCGCTCAGGTCCTTGACATCCTCATAACCCTGGGCAACCTCATGGGAGCTGAGGGTTGTCTGGCAGCAGGGGCAATACGGGCTTACCCGGTGCCCCTTGTAAAGCAGGCCCTTCCCGTGGATGACGGACAGAAGATGCCAGACGCTTTCGATATAGTCGTTGGTTAGGGTCACATATGGATGGTCCAGGTCCGTCCAGTAAGCAATGGCCTCTGTCAGCTCCCGCCACTGGCGCTCGTATTCAAAAACGCTGGATTTGCAGGCTTCCACAAACCGGGCTACGCCGTATTTCTCAATTTCCTGCTTGCCGGAAATCCCCAGCTGCTTCTCAATGCCCAGCTCCACGGGCAGGCCATGGGTGTCCCAGCCCGCCTTGCGGATCACCTGGTAGCCGGACATGGTTTTGTAGCGGCCGATAAAATCCTTGATCACCCGCCCCAGCACATGGCCGATATGCGGCTTGCCGTTGGCGGTAGGCGGCCCTTCGTAGAATACGAACCGGGGTTTGCCCTCTCGGTTGGCAATGGATTGGCGGAAGGTATCCTCCCTCTGCCATTGCTCCAGCACCCGTTTTTCCCGTTCCCGGGCTTTTTCCTTAACGTCAACTGTTTTCATCTCGTTGGCCATCCTTTCGTATGCCGCTTGACCAAAAAAACAAAAAAATCCCGTCCCCTAAGGGACGAGATTCCTCTCGCGCTACCACCCTCGTTCCGCTGGCTTAAAGCCCATGCGGCGCTGTTCCGGCGTACGTGCTCATACGCGGCCCTTGTAACGGCGGGGATTCCGGGTCGGCTTACTTCATTCAGCCTTCCTTCTCGGAGAGGATATTCGGCTGTTTCCCGGACATTGGCTTTCAGCGCAGGGCCAACTCTCTGGGGAACGGGCAAACAGCTTATTTGTTCTCGTCAGCGAATTTGAATTTGGTTATGATTATTGCCAGTTATACAGGAAGTTCCGGGGAATGTCAATCCCTCTCCTGATAATGGGCTGCGGATGGGGCTCTACACCCTACAACCTCTTAAGCTCCTCAGCCAATTCGGCAATTTTGTTGGAGGTCAAAAGCGGAATGAGCCACTTCACCGTTTCGATGTCCTTCTCCCACCACTTGGTTTCCAGCAGGAGCGCAATCTCTTCCTCGCTGAAGCGCATGCGGATCAGCTTGGCGGGATTGCCTCCGACTACGGCATACGGCGGAACATCCTGGGTGACCACCGACCGCGAAGCGATTACCGCTCCGTCCCCGATGGTGATGCCGGGCATGATCATGGCCTCCGTGCCGATCCAGACATCATTGCCGACAACAGTATTCCCTTTGGCCAAATAGCCGTTTTCCGCCCCCTCATAAAGGTCCGGGGTGAAATAAAACGGATAGGTCGTAACCCAATCCACCCGGTGCCCCTGGTTGCCGCACATGATGAAGGCGGCCCCCGATCCGATGGAGCAGTATCTGCCGATAATGAGCCGGTCCACATCGTCCCGGTCAGGGGACAAATACCGGACGCAATAATCCTCGAAATGCTGTTGGTGGTAATAACCGGAGTAATACGTATAGTCGCCTACAGTAATATTTTTGTTGATGATGCGGTCCTTCAGCACATAACTTTTGGACCAGTGCTCAAATACATTGGTCATTCGCTATCCCCCGTCTTTTGTAATGGACGTTATTCCGCTATTAGCTTACCTTCTTTTGGTCCTCTCAGTCATCCCTTTCCCGCGGATAAAACGGATATAGCGGATTTTTCCGGCAGCTGGCCTGTCTCCGGGGCGGGACGGGGGAAGGTTGCTCTGGTGCTGAGGTTTGTTCTGGTTCTGAGCGTAGCGGAACTCAGCGGCTCTTAAAAGGCTAAAATTGGGGGCTTTCCAATTTTTGCGGAACTCAGCGACTCTAACGTGGGCCGGCACGAGCCAAACTGCTCCAATCCGAGGAATTTCGGCAAATAAAGGTGCCATAGTTCCGTTATTTTGCCAACCAGCGAAATTAAGGCGATTAAGAGTCGCACAGTTCCGATACGGAGCCGCGCTGCTCCTCCCCGCCCATTGCGGAGGAGCGGCATCTGCTGCAGCCAAGAACAAATCAACGGCCGAACCTCGCAAACAGGCAGAATAGCAGCCGCCGATCAGGCAAACCTTGTGTGCGGCCGTCGTTTATGTCATGATACAGGTAGCTTTTATAGCACATAACACTAGAACAGGTGGTCTCACATGGCAAACAAACGGAATACGGAGAGCGGCCGCAGGTCCGGCTCCCCTTCCCATAAGCAACAGGCGGACAAACCGCGTAAAGGCCGCCGCGGCGCAGAACGGCATCAGTCCGAAGGCAGGGGCGCCCGCCACAAAATAGCCGACCAGGGCGACGCCTACGCCCAAACGGACCGCCGGGGCCGGCAAGAGGCGCCCGGAGCAGCCCGCGGGCGGACCGCCGAGGCCGGCCATGACGGCAGGCGTGGGCCCGCCCCGGCAGCTGCTGCCGGTCAAGGCGCTCCGCGGCAGCGGCGTCCGCAGACGCAGACAGGCGGCGGCGAAGGCGCATTGTCCTTAGCCGGGCGGCGCAAGGGTGACTGGTACGAAATCCGCCTGCCGGAGCAATACGGCGCCGCTCCCGCATCGGCGATGCTGCGGTTTCTGCCTCTGCCTCCCAAGCTGGCTAGCAAGCTCCTTCAGGAAAACGGCGTCCAGAAAAGCGGCAATCTGCTGAAGCTGCGCCTGTTTCCCAAGGAACGGCTGGGCATGGAGGCGGATTGGCATGATTTGAACATCCTCTTCGAGGATGACTTTATGCTGATTGTCAACAAGCCGGTGGGCATGGAGGTCCATCCCAGCGCCCACGGTCAAAAAGGCACTTTGGCCAATGCCGTTGCCGCCTATTTCGAGATGACCGGCAAAGCCTGCAAGGTCCGGCCTGTGCACCGTCTGGACAAGGATACTACCGGTCCGGTGGTATTCGCCAAGAATGAGGTGGCCAGCGTCATTCTGGAGCGATCCCTGAAGGATAAGCATATTGACCGCTTATATGTAGCTATTGCGGAAGGACGCTTCAGCCAGATGAAAGGCACCATCGATGCCCCCATCGGCCAGGACCGGCTCCACTCCACCCGCCGCCGGGTCAGCGAAACCGGCGAACCTGCCGTCACCCATTATGAGGTGGCAGAACGGCTGGGGGGTCATACGCTGGTGCGGCTGCGACTGGCTACCGGCCGGACCCACCAGATCCGGGTCCATCTGGCCCACATTGGACATCCCATTGCCGGGGACGGCATGTATGGCGGCAAGCGCACCTATATTTCCCGGCAGGCGCTGCACGGCGAGAAGCTGGTTTGTTATCATCCGTGGACCGGAGACAAAATCCATGTGTCGGCTCCCATACCCGGGGATATGATGCAAGCGCTGGCGGCTCTCCGAAAAAAGTAAGGCTGCCCAATGCTTCCCTTTCAACAAAAAAACCGGACTCCTGGGGGTCCGGTTTTTGCAGTTTTGCGAAAGGATAAACGGGGAGGTATCAACCTAAACCCAAGCTCAAGGCTGGCGGCAGATGCCTGCAAACAGGATGACGCCGTTGGGAGCGGTGATGCTGTAAAGAAAGGGACGGTCCAGAATCAGCTCCGCCGGCTCCCCGTTGGGCTGTGCGCCGCCCGCCATGAGAATCTGGGTGAAGGCCGCCGCCTCTACCCCTTTTTCATCAATGGCAATATGAGTATCCTGCTTGACCCCGCTGATATAAACCGCCGTATCCGTCATTCCCCCGAAATCCGCCCGGTCTGTGAAGGCAGTCTCCATGCCCAAGGCCTGCAACGTCTTCGCAAGCTCCAGCCCGGAGCTGTACTCAAATTTGGGCACCTTCAGCACCAGCTTCCGCAAGGGCTGGCCGGATGCCGGGAGCAGCGCCCCGGCTTTTTCCAGGGAGGCCGCCAATTCGTCCACAGAACTCCCCTTATCCGGCAGCACAAAGGTCATGGAGCCGCCATGCTTCAATCCCAGGGAAGCTGAGGCATAGCCCTCCCCCTTGCTATAGCCCACAGTAAAAAAAGTCCGGTTCATAAATGCCGCGGGCGCCTGACTTCCCTCCTGGGGATAAAAAGTCCCCGTCTCTGTCTGGCTTTCATTAAAGGCGTCCGTCCATTCATCCTTGAAGTCCAGGGTATTCAACAGCGCCATAATCTGCTCCGGATCAGGCTGAATCTCCGGTGAAATTTGCCCGCTGGTATGCTTGCGGACCCATTCACTCATCCGGTCCGCTGTCTCCTTCCGCGCAAAATCCCCCTGATGCAGCGAAGCGTAGAAGCTGCCCGCCGCCAATTCCCCATACTCCTTCCGGAAGGTATGCCCGTTCTGAACCCACAGGGAGTTGGCGGTTTTCAGGCGTCCCACCTCATTGTCGGCATGAAGCTGGCGGATGAGCTTGCCCACTTCCTCCGCTAATGGAAGACTGTTGTCTGCCCCGTTCCCCCCAAGAAGCGCCATCATTTCCTCTCTGGTTGCTCCTTCCGCTCCCGATGCGGCCAGGGCAAGAGCAATATAGAGACTGTACGGCGAGTAGAGCGCATTGCCCTTCTCCGCTGTCAGCACACGGGCTGACGAAGCCAAGGCAAACCGGCGCATCCCGTCCAACAACTCCGCGGATACGGGATTCTCCTCCCGAACCTTGATCCTGCCGTCCCTATCATCAAAAGCCAACGCACGGGGATAGACCGGCTCGGCAATATAGTCTTTTCCGCAGGAAGCAGTCACAGCCAGCAACGCCGCAAAGAGAAGGAGCTTGCCGGAGGTTCGCCGGACAGAACATGCTGTCATAACCATCGCCCCTTGTATCGTTTTCCCTTATGACGCCATGGAGCAGCCATTTGTTGCAAAAGGTCTACAGTAAACAGAATTACGGCAATCTGCATCTTGTTAAGTTTACATAATATTATTTATGTCACCCGCGACTGTGTTCACAAACTCAAGGAAACATTCAGTAAGCGATGGAGAATAAGTAAGTTTACATAATATTTATTACGTCATTCAATCCCCCCTTTGCCCCAAAGAGATAGAAACTTTTCCCTCCCCTTGTTATACTTGAACATGGATACATGATCCGTCAAACCCACATGGGGGTGCAAGTATGAACGTCATCAAAGCCAAAGACCGCAAGGAGCTGGACAGCCGCCTCCCCACAATGCCCTGGTACATTGAAAAATTCATCAACTACAAGCTGCCTGACCTCTCCCCTTCCTCCCTTCTGGAATATGTGCGGGATTATGAGATTTTTTTGAAGTGGCTGATGGCCGAAGGCCTGACCGCCGCCGCGGACATCCGCGATGTGCCCCTGGCCGATCTGGAGAAGCTGCGGATGGATGCCATCGATAACTTCCGCATGTCGCTGGCTGCCGGACTGGGCAGCCATACCAACAGCAAAACCACCATTGTCCGAAAGCTTTCCTCTCTCCGGTCCCTGTTCCATTACCTCAGCCAAATTGCCGAGGATGAGGAATTTTACCCTCTGCTGAAACGCAATATTATGGCCAAGGTGGAAATCAAACGGACCCATAAGCCCAAGGATACCGCCGCCAAGCTGGAGGGCAAGCTGCTGCAGGAGCATGAAATCGGCGAATTTATCGACTACGTGGCCCGGGGCTACGGGGATGATGTGGCCGGCAACAAGCAGGCCACCTATTTTCATCAGCTGAACAAGGAACGGGACGTATGCATCATCAGCCTGATTCTCCATTCCGGCCTGCGGGTGTCCGAGGTGGTGAATCTCAATGCCGAGGATCTGGATTTGAAAAAAAAGCTGGCTTACGTTTACCGTAAAGGTAAAAATGACGAAACCTTCAAAACGCCGGTTTATTTCCGCCAGTTGGCCATCTCCCATCTGGAGACTTATTTGGAGCTGAGGCCCGCCCGGTACCGCCCTTCCAAAAAAGAAAAAGCCCTCTTCCTGGCTATCGCCAACGGCAAAAAAGAGGGAGAACGGATGACCAAACGGGCCATTCAGGAAATGGTCATCAAATATGCCAAGCGGTTCGGCAAACCCTACCTGTCCGTCCATAAGCTGCGGCATTCCTTTGCGACGGATTATTATGTCCGCAACGACTTGTACAAAACTCAGGAGCAGTTGGGCCATGCTTCTCCGGACACTACGCAGATTTATGCCCATCTGACGGATAAAACCATGGCGGAGGCCATTGACCGCTCCAAGGCGGAGTCGCCTGGATCGTAACCGAACGACAAAAAAGAAGCTTGCCGACAGCAAATCCCAGTCCTCGGCAGGCTTCTTTAGTTTTCGACATTTATATTTAATGTTATAAATATTTATCTCACTTAAGGATTGATAAACATTTGGGTCCAATAGTAGCGGTAGCTGCCGCCTGTGCAGTAGCCCACGCCAATTTCCGAGTAGTTCGGGCTCAGGATGTTTTGCCTGTGGCCGGGGCTGTTCATCCAACTGTCCATCACCGCTTGGGCTGTGGTCTGCCCTGCTGCAATATTTTCGCCTGCGGCGGAGTAGCTGATGTTGAAGCTTTTCATCATATCGAAGGGGCTGCCGTAGGTGGGCGACGTATGGGAGAAATACCCCTTGTCCCGCATATCCTCCGACTTGTAGCGGGCAACCCGGGCCAGCTGCCAGTTGGCGGTTAAGGGCTTCAGACCATTTTGGGCCCGTTCCACGTTCACCAGGCGGACCACCTCTTCCTCCACGGATTTGGTGGCGGTGTAGAGCGGCACGGTAACCTTGTCACCGGGGTAGATTAAGTCGGGATTGGCGAACTGCGGGTTGGCCGAGATGATTTCGGACAAGCCCACCTGATACTTGAGGGATATTTTCCACAAGCTGTCCCCGGGTTGGACGGTGTATACATCCGAATCCGCCGGTGCGGAAGCGGCAGGGCGCGGCACGGCAAGCAGCGTTGCGGGAAGGACCAGCACAATGGCCAGCAGCATAACGAGAAGCCTGTTTTTATTGGGCATCGGAATTCTCCTTTAATTAAAAATCGGATCATTCCTAATATGCGCCGCGCCTCCCGTTCTTACACGAGGGACGAATCAAGTTCTTGCTTGCTCTCCCCCGCCGCCCCTTTCAGCTCCGCCAGCAGGATGCCGCTCAAAATAAGTGCTCCGCCCAGCAGTGTCTGCCCACTCAGACTCTCCCCGCCGATGGCAACCGCTGCAGCCGCGGCAAAAACAGGCTCAGAGGCGAAAATAATGGCCGTATGAGTTGCCGTGGTAAACCGCTGGAAGTGGGTTTGCGCCCAAAAAGCAAAGGCCGTTGCAAAAACAGCGCCGATCAGAAGCGCCCGGAGCACCCGGAAGTCGCCCCAGACCGCCGGAGACATGGCTTCCCCGACATTTTCAAAGCAGCCTGCCGCGATAAAATCCAAAAGCGCCGCCACGGTGATCTGAATGCTGGCCAATAGAAAAGGCTGATGCAGTACGGAGTATTTGGCCGTAACGAGAATATGGAAAGCGAAGGCAAAGGAGCCAAACAGCACAATGAGATCCCCTGCCTGCATCGGTTCATGGAAATGCAGCGACATAACAGCCAAACCGATCAAAGCAATACCTGCACCTGCGCCAACAGCCAGAGACAGCCGCATCCGGTAAACCACCGCGCCGAGAACCGGCACCAGCACTACGCATAATCCGGTGATAAACCCGGTATTGGATGCCGTAGTAAATTGCGTGCCTACAGACTGGAACATAAAGGCCAGAAACAGCAGCGCCCCCATTGCAGCCCCGCGGCGCCAAACTGCCCATGTCATCGGCTCCTTGTGCTTCATACATGCGTAACCGATCCACAATATCCCCGCCGCCAGGGAGAAACGGACAGCCAAATGGGTCATCACCGGCATAACGGCAACGGCCTCTTTCAAAAAAACAAACATGATCCCCCATACAAAGGTAACGCACAGCAATACCGCATCCGCCCAAACAGCTGCCTTCTTCATAGCTTTCCTCCTGTTGTCATGGAATTGCGGCAGGCGCAATTCCGAAAAAAACCGCACAGCTTAGGCGGGATAGAAACCAACCTGGGAGGTTACGCCCAGCACAACGGAGCTTAAGCCGTGAACCTCCAGCCGTCCGCCCGTGAGCCGGTCAAAGCTCCCATGATCGCCCAAACCGAAAAGCACCGACCAGACGCCGGGCAGAGGAATTTCCACTGCAACCGGATGAGTGTTGGCGTTATGCACTACGAACAGATCCCGGCAGGGATCTCCGTTGGCGTGATTCCGCAGCGTAAAGGCAATGCAGCCGTCCACCGACTGCTCGAATACCAAAGAAGCGCGGATTTCCTCCGCCGTGCGCATCCGGAAAGCGGGATGCTCCTTGCGCAAGCGGATCAGTTGCCGCATGGAATGGACCGCCTCCTGCTCCCGGGCGCAGCAGCTCCAATCCATCCGGTTCACCGTGTCAGGGGCCATG
Source organism: Paenibacillus sp. YN15 (assembly GCF_003285005.1). Classification (GTDB taxonomy): domain Bacteria; phylum Bacillota; class Bacilli; order Paenibacillales; family NBRC-103111; genus Paenibacillus_AR. The sequence goes on along the minus strand of NZ_QMFA01000021.1, from coordinate 106,719 downwards.
TAGCTGTTGTGATCCCCATCCTTTGTCCGGAAAAATTCCTGTCCCGCATGGAGAAACGCCATACCTTGGGAGGTCATCACCACCGCGGAGGCCAGAAGCTGCCTTCTCTTCCGCCTGTTCTCATCCTCATGCCCATTGGTCAAGGCAAGCTTATCCCATAGGGTGTGATTGTCATGGGCCTCTACGTAGGCAACGGACTGCACCGGCTCCAGGGCAAAGCCCCTGGTCTGCTCATTATAGGCAATGGCGCCGGCAATCCCCCGCCGGACATCCTGCTCGAAGCCGGGCTGGCCGCCGGCAAAGCCCGGCGCCTTCCCCGCAAAAGTGCTGCCCTTCAGGGCATCCCGCAGATTATCGTTGAACTGGCCGATGCCGGGCAGCCGGGAGGCATTGGCCTGATTCGCCCGCCGCTCAGACGCAAGCTCTGTGGGCATGATCCAGCCTTCCCCCAGCAGAACCATGGACGGATCAAGCTCATGCAGCCGGGTGCGGACCTCATTCATCGTTTCCAGGTCAAGCAGCCCCATCAGATCAAAGCGGAAGCCGTCCATCCGGTACTCCCTGGCCCAATACAGCACCGAATCCACAATCAGCTTGCGCATCATCCTCCGCTCGGAGGCGGTATCGTTGCCGCAGCCGGAGCCGTTGGAGAGGCTGCCGTCGGCTTTATGTCGCATATAGTAGCCAGGCACCAGCTTGGCCAGATTGGCCCGGTAGCCGTCATACACATGGTTGTAGACCACATCCATGATCACCCGCAGCCCATGGTCATGATAGGTCTGGATCAGGGTTTTCAGCTCGCGGATGCGGGCGGCGGGATCATAGGGGTTCAGAGAGTAGGAGCCCTCCGGCACATTGTAGTTTTTGGGATCGTAGCCCCAGTTGTAGCGTTCCAGGGGGGAGCGCTCATCCACACTCTCCGTGGCATAATCGTACACCGGGAGAAGCTGGACATGAGTGACTCCCAGTCCGGCGATATGGTCCAGTCCCGTAGGAATCCCCTCCGGACCCTCTGTCCCCGTCTCGCAGGCGCCGGCATAGGTGCCTTTGTGCCGCACGCCGGACAATGGATGGATAGTCAGGTCGCGGATATGCACCTCATAAATCACCGCATCCAGCGGATGGGCAAAGGGCGGCTTATCCTCGGTCCACCGCTCCGGGTTGGTCAGGGCCAAATCCAGCACCGCTCCCCGGTCGCCATTGATAGACACCGCCCGGGCGTAAGGGTCCACCGCCTCGTTCCATTGGCTGCCGATCAGCACCTTATAGGTATACAGCTTGCCTGCCAGGTCGCCGGGAAGGGCCAGCCTCCAGACGCCCCGGTCACCGCGGGTCATGGGATAGCCGGTTCCCCCGGCTGCGTCCCAGGCTTCATAGAGCATCACCAGCGCTTCTGTGGCCGTAGGGGCCCACAGCACAAATTCCGATCCGTCCGGCGAATAGCTTAAGCCCAGGTCATCGCCGCCATAGGCATACGCCTCATCGAATTCCTCCGCAAAAACAGAAAGGCCGCCTGTAGTTTGTGGGTCGCCGTATTCGATTGCATAATCGATTTCCTTTTGAACCGCCATGCCTCCGCCTGCCTTTCCGCTTGGTTTCATGTCCCCATTATAGGATGAATCGGAAAACCCGGCAACGGCCTCCATAACCCCGGCTTACTCCTCCCGGCGGGTCTTCAGCCTGTCCACCACCTGGTCCAGCTCCTCCGGCTGCAGCAGCTCCACCGGGGAAAAGTCCTTGTCAAACTTGAAGTCCTCCCCTTCCAGAAGCACCACATACCGGTTTCCCAGCCGGGCAAAATGAACCTTGCTGCCGTAATCGGACAGCTTCGTTTTGACGAAGGTATCCCCGATGTGGAACTTCAGTTCCAGCTCCGGCTGGAACTCCACAATCCGCTGCGCCGCTCCCACCACTGTTTCGTGGTCCCAGCGCTCCTGGAGCCTGCGCTTGTCGCTGTTGGCCCACAGCTCATAGGCTTGGGCTTCCTGCAGCATGGCGGGATTGGCGTTCCCTGCCGGGGCGTCCGCCGCCGCGGGATAAGGCGCATCGTCCAGAAACGGGATGCCCGTCAAGGTAGACTCCGGCGCAGCGCCCGCCGCCATCATGTAAGGCGCTTCCTCCACTTCCGCATCTTCCCCCGCCGGCTCTGCAACAGGCACACCCCCAGCCTCCGCCATCCGGATTCCTCTGTCATCGGCCACCTTAACCGGCGCAGCCGCTTTGGGAACGCTTGGGAGCTGATACTTCTGCTCCATATATTCCTGTACCAGGCCCAGCACCTGGGTTTGCACCAGCTCGGGCACGGACTGCTCGTAGGACACATAGGCCAGAAATTCCTCGAAATACCGGGCATGGGAGGCCTGGTGAATCTTCAGCTCCCCGTACTCCAGCATTCCTTCCTCCGGCATATGGGGATATTGGATGGACTTCATGCTTTTGGCGCTGATGGCCATATCCACCTGCCCCACCAGACTGTCCTCATCGGTAATCCGGGCAATCTTCGGCTCAAAATCGCATTTCAGGATAAACAGGAACGGCTCGTCAAAATATTTGGGCAGCACCGCCCGGGCCACAATAAACGCCCCGCCGCGCACCGAGCTGGTGCCGATATAGGCCCGCAGAAGATCGTCGCAGCCGTTGTGGTACTGCTCCCGGTCACGGGCCTCCCGGCAGCGGGCGATCATATTGTAATTGGGGTTGCTGGCCAGCTCATAGCCGGGCTCCACCACAAACGTGCCGATTTTGGTGGGGCAGCCCTCCGTGGGCGCGTGCTTTTCCGCCTTGCGCTTGACGATCCGGGCAAATTCCCCGTCCAGGAACCGCTTGATCTCGCTTCTTTCATACTCCTCCCCGTCGAGAGTCTTGAAGTGCCGGTAGCGTTTATTTTGCTCGGAGGCGCCCTCCGAGTGAATGACGAAGAAGGATAAGTATTCCATTGAAAAATCCATCTGTATGCTCATGCTCCTCTATAGTCAAAATCTGGGTTGGGTGTCAGCGGGCTACCCGAAGATATCCTCCAGCCCGTACAGCCCCGCCGGACGCTGGCTGATCCATTGGATCACCGTAAACACGCCCTGGGCGAAGCCCTCCCGGGAATACACCTTGTGGGACAGCTCGATTCGCTCATTTTCCGGCGTGGTAAACAAGACGCTGTGCTCTCCGATCACATGTCCGGCCCGGATGCTGTGCATATGAACCGGCGACTCCACCCCTGTCTGCAGGATGGTTTCCCTGATTTTTTTGGCCGTTCCGCTGGGCTGGTCCTTCTTGAACTTATGGTGGATTTCCGAAATGTCGATGTCCGCATGTTTGCCGAATTCCTCGGCGGCCAGCCGGACCAGCTTCAGAAACTTGTATACGCCGATGCTGAAATTGGGACAAATAGCCACCGGCATGGACTGGGAAAGTCCCGCCAGACGCTCCACGTCCTCGGCGCCAAATCCGGTGGTAGCCACGATCACCGGCTTGTGCAGCAGCGCGTAAGCATGGAAGTTTTCCTCCATCAGCGCCTTGGCATGGGTGCAATCGATATATACATCGCAGTCTTCCTTGGTGGCCAGCAAATCGCCGGTAATCCGCAGACCGGTTTCGTTGCCGCCTGTTACAGCCCCCAGATCCTGTCCGATCCACGGGCTGCCGCTGCGCCCGATAACAGCCCCCGGCGTCATATCCTCCCGTTGTAACAAAAGACCGGCAATATCCCGGCCCAGCTTGCCTGTTCCTCCCACAATGCCCACTCTGATCATTTGCGCCAAAACCGCCTTTCGCTCCATGGTTGCCGCTGTTCCGGTCAGTCCAATAAGTCTTCACATTGTTAGATTGTAACGCAAGGACGGGATAATTGTATACACACTTGAAGCACATGACGCATGGATTCTCAGACATTTGACCCGGCCGGTACAGGGGACGTATGATGAAAGTTAGGCAAACAGCATTTAGAAGGAGCGGCATTCATGTTTATTCTAATCGGATTGGCAGTTCTTGCGGTATATGGGCTTTTGGTATTTTATATCGGGTTTAGCGGCTGGCGCTGGATGAAGCCCAGGGTGCCGGGCTGGTTCAAGATTGTTTACGCCGTAGTCCTCGGATTTCTGGCAGTTTCTTTTTTCGTGGGCCGGTTTGTCCCCCAAGCCGATGTGCTGGGCATAATCGGATCGTATTGGCTGGCGGTATTTTCTCTCCTGCTGATGATCCTGCCGGTTGTCCATCTGACCCTGCTGGTGCTCCGGCTGACGGCTTTGCCCCGGCAGACCGCCCGGAAATGGGCGGGCCTCCTGACTCTGGCCGCTTTGGTGGGGATCATGGTGTACGGCTCGTACAATGCTTACAATCCGGTGATCCGGGAGTACGACATCCGCATCCCCAAAACGGTGGAAGGGATGGAGCAGCTGAATGTGGTCATGGCCTCCGATATGCACTTCGGCTTGCTGTCCGGCAGGTCCCATGCGGAGCGGATGGTGAAGGAAATCAACCGGCTGAACCCCGATCTGGTTTTGTTTCCGGGAGACATTATCGATGATGATCTGAATGCTTATGTCAGGCGGGGCTTTGGCGGCATTCTCAAGCAGGTGGAGGCCAAATACGGGGTATACGCCACCTTGGGCAACCACGATACCAATCCGGGAGCCATGGATGAGCTGATTACAGCCTTGGAGGACAGCGCCATGCGTGTGCTCTACGATGAGTCTGTTGTGGTGGACAACCGGATCACCCTGGTGGGCCGCAAGGACAAAACCGACCGGGACCGGGCAACCCTGGAGGAGCTGCTTCGCGGGACTGATAAGAATCTCCCTCTGATCTTGTTGGACCATCAGCCGTATGAGTTGGATATTGCCAAGGATAACGGGATCGATCTCATGGTCTCCGGCCATACGCACCGGGGCCAGATTGCTCCCGCCCAATTTATCACCCGGCGAATTTATGAGAATGACTGGGGCCATCTGATAAAAGGGGATTTTGATTCCGTTGTGTCCTCCGGATACGGCTTCTGGGGGCCTCCCATCCGGACGGGCAGCCGTGCGGAGATCGTGCAGCTGCATATCATGTTTACCGGCGGGCAGTAAGATTTCGCATTGTATTAAGAAGCTGTTAGGAATTGCAGTTAATAATTGAAACCGCAGAAGGATGCCGTTTTCCGGACATTCTCCTGCGGTTTTGTTTTGGTCTGGGACTTTGGAACCGGATCCCCTTTCATCTTGTTACGAATATCATATTATAATCATTATCATTAATACTGCAGTCACAGATTTGCCTTATTTCTTCATGCGGAAGCCTTACACTTACCCGAAATTTAGACAAATTCCGTTAAAAATATGTTAGGAAAAATAATGCGACTTTGATACCTCTCTGAAAACCGTTTAACTTTTTTCATTTATGATAGTTTCATAGAACAACTTGCTCCGACATACATTTACAATTTGAACTTTCTGGAAAGAGGTAATGTATGATGAAACCTGCTGTGCTGAAATTTAAGCAACACACCATTCCCGTCACCTTCTTCAATCAAGAGGCCGCCCCTCTTTCATCCTTGGAAAAGCTGTTTCAGGCCATGGAATATCATCTGGACTTCCGCCGGAAGCTGAAGAAAATCGCATCCATTGAAATGGTGGGCGAGGTGGCTGTGTTCAAGTATTTCGACGGCACCAAGCTGTACATGGAAGTCTGCTGATTCCTTGAGACCCTTCAGAAAAACAGCCGCAGCATGTTTATTCCTGCGATGACCAATAGACCGGCCAGACATGCCGTCCCATCGCTCCGCCGCCAACGGAGAGGGACGGCGTTTGTGCGTTTGGCGCCGGGCCGCCCGTACCCCCGCGCTGTCAGGGCGAAGGAAAGCTCCTCGGCATAGTGGAGCATGGACAACAGCAGCGGAATGAAGAAGGCCGCCAGCTGACGCAGCTTCAGCTTGCCCGGGTTGTCTCCGGGCTTCCCGCGGACAGAAGCCGTAAGCGCCATCCGCGCCAGCTCGCCGGGCAGGTAGCGGATAAACCGGAACAGAAGAGCCACCGCCAGCCCGGCGGTTTCCGCCCCCCGCCGGATGCCGGGAATGCGCCGGAGCAGCTCCTGCAGTCCCTTTTGGATGGACAATGGCGGGGTAAGGGCGTTGAACAGGACTCCGCCGGCCAGCATCGGCAGCAAGGGAGTCAGCCGCTGCAGCGTAATCCCCCCTTGCTCCCAGGAAAATCCCAAGCGCAGCGGAGCTCCCTGGACTTGGCCAAAGGACAGCTGTACACCCGAGATGGCAAACGCTGCCGCAATAAAACCGGCGAAGGCCAGAACCGGCTTAAGCCAGCGTTTGGCGGGAATACCGGCAGCCGTTCCCAGCGCGGCTGCGGCAAGAGCTCCCGAGGCGGTAACTCCCCAATGCGGCTTGATGAGCAGACTCAGGCTGAACAAAGCGTAGAGCAGCCACTTGGCTCTGGGGTCCAGCGCGGTTAACCGGGCAAGCTTCGCTGCCTGCGTTCCCGGGTTCCGGTCAGCGGCTTCGGCTTCGGGGAAGGCTGTTGGCGAAGGGATAGCGGCTGCGGAGCCTGTGGGGCCCGTGGGCCGTTCGGCGGCTTCCGCCTTCTGCCCGGCGCCCCTTGCATAGGGCGGTGCCTCCAGCCGCGCCGCCAGGGAGGAAGCGATGGCCTCCGCCGATGCGGAAGCCGTTCCCGCCAAGGCTGCCAGCCGGATGCAGTCCGGCACTCCGAGACCTGCCGCAATCAGCGGCGAAGGATCGGCGATAAGCTCCCGGGGGCTCCATTGGCCCAGGGAAGCGCCGTTCCTCAGCAGCACCACCCGGTCGGCCAGGGGCAGAAACAGATCCAGCTCATGGGAGGCAACGACAATTCCTCCCCCTGCTCTGCCCTGCTCCTGCTTCCACGCCGCCATTTCCGCAGCCAAGCTTGCCGCCATCGCCGGATCAAGCCCTGCCGTCGGCTCGTCCAGGAGCAGCCAGGGCGGGCGCAGCGCCGCCGCTGCCGCCAGGGCGGTCCGGCGCTTCTCGCCGCCGGAGAGGGTAAAGGCGGAGCGCCCCCACAGCTCCAGAGCGACGCCGCAGCGGGCGGAGGCCCAAACCAGCCGCTCCCGGCGCACCTCCTCGGGGAGCCTGCGCTTTTTGAGGCTGTACAGGATTTCATCCCGCACAGTGGGCAGGAAAAACATCTGCTCCGGATTCTGATGCACGTAACAGGAGGAGGTCAGCAGCGCTTTTCGGGGCAGCGGATGGCGCTCCTTCCCCTCCCCCTTCTCCTCGCCGATCACGCCGGACCTGGGCAGCTCGATCCCCGCCAGCAGCTGGAGCAGGGTCGATTTCCCCGAGCCGGTGCAGCCGGCCACCAAGGTAAGCTCCCCGGCGGCAAAGGAGCAATGGAATTGCTCTTGCTTGTGCCCGTTCCCTTCCCGGACCGTCACATGTCGCATATACCGTTCGTTCATGCCCATACCGCCTTCTCCAACGCTTCAGGCGACAGGGGGAACCGGTCCGCCAGCAGGTTCCTGGACTTCAGCTGCTCCGCAACCGCTACCGCAAGGGGCGGCTGCAGTCCGGCCGCTCTGCAAGGGGAGCGTCTCTCCCCGGACTCGGAGCATACGCTGCCATAGAAGAAATCCTCCGGCGAGCCGCTAAAAACCACGCTCCCCCCATCCAAAGCCCAAATCCGTCCGGCATAGGCCGCCTCCTCCAGCAGCTGGGTAATGTGGACCACCGTCATTCCCCGGCTTTGCAGCGCCTTCAGCAAAGCCAGGAGCCGGTGGCGGGCCTCCGGGTCCAGCATGGAGGTGGCTTCGTCGGCAATCAGGACGGCTGGCCGCACAGCCAGCGCCCCGGCGATGGCCAGCTGCTGCTTTTGCCCCCCTGACAGGCCCTTCACCGGGCATGTCTCCAGCCCGTCAAGGCCGGCCGCCGTCAAGGCTTCCCGCATCCGCAGCTCCATCTCCTCCGGAGGGATTCCGGCGCATTCCATGCCAAACCGCATATCCTCCTCCACCGTTTCACCAATAAGCTGCGCCTCCGGATTTTGCATCACCAGGCGGATGGAAGCGCCCTTGGCGGAGCGGCCGATTTCCCCCGAATAACGCCCGTCCAGCCCGGCCAAGAGCCGCCCGAGCACACTCTTGCCGCTGCCGTTCCTGCCGGCTATTGTCAGCCATTCCCCTTCGCGGACTGCGCCGGTTATCCGATGCAGCACCGGCTCTTCCCTGCCCGGCAGGCAGACGCTTACCTCCCGCAGCTCGATTAGAGAATTTCCCAAATTTTTTCACCGCCCGCCTGTTCAAATGCCAATGGACATGTTACAATGCCATCAGCCAATTGTTAACCTATCACCGTGAAATTAGGTTAACAAATCAAAGGAGGTTTGGCAATGCCCTTTTCTTTTTCCACTAAAGGCTTGGTATTTATGACCGCATTCAGCGCACTTTTTGTTCTGTCCAGCTATTTGAACCTGCATCTGGGCTTTTCCCCCGTTCCCATCTCCATGGAGAATTTCGTGGTGATGCTGGCCGGCGCCATCCTTGGCCCGGTATACGGCTTTGGCAGCATTGCCCTGGTTATTGCCCTGTCCGTGCTGGGGCTGCCTATTATAGACGGCCGCGGCGGTCTGGCGCTGCTCACCGGGCCAACCGGGGGCTTCGTGTGGATGTTTCCGGTTGCCGCCTTTCTGATCGGCCTGGTTTCCCGTTACGTGAGAGGAAGCCGCCTGTGGACTACCGTAGCCTTGATCGCCGCCGCGGAGCTGTTCGGCTCCCTCCTGCTGTATGTAACCGGCGTGCCGTGGCTGGCTCATGCGGCCAACTACTCCTTCGCCAAAGCGATGGCCGCAGGCTGCTACCCCTACCTGCCGGGTGACGCCGTCAAGGCGGTGCTGGCGGGAGTGGTCGCCGCCGCCGTGCGCCAGGTGTTCCCGCTGGAGCGGATCACCGGACAGAGCGGCTATTCCGGCGCGGAAACCACGATCGCCAAATAGCCATCCTTGCTGCGTCGTGCAGCCAACGAAAAGGACCGACGTTCCGTTATTTTCTTCATTTGGTCCTTTTCCGGATTTTCGCGGACAGACGATCCGTTATGTGCTCCCAAATGACTCTGAACCGGCATTTTTACCGCTCATAACGGATTCTGTGTCCGCTGCGCCTCCAGAAAGGCTCTTTTTAGCAAAATAACGGAACCTCGGTCCGCCAACCTGCCATGAGGATCGCAACACAGTCGCCAACCCGCTACGGGGATATCACCACAGCTGCCAACCTGCCAGGAGCATAGCACCACAGTCCGTCAACTGTCCGCGGAGATAGTTATCCCCCGGGAATATCCTCCCTTCTGCCATTAACCATAGGCGCCTACCCCACATATCCTGTAGCATCAGCAAAAACTTACAGGAGGTACGCGTTATGTGGGAGGATTGGGAGAAGCTGTTCAGACAGGTAGCCAAAACCTCGCAGCAGGTCAAAAAAGCGCTGGACGATTTCCGCGGCCCCGAGCCGCATGTGAGAATTTATGAGACTGACCGCTACGTCAAGGTAGTCGTCAGCCCCATGCCCGAGCAGAAGGTGCGGCGCTGGTCGGTGAAGGTGCTGGGGGACCGGGTATTCATCCGGGGCAAGTACGAGGTGGAAACCCTGGCCAAGGATGATCTGGGCTACGAAATGGCGGAATTTCGGGCGGATGAATTCGTGAAGGCGGTGCGGCTGCCCGTGCCGGTGGAAGCGAAGCCCTACAGCTCCCGCAAAGAAGGAGAGGTGCTGATCGCCACATTCCTGAAGCGGAAGGAGCTGCCCGCAGGTGGTTGGTTCGATCTTTAGAAGCGCAAACAAGACCGTCCCATGCCCCTGGGCTTGGACGGTCTTGTCATGTAACCCGCGTTAGAAGCCGTAGATGGTCATACCCCCGTCAACAAACAAGGTTTGACCCGTGATGTAGCCCGATGCCTCCGAGGAGAGGAAAACCACCGGCCCCACCAGATCGCGCAGCTCCCCGATCCGCTTCAGGGGAGTGCGGGAGAGCACCTCGGCGACGAACTCCTCGTTTTGCAGCAGCTTCTCCGTCAGGGGCGTCTTGAAATACCATGGCCCGATGGCGTTTACCAGAATATTGTGCTTGCCCCATTCCAAGGCCAGAATCTTCGTCATCTGGATCAGCGCGGCTTTGGTGGAGCCGTACACCACCCCGGTCCGGAGCGCCATATGCCCTGCTACAGATGCTACATTCACAATCCGCCCTCCGCCTGCCTCCTTCATATGCCGTCCCGCGCATTGGGACATCATAAAGGCGGATTTCAGATTGGTCTGCACGATGGTTTCCCATTCCTCATCGGTGACCTCAAGGGCAGGCGTCCGGATGTTCATGCCGGCATTGTTCACCAGAATGTCCAGCCGTCCCGCTTCCCCCACTGCCTTGGAAACAGCCGCCTCCACCTGCTCCCGGCTGGTTACATCGGCTTGGCAGATATAGGCCTTGCGGCCTGTCCGCCGAATCTCGGCCGCCGTTTCCTCCAGATCCGACTCCGTCCGGGCTGTCAGGGCCACATCCGCCCCGGCCTCCGCCAATCCCAGGGCAAGAGCCCGTCCGATTCCCTTGCCCGCGCCGGTGACCAGCGCCGTTTTTCCTTCTAGTCCGAATGATGGCAATAACATAATGACATTCCTCCCAAGCGTATATTAGTTTTAAACAAGATGCCCTCTCATTTACGGCTCCGGGACACTCCTATTGGGCGATAACCTCACCGGCAACAACGCCTTCTTTTCGCAGCATAAAGGTTGAAAGAAGGGCAGCCAGGCTCATCAGAAAGCCGTACAGGAATAAATGCTCTATGCCTGCAAATACGTCAGAGGCGTGGTTCAGCAGCGAGCCCATGATAGTTACCCCTACCGCTGTTCCAATATTGCGGGCGAACATCTGCAGCGAGGTGGAGATCCCCTTCTGGTGCGCGCCCACCAGCTGCTGCGACCCGATAATGGAGACCGTGACAATCAGCCCGAAGGCCACCCCCTGGATAACCATGGCGCCGGTGGCGTACACAATCCCCCTATCCTCTCCCAAAAAGGCAAACATAAGGCCCGAGGCGGCCAATATGGTGTTGCCTATCATCAGCATCCGCCGGTAGCCGTACCGGAGAATCCACTTTCCGGCGAACACGGCCACCGCCATCCATCCCAAAGAGTGGCCCAGAAGCGGCATTCCGCTCCAGGTAATGGAATAGCCCTTGGCCTGAAGAAACAGCGGCAGAAAGCTGGAGGTGCCGAACAAGGCGGCACAGGCCAGGACCGAATTTACATTCATCCAGGCCACATTGGGATGGCGCAGGAGATCCAAGGGAACAATGGGAGCGGGATGCCGCTTTTCATACAGGACAAAAACCGCGACCAGCAGCACACCCCCCGCCGCGTACAGCAGATAGTCCGATTCCACCACCGTTGTCAGCAGCAGCAGGCTTATACCGGCGGAGAACAATAAGGCGCCTCCCCCATCCACCTTGGCCGGCTTCGGCTCATAGACCTCCCGGTACGGCAGCAGAAGCAGCAGGGAAATGATGCACAAAGGCGCGTTCACATAGAAAATCCACCTCCAGGACAGATATTCTACGAACAAGCCGCCCAAGAGCGGCGCCAGCACAGCGGATAATCCCCACATGGCGGAGAAAAAGGCTTGAATTTTACCCCGCTGCTCAATCGAGAACAGGTCGCCGGCAATAATATTGGGAAACGGCATCATGACCCCCGCTCCCAATCCCTGGACAGCGCGGAAAAGCACCAATTGAACCATGCTGCCCGAATAACCGCACAGCAAAGAACCCAGCATAAAGAAGATGATGCCGAAGCCGAAGACCTTCTTGCGTCCGAACAAATCGGACAGTCTCCCGGCAATGGGCGCAGCCACAGTGGAGAAAATCATGTAGGCGGCGAAGGTCCAGGCATAGAGCGCCTTGCCTCCCAGCTCATCGGCTACCACCGGCATGGTGGTGTTGATAATGGTCGTGTCCATGGAGGATACCAGCATAGCCAGCACAATACTGGCCATCACCGGCCAACGGTTTTGACGGTTTGACATGGATGAAGAATGCTCCTTTGTGACAATTTTATTTCATTTTTTTGAAACGCATGCAGGGGTTTTCCCGTAATACCCTTCAGCAACCAAAGAACAGCGTGGAAAGGGAGTGGCGTATTTGGAGGTTTATCAAGGCGGCAAAGACGGAAACACCGTAAAGCTTCCCCAGTTTCCCAAAAATACGGTGAAAAAAATCGTATTTGGCGTTGCCGTTGTGGCAATTGTCGGCCTGGCCTGGAGCAGCGTCTACACGGTGCAGGAGGAAGAACAGGCAGCCATCATGACTTTCGGGAAATATACAACAACACAGGAAAGCTCAGGACTTCATTTTAAGCTTCCTTATCCCATTCAGCAAGTGGTGATTGTTCCTGCCAAGCTGACCCAGAAGATTCACATCGGCTACCGGGAGGTCAACGGCAAGGCCAATCCGGTTGAAGAGGAAGCGCTGATGATTACCGGAGACGAGAATATCGTCTCGGCGGACGCGGTAGTGGAATGGCGGGTCTCCGACCTGCACAAGTATCTGTACAATATTGAGAACCCGGAGCATTTCCTGCGGAACTCGGCCATTGCCTCCATCCGCTCGGTCATCGGCTCCACCAAGCTGGATTATGCCATTACAGAGGGCAAAACGGTGATTCAAACCGACGTGAAATCCAAGCTGGAAGAGCTGATGAACCAGTACAACACCGGCATTCATATCATCGACCTGAAGTTCCAGGATATCGAGCCTCCGGAAGGACAGGTGCAAACGGCCTTTAAAGCCGTCACCAATGCCCGGGAGGAAAAGAACACGAAGATTAATGAGGCGCAGAAGTATGTGAATGACCGCCTCCCCAAAGCCCGCGGCGAAGCCCAAGCGCTGATCGAAAGAGCCGAAGGCGAAAAGCAGTCCCGGATTTTGAACGCCCAGGGCGATGTTTCCAAATTCAATGCCGTTTATGCAGAATATGTGAAAAGCCCCAACGTAACCAGCAACCGGCTAACCCTGGAAACCCTGGAGAAGATTCTCCCCAAGGCCAAGGTCATCATCACCGAAGGAAGCGGCAATACCGTGAATTACCTTCCGCTTAACGATCTCCTGAGAAGCTCGACAACAGGAACCGGCGGTACTGCGGCAACTCAAGGAGGTGGCAACCGATGAAACGTTGGATCAGCATTATAGTCGGAGCATTGGTGCTTATTATTCTGGTTGCAGGCTCCCTTTTCATTGTGAAGGAAAATGAATACAAGGTTGTGCTGAAATTCGGCGAAGCGGTTCGCATCCATGAAAATCCCGGGATCAAGCTCAAGATTCCGTTTATTGAAACAGTCTCCACCCTGCCCAAATACCAGAAGGTCAGCGACAGCCAGCCCACCACGATTATGACCAAGGATAAGAAGCCGATTATCGTGGACAATTATACCGTTTGGCGGATCAACAATTCGCGGAGCTTCCTGCAAACGCTGAAAACCGTCACCACTGCAGAAAGCCGCATTGGAGACGCGGTTTACAACACCGTGCGCCGCAAGCTCTCCGAAATCGATTACGGCAGCATTATCAGCGAGGATTCCTCCCGCGGCAACCTGAATGATGATATCACCAAGGAGGTTTCCAATATCGTCGCCCGGCAAAATTACGGCATTGAAATCATCGATGTCCGGATCAAGCGGACGGATCTGCCGGAGGAGAATAAGGAAAGTGTCTACAAGCGGATGATTTCCGACCGGGAATCCATTGCCGCTGGATACCTGTCCGAGGGTGATGAAGAATCCAAGAAGATTACCTCCAACGCCGACCGCCAGGCCCAGGAGCTGATTGCCCAGGCGGAGGCCGACTCCAAGAAAATTATCGCCGAGGGCGAGCAGGAAGCGGCGCGGATCTATAATGATGCGTATGGCAAGGACCCGGAGTTCTACAAGCTGTACAGAACGCTGGAAAGCTATGTGACCACCTTCCAGGGCGAGCCTGTGATCCTGCTTCCCATCGATTCCCCGTATACCCGCATCCTGCTGGGCCAATAATGCCCAGCATAAAGAAGAAGCCTTGACGGAGCTCATGAATGATGCTCTGTCCGGCTTCTTTCTTTTTTCTGCTTACCCTTTCACTCTGCTTCCAAAATGAACCGGTTCCACTTCTGCTGCCATGCCTTATCCTGCCAAAAAGGATGATGGGGCGCACAGTTGGAGCATAGAATCATGCCCCAGAAGCCCAACGCTATCCCCTTCTTGATGGCATATTCGGCAATATCCTTGCCCACCGGCCCCTCCTCGAAGTTGGTTTGCCAGGGAGTATAGCCCACGTAGCCCTCTCCGATGACCATAGGCAGCCCCTTGCGTTCGGCCCATTCCGCCGCTTCCTCCAGCCGCTGGTCAATCTTCTCCCGCATGGCGATCCGGTGAGCACCGTACCGGTCATACAGGAACAAGTCCCACTTGACCGGATCGCACCAGTCGTGGAGGTACAGGAGCTTCAAGCCTACAGGATTGCCCAGCAGCCGCCACTCCTCCCCGTCCGGCAAGGTATATTGGGAGAACGGCGGCGCGCCGTCCCGGAGCAGAGCGGCTGCTGCCGGATTGGGAAAGGGCTGGTCTGCACGGTGCAGCTCCACCGCATCGGTCAGCTCCTGGAGCACCCCATTCAGATAAAGGTGAAAATGGGCTACCTGCTCATTGTCCGCCACATGCTCCTTGGGGTACGCCTGGTTAAGGGTATAACAGCCGGTAATCAGAATATCCGGATGGCCCTTCCGGAGATAGGCCAAAGCCTCTTCCACGAAAGGCTTCATGTACGCGATGGTTTTGGGAGCGTTGCCCTCGGGAATCCCCGCATCCAAGGCCACCTGAGTCATCCGGCCGAATTCCAGCTCATTATGCAGCTCTGCGTAAGCGATCCGTCCGCCAAACCCAGCCTCCTTGACCGCAGCGATCAGCCGGCTCATGGACCGGGCGATGGCCATAAAACGCTTCTCCGGAGCAATGGCCAGCAGTTCGTCGAAGAGCTCCCTTGTTTGCAGAAAGCTGGGGCTTTGCTGGTACTCCCAGGAGGACAGGATAATAAAGCAATTGTACTTCTCCGCCAGCCGGAACAGCTCCAGCAGATGGGACACGCCGTCCAGCTCCGCTCCGCCCTTGCAGTTGTACCAGCGGGTCCGCACTCCTACCTGGCCCAGATTGCCGAAGGCAAGCTTGCCCGGTCTGGGTCCCTCCTCCGTAAACAACAGATACGGCATGGCGCAGATGCGGATAGTATTGTACCCCCGCTCAACCGCCTCCTGGAAGCGGGCCTCCAGATCGTAATAAGGCTCGCCGGGCATGGTCATGGTGTACCAGGAAAAATCCCACATGGTAATGGTCAGTCTCTTCGGCAAATGGCCGGGAATGGTTGCATTCACGTCGTCTTCACACCTTTTGGACAAGTATCGTTATCCTCATGGTACCTTCCGCGGCTTGGCGGCGCAATGGAGGAAGAACGTCTTATGATGGAGGATGTGTGGATTGATCCGCAAATGAAAAAGAGGGCCCTCGCTGGAAGGCCCTTGGGGATTCGTATGGAAAAAGTCCGGTTTTTGCGCTTACAGCACCCTGCGGGCGGATACGTAATGGGTATCCCAATACCCGGAGGTGATGGAGGATATGCCGACGCCGTTCAAGGAGGGTGTATTATGTATGATTTTGCCGTCTCCTATGTAAATGCCCACGTGGTTGATGACGCCGGAGGTGCTTGTCCAGAAAAAGACCAGATCGCCTCTTTGCAAATTGCTTCGTGATACCGCCGTGCCTGCGCTTTGCTGATATTTCGTGCCCCACTTCAAGGTTACGCCTTCGATGCCGAATACATATTTGGTGAAGGATGAGCAATCCAGCTGAGTCGGCGGAAGATTGGAGCCGTATTTGTACTTGGTGACACCGATTAAATTATTGGCGTGGTGGATAATCCTGTCGGCAAGGACTGAGGCTCCCTCGGAAGGTGCCGGTGCAGGCGCCGGATTGGATGATCCCGTGTCCCCCAGCCTGACGTAATCGGTGGATAGATAGCCGATTTGGCCATTGATGTTGACCTTCACCCAATAGGAGTTGACCTTCTCCACCACCTGGAATGCGGTGCCCGCCTTGACCAGGGTGATGATGGAGCTTGAGGTGGAAGGGCCTGTCCGGAAGTTGACGCCTCGCTCCACAACTCCCGCTCCGGCTGCGGGACTCTCCGGCGAGCTGGAATCCAGCTTCACATAATTTGTGGAGAGGTATCCCACTTGGCCGTTGACATTGGCCTTGACCCAGTACGAATTGACCTTGTCGAGAACTTCAAAGGTGGTGCCTGCTTTAACCAAACCGATAATGGAGCTGGATGTGGACGGTGCGGTGCGGAAATTGACGCCCTTCTCCACCACACCCTGTGCGGCCAGGGCCGAAGATGAGATCGACAATGTGAGAACTGCTGCAGTTGTCAAAGATATCAAAGTTTTCTTCATTACATCTCCTCCTGGTACAATTGTAGCCTCCGGAGGAAGATTATGCATTGAATAAATATTGGTAAGGTATAATTTTACAGGGCTTCTGCAGGGGCAGCGTCTGTACCCGGCTGATGGACCAGGCTGTAGCGTTCCCAGCGTCTGCTTTTCCACCGATAAATCATAATCACGGCCCGGGTCCATTCGTCCGCGGCAATGGCCAGCCATACTCCGGCTACTCCCAGATCCAGAACAAACACCAGGAAATATCCCAAGGGCAGGCTCATGCAAACCATGGAGAAGATGCCGATCCACAGGGGATATTTGGCGTCTCCGGCAGCCCGCAGGGAGTTGATGACCACAATGTTCAGCGTCCGCCCGGTTTCCAGGATAATGCCCAGCAGCAGAAGCTGCGCGCCCAGGCGGATAACCTCCGGATCATCGGAGAACAGCCCCATCAGCGGCACCCGTATAGCGACAATCAGCACCAGCATGGCGCAGGTTGCCCCTTCCGCCCAGCGCAGGCTGCTCCACACCCGGGAATACGCCTGATCCTGGCGTTCCGCACCCACCAGCCGCCCCACAATAATGGAAGTCCCCATGCCGATGGCAATGGCGAACAGATAGATAAACATGGAAATATTGGCGGCATACTGCCGGGCGGCCATGGAGGTTTCCCCCAGGAAGGTCACATAGAACAGGAAGGTCATTTGGCAGGCCTGATACATGATCTGCTCAAAAGCGGAAGGAATGCCGATTTTGAGAATCTTCACAATCCGCTCCTTGGACAAACGGATGTAATCTATCCATTCCGGCTTGACCTCGGTAACCTTGTAAAGCAGCCACAGGAAGGTAACAAGCGCCAGGGTTCTGCTGAGCACAGTGGAAACCGCTGCCCCCTGAACACCCAGCTCGGGAAATCCCAAGTTGCCGAAAATAAAGGCATAGTTGAAGAAAATGTGGACTATGTTCATCCCCAAGGATACCAGCATGGCCTGCTTAGTGAAGCCGTGCACCCGAATAATGGCCGACAGGGAATTAATGATCGCCTGCAGGAAGATGGCGCCGCCCACAATGGACAGGTAGCTTTGCGCATAGGTATAAATTTCCCCGGTCAGATTCAGGGTGCGGAGCAGCGACCCGTTGAACAAGAGGAACAAGGCGCTGATGACAATGCCGATCAGCGTATTAAGCGTCACCGCAAGAGCGGATATCTTGGCCGCCTCACGGGGCTGGCGCGAGCCCAAAAATTGCGACACCACAATGGATGCGCCGTTGCCGATAACCTCCAGCACCAGGATGGCAATGTGCAAATAGTTGTTGGCCGCCCCTACTCCCGCTACCGCTTTATCGGATATGGCGCTGAGCATAAACGTATCGGCAATGCCCAGCAGCATAAACAGGGAGATTTCCAGAAAAATCGGCCATGTCAGTTTAAATAAGTGAAATTCCTTGGTGGAGCCCATTACCATCACCCGCTTCATCAATCTCGCTATCGCAAACACGGGAATCGTATCATTGAAAGCGTTCTGCATACTACAGGAAAATGATAACTCTTTTTAATGGGTTGAACGTATTTTCCGATGGGATTGGCAAAAGAAAAAGGCAACCGTTTTCTGCAACGGCTGCCCCGAAAATTCGATATGTAATCCTACACAAACTTGATGCCCAGCACCTCATATTTCAGCGTGCCCATAGGCGCTTCCACATTGATGATATCCCCCACCTTTTTGCCCAGCAGCTCCTTGCCCATAGGGGATTCGTAGGAAATCTTGTTGGCGGTCACATCGGATTCCGCCGGACCTACAATGGTGTATTCCACATGCTCGGCAAACTCGATATCATTCAGTGTGACCGTTGAACCCACGCTGACAGTGGAGGTATCCGCCGAGGACTCATCCACCAGCTTCACATTGGTGAGCATTTTCTCCAGTACCTTGATCCGCGTCTCCATGAAGCCTTGCTCTTCCTTGGCGGAATGATACTCGCTGTTCTCCCGCAGATCGCCGTAGCTGATGGCAACCTTCAGCCGGGTGGCCATTTCCCTGCGTTTTACAGTCTTCAATTCTCTTAATTCATCCTCCAGCTTTTGGAGGCCCTCTTTGGTCAACAGAACTTCTTCGTCTGCCATCTGTCCATACAGCTCCTTATCCACTTCTCTGTTTTCCATTCTACCTGATTTGCGGACAAGAAAAAAGGCCCTCCCCCCGAATGTCTTACGAAGGAACGGCCAACTCCCTTCGGGGAGTGGGTTTTTAATCAAACATTTTGCCCCTGTTCAAAATTTTCCGGTCATCCAGAGCCAGCTTGATCTGCCTCATGGCCAGCACCGCTCCGGGATCAGCCGCTTTGCGGAAGTAGGGCTTTTTGGAGAGGCCGATGCCATGCTCTCCCGAGGTAAGGCCCCCCAGCTCCCGGCTTTTCCCGTAAATCCGGCTCATGACCTCATGCAGCTCCCGTTTCCAGGTTTCCGCATCCCTGCCGCCCCGGACTACGCACAGATGCACATTGCCGTCGCCGGCATGTCCGAAGCTGATGAGCTGCACGCCGCTTTCCTGCTCCACCTGATTGGCGTAGGCAATAAATTCCGCCGTCTTGTTAATCGGCACCACAATATCCACCGGCTCCTGCTCGGAAACAGCCTCCACGGCCTTCACCAGAGCGCCGCGCACCCGCCACACCTCATCCTGCACCCGCTTCTCCTCCAGGAGCAGAAAATCCAGCGCGCCGTTCTGCAGCGCCGCATGTCTGGCCTTATCCGCACGGGCGCGGACCTCCTCCACGCTTGCGCCGTCGAAGGAGAGAAGAATATAAGCTCCCGCATCCGGAAACGGAAAGTGCAGATTCATATACTGTTCCCCCAGCTCCACCACCTTGCGCTCCATAAACTCCATGGCGGTAGGTCCGGTATTCTCGTGAATCAGGCGGATCACCGCGTCGATTCCCGCCTTCAACGAAGCAAACGGCACCAGGGCGCCCAGCACAAACGCCGGTTTGGGAACCAGCTTCAAGACACACTGGGTAATGATCGCCAATGTGCCTTCGGAGCCGATGAGCAGATGCTTCAGGGACAGCCCGCTGCTGTCCTTCACCACCTTGCCTCCGGTGGTTATTATTTCCCCGTTGGGCAAAACGGCGGTGAGCCCCCGCACATAATCCCGGGTCACGCCGTATTTTACCGCCCGCATCCCGCCCGCGTTGGTGCTGATGTTGCCGCCGATGGACGACTCCTTCTCTCCCGGATCAGGAGGGTAAAACAGCCCCTGCTCCTCCACATGCGACTGCAGCCGGGAAAGCAACACTCCAGGCTCCACGGTGACAGTCAGGGTATCCCTGTCCAGCTCCAGAATCCGGTTCATCCGGGACAAATCCAATACAATGCCGCCCCGGTCGGGGACAGTGGACCCCACCAGATTGGTTCCGGCGCCGCGGGGCGTTACAGGCACGGAATGGGTATAGGCCCATTTCATCACGGCGCTGACCTCCTCCGTGCTGACGGGGAACACCACCGCCTCGCAGACGCCCTTCAGCCGGCCCAGATTATCCGTCAAATAAGCCCCGGGAATGTCCGAAACCAGCACCCTTTGCGGATCGGCAATAATCGTTTGCAGCTCGTGCATGAACAATTTCCTCCTATCTCCGGGTAAACAGCTTGGCGAACCAGTCGCCAATGAATTGGGCCCCTTGAACGATCACGATCAGCAGGATGACCGTCGCAAACATAACCCCTGTCTCATAACGGTAATAGCCGTACTGGATGGCCAGGTCCCCTACGCCGCCGCCGCCCACAAGTCCCGCCATGGCCGAGTATCCGATCAGGCTGATGATGGTTACGGTGGTGGCCCGGATTAAACCCGGCATGGCCTCCACGAACAGAACCTTGCGCAGAATCAGGCTTAGCTTGGCGCCTGTGGCAATGGCCGCTTCCAGCACCCCTTTGTCCACCTCGCTGAAGGCCGCCTCCACCAGCCGGGCAAAAAAAGCAATGGAAGCAAAGGCCAGCGGCACCGAAGCCGCCACCGGACCGATGCTGCTTCCGGCGATCATCTTGGTCAGCGGAATCAGCAGCACCAAAAGAATTACAAACGGCACCGAGCGGATCACATTGACAATCACACCCATAATGGCGTTCAAGACCCGGTTAGGGAAAAACAGCCTGCTTGCCGTGAGATACAGCACCAGGCCGATGAGCAGGCCAAAAACCAGCGAAGCCGCCATGGCGATGCAGACCATCAGCGCCGTTTCCCCCAGGGCTTCCATTAATTCAAGGCGCAGAATATCCCAGGTTGTATTCATCGGCCGCTCCCTCCTTGTCCAGGAGCGGCAAGCTCCTCGATCTTAAATACCTGGCCGGCAATATAGGCCTTGGCCTTGGCGGTTTCCTCCGCGCTGCCGCTTAGCTTGATCAACAGAATACCCAGCGGCTTGCCGTGGATATATTCAATCTTGCCGTGGAGAATATCCACCAGCACATCGTAATCCTTGGAAACCCGGCTGATCAGCGGCTCGTAGGCACGTTCCCCGGTATAGGTAATCTTCAGCAGCACCTCATCCGGGCGGATATCCAGATGCTCCGGCGCCTCAATGTTCAGCACCCGCTCCACCAATGAACGGGTCATGGGATGCTGCGGCTCCGTGAACACCTGGTAGGTGTCCCCGGTTTCCACGATTTTCCCCTCCGCCATCACCGCAATCCGGTCGAACAGCTTCTTGGCCACATCCATCTCATGGGTAATAAATACGATAGTAATGGGATTCTCCCGGTTGATGCGCCGCAGAATCCGGATAATCTCCTCCGTATTCTCCAGATCCAGAGCCGATGTCGCCTCATCGCACAGCAGAATTTCCGGGTCATTGGCCAAAGCGCGGGCAATAGCCACCCGCTGCTTCTGTCCGCCGCTGAGGTTTGCAGGATACACATTGGCCTTGTCCGACAGGTTCACCTGGGCCAGCAGCTCCGTCACCCGGTCGTGAATCCTCTCCTTGGGACAATTATTGGCCTTAAGGGCAAAGGCGATGTTGTGATAGACCGTAGCCCCGCTGATCAGGTTGAAATGCTGGAAAATCATCCCGATCTTGAGTCTCACCTTGCGCAGCTCCGCCCCCTTGAAGCGGGTAATATCCTGTCCGCCCACAATGACATTGCCGGAGGCGGGAGGCTGCAGCAGGTTGATCACCCGCACCAGCGTGCTTTTGCCGGCTCCGCTGGGTCCCACAATGCCGAAGATTTCCCCCTTGCCTACAGTTAACGAGGCATTTTCCACCGCATTCAATTTCCGGCCCTTATGCTTAAACACCACATTGATATTGTCCAATACGATCAATTGCCGACACCCTTTCTCGAAGAAAGCCTCAACTGTTCCGGCGGTCCGGTGACATCCGGTACGGCTTAAAGGAGCGGCTGCCCGCGAAGCTCCTGCTTCCGGCGGCCGCTCCCCTGGATGGTTAACGTCTATAGAGCTTACTTGCCATACTTGGCGGTGTACCATTCCGGCTTGTCAAAGGCCTTGAAGATCCCGTTGGCATCCTCAATCGCCTTGTGAAACTCCTCGGATTCCACGGCAGCCTTCAGGTCCTTGCCCAGCTGGCCGTTGATATCCGGGGTGCGGACCGCTACTACGTTCTTGTAATCCTCGGTCAGCTTCTCCACCGCAAGAGCCTTGGCAAAGTCCAGCTTGGCGGCGATGGCGAAGTTGCCGGGAATCAGACCCACGGCCACACTGTCCAGGCTGCGGGAGATTTGCGCCGCGTCCATGGTGACGAACTCAAGCTTGCGGGGATTGCCGGAAATATCGTGAACCGTGGCCTTGGTGGCATCCACATCGGCCTTCAGCTCAATCAGCTCCAGGGTTTGCAGGAATTTCAGGGAGCGGGCCAGATTGGACGCATCCACGGCAAGGGCTACCTTGGAGCCGTCGGGAATTTCCTTCAGGCTCTTCACCTTGTTGGAGAATACGCCCATGCCGGCGGTGGGAACAGAGATCACCTTGCCGATGTCCAGCTTGTTGTCGGCGGCAAATTTGGTCAGGTACACCGTATGCTGCATCAGGTTGGCGTCGATTTCGCCGCTGCCCAAGGCCTGATCGGGCTGCACGTAATCGCTGAATTGCACCACTTCGATTTTATAGCCCAGCTTCTCCATATACGGCGCAATGGCCAGCTTGATCATATCTCCGTACGGGCCTGGAGAAACGCCCATCTTTATATTCTTGCTGGCGGCAGGAGATCCGTCTGCTCCCGCGGAAGGCTCCTCCTTGCCTCCGCAAGCGGTCAGCAGCAATCCGAATACGGATATTGCCAAAGCCAGAATCAACCATCTGTTTGTCTTTTTCACCATGATGTTCTCTCCCTTGTCTCTTTTGTAAAGTAGTCTAATAAGTGCATGTTTTTATCCGCAAATTCATACCTTATTAGTCGGTTTAATGTTTTAAAGTATAGTAGCCTCTTGGGGGCTTGTCAATCTTTTTTCAGAAAATGCAAAAAGCCCTCAGGTGCGCCGTCCGCATCTGAGGGTAGCCGGAGATTTTGCCGGGATCAGCGGCTTTTGATCACAGGGGCCCATTTATTCAATAAAGCCTCGATATCCGTCCTCCTGATCGGCTTGCATACATAGTCGTCCATTCCGGCCTCCAGGCAGATTTTCCTGTCCTCCTGGCGGGCGAATGCGGTAACGGCAATAAATATCGGCAGGCTCCAGGGAAGCAGCTCCCGCTTTATGAGGGGAACCACCTCCAGACCGTCCATACGGGGCATTTGAACATCCAGAAATACGATATCATACGGCGTTTGGCGGACCTGCTGCAGCGCCTCCACCCCGTCCTCCGCCCAGTCCGGATAATAGCCCAGCCGGCCAAGAATGATTTTGAGCAGCATCCGGTTGGCCTCATTGTCCTCCGCTACCAGGATGCGCAAGGGTCCGTACAGCCCCTCCGCCGGTACGGCACGATCCTCCGGCTCAGTCTGCCGGCAGCTTGTGCTTGCGCCGTCTGCAGACTCCTCCAGAAGGTCCAGGGGCAGGGTAAAATGAAACACCGAGCCCTTGCCTTCCTCGCTATCCACGCCGATGCGGCCGCCCATCAGCTCCACCAGCTTCTTGCTGATGGCAAGCCCCAGGCCGGTGCCTCCGTATTTGCGGTTAATGGACGGATGCAGCTGGGAGAAGGAATGGAACAGTTGGTGCTGCCGGTCCAACGGAATTCCGATTCCCGTATCCCGGACCCGGAATTCAAGAAAAGCTCTGTTGGCATCTGTATGGATCAGCTCCACGGAGATAACGATGGAGCCGGAGTCCGTAAACTTCACCGCGTTTCCCACCAGATTGATGAGAATCTGTCTTAACCTTCCTTCGTCTCCCGCCAGCAGCTCGGGAATGGCCGGGTCGATCTCGGCGGCAATATCCAGATTCTTCGCTTTTCCCCGACGCCGAAACAGCTCCGCAACATCCGAGAGGATCATGGGAACAGACAGGGGCGCCACATGAAATTCCAGCTTGCCCGCTTCCATTTTGCTGAAATCGAGAATTTCATTGACAATTTTCAGCAGCGAGTGTCCGCTGCCCACGATCACATCCGCCAGCTCCCGCTGCTCCGGCTGAAGGGACATCTCCGCCAGCAGCTCCGCCATGCCGATAATCCCGTTCATCGGCGTCCGCAGCTCATGGCTCATAATGGCCAGGAACTCCGACTTGGCCTGATCGGCCCGCTCCGCCGATTCCTTGGCCCGGATAATCTCCTGCTCCTCCGTCAGATCGCGGAAAACCACCACCACGCCCCGGGCATGCTCCCGGTCCAACGGGCTCACCTGGTAGCTGGCGAAGAAGCTGCTGCCGTCCCTCCGCCAAAAAATCCCCTCCAGGTTGCGCCTTGGGATGCCGTCCCGAAGCGCACGTTCAATCGGGGTATGCCCTTCGGGAAACACGGAACCATCGGGGCTATGGACATTCAGAAGCGAAATCCGGCGCAGCGCCTCCCGCTCCTCCCCCTGCTCAAAGCCGAATATTCTGGCTCCGGCAGGATTAATGAAGGTCATATTCCCGCGGGCGTCCAGACCGGCTATCCCCTCCGATACCGCATTTAACAGCAGAGTCCGTTCGTCATTCAGCTTTTCGATTTGCTCCACGTACCGCTTCCGCATAGTGATGTCATTGGCAATGCCGTAGACTCCGGCCACCTTGTCATCCACAATAATGGGCAAAAGGGTAAGGCTCAGATCGATCCAGCTGCCGTTTTTATGCAAAATGGCGCATTCCGTCGTACATGCCTCCCCTTCCCGGACCTGGACAAACTGTTTTTTGATCCGGTTAATCTCCCGCGGATGGATAATTTTGAGAAAGGAATGATCCTGAATATTGCCGATGGACCAGCCGGTGAGAGATTCCACATGGGGATTGGCAGCCAGCATCCGGCCGGACAGATCCATCTGGAATACGCAAAAAGGATTGTATTCAAACAGCGAGCGGTAGCGCTGCTCGCTTTCCCGGACCATCCGCTCCATTTCCACCTTGACGGTAATATCCTGGGCGTAGCCGATGCAGCGGTGGGGTTTGCCGTCATTATGCCAGGTCAATTCCCATTGGGCATGAATCACACGCTGCTCCCGGGATGGCAAGAATATCCGGTATGTGATTTCCCTCGGCATGCCGGTTGCCGCCGTCTCCCGCATACAATCCCGGAGGCGTTCACAATCCTCGGGAGGCATGACCAAGAACAAATTCTCCAGCTTTTCATCCTCTACCTGCTCAACGGCATACCCGAATATCCGGCGGGCTTCCTCGGAAAAATACAGCTTGCCCTCGGCAATATGCCAGTCCCACGATCCGATATGGGCAATACGCTGGGCTTCGGCCAGAATATGCTCCACGTTCTTGCGGTACGTGATATCCCGGCCCATCCCCAACATAAGCTCCATGTTGCCCCGTTCATCGAACATACGCTGGAAGGAAATTTCAAACCACAAATGGTTGCCTTGTTTATGCCGGAGACGGCGCTGCTTCACACCCCCGCCCGCATAGAACTCCTCCGGGGTCATATCCCTGAATTCGTCCGGGTGATAGAAGTCGAACCGGCTTTTGCCGATCATTTCCTCCTGTTCATACCCCAACAGATCTTTGCAGGAGGGAGATATATACGTCAGGATTCCATCGGGGGTGGTAAAGGAGATCATGTCATGCTTGCTATTGGTCATCAGTTGGGCCAACGCTTCGTTATTTTGGGAGTTTTTCCGTTCCTCCCTTTCCCGGGAGACATCCTTCATCATAAAAAGCACTGTCCGTTCCTTCATTAACGCGGATAATGCCCTCACTTCGATCCAAACGGGATGTCCGCTCTTATGTATAAACTGCAGTTCTCCCCAATCCTCCTGGGGGAATGGGAAGCGGTCCACTAACGCATTCAACCGTTCCGGAGCAAACATCCCCCGGTCTGCGGGGGCCAGAATTTCCTCGGCGCGGCAGCCCATCAGCTCTGCACTGGAGTAGCCCAGCATGGACTGCACAGCCGGATTGGCATCCATCAACCTGCCGCTACCCGCAGAATATATTGCGATGCCAAACGGAACCTGCTCCCAAACCGCTTCCAGCATCGGTAAACGTTCCTTTGGGGGATAACCCATGGTATCTTCCTCCTGGCGGTTTTTTGCTCACCGGCTTTATATACCTATTATTCTATTATAATAATTTCAATATAAATGAACAGGTGAAATGAAAAGAAAAAGCCCCGGCGCGGGGCTTTTTTGCACATTCTGCGTTATAGGTCCGACCGCTTCGAAGAGCCGCGGACAATCAGCTTAGGGGCAAGCAGCTGCGGCGGGATCGGCTTGGCCGGATCCCCCATTTTCTCCAGGAGCAGATTGGCGGCTCTGACGCCGATTTCGAAGGTATCGATATCCAGGCAGGTTAAAGCGGGTGTTGTATAGGGCGCGATGGGGTAATCGTCGAAGGTGACCAGCCCGAAGTCCCTGGGCACGGCAATATCTGCTTCATGCAGCGCCTTCAGCGCGCCGAAGGCTGCCAGATTGTTGATGCAGACGGCCGCGTCGGGCGGCTCGGGGAGTGCCAGCAGCGCTTGCATCATGCTGTAGCCCCCGGTTTCATCGCTGGGTCCCGGCAGACAATAGGTATGAGGAGCGTCCCCGCCTGGGATCACCCGCTTATACCCTCTTAACCGGCTTTGGGCCAGAGGTTCGCCGAAATCCCCGCCGATAAACCCGATCCGGCTGTAACCCTGCTCCAGCAGATGGCGCGCGGCTATCTCCCCGCCGATTTCGTTGTCGCCGTCCGTCCAGGCAATCACACCCTCAGCCACGGGTCTCCCGATAACAGCATAAGGAAAACCCAGCCGCTCCAGCTCGTCGATCAAAAACTGGTCCGCCGTCAGCGTATGCAGGATCAGTCCGTCCATCCGGTTGTTGTAGACAAACCGCCGGAGAAGATCCATCCGGGTGGAGCTGCCCTGGCTGCGGATATTGGAGATGGCCAGATCGTATTGATGGAGCCCCATCACACTCTCCACCCCGCCGATGATGCTGTAGAAGAACGGATTCAGGAAATCATCCTTACGGTCTATGTCAATCACCAGCCCCACCATAAGCGAAGCACGCTTGGCCAGCTGGGTTGCGGCGCTGTCGGGGGTAAAGTTCATGTCCTTCATAATCTGCAGGACCTTATTGCGGGTGGCCTCCGAGATGGTCGGCGAATTGTTTATGACCTTGGAAACCGTAGATTTGGCCACATTGGCGGCTTTGGCGATTTCGTTGATTGTGATCTTCATGAATTGCTCACACTCCGTTTTTGAAGCTGCGTCTAAAGGCAGTACCGTTTTCATTATAAACATATTTCTTGCAAAACGGACAGTGTTTGGCGAATCGCCATTATAAATATTTTTACGGAGGAGGATTGTATTGGAAGATGAACTGTGCTATTCTGAAAGCGATTTAGGAAACCGGTTTCCTTATCTGAATCATAATGCGCTTATCACGTTAATGGGGGGAATTCCATGTTCAAAAAAACGGTTGGCGTTATTCTTTCAGCTGGTTTGGTGATGGCTCCGATTACAGCCTGCAGTTCCGATTCCGATTCTGCCTCTTCCCCGGCTGCTTCCTCCGGGACCGCTTCACCGGCAGCCTCAGCTGCCCCAGGCACCAGCAGCCCTGCCGGTACAGAGCTTCAGCCCGAGAAGGGCGCCGTACTCACCCTGTGGGAAGACAAGGAGGCCAAACAATGGGCCACCGAGGTGGCCGCAGCCTTCAAGGCCAAGTATAACGTCGAAGTGAAAATTGAGGAAGTGCCTGCCCCTGACCAGGCAGGTCGCCTGACAACGGACGGACCGGCGGGAACCGGCGGTGATGTGGTGCTGTTTCCCCAGGATAAGCTGGGGGATGCGGCTTCTGCAGGATTGCTCCTCCCCAATGATGTATTCGCCAAGGATGTGACGGCCCGCTCCCAGAAAAACGCCATTGAGGCTTCCACCTACAAGGGCACGTTGTACGGATACCCCAAATCGGTGGAAACCTACGCTCTTTTTTACAATAAGGACCTGGTTCCCAATCCGCCGAAAACCTGGGACGAGGTCATCGCCTTCGCCAAAACCTTCAATGACGAAAAAGCCCGGAAATACGCCATCATGTGGGAGGTCAAAACCGTTTATTACGACTATGCCTTTATGGCCCCCTACGGCGCTTACGTATTCGGCGGCAAAGGCACGGATGCCAACGATATCGGCCTGAACAACAGTGGAGCCGTCAAGGGTCTGACCTTTATGCAGTCTCTTCGGGCCATCCTTCCGCCCAAGGTGGCCGACCTGACCTTCGATATCAAAACCCAGCTGTTCGCCGACGGCAAGCTGGCCATGAATATCGATGGGCCCTGGTCCATCGGCAGCTTCAAGGATAAGATCAATCTGGGCGTTGCCCCCCTGCCCGATCTGCCGGAAGGCAAAAAGGCGGTTTCTTTCTCCGGCGTCCGGTCCTATTACGTGAATACGTACACCAAATATCCCAAGGCGGCCCGGCTGTTGGCCAACTTCCTGACCTCCAAGGAGAACCAGCTGAGCTGCTACCAGAAGACAGGAATTCTGCCGGCGAATCAGGAGGTAGCCAATGATCCGGCTGTGAAGGCCGATGCCTTGTCCAGCGCCTTCCTGACACAATTCGCCAGCTCGGAAATTATGCCCTCCATTCCGGCTATGGCCAGTGTCTGGGCCCCAATGGAGGGCGCCGTCACCTCTATCTGGGATACCAATGCGGATGTGAAGGCTACCTTGGACGCTGCTGTCAAAACCATCAAGGAGCAGATCGCCAGCGGCAAAAAATAGGCCAGAACCGCATCGTGGAGTGCGGAATCATCCTGCTCTGCCGGTACTTTTTCCGGCTGTTCCTCCGGTACCGCCGCTTGGTGATTCCGCATTTCCTCTCGAAAGGATGACTAGATGTGCCGACCAAACATTCGCTGCGCGCAGCAGCCTTATCCGTTGTTTGTATGGGTTTCGGACAGTTTTATAACCGCCAGATTGCCAAAGGACTGCTGTTTCTCCTGTTGGGTGTTGGCAGCATAACGGCCTTCGCGCTTTATTTGCTCCCGGGGCTGCAGGGGCTCATTACCCTGGGCACCACTCCGCGTGGACTCATGATGGTGGACGGCATGTACCAGGCTGTAGACGGCGACCATTCCATCTATCTGATGGTGGAGGGGCTGATCTGCCTTCTGGTTGCCTTTCTGCTGGTGGCCGGCTACGCTCTCAACATCCGGGATGCCCGGCTGAACGGAAAGCTGCGGGACCAAGGCAAAACCACCGAAACCTTCCGCTCCACCCTGTACCACCTGAATGAACGGCATTTTCCCTATCTGATCCTGTTTTTGCCGGGTGTGGCCATTCTGTTTTTGACCATCCTGCCCCTGTTGTTCAGCATTCTGGTCGCCTTCACCGATTTCGCCGCCCCCAATTTGCCTCCGGCTCATCTGGTCAATTGGAACGGCCTGCAAACCTTCGGTGATCTGCTGACGCTGCGCACCTGGAGCCGTACCTTCTACGGTGTGTTCGTATGGACCTGCGTTTGGGCGGTATTGTCTACCTTGACGACCTACGCGGGAGGCATTTTCGTGGCAGTCCTGATTGAACAGAGGGGTGTACGTTTCCGCAAATTCTGGCGCACCATCCTGGTCATTCCCTTTGCCATTCCCAATCTGGTATCACTCTTGGTCTTCCGGAATATGTTCAACGGCGAATTTGGTCCGGTTAACCAGTTCCTCGGATACCTGGGGATTGAGAAGATCCCGTGGCTCACCGATCCCGTTTGGGCCAAAGTCACCGTGCTCCTGGTAAATGCCTGGCTGGGCATTCCGGTGATCATGATCCTGGTCTCCGGCATTCTGACCACCATTCCGCGAGATTTGTACGAATCGGCGGAGATTGACGGGGCTTCGCCCTTCAAAAGCTTCCGCATGATCACCCTGCCGCTTGTCTATTTCTCCACGGCTCCGGTGCTGATTATGCAGTTTGCCGGAAATCTGAATAATTTCAACGTCATTTATCTGCTTACGGACGGCAATCCGGTAAATCCCAAGTACCAATACGCAGGCTCCACCGACCTCCTGGTCACTTGGCTGTATAAGCTGACGCTGAACAACCAGCAGTACAATTTCTCTTCCGCCATCGGTATCATCATCTTCGTGATCGTAGCCGGCTTGTCCATCTTCAACTTCCGCCGCTCCAGGTCCTACAAAGAGGAGGATATGGTGCAATGAAGCTGCGGCTGACCCTTACCTATCTGATTCTGATCCTGCTTGCCCTGTGCTCGGTGCTGCCGGCCTTATGGATTGTGTTGTCCTCCTTTAAGGAAGGCAACAGCCTGTACAGCGAAACCTTCCTGCCCCGGCAGTTTACTCTGGAGCATTACCGTTACATGCTGAGCGGAGATAAATATCCGTACGTCAGCTGGTTCGGAAACACCTTGAAGGTGGCTGCTTCATCCACGCTGCTGGGCACCTTTCTGACGCTGCTGGGCTCCTATGCCATGTCCAGATTCCAGTTTAAGGGACGCAAAACCGGGCTGACCCTGCTGTTGGTGGTCAATATGTTCCCCAGCTTCATGTCCATGGTGGCCATCTACATTCTGCTGGCCCAGCTTAACCTGATGAACAGTCACTGGGCGCTGGTGCTGGTGTACAGCTCCGGCTCCTTCGCAGGCAATGTGTTTGTGGCCAAGGGCTTCTACGATACCATTCCCAAAAGTCTGGAGGAGGCCGCCCGCATCGACGGGGCATCCCATTGGACGGTATTCGGGCGGATTATGCTCCCCCTTCTGCGTCCTATGCTGACCTATGTGAGCCTGATGATTTTTACAGGGGCATGGATCGACTTTATCTTCGCCAAGCTGATTCTCCGTTCGTCGGAGAAGTATACCCTCGCCGTAGGGCTATATGATATGGTCAGCCGCCAGAACTCCACGGAATTCACCAGTTTTGCTGCCGGAGCCGTGATGGTGGCCGTACCGATTTTGATTTTATTCATTTGGCTGCAGCGCTTTTTGGTTGCAGGCCTTACACAAGGTGCCAATAAGGGGTGATCACAATGCGGCTGGACTCCATCTATCATACGTGCGATGCACCCTTTGCATTTGCCGTCAGTCTGCATGAATGGAAAGTAAGAATACGCTGCGCCAAAGGGGATGCGGAACGGGTATCCGTGGTGCATGCGGACAGATATGCCGATCCGGGACGGGAAACCCCCATCCGGCTGGAGCATGTTTTGTCCACCGGGCTTCACGATTATTATGAAGGGATCATTCCAACGCCGACCCGCCGCATCCGGTACAGTTTCCTGTTGGAGAACAGTCTGGGAGAACGGGTGTGGTACGGGGAAAACGGCGCGTCCGTGGAGCGCAAGCATACCAATGTTTTCCATTGCCCCATCATTACTCCGTCCCAGGTGCATAATCTGCCGGAGTGGGCGGCATCAGCCGTGGTATATCAGATTTTCCCCGAGCGCTTCCATAACGGGGACCCCCGGAATGATCCGGAGGAAGCCCTGAATTGGGCAGACGAAAGCTGCCCGGCTTGGGATTCCTTCTGGGGCGGAGATCTGCAGGGTATCCTCGACAAGCTGCCCTATCTGCAGGATTTGGGGGTTACCTGCGTCTACCTGACGCCTATATTCCTCTCCCCCACCAACCACAAATACGACACGGTGGATTATTACACCATTGATCCCCATTTTGGTGATGAGGCATTATTCCGCCGGTTGGTTGAGGAAGCGCACCGTTTGGGCATACGGGTAATGCTGGATGCGGTATTCAATCATAGCAGCGATAAGTTTTTCGCCTTTCAGGATGTGCTGAAGAACGGGGAGGCTTCCCCCTACAAGGACTGGTTCTATATCCGCGAGTTCCCCGTGGTTCAAGAGCCCGTCGCCTGCTACGAAACCTTCGCCAGCAACCTGCCCTTTATGCCCCGGCTGAATCTGGAGCATCCCGAGGTCCAGCAATATATGCTGCAGGTGACGGCATATTGGATGGACCAGGCTCAGATAGACGGCTGGCGGCTGGATGTGGCCAATGAGGTGCCGCCTTCCTTCTGGCGGATGTTCCGGCAGCTGGTCAAGTCCAAAAATCCGGAGGCGCTAATTATCGGCGAGGTGATGCATGACGCGCTGCCGTGGCTGCGCGGCGACCAGTTCGACGGGACGATGAACTATCCTCTGCGGGATGTGCTGCTGGAGTTTTTTGCCCGCCAAACCGTCGGAGCGGCGGCTTTTGTGGAGCAGGTAGCCAACCTGTATATCCGCGGCACCGACAGCTCCTCCCTGGCCATGCTGAATTTGCTGGATTCCCATGATACGGAACGGTTCCTCACCTCCTGCCGCAAAGGCGGCTGGGGCTGGCAGCCGGGGGGTGAAGCGGAGAAACGGCTGAAGCTTGCGGTGCTTTTCCTCATGACCTATCCCGGCATTCCAATGATCTATTACGGCGCCGAAATCGGCATGGAGGGCGAAACCGACCCAGGCTGCCGCAAGCCCATGATATGGGAGCCGGCCGGCCAGAACCTGCCGCTAAGACAATATGTTCAGCAGCTGACGGGACTGCGCCGGGAGCGGACCGAGCTGCAAAACGGCTCCTTTACCGTGTGGCTGGCGGATGAATCTCAGAATCAAGCCGGCTTTATCCGGCGGAGCGGCGACAGGGAAATAGCCGTTCTGCTGCACAACAATCCCTGCGCGGCCGAGGTGGAGCTTCAGCTCCCCACCTCCTTCCAGGGACGCCGCATCCGTGATCTGCTGACCGGACAAACCTGGGACGTGGCGGTTTCCATCCGGCTGGAGCTCGCCCCGTATAGCGGCTATCTCTTTGCCGCGGAAACACCGGCTGGCGTCTAACGGCGGCCAAAGACCTTATTTAGCGAAATCATAGCCTCTACAAATTTTAACGGCGGCAGGAGACCTTATTTGACCACAACTGGAGTTCATTCCCTCCTTTTGGTCCGAATAGTGTCTCTCACCGCCGTTAGAAATTTCTCGGAGCTCTTTTTCGTCCAATAGCGTCTCTCACCGCCGTTAGCCGCACTTTTAGTCGTCTCATTATATTTCTACAGCCGGCATATAAGGTGCCGACTGTAATACTTCGCTTTCAATGATAATTTCCGGGCCCCCCGTAGCTGTCCTCATTTCGCGCTTTTCACCCTTCCTCCAAAAAACTCATGGACAGCTCTTCCTCTTTGACATCCCCCTCCCCTGCCCGGCCACATGCGGTTTGTAATCCGCCAGGATCAGCATATCGATATGGCGGGCATGGCGCAGCAGATAATGGACGAAGTTCTTCTTGAACAGCGTCCGCCACAAGGGCTTCCGGGACTGCCCGATAATCAGCTGGGTGGCCTGCACCTCATTCATCCGCGCCAGCAAATGCCGGTGGAGCCGCTTGCCGCCGCCTGTCTCTGCCGTCTCCATGATCCCGCCCAGCCGCTCCGTCAGTTGGCGCAGCGTATCCAGCTGCTTCCGCTCCTCGGCTGACAATTCCCCTCCGCAATGGGCATAGTGGACATACCACTCCGCCTTCAGCCGGTGGGCAATCCGGAAGCCGCGGCGGATCAACCGCTCCGCCCTGGGCTCCAGATCCACGCAGACGAAGATGACCTCCCGCCGACTCCACGGCCCGCGCAAGGCGGCATCCCGCTCCCAGGCCTCCAGCCGTTCGTCCACATCATCGGCAATCTCCCGCAGGGCCAGCTCCCGCAGAGCAATCAGATTGCCAATCTTGAAAAAGGATTCCAGGGCCTGGCCGATTTTCTCCGCCGCATAAATTTTCCCTTCCTTCATCCGCTCCTGAAGCATCTGCGGCGTGATGTCGATCAGCTCCACCTCATTGGCCAGCCTGAGAATATAATCCGGCACCGTCTCCCGGACCCGCACTCCCGTCAATTGGGCAACCGCATCGTTCAGGCTTTCCAAATGCTGCACATTCACCGTGGTAATAACGGAAATGCCGTTCTCCAAAAGCCGGATGATGTCCTCATAGCGCTTCCGGGCGGCCACTCCCGGCACATTGGTATGGGCCAGCTCATCCACCAGCACCACCTCGGGACGGCGGGCAAGGATGGCATCCGTATCCATCTCCTCCAGCTGGGCGGATTGATACCGGATTTTAGCCCTGGGAATGACGGGCAGCGCCCCTATCTGCTCCAAGGTTTCCTTCCGCCCGTGGGTTTCCAGCAGACCAATGACCACATCAATGCCTCTTCCCAGCAAAAGATTGCCTTCCTGGAGCATCTTGTAGGTTTTGCCCACTCCCGGAGCAGCCCCGATATACACCTTGAAGCTGCCGCGGCGGATGGTATCCGCCCGATTCTGGATTTCCTGAGCGGTCAAGCGGTGAAACCGTTGGGTTTTCTGCGGCAGAGCCGACTTGACGGGCAGGATGCGCTCTCCTTCCTCCACGGCCCGGTCGGCCATCAGGAACACATCGATATTGCGGGTTTTCCGCAGCACCCGGTTGGCAATGGAGCCCTGCCATTTTTCCTGCCAGCGGCTTTTTTGCGAGTGGCCCATGACAATCCGCGTCACGTTGTTTTGAATGGCATACCGGACCAGGGCCGACGGCAGGGCGCGCACCCGGGACAGCGGCAATTCCTCAAACCGGGCATCCACCCGCTTCACCAGCTTGCCGATGGACTGCCTGAAGGCCTGCTGCTCTTTGGTCAGCGGCTTTCCCGCCGGCACGAAGGTAACCACAAGCAGTTCGCCGCCCAGCCGTTTGGCAATTTGCTGGCCCCGCCGGATATGGAGGGAGCCGTTCCAATGATACTGCGCCGAAACCAGAATCCGCTCCGAAGCGCCGGACGGGCCGATGAGCCCCAGCTCCTCCCGGTGCTTTTCCAGCGAGTCGTTGACCCCCTCCGCCACCAGCCGCAGAGCCGCCTCCCGCAATACTCCCAGGTTGCCTCTGCGGGACAAGGCCGGATGGGCCCGGTCCCCCAAGATCCCCTCCTCCATCCGCTTCAGGATGGTTTCCGGGGAGACATCAATGAGCCGCACTTCATCTGCCAGCTCCAGAGTGTTCATAGGCACTGTTTCGTCCGCTTTGATTCCCGTCAGCTTAAAAATTTCCTCCCCCACGCCTGCCAATTCATACACGTTTATGGTAGTGATGACGCTGATGCCTTTGTCCATCAGGTAACGGATATCCTCCAGCCGGGTGGGGAATGGGGCTCCCTCTCGGTTGCGGTGGGCCAGCCCGTCCACCAGCACCACCTCGGGATTGCGCTCCAGCAGCGCCTCCAGGGGCAAGTCCTTCTGCTCCTGCCCCTCCTTCCACCAGTGGATGCTGGGCACCCGCTCCAAATCCTCCAGCTGCTGGACCGTCTCCGGCCGCTGCATGGTGGAAACGGCGCTGTACACCACATCAATGCCCTGCTTTTGCAGCAGCCTGCCCTCCTGGAGCATGTGGTAGGTTTTTCCCGAGCCGCTCACCGAACCGATCAAAATCTTCAGCTTTCCCCGGTGAAGGCGGTAGATGGACTCAAGAATCTCTTCCGGCGTTTTGCGTTTGTAGGGCGCCACCGCATCAGCCTCCCGCTTGTTGTTCCCGCTGCACTGCCAGCGAATCCAGGAACTGCCGAAGCAGACGGTTAAACAGCTCCGGCTGGCACAGGTTTCCCGGCGGCAGCGAATCCGGAAGCAGCTCCAGCTGCGCATGGGGCAGCATGGCCGCCAGCTCCTTCATATACAGCACATTAGGACCGGAATCCACCGATGCCAGACAAAGAGCGGGATGGCGGATTTCCCTTAGCTCCCGCCCGTAATTTACGCCGGTCATGGCCAATCTTTGCTTATACAGCTCGCCGGGACGCTTTTCCAGCAGACTGCTGCGGATAACCCGGTATGCCTGCTCCCAGCGCCGGTAAGATAACCGGACCGTGGGCAGAATCCAGTCGCTGGGCGCATAATAGGTCAGCCAGCTGCAGTAGGCGGCCGCCGCCTGAAGGGCTCTGACCACCGCAGACGGATCATCCCGGTAAAAGCTGTCCGCCACCACCAGCCCCCGGACCCGGTTGGGGTACGCATAGGCAATATGCTGCGCCAGCAAGCCTCCGTAGGAGATGCCCACAAACACAGCCTCCCGCAGCTGCAGTTGGTTTAAGAGCACGATGAGATCGGCGCATTGCGTATCGATAATCTCCTGCCGCGGCTCCGTGAGCCGGCCGGACCTGCCGTTCCCCCGCAGATCGCAGGTGATGACCTTGTACTGTCCGGCGAAATAGTCCAGTTGGGGCTTGAACATGGCATGGGTCATCCCGTGGCCGTGAATGAAGAAAACAGGCATCCCTCTGCCCTGGATTTCATAATAAAGCGAAGTGCCGTTCACATGGGCGACAGGCAAGTTAACCACCTCCCAGCTCCAGCAGGGCTATATTCAGCTTCAGCACATTGACCCGCTCCTCGCCGAACAATCCCAAATCCCGGCCCTCTGTATGAGATGTGACCAACGCCTCCAGCTTATCCCGGGGAATGCCGCTTAAGGCGCTGATTCTGGGAATTTGCACCCGTGCGGATGCGGGAGTGATATGCGGGTCCAGACCGGAGCCGGAATTGGTCACCAGATCAACGGGCAGCGAGCTAACCGGAACCTCCGGATTTGCCGCTTTCCACTGCTCAATGGAATCTCTGGTACGCTGAAGCATATCCGGGTTGGACGGCCCGTAATTGTTGGAGCCTGAGGCTTCGGCCTTGTAGCCGATGCTGGATACGCGGCTTTGGAACAATGCCGGGTTGGCAAATTGCTCCCCGATCAATTCCGAACCCACCACCTGGCCCGCGCTGTTGCTGATCAGGCTTCCGTTGGCCCGCCCGGGCATCAAAACCTGGGCCAACCCGGTTGAAGCCAACGGATATATGATCCCGCAAAGGATAATAAACACAACGCCCAGCCTTGCCGCTATGAACAGATAAGCCGTTTGGGACACCGGATTTTCACCGGAGCCGCCCGTTTTTGCATAACCCATTTTTGTCATCCTCCCTACCCGCGCTGATTCATGCTCTTATAACCAGATGCTCACCAATAAATCGATGGCTTTAATGCCGATAAACGGGACGATAATTCCGCCCAGCCCATAAACAAAGATATTGCGGCGCAGCAGCTTGACCGAGCTCATCGGCTTATACGACACCCCCCGCATGGCCAGCGGAATCAGGAGGGGAATAATGATTGCATTAAACACCAGCGCGGAGACAATGGCAGAGCCGGGAGAGCCCAAGCCCATCACATTCAGGGCGTTCATCTCCGGGATTGCCAGGGTGAACATGGCGGGAATAATGGCAAAATATTTGGCAATATCATTCGCAATACTGAAGGTGGTCAGCGCCCCCCGGGTCATCAGCAGCTGCTTGCCGATGGCCACCACCTCAATGATCTTGGACGGATCGGAATCCAAATCCACCATGTTGGCCGCTTCCTTGGCGGCGGCGGTGCCGCTGTTCATGGCCAGCCCCACATCCGCCTGGGCCAAAGCCGGGGCGTCGTTGGTCCCGTCGCCCGTCATGGCCACCAGCTTGCCGTCGTTTTGTTCCCGGCGGATGACTTCAATTTTGTCCTCCGGGGTGCTTTCGGCAATAAATTCATCTACACCCGCCTCTGCGGCAATGGTAGCTGCGGTCAGCGGATTGTCGCCGGTGCACATTATGGTTTTAATCCCCATTTTGCGCAGCTCGTCAAACCGCTCCTTCATTCCCGGCTTCACCGTATCCTTCAGATAAATAAGCCCGTATATCCGGCCATTCACCGCTACCGCAAGGGGAGTGCCGCCCTTTCCGGCGATGCCGTTGGACTTCTGCTCCAGATCGGCCGGGATGGCGCCGCCCTGGGACAAGACCCACCGCTTGACGGAATCAACGGCGCCTTTGCGGACCATCCGCCCGTCCGGGAGATCCATCCCGCTCATCCGGGTTTCCGCCCGGAATTCGATGAAGGTCCCGACGGTTGCCAAAGTGCTGTCATAAGGATGTCCCAATTTTTTGACCAGCTCAATAACCGAACGGCCTTCCGGCGTCTCATCCAGACCGGAGCTGACGGCGGCCCACTTGGCCACCTCCGCTTCCGTCTCTGCGCCAACGGGAACAAATTCGCTGGCCATCCGGTTGCCGAAGGTAATGGTGCCTGTTTTGTCCAGGATCATGGTATTGATGTCTCCCGCCGCCTCCACCGCTTTGCCCGACATGGCCAGAACATTGAAGCGGGTAACCCGGTCCATGCCGGCAATGCCGATGGCGGACAGCAGGCCGCCGATAGTGGTGGGAATGAGGCATACCAGCAAAGCGATCAGCACGGGAATCTCCAGCTCCGCCTCCAGATAGCCTGCGATGGGACGCAAGGTGACCACCACAATCAGGAAGATGATGGTCAGGCTGATCAGCAGAGTGGACAAGGCAAGCTCGTTGGGAGTTTTTTGCCGCTTCGCCCCTTCCACCAGCGAGATCATTCGGTCCAGGAAGGATTCCCCGGGGTCGCTGGTGATCCTTACTTTAATCTCGTCGCTGACCACCCGTGTGCCGCCGGTGACAGAGTTGAAATCCCCGCCTGCCTCTTTAATGACAGGGGCCGATTCCCCGGTAATGGCCGATTCATCCACGGAAGCGAGGCCTTCGATCACTTCGCCGTCGCCGGGAATCATTTCGCCCTGGCGCACCATGACAATATCCCCTTTGCGAAGCTCGGAGGAGGCAACGGTCTTAAGGGTATCACCGACCAGCTTGTTGGCCTGGACATCCTGCTTGGTCCGCTTCAAGGTATCCGCCTGGGCTTTTCCCCGGCCCTCCGCCAGCGCTTCGGCGAAATTGGCGAACAGGACGGTAAACAGCAGGATCAAGAAAACCGCCACATTAAAGCCTCTCGAAGCCTCCGCTCCAAAAAAGCCGGGTGCCAGCACCATCAGCAGCACCATAAAGGTGCCAAGCTCCACCACGAACATAACCGGATTTTTCATTAGGGTCAGCGGGTTCAGCTTCACAAAGCTATCCTTCACCGCACTGCGGATAATCGAGCCTGTTAACAGCTTCTTTTTCGGCGCCGTACTCATAGTGATGTTCTCCCTCTCTCCTAACTTAGAATCAAATGCTCGGCCACCGGTCCCAATACCATCACCGGCAGGAAAGTCAAGGCGCCGATAATCAGCACGGTTCCGATCAGGATGCCGGTAAACAGCCCGTTGTCGGTGCGGAAGGTGCCGATGGTTTCCGGTACCGGCTGCTTGCGGCTGAGGGACCCGGCTACCGCCAGCATGGCGATCATGGAGATATAACGGCCAAGCAGCATGACAATCCCTGTTGCCATGTTCCAAAACGGCGTGTTATCCGCCAATCCCTCAAAGCCCGAGCCGTTGTTGGCAGCAGAGGATGCGTATTCGTAGAGGATCTGAGACAGCCCGTGATGCCCCGGATTGGTGATGGAGCCTTGGCCCAGATCCGTCAGGAAGGAAACTGCCGTAGGGGCCAGGATAATAAACGGATGGATCAGGATCGCGACGGCGATGAGCTTCATTTCCCGGGCTTCGATTTTGCGCCCCAGAAATTCCGGGGTTCTGCCCACCATCAGCCCGCAAAGGAATACCGCCAGCAAGGCATACATCAGCATATTGATCAGCCCTACCCCCTTGCCCCCGAACACGTTGTTCAGCATCATCAGCGCAAGCGGGGTGATGCTTCCGAGAGGCGTTTGGGTATCGTGCATATTGTTGACACTGCCTGTAGTGGCAGCGGTGGTCACCGTGGTGAACAGCGCCGACTGCGGGATGCCGAACCGCACCTCCTTGCCTTCCATACTGCCTTGGGAGGCATCAATGCCCATGGCGTTGATGGCCGGATTGCCCTGGCTCTCCGCGTAGAAGTTCAGCGACAGCAGCACGATAAACAGCGTCATCATGGCGGCGAAGATCCCCCAGCCCTGGCGTTTGTTTTTGGCAAACCGCCCGTACATGTACGGAAGAGCCGCAGGCAGCATCCACATGGATAAAATCTCGATGACGTTGGTCAGCGGGGACGGATTCTCGAATGGATGGCTCGAGTTGGCTCCGAAGAACCCCCCGCCGTTGGTTCCCAGATGCTTGATGGACTCCAGGGAGGCTACCGGGCCGATAGCGATTTGCTGGGTGGCCCCTTCCAGTGTGGCAACCTCCAGGGTGGGCTTCAAGGTCTGCGGCACCTGAAGCGCCACAAGAACCAGCGTTACAACCAAGGCCAGGGGAATAAACACACGGATGTGAGCCTTCACAAAATCCTCGAAGAAGTTCCCCAGATGCTGCCTTCCCGTAATTCCTCTCACAAACGCAACCGCCACTGAAAAACCGCTGGCCGCCGAGGTAAACATCATCATTGTAATTACCGCCATTTGGGAGAAATAGGCAAGGGACGTTTCTCCGCTGTAATGCTGCAGGTTGGTGTTGGTGATAAAGCTGATGACGGTGTTGAAGGCCAAGGTTTCTTCCATTGCCCCTGCACCGTTGGGGTTCATGGGCAGTGCGCCCTGCAGCCGCAGGATCAGATAGCCGAAAGCCACCAGCACCAGGTTAGTAGTCAAAAAGCTGAGTGCGTATTTTTTCCAGGACATGCCCTCGCGGCTGCGCAAGCCAACCAGCTTGTAGATGCCTCCCTCGATTCCGCCGAAAATCCGGTCCGTCCGGTTCGCCTCGTTGGAGAACACATGGTATAAATAAGTTCCCGCCGGTTTAACCAGAAGCAACAGAATAACAATCACTGCGATTATTTGCACAATCCCCACATATAACCCTCCCACATATCGGCATCCCTTCGCCTAGAACTTCTCCGGATGAATCAAAGCGTAGATCAGGTAAAGAAAAAGAAAGAGTGTAGCAATCAGAATGACAGTCATTGCTCTTCCCTCCCTTTTTCCTCCACCTGCGCCTCGCACCAATTGGCAAAGGCGTAAAATAACCCGAAGCTTGCAGCCAATGCCGCCGCCATATATAGATCCATCATTGGGTTTTGCTCCTTTTATTTGATCTGCAACAAGCGTACCATGTCTCTCATTAATGAAGGATTAGGATATCCCGCCGAGAATTAAGATCGCATTAAGATTCCTCTTCCGGCTTCGGCTGTCCGGACGAATAAGCACCCGTGCCTGCTCCGCGCACCTCATAAAGCTCCTCCGGAGGTATCCGGGACAGTCTCTTCATGTCCACAGCAATCCATATTTTTTTGGCCAGGCTCACCACGATAAGCCCCACCCCTATGAACCCCCAAATCCGCAGCAGCTCATTCATTTCTCGTCACCTCTCTTTGGCTTCCCCTCCGTAATTCAGCTTAGCACTGCGGCCATAAGCATGGGGTTAGGGTTTGGCGCGTGAAATAAAGAAAGCCTTAAGAATGAAAAAACGTAGCTGCTCAGCTATTGCGGAAACGAGATGGATATGGTGTGTCCATAATGCAAAACTGCACTTATTTCATGGCTCAGCCGCTGAAACGGAGGGTCAAAATGCACAAGTGCACTTATTTCCCGCGAATTCCACCCGTTTGGCGGTTTCAGCGAAAAATAGATGCACTTTTGCATGAAGAGGGCGAAAAAGAGGGCTCGCGGCTAAGACTAACTGCACTTATGCATGATAGCATTGGTAGGATATGGGTTGCGCGCAGCCTATACGGGACTCCAGCGGCTCTAACGGTGGCATAAACAGGCATAAGCAGGCATAAACAGGCATAAACGGCGAAAAAGAGGCGAAATGGAGCCGCGGCAATGTTACGGAACTCAGTGATTCTTGCTGTCAAACAGTCATAGCGGAGCAGTTGCGAAAAACGCAAAAAAACCGCCACTTCACGTGACGGTTGAACGGCATAGGCCATGTTATGGAGGTTATGCGTCCTCACTGACCTGCAGCATCCGG
This sequence comes from Paenibacillus sp. YN15, assembly GCF_003285005.1. Lineage (GTDB taxonomy): Bacteria > Bacillota > Bacilli > Paenibacillales > NBRC-103111 > Paenibacillus_AR. The sequence continues at coordinate 64,898 of NZ_QMFA01000021.1, read as the reverse complement.
TAGCCGATGCCGATGTGGGTTTGGATCAGCTTCTGGGACGAGCCGCTTTCGATCTTCTTGCGCAAGGTTGCCATAAAGACCCGCAAAGCAGGCACATCATACGAATGGCTGCCCCAAATCTCATGCAGGATATAATTATGGGTCAGCACCTTGCCTACGTTTTTGGCCAACAGACAAAGCAGCTTATATTCGCTGGGCGTCAAATGAATTTCTTCCCCTTGCAGGTAAACCACTCCCGCCGCGTAATCGATCCGCAAATTCCCGTTGGAAAAGCTGGATGCATCCTTCTGGAGCTTATCCCGGTCATACTGGACCCGCCTCAGGCTCACCCGCAGCCGGGCCAGCAGCTCCTCCACACTGAAGGGTTTGGTTAAATAATCATCGGCCCCGGCATCCAGCGCCTCAATCTTGTCCCGGTCCTCGCTGCGCGCGCTGACCACAATAATGGGCAGATTGGACCAGGCCCGCACCTTCCTGATAATCTCCACCCCGTCCATATCCGGCAGGCCCAGGTCAAGTATCATCAGATCCGGCTGCCGGGACACCGCCTCCATAATCGTCATTTCCCCCGTGGATGCCTCCAGATACTTGTAGCCCTGGGTCTCCAATGTGGTTGTGATCAGCTTGCTGATGGGTTTGTCGTCCTCTGCCACCAGAATCACAGGCTTATTCAAATACGTTCACCTCCGCAGCCGGCAGGGTAAAATAAAACACGGTTCCCTTCGGCCAATTATCTTGCACCCCGATGCTGCCGTCATGGGCATGAACAATGGATTTGCACAGGGATAACCCCAGACCCAAGCCCCTCCGGCTGTCTCCGCGGCTGATTTCCGCCGTGAAAAACATCTCAAACAATCTTGCCTTCGCTTCATCCGGAATGCCCGGACCATCGTCTGCAACCTCGACCCGCACCATCTGGTCCTCCCGCTTTGCGGAAATCCGGATATGGGAGCCGTCCTGGGTATATTTTACGGCATTGTCAATTAAATTGATCAGCACCTGGACGATAAGCCTGGAATCCATCCGGGCCATCAAGAGATCATCCTCAACCTCCGTTTGAATCCGGTGCTCCTCCTTATTCCGGGACACGTGCTGCAAGGCTTCGGCAATCACATCCTCGATCAATTCCCCCTGGAAGTTCAGGTTGAGTGTGCCGTTTTCAATCCGGGTAATGGACAGCAGGTTCTCCACCAGATGGATCAGCCAGATAGAGTCGTCATAGATATCCGCATACAGCCCCCGTTTTTGCGCCTCGTTCAACACATGGGAGTTCCCTATGAGAATGCCTGCGTTGCCGGAAATACTGGTCAAGGGGGTCCGCAAGTCATGAGAGATGCCCCGCAGCAAATTGGCCCGCAATTGCTCCTGCTGGATCTGCATGGAGATTTCCTGCTGCCGTTCATTCAGCCGCGTCTTCTCCAAGGCTAATCCGCATTCTCCCAGCATGGCAATCATGAGGCTTTTCTCGAACACCTCTATGGGCTGCCCGTCATTCATCACCACCGCCACTACGGCAAACACGGTCTCACCGCCCCGCACAGCCAAATACAGACAGCGGGCCCCGGAGAAGGTATCCGTGGTGGCTCCGGCATGTTTGTTGTTCTTATATACCCAGTCGGCCACCGCCCGTTCGCTCTCATCCGTGAGCAGCTGCTGCGCTTGCTCCGGCTCCTGCTTATGAAAGAACCTCGGGGCCGACAACCGCCCTTCATCCGCAGTATAAAAAATGACGGTGCGGTCCAGCAGCTTGACCAGTTGGCGGGCGGTCTCCTCAATAACCGCCGGAGCATCCTGGGCCTGCTGCAATTTGCGGCTGGTCTCCAGCAGCGCCTCCGTCCTGTAAGCCTTTTGGGCGGCTTGTCGCGCCTGAAGCTTAACCCGCATGGTCAGCGTGCTGGTCAGGAAGGATGCCCCCAGCATCAGCAGGAAGGTAATCAGATAATTGGAGTCATAAGCACGGAAGGAATACCGGGGAACCGTAAAGAAAAAATCAAAAATCAGCACACTGAGAACGGACGACGCCGCACTGTAAATTCTTCCTTGGGTCATGGTGGCGAGCAGCAGAATCCCCACAATATATACGGTAATGATATTGGCTTCCCGGTAGCCCATCCGGTGAAACCAGAATCCGATTAACGTAGAAATACCCAAAATAACCGCCGTTTTCCCTGCATCCGCCAGCGACAGCTTGGGCGGCTTCAAATATTGAAACAGCCTTTTGCGGGCGGAGGGCTCCGGGTAGGGAATAATATAGGTTTCTATATGGGGAACCTGCGCAATGAGCTTATCCACCACTGTAGATTTGGACAACCCCCGCTTTTTGTGGGGGGATCGTCCCAGCACAATTTTGGAAACATGGCCGGTTCTGGCATATTCCGCAATTTGCCCCGGAATATCCTCCCCATACACGGTTGCGATCTGGGCCCCTAGTTGCTCAGCCAGACGCAGATTATCCCGAAGCTCTGTTTTATCTTTCCAGGCCAGCTCATTGGCTTCCGATGTTTCCACATAAAGCGCGGTAAATCTGGCGTGAAACACCTCCGCCATCCGGGCGGCTGTGCGGATCACCTTCTTGTTGGAGGAGGCGGCTGACAGACAGACCAGAATATGATCCTTAACCTCCGATTCCTCCCGATTGGCTTGGATTCGCAGCCGCGCGGCAATCCGGTTTAATTGGGCGGCCGTCATCCTAAGCGCAATTTCTCTTAGATGGGTCAAGGTTTTTTCCTGAAAAAAAGGAGCATAGGCGGCAGCATCGCCCGCCAATGACAGCTCCCCTCTTTGATACCGGGAGATCAGCTCCTTCGGTTCAATATCCACCAGCTCCAGGAAATCGGCATTGTCCAGCACATTGTCGGGAATCCGTCTGATGTCGGAAACTCCTTCAATGTAAGGGATGATATCCGTCAAGCTCTCCAATTGCTGCACATTTAAGGTTGTATATACATGTATGCCGGCCCGAAGCAGCTCCTCAACATCCTGGTGTCTTTTTTTGTGGCGGCAGGCTGGCGGATTGGCAGCGGCAAGATCATCCAGCAGGATCAAGTCCGGCTTTCCGGTAAGGGCGCGATCCAAATCGAAGGCTTCCTGATCCGGGTTCCCGGCAGGAAAAGCCGCAGTCGGAGCCATCTTCAGATCATTTAGGAGGGTTAACAGCTCCGGCCTGTTATAATGGCGGATAAATCCGGCTGCTACCTGTTTCCCCTCGTTCCGCTCCTGGCAGCCCGCTTTTAGCATGGCAAGGGTTTTGCCTGCTCCGGGAGAAAAGCTTAGGAATATTTTTAATGTACCCCGTTTTTTGTCCGGGGGTTTACGGCTATGCCCGAACCAGCTTGCATCTCCGGCTTGTATGGCTGGCATGTTGGTTTGCCCCGCTTCCCTGGAATAACATGGTTCCGGAGCCACATAAACGAGCGGCTTTGGGTGCCCATTTGGGTAAGTATATCACGAACAAAATCAGGATCGTATTATGACTTTCCCTCCAGTATTAAGATTGCATTAAGATTGGAAGGCATACATGCCGGAGCGCAAAAAAAGCCGACTCCGGCGGGTATAAACCCACCGGAATCAGCTTTAGTCACACAGCTTAAATGGCCGTTGCTTTCACTTTCAACACCCGCATGGCGTTCAACACAGCCAGAAGGGTCACACCCACGTCGGAGAAAACGGCTTCCCACATGGTGGCGATGCCGAATGCGCCCAGGAGCAGGAAGACTCCCTTGATCGCCAGCGCAAACAGGATGTTCTGCCATACGATCCGCCGCGTCGCTTTGGCAATATGAATGGCGGACGCCAGCTTGGAGGGTTCGTCGGTCATAATGACAATATCCGCCGCTTCGATAGCGGCATCGGAGCCCAAACCTCCCATTGCCACGCCCACATCGGCACGGGCCAGCACCGGCGTGTCGTTGATGCCGTCGCCCACAAAGACGATTTTTTCCTTGGCCGGTTTGGCCGCATCCAGCTTCTCCAGTGCCTCTACCTTATGCTGGGGCAAGAGCTCCGCCCGGATTTCATCCACGCCAAGCTTGCGTCCAATATCCTCCGCCACTGCCTTATTGTCTCCTGTCAGCATTACAATCTTCTTGATGCCCAGCTTCTTCAAGGAGCGGATGGCCTTGATGGAATCGGGTTTGATCTCATCGGCTATTGCCAGATACCCTGCATATTGGCCGTCTGCCGCCACATGCACAATGGTGCCCAATTCAGCCGGAGCGGCGAAGGCAATCTGCTCCCGGCTCATCAGCTTGGCGTTGCCGGCCAGCACTGTTTTGCCGCTGTAAGTTACCTGAATGCCGTGTCCGGAGATTTCGTTGTAATCTGCCAGCTGCCCTTCATTCAGCTCCTGGCCGTACGCCTCCCGGATGGACTGGGCGATGGGATGGGTGGAGTGCAATTCGGCGTAAGCCGCGTAACGGAGCAGCTCCTCCTTGGACCATCCGTTGGCGGGAACAATGGCATTTACTTTAAATGAACCCTTGGTTAGGGTGCCCGTTTTGTCGAATACCACATATTTAACATCATTAAGAGCTTCCAGGTAGCTGCTTCCCTTCACTAATACGCCATTCTTGGAGGAAGCGCCGATACCGCCGAAGAAGCCCAACGGAATGGACACCACCAGAGCGCAGGGGCAGGAGATGACCAGGAACACCAGCGCCCTGTATACCCAATCCGAGAAGCTGGCCCCGCTGATCAGGAGCGGAGGAACCACAGCCAGAAGAAGGGCGAAGATCACCACAAAAGGAGTATAATAACGGGCAAATTTCGTAATGAAGTTCTCGGTGGGCGCTTTTTTGCTGCTGGCGTTCTCCACCAGATCGAGAATCTTGGCCACGGTGGATTCCCCGAACAGCTTCGACACCCGGACAGTCAATACGCCGTTCTTGTTGATAAACCCGCCCAGCACATCATCGCCGGGGGCTACCTCGCGGGGAACGGATTCGCCGGTAAGGGCCGATGTATCCATAGCGGAGAGGCCGTCTACAATCCTGCCGTCCAAGGGAACCCTCTCCCCCGGCCGGATCAGGATCAGATCGCCAATCTCCACATCCTCCGGGCTGACACGCCTGACCTCATCCCCCGCCTTTAGGTTGGCGTAATCGGGACGGATATCCATCAGGTCGCCGATGGATTTGCGGGAGCGGTTAACGGCAATGCTTTGGAACAGTTCCCCGATCTGATAGAACAGCATAACCGCCACACCCTCGGGATACTCCCCGATGACGAAGGCGCCTACGGTGGCAATGGACATCAGAAAAAATTCATCGAATACCCGGCCTCGGGCAATATTCTTCAGCGCCTTCAGCACAATGTCTCCGCCTACAATCAGATAGGAAACAATAAACAGCAGAAGCTCCGCCGCCGTCCCCAAGGACAACAGCATGGCGGCAGCCCCAACAGCGGTGCCGGCGATAAGGCGCAGGATCACGGTCCGCACCGCGTTTGCCCCGTGGTCATGGGAATGGTCGTGCCCGTCGTCCTCAGCATGGCTGCCGTAATCCTCCTCCGCCTCCGCACGGGAGCCGTGGCTGTGGCCATGGGCCTCCGCCTGCTCCAGCGCTTTTGCCGCAGCTGTTTCCTGGCAATGGTCTTCTCCGCAGCATTGGGCTTGCTCCACGCGCACATGCCGGTTCAGCTCCATTTTTTGCCGCGGCGCAGGCTTTTGGGCTTCCATGATCCGGATGCCCGGCTCCAAGGACAGCACCTTTTGACGGGCCTCCGCCATAATCTCCTCATCCCGTTCGGCGTCCAGCTCCATGGTCATGGTCTTATTGACGAAATTTACGGAGCAGGAGGAAATGCCCTCCAGCTTTTTCACACCGTTCTCAATCTTCAATGCGCAATTGGCGCAATCCAAACCTTCCAGTATAAGCTTCTTCTTCAAGGTCGGCGCAGTGGCTCCCATAGGATTCACTCCTCATATATGAACAGTTGCTCATGTGTTATTCATATTATACCCCCGGGTTTTTCCTGCGTCAATGAGAAAAATTCTTAATGGAGCATGCTCAAGAATGGGCGACTGCCGCGCCACTCCGTCCCTTCCGTCTCTGCACCAGCACCTGCTGTCTCTGCGCCGGTACCTACTATTCGGCCCGCTTGGAATAGCGGAACTCAGCGACTCTTAAAGCTGCTTTTTCGGCTTGTTTCCGCCATGACGGAACTGAGAAGCTCTTATTTCCCGCTGCAGCCTTATTTCCCCCTCCTTTTCGACGTCTAATGGATTTAACGGTTTCTCAGTTCCGCAATAAAACCAAATTCCCGTTTTTACCGCAATAAGGGTCGCTGAATTCCGTAACAGAATGCGTACACGATGAGGAAGGTTCTCCCCTCAACTGACTGCCCTGGTTAATGAAAAAAGCATGCCCCGAACAGGCATGCTTCATTTTCATTAAAGAGTGACAGTTTTCGTAGCAATGTTCTCCACAAATTCCCGGTCATGCTCCACAAATAGAATGGTCGGCCGATGCTCCAGCAGCAGCTCCTCTATTTGCATCCGGGAAATGACGTCAATAAAGTTCAGCGGCTCATCCCACACATGCAGGTGAACCTTTTCGCAGAGGCTTTTGGCGATGAGCACCTTCTTCTTCTGGCCTCCGCTGAAAGCGGACATCTCCTTTTCAAACTGGAGCCGGGAGAAAGCCAGCTTGCGCAGGATGGCCTTGAACAAGCTTTCGTCAATGCCGTGCTCCGCGGCATAATCCGTCAAGCTGCCCTGCAGATGGGAGGTATCCTGGGACACATAGGAGATTTTCAATTGGCTGCCGATTCTGCAGGTTCCCGTGTAAGAAGTGATGCTCCCGCCGCAAATCAGCTTAATGATGCTGGACTTGCCGGAGCCGTTTTTGCCAACCAGCGAAATCCGGTCCCCCTGCTCAATGGTAAAGCCGACATCCTCGCAAACCGTCTTGTCTCCATAATAAATCGACACATTCTCCAGCTCCGCCAGTTGGCCTTTATGATAGGGCAATTGGGCAATCTTCAGGCTTTCCGCGCTTTCAATGTTTTTCAGCAGCCTGGACTTCTCCTCGATGGCGGAATGCTGCCGCTGCTCCATGGATTTGGAGCGTTTCATCATTTTGGCGGCCTTATGCCCGACATAGCCTTTATCCACCTTGGAGCCGGAATTGCGGGTGCCGTTCTTCGTTTTTTCCACTTCATCGGACCAGTGGCTGGTCCGTTTAGCCGCCTCCGACAGACGTTTAATGTCCTTCTTCAGCTTATCGTTTTCCGCCAGCTCGAATTGGTCCTTACGCTCCTTGTTCTCCCACCAGTCGCTGAAATTCCCCCGTTGAACCTCAATATTGGTTTTGTTGATGGACAGGATATGATCCACACAATTGTCCAAAAAGGCCCGGTCATGGGAGACCAGGATGAAGCCGCTTTTGCCCCGCAAATAGTCGCTCACCAGCTTCCGCGCCGCCATATCCAGGTGGTTGGTGGGTTCATCAATCAGCAGGAAGCGGTTTTCCTTCAGGAACAAAGCGGCCAGCAGCACCTTGGTCTGCTCCCCGTTGGACAAGGATTGAAAGGGGCGGTATAAGGCTTCCTCGTCCACCTTCAGCAGGGTCAGCTCCCGCATAAGCTCCCAATGAACATAATCGGGAACAATGTCTGCGATCACATCCAGGGTATTGTTCTCCGGATGGGGTACCGGAAACGGGAAATACTCGAACTCCACACTGGCGGCAATATGGCCGCGGTATTCATATTTGCCCAGCAGCAGGTTCAAGAAGGTGGTTTTCCCCCTGCCGTTGCGCCCCGTGAACCCCAGCTTCCAGTCCGTGTCGATTTGAAAGCTCACATTCTCGAAAATATTGTCATAGCTGCCGTCATAACCAAAGGTCAGATCGGTAACCCGGATCATGGACATACGCATAACCTCCGCAAAAAAATATGAGCTGCAAGAAGGCACTCCTCCCGCAGCTCATACATATAAGCCAAGCCATACCCAAGAGCGCGGCGCATGACTAAGGTTATATATCCTGAGTGAAAAGAAGAAGAAGCAACCTTCTTGCAGAAAAAAGCGCAATAAAACAAGCGGCAACATCCGCTTACCCGTTTTAGTGGCTTCCATCTGAGCAAGAACATTACTTCCGCATCTTTTCACATCCAATCCGTTTGTTAAGTTGTACTATACCACAGCCTTTTTGAAAACTCAATTGACATCCGACTCATCCATCCCGCCCAGTAAATAAAGCTGGGTGCCGCCCCGGGGGATTTTCGCTTCAAAGCGCCGGTTCACAGCAGGAAAAGCGGCCGTTGGGGGGCCAAATAACGGATAGGCCTGCCGGACCGCAGGATCAGGCAGCAAGGCAGAACATGCCTCCCCGCTCTGCGCATGTATGCCGAACAAACGGCTGTTGGCATATACGGGATCATCCGTGTCCGCGGCGGAGAAAAAAAGGCCAATTTTTGCGAAATAACGGAACCAGGGTCCGCACGCACAATGAGACGCATGAAGTGGCCGGTCCATTTCTGATCGTATTCCGCTAGTAGCTGCCCGGTGCTTGTGCATTGCCAATACTTCCATTAGAAATTATTATGCCGCAAAAATGCGCATCAAGATTTGGAAAACGATACATCTCATTTGCGCAGTTGGCTGATTAGCACTTCCGGGGTGAGGAACCGGCGGAAGACCAGCAGCAGAACTACCGGCAGAAGCGCAATAACCGCACCCGCCTGGAGAAGAACCGGGTCCCCGTTCAGAGCCTGCGCCGCAGAACCGACGGCTATGGCATCCGTCTTGACGGCCATGGCGGCTGCTTTGAATCTCAGCAACGGAGGCATCAGGTTAGGGCTATTAATATATAGCAGCGAAGGGAAGGAAGAACTCCACAGGACTGCAAAATGGAGCGCCCAAAGTCCGATAAGCGGCTTCCATAACTTAGGAATAAACAAGCAGAAGAAGGAATGCAGCTCTCCTTTTCCCGCTGCCGCCGCTTCGTTCTTCAGGCTGGAGAAACGGCTGTTGAAGATGCTCTTCAGCACGAATATGGAGCTAATGGAGAAGAGCCCGCTTATCGCCGCGGGATAGATGGTATTCACCATCCCTGCGTTTTTGAAGAACAAATATTCATGAACCACCCCCGTCCCCATGACCATCACCGCCAGCAGCACTCCCTTGTACAATCCGCGTCCGGGCAGATCCTTCACAGTCAGCGGATACGCCAAAGTAACCGTAATCAGCAGACAAATACTCGCCGCAACCCAGTAGATCAAGCCATATTGGAGCATAAGCAGCTTGCCTGTAATATCCCATACACTCAGGCCGGCAGAGCTTGTGGCAGTGAATGGATAAATAAACAGGCCGTATAACGCCCCCAACAGAAACGCGGCATACAGCAGGGCAACGAATAAACCGGCGATATTCGTTTTCCCCCCGGATGGCACCATCTCATGCTTTTCCTTCATTCCGGTAAACAGATCTTCCTTGAAAAATCTCCGCACCAGCAGGTAGGCCGCAACCGTAAACATGAATTGCAGCGCAAATTGCAGCAGCCATAATGCCGACGAAAGGCCATAGTTAGCTTGCAGCATAGATGTCCGGTATTGAAAGGTTGCCAAGGTATCTCCCGTTTCCATCACCAGCGGGTTCAGCAGGCTGTGAAGCAGTTCAAAATCCGTTGCCAGCAGCGTAGACAGCTGCAGCAGCACGAAGGCAACCGCAACTCTGGCTGCGGGGATCAGGCGATGGTGAACCAAGTCGGCCCCGGTCATGGAAACGGCAGACTTGGCCTCCATGGCGGCAAGGGCCAGCAGCGCGGGGATGCCGCAGGTTTTAACCGCTTCCATCATCACCAGCAGAAGAGGAAACAGGCTCTTATCCAACAACGGAGATGCGGATATGCCAAGCCTGGCCATATTCCCGGCGGAGAAAGCGTGCTGCACAAGATAAGCCGCCACGGCCGAAGGGATAAAATAGGGGATGAGAAAAAGAGTGGCAAGACCATACCTCAGCCATCTTGACACAATGCCGCCAAGAGCCAGCGCCAGAGCTACAGCCAGAATGCCGCAGACCAGCATGTAAGTCAGCTTCAGGGCAAGCGTATTGGCAAGCACTGCGCGGAAGGCAGGAGTGCCGAACAAGGTGCGGAAATTGTCCCAGCCCGTCCAAGGACTGTCTGCGAGCCCCCTGAAGAGATTGTAATGGATAAACGGAAGCCGCAAGGCTGACAGGAATGGAACAATTTTAAATATAAAAATCAGTAACAGTCCGGGAAACGCGATGATATAGTGAAACTTGTACCGCCATATCCGCCTCATGATGCTTTGAGCTTGCACTTCCATCTCCATGAACCTGATCACATCCTGTTTATCGTTTCTACTTCTTTTTCAAAAAGAGCCACCAGTTCGAATCGAAGCCATCCAAGAAGATTTCCTGACACTCCTCGTTGACCCTCTCCACATATTGACATCATTGTACCAGAAATAAGCTCCGCTTGTATTGATCTGTTATGTTATGAACATAATTCCATGCGTTCATCAGCTTTCGATGCTTTCGATGATCGGCGGGCAGCAGAAACGTGTAAAAAGCTTGATGAAAGGACTTTTTCGTCCAGTCATCAAGCTTTTTTGTGTTTGGCAAATGAGGCTACAAGGCCTGCTTGCGGAATATGTCCTGCTTGTCTGCCGGTTTTACGGGAATCCGGACATGCAGCGCATCTGCGCCGGCTCCCAGAACGCCGCTGATGTCCCCCTCCTTCTGCTGCCACTGTACGTCCGGCCCTCCGGCCAGTTGGTCAGCCTCGCCCAGGCTCAAATGAAACAGGAAGGCGGCCTCTTCCATGGCATGGAAATCGATAAGCTCGGCTTCGCCGGAATAAAGCACCGCATCAATCGCCCATATGCCCTGCTCCTCCACCGCCTCCAGGCGGACGGCCCCGCCGCCCCACTTGGCGGCCGCCAGCTCCAGCCGGAGAGCCAGTCCGGTCCCGGGAAATTCCGCCCGGGCCGCCCCGTCCTCCGCAATGGCGATCAGCGGAGCCTGGCCCTTGGCGCCAATCTCCAGCCGCACCCGCAGATCCGCAGCCGTAATTTTGCCGTGGCAAAGATTCAGATTGGGATGGGTATCCCCTCCGTCCAAGGCGAAGCAAATCCCGAACAAGGCCTCGCCCCGGCGCTGCTGTCCCGCATATATGGCCGAGCAGTAATCGTAGCCGTCATGCAGGACGCGGAGCCGGGCATAGAAGCTGTCCCGCGGGGAATGGCCCAAAAAAGCCAGCAAATTGCGGGTCTGGTTCCACATGATCCCATGATTGAAGGAACCCATGGACCAAGAAGGAGTCATATACGTGTAGGCGGTTCTTGTTCCGAACTCATCGGTTGCAGGCAGCTGGGCTTGAAGCTCCCGGGTATCCCCAGTCCCGAAGAACGGAAGCAGATGCTCGGGACAATGAATTTCATTGCCGTACCATTCCGTATTGTACGTGAATTCCTCTTCCGGAATAAGCGGCAGCCGCCCTTGAAGAGCCATATGCAAAAAGGAGAGCCGGTTGGAAGACAAGAAGGTATCGTAAGAGCGGGCATGCGGACCGGACCATTCCATAGTGGACGGGTGAAAATGCTCCGCCGTCATCGTCCAGGTCAGCTCCAGCAGCTCCTCGGCCAGCTTCCGCGCCTCCTTATCCTGCATATGACTGACCAGACCGGACAGCTCGATCAAACAGACAGAGCCATAGGCGGGACTATTGTACTCCAGGAAGGTGCCGGTTTTCATCGTATACCCGTGAACCCGCTGCAGCCGGTTGACTCCATATTCCTTGAACCGGGAATTGCCCAGAACCTCGCCGCCCACAAGGGTAACGAAGGTGCCCATAATGGCAATATTGGTATATTCCGGTCCCACGTTGCGGCGGATAATCGCCTCGCAGCTATGGGAGAGAGCGTCCTCCACCTTCCGTTTCAGCTCCGCGGGCAAGCGCGTTTTATGACGGGCCAAAACCAGCATAAGACGCTTGCCGATAAAGTCCGCCCAGTTCCAGTCGGGAGGGGACATCTGCTCCAGCGGCTCCTCCCAAAACCAGGACCAAATGCCGTAGGTGGCAGACTCGGGGTTCTGGTCCTGCTTGTCGATTACAGCCTGCAAAACATCATAGGCCCGCTGTTGGTAAGCCGGGTCCTGATCATCCAGCAGCGCAAGGGCGTAATTCATGGCCTGCAGAAACGGATGGACAAAATCCGCCTGTTTGATTGTTGTATGATAGCCCGGGCTGGAGAAGGGACATTGGAGCAGCCGGTTATCGGGATTATACCGGCTGTGCATCTTCTGAAGCGCCTGCTTGAAGTGGCCGGTCCATTTCTGATCGTATTCCGCCAGGGGGTTGCCTGGTGCTTGTGCCATTGCCATTACCTCCTATTTTGCGGCCTGGGTTTTGCGCGTTGATCTGTTATTATCCTGCCGCTTATGAGAAAGCATAGCAAAGGCTCCCTTTGCCGGATACTGACAAGTTCTTAATCGGGTACAACTTTTTAGGTTTCGGATGTCACTTTTTTTGCGGTGGTCGCATTTTTTGGGGAATGGCCGCCAGAATATACGTAATTATTACGAATACCTTCTTAGCTGCAGCTTAAGCAAATATAGACCATCCCAATTCCCGGCTTCCAACGCCCCCTGGCAATTCTCAAGAATATGTTGACAAGTCATTAGGCCCAAGCCCGTGCTTAAGGAAGGGTCTATATGACTTTTTGCTTTATTCTGATAAGAAATAATCAGATGATCTCCCTCATGCTTCGTCTCAATAAGAACCGGCTCATTTTTATCGGCATACTTCAAAATATTAGAAATGACATTGTCCAATACACGCTGCAACAGCTCCTTTCCAATTGGAACATGATAATTGGCTTGACGAGCTAAGGAGGTTTTCACTGCCATTCCTTCCGATTCAAGAAGAAATACTCCGTCCAAAATCATATTTTCAATGGACAAGCCGTCAATACGACTCTCCTTGTCTGCCATCGCCTCCTGCTGTCCGGAAATAACGAAGTGCTCAAATAGATGATTGATCAAGGCTTTCAGCTGATTGGCCTTTTCTGCGCTTTTCAGAAGGTACTGCCTTAGCTTCTCCTCGTCTGCAGTCCTTTTATTGATAAGAATATCCAGATAGCCGATCATGGCAGCCAGAGGAGTCCGAATATCATGGGATATGGTGGAGGCAAATTTTCTGCTGAGATCATGCATCTGATTTTGGGCCTGAACCTGCTGGATAAACACCTTGCGCATGTCGTCAATGTTTCGGGCCAGCGACGATATTTCATCATTGCCTCTGGTCTCAATGGGAAAATGAAACATTCCCCCTTGCATTAATTGCACCTGCTGCTCCAAATGAAGAATATGGGAGGTTTTTCGGTGCACAAAAAATAGCACAATAAACAGAAACACCCCAAAGAAGACCAGAAGATTTCCCACAAGCGCCCGATCATAATCATGGTGCTTCAGATATACGGTCAAATCCATGTGGACATCGGCATCCTTTAAATGAATGGGATACAAGGTCTGCCAAAGAAGAGGTTTTCTCTGTATGCCGCTGCTCATGGTTCCGGCCAGATACGATATGGTCGAATCATAAATGAGATTGTCCTTGTCATACAAGGTGATGGTTGTGATTTTATCCCGGTCCATCCATTTGGCCACCTTGTAAAAATGATTCAGGCCGATATCATGCTCCGCAATATATGCTTGAATGGCTTCCACCTCCCGCTTCATCTGCGCTTGTACATATTCGGAATCCATGTACCTGCCCTCAATCATTTGGGCAGAAATATGCTCAAGCAGCATGAAAACGGCACCTGCGCACAAAAAAGCAAAAATGACGCATAATCCCAATTTTCGGACGAGCCATTTTTTAAACAATCTGATACCCCCTGCCCCACACGGTAATGATGAACCTGGGTTCCTTTGGATTGTGTTCGATCTGTTGACGCAAATTTTTAATATGTGCAACCACTGTATTGTTGGAAACAGGCAAAAAGGGCTCCTGCCAGATGCTTTCGTAAAGCTCCTGAGCGGATAATATCCTGCCGCGATTCGTTGCCAAATAGACCAGCAGCTTGTATTCCATATGACGCAGAGATACGGGTCTGTTGGCAATCCAAACCTCACCCGAGGTTGGGTGGATCAACAACTCACGGATGCGGATAATCTCGGATTTCGGGTTCTGATCCTTGCCCTGATATACGGAATACCGGCGAAGCAGTGCTTTTACTCTGGCTATCAGTTCAATTGGAGAAAAGGGCTTCAGCAAATAATCGTCTCCCCCTACAGACAGTCCCCTCTCCTTGTCCTCAATATGGGATTTTGCCGAGAGGAACAGGATAGGCGCAGTAGTTGCTTTCCGGATATCCTGGCAGATCTCGAATCCCGATTTTCCCGGCATCATAATATCGAGTATGATCAAATCTATATCATGGTTAATGTCCAATAGACGAAGAGCATGTTCCCCGCTTTCGGCAGTATGAACCTCATACCCTTCGCTGTTAAGCACAACCTCTATGACCTCGCGAATATCCTCACTGTCGTCCACCACCAAAATTTTGCCGCTCATCCGCTTACCACCCGATCCTTTTTCAATACATTTTAACAAGCAATCTATAAAACTCCAAGAATAGCGGGGCCCGTTATTTATGAAATATTATGAAATCAAGCTAAAAGCTCTTGTTATTATCGATTGCCTCCATATATACTTGGCACTGCAGCTGGCTGCTTATATTGATAAAAAATATTAGGAGATAGGAGGTTTTACTATGAAAAAGTTATTCACGCTGATGCTGGCATGCGCCCTGCTTATTATGACAGGCTGCCAGTCATCCGATCACTCTTCAGAGAGCAGCGGCCAAGAAACCCAGAAAAAAGACGAGCTGGTGCTGGCCGTAGGAAAAACCGATGTAGGACAATTCGATCCCAAAAAGGGTTGGGGAACCCATGCCCAGATTCGGCTGACCCATAGCTCCCTGTTAACCATTGATTCAGAGCTTAACTTCATCGGCGATCTTGCCAAATCTTATAAAATTAGTGATGATGCCCTTACCTGGACCTTTCCCCTGCGTGAGGATGTCAAGTTTTCCAACGGCGAGCCGGTCACTGCCGAGGATGTCAAGTTTACATACGAGATGCTCAAGGATGACGGTGTAAAGTTTGATTTGTCCTTTATCCACTCAATCAGCATTTCCGACGGAAACACAATCATTTTCCATCTGAAGGAACCGCGTTCTACCTTCGTCAGCCAGCTTACAGAGATCGGGATTGTCCCCAAGGCTTATTATGATGATAATTATTCCAGCAATCCTATTGGCTCCGGACCGTACAAGGTGGTTCAATACAACGATGGCCAGCAAATTATTATGGAATACAATCCATACTGGTATGGAACAACCCCCCAATTCAAAAAACTCACCTTCCTGCTGCTGGAAGAGGACGCTGCCCTTGCCTCCGCCAAAGCCGGAATAGCGGATATTGTCTATGTGCCGCCCACCTTTGCCGGACAAACAGTAAAGGGAATGACCCTCCGCTCCTTCGAGAGCATCGATTCCCGCGGAATTATGCTTCCAACAAAGCCCAGTGGCGGAAAAGGCATGACCAATGGCAAGGAAGTAGACACCGGCAATGATGTGACCAGTGATGCTGCAATACGCAGAGCTCTTAATATCGGATTAGACCGCCAGAAGCTTTTGGATGTATCGCTTAACGGCTTTGGCAAAAAGGCCTTTTCCCTGTGCGACAATCTGCCCTGGTTCAATGAAAAGACCGTTATTAAGGACGGCGACATCGAGGCTGCCCAAAAAATCCTTGCTGAAGGCGGTTGGGCTGACTCGAACCAAGACGGAATCGTTGAAAAAAATGGGCGCAAGGCTGAGTTCTCCATGTACTTCAGTTCCAGTGACCAATTGCGCAGCGATCTTTCTCTCGCTGTTGCCGATCAGGCAAGCGCCTTCGGCATAAAGATTAATCTCATCGGAGCCACATGGGACGAGATATACCTCAAGGGCAAAACTGCAGCGGTAGCCTGGGGCGGCGGCAGACATCATCCCCATCAGCTGTATACCATGAATTCTTCCGAAGTAATCAATACAGGCTACAACAATATGTCTAATTATGAGAATCCCAAGGTAGATGAATATTTGAGACGGGCGATAACAGCCTCCACTCAGGAGGAAGCCAATAAATATTGGAAGCTGGCGCAATGGGACGGCAATACCGGCTTCAGTGGCATCGGAGATGCGCCGATTGTTTGGCTTTTGCGCGTTGACCATTTGTACCTGACAAAAGACGGGCTGGATCTGGGCAAGCAACCGGTGCATTCGCACGGCCATGAATGGGCACTATTCGGAAATATCACGGAATGGACAATGGAATAAAGGAAGGGAGAATCGGCGATGGCCGGAAAAATTGCAATCCGGATAATCCGGGTAGTAACCCTGCTGATTGGATTATCACTTCTTACCTTCTCCCTGATTTATATGTCTCCAATGGACCCGATCAATGCCTACGTCGGTGCGGACAGCTCCGCCTCCCCGGAGCAGCTTGCAAAAATCAAGGAGTATTGGGGCGTTGACAAAAGCCCTGTTGAGCAGTATTTCTCCTGGGCCAAATCCCTGCTGCAGGGCAATTTCGGAATTTCCAAGCTATACCGAAGTCCGGTAATGGACATTATCAAGAGCCGCTTTATGACCTCTCTCGCATTGATGGGAGCAGCCTGGATTTTCTCGGGAATGGTTGGTTATTTTCTGGGGGCATTGGCTGCCATGAATAGGGGAAAATGGATTGACAGAATCATCAAATGGTACAGCTATACCTTGGTTTCCACGCCGGTCTTTTGGCTGGGATTGATTCTTTTGATTATATTTGCCGTATGGCTCAAGTGGTTCCCTGTTGGTCTTGCCGCGCCGCCCGGCGTACGGGAGAGCGAGGTAGCGTTTATGGACCGTGTGAGGCACTTTGTTCTGCCTGCGTTGTCCCTGAGCATCTTGGGGATTGCCAATGTGGCTATGCATACCCGCGAAAAAATGATCGACATCCTAAATTCGGAGTATGTTGTTTTCGCTAAAGCCCGTGGCGAAGGCAGATGGGCAATTTTTGCAAACCATGGCTTCCGCAACTCCATCATTCCCGCAATTTCCCTGCAATTTGCCTATTTTGGGGAGCTCTTCGGAGGCTCCGTACTGGCCGAGAAGGTGTTTGCCTATCCCGGACTGGGAAGCACGCTGACCACAGCCGGACTAAAGGGAGACCTTCCTCTTCTTATGGGCATTATCCTGATCAGCTCACTGTTTGTTTTTGCCGGAAATTTGATGGCAGACATTCTAAATACCTTGGTAGATCCCCGAATCAAGGAGGGAGCATGAGATGCATAAAGAGCTGGAAGGGCCCAATGCAAGAAAGAGAATGATGGGGTTTGTGGCATTTTCCTCCCTCCTCATCGTGGCCATCCTGATTCTCAGCTTTCTGTTAAGCGACAGCAATCTTCGATTGAACGCCGCCAGCAGGAATCTGCCGCCCAGCTTCAATCATTGGTTCGGTACGGACTGGCTTGGCCGGGATATGTTTACGCGGACAATCAAAGGGCTGCGTCTGTCCCTTGCAGTCGGTGCTTTTGCCTCCCTTATAAGCGTATTTGTTGCAACCATTATGGGGATATGCGCCGCCACCTTTGGCAAAACGGTTGACGCCATCGTTTCATGGATCATTGATTTGTTCATCGGCATGCCGCATCTCGTCTTCATGGTATTAATCTGCTTTATTGCAGGCGGCGGAATACACGGGATTGTATGGGGAGTTTCTCTGACTCACTGGACCTCATTGGCAAGAGTTGTGCGATCCGAGGTGCTCCAAATCAAAAACGCGGAATACATCCAAATTTCCAAAAGCTATGGAAAATCAGCCTGGTTTATCGCCAACAAACATATCCTCCCTGCTGTTTTTCCGCAAATTATGATCGGGTTCCTGCTTATGTTTCCCCATGTCATTTTGCATGAGGCGGCACTAACCTTTCTGGGCTTCGGGCTTTCACCGCAAACCCCTGCCGTCGGCATCATCCTCTCCGAAGCTATGAACCATATTTCTACCGGTAAATGGTGGCTGGTGCTTTTCCCCGGTTTGCTGCTCATTATTGTGATTAAGAGCTTCGATAATATCGGCGAGCAGCTTCGCATACTGATGGAACCCGCCAGTTCTCATGAATAGGAGGCCCCGGAATTGAGCACCGCGCCCAAAAAACCATTATTGCAGGTCGAGGGGTTGTCCATTGGATTTTCCCAATATTTGAAGGGAACCCGGAAGCGCCTGATCCAGCCCATCTCTGATTTAAACGTGGACATTCATGAAGGGGAAATTGTCGCCGTGGTAGGAGCCAGCGGCTCCGGCAAAAGCCTGCTGGCCCACGCGGTATTGGGCATATTGCCTCAGAACTCCATATGCGGAGGACAAATGATGTACCGCGGAGAAAAACTGACCGAAGAGCGCAAGGTCCAACTGCGCGGCCGGGAAATATCCTTTATTCCCCAATCGGTCAATTACCTGGACCCTCTGATGAGGGTGGGGAGGCAGGTACAGATTGGCCTTCCCAAAACCATGGCCAAACAAATACAGCAAGAGTTGTTTCAGCAATATGGCTTGGACCAAAGGGTAAGCCGGCTTCTTCCCCATGAATTATCGGGAGGCATGCTTCGCCGGATTCTGTTCGCAACCAGTGTCCGGGAGGGGATTCGACTCGTTATCGCCGATGAACCCACACCGGGAATTCATCCGGAGGCCCTGTCCGAGATTTTGCGGCAACTGGCCCAAGTAGCAAGGAATGGCGCAGGAGTTATGCTGATTACGCATGATATTATGTCCGCTCTGGAGATTGCCGACCGGGTAGCCGTCATCCAGGACGGGCGGACAGTAGAAGTGGCGGATGCGTCCGCTTTTCAGGGGAACGGCGAAGGGTTGAATGCGGAATATACCCGAAGACTCTGGAGAGCGTTGCCGCAGCATGATTTTGGTCTGGAATTTCAGGGAGAAGAGGTGAAAGACTTTGAAATTGACCGGAGAAAATCTGGGGTATTATTATCAGAAAAATAACTGGATCTTTCAGAATGTCAACATCTCCGTATCGCCGGGCCAGGTTCTGGGGTTATCGGGCTACAGCGGCTGCGGCAAAACCACCTTGGCCAGAATATTGGCCGGCTATATATCTCCCCGAACAGGATGCGTAACCATTGGACAACAGGCTCTGGAACAGCGGGGCTTCCGCCCGGTGCAATTGATCTATCAACATCCGGAAAAGGCAATTGACCCCAAATGGCGCATGAAAGAGGTCTTAACGGAATCATACAATCCCTCCCAGGATATACTGGACGCCTTTGAGATACGGGAGGAATGGATGAGCCGCTGGCCGGTTGAGCTCTCCGGCGGCCAATTGCAGCGCTTTTGCATTGTCCGGGCCCTGAACCCTGCTACCCAATACATTATCGCCGACGAGATGACGACCATGCTGGACGCCATTACCCAAGCGAAAATCTGGAATGCCTTTCTTCGTATTTGCAAAAGCAGAGAAATCGGCATTATCGTGGTCAGTCATGAAAAAAGCCTTATCAACCGGTTATGTGATGCGGTATATAAAGTGAATTGATGCCGGCAAAGGTCCAAGCGGATGGGTTGGATTAACCATTTGCTTGGACCTTTATTTAATGCCGCCTTATTATCACAGCCTGCTACAAATTCGCCGATTTCACAAGACTGCTTGTATATGGATGCCCGGGGTTCCAAATGACGCGCTCAGGCGCCCCCTCCTCTACTATCCGGCCGTCCTTCATGACCGCAAGCTTGTCGCTGATGCTGCCTACCAATGCGATATCATGGGAGATGAACAGGTAGGACAAACCAAGCTCCTTCTTTAGCCGAGCAAGCAGTCCCATGATTTGAGCCTGTACGGATACATCCAGAGCGCTGGTGGATTCATCGCAAATCAGCAGCTTGGGCCGGCTGATGACAGCCCTGGCAATAGCCGCCCGCTGGCATTCCCCGCCGCTCAGCTCTCCGCAATAACGTCTGGCGTACTCCCGTTTTAACCCCACCATATCCATCATTTCATAGGCCCTTTGCTCCATATCATGGCGGGACAGGGAAAACCGGTAGCGAAGTCCCTCGCATATCGAATACAACAAGGTCATTTTGGGAGAAAAGGAGGACAGGGGATTTTGAAAGATCATTTGCATCTGCCGCCGCAGGCGGAAGCCTTCACGGCAGGCTTTGCCGGGAAGCCGCTTGCTGTCAAAGGCGATTTCGCCCTCCGTTGCATCCAGGAGTCCCGCAATCATATGGGCAACTGTAGATTTGCCGCTGCCGCTTTCACCGATTAGCCCGTAGCACTCTCCGGTATTTATCTGAAAATGGACGCCGTCGACAGCCGTCATTCTGCCGTTGGGGCCCTCAAACACCTTTTTCAACCCCTTCGCCTCCAATAGCGGGGTTCCTTCCATATGCTCCTCCCCCTGCTCCCTTGAATTTCGGCACTGCCTGGAGCAGCGCCCGGGTATACGGATGCTTCGCAGCATACAGCACCTCCTGCCGGGTTCCCCATTCTACAAGCTCTCCGCGATACATGACTCCCACCATATCCGCCATCTTTTCTACCACCGCCATATTGTGGGTGACCAGCAGCATGGACATGCGGTGCCGCTTCTGCATGTGGAGGAGCAGGTCCATGATTTCCGCCTGGACCGTTACATCCAAGGCGCTGGTGGGCTCATCGGCCAGGAGCAGCTTCGGCTGATTGGCTATTGCCATCCCAATGGCTACCCGTTGGCACATGCCTCCGCTCAATTCAAAGGGATAGGAATCCAGCACTCGCAATGGCTCCGCAAATTGAAGGTCGGCAAGCAGGGAAACTGCTGTCTGAAGCGCCTGCTTTCTCGTCATTTTTTGATGCACGTTCATGGCTTCGTAAAACTGCTGTCCGATCCGCATCCGGGGATCAAAAAAGGCCTCCGGATTTTGGAATATCATGGATATTTGCGCGCCGCGTATTTTGCGCAGCTCCCTGGGAGGCATGGCGGAGAGATTCTGCCCATGAAACAGAATCTCTCCGCAGGCGATGCCCCCTCCCTCTCCCAACAGACCCAGGATGCTCCGCAGCAGAGTGCTTTTTCCGCTTCCGCTCTCCCCCACAATGACGGCAATTTGTTGCTCCTCCACCCGGATATTCAGCTGTTTTACAGTAGGCTTGTGATGATAATGAATCGTAAGGTCGCGGATTTGCAGCAAGGTTGCTCCTCCTTGATCAGGGTTTTATTTCGCCGCTGTTGTATGATCCAGGATATAGAACTCGGAGGGCTGCGCGCGGAAGGCTGCCACCGTCTCACTGTTATAGGCGCAGGTGAAATTTTTATGGGCAAAGAAAATAAAGGGAACCTCATCCAAAATCTTCTGGGTGATCCCGATGATGGCCTGATTCTTCTCCGCTTCCCCGGAAGCCTGGCGAAGGGAGGCAGCCAGACGGTCTACTTCCGGGCTGGAATATTTGCCGAAATTATTGCTGCCGCCGGTCACAAACATATATTCAATGAACGGCTGGGGATTTCCCGTGGAGCCCGCCACATAGGATTCATAGGTCAAGTCAAAGGCGCCGTTTTTCCGGGCCTCGCTTATATTCTCCATGGCCTGCACCTTCAGATCAATTCCGATTTCCAGCAGCTGGCTTTGCAGAACCTGGCTTAATTCCAGAATCTCCTTCTGCGCGCTTATGCCAATCATCTTCAGCGACAGCTTCACCCCGTTCTTCTCCAGAATGCCGTCCTTGTCCGAGTCCCCATACCCCGCCTGGGACAGAAGCTCCTTGGCCTTGGCAGGATCAAAGCCGGTTACGGCCGCGTTTACTCCCTTTGTGCCGCCGAAGGGGAAAGCCTCCGGGAATATGCCGTAAGTAGGCACCGTCGTATTCTGGGAGATAACCTTGGAGTAGCTGCTGCGGTCGATGGCATAGCTGATAGCCCTTCTTACCGCTGCATCCTGGACTACGGGGGAGTTCATATTGAACCGGATCAATTGGGTCCGCATTCCGGTTGAGGTATCCAGCTTCAGCTTGGCGTCCTTTTGGATGACCGGTATTCCCGCTTCGGGAATCGGGACCACAATGTCAATCTCCCGGTTTTGGAAGGCCATAATAAGCGCATTGGCATCCTTGATCGTTTTGAAAACAGCCTTGTCCAACTTGGGTGTTTCTCCCCAATACTGCTGGTTCTTCACCACGGTGAGCTCTACGCCGGGATTAAACTCTGCGGGAATATAAGGCCCGGTGTAATAGGTGGTTTTGGCGAAATCCGTAGAGCCCTCCGCATCGTATACCAGCAGCAGCGGATCGGTTAAATCGTTGGGCAGGCTCGCAACAGGCTCCTTCAACTTCACAATCAGCGTTTGGCCTGAGGCTTCAAAGCTTTCCAGCGGCAGCAGCTCCTTGGCCCGCTCATTAGCGGCGAGGGTGCGCTCAAAGCATTTTTTAACCGCTTCGGCAGTCACCTTCTTTCCGTTATGGAACAAAATATTGTCCCGCAGCACCAGCTCCCATGTTTTGTTGTCCTTGGTGCTGTAAGCCTCCAGCAGCCAGGGCTCCGCTTTGAACGCGTCATTCAGACGGAATAAGGTCTCGCCTACCCCATACGAGCCAATGGCCCAGCCATCCCACCCTTTGGCAGCATCCCATTGTTCATTATAGAAGTAGCCGACAGAGCCAAAGGTCAGCACCTTTTCGGATGAGGATACGCCTGGAGAAGAAGAACTTGTTTGCCCATGGGGAGCATAGACTTCATCCGTGGCACAGCCGGCAAAAAGTGCGATAATCATCAGGATGCTGAGTGTCAGCGCCCCTATTTTAAGATTCATTTTCATTTTTCAATACCCCTCCCATTCATTTTCCGGTCGCTTTGCTGTCCATCCTGCTGCGAAGCGAATCGCCCAAATAATTAAAACCCACCACCACAATAAACAAAGCCAATCCGGTAAAGACCACAACCCATGGGGCCGTCTGCAGATAATTTTTGGCCTCGCTCATCATAGCTCCCCATTCCGCCGTGGGACGCTGTGCGCCCAGACCCAGGAAGGACAAGCCGGCCATACTCAAGACCACTGCGCTAATATCCAGAATCCCTTTTACCAAAAGGGGAGAACCTATATTGGGCAGCATATATTTCAATATGATATGATGGCCTCCTGCTCCGCAAATCCTGGCAGCCTTCACATAAGCTTCATCCTTAATGCCCAGAATCAGGCTTCTCCCCAAGCGCGCATAAGAAGTCCAAAAAACCGCAATCAACGAAAGCATCCCGTTAAAAAGGCCGATCCCCAGCATCCCGGCGACAGCCACCGCCATCAAAAAATAAGGAAACGCCTGAAATATCGTGGTGATCCGCATGATAAAAGAATCGATAAAGCCGCCGGCATATCCCGCAATCACCCCTAATGCGACTCCTATAAGGGAGGCGATCAGCACAACGGCAATGGCGGAAAAAACAGATATGGAGGCGCCCGATAATATTCGCGACAGCACGCATCTTCCCAAATGATCTGTTCCGAAGGGAAATTGCCGGCTGGGAGACAGATGAGCCAATAACAAATTCGTTTTGTAAGGATCATGGGGAGCAATAATAGACCCCATCATGGCAAGTGCAATAATAAGGATCACAAACAGCAAACTGACCGAAAGCTGTATCCTTATTTTTTTCTGCGCGGACACGGACAGCTTGTTCACCACCTAAACTTTTCTCAGCTTCGGATTCAGGAACAGATAAATAAGCTCAATAAGGGCATTAATCAAAAAATAGATGAAGGCCATCCATACCACATAGCCTTGTATAACCGGATAGTCCCGGTATTGGATCGCTTCTACCGCCAGTTTTCCTACCCCCGGCCAATTGAAGATGCTCTCTACAATAATAGTGCCCCCAAGCAGGGTGCCCAGCGAGATGCCTGTCAGCGTAACAATCGGAGTTAAAGTATTTCTTACAATATGCACAAAAAATACCGTATGTCCAGGTACGCCCCGGGCATACAGGCCAAGAACATAATCATGCTGCATCTCCCGCAGGACAATGGCCCTGATCTGTCTGACGTAGACGGCAATCAAATTCAGGGACAGCGCCAGCGCAGGCATAATAATTCCCTTCCCGCTGCCGGAGCTGATGACAGGAAGCAGGTTAAGCTTAAGCGCCAGCACATACATTAAAATCAATGAAATGAAAAAAACCGGCAGCGAGATAAAGATATAGTTGGCCAATTGAATGGTCCGGTCAAACCAACTGCCCTGATATTTGGCGCACACCACTCCCAAAGGAACCGACACCGCTATGGTTGCCAGCATGGAAGAAACGGCCAGCATAAGCGTATTGGGCAATGATTTCATTAATTCAAGTCCAACCGGACGGTTCGACTTGATGGAGCTCCCCATATCTCCCTGCAGCAGGTCGGTAAGCCAGGACCAGTATTGGATATACACGGGACTGTTCAGTCCCAGCTCCTCTCTTGTTTTCTGCAGCAGCTCCTGAGAAGGCGCAATTCCGTTTTCCGTAAGCAGGATTTCGGCGGGATCGCTGGGGGACAGATAGGAGAGTCCGAAGGATAGAACCGTAATGCCAAGCAAGGTAATCAACAATACGGATAAGGTTTTTCCGGCAGCCCGAAGCAAGCTCTTGCCCCCTTCCGAGGTGGATATAAGCATCTCTTCTATTCGGCTGGAGCAACGAACCGGAATATGTACGCCTCCTGATATTCATATTGCATCCTGTCGGCAATATTATGGAACCATTCATCCCTGGGATCGAGAGTAATGTAGCCCTGGGGCATCATCCGGCGAATTCCCACCGAGAAGTTCTCACGAAAAAAAACATCGGCGATATCATTAAGCGAATGGAGCTGCATCGGCAGCGAGCCCTGACGGTCAATTCTTTTCTTGTAATGCAAGAGACAGGGGTTCTTGCTGTAATCCGTATAGGTGCAGTAATACACGCCGCCCGGCTTCAGCGCCTGCTTGATCTTCCATGCATGTTCGTCCAGATTCTGGATTAAATAAATGACGGAAATGCTGAACGCCATATCAAAAGCATGATTATATTGGTCAACATGTGCAGTTGCTTCATACGCAATAGGCAAATTGTGCTTGCGCGCATTGGCGACCTCAATGGATTTCTGCGCCAGATCAACGCCTGTCCCCTTCAAAAAAGGCTTATGGCTGTACAAATACCGCAGGAAGCCGCCTTGGTTGCAGCCAAAATCCAGCACATTACAATCGCTGATATCGGTTTCCTCTATCATGTTAAGCACCTTGCGCCAATGCGGCTGATGGTTATCCTCCATCGCTTGCTCTCCTTTTACATCATCATGCCACCACACATCATACAGCTGGTGATCGTTCAATGAAATTCCTCCTTGATACGTTTAATTGAGAGAAATTCTCAAGTTATCTCCAAAAAAAATCCCTTCATGGTTTCATGGAAGGTAAACTGGCACCTTGCAAATTCGTAAAAATTACATATTACAATTAAAGCATAAAACAATCTGGCTGACAAGATGCCCATGGGCAGAAAAAAAGCGCCCCGGAAGGCGCTTTTTGAGGTTAGCTATTCGGCTGTTCATTGGCAAATCAGCTTCATTCCTGCCGGACAAAAGCAACGGCGGCAGCCCGCAGCGCTCCTCCGGGAGCCAGCGGGTCCAGGTGGGACAACTTCACGTATCCCCCGGTGCCCGCCTGGAAAGAGTAAGTGCCCAAGGACACCCAGCCGGCGCTTCCCGCCGTATAATCCAAAACCCGCTGGCTTACACCGGCGTTATGGTATACCTCCAGCCTGCTGGCGGGTTCGCTGTTGGAGCTGGTTACCCGGTATACAAACACCTCGTAGGTTCCGGCTTCAAGCTCCGGCGTCCAGGAGGCCGTGGCATTGCCTGCAAAGCTGTAGCGGGTAAGATTGCCGTCATGCCCCTTCAGACCGCTGTTGATCCATGATGATCCCGTCTCCCCATACCCTGCTCCCAATACAGGGACAACCAGGGCATCTTCCGGCAAAGGCGCCGTGGACCAATCCAGAATATCCGGTACGCCCGCGCCAAGGGCAAAGCTCAGCCGGTCCGCCGCAATATTGTCCACAATGCCTTGGATCAGAATGCCTGCTGTCAATTGCGGCCTGGTATCGGCAATCGTTAAGCCGTCGACCTCAATATTGTCGCTATGCTCAATGGACAGGCCCGCGAAGACGCCGTTAACCGCTTCCGTACCTGTAACTTCAATCTCGTTGTCGGTAAGTACGGCTCCCCTCACGCCGCCCAGATAGATTCCGTTGCGCACCGGATTGCGGACCAGATTACCCTCCAAGACAATATCCGTAATATTTCTGCCGTCCGCCACCGCCCTGCCGCTCTTCTGCGAGAACACGGTAATGGCTGCCGCATAAGGATGCCTGCTGTACACATCCAGAAAATTAACATGGTCCGTTACATTGTTAAGGACATGAATATTCATGGGGGCGGGTCCGTTGGGAACGTCGGGATCATCGGTGAGCATAACGCCCGCATTGCCCAGATTTTGAAACAAATTGCCCTCAATCCAGCCGTCCGTGGATTTCAGATACAGCCCATTGCGCCGGGAATCGCGGAAGATGCTGTCCGTAATGCTGAAGCCCGCTCCAACCGTACTCAGGTTGTAAACCAGATCGGAGTCGGATGGAGTAGAACCGGCATGGAGTCCGGCTACCGGGGTATCCAGCGTAATCAGGGCCTTGGTCGCCGGAGCCAGGGAATCCGGCTGCACGGAGACAACCGTGGCCGTGCCCAGCACAACCCCGTTCACTGCGCGGAAAAATTGCAGACGGTCTCCGGCCCGGGGCACCTTCGATCCGGATATCCCTTGCACATGCAGCTCCGTCTCCGAGATGATCTGCGAGATAAGCAGCGGCCGGTTATAGATGGCTACGATATCATCCATCACTCCTTCAAACAGGGAATCCTGAACCACAGGGCCTGTTCTTGCTGATTGCACATGAACGGAATCCGCATTGGTCACGATCATCTGGTTGCTTCCGGGCTTTCGCATAATGCGCAAACGGTCGATCTCAATGCCGTCGGTGTAGTAGCCCACTAGCGTGGCGCCGGAGGAGCCGTGGACCGTTACATCCGTAACGGCGATAGTATCCGACTCCTCCAAGCGGAAGATGCCATTGCCATGATCGCGTGTGACCATGACGAACGGATCTCCGGCCTCGATTTGTCCCGGACCCACCTGAGACGGTACAGCCGCCTGGAACCGGTACGTCATGCCGTCGGACAGCTTCGTCCAACCGTTCACATTAATATGATCATTGGCGCTGCTCTTCATCAGCAAGGGGTTGTCCGCATCCCGGACGGTGCCCCATATTCTGGGCAGCTCCCCAAAGCGCGGGTCCTCCAGCAAGGTGTAGCCCGGATCGGGAACAAAATCGAAGGTGGATGCCGCCTGGTCGATGGAGGCAACCGTCCCCTGGATAAACGGCGGCGTCTCGTATTCGATGGTTATTCCCTCAAACGAAAGCTCCGAGCAATCCAGACAGCGGAAAAAACCGGCAACGGGATCGGTAATCAACAGCACCGTTTCGTCTCCAGCCAGCTCAAGTCCCTGCAATTCATGGAACAAAAAGCTGAAGGAGTACATGAGTTCATTGCGGACCGTACCTGCGTCAAACCGGATATGATCCAACTCCAATACGCCGCTTGCCGGGTCATCTCCGAAACGGACGGACACCTGATGAACGGCCCCGCTCCACTGGGCATGTCCGCTCAAATCGAAGACATATTCCGTGGCCTGCGTATCGTACGGCGTCAGCGCAATGGTTGCGCTCCGCAGAGTGGTCCACGGCTGTCCCGGGGCACCGGTCCAGAAGATCGTAGCCTCCTCCGCATCCGACGCATTCTTCAGCAGCAGCTTCACTTGCTTGTATTTGCCTGCATCCAATCCCAAATAAGCGGGCGAAGTGATGCTTAACGGTCCCGCAGCGGCTGCCGTTGCCGACAAGCTGCCTCCGCCCACCGACGAATAAGCGGCGTTGGTTACTGTCCAATCCCCGTCCGTTCCACCGTTCGAGAAGCCCCATTGCGCTTGCGGCGGAGCAATCCGGTATGTTCCCGGCGAGAGGGATACGGGCAGGCCTGCACCGGCCCCTTCCAGCATGGCTTGCCGAATCGCCCGGGTATCATCCAGCCCGTCATCGGCCACAGCCCCGTAATGTTCGGGTCTGACAACGGCATCGGCAGAAACGGTGGAAACCGCAGCGCCGCCACCGCCAATCCCGAGGGCAACACATAACGCAAGCAGCAGCTTCACCTGAGAGGGAAGCTTCCACCGCTTCCCCGCAATCTCTTCTTTAGAAGCAAACATCGCCGATCACTCCTTTTTGTGGTTCCTATCAGACAGCCCATAGCCCATGTAAACCTTGCCAAGTCCGAAGGGCTGCAGCACCAGCTCATGATGCTGCTGCTCCAGAAAAACAACGCGGCGCAAATAAGGCATCCGTTCATCATGGGGCACATAATGGGGGCCATACACATTTCTCAGCGTATTGACAACATGGAAGACAAGCTCATTTCGCCCCGGCACCAGCCAGTCGGTAACATCCCAGGCCCAGGGCTCCCACACCCTTGCGGCTGCAGCATGGCCATTAATCTCCAGTACGGCTCCGGCGAATTGCGGCTTCTCACAATAAATATGCCACCGGCTGCCATGCTCCTCCCCGGCATCTCCATTCCAGTGAAATTCCGTGCGCAGCGACAGCGAACCGCTGAAAAACGGATAACCGCTGTTCACCAGGTCCGACGGATCGCAATCCCCATTCCAGGGATGCAGCCTGAACTGCTTGGGACCGCAACGGACGACCTTGAAATTGCCGCGCAAATACATATTTTCAAGCTCACGGCATTCGGTCCGCAGCTCTATCTCGGCATAATGGATTCCGGGGCCCAGCAGCCGGGCGGGCACTCCATATCCCTCATACTCCGGGTCCATCCAGTCCGCCACCGTGCGCTCCAGCATAACTCCGTCCCACCGTATGCTATGGCAGATGCCCGGCTCGGCGATCAGCCGCACCTGGGCAGGCAAACCTTCCGGAGAGACAGCCACGGCGGTCCGGACCAGCCTTGTCCGCATCGAAGCGATCTCCGTATCCTGGGCACATGCAGGTTGGAGCCAGCCTCCCCCTTCCTCGTCCCGGCATTGAAATTGGTCCAGCAGCAGCAGATTATCGTCGCCGCCGGCAACGTTGAATCCGCCAATCTCAACGATACCGCCGTATGTCCGCTCCTCATTCAAGCGTACAGCCGGGCCGGAATGGGAAGCCGCTATCCGCTCTTCCTGCCCGCCGACAGCCTCCGCCCCCGCTCCTTCCTTCCATTCCAGCAGCAGGGATTGGCGCGGGCGGAAGCTCACCCGAACGGATAACGCCCCGTCTTCTCCGGCCGTTGCGGCAACCCGGCTGACCTCTCCCGTTTCCCCATCCCACCGGTACAGCTCGCCCCGGGCGCCCCCTGGAATGCGCAGCTCCCCCCGCACTTGGCCGCTCATGGACAAATTGCTGAGAAACAGCAGCTTCCCCCCTGCGCCCTGCCGTTCGTGCAGCCAGATGGGATGGTCTCCCTCCTTCCCGTAAAACCTGCATAGCGCCGGCTGCACAAGACGCAGCTCTTCGATATCCAGCCCTCGGGCCGCCGGAATGAAGGAAGCGGTTTCAAGCAATCCCGGGATTGGCGCGCAAGCCCATTCGTCATACCAAATCACCCCTCCCTCCCCGTGGAACTGTCTCAGCAGTTGAACGGTAGAAGGCCTTAACCGTGTGCAGGCGGGGATGACAACCCCCTTATAGGCGGCGCTGCCCACGATAAGCTGCCCTTCCTCAACACGCCCATGCCTGGCAATAATCGCTTCATTGCCGAAATCAAAATCCAGCTGTGCGTCCAGCAGCCTGAGGCACAGCTCCGCAAGCCGGTCGCTGAGCGCCTCCACTGCCGCGGTTTCCTGCGGCCGGTACAGCTCCCAGGCGGATTCCATGGGATGGAGGACCAAGAGCGGGACCTGACGCTCTCCTTGGGACAAGGCATAGGTCACTCTGGCCTGATAATCATGAAGCTGGCCTGCATGGCTCCACCAGGGCTGCTGCGGGCCGATCACAGGCGGCCAATCCCGCTTGGCCACCCCAAGCATGGAATAGGGGAGCAGATGGGGCGTAAACATATTGACTCCCAGCACCAGATGCCAGTCGATCATCCATTTTTGCATGCGGAGATCAAACATCTGTCCGGCGCCGCCAAACAATTCGGACAGCACGCGGGGCTTGTTCAATTGGCGGGCTGCGCTGGTAACCTGCTTGACAGTCATGACCGTGCCTCCCGCAGCACACAGCTCCGTATCCGATTTGTGGATTTGCCTGCCCAGATAATCCAGTCCGGGAATGTGCATGTACTCATAGTGGGGCATGGGATCGCCCAAATACCGCATGATTTTCGTCAAATGATCCTCGCCCATGTAATGTCCCGTGAAGGCAAGTCCCCGCGCCCCGCACCACTCGAAGATCGGCTTGCTGTAATGGTTGACCAGCAGCTCCACCATAAGCCTCCAATAATCGTATCTGATCTCCCGGTACCGCTCCCCGGCAGAATGAAACAGGGAAGCAAGATGAGGGATCAAATCATAGCCGTAAGCTTCCTGAAAGCGGGACTGGAACCCTTCCGTCCACGGGAGGGCATTGCCGGTTCCTCCCCGCTCCATCATCAGACAAGCCTCATCGCTGAATATGCCCGGAATGGCTGTGCCAAACGCTTCCCCCACATGCTCCTCATACACACAGTGGGTATGCCGGATAAACGCCTGCACCACATCCGGATTCATCAGATCCACCCCGGAGGCTCCCAGAAAACGGGGATTGCCCAGCGGCGCCGTCCATTGGTAATAATACCGCCCCAGCTGACCGTCATGCCCAAGCAACCGGTATGCCGCATCCGTCTCCCGGTGCTCCAGCTCTACCAGCGCCTTGGCCCGGTATGCCGGGCCAAGCCGCGGCACCTCGCCGCCCGCATAGCCGCTGGGCCAGCCGTACTCATCGTAAGCCCAAGCCTGCATCCCGTTGCTGCGGGCTTCCTCCAGGCAAAATTGAACCATGCCGAACCATTCCCGCCGCAAATACGGGGTTTGTATCCCCGCACGCGCATGCATAAAAAAACCGCCAATTCCCGCCTCCTTCATCTGCCGGATTTGCCGGCGAAGCCGGTCTTTCTCCAGCATCCCGTTCCAGGACCAGAAGATGACCGGCCTCCACTCCCCATGCGGATGCTGAAAGTCGCTTCGCCCAATCATGTGCGCCTCACCTCTTTCCATGCTTCTTCCCGCGAGCGCCCTGCGCTCTGTCCTCATCTTATATCAGGCTGCAAACCGGGGGCCTCTAAAATATTTGGGGATTGCTTTAATATTTTAAGAATGCGGCAATCCCCGCATGAGCTTCAGCCGAAAGGCCGCTTGCGCAAATTCCGCATGAACTTCTGCGGCGAGATCCCAGTATGCTTGCGGAACAACGTGCAGAAGTAACGCTCGTCGGCGATGCCTGCCGCCTCGGCCAGCTCCGCGTTGGTATAGTCGCGCTGCTCCATAAGCAGCTTGGCGCTGTCAATCCTCCGGCGGTTCAGGTAATCGATGAAGCCTTCGCCGGTTTCCTTCTTGAAGAAAGCGCTGAAATAGGCGGGATTCATATTGACATGCTCGGCCACCTGATGCAGCGTCAGCCGCTCTGCCAGCCGTCCATCGATAAATTGCTTCGCCTTGCGGATTTCCGTCCGCTCTTCCGTTTGATGCAGCCGCTCCAACCAGCCGGGCAGTCCGTTCTCCAGCCAGTCCAGAAGGCCGTGGCAGCTTGCAAACCGGGGCGGATCGTTATGTCCCGGCATTTGTCCCGCCGCATGCCTGCCCTGTCCATTCCCGGGGGCCGCCGCCCTGATAAACCGCGCCGTCTCTTCCAGCACCCGCCCCGGCTGCAGCTTGCGGCTTTGGAGCAGCCGCCGGATGCGCTGGACCGCGCGCTGCCTCGCCTGCCCGTCGGCTCCGGGTGCGAGCAGCTCTTGCAGCTGCCGCAAAGCCAGCGCAAACTCGTCCGCGGCCGCAGCCTCATACAGAAGCCGGTTGGAGGGGGTGATAACCCGGCCTTCGCCGATATAGAAGGTATCCTCCAGTGCCTGCTTTGCTTCCCGGAATGCTTGGGGCGCCGTCCCCCAGCCGGAATGCCAACCGCTGAAGGATACGGTTACCGTCAGCTTCAAATAGCCGTGAATGTTCTCCCTGATACTTTGCCCCAGGGACTGGTTGGCTTGCAGCAAGTCCAGCTCGCTCTTCAGCTCCGCCCGGGAAATAAAACCGGCAATCAGCTCCGGCTCCAGCTCGCAGCAGAAGCCCCGCTCCGAAGCGCCCAGCAGCTCCTCGATGATATTGAGCATCCCGTACTTCAGCGCCTTCCGGTCCCTGGATTCATATTGTCGGCGGAAATCCCCCAGGTTCTCAATCCGCACGGCAAAGCAGCTGTACTTCTGCGGCTTGAACCGGATCATCAGCTCCCCGCAGCGGGCCTCCATGCCGCCCGGGCCAACCTCGCCATGAAGAAGCTCCTCCACCACCTGCTTGCGCAGCCGGTGCAGATTGCCCCTTACCGTAGCGTTCAGCTGCCTAAGCTTCACCGCCTCCGACTCCTGGGCCTCCAGTGTCCGCTGGGCCCGCAGCAAGGCAGCGGCAACCTCCGTCTCGCTTAACGGCACCTTAAGCAAATATTGCTGCACATTCATCTCCAGGGCCCGCCGGGCATAATCGAAATCCGTATAGGCGCTGAGAATGACCAGAATCGCCCGGGGCAGCAGCTCCTTCAGCCGGCCGATCAGCTCCAGCCCGTCCATTCCCGGCATCACAATATCGGTGATCACAATGTCCGGCTTCAGGTCTGCGGCAAGCTCCAACGCTTCCGCGCCGTTCTTGGCCGCTGCCACAAGCCGGAACTGGCGGTGCTGCCGCTCTATTCCCGCAAATAAAAGGCGCAGCCGCTGCACAATCAACGCCTCGTCATCCACAACCATGCAAGTGTAGGTTCTCACCGTATTTACCTCCTTCATAACGGAAACGCCAGGCGAACGACCGTTCCCTCTCCCGGTTTGCTGCTTACCTCAACTCCGTAGTCCTCGCCATAATAAAGCTGAATCCGCTTATGAATGTTGTACAAGCCGATGCGCTGGCGCCGTTTCGGCCGCTCCGCTCCATAGGAGCGCTGCAAAATCCGCCCTGCAAGCTCTTCCTCCATCCCAACACCTTTATCCGAGACGGCAATGATCATCCTCCCTCCGTCCCGGCAGGCGGAGACCGTGATGGTTCCTTCCAGCGTCCCTCCTTGGTAGCCGTGGAAGATGCCGTTCTCCACAATCGGCTGCAGGATCATGCGCAGCACAGGCGCATCCAGCAGCTCCGCGTCCATCTGTTCCTCCAACGCAAACATCTGGTCATAACGGATGTTCTGAATATATAGATAATCCTTCACATTGCGCAATTCCTCCCGCAGCGTGACACGGTCGGAGGCGTCGGCAATCCCGTACTCCAGAATGGAAATAAGCGAACGGACAAGGCGGTCCACCTCCCCGGTTCTCCCCAGCGCCACCACATTGCTGATGGAGCCCAAGGCATTGTAGAGAAAATGGGGATTGATCTGCGACTGCAGCACCTGGATTTCCATATCCCGCTTCATTTGCTCGCTGACGTTCAGATGGTTGATCAGATGGCGGATGCGCCCGATCATGTCATCGAAGGTGTCGGCCAGCTCCCCGAATTCATCCTGGCGGTGATTGGAGATGACAATATCCAGATTGCCGTTCCGAACCTCCCGCATCTTGCGCTTCAAATAATACACCGGCTTGCGGATGAAGCGGGATACAAGGAAGGCCGTGACCAGGCTGAGAAAAAAACCGACAAATCCCAGACCCGCAGAGTAGGCGCGCAGCCGCTCCAGCGACTTCCGAAGCGGTGTTTCATCCAGCACCGAGTATACAATCCAGTTTTGCCTGGGCATCAGGAGCTTGGTAATGGTGGCCGGGGCGCCGTTGATTTGCGTTGTGAAGACATCCTTGCCGGCATTGTAAATACTCATGAAGTCAAGCGTCCCCAGCTTATATTTTCCATCTGCGGAAACCGTCATGGCATTCAAGCTGAGGCTTTGCGCCACCGGCACGCCGGATTGATGGAGAATGCCGATCTTATAGTCGTTGTAATCGCCGATTCTCAGCAGATGATCCTCCAGGGCCTCCAAATCCAGGTCGAACGCCAGCACCGCATTTTCGTTATTGTAGGAAAGCAGCCGCGTCACCGTAATCGTGCGCCCCGAATACGTGGACATATACGGCTCCGTCGCCTTGATGCTCAAGGGATTGGCAAGGGCCTGCTCATACAGCCTTTGCCGCTCCGGCAGCGGCTCGTCATACGCCTTGGATATCACATTGCCGCCGATAATGGACAGGTCCTCATTGATGATATAGATATTTTTCAAGTTTCCCCCGTTGGCCAGATACAGCTGATCCAATTGATTTTGCAAAATGTCAGGGTTGTCCATGGACAGTTTGATCGTGGACAGCACCGTATAGTGGGTGTTTTCGATCATGAGGAAATACATGTCCAAATACTGCTTGACCTTCTGCAAAATTTGCCGGTTCTGCTCCACCCGGCTATGAATCGTATCCTCCTTGATGTAGTTATAGAACAGCACACTTATTATGAGGACGGTACTGCCGGCGAATACGAGACAAATGACAAACAGCTTGAAGGTGATTCCCTTCATCCAGGACATCATACCCATCGCTTCCCTGTCTTTTTTCTGAATGATACCGCAAGTTATACCACAGCCACTCCGCAAGACGCCAAAAAAGAAGGCGGACGCCTCCTTTTTTGCCGGTCTGCAGTTCTACCGGAGAATACCCTCCTCCTGAAGCTGGGTGGTATAAATGCCCAGCAGCTCGCTGAGCTTGAACTTGTCCTCCAGCGTCTTCACATAATCCCCCCACTTGGCAAGCGGCTCCTTGCCGGTGGCGAATTTCAGCATCATTTCGTTCATATACTTGAGCCTGTCGGCAGCCAGTGTGTCCTTGGAATCGCTGACCAGACGGGGCATGACGTTGTTATCCCGCAGATATTGCATATTCAGCGCATGGTAACTTTTAGTATCCGGGTTCTTGAAAGCGAAATAAGCCTCATCGTCTGCCCTACGGACGAATGCATAATGATACTTCCAGTCATATTCCTTCTCGTTGTAGGACGTCTTATCCGTAATTTCCGCCTTGCCGTTCACTTCCTTCCAGGTTACATCCTTCACGCCGTAAGCAAGGTACGGATACGCCTCTTCATCCGTGTACAAGTATTGCAGCAATTCCATGATCCGCTTGGCCTTCACCGGGTCCTTGGCCGCTTCCTTGGAGACCGCCCATTGGGAGTTTTGGAACACCTTCAGGTCCAGAATCTGGTCCCCATGCGGCCCCTTGGGCGGGGCAATCAGCTTCCAGTCCGGCAAGGAGCCGCCGATCTCCTGCATCTTCTGCACATGCTCCGGCTCCAGCCTGCGCCAGTCCTGAATGATAATGCCCACCTTGCCCTTGTACATTTTTTCATCCAGCTGCAGGCTGGTGGTGATGGTCAGCCAATCGGGATCAACCACCTTGGCCTCAATCATCCGGTTAATGAAGGTCAGCGCCTCTTGCATCCGCGGTTCCGTGTTATGATACACAATTTTTCCGTCCACTACATCCACATAATTGGGATTGACGCCGAACATCCAGAATATTTTTTGCCAGCCGTGAGTCAGGGTGCCGTCCTTCAGCATTCCGGCGACAAAGCCGTAGGTATCGTTTTTGCCGTTGCCGTCGGGATCATTGTAGGTAAACGCTTTCATCACCTCCAGCAGCTCATCTGCCGTTTCCGGCGCCTTCAGGTTCAGCTTCTTCAGCCAGTCATTGTTGATCCACCAGCCGTTAATGCCCCCTACCGACTCCACGCCCGGCACGCCGATGGTATTGCCTTTGTACCGAAGGGGCTCCCAGCGCCATGCTTCAAAAGCATCCACCAGCCGGGGCGTTCCCTTCAGCAGCTCATCCAGCTCCGCCGTTACGCCCTGATTGTAATATTTCACCGCATCCACCCGCGTCGGCAGATGAATGAGGTCCGGCGTTTGCCCGGAGGCCACCAATGTATTCAGCTTATCCAGGGCCCCATCGCCAATCACCGTCATATCCAGCTCAATGTTAACGGCCTTCTCGATCATCTGCCGGATGGGATCTTTATCGATGGGCAATACAGGAACCGTAGGGCGGAACCCCGCCGTATTGAACATGGTGATTTTAATCCGGGCATTCTCCTCTCCTCCCGTCGCGGACGGCTCCCCTTCCTTCTCCGCACCTCCGCCGCAGCCTGCCAGCAGACCGCCGGCCAACAATAGGGCTGCCATCCCCTGGAAGATTTGCTTGTTCTTTTTCATATGACCCTCTCCTTCAGACAGATATATATGAAGGGATGCGTCCCTATCATATCATAACATGAAAGCGATTACCCCTTTACCGAGCCCAGCAGGACCCCTTTGGCAAAATGCTTCTGGATAAACGGATATACCAGCAAAATCGGAACTGTCGTCACGATGACCGCCGCCATCTGAATCGAGATGGGATTTACCGCATCCTGCATGTCGGGAATATTCTCGTTGTTGAGGGCCGTGGCCCCCAGCAATATATTGCGCAGCACCACCTGGAGGGGATATTTGTCTGCATCCTGAATGTACAATACGGCGTCGAAGAAGCTGTTCCAATGCCCGACGGCGTAAAACAAGCCGATGGTGGCAAGGATCGGCGAAGACAACGGCAGCACCACGCTCCACAGAATCCGCAGCTCCCCGGCGCCATCTATTCGCGCCGACTCGTCGATGGCCTCCGGCAGCTGCTCGAAAAAGCCTTTGACAATAAGCAGATTAAACGCACTGATCAGGCCGGGGACCACAAGCGACCATACGGAATTCAGCATTCCCAATTCCTTCACCAGCAGATATTGGGGAATCATCCCGCCGCTGAACAGCATGGTAAAGACGATGTACAGCAGGAAGAATTGACGTCCCTTCAGGCTCTTCCGGGCAAGGGGATAAGCGGTCAGCATGGTAAAAGCCAGGTTCAGGAGTGTTCCCGCAACCGTTACGAACAAGGTGACGCGATACGCGCTGTAGATCAGCTTCGTGCCCAATATTTCCTTGTAGGCGGCCAAGGTAATATGCTCGGGGATGATGACGATGGAACGGCGCATGGCTTCCGCCTGGGAGGTGAAGGACACCCCCAGCACATACAGGAAGGGGAACAGACAGATGGCCATAAGCGCAAGCAAGGCAAGATAGATGAGCGCATGGACGATTTTTTCGGCCGGGGTCAGCTTATGCATGGATATCCTCCTTACCAGATTTGCCCGTCGAATTTTTTGGCTGTCTGATTCGCGGCAATTAACAGGATTAAACCGATGAAAGATTTAAACAGGCCGACGGCGGTGGCCAAGCCGTAGCGCATTTCCTGAATGCCCACGCGGTACACCCAGGTGTCCAAAATATCGGAGGTTTCCCGGTTCATGGCGTTGCTCATCATAAACACCTGATCGAATCCCACATCCAGAATGTGGCTTAACCGCAAAATCAGCATCAGGATAATGACGTTCCGTATCCCCGGAAGCGTGATATGCCACAGCTGCCTGGTCTTGGATGCCCCGTCCACCACAGCCGCCTCATACAAGCTGGGGTCCACGCCGGCAATGGCCGCCAAATAGACGATGGCTCCCCAGCCCATGGAATGCCACAGGTCGGTGGACACCAGCAGGGTGCGAATCCAGCCCGGCTCCGTCAGGAAAAAAACCGGGTCCATGCCCAACTGCTTCAGAATCAGATTGAACAGTCCCTCTCCCGGGGCCATAAAGGCAATCAGCAGACCGTAAATGATAATCCACGAAATAAAATGGGGCAAATAGCTGATGGTCTGCACCAGCTTCTTGAACCAGCCGAAGCGGACCTCATTTAGCATCAGAGCCAGGAGAATCGGCGCCGGAAACACAAACACCAGCTTGTAAAAGGCGATCATGATGGTGTTGCCCAGCAGTTCGGCGAAATACACACCTTCAAAAAACATTCTGAAATTATCCAAGCCCACCCACGGGCTGCCCCATACGCCTTCCGTCAGACGGTAATCCTTGAATGCGATAAGAATGCCGCCCATTGGCACATACTTGAACAGCGTAAAGTAAACCAGACCCGGGAGCAGCAGCACATACAGCATGGCGTTCAGGCGGAATGGACGCAGCCTCCGGTTCAAGGCCGATGCCCGAATACCGGCTGACAGCTTCTCAAAAGTTGCGCTTATCATAGGTTTCACCCTCCTCTCCGCAGCTTCAGGGCAAGCGGCGGAACCCGTCCGCCTGCTCTTCGATGATGATGGTTTGTGCCCCCGCTGCCAGCGTCTGTCCATACAGCATTCCCGAGCATCCTTCGGGAATGGCCAGCTCAAGGGCATACCGGCCTACTCCGACTTGCCGGAGCGCCATACGGATTTCTCCATGGGGGGTTGGCAGCGCAGCGCCGATCTGCTCCAGCCCGCAGGGAGCCGGGGCCAGCTCGAAGCGCCGGAAGCCGGGAGCCAGGGGCCGCAGACCGAAAATCCCCTCGAATACAAACACGATGGGCGAAGCTCCCCAGGCATGGCTGGCGCTGGAATAGGCGATTGTCCCGTCCGCCTGGCGGTGGAATACGCTCCAGCGCTCCCATGTGGTGGTGGAGCCTGCATCCAGCATCGCCCCGTAACGGCTCATGATCAGCTCAAGCGCCCGGCCGGTTCTCCCGATCCGGGATAAGGCGCGCCCGATCACCAGCATGAAATAGGGGCTGCCGCCCACAACCGGCGCTCCGCCGGCCCTGCCGCTGAACACACGCCGGAATATGCGGGGAACCCGCTCATCGTCCGGGCCGTGGAGATGAAGCAAGGCCAAAGCATTGGCGGGTTCGCTTATAGTGCCGCTAAGGGCGCCGTCAACCCGGCAATCCACGTACGCCCCCTCCTCCCCATTCCACAGCCAAGCAGCCACACCGGCCTTCAGCCTGGCGCCTTTGGCGGCAAACAGCTGCTGCGCGTCACGCTCGTTCATCCGTGCGGCGAACTCGTCCATCGTCTGCAGTCCTTCCAGATACTGCAGATTCAGCGCCGTCACAATTCCGCCGCGGTTTACGTCCAGGGTAGTGTTTCTCGCCCCGTCCCCCCAGTCGATAAACGGCCAATACGGTACATTTTCCAATAGACCGTGCTCATTCTCATACGCCGTGAACCAACGGATGGCAAGCAGCAGCTGAGGCCACCACTCCTGAAGCAGCCCGGTATCCCCGGTGTATTGGACATAGTCGCGGAAGGAACAAATCCAGGCCAGACAGAAGGAGGGGATCGGCGGATAATTGTGGTGGCCGTCGGGATATCTGGCCTTGGTCATGCCCGTCCAGTCCTGGGATTGCCCCACCTGCCTGAGCAGCTTGCGGTGCAGACGGCTGTCGCCCGAATAATAATGGTTGATCACCGCCTGCCAGCGGCCATCCCCCATCCACTGCTGCTGCTCCCTGCTGGCTGAGTCGAGAAATCCGTCCTGCATGCACAGGCGCAGCGTGTGCGCGGAGATATCCCAGATTCCCGCCAGGCGCTTGTCACTGCACTGCAGCGATGCCGTATGTTCAAGGGGATAACGCCGCATCCTCATTCCTACCCTGTGAAAGATAACCGGGCCCCGGTGATTGCGCACACGAAGCTGCGCGTACCGGAACGCCCGCCAGGCAAACGCCGGCTCCAGCACATGGCGTCCTTCGGCCAGAATGTAGCGGTCAATGGGGCGGTTGTTGTTCATGTTCAGCAGCGCCCGGCCCTCCCACAATTCCTCGGCATAGACCACATCAAGGATGTCTCCTTCGCTGCCGGTCACCTCAAGCTGCAAGTACCCCGCCGCCATCTCTCCGAAATCGAAGGTGACAACAGAAGCTTGCCCCGGCAAGGATGCGGGCACCGTGTAATCGCCTTCTAATGCCTGAGCGCAGGCAAAAGCCTCCTGCAGAACCGGCTGCTCCGCATGAATCTGATGATGAAGACGCTCCGGAGGCAGCGGCAGCTCCGTCGCCACTCCGGTATTGATAATACCCGCCGCGTGAATTTCCTCTTCCTCCAACAGCGGAATATCCCGCACCACCCAGTTCCAGAACGGAGACAACCGGGTTCCCCGCCCTTTGGCTTGCACCCAGGCCTTGTCTTCATAATCCGCCGCCGTCCAATTCCCTGGCACCAAGCTCATATCCACGATTTCCATTGGGCCTTGGCATCCATTGATTCTCGGAGCGCTGCGAAGCCATGCATCGGCGGTCAAGCATTTCCAACCGGCATCGCTGTGCACATAGATGGGCTCCTGTCCCGGCAAGGCAATTGCTGCCTCCACGGCCAATGCCGGAATCCGGCTGATGGATTGGCCCGTTCCGTAGCCGTAATACAACGCCAGCACGGCAATGACATTTTTCCCCCGTCTCAGATGCGCCGTTATATCCCACTCATCCACATATTGCTCCCGCGGGTCGCTGCGGCACGGCCCTCTGCCCACATAGTTTC
The DNA here is from genome assembly GCF_003285005.1 of Paenibacillus sp. YN15. Classification (GTDB taxonomy): domain Bacteria; phylum Bacillota; class Bacilli; order Paenibacillales; family NBRC-103111; genus Paenibacillus_AR. Next base: position 24,220 of record NZ_QMFA01000021.1, on the reverse strand, counting down.
CGTTCACATACAGCATGTAGCGGGAATCGGCGAATAACAGCACCCGGGCAGCATCGGGCTGTCCGCTCAGGCCGAAGGTTTTGCGAAAATAACAGAATGCGTTAGCCGGCTGCTCGTAATGGGTCTCCACCTCGTCCGGATGCCAAATCAACTGCGTTTGCTCCCGCCAGGCCATCGTCCGGCCCGGTTCCCGTTTAAATCTGGAACTGTTGGCTATACTCACGGTTCACGTCCACTCCCGACTTGTTATTCTTTAATTGTTTTCTGGCTTCATTGTACCGGGGCTGCGGCGTTTCACCTTCTAAAATATATGGGCGTCCTTCTAAAATTTTAAGGTATCCTCAATTCCGGCTTCGCGGCCCGCCCCCCCCTTCCCTCCCGCTTCCTATAGAACATTGTTGCTCTAAAGCATGCTTCCATGGCAACAATATCGCAAAAATAAAAACCCTTCCGAAGAAGGGTTTAATTTCTCTATGATCTTTAGTATTTCATTGTACGTATATAATTGTTTGCGATATTCTTTTCCGTCCATTTTATTTACACGAGGGCTGAACGCAGGGTGGGAATCACCATAAGTAAAAGATATCGTTTTGATGTCAAATTCCTCAATGGGGATCTTTATATAAAGGTACTATTTTCAAACCACGTGCTTAACCATGGACTATGCTCAACTACCATATAATGGGGAGATTTTCTCCTTAACACACCACCTTTTTCCACAAAATGTGTCCGGAGTATTTCTTCATAATAATGCCTGTCCGCCATATATTCAGAGTGGCGTTTAGCGCTCTGAACGTTTGGTTTAGTCGCTTTGATCCTATTCAGCACAGCTTCTGCTTCATCCATCGGGATATCTGATAAATTGACAAATGGCCCGATTGTTTTATCAAAATGATGGTACAAATAAATTTTAGTTACCCCCATCATTTTGATTATGTAAAATTAAACGCTGAACTCCACAACAATTCCATCGGGGTCTGCAACCGTAAAATGTTTTGGCTTTGGTCCTTTTGCAATTATTTCTGATGGAGAATAGCCCAATGTGAGTGCTTTCTCTCTCAATTCTCCAAGCTCATCGTCTGCCGAAAAGCTCAGAACCATTCCCTTTGTTGCAACTTTTTCTACCCCTTCAAATTCGATTAATTCCAGCATCGTTTCGCCTTTCTCATTTGCCAGAAATACAATTTCTCCTGCCCCGGGATTCATGCGATTGATGACCTGCAGACCTGCCAGCTCCTGATAGAAAGCAACTGATGCTTTAATGTCTCTCACCATAAAAGTAATAAAATTCAATTTCATAAATGTTCCTCCTTAAATTCCTGTTTGTCTATGTGATGCAGTTACCTTTAAAACCATGATACCATACTTCACAGAAGGCTGTTTGGCGGTTTCTCAAAATCGATAGAGGTGCAATAGGTATACTCTTCCTTTTCGACTCTCTCTATCCAGCTTTGCACACGAGGATTCGTTCCATATTTTTTCACGCGGTATTCAATATTGCTTAATCGTATTTGTTTTGGATCATATCCCTTGGGACATAATGTAATGCTGCGATTTACAGAAACAGTTCCCTCTTCAACGGCATCGCCGTCTCCAAATGAACTCATTTCAGATGTTTGAAAATAGAATAAGTTTTTTGCGAAATATTCTATATTTTCTTTTGTACTTTCTATATTCCATTGGTCATCATTATATTTAGCCTCGTTATTGAAAAAAACAGGCTTTTGATTCGCCAAATGATTTTCTAAAAGGCTCAGATACTCGCCTCGTTCGTTTGAAAAATATGCGTTTAACGTAGGGTCAAGCATTACCCATTTTTTCATTTCTCTGATATAAACTTGCGTAACGACATGGTTGTCGCCATCATATGGAGAACATGGCATAAGAAAAACCCTCCTCGCTTTTAAACCGACAGCAAGAAGACACTCCGATAAAATCGTGGCTAAAGCCACACAGTTAATGCCGCACTGGCTTCCCTTGTCATAAGCATAATTGAGTAAGGCCAATGAGTTAAAGGCTATTGCCCCATCATAGTCCCCTTTGTGATAGGTATGCTCCGATACCCAATTCAATAAATGAACAGCTTTTGAAAAATCCTCCCCATCACCGGCGATTGCTTCTATTGGATAAGCAGATTTTAATTGCATGAATTGAGGATTCTCGTTATCGTATAAAAAATGTATGTCCGTTTCTTCTGCTGAGGGCAACGAAAACGCCTTTAATAATCCAGTATAAATATCATAACTCATACCCGTCCCTCCTTCGCTTATTGGAACTATCAGATGCGTATTATGCTCATAACGGGAAGATTATTTTTATTTCCTTCATAAGGCTTTGTGGAGAAAGAGTGCCGTCCAAAGTAATTTGTGTACAGGAAATCTCTTTTTGCCATTCATCATGCATTGCTTTACTTCTCATCGAAATGTCACCGTTATCATATTCAGAGGCCCATTGCAAAAATTTCTGATGTTCCTCATACATATCACCGCCTGCAAGAATCCGTCCTCCAAATCGTTGGTACTCTCGCTTTTTCAATCGAAATATCCTCTCTTCTGCGGGAACAACCAAGCGCACAACCAAATCAAAAAGAGGGATAAGGGCGTCGCCCCATCCGCACAATGAACCACTGATAACACTTTGAGAGGACTTTCCAATATCTCTTCTCATCAAATTTAGTCTTTCTTCCGTGGAACGCTTTTCAATAAAAGGCGGATTGGTTGGCAACCAGTAATAATCATCTGTATCAAGATGCGTATAGTTGTAATTCTCCTGCAATGCGCGTCCGAGAGAGGAAGTTCCAGAGCCGGAAGCTCCAAAAATGTGAATTATAGGCACATTCTCACCTTTTCCTGTTTCCCCATATAAAGCAGCAAGCTTTATACCCAGGATACCATTTTCTTCTGAATGAAAAAAGACATGCCTTCCTCTCAGCGGAAAGTATGCCTTTTCTGGCAACACAGTGTGCTTATATGTTTCTTTATTTTCTTCATAGCCCAATCATAATGACTTGAAGTTGTTGAAACAAAATAACTGCCTAATGTTGATCCTCCAACCCAAGCAAAAGCATTTTTAGAAAATAGCTCATCATTCGAAAATTTTTCTGCTGATTTAATTATTCTTTTATGACTACCTATAAATAACTCCTTTGATTCTTCATAAGAAGTTTCTTGATGCTTTTTCCAAAACTCCACATTCATATTACCATAATTTTTCCAATTATAGGGTTCTAATAAAAATTGTTTTTCTATTCCTTTTACATTATTATCTACCCAATTAAACAGTAATTGATGCCACTCGTATAAATGAATTAAAACATCTCTTATATTATTATCTCTTTTCCAGTGTGCTTCTTTTCCTGCATTTTCTTTATCAAATGTGAATTCTTTGTTTTGATCCTCATTACTAATGCTATTAATAAGTTTCCACAACTTATCGTATTGCTCGTCCGCGGCTTGAATTAAATCTTCTTTTGTATTTGGCCTTGCCATTTTTAACCCCTCCTTACTCGAACCTCCACGGAGTGAACCGGAAATCCCTTGCCCAGCATGGGGGTTCCACTTTGGACAGACGCGCCAATTTTTTAGTCTTGCGCCTCTCCACACATGAATTTGGCGCGGACCAAACACGCGCTTATCCTCTCGAAGTGGCCCCCCATCCCTTTCACGAACAAACCCAACGCTTCCTTTCTTCCTGTTACCGCCGCGGTTTATCCTCAGGCACAATCCAATATTATTCGTTTCACTTTCTCGAACTTCTCCAAACGATGATCCATGACATGGCAATCATGATGCATCGTGATCGTCCCCCTCCGGATACAGCCCGGTCCGGTTTCTGAACCATTGGTAAAGATGGGTCATAACCACCTTCAGCACCGCATAGCCGGGAACCGCCAGAATAATGCCTACAATCCCGAACAGCTTGCCCGCGAATACAATCACGAATATGATCGTCACCGGATGCACCCGCAGCGTCTTGCCCATAATCTGCGGCGAGATGAACTTTCCCTCCACCAGTTGAACCGCGGTCCAGACTACAACCATCTTCAGGAGCATAAATGGCGAGGTTACCATGGCCACGATCAACGCCGGGGTGATGGCGATAGCCGGACCCAGATAAGGGACCACCGCTGTGCAAGCGGCAACAATCGCCAGCACCAGAGCATATTTCAGCCCGATAATGATATACCCGATGTAGAGCAGCATGCCTATGCAGCAGCTGACGATGATCTGCCCCCGGATATAGGAAGCAATCTGGTAGTTCATCTCCGCCATGACTTGCCTGGTGCGCTTCTGCAGCCTGGTCGGTACGAAGTTGATCATGTAATCCGGCAGCTTCTTGCCGTCTTGCAGCAGATAGAACAGAATGAACGGTGTTGTGATCAGCCCAAGCACCACCTGGGTTAACGCCCCGACAAAGCTGCTGACTCCGTTAACCGTACCCTGTAATATAGAGCTTCCCCAACCGGCCACATTTTCGGCAATGCTGAAGTCGGCACCCGTAGTCCGCTGCAGCCATTCGAAAAAATCACTGCCCATCAGGTTGTAGAATTGGGATTGGATCTGCTCGCTGTAGCGGGGAAAATTATCCGACAGATCCACGACCTGGGTGCGGATAATCGGAATAACCGTGAGCAGAATCAGCGTTATCCCTCCTGCAATCAGCAGATACAGCACAATTACGCCGAAGCTGCGCTTCAGGCGGCATCTGCGCTCCAGATAATCCACCAGCGGATTAAGCAGATAATAACCGACTCCGGACAAGATCACCGGCAAGGCCACCGTGTGCATCAGAGCGGTCAACGGCTTGAAGATGAAGGGAATTTGGGAGAAAACAAGCACATTACTCCCGATCAGCAGCAACACAAGCAGAAAGACGACCAATTTATTATTAAGGAAAAATTTTTTGAACCGCTCCGGCCAAACCTGAATCTTCTCCATTCCGTCTTTCGCCTCCCGGTGATGTTATGTTAATGATACCTTTTTTCGCGCCATTATTCCAGAAGGTTCCCAGAGGTTTAGAGATCTTGTATATAATGTATTTATCCATGTTGGCATTCACGCAAAAAGAGCAAGCGGAAGCTGTTTAAGCGTCCAACTCGCCCTGAAAAGGAATGCTTAGATAGCTCAAGACCGCGTACCAGCATAGCCATGAATTGTGCCCTGGTCAAATCGGCCTCCGGCGCAAAAAGCCCGTCGCTTACGCCGCGAATGATCAGACTGGAGGCCAGCTCCCGTATTTCGTGTTCAGCCCAATGCCTGTGACTATCCGCGAAATTTTTCTCTCCCAGTCTATGACCGTATAGAGCCCCTGGCCCTTGCGTTGAAACAGACGTGAATACCCCGACTCTGACGGTCGTATATGTTCCATATGATTCCATGTTAAAACACAAAAATAAAAACCCTTGGTGAACAAAGGAAGCTTACCTCCCAAAAGCCCTTATGAGACAGGGGTTTTCAGGTTTTTGTATTTTTCTCCCATTGATGAAAATCCAGTTATTTTCCGTGTTTGGTGCGCTCATACACCCCCATCACGTGCCCAGCTTAAAGTACCATCGTTGTCCTTTCTGCTTCCTCATGTTTTTCCAAAGATGCTTTGAGCGCCCCAGTTTGGGTCGAAAGCACATTCTCCAGCGTCATGATATGATTCATTGCTTCAATGATATCCATATGTTTTTTTACCTGAACACTCAATTTCATTTCCTTAATTATAACCCCCTGCTTTCCGGCATCATTTATTTTGCGGCAGTTCATCCGAACGTCGATAATTCTAATGCCCTGCTCCCGCAGCAAAGTATAAATCAAATTCTGTGTGTTTGATTCCTCCGTGAACCGGATCATCACGTCATGCCGCCGGCTTCGCTGCATCAATTGTTTTTCCAATTTATTCAACAGAAACAAACTTACAAGCACAATTACAGTCGATAAATTTGCGACAAATAAAAAACCAGCCCCTACACACAGGCCTATGGCGGCGACCACCCAGATTGAGGCCGCCGTGGTCAAGCCAGAGACACTCAAGCCGTTGCGCAGTATAGCACCGGCACCTAGAAAGCCGATGCCACTCACTACTTGGGCTGCCAGCCGCGCCGGGTCCATGCGTACGCTCTGTTCATTCACGTAGGCATTAAATCCGTACATGGACAAGAGCATAATGACGGTCGAGCCGATGCAAACCAGAATATGCGTTCTGAGACCGGCGGAGTGATTGTTCCATTCCCGTTCCAGCCCAATTATTCCACCTAGTCCTGCAGATATGAAAATGCGTATAGCCATGTCTAGCTCAGAAATATGCCATATGCTGGACATGGCTGCCACCACCATTATCGCTATACGCAATTACGCCTCGCCACATCATAAACTTCACTCCATCGCAAGTCAAATGTTTTTATGCCACCTCCGGCGCAGCCTTGACCGTTATCCGATATAGCTGAAAACAAAAGCATAGTACCTTTCAAGTTGATCATCTCGCAAAGCACAATGGTTCATGCCCGGCACTTCGATATATTGAATGCGTCTAATAGTATGGAGGGTTTGGAAAAAAGCGTCAGAATGCGCTTGTTTGCTTACCTCCCGGTCCTCGAATCCATGAACCAGATAATATGGAATATCCGGCATGCGATATGCCAGATGAAGGGGGGAAGAAGAAGCGATGGCCGTTTCAAGATCGCATGGATAATGAGCAAAAGCATGGTATAAGGTTCGTGGCACATCCTCTCTTTCCGTATAGTGGTACAGCAGGTCACAAACGGGGCTATTAACGGCACAGGCTACCGGCGTACATGCGGCATACACTGTATAAACCAGCGCACCAAGTCCTCCCATGCTTCCGCCGGTTGCAACAATCGGGATACCATCGCTTAATTGATATTTCATCATCGCCGCCTCAACAACGGCATCCACAGTTCGGATCGCCGTATCATTCATCCAACTCCATGGACCATAATATGGATAGATATACAATGCGCGATGCCGGGCATATATGATAGCCGCCTCAGGGTCCTCACGCAAGATACGCATCCCTCCATTCAATCCGTGAAAATCAATTACGATTCCTTCCGTCTTTCCCTTCAACAAATGGGCATTGGTATAGGCAAACAAATGCAGATGATTGGAATGAATAGGAAACGATATCGTCATATGGATTAGCCTGTCAGAGAATTCACACTATGCTTATTTTGGTGAGAATGCTCCCTGAGAGGATACACCTCCTTCATTTCAGAAGCGATGGAAACGTCGATTGGGGTCTTCAGGTCAACGCCAATATAAGCTGACACGAGCCGGCCATCTGTGCCGGTGATCCCGGTATTTTTCACATCCTTGCGAACCAGCTTCCGAACCATCGGTGCACGTACGCGATTTTCCGCTCCGTATGTCCCGCGCCGCCTCCCTCATGGCCGTTGAACGGATAGATGGCGATATCCTTCTCTCCGGCAATCCGATTGTATGTAGCGAAATACATCTGTGGCGGACATGTATCGTCCTTCAGCGCGACGGAGGCGAACACCCTGCAAGTAATACGATCCGCCATGTTCATCGTATCGAAGTAGCTTAGATTATCGAGGACCAAATCCAGCTCGTCCGGATGCTTCTTGATGTATTCGGCCACGCTCGCGAACGCCCCATGTTGGCCCTCGACCCGTTGCGTCAGATTGCTGTTGCTCGGCACATCGGCCAGCGCCAGCACCGGTCTGTCGTCCAGCGCTGCAACTGCCATTGTCAGTCCTCCCCCCTGGCTGCCACCCTCGACGACGATCCGCGAGCAGTCGACCTCCGGCTGTTCGCAGGCAAAGTCGATCGACTTCAGGCAATCGACATACACGTGGCGATAATAATATTCGTACCGGTTGTGCACGCCCTTGCTGGCGACGTTCATCGAGAATCCGCTCGAATATGAAGCGCGGTTGCCCGTACGCCCTCCCTGATCGCGGCAATCGACGGCAATGACGACGAAGCCCATCAGCACCCAATGCATAAAGGACGAAGGCTCGCTGCGGCTGCCGTTAAGCCCGTGATAGCGGATTAGACAGGGCAGCAGACCATCGCCCCCAAATTTGGGGACGATCATCCAGCCGTGGATCGGCGTGCCGTCCATGCCGTTGTATTGAATTTCATAAACGACAGCTTGCCGAATCGGATAGTCCACGCGCAAACGCTTGGCTGCCAACGGCGCCTTTTTCGCCCCTTCGATTGTCTCACGCCAGAAGTCGTCGAAGTCGTCCTTCCTTGTAAGCGGGGGCAAGTAGCGGTACAGCTCCTGCGTCGTTTGCTGTAAATAACCCAACGCAAATTCCTCCTCTGTGTGATACGAATCCATGCACGGGAAGAGTCCGCCGCTAAGCGAGCCCTTCCCGTCCTTGCATGAACCGTTGCAGATTATATGATAGCTGAGATCTCGGCAGCGGATAGCGCCCTGCCATACACGCGAACTTCGTCGATCTTGCCGTCAAAGTACAGGTCGCCGCTCGGACGGCGGCCGATGTTGACGTTCAGCGTGTTGTTGTATTGCGACGCTGCGATAGACGTCGTATTGGAGTTGCTGAGCGTCCCGTTCACGTAAATCCGAAGCGCCGTTCCCGGCTCGTAGACACCCGCCAAATGAACCCACTGTCCCGTCGGAATGGCCGAAGCGCTGTTCACGAGCTGTACGGTTGTGCTGTTCGTGGCGATCTGAAACGATGCCTTGCCGTCCGATTCCACGTTCAATGTCCATCCTCTGTTGCTCGCCGCTCCTTGCTTGGCGATGATCCGGCCCGCATGCGTGAACGTATCGACATACACCCACGCGGACAGCGTCATCGCGCCGGTCAGCCGCAGGGCGGCCGGATTGCCCAGGTTGATATAGTCGTCAGTGCCGTCAAAGCTTAGCGCGCCGTTCGTGTGGCCCGCCGTCCATACCGGGCCGTTCGTCAGGGTACCGTCAATGTCGTTGCCAGAGTTGTCGGCGGCCGTCGTCCCCGACGTCTCGTTCAAGCTCCAGTGGGCGATGAGATCAGGAACCGTCGTCGACGTCGAGGCCAGATTCGCGACTTCGCTCGCGGAGAGCGACTTGTTATACGCCTTCACCTCGTCAAGCTTACCGTCAAAGTACAGATCGCCGCTTGGCCTTCGGCCGATGTTAACGTTCAGCGAGTTGTTGTATTGCGAAGCGGCAATCGACGTCGTATTGGAGTTGCTGAGCCTTCCGTTGACATAGATCTTGAGCGCGGTTCCCGGCTCATAGACGCCGGCCAGATGCACCCATTGCCCTGAAGGAATGGCTGCGGCGCTGTTCACGAGTTGTACCGTGGTACTGTTGGTCGCGATCTGGAACGATGCTTTGCCGTCAGACTCTACGTTCAGGCTCCAGCCTCTGTGACCGGATGCCCCTTGCTTTGCAATGATCCGGCCCGCATGCGTGAACGTATCGACATACACCCACGCGGACAGCGTCATCGCGCCGGTCATCTGCAAGGCAGACGGATTGCCCAGGTTGACATAGTCGTCGGCGCCGTCGAAGCTGAGCGCGCCGTTCGTATGACCTGTCGTCCAGACCGGTCCGCCGATCAACGTGCCGACAGGCACGTTGCCCGAAGCATCGGCAGCCGTCGTGCCCGACGTCTCGTCGAAGCTCCAGGAGCCGGCCAGGCCGGGCACGGCAAGCGCCAGGAACGAGGTCCTGAACAGCGTCGGGTATACCCAGGCATGATTGTGATAATAGCCGCTATCGTAATTGATTCTGCCTGAAAGCGGGCGGGCGCCCTTGACATAGTTCTCGTAATTAATATCTTGATAAACGTCCGCCATCGCCTCATAAAGGTTTCTGGCGTTGGAGAACGTCTGGTTCGGACCGCCGTAGGCGGTCGGCCACTCCGACACATGACCATTGACGTAGTAGAACATTTTGTCGAGCGCCAGTTTGATCGTCTTGCCGCTTGGCGATACCCAGTGGAACAGATCCTCGCCGGTGGCGTTTTTCACGATCTCTGCCGCCGACGTCATCGGCCCAAGCGCAAAGTAGTGATACCATAGCGAATTGGTACCGCGGGTCGTCTCATCTGGGAGGAAGCCATCCGATGCGATCGACACGTCGATCTGCGTCTTGAGCTGAGCCACTTCGCCGGCCATCCCGGCGGCATCGTCCAAGTATTGATAAGAAGCAATCTGTGCGTACAGACTCCAGTTCCGCCAGTTGCTCGTGAAGGTGATCGTATCCCAGACCGGAATCATCACGTTCGTCAGCCAATTGCCGAATTGCGTCTTGTCCGCCGCGCTCCAGCCTGGATAATCCTTGAGCATATCTGCCGCATTAATAAGGCCCACCCCGAGATAGGCCGAGACGAGCCGTCCATCCGTGCCGCTGACGCCGGTATTCGTATATGCCCAGCCGTTCAGCAGCTCCTTCGCCTTGTCGGCATAAACCGTATTGCCTGTGAATCGGTATGCGACCGCAGCCGCATAGGCCGATTGAGCGTCAATCTCAAGACGAAGCTTGTTTGCATTGTGGGTAGTCGGATCGGCATAGTAGCCGGGGATGTTAAGAACAGCGATCGCGTGGCTGCTCTCCGACAACGCTGCATTGGCGTCCGTCATCAGCTTATCGTACGCTTCCTTCCACGGCGTGACGTTCGCGTCGACCTTCGACTTCGCGATTGCGAGCTCGCCGGACATCACCAGCCCTCCCGGATGGGAATAGGCCGAAGCCGATAGGGCAAACGACAACAAGAGTACCACTGCCAGCGAACCAATCGACCATTTGCGAATCCTTTTCATCATGCATCCTCCTCATGCGAGTTTAAGTTCTAGTACATCGTTTCAAAAGTCCTTTCCTTCTTTTATAAAGACCAGGGAGCCAGAGCGAACCCGAATTGCTCGGTCAGAAGCCTCACGATTTCACCTAATGTGCCGCAATAGGGAGTCGCTTCCCAACGCCCCCGATAATCGGCCATACTAAGGTGTGATACTGGAACATGACCTTGGTAAGGCGCGGAGTGCGGCATATATCCGCAACCCACAGCTGGCCGCATCGACAACATCGCTCACTGCTCTACGCCCAATTTTTATGTCGCGCTATTATGTGGATGACTGAGACAATCTTCTATATGCTCCGTTATCATACGATTGCGAAGACAAATACCTCTGTCATCCAGCAGATACTCATAGATCACGCCATTCGTATTCCCATTAATGGGAGGATAAACAGCCTTCGGGCAAATGATCCGGCTCAAGCTTACCGTGCTGGCGCCATGACCGAATACAGCAACGGCAGCATCCGTCGATAGCAGCGGCGACAACTGCTTTTTGTAAAACAGGTGAATCCGATCCTTCAGCTGCTCCAAGGTTTCCGGCCAAGTCGGCCACCACTGTGAATGGCTATTCTCCCTTTCGGGAAAAGTGCATAGCGGGAACTCACGAATTACTTGTTGAATCGTTTCCCATTCAAAAGTTCCGTATGCTGGCCAGTCTTTTTTGAAATATTCGCACATCTCGGGCGCCAACTGAACGGGGACTCCTTTCACGGCTGCCAGTGGAAGCGCAGTTTGTATAACCCGGCGCAGCGGACTGCTGAAAATGGTCGTAAGCGGACGGTGTTCCAAATAATCACGGATGCGCGACGCATGTGCCTCCCCCAGCTGAGACAGTCCACAATTGGGCGTAAGCGATTGCCGTATATTCCCCAATGATTCTCCATGACGGATGATATATAGCAGCATACAGACACCTCCTCATCCCGATAACCTTTTATTGGGGATGTATAGTAACGATCACCCGGCCGTAGCTGGTGAGCGGCGGGTTGCCCGTATCGGTAGCTGCCAAAACAATATGGATCGTTTCAGGCGCTTCGACTTTGGGCGCAACGAAAGTAAATTTCGATGTTTTCTCACCTTGAAACGCTATATCCCCCTTGAAGCTCCCCGCCTCACGATAAATAAACCATTCATATGTCAAATCATCTCCGTCCGGATCATAGGAGGAAGAAGCATCCAGCAAAATCGTATTTCCCGAGATCGCCTCAAGCTCCCGGTCGCCTTGAATGACAACTACGGGTTCATGGTTTGCCTGATCCGGCGGCAGGACGCACCAGTCCATACGCGCCTGGAACGAGCGTTGAAACGCGTCCCGCCAGCGATAAACAGATGACCAATATATGGAGTCCTCATGCTCGCCTGTGCCCTGAAATTCCTTAGAGTCGAAATAATGCCGCAAAGCTCCTTTTCCAAGCTCATATCTTCCGCCCCACCCCCCCCAATCCGGCCGTTCCGGATTGCTTAACCCGTTGGGGATTAAGTAGAGGAAGGATGGAGTGTCGCCTTCCTTTATGCCTTTTACCCCTTTGCCGAAAATATCGCCGCCATCATATTTCGGATAGGCTGCTCCAAGCGGGCCATGCCCCTCAGTCACATGCTGCAGAAGCCATTCATCCGTTACCAGCGATGTGTCTCCGCCTTTGTATATGCCGCGGGTAGTACTGAAGCTGCGGATGTAGAACAATTCGGGATAATGATCCCGAACCCAGGAGCCCAACCGGTTCTGGTCAACAATGGAAAATATGCGCAGGCGGGCAATCAACCGCAGAAATTCCTGTCGGCTGCGGGTATGCTCTGCTTTCCACAATGCTTGCGCCAGCTCCATCGTCCCACCCCAGATGATCACCCACAATGGCCGCTCATCTTCGTTCTCCATGGCTTGCAGAATCCACTCCGAGCCCTCCGTATCATGACCGTCGCCTATAAACTCCGGTCCGTCATCTGAATTGCCCGACTTGATAACACTCAATAAATACTCTTCGCTGGGGTAACGCGGATCATGGGCTTGGAGCTGCGTGCACACCTTGCCGTATTCCTTCACAATAGCCCTGATATAATCAGGCTTTACCTCGCCGCTCCAATGATTCGTACATGTGGCAATAAGACTCTCGATTTCAAATTCATTGGCGTACAACAGCAAACGAACGAGGGATTGTGTATCGTCCGGTTCCTTGAAACCCGTTTGCAAGCTGCTAATGTCCGTTAAGACAATCAACCTAATTTGAGCATTCGTCATTTTTAATTTCACCTCTCTCGATTGTTACTTGCTCACACTCGATCCACTCGCACAATTCTTCCTCGTTGACGGGCTGAAGTGGTGCCAATCGCATGTTTGTCAACCTTACATGACGCAGGTGATGACCGCTGATTAGCTTCCAAGGCGCTGCCTGGACAGATCCGCAATCCAGCACCACTCGATAGCCCGACACCTCTAAGCCGTTCACGTACGCGGCGGTTATATAAGCTTCAACCGATGCGAATTGGGTGTCACTCTCCCGTATAGTACGGAATCTAGTCCCCGTAGGCTTTGAGCGCCCCTGCTGCTTTGTATGGGCAAGCATTCGTTGGCTGACATTGAGGAAGGTTATATTCTCAATACCTGCATCCGGACATCCCTGGAGCAGGACAGGCGCCGTTGCATTGATCTGCACATCCCGCAGCAACACTTCTCGGATGCTGCCCATGGCGGAGTCCTCATACCTTCTTTCTACATCCATCAGAATCGGATTACTTTGAGACTCCTCCTGATTTATAATTATATTGGCAAACTGTATTTGGTCTGCATTCGCCCCGTCCTTGATAAAAAAGCCGATTGCTTCACCCTTGGAATGGATGATGCAGGAGGATATAAGGATATTTCGGAAATCCCCGAAGGTTTCGGTTCCGAACTTGATCCCTCTGTATGTGAGCGTATTCATGAAACAGGAGTGAACGATAATATTCTCGCAAGAAACCGGCTCTGTAGTCTTAAATGCGATACAATCATCTCCTGTTGTAATGCTGCAATTGGCAATAAGCACATTCCTGCAGGAATCCGGATTGATTCCGTCGGAATTAATTCGATTCATATTGTTGCGGATGGTTACACCATCAACCACCACTTCTTGACACTGCTTGAAGTGAACCGTCCAGTAATCGCTGTACAGAATGGAAATACCGCGAAGCTGGACGTGCTGGCAGCCCGTGATCATAAGTGTGCAGCGCCTGAACTTATACTCCGGTAAAATATTTTGCGCAATGGTGATTTCCTCCACTCCTTGACCATGAATGGTCCCCTCGCCGACGATGCCAATATGGCTGGCTTCCATCGCCATAATAAGAAAACCGATCTCTCTGCCGTTATGATCCTCGTAATGATAGTGCTGCTGCTGCTTACTGGCCTTCAGCACCGCTCCGTTGCCAAGATGGAGAATCACATGGCTTTTCAGCCTGATCGTTCCCGTCAGATACTCTCCAGCCGGAAAATATAAAGTTCCTCCCCCGCCTTTATGGCAAGCGTCAATCGCTTGTTGAATGGCTGCCTGATCAAGGGTAACACCGTCTCCAACCGCCCCATACTCCTTTATGCTCTGCATTTCCCTCTCTCCTTTTATCCTTTTACAGATCCTAATAGAACTCCCTTTGCAAAGTGCTTTTGCAGGAATGGATATACCACAAGGATGGGCGCCGTTGCTACGACAATAACGGCCATCTTTATGGATTGGGAAGGTGGTGTTACATATTCCGGCCCAAAGCCCGAGGAATCGAACAATCCCCCTTCAGACATAATGACAATCTGCCGCAGGATGACCTGAATGGGCCATTTATCCGATTGATTCAAATAAATAATCGCGCTGAAAAATGAATTCCAGTGACCTACTGCATAAAAAAGCGTTAACGTGGCTATCACGGGCATAGACAGAGGCAACACAATACGCAATAAAATCCCCAGGTCATTGCAGCCATCAATTTTTGCTGATTCCTCTATTCCGTCCGGAAGCTCTTGAAAGAAATTCTTCAATATAATGAGATTAAAAGCACTTATCAGCCCGGGAATCATGAGCGCCCAATAGGTGTTAATAAGATGAAGCTCCTTCACGACCAGAAAGCTGGGGATCATCCCCCCGCTGAAGAGCATGGAGAATATAACCATCAGCATGATTCCTCTGCGCATGAACAATGCTTTACGCGCCAACGGGTACGCCATTAATGATGTAAATACGAGATTGAGGAACGTGCCCAACAAGGTAATATAAATCGTGTTTAATAAACTTCGTATGATGATAGGGGTCGAAAAAATATAATGGTAAGCCTCTAACGAATATACCGTTGGAATCAGAACGAATCCTTTCTTCAGAAGCTCTGTTGTGGTCGTGAATGAACCGGCAATGACATACACAAAAGGCAATACCGTTATAAGCGCGAAGCAAGTCAAAAATATCAAATTGACTGCGTCAAATAATCGGCTTCCTATGGACATTCTGTGCATTGATATCCCCCTCAATATATACCTTCATGATTAAATTTCTTTGCGAGGCGGTTGGCCCCGACAATCAACATCAACCCAATGACGGATTTAAACAATCCGACGGCTGTGCTGTAGCTGAACTGGCCTTGTGTGATTCCCGCTGTATAGACATAAGTATCAATGACCTCGGCTACGCCGCGGTTTAACGCATTCAGCATCAGAAAGATTTGCTCAAAGCCCGTATCAAGAAAATTTCCAAGCCTCAGAATCAACAATATGACAACTGTGTTTAAGATCGCCGGTATTGTAACATGCCATAATTGCTGCCAGCGATTCGCCCCATCGATCTTCGCCGCTTCATAAAGCTGTACGTCCACACCGGCAAGTGCGGCTAAATATATAATTGTGCTCCAGCCTGTTTCCTTCCACATTACCTCACCCAATACCATGGGCCGAAACCATTTCTCACTGGCCAAAAAATTGATTTTTCCGATGCCTGCATCCTGCAAGAGTACATTGACAATTCCACTTTCCGTATTAAAGAAAATATAGATGATTCCTACCACAATTACCCAAGACATAAAGTGCGGAATATAAATTAACGTTTGGATCAGCCGCTTTGCTGACTGCAGCCGCAGTTCATTCAGCAATAACGCCACAATAATCGGCACCGGGAAGAACAGAACGATGTTCCAAAGAGCTAAAATCAATGTGTTTTTCATCAGCATCATAAAAGTCGGTTCGGAGAAAAAGCGTATAAAATGGTCAAACCCAACCCATTCACTTCCGCTAATTCCAAGAAACGGCTGATAATTTTGAAAGGCGATCAACACCCCCCACATGGGAACATACTTAAAGATAAGAAAATACAATAGGCCCGGCAGCAGCATGAAATACAGCCACCGATCCCTCACCATCATTTTGCTCCACCGTCTCAGTAACGGAGAATAATTCATGAGATCGAGTCACATCCTTTTTATAGTTGCAAGCTTAGTCCTATCGTACCGGTCGCCGCCATAACCGTAAATAATCCGTAGTTAACCCGATGCATTCCGATAACGGAGTAATCATTATTTCTCTCGGATAATCATTTTTTAGCCCATAAAAAAAGGACCTTGCACAAGGTCCTTGGTCATTGGTGCTCAAGAATCGGAATCCGCGGCCCCCCCGCTGTCCCGATGAAGCTCCCGGTATTGACGGGGGGTCATTCCCTCCATTTTGCGGAAAGAACGGATAAAGTTTTGAGCGTTATTATATTGCAGCCTTTCCGCCATTTCTCCAATTTTCATATCCGAACTGATCAGCCATTGTTTAGCAGCTCCTATTCGGACCTGGATGAGATATTCAATGAACGTAATCCCTGCTTGCTTGCGGAAAATGCGGCTTACATACACGGGTGAATAGTTAATGCGGGCCGCGCATGATTCCAACGTGATGGGGGTGTCGAACTCCCGTTCAATGATTTGTTTAACCGTATCCGAGATATTCTTGAATTGCGACTCGGATTGTAAAGTAAGCTGGTTGATGATAGGGATGATCAGCTTCTTAAGCATCCACTTCATAATTTCATCCGCAGTTCTGCAGTTGAAAAAGTCGTCGAACAAAGAGGTTTGGCTGCTCTCGCCCTGTTGTGGAAGCATAGCTGCCAGCCGGAACAGCAATGGGACAAACTGCATTTGATACTCCAACGAGCTTTGTTTGATACGGAATACCTCATCAATAAAGTTCTGAAGCATAATTTCCGCGCTTTTTTCATTCAACAACTTTATGGCATCGATTAGCTCCCTCTCCACCTGCTCCGGATAAGTGGATGGCGTCCGGTAGTCAGGCTTCACATCATTAATGGACAGCAGCGCTTCATCCCCAATTCTTATCCGATATTTAAGCGCCTCACATCCTTCCGCATAAGCATTATGGCTATCCTGCAAGGAGTGAAAGACGCGGCTGATGCCAATGCTCACCTGCAGTTGCAGAATTGATTTAATGGTAGCCTGAATTCGCTGCGCCAGTTCGTATGCATAGGCGGCGAAATGATCTGTGTCAGAAGAGCCACGCAGCAAAGTAACCTGCTGCTGGTCGATAACAACAGGCAGCAGTTGTTCCTCGGGTCTAAGCAATTCCCCTACAATATTATTAACTGCAAACAACAGCAAATCTATGTCCCGCTGTTCAAACCTGGTGTCTTCAAGTGTATCCACTTGCAGCACCAAGACTGCGTATTGGGCATAATCGCTGGAGTAGCCAAACGTCGTCAGCTTCTCCCGGATTTCATCCGACTTCATCTTACCACTGAAAAGCCGGGTTATGAACCATTCTTTCAATTGTTTATTTTGCCCCCGAAGCGCCAAGCCCAACTCCTCCTGCTCGTGAACGAGAGACAGGACGCTCCGCTCGATATGCCCCAATTCATCCTCGGACGGCCCGCTAACCTCCTGCCGTGACTTATCAAGGGTTAGCCGATATAATCGGCGTACCGGCATATACACGAATCGGGAGCCAAAAAAAGAAAAGAGAAGGATGATTACCAGTGTAACTATGCATGTAAAGAAGGTAATATACCCTATAGGGCGGGATTCACGGCTAAGCTCCTCCAGATCGATAACGGTTGCATAAATCCAATGATTGTAAGAAGATCGGGTATACGTTAACGCATAGGTATGATCGTCGTTCAATGATGTGAATTCCAGTTGTCCGCTTTCCTCTGTAAGATCAGTCTGATGTTCGGCCAAAAACTCCTGAAGCCCATCAATAACAACCTGATCGCTTTGATGTGCAATCAGCTCATGATTCTCGTTCATGATAAGCATCGTGCCAGTAAAGCTGGAGCTTGTCAACCATTGTTGAAGGGAGCTGCCGGGTAGATTTGCAATGATGAAGCCCTCCGGGTCCCGAGTGAAGTTCGGAATAGTTTTGATTAGACGCAGCTGCACACTGCCACTCTCATCCACCTCGGATGACCAAAAGGATGATCGTTGTTTGATAGTATAGTCAAGCAATCGTTCCTTATGCGCCGACTCCTCCAAGGACTGCAAGCCCTTGTTGTCAAGGAGCCATTCATGCCGCAGACTCGCCAGAATAATCTCCGTTATCCCCGTCTCAAAACCCTGGAGATTGCTTAATGTTTGCTGCAGATCACGAAGATCCCCAAATTCGTTTGTCGTATACGCCTCTCTTCTAATAACATCAACCAGATAAGGCAGATTAATGAATTGGGTCAGGGTGTGATCCGTTGTTTTCAACGTTTGCTCAATTCGTAGCTGCGACTGAAGGACCACTTGACGGTTTCCTTCCAATACCCGTTCTTCCACTAATCCTGAAGATATAATATAGGAGAAGAAACCCAATCCTACAATAGGAACTGTGCTAATGGCTGTCATTGCAGCCAGGAGCCGCGTGAAATATTTGGAGAACCTCATCAAGAATCCCCTCGTCCGATACAACACAACATGGGATGAGGATGAATCCCCAATCCCATGTGGCACTGTTCGTTTATTTGGTAGCTTTTGCGTATTCCGTCTCCAGCTCCAGCAAAATCTGGCTTCCGCCCAATTTGCGCCATTTCTCCAGTTCCTGCTTATAGCCAGCCTCGTCCATCATCCCCATGATGAACTTAACCCTGGCATCATAGATAATCTTGTCAATTTCCGGTCCCTTTATTCCCTTCGTTTCCGAATTCAGAGGGGCAGAGGGATCTTTAGTAATAATTGAAGCGCCTTCTTTCTTAATCAGCCTGTTGATTTTTTCCTCCAGGGGAGTGGCAAATTTTTTCTGCTGCTTTGTTAACCCTAAGGTATCATAAACAGTCAGTTGCTCAAAGACTTTCCATCCGCTTGGAGTTTGGAAATTGTCTATTCCGACAAAAGTATTATTTTCTACCTTATAGGAGACCCCCTCGATTCCCCATGCGAACAAATCTATCATTTTATCATCGCCCAGCTTGTTGTAAAAGCTTAGAATCTGCTTCAATTCCGCTTCCGTTTTCACGCTGGATTTAGGAAATACCACGATGCCATTGTGTCCGGGATACGAAGGAATACGTTCTCCTTTTGGCCCCTTAATCTGTTGCGTAATATCAAACCGGGCTTTCGGATTAATCTTTTCCGTTTCTTGTTGGTATCTCTGGGCTCCGTCAACTGTAGCAAAAACCGCTCCGCCTTTACCGGTATAGATCATCTCGTTCCTTTGCGCCGGGGTCATTACCGCAAAGTCAGAGACGAGAATTTTTTCCTCGTATAGCTTTCTCAGGAACTTCATGGCTTCGAAATTTTCAGCCGTTTCATGAGCGGGAATGAACTTGCCATCCTTAACCTCATATCCTTGAGGGGACCCGAAGATTGCAAAGATGGTATTGAAGCCAAATATATTATTAGCGTCGATTAAGCCATAGGTATCCTGTTTCCCGTTCTGATCGGGATCATTATGAGCAAATGCCTTCAAGGCAGTGTATAGCTCATCAATTGTGGTTGGGGTTTTTAAACCGAGATTGTCCAGCCAGTCCTTGCGGAAGATCAATCCCTCGCGCGCGGCGTCGCGATAACGATACAAACCGTAGGTTTTACCATCATACATTGTGTTCTCATAACCAATCGCCGGCATATTGGCTAAATTCGGATAATTCTTTAAATATGGGCCTACCTCCCAGAAAGCGCCGGACCGCATAGCATTGATGAAAGCCGCGCTTTTCACATCGCCGCCAAGTAATGTCATAACCTTCGGCAATTCTCCGGAGGCTAAAGTGATATTCAGTTTGTCCGAATAGCTGGCCGCGGGTGCGTAACTAATCGTCAGCTTCGTATTTGTATACTGTTACTGACGTTCTATCATGGCAAGAAATTGACGGCGCAAGGTGTCCGGATTCAAATGGAATATCTGACCGAAAAGGGCGCATAAACGGGAAGCCCGGTCTTATCGCCAGCTTCCCGTTATGTCAGATTTCTACCCAGTAGGTTTGCTTGTTCTTCAAGTAAAACTGGGCATTCTCGCTCATGACCACGTACCAGTCCCGGTCCATCTCGATCCGGCACGCCACCTCCAGCCCTTCCCGAATGTGCATCAGCAGATATTCCCCGCAGTGAAATCCCACTTTTCGGCCCTCGATCTCCACTACCCACCAAGCCCCATTCCGGTCATAGGTCATCGGAAGCCACTGCCGCCTCATGACAATTCTCCCGCAATGACCTGTTTCACCATATGGTCATCGACGATCCGCCGCTTGTTCTGCGCTCCGTACATCAGACTGTGAGTCGCGACCTGGTTGAGCATCCGCGCCGTTCCTCCCGAATACCGATACATTTCCTCTACCGCTGCATCCGAGAAGATATCCTGCTGTGCTCCCGCATAGGTCAAGTGCCGCTTCAGGTACTCTGCGCTCTGCGCCCGGTCATAGTGAGACAACTTGCACTGCAGATCGATCCGCTGCCGGATCGCCGCGTAGGTTTGCAGCCGCAGCCGTTCCCACAGCTCCGTCTGACCCACCAGCACCAACGCCATGGGGCTCTGCGCATCCATCCGGAAGTTGAGCAGAAACCGCACTTCCTCCAGCATCTCCCGGTCCAAGAGATGGGCTTCGTCGACCACCACCACCGGCTGCACCTGATGCATCCCCCGCAACAGCTCAATCTCCCGGTGTAGCTGCCGCTTAGCATCTCCCCGGTAGAACCGGGCCTCACAGCCCAACTGCTCCAGTATCCCCTTGTAAAAGTGGCGCGGTGTCAGCTTCGAATCCGCCACATAGAGTAGCTTGTATTCCGACTCCTTCAGTTCCCCGGCCAGCCGCCGCAGGATGGTTGTTTTCCCTGTGCCACAATCTCCCGTGACCACGGCAAACCACTGCCGTTTCGCCGCGTAGACCAGCCTGCCCAACGTTTCTTCCAGCATAGGGGACACATACAAGTCCTCGACCGGCACCTCCCGGGTGAACGGCGTCCGGCTCAGATCGTAGAAAGCCTCAAACATGGCGTTCTTCCTCCCGAACCGTCCGGTAGCTCACGGCATGGGCCTGCTTCTCCTGACGCTCCTCCTGTTTCTTGGCCGCTCCCTGCAGTAGCCTGGATCCCTCCGGCGGTTGCGGCTGCAGATGGGCCGGCAGCTTCGGCCGCTGACCGGCCCATTCTCCGATCTCCAGTTCCTTGGCCTTCCAGGCCGGCACCCCTTCGTATTCTAACGTGATCTCTCGGATGTCCGCCGGGTCATAGACCACCTCCACCGTTCGCCCGATGAAAGAAAGCCCGGCCTCGTATTTCCTTCCCATGAAGCTGATGCAGCCCGCCTTGTCCACCTTGCGTTTCTCGCTGTGCAAGAAGGCATCCGCCACCCCTTCCGGATCGGCAAACCGCAACACCTTCGTATCCCGGCGAAACGCCATTTGGGGAGTGGTTTCTTCTCCCAATGCGGCATGGGGCTTGTTCTGATGGCACTCGCTGAGCCACGCCTGAAAGAGCGTATTCAGTCGCTCCAGCGTCCTGGGCTTCTCCAACGCGGCCTCATCCAGAAAGTGCTGCACCACGCCGTTCAGCCGTTCTACCTTGCCCTTGGACTCTGGCGAGTACGGCTTGGCAAAGAGAAGCCGAATGCCCAGCTTCGAGCAGGTCCGTCCCATCTGGTGGCTCTTGTATTGCTTGCCGTTGTCGAAGTAGACCGCCTCTGGAATCCCATAGACTCCGATGGCCTGCCGAAAGGCCTCCTCCACGATGCGGGCATCCAGCGTCGGGTAAAACTCCCCGTGCAGCACAAAGCGCGTGGCGTCATCGATGAACAGCACCAGATATACCTGACGTGATTCTCCCTTGGGGCCAATGGGCAGGTAGGGACCAAATTTAATGTCGCTTTGCCAGATCTGGTTGCGGTGCCGTTTCTGGAAACGCCGGGCGGCGACTCCCTTTGTGGCATACAGCCGCATGTGCCGAGAACTGTAGCCGCGTTCCGTCAGTTTCTCTTGCAGGGTGCTGC
This sequence comes from Paenibacillus sp. YN15, assembly GCF_003285005.1. Taxonomy (GTDB): domain Bacteria; phylum Bacillota; class Bacilli; order Paenibacillales; family NBRC-103111; genus Paenibacillus_AR. The sequence goes on along the minus strand of NZ_QMFA01000021.1, from coordinate 2,042 downwards.
GTTTGACCTGCCCGGGTTCAATTTTCTCTTCCCACTCCAAAATTTGAATGATCTGCCGGACGCTGCGTCCGGGCACCTCCCGACGCAGCAGGATCGCTTGCTCCAGCACTTCTTCCGCAAGGATGTCCGTGGCCGGTTTTCGACCTCGCGTCTTAGGCTTCAGGCCGGAAAACCCTTCCTCCCGGTGCCGGGCCAGATACCGTCGGATGGTGCGTTCCGACCAGCCGGTTTGCTCGGCAATGGCCGTTTTCAGTTGACTGGCCTTGGCCGGATCCAGTCCTTCCGCTAAAAGAGGCGCCAAAACCTGCATACGCTGGGCCGCCACCTCTTCGGCATGTTGTTTGATCTTCATGTTCTCATCTCCCTTGGCTAGATGATTCCAGTCTAGTCCAAGGCAGAGTGGACAGGAACGCAGAACGGGTCTGTGACCCACAAGCTGCTGTTGACCACGGAACGGACAATCCGGCTCAGCCATCCGGGAGCGCTTTCGACGTAACGGTGGAGCAGGGGAAGGACAGATTCGGGGAGACCACACGTCTTCTCCACGGGCAGGTGCAAACGCTGGGCAAGGGAGGCCAAACAACCAGCGGCATACACGGCCCATGTGGCAAACCAGGCTCTCCAACGGGATAGCGTGGATTCATCTGCTGCGACAGCATCCGGAGGAGGTGAAGTGACGGTCTGTTCGATGCTGGCTGCATCATAACGCTTGTAGGGCACCAGCATGTCCGGCAGTTCATGGTGGATTTTCTTACAAGCCGAGCAATATAGCCGCCGGATGATGAGCACGGCTCGCTCACCGGAGCTTTGGTACCAGACACGGGGGCGACTACCGATCACTTCCAAAAGGGCTTCACAGCAGGGGCAATGGGCTTCCTCTGTACTTCGAACAAAAAACGCCGGTCACATCCCTCTTTTCAACCAGCGTAAACTTTGATACAATAACCATACTTTAGGTTTATGTGGAAGACGACCCCTGAGGCAAAGACTGTTGGCGCAGTCCCCTCCTAGACAAGGGTCGTCTTTTCCTTTCCCGATTTTCACTCTGGACATTATATCGGTCAATCTTTGGTCAGGCATAAGCGTCAACTTTCGGATAATTTCGCTTAGCAGAAACAGTATACTCTTCAATAAGCTTTTGAAACGGCTCGTCAGCCTTCGGTGGTTCCGTTTCATACAAAGGCATCATTATACTAAGCTGTAGTGGCTCCTGCGACTTGTCCGCCGCCTTGGCCGATGGACTGGGAGCTTTATTCTCCTCTCCGCTACTGCTGCTGCACCCCGCCGCTAACGTAATTGTGGTTGCCAATGCAAAAAACAGATAGCTCTTGCGAATTTTTCTCTGCTTCATGTGCGAGCCTCCCCTAATAAAAGTGATTTGTGATTTAAGCACCCCCATTATATCCACACATCCGTGTGACATGAAATAATCCTAATTTAGTTTGTTAACTCCATGCACAGAATATAATCCTCATTTTACTTAGACTAATCATTTCATAATCATTTGAAATTTCATTGTGCATTACCCTTTATCGATTTCCTGAACAGTAAACCCCAACAACAAAATTCGGCGTAAGTGATCGAGACTCCTTCCATGCTGCAAACCCAAACAAGGCAATAAACTGCAGAGCATATAGTAATAAAACCGATGTTAGAAAAACAATCTAGAAATAGCAAAAGGGCTTCAGCGAAAACCGCTGAAGCCCTTGCTGCTTGTAGTGCGGTCGAGAGGACTCGAACCTCCACGGAGTATTAGTCCACTGGAACCTGAATCCAGCGCGTCTGCCAATTCCGCCACGACCGCAAATGTATGGTGGGCGCTGAGGGGATCGAACCCCCGACCCTCTGCTTGTAAGGCAGATGCTCTCCCGGCTGAGCTAAGCGCCCGGGATATGTATGACCCGTAGGGGAATCGAACCCCTGTTTCCTCCGTGAGAGGGAGGTGTCTTAACCTCTTGACCAACGGGCCAATCGGAAAGCTTCCAACCGGAATCGAACCGGTGACCTCATCCTTACCATGGATGCACTCTACCTACTGAGCT